>JBGATF010000058.1:0-35444 GCA_044229355.1 Limisphaerales bacterium
GGTGTGCGCCCATTGCCAGCAGACCAAGCCGGTCATCGGCTACGAGCGGTCCGAGGAACTGGACGTCGTTCCGGCCTATTACTTCGTGAAGGTGACGCTGCGGGAAAAGCGAGCCTGCCCCGATCACCCCGAAGGGGGTGTGAGCCGGGCGGCGGCCCCTGCGAGCATCCTGCCCAAGAGCAAGCTCTCCGACGCGATGGCCGTGGATGTGGTGATAAAGAAGTTTGGGGATTTCCTGCCGGCTTACCGCCAAAGCGCGATCCTCCAACGGGACGCGCAGATTGAACTGAGCCGCAAAACCTTGATCAACGTCATCCTCAAAGTCGGCGGCTCGTTGCAGGCGTTGATGCCGGCGGTGAAGCAGGACCTAGTGGCCGGTCGCTACATCCAGGCCGATGAAACTCCAGTTCCCTGTCAGGTCTCCGAGGGCACGGGACGAAATCACCAAGCCTACCTCTGGGAGTACAGCCGGCCGGGAGGTCCGGCGGTTTTCGAGTTCAAGATGAGTCGGGGCCGTGAAGGGCCTCAGGAATTTTTGCGAGAGTTTACCGGGATTTTGCAGAGTGACGGCTACGCGGCCTACGACAAATTGGGGGAAGGCATCGAGTACGCGGCCTGTCTGGTGCACGCACGGAGGGAATTCCACCGGGCGCATCAGTTACAGCCGTTGGATCCGCGTCCCCAGGAGATCCTGGACCGCATCGGGCAGCTGTATGCGGTCGAAGCCCAAGCCCGCGCTCAAGGGATGACCGCGGAGCAGCGCTGGGAACTACGGCAACAGCAGAGTCGGTTCATCTTCGAAGAACTCGGGCGCCGGATCCTGGAACTGCGAGCCCAGCCGGATGTGTTACCCGCCAGCCAACTGGGCTAAGCCTGTGCCTATACCCTTAAGCTCTGGGATCGGCTGGGGCTATTCCTCAAGCACGGCCAAGTCGAGTTGGATACCAACTGCTGCGAGAACTCGATCCGCCCGCTGGCCGTCGGACGGAAGAACTGGCTGCACATTGGCAGCGAACAAGCGGGCCCGGTGATCGCCGCGATCGTTTCCATCTTCGAAACCTGCCGGCGCCTGGCCATCAACACGCGCCAATATCTGCTGGATGTGCTCCCAAAAATCGCCGACTGGCCCGCCAGCCGTGTCGCTGAGTTGACACCGATGGCGTGGAAGGCCTCCCGCCAATCTTCTTAAACTCTGCCTGACCGCCATCGCAGACCGCCCCACGCAGGTCCGCCTCGCACCAATGCAGTTGGCTGGACGCTTACGATTGAGTGACGGTGAATTTTCAGGGCGTCCTCCTGGAAGCTGCCCACTCGTGGGCCGACCGCCGCTCCGGAGTGGATCTGAACCCGGTTGCTCTCACTTCGATCCGGGTCGCGCTGGGCGGTTCCCATAACCGGACTGTCATCGACACCGCGCAAAAACAGTCCGCGCAGGTCAGGCGCACGAAAATCGGTGTTCGGATCCACGTCATCGGATGCATCGCCCCACGCCGTCCGAATAGCATCAAAAAGCAGAGGATACACCGTGCTCTGCAACGGGCGGCCGTCGCACAACATCCAACCCGCGGGAACATTCGTTCCGCCGAACGCGATGATGGAGCCGGGCGGAGAGCCATTGGCTGCCTGCACCGCAAAAGGTGTTGGTAGAATCTGCTGGCGTGGCAGGAAAGGAGGGCGATTGCTCACGGTCACCTGAACAAACCGATTGGAACCATGGAATGCATCAAGAAGCGGCCGGCCAGCCACATCCACGGGGCCGAGCATGACATTGAAGTAACCCTGCACCACCGGCGCGCGAGGACCACGGCCAGTGCCAATCGCTCCATCAAATAACTGCGGACCCCAAACCAAGTTCCCGTTGGTCGCGGCGTCGAAGACGGAAATCCGCAACTCATAGTCCGACGTCGGTAATGGCGTGCCGTCCGCGTTGGCCAGTCGACCTTGGTAGTTGACCAGCGGAGCGACCGACTGACTCTTGGAAAAGACCGGAATCAAGCACGCAACAAGAATTGTTATGACCTGTTTCATGTTTTCATGAGATGTCCCAGGCCAGGTGTAGGCAACTGCGAATCGTCTTGACCAAGCGAAAAATCGGCTGAGCGTCAGCCAATGCAGCGAATGCCGGCGCCATGCAGCTTATTCTTCTGCTCAAGGCACTAAAACTTTATGACATAGTTGACGTAAGCATTCTTGGGCCGTGACTCACCCGAATCGCCCGCCTGGTTAACGACGCCATCAAACGGATCAACGAAGCCAAGCGAATTGTTGTCGGCGGTGATTGCGAGTTGGGTATTGGCGGCCTGAGTGTTCAACCCCACTCGTTTTATGGAATGGGTATGCCGTTTCAATGCATCGGACTGGTAGCTTCCGACGTTGCGATTCGTTGCGCCTCCCGGTTTGATGGCAAACCGAGCCGCGTAATCTGCATCACGTTCGGCGCTCGGTGTCGAATCAACGCCCCGCAAGAAATATCCCCGCAGGTCCGGCAGGTTGAATGTGGTTTGACCATCTCCGTGGCCCCAGTTCGTGCCAATGGCTGCAAACAGCTTGCCAAACTGGAAACGATCGACCGGTGCGCCATCGCACAGAAGCCAGCCGTCCGGAATAGCCGATCCGCCGAATGCGATAATCGACCCGGGAGGCGAACCATTTCCTGCTTGAGCAGCGTAGGGAGTCGTCAGGATTCTTTGCCGCGGTGAAATCGGCGGCCGATTGCTCACCGCGACTTCGACAAACCGGTGGGAGTCACCTAATGCTACAAGGATCGACCGGCCTAACGTGTCGGACGGCCCTAGCATAACATTGAAATGCCCCTGCACGATCGGCACCCGTCCGGAATGACCCGGCGCAAGGGAACCATCAAAAACCTGCGGGCCCCAAACTAAGTTCCCGTTCGTCGCGGCGTCGAAGAGGGAAATCCGCAACTCATAGTCCGCCGTCGGGAATGGCGCGCCGTCCGCGTTGGCCAGTCGACCTTGGTAGTTGATCAGCGGAGGTACCACGTCGGTCCACAGCAGAGAAGTTAGCCCCAGATAACAGGAGACGGCAGCAAGCAAATATTTTAGTTTCATGGCCTTCGACATTTACGAAACGATTAGACACTGACAAACCTTCACCTTCCATTTCGCTCCGGCAAATTGCCCATTGCACCCAGTTTTCGCAGTCGTGTGACCTCTTCCTGAAGGGTCATTACGGTAGTCCTCAGCGATTCAAGTTCCACTTCCTTCTGCCGAAACAGTTCATGCAATCCTTTGACCGCAGCTAACGCAATCCCGGCCGAATCGACCGTTGAAATCGTTCGGTCATCCGCTCCAACCTCAAATGCGGCATGAAAATCTTGTGCTACTGGACCGACGTGCCGCGCATGCATTGGATCCTCTTTGTAAACCCAAGACTGAATCGGCAGTCCGACCACGCGCGCCAGAATGTCCTGACAATTGATGGTAGCGAAGTCCCTTTTCGCATCTCGGTCACAGGTGTTCCTGAATCCGGCGGTGGCGACTCCTTCGCCTCGGATATCCAATGCCGCGCCCGGATTCTCCGTCCCGATCCCAACCCGAGCGCCACCTCCAAGGCGGCGGACCGTTAGCAACGGTGTTCCGGCTTCAACTTGCGAGTTATACTCGACCGCTCGGACCTGAAAACAATTGCGATCTTCGAATGCATAAAACCATACCACCGGGGACGCTATATTCTCTCCGAGCGCGATTCCGTAACCTGCGTGAACTTCCGACCGTGCACCTAAAAGCCGCACGAAATCGGGAGTCGCTCCGATGCTGAGCCAGTTCGGAAATGTGCCGTTTGCCTTCGACCCGCTGAAAGCTACGTTCCCGGGCGCACTGCCCGCAACGTAAACACCTCCGTATTCGAGGAACGCCCTTCCGCGCAAGTCGATTGAGAACGCATTCGTCGGACCGCCATCGGGAGCTGAAAGGCTGCTGACGATTCCGATCTGTTGATCTGATATCGATCCCGGCGCTACGCTTGCCGCCATTAAGGCGTAAGGCGCGGCTAAGATTCGCTGGCGCGGATGGATCGGCGCGCGGTCCCTCACGGTCACTTCCACAAAACGGTTCGATCCGCCAAACGCATCAGCAATGGACCTTTCCAGCAAATCCACCGGCCCGAGCATCACATTGAAATACCCCTGCACCACAGGTAGCCGGGGGCCATGGCCCGTCCCGGGCGCTCCGTCGAACACCTCCGGACCCCAGACCAAGGTCCCGTTGGTGGCCGCGTCATAAAGGGACACCCGCAGTTCGTAATCGGCCGTGGCAAAGGGTGTGCCGTCGGCGTTGGCCAGGCGACCTTGGTAGTTCATCAAAGGAGGCACCGGCTGGGCACCTGCCATGAACGCAATCACCGCCACCGGGCAAGTCAGTACGAGTTTCATAAATTCAGTATTTGATGATGTAGTGAACGTAAGCATTGAGCGGACGAGTCTCTGCGCCTCCATCGGGAGTGTCGTTGACAAGCCCCTCAAATCGCGAATCCCGGCCGGTCGACGGGAAGCCAGTCCGGACGTATTCGCTCGGCCCGTCTGTCGTCGTCGAAGCGCTCTTTGGGACGATGTGCAGGTGTTGCTTCAGCAGATGGTTTTGACTGCTCCCCACTTGGTTTCCCTCGTTGCCGCCCGCCATGATTCTTCCGCGGGTGCCACGGTGGGGATCGCGCGCGACCGCCCCGCTGACTTCTCGAAGGAATAGCCTCTAAAGGTCGGGGACGCTAAAACCAGTGGCCTCCGGCCCGGAGGCCACGGCGGCTAATGTGGCGCCGACCGGGGCACCCGATCCATTGCCCCAGTTGGTGAGGATCGCCATGTAAAGGCGGCTGTAATTTTCGTTTTCTCGATCCAACGCTGAGCCGTCGCACAGCAGCCAGCCAGCCGGGACTACGGATTCACCAAACGCAGCGATCGCTCCCGGGGTGAACCGTTGCCCGCTTGCATGGCATACGACGCCGGAAGAATTTGTTGCCGGAGCCGAATGGGCGGCCGGTTGCTCACCGCGATTTCGACAACCCGATTCGAGCCGCCAAATGCAGCGAGAAGGGAGCGACTCTGCGTGTCAATCGGACCCCTCATGACATTGAAATAACCCTGAACCACCGGCAATCGCGGACTATGCCCCGCGCCGGAACCGCCGTGAAAAACCTGCGGACTCCAGACCAAAGCCCCATTCGTGGCCGCGTCGTAAAGGGACACACGTAAACCGTAATCGGCGGTGGGAAATGGCGTCCCGTCCGCATTGACGAGGCGCCCCTGATAGTTTATCAGCGGTACGAGGGACTGAACGCTCTCGGTTTGGACAGTCCAGGCTGTAAAGATCGTAACTAAAGTTCGCAGGGTTCTCGTATTCGATTAGCGGGCCCGCCCGAACGAGAAAGAGGAGGCATGCAATCTTTGATGATGTAATTCAGGTAGCATTGACTGGTCGCGTTTCCGAGCTAATTCGAGGCTCTCCGTGAACACCGTCGGTCACGGGATATTGAAGGTGCGTGTCGGACGGAGCAAATCCATCGCCATTGGCCAACCTGGCCCCTCCGCCCGCGACCGAATCCGAACGCCCAATATGATGCCAGTGCCCTTGAAAGGCGTCGCTTTGGAAGCTACCGACTTCCCGTTCTCGGTTCCCCCCCGGCTTGATGGCTGTTCTTAAGCTGACATTCGGATCTTGCCCGGCCGCCACACCCGTTGTTGGACTGAAATCCACGCCTCGAAGGAATAGACCTCTCAAGTCCGGGCGGTTAAAATATCCCTGATTGGTTGAGCCCCCCCAATAGGTTCCGATGATGGCCCACAGCCGAAGAAATACATTCGTTGGAAATGCCCGCCCGTTGCACAAAAGCCAGCCCTCGGGAACCGCACTCCCTATGCCGGCAAACACGACGACCGTGCCAGCCGGAACGCCATTTGCCGCCTGTACGGCGAACGGCGCTGGCAGAATCTGCGGTCGCGGCGCCATCGCAGGGCGATTGCTTATGGCTACTTCCACAAATCGGTTCGCGCTAACAAAGGCGCCCAGGATCGAACGTCCTTGCGTATCCACGGGGCCGAGCATCACGTTGAAATGTCCCTGCACCATCGGCAAGCGCGGGCCATGTCCCACATCCGGAGCACCGTCGAAAATCTGCGGGCCCCAGACCAAATTCCCGTTCGTGGCCGCATCATAGAGCGATAGGCGCATTTCGTAGTCGGCAGTGGGAAATGGCGTTCCGTCCGTGTTGCCCAGACGTCCTTGGTAATTAATCAATGGAGGGACAGATTGAGTACCCGCCGCGTCCGCTAGGAAAACGATCAACCACGGCATAAGGAACTTCATGGGCTTAATACTTGAGCTTCTTCTCCAAAACATGTGGGTGATTTTGAGGGGTTTTTCACTGGAGAGTGAGGGATGACCAGTTCGCATCAGCGCTAGTTGAGGCAAACAGCCGCGAATGTCGAGCGGCTCGAAGGCTGCCAGCTTGAGGTGCGGGCGGACGGGAATCGGGGGCATACTGGTGGGGTTCCGCGACGTGACCGCGCCGTCTATCCGAGCGGGCGGGCGAGCGGCGGCGACGAGGCTTCGAGCCTCCAGCTCGCGTCGCCGCCGGTCGCCGCGTAACGGACTCGCTCCGCCGCTCGGATAGGCGCGCCCCACGACGTCCTCCAGGTCAAACGACCTCGGGGCTGGATACCATCGACGTTCTCGGAACGGCGGCAGCATGCACGTGAGGATCTTCAGGCGCAGGTATTCTCGTCGCGCAGACCGTAGGCCCGCCGCTGAAGGACGCGGATCTTGTTGTTGAATCCCTCGACCGTCAACGACACTTTGTTCTCCGGCTTGCAGAAAGCGGCGATTCCATCCCAGTGGGCTTCGATCATGCGGGCGGGCTTCTGATGCGGCAGGCCGTTGCCGCTTCAATCCGGCTTTCCAGTTTTTCGAAGAACCGCAGCGCCCAGCCCACTCTCGTCGATAACTCCACAGCTGTCCGAAGGTTCGCCGAGAGCAGGTAGGCCACGTGAAGGCGCCGATTGGCCGCCAGCAATTCCCGCAGAACCCGCCGTCCGTCCAGATCAAGTTCTCCCGATTGGACAGCAGCGTGTAAGTTTCCTGACCGCTTGATGAATCGGCGTTTGAGCCCGTCAATCGGGCATAGCCCAAGCTCTTGCGCACCTCGTCCAGCACCTCCCAGATGGCGCATAATGTGAAACTTGTCGAACAGGACGGCCGCGTTTTTGGCACACCGCGCCGTGGCCGTGCGGAACGGCTTCCACATGTCCATCACCGCCAATCAGATCGACTCCGACCGTTTTGAAGTAACCACTGGTAGAACATCTCCAGGCTCGCCTGGAACGATCCTTGCCGCCAAACCAAATCGGTCGAAACCGCAACAAGTCGCTTTCGACAATCCGATAGGTGTGTCCTTTGCGAATCGGATCTCGTCGATGCCAATAACCTCGGGCGTTTCAATCCTGCCCGCCGCAACTGTTCGCGCGTATATGGCAATCCGGTTCATACGACCGACTTCAATCCAGGCGCAACTCCTCGGCCACGGCCTTGATCGATAGATCGCGGCATCGCCATCCGACGTAATGAGCGAAGCGCTTGGTGTAAAACGGACAGTCGGCCAACCAACTCAGCTTCTCGCGTTTCACGCCGCCAGCCGCACGCCACGCACCGCATCTCGAACTCAGGAAGATCGCAGCAGGCCGCACGACCAGATCGCGCCACCCACGGACGACGATCGTAGAAGCTCCACCGCGCTCGACCGCAGTGGCGGCACACCGTTTTTTCCGCGGCGGCGAAGGCGCACCACGCGCTCAAGCGGACCACCGAAAACCCCGTGCACTTCCGCCAGGGCAAGCCAGGCAGTACGTCGCGCAACTGCCGCTTTGGTTTGGCCATGCGCGGAATTGAAACACGTTTTCTGCAGCCGCAAAACTCATAAAACGCCTGTCAATACGGCCTCAAATTGCGATCACCCCTCAAAATTCACCCACTTCTTTTGGAGAAGACCCATACTTGATAATGTAGTTGACCCCAACGTTTCGCGGACGCGTTTCAGGCCCTCCTTCATTAAGGGTCATCGAGTTCTCGGTGACCTGCCCGGTGCTCCACGGCGCACCCGGTCGTCCGGATAGGAGCGTCTCGTTGACGGACTTGATCACACCGGCCGCGCCAGCCTCGTACGCCGGATGCCGGTGGCTGCGGAAGGAATCGCTTTGATAGCTGCCAATCCCCGCGTACGCGCCGCCGGACTGGGGGGACAGCCGCCCATCCGCTGGGTCCTGCCAACCATCGTTTCGCGCGCCCGTCACGCCTCGTAGAAACATGCCGCGAAGATCGGGGAGTCGAAATGTTGAGACGCCGTTCCCGGCGCCGCTCGAATCTCCGATGACTCGATACAACTCACGGTAATCGTCTCGGCTCACTTCCTTTCCGTCGCACCATAACCAACCGGAAGGAAGGATTGTCCCAAAATATGCCGTCACTGAGCCCGGCGGCGATCCGTTCCCGGCCTGCGCGGCATACGGGGTCGTTAGAATCTGCTGCCGTGGCAAAACCGCTGGCCGGTTGCTGACAGTGACCTCCACAAATCGATTCGAGCTCGAAAAGGCACTCAGAATGGACCGCCCGCGTGTGTCCACTGGCCCCAGCATCACGTTGAAATACCCTTGCACGACCGGCAGGCGTGGGCCATGTCCCGTATCCGGAGCACCGTCGAAGACCTGCGGGCCCCAGACAGGGATTTCATTGGTTGGCGCATCGTAGATTGAAAAGCGCAGTTCGTAATCCGAGGTGGGAAACGGAGTGCCGTCCGCATTGGCCAAGTGTCCTTGGTAGTTAAATAGTGAAGGGACCAATTGGGCGCCGGCCAAGCCCATGCCTGCTGCAAAGACCACTATCAAGAGCGGTTTCATGGCTTTAGTACTTTATGATGTAATTGACGTAGGCGTTCTTTGGGCGATTTTCGGCAGCAGCGCGAGGCGTCCCACCGACGCCACGGGAAATCAACTCGTTTGCGCTGAGTCCAATCGGGCTTCCGCGAATTCCGAGTGAAGCAAAATTCTCATGCCAACCGGGAATGGACCGTCTGTCGCCTCCCGCGAAGTAATCAAAATAGATCTGATGCCCGTGGTCTTGCAGTGCATCATTTTGCCAGCTGCCTACGCGGTTTCCAGTGTGGCCTCCGGGTTTGATCTCAACTCTCGAATTTGCATCCGGATCGAAGGACGCTGGCCCGGCATTCGGACTGTTGGCAACTCCCCGTAAGAAAAGTCCACGAAGATCGGGAATATAGAAACTGCTCTCGCTCCCACCCCAGAAATTGGAAATAGCAAGCCAGAGTCGCGGGTATTGCGCCGACGTAAATGCTCGACCGTCGCAAAGAAGCCATCCTTCCGGAATGTTTTCCCCGCCGAATGCAACGATGGTTCCTGGAGGTGAGCCGTTCGCCGCTTGCACCGCGAACGGCGACGGCAGGATTTGTTGTCGGATCCCGATCGGCGGCCGATTACTGACCGTCACTTCGACAAACCGATTGGATTCCCCAAACGCATCAAGCACCGATCGCCCCTGGATGTCGACGGGGCCCAACATAAGGTTGAAATACCCCTGGACGATCGGCAAGCGCGGGCCGCGCCCGGCACCCTGTCCTCCGTCGAAAACCTGCGGGCCCCAAATCAAATCCCCATTCGTCGCCGCATTATAGAGCGACACACGCAACTCATAGTCCGCCGTCGGGAACGGTGTACCATCCGCGTTCGCCAGCCGACCTTGATAGTTGATCAGCGGCGGGACCGACTGGGCGACGGCCGCAAACGCCACGGATGAGAAAACGAACGAGAGAAGAAATTTCATGCTCAGTACTTGATGATGTAGTTCACATACGCATTGACAGGTCGCGTCTCCGATCCACCGTCAGGAGTAATGGGCGCGGTTTCGGTCGGGCCCGTGCTCGCGGTCTCCCGCATCGGGTTGCTGGCGATATTATTGGCTTGAATATTGATCAATCCTACGTTGGCTGAAGTTACGACCCTTGTACCGTAAGCATAGCCGCCAAAGAAATAGTTGGCGTCCACTCCAACCGGTGTCCAGTGCTGGTGAGTTTCGGAAGCGAACCGGGATCCCAGATGGTTGTGCACCCTGAACGCTCCGAATTGGATGGTGCCCACCCGGTTTCCGGCAGCGCCTCCCGGGGCCGATGCCAATCTGCCCCCCGAATCTGGATCGACCTCCTCATCCGCGAGATAACCGAACACCTGATTCCCGGAGCCACTAACCCCTCGCAAAAAGACCCCTCGAAGATCCGGTAGATTGAAATCCGCAACTTTGCGCAGTAGTGAAACGGGAAAGCCGGTCAGTCTGAAACCGGCCCCCCAATTTGTCCGGATGGCGTTATACAATTGCGGATAGTTGGTCGCGTAGAGCGCGCGTCCGTCACACAACAGCCAGCCCTCTGGCACCCGACTGGGGTCGCCGGCGAACGCAATGACGCTCCCAGCCGGCGTTCCATCGGCCGCATGCATTGCGAAAGGAGTTGGCAGAATCTGCTGCCGAGGGACGATGGGAGGGCGGTTGCTGACCGAAATCTCTACGAACCGATCGGACGAGGCAAAGGCCTCCAGAATCGATCGCCCTCCGACGTCGCGGGGCCCCAACATTACATTGAAATACCCCTGCACCACCGGGATTCGCGGGCCATGGCCAACAACCGCACCGCCGTCAAACACTTGCGGACCCCAGACGAGATTCGTGCCGGTGGCAGTGTCGTAAAGCGACACGCGCAGTTCGTAGTCCGCCGTCGTGAATGGCGTGCCGTCGGCGTTGGCCAAGCGGCCTTGGTAGTTGATCAGTGGCGGCACAGACTGGGCGGCGGCCCAGCCAGTTAGCAAAGACAATAGGACGGTCACCAGAGTTTTCATGGCCTCGACATTTCCTGATGGTGTTAATGTTAGCGCCCGCCGGCGCGCCGCGCAGTCCTCATTTCCCTGGGGCAAGCGGGGCTCAATACTTAATCACGTAGTTGACGGCGGCGTTCTTCGGTCGGGTTTCATTTGGGTTTCCTTCGGAATTAATCTCTCCGCGACGGTCACCATTGATGTCGACCGCGTTGTCGGCGAAGAGAGCTATGCCCGGCGCTCCAGGCGTGTGCCCAATGGCGCGCCGATAGGAATGATCGTGACGCTTCAGCGCATCCATTTGGTAACTGCCGACCGAACCGGAATTGCCGCCTGTCAGGGCAAATCGCTCGGAGACATCGTCACGAAGGGCATCGGTCCGTCCCGCATTCACTCCACGCAAGAAGACGCCGCGCAAGTCGGGAAGTAGGAAGGTCGTTGTCCCGTTTCCCGTCCCCCAAGACCCACCAATGGCCTGCCACAACTGAGGGTATTGTACCCGTTCGATCGAACGGCCGTCGCACAGCAGCCAGCCTGCCGGCACGTTGCTTTCGGGTCCGGCAAACGCCACGACCGTTCCGGGCGGTGATCCGTTCGCGGCGCTGAAGGCATAAGGGGACGAAAGAATCTGTTGCCTCGGCAGGATGGCCGGTCGGTTACTAATCGAGACTTCAACAAAGCAATTTGAAGCAGAGAACACGCTGGCCAAGGATGCCCCATTCGTGTCGATTGGCCCCAAGGTTACGCTGAAATAGCCCTGAACAATCGGCATTCGAACGCAGTGTCCCGGGCCTACCTCACCATCAAAGCATTGCGGTCCCCAAACAGAAACGCCGCCGGTCGGAGCGTTCCAGAGGCGTATCGTCAGGCTGTAATCCGACGTTGGCAGGGGCGTGCCGTCCGCATTGGCCAAGCGGCCCTGATAGTTGATCAAAGGCGGCACGCTTTGAGCGCCGGCGGCGACGGCGACGAGAGCCAGACAGACGGCGAGCAATCGTCGCGTGGCCTCAATACTTGATGATGTAGTTAACATAGGCATTCGCCGGCCGCGACTCGCTCGTTTGTGGGTTGTTCACCGCGGTTTGCCCGACGACCACGGTCGCTTCGGTCGTATCGTCTCCGCTGGGCCAAGTCACGTCAGTGCCATTCGCCCCGTAATTCGGACTGGCGACCCAAGTCGAAATGGTCCGCCGTCGAAACCAGACATTGTTGTTGCCGCTGACGTAAATCTGCGCCGCCAATGTTCCATTGCCCGTGCCCGTACTGCCGCCGTGCGTGTGGTCCCCGATCGTGCCCGGCTGAAAACTGCCAACATTGTTGCCGGAGTTTCCGTTCGCGAGAGCTCGCGTCCGCGAAGGCGCTTCCGAGTCACCGAACTGATCCGCTCGACCCCCGGCCACACCTCGAAGAAAGGTTCCACGCAAGTCAGGCAAGTTAAAATCCGTTTGCTGGGCGCCGGACGTGACGGCCGGAAATCGGGCGCCGGACGGGGCCTCGCTTCCGCTGCCCCAACTCGTCAGAATCGCCAGCCAAAGCCGTTCATAGATCGGGTTGTCCTTGTCGAGGGCCGAGCCATCACACAAAAGCCATCCCGCCGGAACAACGGGACCGCCATACGCCACAATGGTCCCCGGCGGCGCGCCGTTGGCCGAATGCACCGCATAAGGCGCCGGGAGCATTTGTTGCCGGGGTCGAATCGGCGGCCGATTGCTCACCGCGACTTCGATAAACCGATTCGAGCCGCCAAACGCATCGAGGAGGGACCGACTCTGTGTGTCAACCGGGCCCAGCATGACATTGAAATAACCCTGGACCACCGGCAACCGCGGACCGTGGCCCGCGCCAGGACCACCGTCAAAAACCTGCGGACCCCAGACCAAAGTTCCGTTCGTGGCCGCATCGTAGAGGGAGACGCGTAGATCGTAATCGGCGTTGGGGAATGGCGTCCCGTCGGCATTGGCGAGGCGCCCCTGATAGTTCATCAGCGGGACGACGGACTGAGCCGTCGCGGTTTGGACAGTCAAGGCTGTAAAGATCGTAACTAGTGTTCGCATGGTTTTCGTATTCGGTTGGAGGGCCCGCCCTAGCCGTGGAGAGGCGGCAGTTAATCTTTGATGATGTAATTCACGTAGGCATTGACGGGTCGCGTTTCCGCGCTGATCCGAGGCACTCCATGAACTCCGTCGGTCACCGGAGATTGAACGTGCGTATCGGACGGAGCAAAACCATCGCCGTTCGCCAACCGGGCGCCCCCTCCCGCGACCGAATCTGAGCGCCCAATGTGATGCCAGTGTCCTTGAAAGGCGTCGCTTTGAAAGCTTCCGACTTCCCGTTCCCGATTTCCCCCGGGCTTGATGGCTGTTCTCAGGGAGACATTCGGGTCCTGCCCGGATGCCTCACCCGTGGTCGGACTGAAATCCACGCCGCGAAGGAATAGACCTCGCAAGTCCGGAAGATTGAAAAATCCCTGATTGGTCGAGCCCCCCCAATAGGTCCCGATGACGGCCCAGAGGCGAGGAAATGCATTGGTTGGAAATGCCCGCCCGTCGCACAAAAGCCAGCCCTCCGGAACGGCGTTTCCCATACCAGCAAATGCGACGACTGTCCCGGCCGGCACGCCATTGGCCGCCTGCACAGCAAACGGGGCCGGTAGAATCTGCTGTCGTGGAGCCACTGGCGGACGATTGCTGACGGCGACTTCGACAAATCGGTTCGCGCTCGCAAAGGCGCCCAGGATCGAACGCCCCTGCGCATCGACGGGACCCAACATCACGTTAAAATAGCCCTGCACCACCGGAAGGAGCGGGCCGTGGCCGGCGCCAGAACCGCCATCGAATACCTGCGGACCCCAGACCTGGTTCCCATTGGTCGGCGCGTCATAGATCGACACGCGCAGTTCGTAGTCGGCAGTCGGAACCGGCGAGCCGTCCGCGTTGGCCAGGCGTCCTTGGTAGTTGATGAGCGGAGGCACCGCCTGCCCACCGAGCGCACGGGACAATTCAACCACCATCAAGAGGAGGATAAGAATAACTCGAACCATAAACTCAGTACTTAATGATGTAATTCACCGCCGCCCCGGGATTCATCACCGAAAACGCCTGGCCGCCGCCCGCTGGCGCCGTTCGGCCGAAGTCAGCAACCGAACCATGCCCAACGATCTTGTATTGAAAATCCACGTTAGGAAGCGGCACGACCGCCGCCCAGCCCTGAACCGTCGCGTAGTTATCCGGCGAAAGCTGTTGGTTAGCGTCTTCGCTGCGAAACATCTTGTGCTCATGCGAAGGAATTTCGGCCGTCGTCAGAGTTTTGCTTTCGGCCCCAAACAGTGTCCCAACCGCCCGGTCGGCGAGGCCGGGGCCGGCACCCGCTCCAAAAACGGTTCTTCCCCGCAAATCCGGGAGGTGAAAATGTGTTGCCGTTGGCGCGCCCCAGCGAGCGCCAAGCGCCGCGTAAAGAGTGGGGTAAGCCGCGATTAGCTTGAGTTCGCCGTTACACAGGAACCAGCCCGCCGGCGGCGTGTCGCCGCCATACGCCATCATGGCGCCGGGCGGCGCGCCGTTGGCGGCCTGCACGGCAAACGGCGCCGGTAAAATCTGCTGCCGTGGCAAAACCGCTGGCCGGTTACTCACGGTGACTTCGACGAATCGATCCGAACTGGAAAAAGCGCCAAGAATGGATCGCCCGCCCGTGTCCACTGGGCCCAGCATCAGGTTGTAGTAGCCCTGGATGACCGGAAGCCGCGGACCGTGCCCCGTGCCCGGCGCGCCGTCGAACACCTGCGGGCCCCAGACTAAATTCCCATTCGTGGCGCCGTCGTAGAGTGACACGCGTAGTTCGTAGTCCGCCGTGGGAAACGGGCTGCCGTCAGCGTTGGCCAGGCGACCTTGGTAATTGATGAGCGGAGGCACCGGCTGCGCGACCACTGTGGCCGCGCAACACCATATCCCAATCGGAATAATCGGAATTGCATACTTCATAGGCGATGGAGTGAACTGGGGTGACTGCGCAGGACGCAGAGCTGTTGGACTACTCTTTTCGCACGCGGAAGAATCGCTGCGGGAACAAGCCCGGAGAGGCGTTCGTGAATCGCCACACGCCGGCGGTCGCGATTGCATTCGTGGCCACGCGCTCCCAGGCGATCGGTGGAGTCAAGCTGGCCGTTGCCTCGACCACATTGCCCAATCCGGCCACCGCGTTGCTCACTCCGAACGAGATGCTTCCGCCCGCCTCCCGGCGGATCGCGCCCACGGCCGCGAGGACGACAAACGCGTTGGAGCTGGTGGCACCAATCACGTCCGTTTGGACAAAGATCGGTCCGGTCACGGCATCCAGCGGCACCTGGATTTGAACCTCGTGAGCTCCGTTCCGCACGATCGGGTCGGTCATTCCGGCCGGAACACCGCCGATCTTCGCATCTGTCAGGACGGGGTTGTCCGCATCCAGAAAGTTTGTTCCACGCACCGTCACCAAAGTTCCCGGCAGACCGGCCGCCGGGCTGATGCTCCAGATTTCCGGTATCCGTCCCGCCTTGACGCGGTAGCCCCCCAGGGCTCCGCTTGCATCGGTGGTCACCCGAATCAGGTGATCGCGTGGCCCGCCCGGTCCTCCGCCCACGGTAACGATGTGCAAGTCCGCATGCCCGCGCCGTTCGCTTTCGCTGGGAAGGACTCGCTCCTCAACGAACGGCGTGAAGTCGGATGAGAGAACCCGCACGGCGATGCGTTCCCCGGCAGCGACGCCCTGCAACAGGTAATCTTCGAAATACCACGGTCCAAGACCGACCCCATCCACGCGATTCGTACTCGAGCGGTCTTCCCCAGACAGAGTTCCCTGCCACCAGGGTCCGGCGGGCCGAAGCACTGGGTAGAAGGCGATCTCGTAGCGCCCGATCAGGCCGGCGGTAGGTGCGGCCACCCGCACCGTGTGGGTCGCAGGACCGGCATAGGGAAACGTCAACACGGTTCCACTCGGATCGCTGGCCGACGGTCGTCCATCTCCCAGCACCTCACCGCTGCGAGCGTCGACCAGATGAACCTCCAACGCGGGCAGGTCAATTCCCCGGATCAAGGCGGCATGCTCGAACCCGATCCACTCAGCCATTGGCGCATAATGATTTCGATAGCGTCCCCCATAGTCGACTGCGCTGTAAATCGAGAGCCGTTCGTCGAGAAAGTGGGATTGGACCGGCAAGGGCGCGGGCGCGAGGTACCAGAAGGCGGCCGGCGCCACCGGCTGTCCCACGAGAGCTTGCAGCAGTTCAATACCGCCGTCGGTGGGAGTTCCGGGTTTTCCAGGGGCCCACACGCCCCCGCTGATCAGCGTCACGGCCGGCGCCTGAGTAAGCGTTGGCACATCCGGGATGTCTGGTGCCGGATCAAAAAGGAGGTTTTGAAAATCGGGCCGCCCTAGCAGCACGTCCGTTTGGGCTTGAAGACTCGCGGGCAAGTGGACCACCAGCGGCAGAACCAAGATTGCGGCGAAGGAATTCAGAAAAGGACGTTTCATACGATGAGTCACAATTGGTCAGTAGTTGCTGTATTCAGAGGCTCCCGCGATTTCTCGGAGGCAAATTCACTGGTCATCCTTTCAGGGCACTTTCCGGATCCGAAAGAACTGTTGGGAAATGTCACCGGAGACCGTGTTGGTGTAGCGCCACACGCCGGGTGTGACCACCAAATTCGTGGCCGTCGGCTGCCAACGGACAGGCGGGTTCAAATCCATTGCGGCCTCCACCACGTTGCGCCCGCCAATGACCGAATTGCTTACGCCGAAAGAGAAAAGCCCGGCAGCATCCAGCCTCGCCTGCATGACCGGCGCGAGCACCACAAAGTTGTTTGTGCTTGCCGCACTTCCCGTCTCTCCGTCGACGACGATCGGCCCGGTCACGGCTCCCTCCGGCACCAGCGCCTCAAATTCCTGCCATGCGCCACGGTCCACCGGCTCGGTCAACGCCGCAAGCACTTGCCCAAACCTCACTCCCGTCACCGCAGGATTGAGCCCGTTCAGGAAGTTCGTCCCCCGCACGGTCACCCAGGTTCCCGCCACACCTGCCTCCGGAGCAAAGCTCCAAACCGCCAACGCCGACAAACGATCCACCCGCATCCGATAAGGGCCCCCCGCGCCGCTCGATCGGCTCGTCACCCGAATGATCACATCCCGCGGAACGCCCCCGATGCCCGGCAACGCCGGCGCGTAATGGACGGCCCCTTCTGTGTAGTTTGGCCATTCGCCACCCCCGATGGTGTGGCCTACCAGTTGCATCTCCAGGAATGGTTCAAAACCAGCCTGCTCCAAACGCACCACCAATTTTTCTCCCGCCGCCACGCCCCTCAGCAGATAGTCATCGTACAACCACCGGCCAGCGCCCACCGCTGCCGTGCGATTGGTCGTCACCGGATCCGCCTCGGTTAACGCCCCCATCACTGCCTCGCCCGGGCGCACCACTGGAAAAACCGCCGCCTCGTAGTCGCCCGTGCTTCCGTCCTCCGGACCAACCACCTCCAGGCCGATCCCGACAGACGATTGGTGGGCAAACGTTACCAGAAGCTGATCGCCCGTCGCCGCCACGAGATTACTCGAACCCACCGCCATACCCGAGGCCAGATCATAAATGCGCAAGCCCGGAGCGAACTCTCCAAGCGATCGTGCGTAGGCCGCCAGCTCAGCTCCCGCCGCCGTGTCGCGAGACGCGAGGGTGAATCCGTCAACAAACGCTCCGCTGGGGGAAACTTCATCAATCCCACCCAGGTGGCCGCCAACGCGATATCCGACCGGCAGCACAGCCCTGGCCCGCACGGTGTAGCGCCCGCCTTGCGCCGGCTCCCGGCTCGTCGCCCGAACGATCAGCAGTTGTCCCGCGTTCACCCGGTAAACCAACCGGGCCGTCGTGCCCGCTGCGGAAGATCCCCAGCCATTGTCGTTGCCGGCCAACACTTCCTCGGTGCGCAGATCGAGAATCTTCACGTACGGATCGAAGGACTCGCTCTCGACGCTGACATCCAACAGTTCACCCTCACTGAAGCCTTGCACCACGTAATCCTCGACCCGCCACCAGTCGTCGGCCGTGGTTCCTGCGCGGTTTGTCACGCTGACGGAAGATAGGTTGAGAGAACTCTGGACCGCCGTCCCGGGCCGGACAATCGGGTAGAAGCCGACCTCGTAGGCTCCGCTCAGCACGGGATTCGCGCTCCGCACCTGTGCTTCGTAACAACGTCCGAGTCCATTGGTGAAGAGCAACACCGCCTCGGCTCCGTCTCCCAGAGGGACCGGCGTCGAATTGGTCGCCAGCGGACCCCCCGTGTCAAAATCAAGCAGCGTCAATTCCGGCGCGAATCGACCGTCCGTCCGCGCGTAAACGGCAAACTCGGCCGCCGTGGAAAACGCGTTCACCGACAGTTTGTACGGATCGGCGAAGCGCAATTGTGGATCCGCCAAGCGGCCGCGCAACGGCACGGGCTGGGCAAACACGCTGAAGCGACTGCCCAGGCGGTAGCCGACGATCAGGCGGGCGTTGGCCGCATCGAAGGCCGCGGCCATGGCATTGCCTCCATCCACGACATCTCCCACGAAACTGTTGCCGCTGAAGACGCGGCCGACCAGACCGGGTTGCACCGGCAGCATTGTCGCGGCACCGACGCGGCTCCAATCCGGGTGCGTGGCGACGACGTAGCTGCCGAAATCCGCCAACGGCCGACTGCCGATTGCATCGAACGGCGTGCTGCCCACCAGGGAATCAAACTCGGTAAACGATCCGATGCTGACGTCGGTGCCCCGGCAGATCCGGATCGCGCCCCGGTTTTCATTCCAGCCGGGCGAGAGAATGGCGTAACTGCCGTCGCGCAACGCCTGCACTTGATTGCCGACTTGTTCGGGAGTCGAACCCCAAACCGAATTGCCGAACGACACCGCCCCCCGCGCGCCGGACTGGGCGCTGCCCCAGGTCACGGCACCGCCGTATCCGTTCCAGCTGGGGCTCCGCACCACATAGTCGCCTCCCGTCAAAACGGTCACTGAAATGCCAACCATGTCGCGCTCCGCCGTGCCCACCAACGAATTCGCGACCGACACCATGCCCGTCAAAATGATGGAGCCATCGCCCCACGTCGCTGCCCCGGCCAGAGAGGCGCCGCCGTTCTTCCACTGAGGGCTCTGCACGACAAAACTGCCGTTGGAGAGCGCAACAACGCCGCCGCTACCCACCCGGTCGCCAATGCTGCCGCCAGTCATTGAGTTCGCTTGAGAAACAACACCTCGGATGCCGACGTATCCGTTCCCCCAACTCACCGCCCCAACCCCTAACAAAGTGCCATTGTCCCACTCGGGACTTCGGACGACATAATGGCCGTTGGGCAGAGCGACCACGCCCCCGCTGCCGACCATGTCCGCCGTGCGGCTGCCCACGAGCGAATTGGCCGACGACACCAACCCCTTGATTCCGAGACTGCCATCGCCCCAAGTCACCGCGCCCGCGCTCGCGATGGTGCCGTTGTTCCAATAGGGACTGATGACCACGTAGTGCCCATTGGCCAACGCGACAACCCCTCCAAATCCCACCTGATCATCAGCCCGCCCCCCGACCAGGGAATTGGCTGACGACACGCTTCCCACCACACCCGAGGTTCCACTCCCCCAGGTGACCGCGCCCGCGCCCACGATCGCGCCGTTTGCCCAATTACGGCTTTGCACCACATAATGCCCGTTCACCAACGGCTGCACGCCCCCGTTGCCAACGCGATCCTGAGTCTGGGAGCCGACCAGGGAATTGGCCGTGGAGACGACTCCACTCACGCCGCTGGTTCCGCTCCCCCAGGTAACCGCTCCAGCATTTACCACCGTGCCGCGGTCCCACACGTCGCTGCTCACCACATAATTTCCGTTCGCGAGTGCAACCACCCCGCCACTGCCGACGCTATCCCCCGACGTGGCACCCACCAGCGAGTTCGCCGACGACACCACGCCCGCCACGCCTGCCGTTCCACTACCCCAGGTGACCGCCCCGCGGGACCCATTCCAGAATGTGCTTCGGACGACGTAACTCCCATTCCGCAGCACGACGATGCCATCACTGCCCACAGGGGCGTAAGCCGAGTTGCCCACGAGCGAATTGGCTGGCGACACGATGCCAGATCGACCAGTCGCGCCCGAGCACCACGTCACGGCCCCGGCGCTGACTTGCCCGCCATTCGCCCACGCCCCACTCCTCACCACATAGTCCCCACTTGGAAGAACCGTCACGCCGAGGGATCCGACAAAGTCGCCAGCCGTCCCACCAATCAGTGAGTTCCCTGCACTGACCGCCCCCGTCACCCCGCTCCGGCCTTCACCCCAGGTGACCGCGCCCACGTGTGCTTTGGCTCCGTCACTCCAGTTCAAACTGCGCACGACGTAGTGGCCATTTCCCAAGGCCACGACTCCGTCGAGCCCAACTCGATCGTTGCCTGACGTGCCGACCAGGGAGTTGGTCGCCGAGACGACACCGGAAACGCCGGTCGTCTGGCTGCCCCAGGTGACGGCGCCGGCATTCACCGCCGCACCATTCGCCCAGTAGGGACTCTGCACGACAAAATTGCCGTCGCTCAGAATCGTGACCGCCAGGCCAACCGAGTCATAACTCGAGCTTCCCGTGAGACTGCTGATCCGCGTCAACGTGATGCCGTCATAGAGATGGACGGCTCCAACCGATTCCGCCTGCGTAACGGGATCGTTGTACGACGGATCCGTGACGACGATGTTGCCATTGGGGAGGAGGAAAACCTGGTGGCCAAAGCCGACACTGCCCGGGGGGCCGAAAATGTCGACTTGAGCCCCTTGCAGGCTTATGGTCGACCCCACCGCCAGCCCAATCAGAAACCGGAGGCTCGGCCCCTCCAAAAGCCGTGCGAAGCGCCACCTCGCCACTTCGAATTTTGCCGATGTCATTCCCATTTTATTCTCTCCTCACTCGAAAGAACCGTTGCGGCAATGCGCCCACGTTTCCGTTCGTAAACCGCCACACTCCGGCCGGCGCCAGGCCATTGGTCGCCACTCGCGTCCACGTGATGGGCGGCCGCAAGTCCGCGCTTGTCTCCACCACGTTCAATGCACCCGCGACCGAATTGCTGACCGCGAAGGAAACGCCCGTGCCCTCGCGCCGGAGACCGCCGATCGGCGCCAGCACGACAAATTCGTTCGTGCTCAGAGCCGCCGTGCTCTCCGTCAAGACCGTAATCAGGCCGGTTGCCGCCGCTTCCGGCACTTGCGTTTCGAACTCCTGCCACGCGCCACGATCCACGGGCTCGGTTGAAGCCGCGGGCACATCCCCAAACCGCACGCCGGTTACCCGCGGATTCAAGCCGTCCAGGAAATTCGTTCCCCGGACCGTTACCCAGGTTCCCGGCAGGCCGGCCGGAGGCGCGAAGCTCCAGACAGCCGGGTTAACACTCTGCCGTTCGACGACCAACCGGTAGCTCCCCGTAGCGCCGCTGGCGCCGCTGGTCACGCGCACGAGGTAGTCCCGAGGTTGCTGCCCTGTCCCCTGGATGCGAATGGTCAAGCGCGCACCTTCAACGTATTGCTGCACCGTGTCGTCGAACAAGAGCCGGGCCTCAATGAAAGGGGCAAACGCCATTCCCTCCAGCCGGACGATCACCTCTTCATCAGCCACCACACCGCGCAGTAAATAATCGTCGGTGTACCATCGGCCGGTTCCCACGGCCGCGGTCCGGTTGGTCGTCACCGCATCGCCAGGCGCCAGTTCGCCGGCCAAGGCTCTCAGCGGACGGACGACCGGATACAATGCCAAATCGTAATCGCCGGGGTTGCCAACCGAACGGTTGGTTACTTGCAGGCTGTAGGTTCCTTCCACTCCCGCCGGGATCGACCAGAGGCTGCGGTCCGGTCCGACGGTGGGTAATTCCTGGGCCGTCAATCGCAAGCCTGAAGAGAGCTGCAGTCCCGCTCCTGGCGAAGGTGCACGTAAGTAGATCGCGTGTTCGTCAGCGGGCGCCAAGGGACCGATTGCAAATTCGTCGTAATACCACCCGGCGGCAGATCGCAGATCGTTGGTGAACACGGTCGCCTGGATGCGCTGCCCCACGCCGAGCCTTCCCAAGACGAGCGCGCCAACCTGAATGTCCGCCCCGTTGGCCGACTTCCAGGTGATGCCGATGTTGCCGGGATCCGTCGCCACGAGAAATTGATTCTCCCAGCGGGCTGCCGTAGCTGGATCCACCGAGGGCCCGGCCGCCGGCAGACGACTGATGTCCGCCCCGCCCGGAGGCGGGAGGGGCATTCCCGTCTCATACACCACGGTCAACCGGCGCAGCGGGCTGAGCGTCCGTCCGCCAAAGAGATTCGTGATTTGGACCTGAATCGTCTTGTTGTAGTCCAGCCCGTCAAGAACCAGGCTGGGTGAGTTCGCGCCAACCACGGGCAGTCCGTTAACCAGCCACTGATAAAAGAATGTGGTCGTATTGGAGACGACGACCGAACAGGTCGCACTGCTCCCGGCCGCATTCGTGCGGTCGCCGAATGAGGCAAGGATTGGTGGCGGCGGATCGGCTAACAACCGGGCAACCTTGGACTGGCCGAAGGTATCCACCGTCTGGAAGTAGCCGCCAAGCAAAACTTTTCCGTCGGGCTGGATCGCCAGAGAACTGACGAATTGGTCCGGGCCGCCGAGACCTGAATTCAGATAACCCTTGTCCAGACGACCATCGAGATTCAACCGAGCCACGAAGGGGCGATAATCTCCATCGACGTACTGAAAGCCTCCGGAGATGACCGCCTTGCCATCCGCCTGAAGCACGATTCGGGAGACATACCCGTCGGGGCCGCCCGTCCCGGCGGCGTAGGTACCATCCAAGGTCCCATTGGCCAGAAGTCGCGCCACGCCGGGCCGCGGCTCTCCTCCGACGGCCGTAAAGGATCCCGCGACGACAATACGTCCGTCGGGTTGCACCACCATCTGCTCAATCCGACCATCAAACGTCGGAGGGAACACGGAATCCAGACCGCCATCGGGCAACAGACGGGCCACTCGACCCGTCGCCACGAAGGTAGAGGTGTTTACTTTGCTGCCCCCAATCAATATCGATCCGCTCGACGTCACGACCGTCGCCACGGTGTCGAAAAGCTCCGGAGGTACCGCATTCGCAAACCGATCGTCGTTCTGCCCATCGTCTCGCAAGCGGGCGATGCAATTGCGATTCACGCCATTGACCGCCGTGAATTCACCGCCAATGAGAATACCCCCGCTCGCGTCCAACTGGACGGCGCGGACGTTTCCGTTGGCACCACTCAGCCCGTTCAGAAACGTGTTGTCCAGCGAGCCGTCGGCCAGGAGTCGCGCCACACGATTTCGGGCCGCGCCGTTGACACTGCTGAACGAGCCACCCAGGACGATGCGCCCATTGTCCTGGACGGCGAAGGCATATGGCGCCCGCCCAAAGTTTCCGCCCAGGACAGTTGAAGCGAAGGTCACGTCACGGGAACCATCCGGCATGAGGCGCGCCAAATTCCCGTAGGGATGTGTGTCGATTGAAGAGAAGATGCCGCCGATGAGAATTCGACCGTCGGGTTGCAGTCCCAAACTCAAGACGGTGTCAGGAAAGGGTTGGCCGTCGCCAATGCCAACTCGCTCGCTGAATCCCGAAGGGTCGGCGGTTCCTTCGTTATCCAGGCGGGCGATGCCAAAATTGAAGCTGCCATCTATCCAGGCCACCAGAAGCTTGCCATCGGGCAACAACGCCATCGTCGAAAATTGCCAATCATGTTCATAGAAATAGTACCAGCCCTGCAGATACGCATCTTCAGTCACCAACGCCAGTCCGCGCTTGGGCTGGCCGTTGACCCGGCTGAATCCACCCAGGATCAATATCTCTTGGTCCGGCCGCATCAGCACCTTTGTCACCAGGTAATCGGGCCCGGCCGAATCGGCGAGAAACCCCGGAGCCAGATTTCCGTCAGGCCGCAAGGCAGCCAAATACGAAAACGGTTGATCGTTGACGTTCAGAAACTCGCCGCCGATCACGATGGTTCCGTCGCTCCGGCGTGCCACGGTCTGCACTTCGCCATCTGCGCCTGACAACCCAGACAAAAACCCGGGGTCCACCACTCCATTGGTCCGCAGACGACCGATATGATTTCGGCTTTCACCGCCAATCGTCGTAAAGGAACCTCCGATGACGATTCCTCCGTCCGGTTGCACAAGCGCGGCACGCACGCTGCCGTTGAGCTCCGCCATAAAGCCAGCCTCAAGGTCCCCATTAGCCGACACCTGAGCCAGATACGGGCGGTCCTGCCCGTGGACGTGGGTGAAACCGCCTCCGATCAAGATTCGATTGTTCGATTGCGTTAGGATCACCGAAACGCCTCCATCCAATCCTGGCAGCCCGGACATGAAACTGGCATCCCACGTTCCGTTGGGATTGAGGCGAATAATACCTGTCCGCGTCGGACTCCCTGATGGACGGAGCGTAAATCCTCCAACCAGCAGCTTTCCGTCCGGCTGGAGCGCCAGGGCAGTAACTCCACCACTCTCGGCCGACAACGGCGTGCCGAAACTTGGGTCAAGGCTCCCATCCGGATTCAGTCGCGCCAAGCGCGGACAGCTCTGGCCGTTCACAGTGGTGAAGCTCCCCCCAATGATCGCCCGACCGTCGGTTTGGACCACGATGGACTCGATCCGATCGTCAACGCGCGCTCGCGGATAGAAAGCGGGATCGACGCGGCCGGACTGAGCTTGCGCCCCAATACCTCCCCCAACGCTCCAGGCGAATGCCACCGCCAATATGAGTAATCGGCCGCAGTCCCGAGGTGCCCCAGGTCGGAGACTCAATCTGGAACCTACGTCGTCGCTGGAGATGGTCCGAGCCAGAGTTCGTCGTCCGATCGAATTGAGACGGTTCATCTTAATTTCTCCTCACCCGGTAGAACCGCTGCGGGAACAGCGGAAGTGGCCCATTCGAGTATCGCCAAACGCCGGGCGCCGCCACGATGTTGGTCGCGACGGCCTGCCACTGGACGGGCGGGATCAGGCTCGGCGCAGCCTCGACGACGTTTTGCACGCCGGCTGAGGCACTGCTCACGGCGAAGGAAACGCCACCGTTCTCTCCGCGAATTCCGCCGATGGGCGCAAGCACGACAAAGGCGTTGGCGCTCCCGTTGGTCGCCGTCTCGGTCTCCACCACAATCGGCCCGGTCACCGCACCGTCGGGCACGAGGGCATCGAGCTCCTGCCACGCGCCGCGATCCACCGGTTCAGTCGAGGCCGCCGGCACTTCTCCAAATCGCACGCCCGTCACCGCCGGATTCAGCCCGTCCAGGAAATTGGTCCCTCGCACCGTCACCCACGTGCCCGGCAGGCCCGCGGCCGGCGTGAAGTCCCAGACCTCCGGGGCGCGGCGCGTGAGCTCGACGTGCAAGGTGTATCCACCCAACGCGCCGCTCGCGCTGCTCGTCACGCGAATGAGGTAGTCCCGCGCCGGCCCGAAATCACCGCCCCCCAACTCAAGGACCGCGCCGTCCGCATAGCGTTCAGGCACATCACTGGCGGCCAGCCGAATCTCGACGAACGGACCAAACGACGCGGGTTCCACCCGCATCGTGACGCGATCGCTGGCACGCACCTGCGGCAGGAGGTAGTCATCGTAATACCATCGCCCGCTGCCGACTGCCGCCGTCCGGTTGGTGGTCGAAGGATCGGAAGCCGTCAAGGCGCCTTCGAGGCTGGCCGGCGTACGGATGACCGGGTAGCAAGCCATCTCATAGGTCCCAGTGGGAAACATCTCGAGACTGGTGATTTGCATGCCGACGAACCGCCCTCCAGCCGTATTGGTGGCCACCAGCACACAGGTTCCGGCACTGCCAACATTCGTAGTCAGGATCGCGCCGGTATTGAGATCGTATCGTCGCAGAACCGGAGTGAAGCCCGCGCCTGTTCGCGCGACCACGGCAAACTCGGCGCCGGGTTCACTCGTTCCCAGATTGAGAACTTCGCTGTCCCGGTAGCCAGTGGTCCACGGGTAATACCCACGATCATCAGATACCTCCAACATGCCTTCCCGGCGCCAGCCTGAACGCAGCGGGGCACTGAACCGAAAGATGCTGCCCCAACCTCTGGATCCACCGGCAGAGTTCACCCCGTAGTATCGCCCCGCTTCTCCTTCCGATAACCGCCCCTCTGGCCGGCTCCCGTCAAAGAACCTCCCCAGCGCGACGAACTCGCTGCCATCGCGGTTCATCCGGAACAGGATTCCACCCGGCGAGCCAAGCTCGGTGCTGCCAACGAGCGAGCCGTCAGCCGCCTCGATGACACCATTCGGCCAACCTCCGGTGGCGAATGCCGGGAATCCGCCGAGCCCCGCCGTCGTGAAATGCCGCAGGATCTCGTAGCCGCTTCCGTCCTTCATCAGGCGGAAGGCGGTCCCAACGTTGTTGCTACCCCCGATTAACGTCGTGCCATAGAGAACGCCGTCGCTGCCTTCGATCAACCCATTGGGGATGCTGCCGTCGGCCGGAACGTCGCCAAATCGCTTCAGCACCGCGTAATTGCCGCCATCCTTCTCGATCCGAAAGATCGCTCCGATAAAACCAAATGAGCCAGCCAGGCCGTAGAGGGCCCCGTCCCGCCCTTCTATCAGAGTCCCCGGCTGCTGCGCCTCGCCCTCCGCATTCCGAAAGTGCCGCAATACCTGGAAACTGCCGCCCGTTTTATCGAGTCGAAATAGGGTCCCCACGTCGTTGCTGCCACCGCCCGCCGAGCCGTAAAGGTAGCCATCGCTGCCCTCCAGCAGTCCGCGGGGTGTCTTTGGTTCCGGAGTCACCGATCGGAAGTGCCGCAGAACGGTCAGCCCGCTCCCATCCTGGTTCATACAATAGACGGTGCCAAATCCGTTGCTGCCGCCGCCTCCACTCGAACAGTAGAGAGCCCCATCCCGACCAAGGACAAACGCGCCGCCGCCCGACGGATCCGCCGGAACTCCTCCGTAGTGCCGGAGGATCGTGTAACCCGTGCCGTCACTTTTCAGGCGAAACGCCGCGCCCTGGCCATAGCGGCCCCCGTTGGGTGTCGTCCCAAAGAGCAACCCATTGCTGGTGACGAGCACTGGCGAACTCGGCGAGCGCCCGTCCCCTCCGGTGTCATCAAATTTGAACAGGAAACCCGGGCCGCCCGCCAACACGTAAACACTGCCGAAATCAAAGGGGTCGCGATAGCCGTCGCAACAAGTGGTGCCATACAACGACCCATCGGGCGCCCTCGCCAAACTGGAATTCGGAGCGCCCTTAAACGGCCAATAGGCGCCGAACGGAAAAATTTCAAAGGAGAGCCCGTCCTTGCTGAGGCTGTAGGCGCATCCCTGATCGGTGGTGCCACCATACTGATGAACCCCGTAGAGTTTCCCATCCAATCCCTCGGTCAGCCCGCTCGGACTGTTTCCAAACCCGTCCGCCGAACTGAAGCTGCGGAGGACGCGATAGTCGCTGCCATCTTTCCGCAGCGTAAATGCCGTTCCTTCCCCGGTGGCTCCGCCGGCGCCCGTGACTCCGTAAAGACGGCCATCGCTCGCCTCCATCAGTCGCCCCGGCAATGCTCCGTCCGTGGGCGAATTTGTAAAATGCTTGAGGATTTGAAAGCCGCTTCCGTCCTTCCCAAGCCGAAAGACAGTGCCGCCATTCCCAAAACCCGCGTCACCCAACCCACCCTGCTCGGTGGTCCCGTAAAGCAAGCCATCGCTCCCTTCCAATACACTCACAGGGCGTGCCCCTTCTCCCGGCGCCTGTGCAAAGCGCTTTAGTGTCCGGTAACCAAGTCCATCTTTGCCGATGCAAAATACACGTCCAACATCGCCCTGCCCGCCCCAGTAATACGTCACGCCGTACAAAACACCGTCCTTGCCCTCCATCAGGCTGGTTGGCGGTCCCCCATCGTCTCCCGCCTCCGGAAACGCCTTGAGCACCGCGAAATCTGCGCCGTTCGTCGCGATCCGAAAAATGGTCCCCGTGCCGTTCGGATGAAGTATCGTCCCCGCGCCATAGCCTCCAGCTCCGATGCCATAAAGATAGCCGTCGCTCGCTTGCACGAGTTCCTGGGGATATCTCGGACTCCCCTCGCTGGCCTCAAAATGTTTGAGAATGGTGTGCCCGGGCCCGGCGGGATTCAGGCGGTACAGGGTGCCCATTCCATTGCTTCCACCCGCTCCGGTCGCGCCGTAAAGCCAGCCGTCCCGGCCGACGACGACTCCGACCGGGCTGTTGCCCGTGGAGAACTCCTGCAAACCAAACGATTTCAACTGCCGGAATCCAACCTGAGCCCAACCCCGCGTCGCACTCGCGAGGAGCAACAAGCCCATCACCAAATGCATGACCCTCGATCTTTTCGTGTTCGCCCGCGTCCCAAACCCCACACGACTGCCCTGCCTCGCTGGCTCGCGCCAGTGCCGCAACCGCCTCCCTTCGGCCAAAGTCAAACGTCGACTCGCCTTCATCATCTCATTGCCTCCGAACCCGGTAGAATTCCTGAACCGATTGGCCCGAGTTGTCGTTGGTAAAACGCCACACTCCAGCTCCCAGTGCCACATTGGTCGCCACCGGCCGCCAGACAATGGGCAGGTTGAGGTCGCTTGCGCTCTCAACCACGTGCACCGCTCCGGCCACCACGTTGCTCACGGCAAACGCCACACCAATGCCTTCCCGCCGAATTCCGCCGATGGGCGCAAGCACGACAAATGCATTCGTGCTCTCAGCACTACCCGTGTCTGTTTCCACGACAATCGGGCCCGTCACTGCGCCGTCCGGCACTTGCGCGTCGAACTCCTGCCACATGCCGCGATCCGCCGGCTCGGTCGAAGCCGCCGGCACCGCCCCAAACCGCACGCCCGTCACCGCAGGGTTCAGCCCATCCAGGAAATTCGTCCCTCGCACGGTCACCCATGTCCCCGGCGGGCCTGCGGTCGGGCTGAAACCCCACACCGCGGGTACCGTGGCAGCGGTCTCAACTCGCAGCGTGTAGGGCCCCAGGGATCCGCTCGCGCTGCTCGTTACCCGGATGAGAAAATTCCGCGCCGGTCCCGAATCGCCGCCCCCAAATTCGAGGGCCCGACCGTCGACATAGCGCTGCGGAGTTTCATCAACCAACAAGCGCACTTCGATAAACGGGGCGAAAGCCGCCGGTTCCACGCGCACGGCAAGCCGATCGTGGCCGCGAACTTGCGGCAACAAGTAGTCATCGTACGTCCAGCGTCCTCCGCCGACCGCTGCGGTTCGATTGGTCACCCAGGGATCGAGTGACGTCAGCGAGCCGTGGACCAAAGAACCGGGGCGGATAACCGGATAAAGACCGATCTCGTAGTCGCCAGTCGACCCGGACTCCGAGCTCGTCAGCTCCACCCGCTGGCCGTCTCTGGCGGACGACGACCAGATCACGGTGGTTTCCCCCGGCCCGGACGGCCCACCACTATCGGCAAGAATGGTTCCGGCCGTGCCGTCCAACACCCGCAAAGCCGGCGTGAAACTGGAATCAGCCGCCGCCCGGGCGTAGACGGCCCGCTCGTGTCCTGAGGGCAGATCTGAATCGCCAAGCACGTACGCATCGACGTGCCCTCCGTTCGCCGCGACCGGGTCGTCCGGGGCCAGTCGTCCCGGGCTTCGCTGTCCTTCCCAGAGCAATGGCTCGATAGTCAATCGATAGCTTCCAGCCGCCTGCGGGCTCACACTGGAGACGCGGATCAAATCATTTTCGGCGCGATGCGTGAAGTCGAGGCGGACGGCGGACGGATCGCCCAGGCCGGCGACCGCCTCCGCCTGCCTGGATGACGGCTGATCGAGGCGTGCCACTTCCAGGCGCCCATCGAAGCCCGCAGTCTCCAGCCGCAATCGCACGGACTGGAACGGAGCCAAATCCCACAGAACGTATGACCGTGAAGGATGTCCACCGCCCGGCCCCGGCTCCAGGGGTGCATCCGCATCGGAAAGAGTGCCGTCAATGGTCTGCCGCGGACGGAGGACCGGATAGAGCGCGAGCTCATAATCTCCCGTTCCGCCCGGCTGACGGCTGCCGATCTGGACTTCATAGCGGACGCCGTCGTCCGGACGAAACAGCTGGAGAGCCTCCACGTCGGAACTCAGCCAATTGCTGGTCGTCAGCACGGTCCCAGCCGCCGCATCGAGAAGCCGGAGCTCCGGGACCAGCTCACCGCTCGCCGCTCTCGCATAGGTCGCCCATTCGCCGGCCCGCAGGACCAGTTTGAACAAAGTACCGCGCGCGTTTGCGCCGCCCCCGGTCGTCGCACCGTAGAGAGTCTTCCCGTCGACAATCAAACGCGAGAGGGGCTCCCTGCCATCGTCGCTCACGAAACCGCTGCTGAAGTTTTTCAGAATGCGATGATCCCGTCCGTCCAGGCTGATGCGAAAGATCGTTCCTCCCCCCGAAAGGCCGCCTCTTCTTGTGACGCCATAGAGCGTCGCCTCGGCAATCGTCAGGCCGCCGGCCGGCTCGGCCCCATCGCCTCCGGCGAAACTGTGGAGGACCACGTAATTAGAGCCAGTCGCGTCGAGCTTGAAAACCGTTCCCGCACCATTGAACCCGCCGGCGCGAGTCGTCCCATACAATCTGGCTCCCTGCAGAACGAGTGGCTCGAATGGCTCGGCGCCGTCCCGCCCCAAAAAGCTCTTGAGGACCGTCAGATTTGAGTTCGCCAAATCAAGCCTGAACACGGTTCCCAGATTGCTCACACCTCCGCCGTGGGTGGTACCAAACAGCGCGTTACCGGACAACATCAGTCCGACCGGGTTGGCTCCATTCCCGCCCCGAAAGTTCTGCAGGATCACGTAATTCGAACCGGTCACGTCCATCCGGAAAACCGTCCCGAGATTGCTGGTTCCCCCCGTATACGTGGTTCCATAAAGAGTGTCACCGTCGGCCACCAATTCCGCGAACGGATTGGCACCATCCTGACCGGCAAAGTGCTTAATCGCGGTCAGCCCGCCGCCGTCCCGCGCCATCCGGAAAACGGTCCCGCGATTTGCGGCGCCCCCCAAGTAGGTCGTCCCATATAAAAACCCGCCAGACTCAATCACGGCCGCCACCGGGTTGGCTCCGTCGGTCCTGCCGAAGCTGTGCAACAACGTCAGGTTCGATCCAGAGAGATCGATGCGAAACACACCTCCGTTACCACCGGCCGCGCCATAGGTCATCGTCCCGAGCAAGCCATCGGCGGTCCGCAGCAAGGGAAACGTGCCCGACGATTGAAACGGCCAAGCATCCGGCATGTTCGTCAGGACGACATAGTCGTCCCCTCGCGCCAACAACTGATATCGATCGGTGTAGCTCTGATTCTCCCGTGCATAGTCCGTCTCTGTGAGCCTTGCGGCGATGACCGCGCCCTCCGCAAGAACTGGTCGGATGGGCGCCCGAAAGATGACGCCATGATCTGCCGATCCGCCCAAAGTCGAAGCCCCGTACAAGGTGCTATCCACCAACGTCAGCGCGCCTTCCCCAAAAGCCGGCGCCAGCGTCAGATAGTTCGATCCCCGAACGTCCACCTGAAACAGCTCGCCGCCTCCCATGGCGAAAAGTGTATCGCCGGATCGGACCAGTCCACTCGGGTTCAAATTGTCCCGGCTGGCGATTACGCTGAAATTCGAGCCGTTGGCGTCGAGACGAAAGATGCCGCCGCCACCACTAAAGGCAAAGCCGGTCGTTACGCCAAACAGCTGCCCATTGAAATAGCTCAATTCTCCGACTGGCGCGCCTCCAATCTCGTCGCCGCTGAATTGATAGAAGGATTTTAACACGGCAAAATCGGTGCCATCTGTGTTGATGCGGAACACCGTACCCTTTCCGTCGGGTTCCGGGCCGAAGCGACCGGTCGTCCCATAGAGCGAAGTGCCAACGAGCACAACACCGCCGGATGGATTGATTCCATCGTCAAACTCAAACGCTTTGAGCACCGCGAAATCCCGTCCGTCGCGGCCGATTCTAAAAACCGTCCCCCCGAAGTTGCCTCCTTCCTCGGTTGTGCCGTAGAGGGTGAGTCCATCCAGAGCGACTTCCAGCCTTCCTCGGGGCTTCGCCCCGTCGCTGCCGCCAAACGATTTCAGGACGGTGAAACCCGCACCATTCAGATCCATCCGAAACACGGCTCCACGGTTGCTCGCGCCGCCGAGGTAGGTCGTCCCGTAAAGCGCGTCGCCGGCCCGCGTGAGTCCAGCCTTGGGGTTCGCTCCGTCGTCACCCCCGAAGTGGTGGAGCACCGTGTAGTTGGAGCCATATTCATACTACACAATGGTTGCTGAAGGTTGGTCGAAAAGCTGGGATTGATTGTCCAAGACACGAATGCGCAGGCCTTTCTGCTTGCCGCGACTGACGTGGACGACGGAGAGCTCTCCGCGCTTTACACGCTGCATGATGGTTTGCCGTGACACCCCGAGCAGGCGCATAGCCTGAAAAACCGTGACGTAACCAGCTGGAACGTCCGGAACGATCAAGCGCTTGAGTTCTGGCGTCAGACGAATGCGCCAGGGTGCCCCGGGGGTCACTTGCTCACCGCCGATAAATCCGTCGTTGAGCCATCGCAACAAAGTGGAAGCCGCCACGCCCAGTTCCTGCGCGGTCGCTTCCACGGTGAGCAGGGCTCCTTCTGGCGGCGTGGCGGGCGCTCGGTAGCAAGGGATTTTCCAGTGCGTGCGCAGGCTGGCCACACGGTTAGCGGTGAAGTTTTCGCCACGCGCCGTCTTGCGACCTTGGCGATTGAGCACGCCTGCAATCACTGTGTCGGGGTGATGGACTGCCAGCCGTCGCAGGAGATCGATGGTCTCCTCGTCCGTGCGTGTCGGCGAAGTCCTGGGGCCTTTCCAGACGACGTCCAGTTCCGTGATGGCGCTGGTCTTCCAGCGGAGCACCAGATGGGCTTTGCCCTCTTCCGTCAGAACATCGATTTTTACTTCTTCGAGCAAACTACGAAGCAACTCCTTGCGATCTCGGTCGGTCGTGGTCGGCGCGTTCCACACGCGCGGCAAATCTTTGGCGAGCGCGTCAATCTGCTCCCGCTGCGCGTCGGTCAGTTGCAAGCGTTGCTCCTGTTCTTTGCGAGCCAGTTCTGCTTCGGCGGCGTGTTGGTCCCGGAGCTTGTTCTCCCACTCAGTCTCCAACGTGCGCGCGATCAAACGGTTCTCGGGCTCGACGTTCCGATAACGTCGTTCAGCCAGCGTCGTCTCGTAGCGAGCTCGCTCGACTTGCAGCCGAAATTGTTTGAGTGCCGCCTGATGCTCGGCCTGGCCCTCGTTCAAGGCGGCCATCGCGGCGTCGGTTCCGGCCGGACTGATGGCTTCGAGAAAGGTCTGGGCGACGGCCTGATCGACGCGAACGCCGCCGACGCGCAGACACCAAATGCCGCGGCCATTGAAGGCTTGGCTATTGGCGCAAAAGTAGCCGGGTGTGGAGTTCTTGCCTTGATAATAGACCCGCAAGTGACGGCCGCAGCGACCGCAGGTCGCCAAGCCTTGCAAGAGAGCCGAGCCCTCACGCGCCGCGCCGGTAACGGTCTGAGGGCCGGGCCGGGAGTTATTCGCCAAACGTGTTTGGTTCATTTCGAAAGCGGCCCAGTCGATGAAGCCCGGGTGATGATTGGGGATCAAAACCGCCCATTGGTCCCGCGGCAGCAGGCGCGTGCGTTTGCGGACTCGACCGGTTTCATCGACGTAGCGCTCGCTGCGGCTTTTACCATACGCGTAAGCGCCTGCATAGACCGGGTTGCTCAAGACGGCGTGAATGGCGATGTAGGTCGGCTTGACCCAAAGGATCTGGCCGTTGGGCTTCTCGTGAGGAAAGAGCAATCCTTCGGACTGAAACCACAGCCACACCTGTCGCGCCGTTCCAAGCTCGGCAAACTTTTCGAAGATCGTGCGGATGGCTCCAGTGACGGCCTGATCGGGATGAAAGACAACTTGCCCCGGGCCTTCACCCCAAAGCAATCCAACGGGCAAGCCGCGGCGCAGTTCTCCCCGCTTGGCCTTGTTACGGATAGCGCCGTTGAGCCGCATGCGCAGCACGTGCAACTCCGCTTCGGCCATGGTTCCTTTGAGGCCCAAGAGAAGCCGATCGTTGAACAAACCCGGATGATAGAGCCCATCGAGATCGCCGATCAACGTATCGGTGACACTGCACAGTTCCAGCAACCGATACCATTCGGCGTTGTTGCGAGCCAAACGGGACGCTTCCAGGCAGAGGATGATACCGACCTGCCCCATGGCGACTTCGTTGGTCATTAGGGCGAAACCATGGCGAGTGACAACGCCCGAACCGCTGTGTGCCAAATCTTCATCCACAATTTTGATCTGCACCTTGGACCAGCCTAATTGAAGCGCTCGATCGCTGAGCCGGTACTGTCGCTCGGTGGACTCGCGATTGACCAGAACTTGCGTCGCCGAGGATTGGCGAATGTAGACGTAGGCGAACCGCTGCCGGTGTGTCTCTTGGATTTTTTGATTATCATTCATGTTGATTTGCGTTGGGTGGAGCAGGAGTCAGCGGAAGGTTCGAAGGTTCTTGGACCATCCTCAGAATGAGTTGGGCCAAGTGACTAATTAACTGGCCGCGCTGTTGGGGCGTGAGCTGTGCATAGACCGGTGGAGTCGGATGGGGTTCCGCACTCCACAGTTCCAGTTGTGGCCGTTGCATGTGGAATCTCCGGGTTGGGTGAAGTTTGACCGTGGGCCGGACCGCGTTCGATCCGGTGCAAGAGCCAGTCAACACGCTCACGCAAACGCAACAAGTCTGCAGCGGAGGCAACCAACCGCGGATCGACCGCCGAACCCTCTACGGCAGGAATCCAATCGGTCCAGTCCACGGGGATGTACGACCGACTACCATCCGGCAACACCAGCACCAGATGGGGTTTGCTTTTATGTCGCACCTTGGCGAACACCTCGAGCACTTGACCTTCCAGGGCGTGGTGCCGACGGGTGACGCGGACTTGACGACGGGCTTCTCGGGGGTGGGTAGTCTGTTGAGGGGTCCTTCGAGCCCGAAGATCGACTTACAGGCTTACCATGCCCAGCCCCCAGCACCCGCCTTGCTCCGCCGTTCCAATCAGCCGGTCACCAACTTGGACAAAGCCGGACTTCGTTCCTTGTCCGTCCCCGCTACACCAATTCTTAATCAGAGCAAAGTTCGAGCCCAGCAAGTCGATCCGGAAGAGCGCCCCAAAGCCAAATGGGCCGACGTCCGACGCCACGCCCAAGGGGTCGCCTTGGGTTGTCATCTTTACCCCCCGGAGAGCCGCCATCTCGAACCGAAAAATTTCGCAGGGCGCCATATCCGCCACCCTGCACATCCGTCCGGTAGATCACGCCGAGTCCCATGGACCCACCCGAAACGGTGACTCCATATAGATTGGTTCCCACGCGAGTGACGCCGCCCCGGGGAGTCGCGCCATCTATCCCATTGAAGGACCCCTCAACAGACTACCCACCCCGAGAAGCCCGTCGTCAAGTCCGCGTCACCCGTCGGCACCACGCCCTGGAAGGTCAAGTGCTCGAGGTGTTCGCCAAGGTGCGACATAAAAGCAAACCCCATCTGGTGCTG
>JBGATF010000022.1:0-162977 GCA_044229355.1 Limisphaerales bacterium
CCCCGGGGCCGCGACGTGAGCCCGTCTCACTGCAGGACAAACCGATAGAAACGCTGCGCGAAGTTGGGCGCGTCCGGGTCGGTGAACTTCAAGGCGCCGCCGGGCGCTTCCGCGGAAACCTCGGCGATCTTCTGCCAGCCATCCGGCTCGCTCAAATCGGAGCTGGCTTCCAGGTCGTAAGTCGCTCCGGGAATGCCTGTGCCCGCGATTTGAATCGAGCCATCGCTGAGCTTGGAGATGTCGTCAAGCGTTGGGCCGACGCCGGCCACGCTTCGTTGCACCAGCACGACATCGTTGCCATCGCCGCCGTGGTAGTCGATTTGGAAGGCCACGCCGTTCGCGGTGAGAATCGCATCCTGGGGCAAGCCATTGAAGGTTCCCGTGACCCCGTCGACGCCGTCGTTTTTGATGATGACGTACTGGTTGCTGACGGCGCCGGCGAAGTTCATGGCCAGATTAAGGGTGCCGCCCATGAGGGTGAGGCCGCCGGAGACGTCGAGCTGATCGCAATCCACGCCTGGGGTGGTGCCGTTGATTGCCACGCGGAACTGGTTGGCCGGAGCGTGCGTGAGAAAGCCGGCGCACTTGAGAATGCCGTAGGCATTGGCACCTGGCTTGACGTGGCCGCTGAGGTCGCTGATGACGCCGACCGTGCCGTTGCCGCCAAGCGTGCCGCCGGTCTGGATGGTGACATCGCTCTGCGGTTGCTGCCCGCGAACGAGGAGCGTGCCGCCTTTGACAAACGTGGTGCCAGTGTAGGCGTTGTTTCCGGCGAGTGTGAATGTGTTGGTGCCGGTTTTGGTAAGGTTGCCTCCAAGCCCGCTGATCTGGCCGGCAAAGGTGGTTTCCACGTTGTTGTGGCCGGTGATGAGCGCGCCGTTGAGCATCTCGACCAGGCCGTAGCCGGCGAGGGAGCCGATCGTATCCGAGTGGCCGAGCAAGCGGAACTGGCTGCCGGCCGCCATCGTCACTGGCACGAGATCGCTCAACTGGTGATCGCGCGCGTAGCGGACAAGGGCGTTCGTGCGGATATCGAGTGCCCCGGTCACGGCGGTGGCGTTGTCCTTTGCGAGTTCGATCGTGCCCTCTTTGGCCAGCGTCACTCCGGCGTAAGTGTTGTCGACGTTGCCAGCAAAGGTGACTTTGCCGTTGCCGCGCTTGGTCAGTCCTCCCGGCCCGGAGATCGATCCGGCAAAGGTGGCGAGATCGGTCGCATCGGGTGTGACCACGTCGGTGGCGGAACCGAGCGTGATGGGTCCGTTGAATTCATTGGTACCGTGGACGACCAGCGCGCCCTGATTTTGAAACCCGGAACCCGTGAGGATGAAGGGTTCGGCGTTCGCGCCGCTGAACGTAATCAGCGTGGCGTCGGCGTCCACGCGGGTGTGGCCGCTGAGGGTGCCGTACGGCTGGGCGCCGCTGACCACCGTCAGTCCGTCGCGCAACGTGAAGTTTCCGGCAAATGAGTTGCTGCTGATCATCGAGAGAGTCCCCCGGCCTTGCTTCTCGACGTGGGCCAGCAACGCGGCCTGGCCGATGTCGCCCCAGACAAGCAGGTCGCTGTTGGTTTCGACGTCCAGGATGTGGGTGAACCCGCTGGCCAGGCTGTTCAGGCGCAGTTGTCCCAGGAGCCGGCTGGTGCCGCTGTCCGGCTCGACCTTCCATCCTTGTTGCAGGCCCAGGGTGCCGCCTTCGGTGAATACCGCGCCGCCGCGGGTCGTGATGCCGGGCACCGTTTGGTCAAAGCCGCTGCAATGCAGTGCGCCCGCTGAATTCACCGTGAGACGCCACAGATCCATCTGGGCGGCGTCGGTCGCGGGGGTGAACTGACCCGGACGGAGACAATAGACACCGGCGGCATCCGCTCCGCTGGCGTCGGAACCCACCGTTAGACTATTGGGGATGGCGCGCCCGATTTTGTTCAAGAGGAGGGTGCCTTCGAGAATGGTCGTGCCGCCCGCGTACGTGTTGTCGTTGGCGCCGGAGAAAACCAGGGTGCCGTCGATCGGCAGGAATTCCTCGCCGTGATACGTGACGCCGCCAGTGCCGGAGATCGCGCCGCCCAGCACGAGTTCCGAGCCTGCGAACCCTTCGATGTCGAGGTTGGCGTTCAACGTGATCGAGCCATTCCAGGCGTTGCTGCCGACCGAGCCGATCCAGGGGGTGTAGCCACCCGCCGGGTTGACGACGAGCGTTTCGTTCGCCACGTGCGCGTTGTAGAAATTCAATCGGGCGCGGCCTTCGAGCACGGTGCCGGCGGCGCCGGAGCCGGGTTGCCCATCTTCCCGCAAATAAAGCCTGCCGGATTCGATGCGGGTCAGGCCGGCATAGGTGTTGGCTCCGTAAAACTGAAGCGCGCCCGCGTCACCTTGCATGGTCACTCCGCCGGGGCCTTGAAGAACGCCGTGGACATCGAGGATGCCGAAATCCGTGAACGCAAAAATGTGTTCGCCCGCCGGGAGCACGATTGGGCCGTAAATGGCGGCCGTGTTTTGCGGCGACGGCCGGATGGTTACGTGGCCGCCGAGGGTGAACGTCCCGTTCATGGCCATGAGCCAGCCGCCTTCGAAAATCACCGGGCCCAGCGTGTCATCAGCATCGCCGGTGAGCACGCCGGAGTTGAACAGGGTGATGACCGAGGCGTTCGGTATCTGGTTGAGGGTTTCGACGATGGCATGCGCAGCGGGAAAGCTTTCATCGGCCCGGCCAACAAACAATGGGCCACCCAGCGCGGGCGCCGAAGCCGCCTTGGCGAAGTGGGTCAGCCCGGACTCGGCGTAGTAACCCCCGCTGAATGTGTTCCCGCCAAGACCCGTAAGATAGACGTCCCCCCAGCCAATCAATCGCAGCGAGCCTGGGCCGCTGATCGCGCCGCTCAAGGTGAGCTTGTCGCTGCCCGTCTGGGGGACTGGCTGGAGTTGGCAGTCGCCGGTCAGGGTGATCGCTCCCGCCCACGCGTTGGTGCCGACAAAGGCCAGCGCCGGACGGTTCGTGGTGCCATTCAAAGACAGCGCCTCGTTGGCAATGGAAACATCGCGAAGGAGCAACTGTGCGCCCTGGCCGAGCACGGTGCCGTTGGCGGTGGAACCCGGCTGCGCCAGCCCGGTCAGCTCGAGCGTTCCCGCCTGCACCGTGGTGAAGCCGGCGTAGGTGTTGTTGGCCCCGGCCAGCGTCAATTGGCCGGCCCCTGATTTGGTCACGCCGGCCGTCACTCCGCTCACATCGGCCTCGATGCGCAGCTCCGTGCTGTCCTCGACGTTGAAGCCGCGGGTTGTCGACCCAAGCGAGAGCTTGCCGAGGATGGTGCCCTGGATGCCGGCCGTGCCGACGCGATTAGTCACGTTTCCATTGAGGGTGAGGATTCCCGAGTTGATGCCTTCAATCGTGGTGACCGTTCCGCTGGCCAGCGTGAGCGCGCCAATGGTGTCGTTGTGTCCGTCCAGCTCGAGGGTGGCGTTCGCGTTGACCGTGACGGGGGAGGTGTCGCTGATTTGGTCATTCAGGTAGAGGCGGGCGATGGGCGCATAGAGGGTGTTGCCGCCGCCGACGACGAGGGCGCCGGGCACAGCGGTGCCGACGCAGCGGAAGTCCGCCACGCCATTGAGCACGGTCAGCGGGCCGGTGAAGGTGTTGGCCTGCAGCCCTTGCAGGCTCAACGTGCCGGGTCCCGTTTTGGTGAAGCCGTAGATGCCGCCGATCTTCGACTTGATGGTCAAGGTGGTGGCGCTGGCGATGGTGAACGTACCGGCGCTGGCCAGCTGCAGCCGGGTGCTGCCGCCGAACTGGCAGCCGGTCGCGAGGCTGGCCACGGCGAATTCCCCGCCGCTGTCGCCGCGCAAATTCAGCGTGGTGCCGTTGGCCCCGGCGCCGTGAATGGCGTAGTTCGCGCCCTGGAAGATGACGGACTTGACCACCAGATTCAGGACGTCGTTGGTCGTGGCCCGGGGAGCGCCGGTGGCTGGGAAGACCAGCTGCACGCCTTGCTCGCCGTTTTGCGGCGCGGCCAGTTCGGCCCAGTTGTTCGGGTTGCTCCAAAGGTAATCCTGGTTCCCAAAGAAACCCGCCCCGGTCCAGGTGTAGGTGGCGGCGAGGGAGCGTGGGCCGGTCAGCAGTGCGGACAGCGAAACGAGGGCGACGAAGAGCGTGTGTTTCAGGTTCATGATGAAATGTTGCGGGTCTGGTTCTGTGCGTGGGACAGGCATAATGGTTTCGGGGCAGATCCCTCAATGGGACCCGGGGCCCGTCGTGGGGGACTTTCGGCGTAGGGCGGCGCAGGGCGGCGCAGGGCGGCGCGTTGGGACATGCGGAAGCCCGGCGAGCCAAGTTTCAGCCGCCAAAACCCAAGCCGGGGTTGGGTGATTCCAACGGGACCGGCTAACGATTTAATGCCTTACCTTGGTTCGAAACCACGCTGGCAGGACCGAACGTGTAACCGTTCCCGTTATGAACGCCATCCACCTCTCATTCGAGCGGAACTCCCGTGTTTCAGGCACGAAATACTCTCCGGCGACTCGGTGCTTACCGGCAAACCGATTTTGGAGTCCGCACCGGTGGCTTAACCGAGTGGCGTGCCTGGCGTGGTTCGTGTGGTCGGGGATGGCGTGCGGCCAGGTCGACTTTGTCGCCATCCACTCGTTCGGGTACGGCACGGCGGCCGGTGCGAATCCGATCGCCAGCCTGATGTTAGGCACCGACGGATTGCTTTACGGCACCACGACGAATGGTGGCGGAGCGCGGCAAGGCACCATTTTCCGCATGGCCACGAATGGCGCTGCCTATACCGTCCTGCACACGTTCCAAGGAGCCGCGGCGGACGGCGCCCAACCGGGCGCGACTGTCATCGAAGGTTCGGACGGCCTGCTCTATGGGACGACCGAATACGGCGGTGTGTCGGGGTACGGGACCGCCTACCGGATGAACAAGGACGGGAGCGGTTACTCGGTGCTCTACCATTTCCCGACGAATGCGGGCGTGACGGCAGGCTATCCGCGATATCCGGCGGGAGCATTGTTGGAAGGCAGCGACGGGCTGCTTTACGGAACCGCCCGGGCGGGCGGGAGCGGCAACCAGGGCGCCGCCTATCGGCTGGCGAAGAACGGGACGGGATTCACCGTGCTCCACAGCTTCACGACAACGGATGGCTACGCTCCACGCGGGGCCCTGCTGGAGGGTCTCGATGGATGGCTTTATGGCGCCACGTCGCTGGGTGGTTCTCCGGCCGTGTCGGCCTACGGAACAGTGTTCAAAATGGCGAAGACGGGCGCGGGCTATGCGGTGCTGCGCAGCTTCTCCTACGCCGTCGGATCCGAAGGCGTCTATGTTTCCCCCACGATTGCGCTCAGCACCGACGGTTACCTCTACGGAACAACGCGGATCGGCGGGACAAACTTTGACGGCGTCGTCTTCCGGCTTCGAACCAATGGCCTCGATTTTTCTGCGTTGCACCATTTTGGCACCGGAGCATCCGATGGCACCGGGCCGGTGGCGGGCCCCATCCTGGCGGGTGACGGGCGCCTGTACGGGGTCACGGCGGACGGAGGCGGGGTCGGCGCGGGCGCGATTTTCCGGGTAAACACGGATGGCAGCTCGTATCAGGTGGTTTATTCGTTCAGCGATTCGGCGACGAGCGGTGCCCATCCGCGGGCCCGGCTGATCGACAGCGCGGCTGGCGTGCTCTACGGCACCACGATAGAAGGAGGCGCTGAAGGTGTCGGCACTGCCTTCCGCGTCCAGCGCGATGGGGGCGGCCATGCGGTGCTGAATTCCTTTACTGTGAGCGGTGGCGACGGGGCCTATCCGGCCGGAGGGCTGATGGAGGCGAGCGATGGTTTGCTCTATGGAACAACCCAGAACGGCGGAGCCAACCTCGCGGGGACGATTTATCGGATGAGCCCACAGGGCAGCAACCACGCGGTCTTGCACAGCTTCAGCATGACGGCCGGTGACGGCTATCTGCCAATGACGTCGCCGGTTGAAGGTCGCGATGGAGTTCTTTACGGGACCACCTGGGCCGGCGGCAGCGCCGGGCGCGGGACGGTCTACAAGATCAATCGGAACGGGTCGGGCTACACCATCGTACGCAGCTTTTTGAGCACGGGCGGCGATGGCGCGTTTCCCCGCGGATTGCTGGAAGCCAGTGATGGATATTTCTACGGCACGACCCAGCTCGGAGGCAGCAACAACGTGGGCACCGTCTTTCGGATGGCCAGGGACGGCACCAGCTACTCAATTCTCCGGCATTTCCTGACTTCCGGCGGAGACGGGCGCAATCCCTACGCGTCGCTGATCGAAGGAACCGACGGGCTTCTCTACGGCACGACCTATTCCGGAGGAAGTGTGGGGACGAACGGGACGGTCTTTCGCCTGCAGCGCTCGGGCGCGAGCTACCTGGTTCTCCAGCAGTTCCAAGGTGGCGCGTCCGACGGTCGCAACCCGTTCGGGCCGCTGCTGGAGGGCAGCGATGGCGCACTTTACGGGACGTGTTACCAGGGTGGGGTGAACGGCACGAATGGCGCCATCTATCGCTTGAACAAAAGCGGCAGCGGTTACCAGGTGTTGCACAATTTCGGCACGATCGCGGGCAACGGCCGCCGTCCGACCGGCCGGCTGGCCGAAGGAACCAACGGCGCCATTTACGGCTCGACCATGGGCGGAGGATCGTTCGAGCAGGGGACCCTCTTCCGTTTGGAAAAGGACGGCTCGCGTTATTTGATGTTCCGGAGCTTTCATTGGCAATCCGGCACCGTATATCGCGATGGCGCCCACCCGATCGGCGGATTGATCCGGGGCGTGGGTGGCATGCTCTACGGAGCGGCCATGGAGGGCGGTGAACTCGGGCTGGGTTCGGTCTTTCGGATTACGCCGCAGCCACCATCACCCGTGGCCTACAGCTACCTGCCCATGCCGGCGTCGGCCGGCACCACGGTGTGTTTGGGCGGCAACGCGGGTTCCGCCGCGACGCCCTACTTCTACCAGTGGCAGAAGGATGGAACCAACCTCGTGGGGGACAGCCGGGTGGGGGCGGTCACGAACGACACTCTCTGCATCACCAACGTGCAGGCTGTCGATCTCGGCTCTTATCGACTGCAAGCCGCCAACGCGCACGGGCTTGCCCTCAGCCCGCCTGTGCTCCTTCGGCTGTGGCCGCTGGTGGCCTGGGGCCAGCGGACCGACAACGTCACCACCATCGCTCCCGCGCTGACCAATGTCGCCGGCATCGCGGCCGGCTACGAGTACAGCCTCGTGATCCCTCAACGCGGATCCGTCGTCGCGTTTGGACGCGAGCAATTCGGACGGACGCTCGTGCCGAACGGGGTGACCAACGCGATCGCGGTGTCGGCCGCGTATTATCACAGCCTGGCCCTCACGGTGGACGGCCGCGTGGTGGGTTGGGGTGGCGTGCAGGGCACGGTGCCGCCGTTTCTGGCCAACGGGCTGGTTCCGGCGGCGGCCATCGCGGCCGCGTATTTCCATAGCGTTGCTCTGGGACGCGACGGAACGGTGTTTGCCTGGGGGCAGGACTACTACGGGTCGACGATGGTCCCGCCGTTGAGCAACGTTGTGGCTATCGCCGCGGGTTTGAACTTCGGCCTTGCCCTCACGCGCGAGGGCCGCGTCGTCCATTGGGGTTATGCCGCGGGCGGTGCGCTCAACGTGCCGGCAGACTTGTCCAATGTTGTGGCTATTGCGGCCGGCGAGAATCATGGATTGGCCCTGCGACACGACGGGACGGTCCGTGCGTGGGGTGTGAACAATTCGGGACAATGCTCCGTGCCGAGCGCGCTCGTCGACGTGGTTGCGGTGGCGGCCGGCGCCCAGCACAGCTTGGCGCTTTGGGCCGACGGAAGCGTCGCGGCGTGGGGTGACGATACCCAGGGACAGTCCACGATTCCCGCAGGACTATTCCCGGCGGCCGGCCTCGCGGGCGGCCAGGGGCATACCCTCGTCTGGCAGGGCACCGGTGGGCCCGCGGTCACCGTCCAGCCGTGGGAGGGTTTCCGGCTCCGGCCGGGTGAATCGGTGCAGCTGGTGGTGCGCGCGGCGGGACCGGGCGCGCTGTCCTACCAGTGGCAGGCCAATGGCACGAACCTCAGCGGGGCGACGCAATCGTCGCTGGCCCTGACCGACGTCCAGCGAGCCGGGGAGGGCGAATACCGTTGTCTTATCCGCAACGCCTTCGGCGTGGTGACAAGCCAGGTCTCGCGCGTCCATGTTCCGCTTCCGCCGCAAATCGAATTCCAGCCGGCCGGTCAGCGAGTTACGGCGGCCAGCGAGATTTCGCTGGAAGTCGTCGCTCAGTCCGGCGCGCTCAGCGGTCCAGTTGGTTATCAGTGGCGGCAAAACGGCACGAACCTCCTCGACGACACACGTCGCCACGGCGCCCGCGCATCCACTCTGACCATCGCGAATGTGCAAGGAGCCGATCTGGGCCTCTACTCGGTGGTGGTCTCCAATCAATATGGCGCTGCCGTCAGCTCCGACGCCCACCTTGATGTCTGGCCGCTCGTGGCCTGGGGCGCCGATGACTTGGGTCAGGTGTCGATGCCATCGGGTCTGGATGGAGCCGTCGCGATCGCCACCGGCGGGGCTCATTCGCTGATGGTTGACCCGGGCGGCGTCGTGCACGGGTGGGGCCGGAATGATTTTGGTCAGGCGACATCCCCACCTTCCTCCGTCGGCACCATCGCCCTGGCAGCCGGTGAGGCACACAGCGTCGCATTGCGCCCCAACGGCACCGTGGTGGTTTGGGGGGACGGGAGATTGGGCCAGACCAACCCGCCGCCCGGCCTGGTGAACATTGTGGGGATTGCCGCGGGCGACAACCATGTCCTGGCCCTGCGTCGTGCCGGCACGGTCGCGGCCTGGGGCGATAACAGCCACGGACAGTCCGCTGTGCCTGCGACCCTCGCGACCGTGGCCGCCATCGCGGCCGGCGGCCGGCACAGCCTGGCGCTGCTCAGCAATGGCACGGTGACCGCGTGGGGTGGTGGCCCTGAAGCCATCGTTCCGGCGCAGCTTGACCAGGTCGTCGCGATTGCTGCCGGCACCGGCTCAAGCCTCGCTCTGCGCAGCGACGGACGGATCGTGGCCTGGGGCAGTTCGGCTGCGACCAATGTGCCCGCCGAATTGACGGGCGCGGACCAGCTCGCCGCCGGCGCTGAGTTCGGGCTGGCGCTGACTTCGGACGGACGGCTGACGGCCTGGGGCTCGCTGCCGGCCAGCGCCGTCCCGGCAACGTTGTCCAACGTTGTCCTTGTCGCGGCCGGTTCCCGCCATGTGCTCACGATGCGCGCGCCCGCCGCCGAGGGCGCGGCTCGGCTGCTCAACCCGGCCCGAACGATTTCATCCTTCAGCGCCGTCATCGTCACCCGCGGCGGCTGGTCCTATGTGGTCGAGTTCAAGCGCGACCTGGCCGAACCTGCCTGGACGCCATTGACCACGGTGCGCGGGTATGGCTATGGCGTTCTGCGGCCGTTTACCGACATCGTGGGCGCTGATGCCCAGCGATTCTATCGCGCGCGGGCTGTGCGCTGAGCAATCAGGCGCGCGGACGCCGCCGCCGTCAAAGCCGTCATCGCGTTGACTCAGACGGTCGCAGTGTCCTGGTGCCGACCGCCGGGTCGAGCCTGGGCGGGCGGTTCCGCCCTGCGGGTCTTCCGGGGGGGGCGACCGAGTTCTTTCCCGGTGATGCCGTTGAAGACATTAGTGGGGAACAGCCTTGTCGGGAAAGGCCCGCGCGCCGAAGAGCGGCAACTGGACGGTGAACTCGGTCCCGTGGCCCTCGCGGCTTTGGAACGAGATGCGGCCGCCGTGCAGCTGCGTGCAGTGTCGGGCGATGACCAGCCCGAGACCGGTGCCCGAGATCTGCCCCACGTTGCGGGCCCGATGAAATGCCTGAAAGATTTGATCGTGGTCGGCTGCGGGTATGCCGATGCCGGCGTCCCGGAAGATGAAGCAGGCGAACTCTCCCTGGGCTTCCACCGTCAGCGCGACGGCGCTGCCCGGCTGCGAGTATTTCACCGCGTTGGACAGCAGGTTGGTGAAGATGTGGCGGAGCAGGCTTTCGTCGCCGCGCGCGGCGTGGAGATCCGGCGCGAGGGCCAGCGTGATGCGGCAGCGCCCACCGGTCGTCGACGTGACGTCGGCCACGACTTTACGGCAGAAGGCGTCGAGGTCCATGGGCTCAGGGCAGCAGCGCATCTTGCCGGCTTCGACGCGTCCGAGCAGGAGGACTTCTTCCATGAGCTCGGACATGTGTTGGGCGGAGTGGGTGACGTCCTGCAGGTGGCTGCGGCGTTCGGCGGCGGTCAGTCGGTCAAGGTAGGAATCGAGAATCTCGGCCGAGCTCATGATGATGCCGAGAGGAGTGCGAAATTCGTGGGAGACCATGGAGATGAACCGGCTTTTCAGCTCGCTCAATTGTTTCTGGTGGGCGAGGGATCGTTCGCGCTCCGCTTCGGCTCGCTTTCGCTCGGTGATGTCGTGCAGCACGGCCTGGAAGGCCGGCTGGCCATTCAACTGCACCGTCGTGAGGTAAACTTCGACGGGAAATGAGGTCCCGTCGGCGCGGCGGGCGAGCCATTCAAACTGGTGCACGCCCTTGGTTTGAGCGGCTTCGAGATGGGTCTGTTCGCCGGGGGCGAACTCGTGGGCGCCGCCCGTGGCCCGCGCGGAGAGTTGGTCGGGCGACTGGCCGATCAAATCCTCCCGGCGCGCGTATCCCAGCATCCGCAAGGTGGCGGGGTTGCAGTCGAGAATCCGATCTCGATCGTGGACCACCACGGCATTGCCGGCCGATTCGTAGAGGGTGCGGAATTTACGTTCGCTCTCGCGCAACTCGAGCGTTCGTGCCGCAATGTTGTTTTCGAGCAGCCGGACCTTGAAGCGGTAGCTGAGCAGCCAGAGCCCGGCCAGCGCGGCCACGCCGGCGGCAATGACGATGGTGCGGCGCGCTTCCTGACGCTGCCAATACAGCGGGGCCACCGCCGGCATGACGTCTTCCGGCGTGCGCAGGTGAAGCTGAAAGACGGATTGCTTTTGGGTCGAGCTCCCCTCGGCGGCGTTGACTCCGGTGATGGAGTAATAACGACCATCCTGCAGGGCCCAGTGCATTTGTGATTCGCTATCCCAGCGCGCCTGGAACACTTCATCCTCGACCCGGAAGACGAACGCCTGATGCCGGATTAGGTCGGAGCTTTGCCAGGCGCGCTGGTCCACCAGGTGTCCGTGGAGAGTCACCAGCCGGCCGGCGTGGCGGCCTTCCTTCAGGTCACTCAAGGTGACCGAAAGGGGTTGAATCGGTTTGGCTGGACCGATTCGTCGGTATTCCGACTCGATGAGCGACGGCGTCAGCGCGCGCACATTGTAGGGAACGCCGATCACCTCAATTCGTTCACCGGCCTGGAGCGGGGTTTGCGCCTCCCGGGTGATCCGTTGAGCGGTGGCGGGAGGCCGGAGGTAACTCAGCGTGGAATCGACAAACATCGCCCCCGTTCCGTCGTCGATGAAATAGCCGACGCCGGGCCGGTGGCCGGTGACCGTGCCCGCGAGACGAATTCGGTCCTGCGTGTTTCCTGGCAGTCGGAGAGCGTCGGCAATGGAAAGGATCGGGCGGCCATCGAAGCGCCGCGCAATGCCGCGTCGAACGATGCGGACGTCGTTGGTGGAGTAACAATGAAACCAAAGGGCGCGGACGCGCGGGGCCGTCGGTCGGTGGAGCGGAAAGGGGATGCCGGTGACCTCCAGCTCGGCGTCCAGCCAATCTTCGGGCAAACCGATCCCGGGCGCGTTGATGGTTACTTCGATGGGCTGAAAGCCTTCGGACAAAATCAGGTAAAGCCCGGCTGGGTGTGCGTAGAGATCCCGGACCATGCCGCGCAGGCGGGCGTAGCGAAAGGCATCGTGCCCCGCCATCAGGCGTTCAGCGGTGACGGGTTTGGGGGCGGGGAGCGGGCCGGCCCCGAGCACGCTCACCTGGCAGTCGCGCAGGCGCAGCGTGGGCTCGCCATCCATCACGGTTCCGACCACCTGCACGCGCTCGCCCAGATGATAGGCGCCGGCGTCGCCGCTCAGGTTCACTTGGATGCCATGGTCGTCGACCAGCAGGTAGAGCCGATGGAGCGGCGGGTTGACGTAGACGACGGAGCCCTCCAGGCGTGCTTGGTATTGACCGGATGACCAATCCGTTTCGACAGCGCGAATCTGCTCGGGACTCGTCAGGACGACCATGGTCCGCCCGGTGGGTTCCGGCAGGTGTTCCTGGGCCTGGAGCACCCTCACCGTCGTTGGGCAGGCTGCGAGCAAAAGCGCGAGCCACCTGACAGTCGCCGTGTTGATCACAGCCCGATTGATCCATGAACGAGGCGAGCCCAACAAGGCAGGATTGGCCGCGGGGTGGCCTGACCGTGGGGGACTTTAGTAGTATTGGTGGCCGCCGCGCCCCGGTTTAGGGTCGGGCCGAAATGAAACGCCCTTCCCATGCCCGTCGCCGGCCCGTTTCCATGTGGCTGGCGGCCTGGGGTGGCTGGGGGCTGGTCCTCGCGTGGACCTGCACGGCCGCCCAGCCCGCGACCAATCCCTTTCGAGTCCGCTGCACGGTCATCATGCAAACCCGGCCGGATCGGCTCTATTGCTACGCCACGAACGAACCGTTCCGCCTCCTGCTGCGCGAGCCCGGCGAGTTCAAGCATGGGGAGATCCTCGATGCGGAAGGGCCTCGCGTCGCGACAAACCTGACCGAGGTCATCCCCACCCTGGTGGACGCCACCGTGCGGCGGGTGGGTGGCCTGCAACTTCCGGCGCCGCTTTCGGTCACGGCAGCGGATCTCACCAATGGAACGCTCAACTTTCGGCGCGTGTCGATGATCGGGCGCGTGACGTCGCACGAGTGGATGTATTTTCGCAATCATCACATTGAGATTGTGGTCGCGGAGAGCGGCGGTCACCCGTTTCGCGTCAATGTGCTCGACTATTCGAACGCACGGGAAAAATTGCCGGTCGGAACCCAGGTGGAGTTTGTGGGCTTGAGTTTCATGGAGGTCTTTGCCGAGCCCCGCGGCCCGGAGGTGCAGCTGGACCTGCGCAACTTTGACGAGTGCCGCATCGTGCGTCCCGCGCCCTGGCTGACGCTGGAAATGGCGCGGCGTCTTCTATTGACGGGGGCCGTCCTCGCTGGCGTTGTCGGCATCTGGTTTGTCCGGGAGCGATACCAAATCGGCCGGCTGCGCAGCGCCGAGCGCACGGTCCGCGAGCTCAATTCGGAGCTGGAGGCGCGGGTCGCCCAACGCACGGGCGCCTTGCAAAAGAGCGAGGCGAAATTCCGCGCGCTTTATGAGATCGCCTCCGCCGCGCACGGCACCGAGGACTTGCCCGCGCTCTACGCCCGCATCCACGAAGCCGTGCGCACCGTGATGCGCGCGGAGAATTTTTTCCTCCTCCTGCACAATCCCGTCACCGGCCTTTACGACTACGCCTATCACGTCGACCAGATGGATGCCCGCCCGGAGCCGCGCCGCGTCTCGAGCGGGCTGGTTGGTTACGTCCTGCGCACCGGTCGCGCCCTGCGCGTGGATCGGGCCTCCATGACGGACCCGCGCAACGCGTGGTGTTCGGTGGGAGGCACGCCGTCCGCGGTCTGGCTGGGGGTTCCCTTGCGCGGGCGGGGTCAGATCATTGGGGTGATGGCGGTGCAGGACTATCGGGAGGCCGCGGCCTACGGCGAGGCTGAGGAAAAGGTTCTGACCTACATGGCCACGCAGGCGGCGCAGGCCATTGAGGGAAAACGCGCGGAGGCCGAGATGGAACGCGCCCTGGCCAACGAGCGGGAACTCAGCGAAATGAAGAGCCGGTTCGTCTCGATGGTTTCCCATGAGTTCCGCACCCCGCTGGGCATCATCACGAGCTCCGCCGAGATCCTCGAGGCCTACCTGGACCGCCTGTCCCCGGACGATCGGAAGAGGAATTTGCGCGACATCACGGAGGCCACGCAGCAGATGGCGCGCATGATGGAGGAAGTGTTGCTGCTCGGCCGGGTCGAGGCGGGCAAGATCACCTGCCGGCCCGCGCCGCTCGACCTGGGTGGCTTCTGCGCGAAGCTGGTCGATGAACTGGTCTCCGCAACCGGCGGGCGCTGCCCCATCGCGTTGCGCTGCCGGCCCGACCTGGGCCCGGCCACCGCGGACGAGGGCCTGCTGCGCCACATCCTGACCAACCTGCTCAATAACGCGGTCAAGTATTCGCCCGCGGGCAATCCGGTGGAGTTCACCGTCGACACCTGTGATTCCTACGCGATCTTTCGGGTGCGCGATCGGGGCATCGGAATTCCCGAGGCGGACCAGCGGCAGTTGTTTCAGGTGTTTCAGCGGGGCCACAATGTGGGCGAGACCCCGGGCACGGGTCTCGGCATGGTCATCGTCAAGCATTGTGTGCAACTGCATGGCGGACGTCTCGCGTTCGAAAGCCGGGAGGGGGAGGGATCAACCTTCACCGTGGCCCTCCCGTTGTTCGGTCCGCCGCCGGCGGCTGGCGCCGAAAGTTTCACCCAGTTTTTCCGCGCGTCCAAGCCGGGCCCAAACGCCATCGTCGTCAGCTGAACCGCCTCCGTCCACGGGTGCTTCCGGGTGCATCCCGCGCCCTTCGCGCCCGACCGGGCGCGGGCCGCCAACGCCATGGACGGCGCTTCGCCCTCGCCAAAGGCTCGACGCCAGGCCGGCCACCGTTTACCGTCACGCTGCTTATGACCGCGATTGCCGCCGACACCCTGCCCGACGCGAAAGGCCGATTCGGCCCGTATGGCGGACGGTTTGTGCCTGAAACCCTCATGCACCCGCTCCAACAGTTGGAGGACGAGTACTTCCGGGCGCAGAAGGACCCCGAGTTCCAACGGGAGCTCAATTATTATCTGCGGGAGTTCTGCGGCCGTCCCACGCCGCTTTATTTCGCGGAGCGCCTGACGCGCGAACTCGGCGGGCCAAAGGTCTATCTGAAACGGGAGGACCTGCTGCACACGGGCGCGCACAAAATCAACAACGCCATGGGCCAAATCCTCCTGGCCCGCCGCATGGGCAAAACCCGCATCATCGCCGAGACCGGCGCCGGCCAGCATGGCGTCGCCACCGCGACCGTCAGCGCCATGTTCGGACTCGACTGCGTCATCTACATGGGCGCCGTGGATTGCGAACGACAAAAGCTCAATGTCTTTCGCATGAAAATGCTGGGCGCCAAGGTCGTGCCCGTGACGGCCGGCCAGCAAACCCTCAAGGAGGCCGTCAATGAGGCCATGCGGGACTGGGTGACCAACGTCCGCAGCACGCATTACATCCTCGGCACCGCCTACGGCGCCCACCCGTACCCGGTCATGGTCCGGAATTTTCAAAGGGTGATTGGGGACGAGGCCCGGCAACAGATCCTCGCGAAGGAATCGCGCCTGCCCGACCTGCTCATTGCCTGCGTCGGAGGCGGCTCCAACGCCATCGGCCTGTTCTATCCCTTCTTCAACGACGCCTCCGTCAAAATGCTCGGCGTCGAAGCCGGCGGCGAAGGCATCCTCCCCGAGAAACATGCCGCCCGCTTTCAAGGCGGCTCCGTCGGCGTCCTCCAGGGCACTCAGAGCTACATCCTCCAGGACGAGTTCGGCCAGATCCAATCCACCCACAGCGTCAGCGCCGGGCTCGACTATGCGGCCGTTGGCCCCGAGCACGCCTGGCTGCGCGACCAGCAGCGGGCCGAATACGGCTACGCCACTGACCAGCAGGCTCTCGATGCCTTCCAGCGGCTCGCCCGCCTCGAGGGCATCATCCCCGCCCTCGAAAGCTCCCACGCGGTCGCCGCCCTCATCGAACGCGCTCCTCGCCTGTCCAAGGACCAAATCGTCATCGTCAACTTGTCCGGCCGTGGGGACAAAGACGTCAGCCAGGTCGCGGACCGGGTGAAGCTCTAGTGTGCAGCTCGCCGTCCGGTGCCGGGTTCCGGGCGAGCCCGGCCGGCGCGCTGGGCGTGACGCGGCGATTTTCTCAATGGAACCGGGCCCCATCCGCTGCATTGACCCGGGCCCTTCCGATTTCTAGACTCCGCACCCTGTGATATGAACGTTTTGATTTGTGATCCGATTTCACCCAAAGGCATCGCCCTGTTCAAGGCCCGACCGGAGTTCAAGGTCACTGTGCTCGACAAGCGGCTTTCCGAGGCGGAACTGCTCCCAGTGATTGCCGGCGCGCACGCCGTCGTCGTGCGCTCGGAGACCAAGATCACGAAAAAGGTTCTGGAAGCCGCCACCCAGCTCAAAGTGGTCGGGCGCGCCGGGGTCGGCGTGGACAACGTCGACGTCGAAGCCGCCACCGCCCGCGGCGTCGTCGTCATGAACACGCCCGGGGGCAATACGGTGACCACGGCCGAGCTCACTTTTTTCATGCTGGGCGCGCTCGCCCGCAAGATCCCGGCGGCGCATGCCACCATGGTCGGCGGCAAGTGGGATCGCAAAGTGTTCCAGGGCTCCGAGCTCTGCGGCAAAACGCTCGGCGTGCTCGGCGCCGGCCGCATCGGCACGGAAGTCGCCAAGCGCGCGCTGGCTTTCGGCATGCGCGTGCTCGCCTACGATCCGTTCCTCAGCGAGGCGCGCGCCCGCCAGCTGGGGATCGAGGCCGTGCTCGAGCCGGACGTCATTTATCGCGAGTCCGATTTCATCACCGTCCACATGCCGGTAACCAAGGAAACCCGTGGCATGATCAACGCCGCCAGCATCGCCAAGATGAAGCCCGGCGTCCGCGTGGTGAACTGCGCCCGCGGCGAAATCGTCAACGAGGACGACCTGTTGGCGGCCCTGCAAAGCGGCAAGGTCGGCGGGGCGGCCCTCGACGTTTTTTCCGTCGAGCCGCTCCCGGCGGAACATCCGTTCCGCAAACTGCCCAATGTTGTCCTCACTCCCCACCTCGGGGCCAGCACCGAGGAGGCCCAGGAAAAATGCGGGATCGAAGTCGCGGAGATCATCACCGGGTTTCTCCTGACCGGCGAGGTCCGCAACGCGGTCAACCTCCCCGGGGTGGACGCCAAAACCTACGAGCTGGTCAAACCCTACATCACGCTCGGGGAAAAGCTCGGGCGCCTGCTCGGGCAGCTGGCCCCGGCCGGCATCGATCGCCTCCACATCACCTACGGAGGCAACGCCCAGCACCTCCCGGCCACCGACCCTATCACCCGCGCCATTCTCACCAGCTTCCTGGCGGGCCAGGGCGCCCAAAACGTCAATACCATCAATGTCCGCAGCCTCGCCCAGGCGCAGGGTGTCACGGTCGAGGAAAAGAAGTCCTCCGAGCCCGTGACGTTCAATGAATGGCTCCACGTCCAGGCCTTCATCGGGGACCGCAAGGCCATCTCCAGCGGCGGCACGTTCTTCGGATCGCCCAACAACCCCCGCATCGTCCGTCTCTTCAGCCTCCCGGTCGAGATCGTGCCCGACGGCGTCATCTTCCTGATGAATAACAAGGACCGGCCCGGCATCGTCGGCCACATCGGCACGCTCTTCGGCAAACACCGCGTCAATATTGCCAGCATGAGCCTCAGCCGCGACAGTGCCGGCGGCCAGGCCCTGACTGTGCTCAACCTCGACAGCGTCCCGCCCGTCGAATTGCTCGCCGAGGTCGCCAAGGATCCCGACATCACCAACGTCCGCGTCGTCCAGCTCTGATGAAATCGCCGCCTGTCCCGCATTCGTTCCCGTCTTCGTTTCTGGTCGTTGCCGCCGTGGCCGGGCTTTGCTCCGCTCCGGGCCCCGTCGCCTCCGTCGCCGTCGCCGCCGAGGCCGGCGCAGCCGGCGCGGCCGCGCCGGCGGCCAAGCGCCCGACCTTTGCCGACCTGTTTGGCGACGATGTCATTGCGCGTGGCCAGGGCGTCGAGGTTCGCCGCAGCCAGCTGGAGAACGCGTTTGTCGCGTTCCGCGCCAACCTGGCCTCCCGCGGCCAGGGCATCCCGGAGGATCAACGGGCCCTGCGCGAAGCCCAGTTGCTCGAGCGCCTCATCATCACCCAGTTGCTGACGCGGCGCGCCACGGACGCCGACCGGAAGAAAGCGCAGGAGCTGGCCGACAAGTTTATGGCGGAGTCGAAAAAGGGGGCCACGAGCGAGGAATCGTTCCAGCGCCAGCTCCGCGCCATGGGCCTGACCCCGGAGCAGTTCCAGAAGCGGGTCGACGAGCAGTCCCTGGCCGAGGCCGTCATCGACCGCGAGATCAAAAGCAAAATCCAGGTGACCGACGCCGAGGTCCGGGAGTTCTACGATCAGGGCGTGGATCTGGTGGTCCGGACGCTGCAGGCCGATCTCGAAAAGGCGGTGAAGAATCTCAGCACACCCCCGGCTGAGATCGCCCGGATCAAGGAGCGGGTCGATCTGGTTCGCAAGGAAAACCTGGCCCGCCTCGAAACACCGGAGCGCGTGCGCATCCAGCACGTCTTTTTTGCGGCGCGCGACCTGAATTCGGATCGCGAGCTGACGCCCGAGCAGCTCAAACTGGCGCAGCAGCGGGCCGAGCGGGTGCGGGCGCGCGCCAAGTCCGGGGAGGATTTCAGCAAGCTCGTCCAGGAAAATACCGAGGACCGCGCCGCCTCCGAGACCAAGGGCGAATACACCTTCAGCCGCCGCGATCGCTTCAGCGACGAATTCAAATCCGCCGCCTTCTCGCTCGGGCCGGGCCAGATCAGCGACGTGGTCGCCACGCCGTTCGGCTATCATGTGATCAAGCTGCTTGAGAAACTGCCGGAGAAAAAAATCGATTTCGAACAGGCGGCGAAGGACGTGAAGGATTTCCTGACGCAGCAGCGGGTGCAGCAGGCCATGCCCGAGTTTTTTGCCGGATTGCGCAAGGAGGCCGGCGTTCAGGTGCTCGACGCCAAATACCGCATGGATGTCGGCAACGCCATCGATCCCACCAAGGCGGATTGACGGCATGGCCCGGCCCCTTCCGAGATGAGCCTCCTCCGCCATCCGATCGGCGCGCGCACGATCCCGTTCATCGCCTTCGTCGCGCTCACGTTTCTCCAGGGCTACACGGCCGGGGCCGGCCCTTACTGGATCTACCTCGCCAAAACCGCGATCGCCGCGCTTCTGCTCTGGCTGGCATGGCCGGCCATCGCCGAGCTGCGCTGGAAGCTCAGCCTGGAAGCCATCGCCGCCGGCATCGGCGTGTTTGTTCTCTGGATCGGCCTGGATCCACTTCTGGTGAAGCTGGGTTTCCCCAATTCCTATCCCAAGGCCAACCTCGCCGGGGCTGCCTGGAACCCGCCCGCCACCTTCGGCAACGGCTCTTGGGAAGCCACTCTGTTCATCGGGGTCCGCTTCGCCGGCGCCACGCTCCTCGTGCCCATGCTCGAGGAAGTCTTCTTCCGCTCGTTCTTTTATCGCTATATCGAATCCGCCAATTTCCTGACTGTCCCGCTGCGACAGTTCTCGCTGCGCGCGTTCGTCATCACCGCCGCCGTGTTCGGCCTGGAGCATCGCGAGTGGCTGGCCGGAATTCTCACAGCCTTCGCCTATCAAGGCTTGGTCTGCCGTAAAAATCGGCTGGGCGACGCCATCACCGCCCACGCCATCACCAACTTTCTCCTCGGCGTCTGGGTCGTTTGGAAGGGCGCCTGGCAATACTGGTAGGTGGCGCCATGCCTTTTCCCCTGGCTCACCCGGTCGCGGTCCTCCCGTTCCGCCGCTGGTGCCCACGCCCGCTCAGCCTGGTCGCCCTGGTCATCGGCAGCGTCACGCCTGATGCCGGCTATACCCTGCGCCATCTCGACTTCGATCACTTCACCCACAGCGCCCTCGGCAGCGTCCTGTTCTGCCTCCCCGTGGGCTGGATCTCGACGCTGGTGGTCTTCGCCCTCCGCGAACCGCTCGCCAGCGTGCTGCCGTCCCCTCACCGCCAGGCGTTGCTCCCGCTCTGCACCCACCCGCGCCCCGCGTGGTGGCAATTGGCTCTTTCCGTTTTCCTTGGCACCTGGACCCACATCGTCTTTGACCGTCTCACTCACGAGTCCGCCGCCCGCGGTTTCGGCGCAGATTCGTTTCACGAAATCTCGTCGACGGTTCACGGCAAATGGTTCTACCAGGTCATGTGGATTCTCGTCTCGACGGTCTGCCTGGTTGTCATCGGCGTCGTCTACCTCCGTTTCCTGCGCCGCGCCACGGGCTCCTACCGCCCGTTCGACTGGGGCGATCGGCGGCGTCTCTTCCAATGGCTGGCGCTTATCATCCTTCCTTACCTCGCCTGCGCGCTCCTCAGTTGCGGCATCTTTACCCGACGGGGAGCCGTCTTTAACAAGCACACCTTCTACATCACCCTTCAGCCCTATTTGCTTTTCCTCATCGCCAGCCTCGTCGTCATCGCCTTCGTCGTCCGCCGCCGCCGCGCCCTCAACCCACCCGCAGCCAAATCGTCTTCAGATACGCCGGCTCCGCCCGGCTGATCGGGAAATCCGGGGGCTGCGGCACGTAGTGACGTTGGACCTCCCGACGGCCCGCCCGCCTCACTGCCGCAGTGACCATCGCGACGAATTCATCCGCGGCCAGACCAGCCGCGTTGGTCGACGCCAGCAAAATGCCCCCGGCTTGCAGCACCGACAAGGCTGACTCCACCAGCTTGCCGTAATCGTGCTCCGCCCGGAACACGCCTGACTCGCGCGACTGGGAAAACGTCGGCGGATCCAGCAAGACCACGTCGAAACGGCGACCCTTCCGCGCCAACCGCGCCAGCCAGTTGAACACATCTCCATGAATGAAGTCGTGCGCAGCGGGGTCCACCTCGTTCCGCTGAAAATTACGACGGCCCCACTCCAGATATTTGCGTGACAGGTCGAGGCTCGTCACCCGCGCGCCGGAGCGGGCGGCACAGACCGAGAACCCGCACGTGTAGGCAAAGGTGTTCAAAACCTCCCGACCAGCCAGGCCCCCCTCAAACACAGGAAAATCTGCGGCGATGTGGTTGACCAGAAGCCGGCGGCGGTTGTCGCGCTGATCCAAAAACAACCCGACCGAATATCCTTCGTCAAAGCTCAGCTCGAACCGAAGACCGTTTTCACGAATTTCGAACGGACCAATGACCGCCGTGCCCTCGACCCACTGCGGCGAAACCTCCGCGGGCGCCGTCCGACGGACCTGGCGATCCAACCGACGATGATAAACCGCCTGGCGCCCCGGCCAGCCCGGCACCTGCGCCAGGTGCGCTGAAGTCAAGGCCTCGGCCGACTGCACCAGGGCATACGGCCCCAGTCGATCCACATACCATCCGGCACACCCGTCGCTCGCACCATGCAGCGCGCGCCATGCATCGGTTTGATTCAAATCGATCATCGCCTCCCGCAGCCTCGCTCGTGCGTCCGCTTCAAATCCCGCCGGCGCTGAAAAGGTCACGGGTTGACCGCTGACCGGATGCTGGAACGTCAGGGATTCCGCATGCAAATGGAGCCGTGCCGCCGGGGTGCCTCCATACAGCGCATCCCCAAGGATCGGAAATCCGTGTTCCGCCGCGTGCACCCGGATTTGATGCGTCCGCCCCGTGACCGGCTCCGCCTCCACCAACAACGTCCCGGGCCTGTCCGCCGGCACCGACCGAACCAGGAAGTGTGTTTCCGCGCGATCCGCTCCGGGCCGGAATGCCCGGCTGACATAACGTTCGCCGTCCCGCTCGATCGTTGACGTTGCCACCAACGGCCCGGCGGGTACCGGCCGATCGGTCCACAGGAGATATCGTTTCCTCGTCTGCCGGCGGGTGAATTGTTCCGTCACGGACCGATTCGCCATCGCCGTTTTGGTGAAGACCAGAACGCCGGATGTGTCCTTGTCGAGCCGATGCATGATGGCCAGGGTGCTCCAGCGAGGCTCGCGGTGCCGCAGCCAGTCATAGATCCCTTCGCCGGCATACGGAGACGGCGCATGCGTGTTCCAGCCCGCCGGCTTGTTCACGACCAGCAGGTGCTCGTCCTCAAACAGGACCAGCGACGGCCCCAAACCCGCCTCACTCGCCGGCGCCTTCATCCCTCTGACCCTTCGCGCATTTCGCCCGCGATGCTACCCGGACGTCCGCGCGAAGGGAACTCAGTATCCCAACCGAAAAAACGCCACCGGGCCGGCTTCGGCCATGCTGACCAGGTGAGAGCCCTGGGGATCGCCCGGCACGGCCTCGAACACGCCCCCGATTTTCGAGGATGAATACAACCGGACGCCTTTTGCCGGTTCCCAGGTCAACCTGGCTCCGCCCGAGCCGAGATAGGCGATTTGCAATCGCGGCAACGGGGGAGGCCAGATCGGCCCCGTCTGCCCGGATGGAGTCACGGCTCCCGGACAAACGTCCTGGATCGGCAACCGGGTTTCGTACGTATATGTCCGCCCCGGAATCAGCGCCGCGCCAATCTCCAATTCAACCTGGGGAGGCTCGCCCCCAACGGATCGCGCGGACACGACCGGGAGCACTTCGCCGTCCGACGACAGGATACGCCACGCTTGCGGGTCATCCGCCGTGCCCCCACTTGCCGCAGGCAGAAAAGGCCCGTCAAACGTCACGACCACCCGCGCGGGTTCCCACTGCAGCCCGGCTCCAGCGATCTGAGGCCCCACCACGTCCGGCGTGATCGTCAAAATCGAGGCCGTGCTCGCCAAGACTCCATCCGAAGTGGTCATTTTCACGTAATACGTTCCCATGTCCGCCTCACCAACGGATATGAGCGTCAACGACGGACCCGTCTCGCCGGCCAGCAGTTGCTCGCCGGAATCAATGACGCGAAACCACTGCAGCTTTGGCGTCTCCAGGCAGAGATACGGAAAGGTCGCAACGAGGGTCACGTTCCGGCACTCGAGGACGTTGGTGTGGGCCGGCACGATCACCGCCGAAGGAATGCAATCAACAATCGGCTCCACGAACAACGTCATGCCCCAGACGGTGTCGCTGCTGGTCCGCGTGTTGCTCGAAGTCTCCACCGCGATCGTGTTGTCGCCGACCCGCAGCGGGTTTGCATTCCCGTTGGTCAGGAAGTCGAGATTCACCCGCACCGGCACAACTCCTGGCTCCGCCGTCGCGTTCACCGCCAGCGTCTCAAATGTGGTGGGCCCGTCCGGCATGTTGAAGCGGTAGATCTCAATCCCGTTCAAATACACCACCGCACCGTCGTCGATGAAATTGGTCCCCCGCAGCCTGACCCCGTGCGTTCCCGCCTCCCAACGAAAATGAACCCGTCCGTAGAAACGGGACACGACGCTCGCGGGCGGCGTGATGGTCTGAAATGGATACGGGTATCCCGAGTCGTTGCCGAACAGGCCACGCCCCGTCGGCCACTCACGATCATCAAAAGATGGCTGTGCCCACTCCGGCGCGCCGGGGATTGGCCCATACCCCGGATTCGTGCCGTTGGTCCAGATGCTCCACGAGGTGTTCGTTGGACTGAGAAAAACGCCAGGTTGACCCGCCACCGGCAAAGCTGCGGCCAACAGCGCCCAAAGGAGCGCCCATGGCAGTTGCCTCGAAAAATCGAAACCACGCCTTGTCGATGGCGGATAAGCCAATGCGCCGTTCATAGGAACACCATCATGGCAGCACTCACCCTCTTTGAAGTCAATCGCGACGAAGGCGGAAATTAGGGCAGCAATCAGTTTGCATATTTCGCATCTCCCGTCGTGCGCAATGCACGCTCGGCTGGACCCGGATCCTCATCCCGGAAGTGCTTCCCCCCTCGTCCGGGCCCGGCCAGAGAAACGCTCTGACGTCAGAGATCATTGCGCGTCCGTCGGCGCGACTCCATGGGACAAATTACCTTACGCGAGTCGGCATTTGCGTTGGCCAAATTTCCTCCGGATGACCGGGCGACTGGCAAGGTCTTCGCTCCTTTTGGACTCATGGCAATGCCCCGAAGTGTTCCTTGTGCGGAAGGCCGTGAGAGCGGTGTTCCTCCCGCCGGGATTGGTGGATTGCCAAAACAAAGGAAAAACTATGAAACGGAATTACGATGACACCGAAACCTCTGCAACCGCCACGGTGAACCCGCCCAAAGCGCGGCGCTCCGGTGCGAGCGCCAAGACGGACGAGACACCCAGCAAGGAGGAAATGATGAAGCTCGCGGAGGCCGCTCGGAAGCCCGGCCCCGGCCACAAAACGCTGCAACATTTTGTGGGCAATTGGCGCGCCGAAGTCAAATGCTGGATGGAAGCGGACGGCGAACCGCAAGTCAGCCAGGCGGCGTCGAATGCGAAATCGATCATGGACGGCCTGTTCATCGAGGAAGACTACCGTGGCTCAATGATGGGCAAGCCCTTCCATGGCCGCACGGTGATGGGATACGACAACGTGCAGCAAAAGTTTGTCGGCTCCTGGATTAGCGATATGCAAAGCTCCATGTTCGTCTTCGAGGGACAGGGCGAGAAGCAAGACAAGGTGCTGACGATGGAAGGGGAAACAACCTGTCCCGTTCGCGGGCGCCTGCAGACACAGCTCGTCTACAAAATCCTCGGCCCGGATCGCCACACATTCGAAACCTACGATCTGACCGACGGAAAGCGGACGAAGACGATGGAAATCAATTACACCCGGTCCTGACGCATCGACCTCGGCCCTGCCTTCTCGGAAATCGAGCCAGCGACGAAGGTCGTGGTCGGGGATTTCCGAATCGACTTTGGAAGATGTGACGATCATCAAAATCAACCCGGGGCTGGATGGATCCGGCGTCGGGTTGATCCGGTGAGATCCTCAAGCCAGAATTCCGCGAATGGGTTGTGCCTCCAAAACTCCCGTCAGCTTGTTCTCCAACCCGCCGTAAAAATAGGTCAGCCGCTGCGGGTCCAGGCCCATCAGGTGAAGGATGGTCGCGTGCAAGTCGCGGAGATGGCAGCGATCCACCACCGCGCCTTCACCCACTTCATCCGTCTCGCCGTGGCTGGTGCCGCCTTTCACTCCCGCCCCCGCCAGCCAATAGGTAAATCCTTTCGGGTTGTGATCGCGTCCGCCCGGTTTTCCTCCGGTATTAAAAGTCTCCGACACCGGCATGCGGCCAAATTCTCCGCCCCAGACGACCAGTGTCTCGTCGAGCAAGCCGCGCTGTTCCAGGTCAGAAAGCAACGCGGCGATCGGCCGATCCACTTCCGGACAGTGAATTTTCAAATTCTCCTCAATGCCGTGATGGCCGTCCCAGGTATTCTGACCGCCGGCCCCGCCGCCGCCGGAATAGAGCTGGACGAAGCGCACTCCCCGTTCCACCAGTCGCCGCGCGATTAAACATTGCCGGCCGAACGGCGCCGGACCCTGCGCCAGCGAGTGCCACGCGGGCTTCGGCTCGTTCAAACCATACGCTTCCAGCGTGCGGGGATCTTCCTTTGACCAATCCAGCGCCTCCGGCGCCGTGGTTTGCAGACGGAAGGCCAGCTCATAACTCGCCATGCGCGCCGCCAGCTCCGAGTAACCGGGACGCGCCTCGAGGTGTGCCGCGTTCAGCTGATTGACGAAATCAATCTCCCGCCGCTGGGCGTCCCGACTGACCCGCGGCGGCGGCTGCAGATTCAAGATCGGATCGCCACTGGTGCGCAGAACTGTCCCTTGGTGAACCGCGGGCATGTAGCCGCTCGACCAGTTGGGCGCGCCGGTTGTGGGCCCCCCGCGCGGATCGAGCATCACCACATACCCCGGCAGGTTCTGGTTCATCGTCCCCAGGCCGTAGCTGAGCCACGCGCCCACCGACGGATGCCCCTGCAGGATCCGACCCGTGTTCATCTGCAACACCGCGCTCCCGTGCGCAAACGAATCGCTGTAGAGCGACTTCACCAACGCCAGCTTGTCCATGTGCCGCGCGATATGGGGGAACGCATCTGAACACCACTGCCCAGACCGGCCGTGCTGCCGGAACGTGCGCCGGCTCGCCTGCAGAACCGCCTTCGTCTTCGTGTTTCGCCGAAATTCATTGTCGATCGTCTGCCCGTCGCGCCGCTGCAACTCCGGCTTGTAATCGAATAGATCCAACTGCGACGGCCCGCCAAACATGAACAGAAAGATGCACGACTTCGCCCGGACGGGACGATGCGCCGGCCTTGCCACCAGCGCGCCCGATGTTGCCGCGCGCGCGCTGCCCCCGAAAAAGCCGTCCCCGTCCAGCAGCGACGTCAACGCCACCCCGGCAAATCCCGCGCCCATTTCCCAAAGGAACTGACGGCGCGGACGGAGGATGTGGTCGGATGGGTTCATCGTTTGGCCGGTAACATGGTGGACAAACTTTCACGCTCCACGTTGGGAACGCGAGCTGGCAGTGCGCAACGGCTCGAACCCGCGGACAACTTCGAAAATGCGCACGCAGGTCGCCTCGTCGCTCCCCTGCGGACTGGAAGTCCGCGCTCCGTTTCGGACAACCGCCGAAACGTTCGAGATTCCTGCGGCCTGCCCGACGGGCCCCGGCCCTCGTCGCTAGTCCACATAAATCACCTCGTTCAAGTTGAGCAGCCCGCGGCAGAAACTGCGCCACGCCACTGCGTCGACATCCGCCGCCTTCTCGGTCACGGCGCGACTTTTTTGATCGGCCAGCAGCGCCCGCGCGGCCTTCATCTCGGCTCGCGACGGCGGTCGTTGGACCGCCAGCTGAAACCCCCGCTCAATTCTCCGCTCGACGGAGGGGCCGGCCTCCCGATGCAACCGGTCGGCAAATGCGGCGGCTTGCTGCTGCACAAAACCATCGTTCAGCAGCATCAACGCCTGCGGCGCAATCGTGGTCACCGGGCGGGTGCCCGAGGCCGAGGCGCTGTTGGCAAAGTCCAGGCACTCCAGCAGCGGAATCTTCAAGGCGCGTTTGACGACCAGATAAACACTCCGACGATTCTGTTCGTCTGGTGCGCTGTCCGCCCACCCTTTGCCGGCCGAGTCTTGGGTCCCATGGACCTCACGGGCCAGGGGCGGGTAAACGCTCGGCCCGCCTTCCTTGAGGTTGAGCGTACCGCTAATCGACAGCAGCGCATCGCGCACCACTTCCGCCTCCACGCGACGCAAATTTTGCCGCCAGCCGAGGACATTGGCTTCGTCAATCGCGCGGGCCCGCCGGTCGGCCGGGCTCGACGACATGCGATACGCCCGGCTGGTCAGGATGAGCCGCTGCATCGACTTGAGGCGCCAGCCACCCGCCACAAACTCCGACGCCAGATAGTCCAGCAGTTCGGGATTCGCCGGGCGAACGCCGGTTCGCCCAAAATCATCCGGCGTCGGAACCAGGCCCGTGCCGAAATGGTGCTGCCAGAGTCGGTTGACGAGCACCCGTGCGGTCAGCGGGTTCTCGGCGCTGGCGATCCATCCCGCGAGAATCGTTCGGCGGCCCGTGGTTGGCGCCCCCGGCGCGCGAGCCGGCCGGGCAGGGGGCGGGGTGCCGAAAACGGCCGGAAAGGTCGGATGCGCTTCGCCCCGCGGCGAAAACGCGTCGCCCCGTGACAGGACATGCGTCGGTTTTGGCACCGCGCCGCTCTCCGCCACCGCCAGCGCCCGATCGAAGGGCGGGCCTGCTTCCCGTTCCCGTTTCAACTCGGCTTCGATCGCCTTTCGCGCCTCCGGATTTGTTTCCGCCGCGAGACGTTGCTCCACCGCCTTCACCCGCCCGCCTTTCGCCTGCTCCCATTTCGCCACCTCGATGGGAGCGGCCAGGAGCCGCTGGATTCGTCCCGTGCCCCGGCCACCTCCCCCGGTGTGATGCTGCCCGTACGGTTCGATGCTCCGGATGAAGCTGAGCAGGGAGTAATAGTCCGCCTGGCTCAACGGATCGAACTTGTGATCATGGCACCGCGCGCAGCCGATCGTCAGCCCCAGGAACGCCGTGCCCGTGGTCACCAAAATATCATCCAAATCATCAAACTCCGCCTTCACCGTGTTGTCAGGCTCATCGTCCCAGACATGCAGCCGATAAAAGCCCGTGGCCACAATGGCCTCCCGCCACGCCGGCGAGCCCGCTTCCGCCGCCAGCCGTTCGTCCGCCATTTCATCGCCGGCCAGCTGCTCGCGGATGAATTGATCGTAGGGCTTGTCCCGGTTGAACGCGTCGATCACATAGTCGCGATACCGCCACGCGTCGGGCTTCGCGCCATCGCGCTCGTAGCCGTTGCTCTCGGCATAACGCACCAGATCCAGCCAATGACGGCCCCACCGCTCGCCGTACTGCGGCGAAGCCAGCAGCCGATCCACCAGCCGCTCCCAGGCCGCGTCGCCTGGATCCCGCTCAAAGGCCGCCACTTCCTCCGGCGTTGGCGGCAGGCCTAACAAATCAAATGTCGCCCGCCGCACCAGCTCCCGGGGTGTCGCCGGCGGATTCATGCCCAGCCCCTTCAACGCCAGCGCCGACTGCACGAAGGCATCCACCGGATGCCGGCCCGGCTGCCGCCGAAGCGCGGTCGGCACCGCCGGGCGATGCACCGGCTGAAACGCCCAGTAGCTCCGATCCTCCTCCGTCAGCCGAAACGGGCCGCTGCGAAGTTTTGGCGGCGCCTGCGCCGGCGCGTCCACCGCCAGCCAGGCCAGCCAGACCAGAAACAATATTCGAAACGCGCCCCACGTCTCGGCAGGGGTAGGGCGCGCTCTCCGCAGCGCGCCGCCGGCGGGCGGGGATATGTCAGGCCATTCCTGGCCGGACACACTGGGTCGCCGACCTTTCGCCTTCCGCGGTCGTGCCCACGCCGTGCTCACGCCAGCAAACCCTTGACCACGTTCCCCGCAATGTCCGTCAATCGGAAGTCGCGCCCGCTCTGGCGATACGTCAGATGCTCGTGGTTGAAGCCCAGCAGGTGCAGGATGGTGGCGTGAAAGTCGTGCACATGGACGCCGTCCGAAGCCACGCGGATGCCATACTCATCCGTGGCCCCGTAGGCGATCCCCGGCCGCACGCCCGCTCCCGCCAGCCAGGAACTGAACGCCCAGTTGTGATGCTCGCGACCCTTGGCATCCGCGGTGTTGTTGAACGGCGTTCGGCCAAACTCCGTGGTCCACACGATCAGCGTGTCGTCCAGCATGCCCCGGCTCTTCAGGTCCGTGAGCAACCCGGCGATCGGCTGGTCGACATTTTTCGCCAGGCGGGCGTGATCCATCATGTCGCCGTGAGAATCCCAGTTGCCCGATGAGCCGGTGTCGATCAGTTCCACAAACCGCACCCCGCGCTCGATCAACCGACGCGCGGCCAGACATTGCCACGCGAATCCTTTCGTGCCCCCGCGTGCCAACCCATACAACCGCAAGGTCGCGTCCGTTTCCCGCGCAAAATCAAACGCGTCCGGAACCGCCATCTGCATGCCAAACGCCGTCTCAAACGTTTTGATGCGCGCGGCCAGCGCCGGGTCGTCCGCCCGGGGACCTTGATGGCGCCGGTTCCAGCGGGCCAGCGCGGCCAACTCCAGCTCCTGGCGATCGCGCGAGACCCGCGGCGCGATGTTGGCCACCGGCTCGGCGCCCGGCACCACCAGCGTCCCCTGATGCGCTCCCGGCAGAAAGTCGCTCGCGTACACCTGCGTGCCCGCGTAGGTCTGCGCCGGCGCGATCACCACGAACGAGGGCAGGTTGCGATTCTCCGTCCCGAGCCCGTAGCTCACCCACGACCCGATGCTCGGCCGCGTGAAGGCAAACGAACCTGTGTGCATCCCCAGAGTCGCGTTGTAATGGTTCGAATGGTCCGTGTGCATCGATCGGATCAGCGCAATGTCATCCATGCAGCGCCCCACCTGCGGGAACAGCCCGCTCACCTCCGTGCCACACCGACCCTGCGGCGCAAATTCCCACTGCGGCCGCTTCAGAAAAATCCGCTCGTAGCCCGGCCGGTTGCGAATCTCCGGATGATCCAGCTTCACTTCCTTGCCCACATCCGAATACAGCCGCGGCTTCGGATCAAATGTGTCCACGTGCGACACCCCGCCCGTCATGAACAGGAAAATGACGTTTTTCGCCCGGCCTGGAAAATGGGGCGCCTTTGGCATCAGGGGATCCCCCGCGCCGCGCGCGGCGTCCGCCGTCAGCAACTCGTGCATGATTCCCGGCATCAACATCGATCCCGCGACGAACGAACGAACAAACTGGCGGCGCGACGCCGGGTGGGTGGTGAATTTCATGGGTCTGATCCGATCGTCAATATTCCTGCGCCGTTGCTCCTGCGTCCGCGTATTTCGTCCGCAACCCGCGCTGCGAGGACGCCGCGTCACCAGCCCGCGTGGACGCGGGCGCTACTTCGGCGTGGTAGCGCACGCGTCCTCGCGTGCAAGTCCAGCGGCCTCCGGGCCGCTCCATGTCCGCGTATTCTGTCCGCAACCCGCGCGGCGTGGACGCTCCGGTTTCCGGGTTAATCGACATAAAGCAGTTCGTTGCTTCCCAGCAACACCCGGGTGAAGGCCGCCCAGGTCAGATGCGTTTGCCGCTCCGGGTTCTCGTTCGTGCACGCTCTCCCATACTCGTCTCGGAACGCCTGCCAGTCTGCCCGTTCGTCGTCTGTCGCTGCCCGGCCAAAGAGCAGACGGCACAACCCGTCCAACCGGGCCCGGTCGTCCTTTTGCCCTTCGACCACCCGGGCCGCGAGCTTCTCCGCGCGGGCGTGCACAAACGGATCGTTCATAAAATACAAGGCCTGCGTCGGCACGGTTGTGTTGTCCCGCTTCGCCGTGCTGGCATTCGGGTCCGGCCCGTCGAACAACGCGAAGAACGGAATCCGCCGGTTGCGCTTCTGCATCACATACACGCTGCGCTTCGTCGTCTCGTAGTCTGCTGCAAACGGGCCGTGCTGCGTAAAGCTCCACTTGTCCTCCGGCGGAAATGGATGTGCTCCACCCGGCGTCCGGTCCAACTCGCCGCTCACCGTGAGCAGGGTGTCGCGCAGTTCCTCCGCCGACAGACGGCGCCGCGGAAATGGCGCGAACTCCGACTTCGCCGCGGAGCCGTCGATGCGCGTTGAATTCTGTTGATAGGCGCGGCTGTGCAAAATCAACCGGTGCATCGCCTTCACGCTCCAACCGGTCCGGACGAACTCGCTGGCGAGCCAGTCGAGCAACGCGGGGTTGGTGGGTGGCTGGCCCTGCCGGCCGAAATCATTCGGGCTGGGGACCAGGCCCCGGCCAAAATGGCCCTGCCAAATGCGATTGATCATGACGCGCGCCGCCAAGGGATTGGTCGGGCTGGTCAGCCATTGCGCCAACTCCAGGCGGCCGCTGTGATTCGTGGTCGACACCACCTGGCCGCCCAGGAGGTCGAGAAATTTCCGAGGCACTTCCGCCCCCAGTTGCTCCGGATCCCCGCGCTTTTGCAGGCGCGTGTTCCGCGCCGCGCCTTCCGCCACCGCGTAGGCCACCGGCACGCGCGGCTCCCGCGACTTCAGCTCCGTGCGCTCCTGCATCGGCGCGCGCAGCTCCGCCGCCAGCGCCGCCAGACGGGTCATGTCCGCCCCGACATCTGCGGCGACGTGTTCCAGCGTCCACCCCACACCGTCGCCGCCTCCGGGATGGCCGTCGACGACCCGCCCGGTCACCTTCACCCGCCCGCTCAACGGGCTCAGCCAGGCGACCGCCACCGGGCCATCCGCCGCCGGGTGCACAAAAAACGTCCGCGCCGGCAAGGTCGTCCACGCCTTGATCGGCTGGTCGGTGGCATTCACGAAGGCCGATGGATTCTCGCCGTTGCGCCACACATGAAGCCCCTTCCGTCCGTCCAAGTCCTTGACGGTCTCGGCCAGCAACTGAAGCCCTTTGCGTGGATCGAGAAAACACCACACCGCCGCGTGCCCCTGGTCGTCGGCGTGCGGGTTGCCCGCCAGAAAATCGGGCGTCACGTCGCCAGCCAAATTCCACTGTCGACGCGAAGCGGCCTCCTCCGCCTCCACCTTGAATTCAATCACCGTCGTATCCGCCCCGTAATTCGCCTTCGGTGAAATGGTCAGTTGCAACATCTCGCCGGTCTTCACCGGGACCGTGAGGCCATTGGCATTCGTGGTGAATTCCTGCCGGCCGCCGTCCGGAATTTCGCCCCGCGCCAGAACTGCGGCCGTGTTGGTCGCCCGTTGGCGCATCGCCTGCACGACTCCGGTTTGCGCCTCTGTCAGTTTCTTCACCCGGGCGTCGAGCGTCGCCATCTGTTGGTCCCAGGGTTGACGCCGGGCCTTGATCTCGTCGGCGCTCCACAGCGGCACGAGATCGCGCGGCTGCTGCTTCGGTTCGCAGCCGGGAAAGGCAAAACGCGTGCTTTCGAAGATCCCATAGAGACCATAGTAATCCCGCGACGTCACCGGATCGTTCTTGTGATCATGACACCGCGCGCAGCCCAAGGTCAGGCCCAGGACCGATTTGCCCAGCGTGTCGATGGTGTCTTCCAGCGTCAGGTGCATGTCCTTGTCGATGTCATGACCAAACCGCCGGGCCATGGCCAGATATCCCGTCGCGATCACGTGGTCGGCGTAAACATCCGGCGGTTCGCCCGCCGCCAGAAGATCGCCCGCGATTTGTTCCCGAATGAACTCGTCGTAGGGCAGGTCTCGATTGAACGCCCCGATGACCCAGTTTCGATACCGCCACGCGTGCGGCAACGGATGGTCCGAATTTTCCCCGGCCGTGTCCGCATACCGCACCACGTCCAGCCAATGGCGCCCCCAGTGTTCACCATATCCCGGCGACGCCAACAGATGCTCCACCACCTTGCTCCATGCCTCCGGCGATCCGTCCGCCACAAAGGCGTCCACGTCGTCCGGCGCCGGCGGCAACCCGGTCAGATCATAGGTCACCCGCCGCAAAAGGGTCCGTCGATCGGCCGCGGGAGCCAGCGGCGCCGAAGGCTGACCCGACGGGGGAGCGAGCAGCAATGCGTCGATGGGATTTCCTGCCCCCGCAACCTGCGGCACCTCCGGCCGGTGAACCGGTTGGAACGCCCAATGGGCTGCGCTGGAACCGGCAGTTTCTCCAGGCTTTAATCCGGCGCCCGCCGCCGGAAACAGGGACAGCCCCATCGCCAGCACGACGATCGCGCCGCGCGCTCGCCCAGCGGTTCGCCCTCGCGGCCCGCCTGGATCCATCGCGCCTGCCTCGAATTCTGGAATTCGCATCTCGAATTTCTCCATCGTGTGCTCCCTGTCATGGACGACGCGACTCGCCACATCTCTCAGATGAAATTTGCAGGAGACCTAACGACTCCGCCGCCGACCGAGCACGGCTGATTCGAAGCTGGTCCTGTGAAGCTGGCGGAGCGTGAATGGGCTCACGCCTGGGCCAACTTGCGGGCGGAGAAGGGGACCAGCCTATCGCCCGGGCAGCAGGAACAGACGCCCTTCGCCGGCGTCCAGCGAGACCTGCAGGCCCGCCAGGTCCGGGCTGTCGTCAACCACCGGCAGCGTCCGGCCGGTCGTCTGGCTCACTTCCAGGACTCGCGCCGGCTCGACCTCGAACGTCACCGTCGGCCATGCGCTGTAGGCAAAATGGTAGTTGCTGATCATCACGGCCCGACGCCCGTCGACGTGGCGGAACGTCCCGATCAAAAATTCGCCGGCATCGTCCGAGATCGACCGCACCCCGCTGCCCGCCAGCGCTTCAGCCGGCGCCCCGGCGCCAGCCGGACCCGGCTTCACGCGCCGCACCGCGGTGTTCGTGAGCGTCATCAAGACGGGGCCGAGATTTTTCACGCGGGCGTTGAGCCTCCTGGCTTCGTCATAGTGGCGCGTCCGGTGGCCGTCCGCGGTGAGGATCGCGCCTCCTTTGGGGAACTCGTCGCCCCGCGGCGTCCAGTAACAGAAATACATCAATCCCTTCGCCCCATGGACGAGCGAGGTGAAAATCTGCCAGCGAAGCTGCGCCTCGGTCGGGTCGGTGTGCGGCCCGTACGGCATGGCGTTAAAAAAATTCCAGAACGGAATGCCTGCGGCCAGGGACTCCTGGCGAAACACCTCCAGGTTTCGACAGTAGTTGTCCCGTCCGTCTCCGCGGTTGGGACGGAATATCGGATAATGATCCATGCTCAGCACGTCGGGCGCGACCTCGTGCAGGAAGCGGCGGACGTGGTCTTCGTAATTAGTCGTGCCCAGCTGGGCGGCGTTCGCGTAGTTGGGAAAGAGATTGATATAGCCCAGCCGCCCCGGGCGTGCCGCGCGCAGTGCGTCGACGCTCGCGCGCAATCCGGGGAACTGGCTGGCGTTCGGCTCATCCGTAATCAGGTAACCCCAGCACGCCGGGCCGTCGGGCGCGGAAACCGCCGCCTCACGGCCGAGGCTGATCAAGGCCTTGAGCCCGTGCTTCTCGCACAACTTGAGCTGCTCCTCCGCGGGTGCCGGGTTCTTCGAGCCGCACAACCCCATGACGAATGTAAAGTTGGCCCCGGCGATCTCGGCATAGCGGGAATCCAGATCGTCGTCGACTTGCGGCGCCACCCAAAATCCGATCGCGAATCGATCCTGAATAAAACGAACCGGCGCCTCCCCTGCTGCCACCAACGACCCACCCAGCCAGAGCGCCAAACAGAATGCCAAAACCGCTCCCACCGCGGCCGCTCCCGCCGGCCTTGCCTGCAAGTGTCGGGAGCACGTCGGGACAGACATTCGGTTCACAGGAATTCCAGCAGGCTCAACCGTCCGACCACCAGCCGCCCATCACTCATCACTTGTCACTTGTCACTTGTCACTCATCCCTCACCCTACACTTCCTCGAGCGCCTTGGTCGCGTCGCCGAACTTCGGCAGGCGGACGTTCATTTTGTCCATCATCGACAAGTAGAGCCGGCACATTTGCCGTTCGGGTTTGCCTCGATAGTCGAGCACGCGGCCGCCTTTGATCCGGCCGCCGGCCCCGCCCACCACGATCACGGGCAATTGCGTGGCGTCATGTGAGCCGGTCAACATCGACGAGCAGTAAAGCATCATCGTGTTGTCGAGGGCCGTGCGCGGCCCCTCCTGGATGGCGTCCAGCTTGCGCGCGATGTAGGCCACCTGCTGCAGGAAGAATTGGTTCACCTTCAGCCAGTCCGCCGTGTCGCTGTGCGACAGCAGATGGTGAATCATGTAGTCGACGCCGAGATTCGGGAAGCGCAGCGCGCTGTGATCGTTGTTCAGCTTGAGCGTGCAGATGCGCGTCGTGTCCGTCTGGAACCCGAGCACAAGGATGTCGCACATCAGGCGCATGTGCTCGCCGATGTCCTGCGGGATGCCATCGGCCGGACGCGGCACGTTCGGCTTGTCCAGGGTCGGCCGCCAGCCTTGCAACTCGCCGCGCTTGCCCGCGTTCTCGATCCGCTGCTCCACGTCCCGGACGGAGTCGAGGTATTCATCCAGCTTGCGCTGGTCGTTCGAGCTGATCTGCCGGCGCAGATCCGTGGCCTCGGAGAGAACTGCATCGAGCACGCTGCGGTCGCCCTTGCTCACCGAGTCCTTGAACAGCCGGTCAAAGGCCAGCGCCGGATACAGCTCGAGCGGCGTCGGCGTGGTCGGCGAGCTCCACGAGATGTGCGAGCTGTAGAGCATCGAGTAATTTTTGTGCACGGACGGATTGGACTTCTCGCACCCGAGCACGAGGCTCGACACTTTGGTGGAGTTTCCATAGCGCTGGGCCAGCAGCTGATCGATGCTCGTGCCCGACCGGATCTCGCCGCCGGAAGCCAGCGGCGCGCCCGACAGAAGGTTGCCGGTCTGCGAGCTATGAATGTTGCCCTTCAATGCCTCCTCATTGTAAAGGCCGCGCACGACCAGCAGCTTTTCGCGGTAATCCTGGAGCGGCATCAGCACCTGACCCAGCTCCATCTGCCTGCCTTCGCCCTTGGCCCACCACTCCTTCGAATGAAATCCGTTGCCTGAAAACAACACTGCCAGGCGCACCGGTGCCTCGCTCGCCACCCTCGCCGCCGGCGTTTCGTCGCCCCACACCGGCAGGGACTCCATCCATGGCAACGCCATGGTCACGCCAAGGCCTCGCAAAAATGTGCGGCGGGAAAATTGATGGGATGCTGCTGGAGTCATAAGGACGTTGATTTGTGCCACTGGTTACGCTCGAACCGCCATATGTATTCGAATTAGCCCGCTGCCCGGGCGCAAATTCCTGCGGCCCACCCTCCTCCCCGATGGATCAAACCGCGTGCAGAACTCCTGCCTGTTGGTAACCCTGCCTATTGCTGAATCAGGGTCTCAACGTTGATCGGCCGCGTCACTCCCGCCGCATTCTTGGCCGTCGTCGCGGACAGCTTGGTCCACGGATAGGCCCGGTTGGTGTCCGATTGAAAGTAGAACTGACCGTTCACCGCCACATCCTTGAACTTCGGGCGGGCGGTGGCAGCCGGCGCGGCAGGAGTCGCCGGGGCTCCCGGAGTGGCCGGCGCGCCCGGGCGGGCCGGAGCGCCCATGCCGCGGTTCACGCCCGGTGAATCCTTCCGGAAATATTGACTGGGCGCCTTGTATTGCGCCGATGCGAGCGTTGCGCTGGTGAGGAGAGCCAACAAGATGGCCGGCCCGAAGAGCCCGGCCAGCCGGGCTTGGGAGGTTTTCATGGACCTAGCATCCCGATCCCGCTGCCGGGCGCAACTCGAAAATCCACCAAGGCCAGACACCCAATCGGGGGGGAGGCACAGTGCAAACTCCAAGCTTCAAACTCCGACGTTCGAGCTTCTGGATCCCAGCTTTTGCCTGCCAGCTTCCCGCTCCGGACTTCGTTCCCGCTCAGGGCAGGACGTCGACTGGCGTGCCGATGGACACGAGGTCCAGCAGGTAGCGCGCGTTCCAATTGGCCAGGCGGAAGCAGCCATGCGATTCCGTGCGCCCGACTTCTTCCGGGCGCGGCGTGCCATGAATGCCATAGCCGGGTTTGTCGAGGCCGATCCAGACCATGCCGACCGGGTTGTTGGGACCGGGCTGCAGGATCAGTTTGCGGCCCAGCTCGCGGGCCTCGGCCGATTCTGGAAACACCGCGGGATCAAAGGTGTAGTTGGGATCGGGCGCCACCACCGCCACGTGCAACTCCTCCCCCAGGGGTCGCTTCTCCACCCGCTGGGCGATGCTGCACGGAAAATGAGCCAGCAAATTTGACCCGGCGCCGAACACCTGCAGCGTCCGATCCGCCAGCCGGATTTGAATCAACGACGCCTTCGCCGAAGCCGCCTCCGGTTGGGCCGCCACCACCTTGAGCGACGTGCCCGCGGCGACATTCGTCCATGCGATGTCGGGATTCAGCCGCCGAATCAAATTGGGATGCGACAGCGTTTTCTCCGCCACCAGCTCCAAAATCGATTCGTAATCGAGACGCGCCTGCTCCGACTTTCCCAGCCACGTCTTGCTCAGCGGCAGCAAACGACTCACGTCCTCCGCCGAGACCACGTAATTCGTATAGAGCTTCGGCGCCGAGGACTCGTCCGGCCACAGCCGGACCACGGTCGGTTCGTCCAACTGTCCGGTCACCGGCAAACCCTCCCGCCGTTGATACGCCCGCAAGGCCGCGCGCGTCTGTCCGCCCATCACCCCGTCAATCGAGCCGGGCGACAACCCCGCCCGCGCGAGCGCCACTTGGCATTCCAGGATCCGATCGGGAGACGCCGGACGGTTGGTGCTGGCCGTGCCCCCAGTCGGGCCCCGGGCGGCCCGCGGCAAATTGGTCATGCTCGGGGACGACGCTCCGACGTTCGTCGGAGCTTGAACGACCTGAGCCGGAGTCGGGAAGGCCGTTCGTGCCGGCTCCGGCGGTCGCGGCGGGGCATTGGTTGGGCTCGGAGTCGCCGCGGGTGTGCTGGAACGAAAGGGGACGAGGACCAGCGGCTCTCGAGCGGCCCCCGACGCCCCGCGCACCGGGATGATGAGGGCGCCGTTGGTGGCGGATTCCAACGGGGGAGGAGCCGGTTGCACCGAGGGGGGTGTCACGCCTGGATTTGCGCCGGGGAAGACTGCTTGTCGCGCCGCCACGAGTTGTCGGCCGTCCCAACCGGCGCGTCGCGAAGCGGACTTAAAATCAGCCGCTCCCGCTCCCGGGCCGCGCCATTGCGTCCAGCCGATCCACCCGGCGGCCAGCCCGAGGACAAAGACCAGGGCATGCAAAATCACACCGCCCCGCTGGCGGCACCGACTCACCGCGACGTGTTGCAATGACCGCATTGTTGGCAAACCTGCCAGCCCGCTCCGGTTCACTCCGGGCCTGAAGACCTAATAACCTGTCGGCTGGCCGGGCGCTGACTTAAACCGCCTTGCCCCGCCTTGGCAACCCGTCGTTCCCGACGATCCCAGCGGACAACCTTTTGTCCCGGACGAGACAAATGGTTATGTGGACCGCCGGGATCCGCCTCCGGCACAGACCCACCCCCCGAGCTGACAGACGCACCGGAAGATTCTGGATCTCCTTCCTGGGAAGCTTCTTGTTCCATTTGGACCCGCTGACCGGCCATGAACGCAGCATAGCAGGGCTGGCGCTCCCTCCTTCGCTCTGAGCTACGGCGGGCCGAAGCCGCTGCCAGCCGGAGATTCGCTCTGGCGGCGCGCTGCGGAGAGCGCGCCCTACCTTGCGGTTCATGGGGAGCCCCCTGCTCGTTGCGGACCTGCTCACGGGCCATGAACGCGGGGTGCGGGCGTCCTCGCCCGCAGAAGCTCTCGGACTACCAACGAGCTGGAACAATCCCAACCGTTTAAAATTTCCCGGCTTTCTGCGCCCGAGGACGGGCGCACCCCGGGGGGCGGTTCATGGGGAGCTTGAAGCGGTCAGGTCGGGTTCGGATTCATTCCCAATACTTCCTCGGGGGCACACCCAGCGCGACGCCCGTGCAAATTTCCCGTTGTAATTTTGCCGTCGCAGATGGGCGAAGATTCCTCAGTGCCACGGGAAACTTTTGGCGTAGCTTCCCCCTGTAACCGGGCGAAATGTATCTTCAGCCCGGTTTGAAATTGAAATCTTGGCCGAGCCGGATCACCCCACGGTATGGATGCTATGCTGCCTTGCTTCGGTGGCTGGTCGCGTCCTGCCTGTGGCCGTGCATTGGCTTTTCCCAGGAGGCCCGGTTGAGACTGCGCGGGGAGTGGCCGGGACTCATTCATGGTTCGGTGGTCGACGTGGTCGCGAATGGAAACCGGGCTTACGCGGTCGTCGACGAAGGTCGCGGCACGCTGTCGCTGGTCATTATTGATGTCACCCCGCCCGCCAGCCCAATGCGGGTTGGCAGCTATCCTCTGATGGGACCCCCGGGTGGCATGTTTCCCGTCGGCGAGACCATCTATATGATGAGTCTGCGCTCGGCGGGTTATGGGCTTGATATTCTCGACGTCAGCGAGCCGGGGTTGCCGGTGCTGCGCGGACGGCATGAAATCGCCGACGCGTGCGCCGGCGATGGGCTACGTGTCCGGGTGGACGGCTCCTACGCGTATATTACCGTTGCCACGTCACCGGTCGCCGGTTCGACAAGTGCGGTATTGGAGATCGTCAACGTAGGCAACCCGGCTGACGTCCGGCGCATCGCCCGCGCTCCGCTGCGAGGCATCCCGACGGAACTCGATGCCCAGTCCAACTATGTCTATGTCGCCGAGCAAAGGTCAGGTTCCGGTTCGAACGACTTCAGCGGCTTTGAGGTTTTTGACGTCAGCAACCCTGCCCGTCCTCTCCGGCTGGGAGGTTACGACACGTCGTCAACCCTGGGCGACGCTCTGGGCATCCAGGTGCGTGGTTCGCTCGCTTTCATCGTGGGGTGGACGTTGCACGTGGTGGACATCGCGGATCCCGCCCACCCGGTCTTTCTCGGCGACGGTTTTCTGGAGGGGGCGCACCGCGTTCGCCTCGCCGGCACCGCCGCCTACGTGGCCGGAAAGTTTCCCACTTATGACGGATGGGCGGTTTTGAGCGTGGAGAACCCCGGCAACCCGGTGCTTAGCTCCGAGATAGCGTTGCCGGCACTGCCCCAGGCCATCGCCTTTTTCGGGGATCACGCATTCGTGGCCGGCGCCGACGCCGGACTCATCTCGCTCGACACCAGCGACCCCCTTCAGCCGATTCCGAATGGATCCGGCGAGCGACCCACGGTGCGGCATGTTTATGTCGAGGGCCACCACGCATACGCCGCGCTCGACACCGAACTCGCCATCCTCGACGTGACCAACCCGACTCAACCTCGACGGGTCGGCTCTTACCCCGGCGGACCGTTGCTTCAGGTGGTCGGCAATCGGGGCTATCTGTCGGCCGGCCCGTCGTCTCCTCCCACCACGGTTAACGCCTTCGAAATCGTTGACCTCTCGAATCCCGCCCGCCCGGTGAAGTTGGGACGCTACCAAACGGATCTTCGATTGGATCGCCTCCAGGTGGTGGGCGACCGCGCCTATGTCACCCAGTTCAGTTCGAGCCCGACAAATTTTTTCGGGCTGGAGGCGATCGACGTCGCCGATCCGGCCAGCCCGATCCGCGTGAGCCGTTTCGTGGCCCAGGACGTGGTGGCAGATTTGGAAATCCAAGGGACGTATGCCTTCGCCGCCGGCGGCTACAACGACCTGCGTGTGCTTGATATCAGCAATCCCCTCCACCCCGTTACGGTGGCCACCTACAATTCCGACGCGCCATCCGCCTGCCCGGACTGCGCGCAGGGCACGTTCAGCCTCGCACTGATCGGCAATTATGTCTTGGTGGTGGGAGCGAACGAGGCGTCCACGTTCGACGTGAGTCGTCCGCTGAACCCAGTCCGCGTCTCCGAATTTTTTTCGCCGAACATTTCCCACCTCGGAGTGAAGGCGCGGCACGGTTATCTCGCCACGGTCTTCGGCATCCCCGGCGCCGCCAACGGCCCCAATCCGTCTTTCGCGCTGGTCTTGCAGGACTGGGCCAACCCGACAGCTCCGAAAGCAGCCGGGGTGGTCTACCCTCCCGTTTTGCACCAGTTCGACTTGGCTTCGAACCATCTTTACGTGAGCGCAGGGCAATTGTTCATCTACGAAGTTCAACCCCCACCCATCCTCCGCGCACGGATCGAGCCGGGTTCTCGAATCGCCATGGAATGGGTGGCCGCAGCCGGTCTGCGCCTCGAACGCTCGCCCGTCCTCAACCCGGGGGAGCCGGCTGCCTGGGTGGAAGTGCCCGGGACCGATGGCCGTGGACGGATTGAGCTTCCGCTCGAAAGTCAGTCTCACTTCTTCCGCCTGATGCGACCCTGACACGCGGCCCGTGAGCGTTCGGATCAATGCGGAAGGGCGCGAAGCATACGAACGCTCCGTGGCGACGAAGCTTGGCCGCGCAGCCGTCGCCGGCGAGCTTCGGGGAAATGGCTCAAACCTGAAACTGCGGAATCTTCAACCACTCGCCGCCTTTCAATGCCGATTCGTGCGCCACAATGCCGGCCACCGTCAGGTTCAGCGCCATGATGATGTCCACCAACGGCCGCCGATCCTCCAGGATCGCCGTTACGAACTCGTTCGTCAGATATCCGTGCGAGCCGTTGTGACCGCCCGGGCTGACTCCCGGCGGCAAGGGTGGACGCCCGATCGACGGCAGCGTCTTCTCCAGGCCCTCATACTTTCCGTAATACGAACCGCGCTCGCCGCGCACCCGGCCCATCTCCCCGCCGGCTCCGGGCGTGTCCCAGCTCACTGCCATGCGTGACATGCCGCCTTCGCTCGTCCGGAAGTGCGCGATCTCCGTCCCGAATGGATTCCGATATCGATTGTTCGCCGGCTGCAGATGGGTCAGCCGGCTGGGCATCCCGAGACACGAAACCTCCGTAAAGCTTCCCGCCGTGACCCCCGCATAATAGGCGTTTGAATGCGTGGGGTACCACTGCGGCGGCAGCCCCACCCTCCAGTCGCGGTAGGAGTCGATCGGCTGCTCCATGTAGTGGTAATACTCGCCTTCGGAATAAACTATTTTCCCGAACCCGCCGGCTTGGTGGATGCGGCGCATGGCGGTGAGATCCGCGTGGAAGCAGGATGTCTCGAACATCATGTACTTCCGTCCGCTCGTCTTGACTGCGGCCAGCAATTGGTCGGCCTCCTCCAGCGAGCCAAACACCGCCGGCACCGCGGACGCCACGTGCTTTCCGTGGCGCAGCACCTCGATGCAATGCCGGGCGTGGCTCGGCGCGTCGGTCGCCACGAACATGGCCTCGATTCGATCGTCTTTGACCATCTCCTCGAGCGATGGATACGTCCTGGCGCAGCGCGCGACCTTTGACATCTCGGCGCAGCGTTCCGGGATCAGGTCGCTGACTGCGACGACCTCGACGTTGGGATGATCCTGAAAACCGAAGGCGGCGGCGAATTTGCAAACGCCGTGGCCCACCAAGCCAACCCGGATTTTGCGATCCGATACCGGCTTCCAGCCGCGGCTGACCTCGGCATCCACGGGGGCCTGCTCGAAGCCCTGGATCACCCGCTCCGCCGCTCCCGCCAAACCCGGGAGCCCGGCCGCCAAGGCCCCGATTCCCCCCGCCTCCAAAAAGCCACGGCGGGTGAATGGCCCGTCCAACCGCTGTCCACGACCGCCATCTTCACGATTCGATTTCATAGGTGACTATTCTGACGACGCTCGCCCCCGACGATTCCTTCGGCCCGGGTGGATCCGCGATGTTCCGTCGGTTCGGCGGCGCTGGAGGATTGGGTCCGGATTGAGCACTCAATCCACGCGCCCTGGCCCGACCCCCCGCTGCGGGTTGGAAGTCCGCGCTCCGTTTTGCGCCGCGGGCGTCTCCAGCCGGACCAGCATGACGCCATGCCGCGGCACTTCGGCCGACCAGCGTTGATCCGCTTCGCCGATCGGTCGCTGGCGCCACACGTCCCGCACGCGCTGGACGCCGGACAACCCCAGTTCGGGCCACGAGACCGAAATCGTGGCCGGCGCGCGGCCGAGATTGAACAAGCCCAGAGCGCGGGAGCCATCTTGCAGCTCCTTGATTAGGATGAACTCGCGATCCGATTGGCGCACGATGCGCGCCTGTTTTCCCAGCGGATCCTGGTCCACCGCGATCACCTCGTGGTTACAGAGCACATTCAACGTGAATGGATCCAGCTTGGCCATGTCGCCGCTGAAGATCAATGGAGCGGCCATCAAGGACCAGAGGCTCATATAGCTGTATTGCTCGGCCGGGGTCAGCGTGGTTTTCTGTCCCGCCCCCATGCCATGAGCGTCGCCAACCCAGCCGATCAGGAGGTAGTCCGGATCATTCCAGGCGCCGGGCCGGGCAAACTCGGAGTGCGCGGCGTTGCTGAAGGCGATTCGATAGAAGCCCGGAAGACGCGCGCCCCGTTCCAGGCCGAGATCGCCGGTCGTCCGCCAGCAATGCCCGACGTCAGCTGCCCAGCGCCAGACCTCGCCCATTCCGTACTGGCACAGGTTGAATACGATGTCGCGTTCCTGCTTCTGCAGCTCGCTCCACATGATCCGATAGGGTTTCACCAGGTGCTCCCGGGTGTCGCCGCCGGCCTTCTCGCCATACGAGCACCAGTCGTATTTGAGGAAGTCGAAGCCCCATTCGGCGAACGTGCGCGCGTCCCTCGCCTCATGCTGCCAGCTGCCTTCGAAGCCCGCGCAGGTCCGTGGGCCGGGCGAGATGTAAATGCCGGCCTTCAGGCCCCGCGCGTGGATGTCATTCACCATGCCGCGGATGTCGGGAAACCGGCCATTGGGCCGCAGCCGCCCATCGGCCTCTCGCGCCGGCCCGCCCAGCTCCGGGTTGGTCGATCCCGGCAGGACCATCCAGCAATCGTCGATGTTCACATACTGATACCCGTAGTCCGCCATGCCGCTCGCGATCATCTGTTCCCCCGCCTGGCGCATGGTGGCCTCGGTCACGCGGTTGTAATGGATATACCAGCTGTTCCAACCCATGGGCGGCGTGAGGGCGAGGGTCGAGCCAATCTCGATACGCAATGGGCGCTCCGCGCGCCCCCGCGAGTTGCGGGCGGACAACAGGACCTGATGGGATCCGGCCCGGGCGACCCGGCCCGTGATGATCCCGCTGGCCGCGTGCAACGCCAATCCCGGGGGCAGGCCGGTGGCGTGAAACTCGAACGGCCGCTCCCCCGTGCATGGGATGCGATAGAGGAAGGGTGCCCCGGGTCGCGCCGCGGTCACGAGCGGACCGTTGAGGCGCGGCTCGGCTGGCGCCGGCGGCGTGAGCAAAACGAAATCCTCCGCCGGGACGGGGGCCGCGGCGACGCGTGGACGATCGCCGTCGAACTCGAAAACCGCGTCCGCCCAGTCGGCATGGTCAAAGTCATTCCCATTGCCCGCGTCTTCGACGAACAGGGACAGATTTTTCACGCCGGACAGGGACATCGTAACGTTGCGTGGGGCCTCGTGCCAACGGCAGGGCCCGCTTCGCCACATCTCGCGGTCGTCGCCATAGACCACGAACTCCACCGATGCGCGTGAGTTCTTCGCGTTGTCGTCGACCCCTACGCGTGCCGTGAACCGAACAGCCCGCCCGTCGAGCAGAACCGGGCATTCGCTGACGGCGTGTGTGCCGACGCCATGGACAAATTCGACACCGCCAATCTTCAATGGCACGCCGGTAACGGCGAGGTTTGCCCGCGCCCGGCCCCAGCCCGCTGTCATGGCGCCGAGGTCCAACTCGTCCAGGCGCACGCTGGCGGCGGACCCGGCTAGGGCGGTTGCCAACAGGAGGAATGCCGCGAGCGGCAGGCGGTCCCGTTCCGCTGAGACTGTTTCAGGCGCCGGAGTTTGCTTCGCTTTCATCACCTGGTTCCCTGGGATCTTCTGGACGTTTGACTACCGAACCGGCGCCGGATCAAGTGGACGAATCCACAGATTGCGGAAGGCCACCGGACAGCCATGACCGCCCAAGGCAATCGGGCCCCGTGGCACCGCTTTCGAGAGGTCCGGCAACACCCGGTGCCCAATGGCGCCGTGGATGGGCTCGTCATATTGCACGAGCACGCCGTTGTGCAAAACCGTGACCCGCGGCAAATCCCGAACCCGCCCGCCGTCGAAGGTCGGCGCGACAAAAACGATGTCAAAGGTCTGCCACTGACCAGGCGGCCGCGTCACGTTGACCCGCGGAGGTGTCTGGCCATAGATGGCGCCGCATTGGCCGTCCGGGTAAATCGCCTCGTGGTAGGAATCGAAGATTTGGATTTCGTAGATCCCATGCAGGAGGACGCCATTGTTGCCTCGGTTGTACCACGGGCCTTCGAAGTTCGCCGGCGCCTTCCACTCCACGTGCAGTTGGAAGCTGCCGAACTCCTGCCGGGTTTGCGGCGACCGGTCGCCCTCCGCGACATACAGCCCGTCCCGCACCACCCAAGTCGAGTCGGTCCAAGCCGAGGCGTCGCGGCCGTTGAACAGGACCACGGCGTCCGCGGGAACGGACGCCGGCGGCCCGGCCGGACCCGGATCCACCTTGGGCGGGGCCGGTCGATCGGCGTCGTGGACCAGCCACTCGCACCACGGAAGTTTCGGCGTGTCCTTGTAGCCATAGACCCCGGAGCCGTTCTTCGCGTGGACCAGGTCTGCGGCCGGAAGGCACGACTCGACCATTGCCAACGCCAGCGCCGTGGCCAACCCGCCGTGAAGCCGGTGCATTCTGTTAGTTCGATTGCCGTTCATGAAATTTGGAGATTCAGGGTGTATCCAATCTTCGACGTCATCGGCTCCGTCCAGCATCATTGACCGGCGGCCGAGGCAGTGGCCGGGGGACGCGCGATCAGGTAGGCCAGCAAGTCGAGCACCTCCTCCCGGCTCAATGGCGCAAGCAATCCCTCCGGCATGGGCGACGTCGGTGAAGGATTGACGCTGAGGATGTCCTTGCGATCGATGCGCTGCGTCGCGGACGGATTCAGCATATCGGAGCAGACGTTGACGGAGTCGTCCTGCAGATGATAAACGATTCGCCCAATGACGGTCTCGCCATCGCGCAGCGTGATCACCGAGTTGCCGTAAAGATCGCTCACCGTCTTGCTCGGCTCGAGAACCGCCTCGAGGAGATCCCGCGGACCAAACCGTCCGGCCACCTGCGTTAGGTCCGGCCCGACGGCACCGCCCTCGCCGTCGATGCGGTGACACTGAAAACAACCCGTGGCGCCGAACATCCGCCGGCCGCGGTCGACGTCCCGGCCGGCCAGGCCCTGCTCCAACGCGGGTGCCAGGCCCGCGACCGTCCACGCCGTGGCGTTGGTCCGCCCGATCAGGAGGGATGCCAGGGCCGCGGTCGGAGACTTCGGCGCCGGGGCGTCGATGATCGGCGCCAGCTCCGTCCGCTCGGTCGCGGTCAAGCCCGCCAGCGCGTCGGCTTTAATCATGCGTACAAATCCGGCGAAGCTGGCGCCCCCTCGGTATCCGGCCGCGCGGTTGAACCATTCGAAATACTCCCGGCGCAACGACGAGGTCCAACCCGCCGGCTCCAGCATCCGCAGGGACTTGATGTAGTTGAGTTGCTCTTCCTGGGTTGGGGCGCTTCGAACGAGGTCCAGCGCAGGGGTCGCGACGCGGGGGGATTGAAGATAAACGAGGAGCTGGCACAACTCGGCGTTCAGCGCGCGATCGCCGGCCGGGAAGTGCGGCTCGAGTCGCGCGAGAATCATCTGCCGCGTCTTCGCGTCGGGACTTCCGAGGCGTGTAAAACACAACGTCTGCACCCGCAGCCAGGCGAGACGCTGGGCAGTCGACAACCGGCTCCAGTCAAACCGCCCGAGGCCGCCCAACACGCGAGCCTGCAAGGTCGGATCGGGAGACGGGTCGGTCGGACGGCGGTGGAATTCGTCGCGGGCACTCAGTCGAACCAGCGCCAGAAGCGCATTGAACGCCGTGCCTGGATCCGTTTCCGCGAGCGCGCGCTCACGCCACTGTGCCGGGTCCTGCCACTCCAACGCCACCCGCGCCGCCGAACTCAGAAACCGATCGGCGTGACCCAGATACGGCCAGGCCGCGTCGATGGCCGACGGGTCACGGCGCCCGTGATAGGAATCCAGCTGGCGACGAGCGGTGCGCAGGTCCGCCTCCCGGTCGTGCTCCTTTTTCTTATCCGGCGCGATTGCCACCGGCGCAGCCGCGATTGGGTCTCCATAACTCACCCGATACAACCCGGTCTGAATCCGCCAGCCTCCCGTGATGAAGTAAAGGGAGCCGTCGACCGGATGAACCACCATGTCTGTGACCGGCAGGGGCACGCCGGCGACGAACACCTCCGGCTCGCCGCGATACGCCGCGCCGTCCGGATGCAGGTGGACGGCGTAGATCCGGCCAAAGGTCCAGTCGGCGGCGAAGAGCGCCTCCTGATATTTCGCCGGGAACCGGGCGCCATAGCCAAAGACGACTCCGGTGGGTGAGCCCGGCCCGATGTCGAGAATCGCCGGCAGGCTGTCCGGCTGGTAAGCCGGCCATTTGCCCGTGCCATTGCGCCAGCCAAATTCCCCGCCGCTGGCCGCCAGGCAGATGCGGGTGGGCCGGTACCAAGGCGTGCCCATGTCCCATTCCATGTCGGCGTCGTAGGTGAAGATATCGCCTTCGCGGTTGATGGCGGCGTCGTAGGTGTTGCGAAAACCATGCGCGATCATCTCCCAGTCGCGGCCGTCCGGGCTCACGCGGTAGATCACGCCGCCTGGCGCGAGCACGCCTTTCATGTGCCCGCCGGCGTCGGGCAGCCGTGGCAGCAGGTGATCCTCGCTCCAGCGCGGGGCCACTCGTGAACCCGCCAGCGACGGTCCCACGGTGTTGTTGCCCGCCACCGCATACAGCGACCGTCCGTCCGGACCCGGCAGCACGGCGTGCCAGCCATGATCCCCATCCCCATTCAGCGCGCGCAGCAGTTCCACCCGGTCCAACCGATCGTCGCCGTCCGTGTCGCGCACCCGGTAAAGGCCGCTGGCCGTTTTGGCGTTGCGCGAGACGAGCGCGTAAAGGCTGTCGAACGCCCAGCACAAGCCCTGCGCGCTGCTCAGGTCCACCGGCAGCTTTTCCACCACCAACGCCGACGCGTCGGTGCCGGCCGGGGGCAACGTGACGCGATAAAGCCCCTCATCATATTGGCCGCTGACATAGAGGCGCCCCTTTGGATCCGCGCACAGGCTGATCCAGGATCCTTCCGTGTCCTTGGCCGGAGAATAAAGCAATTCTGCCCGAAAGCCCGCCGCCACCGTCAAGCGCTCAGCGGGCAACGCAGCCGCGCCCGGCGCAAACTCCTTCAAGCGCATCCGCCGAAACTCGACCTTCATGGGCGGCCCCGGGTGCATCTGCAATCCAATCCGGCCCCGCGCCGCCGCCCGACCCGCCTGCCGATCGACCAGATGCGCGGTCTTCCGACCGTTGATGAAGAGCTGGATCTCCGGCCCGCGCGCGACGACGCGATAGTCGTTCCAGTCATTGGTCCGAATGACCTTCTGCAACGCCGCCGCGTCAGCGAAGTGCGTCACCTGCCGGCTGCCGTCCGGCGCGATCACGACCTTTTCCCCCCGCATGGCCATGCCACCGCGCTCGTGTTCGAACAACGCCCCGGTCCACTGTGACCCGGCCTCCATGTCCGCCTGATAACCCCGCATGTCCCAATCTTCAATCTCCCGGCTGCGAATCTGGACTCCCGAGTTGCCGCCTTGCAGACGATACTCAAAGCGCAGCTCGAAATCCGCCGGTTGGCCCCCGTGCCAGATCAAATAGTTGTGCTTGGTGCAGGGTTTTTCCGCCGTGCTCTCCGCCACCACGACGCCGTCCTCCATCCGCCACCACCCGGGCTTGCCCGACCAGCCCGACAAATCCCGGCCGTTGAACAACGGCACGAATCCCTCCGCGTCCACGGCCACGGCTGCAGCTGCGGCCGCGGCCGGCGCCAACAACAGCCCGGCCAGCAACGAGAACATCAACCCGATCCACCCCCAAAGGCCTGACGTCCTTGCACGATCGATGTTTGACGTTGGTCCTTTCCGTGCGGTGTCCGGACCGCCAACGCCCAGCCCAGACCCGGGACGCCGGGCCTTGCCAGGCACGGAGGCCTCACGCTTTGTCGTCACGCCTAGAGCCATGGCGTCAAGCGTCGCCGATCGCTTTCCTCCAGCATTGATGCGGATCAACGCCGGCAAGCGTTCAACGAACGTTGAGCTCTGAACTTTGAAATTTGCACGTCGAACTCCCCAAGGTGAGCCTTGGACGCCGCACCTTCGACGCTGAGCGAGAGGCGCTGGGGACGGGCTACGGATTTCTGCGCCAGAAATAAACCAGCCAGCTGCCTTCGTCGCCGCGTTCCACGCGGGATTGCAGGCCCTTGCTGCCGAGCAGTTCGATCAGGGGCGAGGGCAGGAAAGGGGCCACGACGATGAGGCCGGCGTCAGGGGCCAGGGATTCCACCTTTTTCAGGACGGTCGGCAACGGCTCCTCGCCACGCCCGAGCAGCGGACGGACGTCGAGCCGCCGGAACCGCTTCATGGATGGCATGCTCATGAATTCAAGAGCCTCGCAGTTTCACCGGACGCGGGATCGCCCGGTCACGCGGGATTCGCATGCATGGTCTATCGCCCAGTGAGGCCGGCCCGGCCTTGACCCGCATCAATCCAGGGCTGAGAGAATCTCGCGCTCCGCCACCGGCTGGCCCCAGACGACCGCGCCCAGTTTTCGCGCCAGCACGAACTTCACCTCGCCAGCGCTGACTTTCTTGTCGAGCTTCATGGCGGCCAGCAGCCGCGCGCGCTGGCTTGAGCCCAGCCGGATCGAGACCGGCAGACCCGCGGCTTGAAACAATTTGCGGATGCGCACCACGTCGGTGTCCGCCAGCCCCTGGCGCCGGGACAACTGGGCCGCCGCCACCTGCCCGATCGAGATGGCTTCGCCGTGCAGAAATTTTTGGTAGCCGGAGATCGCCTCGATGGCGTGGCCGATGGTGTGCCCGAAGTTCAGGATGGCTCGCCGGCCCGTCTCCGTTTCATCCTGGGCGACGACCTCGGCCTTGATTTGGCAGCAGCGCGCCACCACTGACGCGAGAGTGGATCGTTCCAGTCGCAGCAACCGGGGCAGCTCCCGTTCCAGCCTGCGGAACAGCGCGTCGTCGTCGATGATCCCGTATTTGATGACCTCGGCCAATCCGGAGCGCAGTTCACGCGCCGGCAGGGTCTTCAACGTGTCGAGATCGCACAGCACGAGCTTTGGCTGGTGAAACGCGCCCACCAGGTTTTTGCCGGATGGCAGGTTGATGCCCACCTTTCCGCCCACCGAGCTGTCCACGTGCGCCAGCAACGTGGTGGGGACCTGGACAAACGAAATTCCCCGCAGATAGGTGGCGGCCACAAAGCCGGCGAGATCGCCCACCACGCCGCCGCCCAGTGCGACAATGAACGATTTTCGCTCCAGCCGATGGCGCGCCAGTTCGTGGTAGCACTTACCAACGACGGGCAGGCTCTTGGCCGTCTCGCCCGCCGGCACGGTGATGACGATCGGCGCAAAGCCGGCCCGGCGCAGGCTGGCTGATGCTTTGGCGGCGTAGAGCGGGCCGACGCGCGAGTCGGTGATGACGGCACAGTTTCGTCCCAGCCCGAGCGACGCGCACTCCGACCCGAGCCGCGGCAACAATTTTGGCCCGATCAAAATGGAGTAGGATCGCTGGCCGAGGGACACTTTCACCGAACGCATGGCCGCAGCCTAGGGGATGCTCCCCGGACACTCCAAGCGGGAATTGGTGCACTTGCTGGCGTTCCCCCCAGGGGAGCACTACACTGCGCGCCGTGAGTGGACCGGCAAAAATTCTGGTGATCCGCGGCGGCGCGATCGGCGATTTCATCCTGACGCTTCCGGTGCTGGCCGCGTTGCGCGCCCAATTTTCAACGGTCGGCCTGGAGGTGCTCGGCTACGCCCACATCGCCCGACTCGCTCTCACCGCCGGCCTCGCGGACGCCGTCCGCTCCATCGAGGCCGGTACCCTCGCGCCGTTCTTCGCCCAACGCGGCGAACTCCCCGAGGCCATGCGCGAGTATCTGGCCGGCTTCGCCATCGTCATCTCCTACCTCTACGATCCCGACGGAATCTTTCAGGTCAATGTCGCCCGTTGCTCGCCCGCGCAATTCATCCAGGGACCGCACCGGCCGGACGACTCGGCCGGACGCCACGCCACCGAGGTGTTCCTTGAACCGTTGCAGCGATTGGCGATTTTCGATGCCGACCCGGTGCCGCGCCTGGCGGTTCCGCGTCCGTCGATCCCACGCGGGCTCGCCTTGCATCCCGGCAGCGGCAGCGAACGGAAGAATTGGCCGGAAAGCAGCTGGGCGGATCTCATCCGCCGGCTCGGTCCGATGCCGCTCGCTCAGGGCGCCGCCGCGGAGCCAGGGGGAACGAGGCCTGGCAACGCTGGCGGGCCCGAGCCATTGATCCTGGTGGGCGGAGAAGCCGAGGGGGGGCGTCTGGAACGGCTCGCCCACCACGCGCGCGGCCCGGTGGAGATCGCCCGCAATCTCCCTCTGCCCGAGCTCGCGTCGCGCCTGGCCGCCTGCCGATTCTTCGTCGGCCATGACTCCGGCATCAGCCATCTCGCCGCTGCCGTCGGACTGCCCGGGCTGGTTTTGTGGGGCGAAACCTCCGAAGCGGTGTGGCACCCGCGCAGCACTGAATTTCACCGTCTTCGGGCAGGCTCCGAACTCGTCCGCCTGCCGGCGGATCGAGTTCTCGAGGAACTCACCCGGCTTGCGAGCTTGACGGCGACCCACGAACCCGAGCGTCAGAATTCCTGACCTCGGCTCCAGGGGACGACTCCCCGACTTCCCGACAGCATGATCGCTCCGCGCGGTTTGCGATGAGCTGAACCCCGGCGCGCCCGGAAAATTATTTTTCGGGCTCCGCGTAACGCGGTCCGCCAACCCGCGTCACCCCTACTGCACACAGACGCCAGGACTGTCGAATCATGACCTCCATCCACATGTCGGGACCAAAACGCCGCTTTCTCTTGAGAGCGTGGGCCAATGCCAGCACGGACGCCGTCCAGGCGCGCTCCCGCCTGGGGCGCGCGTGGACGCTGCTTCTCGCCGGTGTCTGCCTGCTCGTGGCAGTTCAGAGTGATGCGGCCACCCTTCGTTGGACGGGGGGACATGCCACCAGCAGCGGCTGGAGCCGCGGCGCGAACTGGAACACGGGCGCCGCGCCAGTCAATGGCGACACCCTTGTTTTCCCGGCGGGCGCGGCGCGCCTCGCCAATATCAACGATATGGGCGTGCTCGACCTCGTGGCCATTCGTTTCTCCGGGGCAGGGGGCGGCTATGTCCTTTCCGGCAACGGCGTCACGCTGGTCAACGGAGTCATCTCCACCAACTCGGCCGGCGCCAATAGCATCAATCTCGGGTCGATAACGCTGGCGGGCGACGCGGCGTTCCGGGTCGAAGATAACAGCGTCCTCCTCACCATCAGCTCGGACGTGCGCCTGAACGGATTCGATTTGAGCTGCTACACGGTGGGCGGCCTCACCTTGAGCGGGATTGTCAGCGGCAACGGTTCGCTGGCCAAATTCGACGACGGGACCCTCACGTTGAGCGGTCCATCCGGCAACACATTTTCGGGCGACGTCAATGTCCACGCGGGGATGCTCGCCATGGACAAAACGATCGGTCCGGCGGTTCCGCATCGCTTGGTGGTCGGAGACGGCACTGGAGGCGCCCAGGCCGATCGCGTTCGCAACCTCAACAGCAATCAGGTCAACCAGGTTACGGTCAGCGCCTCCGGGCTCTGGGACTTGAACGGATTCATCGAGGAGGTGAGCGATCTGGTTTTGAACGCCGGCGGCGACGTGGAGACCGGCACGGCCGGAAACCTCCGGCTCGGCGTCGGGGCGGACGTCGCCGTCACCCCGAGCCCGCTGCCGATTGCCGACGCCGCGCGCATCTCCGGGCACCTCGAGTTGCTGCTCGGCTCGCACGTCTTCACCGTCGGCGAGGGCACAACGTTTCCCAGCGATCCCACCGAACTCGTCATCGCGGCCGAAGTGAACGGGCTGGGCGCACTGACCAAGGCCGGCGCCGGCGACCTGATGCTCTCCGGCAACAACAGCTTTGACGGCGCCGTGACGGTCAACGCCGGGGAATTGCGGATCGCGCACAGTTCGGCCCTTGGCTCGACGTTGAGCGGCACCACGGTCAACAACGACGCCACCTTGTCACTGTTGGGTAATGTCCAGACGGTGGGCGAGCGGCTCACGCTGAATAGCACCGGAACAGAGGGGGTGTTGAACGGCCGCCCGGCCTTGCGCGCCAGCGGGCCCGCCAACGTCTGGTCCGGCGACGTCACGTTCCAAATCGACGCTCGCGTGGGGGTCGTCACCAACGGATTCCTGAGCTTTTCCTACGGCATGGCCGGGCCCGGCAGCCTCGTCAAGGAAGACACCGGCACGCTCCTGTTCTCTGGCTTTGATCTCTCCGCCTTCTCCGGAAACATCCTGATCAACGAAGGTGAGTTCCAGCTCAACCACGCGTTTGTCCCCGCAACTCTCCCCGCCAACCTTGGCTTCGTCGTCGTCGGGACCAGCAACGGCCCACCCAATTCCGCCGTCCTGCGCAACCTCAACAGCTACCAGGTGGGAGTCGACATCCCCGTCCTCGGCACCTACGCATGGCCCGTGGTGGTGAACGCCTCCGGCCTATGGGATCTCAACGGCCATGCCGACCTCACCACCGTCCTCACCCTGCACGACGGCGGTGATGTCGTGACAGGCCCCAACGGCATCATCGCCATTTTGATCGGCTTGCTGGCCGACGCCGGCCCCGCCCCCGAATTCAACGCCGCCCGGATTTCCGGCCATCTCCACCTGCGCTCGACCGAACTCCCCATCACCGTCCTTCCCGGTGAGGATGCGCCTGGTCCGCGCAGCGATCTGATTGTTGCCGCCCAAATTAGCGGCGGCGGCTTTGTTCAATCCGGGGGCGGGGATCTCCGTTTGGAGGGCGACAACTCGTTCAATGGCCCCATCACGGTAAACAGCGGCGTTCTCCGCGCCGGTCACCCCAACGCCCTGGGCGCCGGGTTGGATGTCGTCACGGTCTCCGGCCATGGCACCCTCTGGCTGCTGGGCGACATTCACATGGGCCTTCGTCCGCTTCTGCTCGATAGCGACGGCTACTCGGGACCGGCCGGAAGCGAGCCCGCGTTCAAGGCCAGTGGCGACAATTCGTGGGCCGGACTGATCCGCCTCGCCCGTGACGCCCGTGTCGGCGTTACGGCTGGCGCCACGCTCGAGCTGACAGGATCGATTTTCGACGCAGGCGGCCTGAGCAAGGAGTTGCCGGGGACGCTGACTTACGCCGGCGTCCTGCCCAACGTTTATACCGGCCGCACCAAGGTCGCGGCCGGCCGGCTGGTTCTCGCCAAAAACAACGGCGTCGCTCCGTTCGCCGGCCCCCTGACCGTGGGCGACGGAGCGGGCGGTGCCGAGGCCGACGTTGTCGAGTGCGTGAGCGCCGGTCTTTCCGCGGACTCGATCAACGTCGACGTCGATCGGTCCGGCCTGCTGCTCGTCAGCCAGCGCACGGGCTTCGGCTTCATCCGCGGCCCGGGCCACCTGCAGGTCGACGCCGTTCTCGATCTGGGACAAAACAACGGGTCGGGTGAACTGTCCGGTCCCATCACCGGGACGGGCGTCCTCAACAAACGCGGCACGGGAGTTCTCACAGTCAGCCACACGAACACCCTGGCCGGCTTTGCCGTCCTGGACGGCCGCCTTCAGTTCGCTGGCGACCAGCCCAACTCCGCCGTCGGCGTGCTCACCGCCACCTCCGTGATCGGCGGTGCCGGCCGAATCGGACCGGTGCTTGCCGTCAATGGAATCGTCAAGCCCGGCGGCCTTTCCCCCGGCGAACTAACCACCAGCAATCTCGTGGCGCGATCCGGGACGACGCTCTCCTTTCGCCTGGCCGGCCCGCGGCCCGGCCTCGACTACGACCGGGTCCGGGTCAATGGCAGCGTCGATCTCGGTGGTGCTCAGCTGGACGTGACTTCCTCGTTCACGCCACCGGCCGGCCAGATTTTCACCCTGGTCGACAATGATGGCACCGACGTCATTGCCGGCACCTTCGCGGGATTGCCCGAGGGGGCGGCGCTGACGATCGGCGGCACCCGCTATGCCATCAGCTACCGTGGTGGCTCCGGCAGCAATGACGTCACGCTGTCCGCGCAGGCGCCGCCTCCGCCGTGTCCGGATCCGGTGCTCGCGATTCGACCGCTCACGAATCAGGTCGAGCTGAGCTGGCCGAGCTGTCCTTCCAACTTCTATCAGCTCGCGTGGACGACAAACTTCAGCCAATGGGACATGTTGACGCCGCCGCTGGCCGCGCCGCCAACGAACGCCACCATGACCTGGACCACGCCGACCGCCCTGCCGTCCCAGTTCTTTCAGCTCATCGTCCGGCCGCTGCTTGAGTCCGCCGTCCCGACCAATGCCGGAGTCTATCCGGCGCGCACCCTGACGCATGGTGGCATCACTCGCACCTATCGTCTCAACATCCCGCAGAGCATCACGAATGGCACGCCCGCGCCCTTGATGCTCGCGCTGCACGGCCACGACCAGACGGCGGATTCCTTTGCCGCGAACACGCCGGCCCTCGCGACTTACGCCAACAACGCCGGGGTCATTCTGGTCTACCCGAACGGCACCGACGACGAAAACGGCACCGGCTGGAACACGCTGGACCCGACGCCGCAGAACCCGGTCGACGACGTGGGCTTCCTCCTTGCGCTGATCGCTGAGCTGGATCAATCGCTGAACATCGACCGCCAGCGCATTTACGCCGGTGGGTTCTCCAATGGGGGCAAGATGTGCCATTTCCTTGGCGCGCGCACGACCAACGTGTTTGCCGCCTTCGCCGCCGTCGGCTCGGCGGTGGGTGGCCAGCTTGGCGGCACCAACGTTTACGTGCCTCCGCCCAGCCAGCCCAACTCCGTCCTCATCGTCAGCGCCACCAACGACTGCAAACGGCCGTTCTGGGGCGGCCTGAACGATGACGGCTCCTGGCAATCCCCCGCTTTCGCCTCGGTCACCCACTGGACCAATGCCAACGCCTGTGCCGGAGCTCCCATGCTCAGCACCAATGTCGTCGTCACCAATCACATTCACCGCGTCTTCGCCGACTGCGCGGGACCTTATCCGCCGTTCAACGCGCCCAAAACCAATCTGGTCGTCCGCGAGCATTATCAACTCACCTGCACCCCCGGCACGGAAGTGCTGTTCGTCACCACGACCGATGGCGGGCACTCCTGGGCCGAAGCCGCCGACAACATCGGCTTCGACACCAGCCGCGAGGTGCTCACGTTCTTCCTCCGGCATTGCCGTTGCGATGGCTCGGGTGCCAGCGACCCGCTGGTCGTTCCCACTGTTGCCGGCCAATATGAGCTCCGCCTCTGCGATCAAGGCTACAGCCGCCTGTTCCGCCTCCAGGTCCCCGCCGGCTACAATCCGGCCGTTGCCGCCCCGATCGCCTTCGTGTTCCACGGCGGCGAGCAGACAGTCGCTTCGTTCAGCGCCCAACATCCCGGCCTCTTCGCCAAGGCCAACCTCGAATCCATGCTGCTCGTCCTCCCTGAGGCGCTGCCGCATCCTCAGACCGGCAAAACCTTGTGGGGCGACAAGCCCTTTGATGTCGTGGTCGATGACGTCGCGTTTGTGACCAACCTGCTGGCACACCTCGACGCCGCGCTTAACATCGATCGCAATCGCGTTTATGCCGCGGGATTTTCAAACGGCGGCGAGTTCTGCCATTGGCTGGGCGGCACGACCCTCGGCCTCCTCGCTGCCATCGCCCCGGTCTGCGCCGAAACCGGCTGGAATGTTCCCGACCAAACCGGGCCCATCGTGGCTCCGTCCCCGGCCCTCGAGCCGATCGCCACGCTTCTCGTGCGAGGCGGGCTTGATCCCCGTCGACCATTCAATGGCGGACCGAACAACGAAGGCGTGCTCTGCCGCTCTGCAGCCGACGACGCCGCCTACTGGGTCGGCGCCAATACCTGCGTGGGCGCGCCCGTCCTCACGAGCGGCGGCGGCTTGACCCGCTGGCAGTATGCAGCCTGCGCCGGGACCACCGAGGTGACGCTCGTCCGCGTCGACGCCATGGGCCATGCCTGGCCCGACGCCGCGCCCTACGACGCCAACGTGGAGGTCATCGATTTTCTTCTCGCCCACTCGCGGTAGAGACTCTCCTCATTTTTCCGCCGCCAGACCGGTGGCAAAAAGATTTTGGGCAGAAAAATCGCGGATCGCCGGAAGACATGCGTGCGCAGGGTTCGTTGTACACCAAGGCCGGGTGGGCCTGCTGGCAGACGTCAGGAGTCGTTGGGCGATATTTGTGCCGCTCATCTTTCTGCCACCAGGCAGGAGGCAAGAAGATATTGGGCAGAAAAATCGCGGATCGCCGGACGACACGCCCTGCGCAGGATTCGTTGTGCACCAAGGCCGGGTGGTCCTGCTGGCAGACGTCAGGAGTCGTTGGGCGATATTTGTGCCGCTCATCTTTCTGGCACCAGGCAGGAGGAAAAAAGATGTTGGGCAGAAAAATCGCGGATCGCCGGAAGACACGCGCTGCGCAGGGTTCGTCGTGCACCAAGGCCGGGCGGGCCTGCTGGCAGACGTTAGGAGTCGTTGGGCGATATTTGTGCCCGCGGGACTCCTTTTTGCTCACGCCGCTTCGATGTCGAATCGTTCGAGCTGGTTGGCGACCACCCGGCGCCATTCCTCCACCCGATCTTCCAAGCCCAGCGAACGCAGATACCCGAGGTCAATACCCGGCTCGGCACCCGCGTTCGCGTCGGCTGGCGGCCGGCTCAGGACGTTGGCAAGGTGCACTGCCGTGACCGCTGAGAACGTGCGCACCCGGGCCAGCATCGGGCGGTGGTGGAAGGTGACGGCGTCGACCACCGACTGGGGCAGGCCCCATCTGCGCAGCATGTAGCCGCCGAGCTCAGCGTGGCTTGCGCCGTGGACCTGAAATTCCTGTTCCCACAGCCCGACGCCATTTTCGGCCGCGGCCGCGACATTTTGTTCGAACAAGGCCGGGTAATTGGCCGCCAGCACGAGCTTGCCCATGTCGTGCAGCAAACCCGCCATGAACGCCGCGTCGGCCGTCTCGCGCTCGGCCTCCTCAAACTCACAGAGGCGTCGGGCGAGCACGCCCGTGGCCCAGCTGTGATGCCACAGTGCCTCTGGTTCAAAGTCGCGCAGTCGAACCTGGCTGAATTGGGAAAACACGCCCAGGGCCAGGACCATCGCCTTGACGGTCTCGGTGCCGAGATAGACCGCCGCCTCGCCGGGATGAACGATTGGACGCGTCAGGCCGAAGAACGCCGAGTTGACGAGCTGCAACATTCGCGCCGACAAGCCGAGATCCGACGCCACCAGCTCCCCCACGCGATCCAGCGAAGGATCGTCGCGCTCGAGCTCCTCCATCAACGCCCCGTAAGCCGCCGGCAGGACCGGCAGCGACGTGATGCTGTCGACCAGCTTTCGGAAATGTTCCTGCGAAAGGAAATCCTGGGCGGCAAAAGCGCGGGCCAGCACCGCGACCAGCACCATCGGGTCCAGCGGGCTCGAAAGAAATTGATGCACGGGCGCGCCGGCCTCGACCATCGATTGCCGCTCGGCCACCCCCGTGACCCCGATGCGCAACGACTCCGGCGACGTCTCCATCACCTCCCGAAAAAATCGATGCGGATCGATCCCGCGCGCCTGCAGGTTCATCACCACACAATCGAACGGCGATTTGCGCAGCTGACGCACCGCGTCGGCCGTCGTCGGTGAAAAGGCCAGACGCCACCGCCGCGACTTTTCCTTCAATCCTTCCGCCACGCGCTGCGCGTCGTCCGGGCTCAACGCCACGAACAGGATCAATCGCCGCGGGCTGGCGGTGGCAAATTCAGTATCGAGAGACGACATAGGCGTATGGGCGACCCCAGGGCGGATCCATCCCGCCGCCTGTGCCGCCATCTCTTTATAACGCCAAAATCCGGCCAAACTTGAGCGCGGCGCGGCGGAAACTGCCGGAACCGGGCGTTCCCGGCGGGCGACTAGCGGCTAATCCGGACAGGCCGGCTCAGGGGCGACACCGCGTTCTCGTTAAACGCCTCGATGGCGAACGCGTAGTCCTCCCCCAGGTTCAAGGCCCTCACCTCCAGCGCCGGACGCTGGTCGGCCCACACTTGCCACGTCTGATACAACTTGTCGTCGCGCAACCCCCACCGAATGTTATACCCGACGGCGCCCGGCACCTCCTCCCAGCTGACGAAGGCATTTCGCGGATCGTCGCCGTCCCGCCGGACCGCGAGCCGTCCCGGCGTCTCCGGCCGATCGCCCTTGCCAGACCCGAAGACCCGGAGATCGCTGATGGCGAGGTTGGCCGCGCCCACGTAGATGTGCTCATAGCGGACGAAGCGCGCCGAAACCGGGCCGGCCAATTCCAAATAGGCATTAGGTCGGTCGCGCTTTTCGCCCGTTGAATCCGCAACCGTTGACCAGTTCGTCCCGTCGGTCGAGGTGTGCAGCTTAAACTGGGTGTAGACGTTGGCCCAATTCGAATAGAGACCCGACTTGTAGTCCGTGAAATTCACCTGTACCGCCCTCACGTCCATGGGGCGGCCCAGATCCACGGTCAGCCATTCTCCGGGCCGGTTCGTCGCCGCCACCCAATACGTCCGCGGATTCTCATCCGTCACGTTGGCCGCCGCAAACAAATCGCGATACGATGACGCCGTCGCCGGCTTGCGATACGAAAGCAGCATCCACCCCGGGAATAGTTCGTCCGAGCTCTGCCATTTCCCGGCCGGCATGCGATGCGGAAAATCACCAAACCGCGTGTCCGCGTGCATCAGGCCGTCGGCGTCAAACGCGGTCGGAAACATGGCGATGCGCCGTTCGAAGTCGAAGTTCACCGCCCACCACGGCGTGCCGGTGTTCCAGTAATTGCCGTAGTTATCCTGAAACGTGTTGCCATGTCCGGTCCCGGTCACAAACCCGCCCGGCTTGTAGGAAACCGGGTTGTTCGGGGCGTAGGTGAATGGACCCAGGGGGCCGTCCCCGACATAGGTCCCGTTGGCATAAACGTTGTACTCCGTGCCCGGCGCGCCGTATTGCAGATAGTATTTGCCGGCGTGCTTCGTCATCCAGGCTCCCTCGATGAACGGCTTGATCGGCGAGGTGTGATTCGGGCCGAACCGTTCCCATCCATGCTGCTCCGGGTGCAGCCGGATCAGCTCTCCCGCCGTGCCCCGATACGTGAGACGCTGACCAAAATCCAGCTCGAGGCCGTAAAGCGGATAAACGTTCGACGAGCCGAAATACATGAACCAGCGATCGGTGTCGTCATCGTGAAAAATGGCGGGATCCCACGGACCCGCGCCGCCCGGCACGAGCGGCAACAACGGGTTGAATTGCTCCAGATGCCCGGTCTCCGGCTTGTCCGTCACCCAGATCGGCCGCTGCTCGAACGTCGACTGAAACAGGTAAAGCCGGCCGCCCACCGACAACGCCGCCGGCGCGCACATGTCTTCCTTCGGCCATTCATACGGGGACACGTCGGCCTTCACGTAGCGCCAGTGGATGAGATCCTTCGAATGCCACCAGCCGCCCGAGATGGTCACGAAAAGAAAATATTCCCCGCGATGATTGACGATCACCGGGTCGGCTCCGGACCGAAACGAAATGCCGCGGGCGCGCTGTTCGAAGTTGTATTTGTAGTCGATGTCGAGCGGGTTGCAGTAGGTGCTGGTGCCGCCGACCGCGGCGCCCGCTACAGGCGACGCGACGGAACACGCCGCCAGCAACAACAGCGTCAGCAACAGGAGACGGTCAACGCGAAGGTGATAGCGGGTCGAAGGCCACGAGCGCGGATGGGTGGGCGACATGGCCGCGAAGACTAGGACGAACGCGCCACGCGCGCGACATCTTTGTCGTGCCACGTCGACGGCCTGCGGGTGTTGGAGCGCTTCGCGCGGCGCAGGCGACAGCAGCAGGGAGGACGTGCTCTGCGCAGCGCGCTGCCGTCGCCGTCTGCCGCGCTCACTCCGAACTCGGGGGATTTGCCCCTCCGAACCGCGAGACACCAGGGACGGCCGGAGGCCGGCCGAGCCTGCCCGCCGGAGGCTTGCGCTGCTACGAGAGTCCCTTCACTGCCCAGCCCTTGCGGTATTCGCGCCGCACGTACTGGTTCGCTTCCTTGACGTTGAACGTCAGCTTGGCGGCATCCCATTCAAGCGTGGTGTGGGGGAAGCGCGTGGCCACGCATCCGAGCAGCACGGCCTCGGTCAGCGGACCCGCGTAGTCGAAGTTCGCCTGGGTCTTGTCCTTGCCCAGAATCGCGTCCACGAACTGATGCCAGTGATTGGCCCGCTCCGTCTTGGGCCGCTCGAACCCGGCAAACTGGCTCACCGGAAAAAGCTTCGGCCGGTCGATGTGCGGGATCAGCATCACGCCCTTGGTCCCGATGACGATGCTGCCCTGGTCCGCGAGCCACGGGCGTTCTTCATGGACCACGGCAGGTTTCACGAGCGCCTGAATCTCCGTTGGCGGGCGCTGGTCGCCATCATACCAGATCACCTTCACCGTGTTGCCTTCGGTGAATTGCGTGCCGGGAAAGACGTAATGGATGACCGCGTCGGTGGCCCAGGAATGGGCGTTGGGCGCGGCGCCTTCGCTGCGGACACTGAGGGGCGCGGTCAACGCAAGCGCTTTGAACACGGGATCGTAAATGTGGCAGCCCATGTCGCCGAACGTGCCGGTGCCAAAATCGATGCGCTTGCGCCAGTTCCCAGGATGATACCAGCCATTGCCGACAAACGGGCGCTCCGCACACACGCCCAGCCACAGATTCCAGTCGAACCCGGCAGGGATCGGGTCGACCCGATTCGGCATCGGGCCGGTGTCGCCCCACTTCTTGCTGCTCCAAGTGTGCACCTCCTTGATCTTGCCGATCGTGCCGTCCTGCACGATGCGCACGGCGGCGCGGTATTCGGCCGACGAATGAATTTGGATGCCCATCTGCGTCACGAGCTTTTTCTCCCGCGCCATTTCCGTCAGGCGGCGGGTCTCGTAGATGTCATGGGTCAGCGGCTTTTGCCCATAAACGTGCAGGCCGCGCTGCATCGCGCTCATGCCGATCGCGGCGTGCATGTGGTCGGGCGTGGACACGTTGACGCTGGTCAGCTCCTTCTCCTTGTCGAGCAGCTCGCGCCAGTCCTGATAGACGCGCAGGTCGGGAAATTTCTTCTTTAGATCCTTGGCCTTCGCCGGCTCGACGTCCGCGACAGCGGTCAGCTGAAGATGGGGATGCTGAATGAGCTCGCCGAGATCGGCGGCGCCCATGCCGCCCGCCCCGAAGCCGGCGTGCAACACGCGCTCGGAAGGGGGGGCGGAGAGCAGCCGGGGGACAAACCAGGGCAGGGCGATGGAGCCGGCCGCCGCCGTTTTCACAAACGCACGACGGGAAATGGAACGTGGTGATTGCATGGCGCAGTTGTATGCCCTTGAGGCTCGGTTTGGCAAAGGCGAATTGATGGGGCAGTCATGAGGGATGAGGGATGAGGGACGAAGGATGAGGTGTCGGGTGCCTCCAGCTTCCAGCTCCCAGCTTCTGGCTTCTGACTTCTGGCTTCTGACTTCCGCCCACGCGCTTTCTTCAGTTTCTCAGGAACCGATCCGCCATCGCGGGCCTCCCACCCACCAGACTATGAACTCACGAACGATGGACTCGTCTACGGGCCGCCGCCTGCTTCTGGCGGCAGCCGCCGCCACCGCCACCCTTGCTGCGTCGCTGGCGGCCCCCTCCGCGCCCGCCGCCACGGTCTGGACCGGCCCCGGAATTGCTTATGCCCAGCCCGGGACCGACCCCACCGTGCCCACCAATCAGGATCGGCTCACGTCGAGGGTCTGGATCACCCGCGCGGCTACGGCAGGCATCTTCAACGCCGTGACCGAAACATTCTATACCAAGCCCACGAGTCCCGCGGACACCGAGTGGGCGGTCGGGCCGCTCTCGGATTGGGCGACCCTGACCTACAGCACATGGGAAAGTGCCGGGAGCGGAAATCCTGTCCTGACCCTGGTCGGCAAAGACCTGGTGCTTCATCTCATTACCGACGACATCTATCTGTCTGTGCGGTTTACCTCGCTGGGCGGACATGGGGTCGGCGGCTTTGCCTACATGCGTTCAACGCCCGCGGCGGCGAATCTTCCGCCGAGCGTGACCATCACGAATCCTTCGAACGCGGCGCAGTTCCTTGCTCCCGCCACCTTTCCCGTGCAGGCGGACGCCAGCGACGCGGATGGCACGGTGGCGACGGTTCAATTTTTTGCCAACGGCTCACCGATCGGCTCGGCCAGCGCAGCGCCCTTCGCCGCCACGGCCAGCAACCTCGGCGCCGGTGCCTACGCGCTGACCGCGGTTGCCACTGATAACGGCGGCCTCAGCACGACGTCCGCGCCGGTCAATGTCGTGGTTGGCTTGGGCAACCACGCGCCGAGCGTGACGATCACCAACCCGATTGAGAACGCCTCCCTGAGTGCGAGCGCCAACGTCAACATCCAGGTCACCGCGGCCGACGACGACGGAAGCGTGACGAACGTACAGTTCTTCGACGGCGCGGTTTCTCTTGGCAACGACGGCACCAGCCCCTTCAGCCTTTCTGTGCGGCTCGCCATCGGCGCCCATGTCCTCACGGCCGTGGCCACGGACAACCAGGGCGCGTCGACCACCTCGGCCGAGGTGCACGTCACCGTGGCGCGCTACCTTCCGGCCATCACCAACGGCGACATCTCGATCCTGCTCGTGCCCGTCGCCACCGGACTGGCGGCTCCGGACTACGCCATCCACCCGCCGGGCGACAGCAACCGTCTGTTTATCGTCGAGCAGAACGGGTTGCTTCGGATTCTGCAAAACGGTGTACTGCTGCCAGGCGCGGCCCTGGATCTCTCCGGCCTGATCTCCACCTCGCTGACACCCGCCAACGCCAATGACGAGCGGGGCTTTCTCGGGCTCGCGTTTCATCCGGACTTCAACGAACCGGGCCGTCCCGGGTACGCAACGCTCTACACATTCAACAGTCAGATCCCGACGGCGCCGCCGACCTACGCCGCTCCGAACAACGCGACCCAGGGCTATGTCACGGCCATCAACGAATGGAAGATCTCGTCGACCAACGCCAACGTCGTGGACCCCGACTCCCGTCGGGAGATCATCAGCTTCGGCAAGAACGCCAACAATCACAATGGCGGCACGATCGCCTTCGGCCCGGACGGCTACCTTTATCTGGCCCTCGGCGACGGCGGCAACGCCAATGACGTTGGCCCCAGCCACATTGAGCCCACCGGCAACGCCCAGAATCTCAGCACGCCGCTCGGCAAGATGATCCGCATCGATCCGCTCAACCCTGCGCTGAACGCGGCGAGCGCGAACCCCGTCAGCGCCAACGGCCAATACCGCATTCCCACCACCAATCCGTTCCAGGGCGAGGGCCAGGTCCCGGAAATATACGCTCTCGGTTTCCGCAACCCGTACCGCTTCGCGTTCGATCGCGTCACGGGCGATCTCATCGAGGCCGACGTCGGCCAGAACAACATCGAGGAAATCAACCGCGTGATCCTGGGCGGCAACTACGGCTGGGCCATCAAGGAAGGAGACTTTTTCTTCAACCGCACCAACGGCCCGGCCGGGGCTGCCGGCACCATCGGCGCGCCGCCCGGCAATCGCAGCCCGGGGTTGCCCGGCGGATTGATCGATCCGATCAGCGGACCGCTCGGCACGCTGGAGTACGATCACAACGATGGCATCTCGATCACTGGCGGCTTCGTCTACCGCGGCTCCGCCATCCCCGAGCTCTACGGCAAATACATCTTCGGCGACCTCGCCCTGCGCAACCTGCCACCGCGGGCGGACGGGCGCCTGTTCTATGCCGATCTCACCCAGGGCACGATTCACGAGTTCCGCCTGCCGCAGTTCAGCACCACCTATTTGCCGAACGGCCTCACCGTGCACGGCTTTGGTCAGGACGCCGCCGGCGAGCTCTACGCGCTTGTGACGAATACCTCCGCCAACGGCGCCGGCGGCATCGTCTACCAGATCGCCCCGGTGCGAGTCAGCATCCGGGTCACGGAGAGCGGGCTCGACATCGCCTGGCCGACCACGGTCGGGCATCTGGAGATGCAAGTCGACGGGCTGACTCCGGGCAACTGGACGCCGGTGCCCGGCTCGACGGCCACGAATCGCCTCACGGTGCCGATCGACCCGGCCAACCACAGCGTGTTTTTCCGCCTGGCCATCCCGTGAGCCGTTCGTTGCTTGATGGCGTTGGCATCTAAAAATCGATAGCGGCATCGCGTTCCCCGGGGCTAGTCTTGGGGGCGTGATGACGTTTGACCGGTGCCAGCTTTATACATTTGTCGACACGGCCTACCTGGATGGTCGTGCGCCCGGATTGGTCGCGGCGCAGTTGTGTGAGGGCGGGGCGGATGTGATTCAGGTTCGGGCGAAGCACGCGGCCCGGGACGAAGTCTGTCGGCTGGTGGAAGCGGTCAAGCCGGTGACGGATCGGGCCGGCGTGACCCTCGTGGTGAACGATTATCCGGACGTTGCGAAGGAGTTGGGGGCGGACGCGGTGCATTTGGGACAGGAGGATTTTTTTGACGCGGGGTGGTCGCGGGCGGAGCAGGTGACCGGGCGGCCGGCAGCGGTCCAGCTGGGATTGAGCACGCACGCGCCGGCGCAGGCGGAGCGGGCGGTGGCGGCGGGGCCGGACTATGTGGCGATTGGGCCGATCTATTCGACGCCGACCAAGCCGGGCCGTCCGCCGGTGACGCTGGACTACGTGCGATGGGCGGCAGCGAACCTCCGGCTGGCGTGGTTTGCGATCGGCGGGATCAATCTGCAAACTGTGGACGACGTGCTGGCGGCGGGCGCGACGCGAATCTGCGTGGTGTCGGCGATCCTGCGAGCGCCGGACGTCACGCGGGCTTGTCAGGAGTTTCGGAAGCGCCTAGGGTCCGCCCGCTAAATTGACCATGGTGATTGCATGAGCGTCTTGATTGTTGGTTCCACGGCGTTGGATTCGATCAAAACCCCGCACGCGGAGAATCCGCGTTTGCTGGGCGGTTCGGCCAGCCACGCGGCGATTGCCGCCAGCTTTTTCGGGCCGGTCAAGCTGGTCGGGGTGGTGGGCGAGGATTTTCCCAAGCGGTATGTGCAGCTGTACCGCAAGCATGGAATCGATCTGCACGGGCTGCAGACGCAAGCCGGCAAGACATTTCACTGGTCGGGCGAGTATGAAGTGAACATGAACAACCGCCGGACGCTTCTGACGGAGCTCGGCGTGTTCGAGAAGTTCACGCCCCATTTGCCCGACCCGTACAAGAGCAGCCCGTATGTGCTGCTGGCCAACATCGCCCCGGCGTTGCAACACCACGTGCTCGACCAGATGCGCCGGCCGAAGTTTGTGGTGGCCGACACGATGGATCTCTGGCTGAACATCGCGCTCAATGATCTGGTGCGGCTGCTCAAGCGGGTGGACGCGTTCGTCTTGAATGACAGCGAGGCGCACCAGCTGACCAAGGAGGACAACGTCTTTGCTGCGTTGCGCAAGATTCACAAGCTGGGTCCGCGGTATGTGATCATCAAGAAGGGTTCGCACGGCTCGGTGCTTTCCGGCCCGCGCGGATTTTTCCTCTGCCCGGCCTATCCGCTGCATAAGGTCGTCGATCCGACCGGCGCCGGCGATTCGTTTGTGGGCGGCATGGTCGGCTATCTGGCCAACGCCGAAGGCGGAGTGGAGCAGAATATTCGCCGCGCGATGATTCATGGCAGCGTGGTCGCCAGCTTTTGCTGCGAGGGTTTTGGCGTGACCCGCACCACGCGGGTCAAGGCGGCCGATGTCGACAAGCGCGTGAAGGAGTTGGCGGCCCTGGTGCGCTTCTGAGGTCGACGAACCGGTCGGCCGTTCCGCAAAGCGCCAGAGCGCCGGAGCGTGGAGAAAATGGGCTTGCGAGGTTGCGGGATGATTGCGGGGGTCAGCGTCCGGCCCGGTTGGGTGGCCGCGGGGCGGGCCTAGCCGCGATCGTTCCGGCGAATCGGCTGAATCTGCCCGGCCGATCCATTTTTCCGCCAACCCTCTTTTTGCCATGCGGCCTGCCTGCCGGATTCTGCGTTGAAGGGTGATTTGTGCCGAAGTGGCTGAAACTTGCTCTGGCGATTCTCCTCCTGCCGTTTTGCTGGGGGGCGGCCGGAGCGTTGTTTCGTCTGGTGCGGGCCAGTGGCAGCGCGGAACAATTCTGGTTTCCGTTTCTGGGCGGGGCGGCTTGCTGGCTGGGCGTGTTTCTCCTTCTGCCCAAGCCGATGTTGATCTACGTGTTCGGCCATGAGTTGACCCATGCGGTCTGGACGTGGCTTTTCGGGGGGCGCGTGAAGCGCTTCAAATTTTCCGCCAAAGGCGGGCATGTCGTCGTGACCCGCAGCAACTTCCTCATCGTCCTCGCTCCCTATTTTTTTCCGCTCTACGCGATCCTTGTCGTTGTCACGTTCGCGGCGGGGCACTTGCTCTTCGGCTGGCAGTCGTATCGGGTCTGGTTCCATTTGCTGCTTGGGGCGGCTTATGGGTTCCACCTGACCCTGACGTGGCACATCCTGCAAACACGTCAGTCGGACATAACGAGCCAAGGCTTCCTGTTCTCGGTGGTGGTGGTGTTCCTGGGCAACATCGTCGTGTTACTAGTGGGTTTGCCGCTGTTGACCGCGCAGGTCGGGTTGGTCCACGTCTTTTCCTGGTGGCTGGAATCGACCGCAGGGTTGCTGCACCAACTCAGCCGTTGGCTGTAGAGGCGCGCCATGAACCGTCATCCGGAGTGCGCCCGTCCTCGGGCGCAGAAAGGTGGACATTTCCAACGGTTGCGACGCTCCCAACGCTCCAGTCGTGCTTGAGTTTCTGCGGACGAGGACGTCCGCGCCCCGGGTTCATGGCCCCAGCCCGCGTGCGGCAGCGCAGGTTCAGGCGCCTTCCCATGAACAGCACGGTTTCAGGAGTCGCGGCTTGTGGCGTCGTCGCAGGACGTGAGAGTCTGGCGAAGCTTTATGGTTGTCTCACTCCTTCACAGCCGATGGCACCGGGCGCTCGCTTGGCTGCCGGCCATTTTTTTTCTGGGGTTTTCGGCGGGCGGGTATTCCGGGCGGGCGGATGAGGCGGCCGATCGGCTGACTCTAGCGGTGGACGCGTTGACGCGGCTGGAGGGGATCAACCTGGAGGCGAATCCTGCGATGAAAGAGCGGATTCTCCAGGTGCTGGCGCGGACGCGGGGCACGGCGAATTTCGTGCGGCTGGTTCGACATTTTTCGCTGACGGGCCAGGAAGCCGGTTTGCTGGAGGTGGCGGCGGCGATGCCCCGCGATGAGTCGGGCGTGGAGGCGATGCGAATGATTTTGGGCGGGGGCCGCACCGAGGGACTGGCGACGGCGCTGGCGGTGGCCGACGGGCGTGCGCGCGGCTTGGTGGAGGCGCTGGGGAACAGCGGCCAACGGACGTCGGTGAAATTCTTGCGACCGTTGCTGGATGGTGGCGCGCGGGGTTGGACCAACGGGCAGGAGGTGGTCGTGCGTGCGCTGGCGCGAAACGAGGAGGGAGCGCGGTCTTTGTTGGAGGTGGTCAAGGCCGGCGGTTTGCCGGAGGCGCTCCGGGCGGTGGCGCTCGATGAACTGAGCCAGGTGAGATGGGAGCCAATCAAGGCGTCGGCGTCGGCTTTGCGCGGGCCGTCGGCGTCCAAATGGCCGGCCTTGCCTGAGCTGATGCGGATGCCGGGTGACGCGGGGCGCGGGGAAGGGATTTTTCGGCGGGCCAGTCCGGGCTGTTTCAACTGTCACGTGGTTCGTGGCCTGGGCACGGACCTGGGGCCGAACCTTTCGGAGATCGGGAGCAAGCTGACGAAGGAGGCGTTGTTCCAAGCCATCCTGGAACCCAGCGCGGGGATTTCGTTTGGCTACGAGGCGTTCACGCTGACGCTGAAAGACGGGGATGATGTTTACGGTTTGATCGCGAGCGAGACCGAGACCGAGGTGTCCATCAAGGCGGTGGGCGGTGTGGTGACGCGCTACAAAAAGTCGGAGATCGAATCCCGCAAAAAATCTGCCTTATCCCTGATGCCGGCGGGATTGGAAGCCGGGATGACGCCGCCGGAGCTGGTGGACCTGGTGACGTATCTGGGAGCGTTAAAGAAAGCGGAGTGACCGCAACGTCCAACGCTCAACGTTCAACGCTCAACGTCCACCGCTCAACGTCCAACGCTCAACGTCCAACGCTCAACGTCCAACGCTCAACGTCCAACGCTCAACGTCCAACGCTCGGGTTCTGAGTTCTGGATTGCACGCTCAGCCCGATTGTTTCAGGTGTTCAGGATCTTCATGGCCTTTTTGGCGTTGTCGACACGGAGGATGAGAAGGCCTTTGCGGGCGTCGGGCGGGGTGGCGCAGTAGCAATACTCGATGTTGATCCTGGCCTCGGCCAGTGTGTTGCAAATCCGGGCCAGGGAGCCGGGGCGGTTGTCGCCTTCGATCAGCAGCACCTCGGTTTCGACGACAAGGGTGCCGCGCTCCTCGAAGAGCAGCAGCGCGCGATCGGGGTCGCTGACCACCATGCGCACGACGATGTGGTCAACGGTGTCGCTGGTGGCGATGGCGTAGATGTTGATTTTGGCCTCGGCGAGGGCTTCACAGACCCGCGCGAAGGTTCCGGGTTTGTTGTCGAGGAAGAGGGCGAGTTGGGTGGCGAGGCGCATAACAAAACAGGGTTTTCCCGGGGCGCCGGTTCCGTTGCTGCGATGGCTTCGGACCGGTCGCCCCGGTTGCGGGAAAGCTTGGCGCCGGACCGGACGCCCGTCGAGTGCCAAACTGGGCGGACGTCGAGGGCGTCCAACCGCGTTGCAGAAGCGCCACGAGGGTTGGGTTGAGCGTTCGGGAGGACGCGCGAACGGATCCTGCTCAACGTGCTGCGGCCGGAGCCTCGACACGATAAAGGTGCGTCCGTGTGCGCAGATAGAACGCCTTGCCCGACGCGGCGGGAGACGCCATGAAGCCGCCGTCGAGCTTGTTCGTGGCCAAAACGTTCAGGCTGCGCCCGGGTTTCAGGACGAGCGTGCTGCCCTGCTGATCGAAGAAATACAGGCGCCCGTCCGCGTAGATGGGGGAGGCGGCATACTTGCCGCCCACCCGCTCGGTCCAGACCGTTTCGCCCGTCCCGGCTTCGAGGCACGTGATGAAGCTCTCTTCGGCCGCGGTGTAGATCAGGCCGTCCACCAGCAGCGGGGACGCGTATTTGCCGACATGGGTCTTGAGTTTCCAGGCCACGCCGGTGTCCGTGACATCGCCCTGGCCATCGGTCTTGACGGCCCACATCTCGCGTTTGGTGAGACCTGTGACGATGAACGCGAGGCCCTTGTCCGCGTCGTAGATGGGGCGGGGAGCCACTGACCAATCGTTGTATTGGACCTTCCACAGCTCACGGCCGTCGCGCGGAGCGTAGCCGTAGGCGGCCTTGGCGCCGGCGCTGAGCATCTGGGGCTTGCCGGCGATGGTCACGATCAACGGCGTGCTGTGCGCCTTGCGCAGATCCCCGTCCTTCGCCATCTGCCCCGGCACCCCCTCGTCGTTCCAGGCGACCGATCGATTGGTCTTCCAAACCGTGCGGCCCGTGGTTTTGTCGAGCGCGACGTGATACTGAAGATCGGCGCCGTCCATCGTCAAAATCAGAAGATTTTCAAAAAGGACGACGGACGATGACGCTCCGCGGTAATGGCGACAGGGCAGGTCGTCGCGCTTCCACAGGGTCTTGCCGGTGGCGGTATCGAGGCAGGCGGTGCCCAGGCTGCCGAAGTGGACATAGAGGCGGCCGGGTTCGATGGCGGGGGATGGCGTCGCGTAACAGTTCATCGAGGCGCCGTTGCCCAGCGGTTCGGGGTTGTCCGAATGAAAGACATGCTCGTTGAAAAGGACGCGTCCGGATTCGGAATCGAGGCCGATGGCGTGGAAGTCGTGCCCGTCCTCCGTGGCCGTGGTCAGCCAGACCTGGTTGCCCAGGACGACCGGCGTCGACCAGCCGCGCAGCGGGATGGGTGTTTTCCAGCGCACGTTATTGGTCTCGCTCCACGTCAGCGGAAAGCCGGCGAGCTTGCCGTTTTGAGCCGACGCATGTCCGTCCCCGGCGGGCCCGCGAAATTCGGGCCAATTCGCGCGGGCTGGTCCGCCTAGGAGTGCGGCGACGGCCATGGTGGTGGCAGTGAGCAGGACGTGGTTGGGGATCCGAATGGCAGGACCGGTGTTCATGGCCGACACAATGGGCGACCGATTGCGGTCAGTCAACGGAGACGCTACGCACGAGAATTTTCTTTTGCGGGTGACGTTGCCGTGGTAGCACAGCGGCCGTCCTGAAGCTGCGATGGTCGCGGGTTCGGGGGAACCAAAGGAGGTTCAACGCACATGCAAAAAGAAAAACCCATTCATGAGGTCCGGTTGGGGTCGATTAAGGCTGCCATCTGGAAGAACGAGACCCCGGGCGGCGGGGTGCGCTACAGCACGCACTTCTCCCGGATTTACCGGGACGAAAAGGAGAAGGAATGGAAGCGGACCGAGTCGTTTGGGCGGGACGATCTGCTGGTGGTGGCGAAGGTGGCGGATCAGGCCCACACGTGGATCCACGGCCAGACGCGGGATGAACGCGATCGGGATCGGGAGCGGGACCGCGACGATGACCGCGAGCGCGCGCGTGGCGATGACGAAGGGCGTCGTGCGCCGTCGTCGCGGTGATGGGCGGGGGTGAGTCGGACGAGGTTCGGCGTCGTCACGGGGCCGCGAGGCCCCGTGACCGGAGTTTGGACATTTTCGCGCCCGACGTTCTCGCCTCCGTTGTTTTGGGTGCGAACCGGGCTGGACGCGGCTGCGGGAGTTTTCCGGAGCCGGCATGGCCGTTGAAAATCGAGGTTGCCGGTTCGGGTCGGCGACGTAGACTGTGGACCAGCAAACCAATCCAGGTCATGTATTTCGGCGTCGACTATTATCCGGAGCATTGGGTGTTTCCCTATGCTGGAACGGCGGAGGAACCCGAAGCGCGATGGAAGCGCGACGTGGAGCTGATGGTGGAGGCGGGCGTCAACGTGGTGCGGATGGGTGAGTTCGCGTGGGGTTTGTACGAGCCGGAGGAAGGGCGGTACGATTTCGCGTGGATGAAGCGGGCGATGGATCTGTTCCACGCTGCCGGGATCAAGGTGGTGTTGGGCACCCCGACGGCGGCGCCGCCGGTGTGGCTGGCCCGCAAGCATCCGGAGATTCTGCCGATCGACGAGAATGGCCTTGTGCGGCACGAGGGGACGCGCCGGGCGTATTGCCTGAACAGCGATGTTTATTGGGATTACTCCCGGCGGATTGTCCGGGCGGAGGCGTCGGAGCTGGGCAAGCACCCGGCGCTGATTGCCTGGCAGATTGACAACGGCCTGGGCGGGCACGGGACCGAGGCGAGTTTCAACGAGGAGACGCGCCGGGATTGGATCGCGTGGTTGAAGGCGAAGTATGAGACCGTGGGCCGGTTGAACGAGATGATGGGCGCGCGATTTTGGGGGCAGACCGTCACGCGGTTTGAGGACGTGCCGATGCCGCGGCGGGCGCCGACCGTGCACAACCCGGCGCTGGTGGTGGATTGGAAGCGGTTCTGCAGCGATACGATTGTGGCCTACGCGCGCATGCAGGCCGAGCTGCTCAAGGAGGCCACGCCCGACATCCCGGTCACGCAGAATCTCCGGGCCCTCAGCCGGGACTTCGATCACTTCGACATGGCGGAGGTCGTGGATTTTATCAGCACCGACAGCAACGCGACGATCAAGGACAAGAGCTCGGAGCTGGCCTGCGAGATCGACATGATGCGCTCGTTGAAGAAATCCGGGATTCGCACGCCGGACGGCGACCACGGTTTTTGGGTCATCGAGCAGAAGGCGGGGAACGTCGACTGGCAGGAGGTGAACGCGCTGGTGCGCCCGGGCGTGGTGCGCATGTTCACCTACCAACTGGTCAGCCGGGGAGCCACGGGCGTGCTGTATTTTCTCTGGCGACAGCCGCGCATTGGCTCGGAGAAATTTTACGGAGGCGTGCTTTCGCACGACGGGCGGGGCAAAAACCGGGTCTACGAGGAGATCAAGCAGGTGGGTCTGGAATTGAAGAAGCTGGCGCCGGTCCTGCACAACACCCGGGTGCAAGCCGAGGTTTGCATCCTGCTGAGCCATGACAACGACTGGAGCATCCGCCACACCCGCCAGCCGAACAAACATTTCCGCCAGCGCGAACACATCCAGCTTTTTTACAATGCGCTCCACGATCGGAATATCCCGGTCGACTTCGCCCGGCCGACGGAGGATCTGTCGAAATACAAGATCGTGGTGGCGCCTTCCCTCCAGTTGCTGGCCGGGGGCGAGGCCGACCTGCTGAAGCTCTATGTGCAGGGCGGGGGAACCCTGGTGGGGACGTTCAACACGGGCCTGATCGATGAGCATCACATCGCGCCGGACAGCGGCTATCCGCATGACTTGGGAGATCTCTTCGGGCTGGAGGTGCTGGAGTTCGACGCGCTGCCGCCGGGGGAGGAGAACCACATCACGCTGAAAGGGGCCTTCAGCGCCACGCAGCTGCACCCGGCCCGGCTCTGGTGCGACATCATCGAGCCGAAAGGCTGCACGGTGATCGGGACGTATGCGAAGGACTTCTACACGGGTCGTCCGGCGGTGACCACGCACCAGTTCGGCAGCGGCCGGGCGATTTACCTGGGAACGATGAGCCATCAACCGTTCTATTACGATCTCGCAGTCTGGCTGCGACAGCTCTGTGGGATCAACCCGTTGCTCAAGGTCCCGGATCAGGTGGAAGTCAGCTTGCGGACGGACGGCAAGAAGAAGGTGTTCTTCCTGATCAACCATCAGAATTCGCCGGTCCGCATTCCGTTCTACAAGCCGATGCACGAGTTTCTTTCGGACAAGACGTTTACGGGAAACTATGATCTGCCGCCGCACGGCGTGCTGGTGCTGGATGAGGGGGCTTGATCGGCCGGGCCGGGGAGAAGGTGGATGAGATCGAAATCCGAAATCCGCAGACGGAATTCCGAAGGCCGGGCCGCCGGGATCGGGCAGGCGCAGGTGGCGCCGGTTAACTGGTTTTTGCCGGCATGAGCTTGCGGCGCCCGGTTCGATCCAAGCCGCCGCTGGGGCCGCCGAGGCGGAGTCCCCGCCAGCGGGCGTTGGCGGAGTTGCATGGGATCGATGTGCGTCCGCTGGAACTGGCGCGGGCCCGGACGGAGCGGGCGGTCTCGGCGGTGATGCCGGCGGTGCTGGCGAGGCTGCGCATGGACCAGCGCCAAAACGAGACGGAAATCGTCCGGGTGTGGAACCGGCTGATGGACCCGAACGTGGCCGCCCACGCGCAGCCGACCGGCATCCACAACGGCACACTTTTCGTCACGGTGGACAGCAGCGTATGGCTGGACGAGATCGTCCGCTATCGCCGGAAGGAGATCCTGACCCGACTGCAACACAGCTTTGGCCGGGAGTTGGTCAAACGAATCTCCTTTCGCGTGGGCTAGTGTCCTGAGATTTGGATTGCGATTCGATGTGGGGCGGGGTGGGGTGGAACATCCGGGAGCAAGGCGTTCACCTGGCTGGGCGTTGGCCGTCGGCCCCCAAAGCGGGAGCGGGTCCCTGGCGTGAGGCGAGTGGGCGCGTCGGCGACGAGGGTGAGGCTTTGCGAAGAGTTCCTTGGGTGAACGAGGCCACGGGGCGGCCGGGCTAGATACGCCTTGAGTCGACCAACAAATAGTTTGCCTTCCGGAGTGAATTCAACGACATAAGTTTCAACTATCTCCTTGGCCTATGGCACGCGATCGGATGCAGAAGCAGCGGTTTGAGCTGAAGTACCTCGTCAACGAGGAAACAGCCTTGCTCGTTCGCGATTTTGTCCGGTCGTACCTGGATTTTGATGAATACAGCGTGGGCAAGGCCGATTTTTCCTACCCGGTCCACAGCCTGTACCTGGACTCGGACGATCTGAAGCTTTACTGGGAGACGATCAACGGGAACAAGAACCGTTACAAGCTGCGGCTGCGGTATTACAGCGCGACGCCGGAAGCACCGGTGTTCTTCGAGATCAAGCGGCGGGTGAACAATTGCATCATGAAACAGCGGGGTGGCGTCCGCCAGGAGTTCGTAGCGAGCCTTTTGAAGGGGCACCTGCCGCAGGAGGAGCACATGGTCTCGAAAAACCCGAGCCACCTGGTTGCGCTGCAGAACTTTTGCAACCTCGCCCAGCAAATCCGCGCGGTGCCGAAGGTGCACATCTTTTACATGCGCGAGGCTTACGTCAGCGATGATGATCAGTCGCGCATCACCCTCGATCGAAAGGTGTACGGGGATGCGCATCTCGATTATTCGGTGACGACGGACATGAAGGATCCGAAGTTGAGTTTCACGGGGCAGGTGATCCTGGAGCTGAAATTCACCAATCGTTTTCCGGACTGGTTTAGGGATTTGGTGCGCGTGTTCGGCGTGATGCAGTGCGGGGCCGCCAAATACGTTGAATCCATCCAGGCCATTGGCCATCGCGCCCTGGGGTCGACCTATCCGGTGATCGAAGAAGGGGTCGGGCTGACCCGTTTTTGAGGAGCCGTGGACGGTTCGTCCGGTCGCCATCGCGCTGCGCCTCCCGGGCCGCTTCGCGTCCCGGTTGCTGGGACCTTCGCCCCGTCCACCGCAACGCCGTTCTCGCCCGATTTTTTCCGTCCCACGGCCCGCCGCGTGGCGCCCGCCTTGCTCGGCCACTGGCTGGTGCGGCGAGTCGATGACGAATGGCTGGTTGGGCTGATCGTGGAGACGGAGGCGTATCTGAAGGATGACCCGGCCTGCCACGCCTTTCGCGGGCCCACGCGCCGAAACCGGGCCATGTTTGGTCCGGCCGGGCGGGCGTATGTGTATTTCATCTACGGCAACCACTGGTGTTTCAATGTGGTTTGCCACCGGGAGGGCGTGGGCGAGGCGGTGCTGGTCCGGGCGGTGGAACCCGTTCGGGGCGCAGCGGGCATGGCGGCTCGCCGAAAGGGCTGCGGCGCCATCGAGCTGACCAACGGTCCGGCCAAGCTGTGCCAGGCCATGGCGATCGACGGTTCCCATGATGGACTCGATTTGACGGTGTCGTCGTCGGCGATCTATCTGGCGGCCAATCCCGATCGACAAGCGGTGGTGTCCAGCACCGGGCCGGTGGTGGTGACGACGCGGATCGGTTTGCGGCAGGCGGCAGATTCGCCGCTGAGATTTTATCTGCAGGGCAGCCCGTGGGTTTCGCGCCGGCCGAAGGGTGACCTGAACGTGGTCGTCGCGCCGTCATCGACCCGGGCGCGGTGACGCGCAGCCGCCACATCGTGGCGCTGCGTGGAGGTCGGTCGGTCGGGTCGCGTGCAAAACGAGCGTGCGTTTGGGGCGTGGCGTGGACATTCTGGCGCCATGATATCTCGAGCACGATCGGAGGCGTTGTTTGCGGAAGCGCTGGAGTTCATCCCGGGCGGCGTGAATTCACCGGTGCGGGCATTTCGCGCCGTGGGGGGGAGGCCGTTCTTTGTCGATCGGGCGGCGGGGTGCCGGGTGTGGGATGTCGACGGCAACGAAATCATCGATTACGTCGGGACGTGGGGTCCGGCCATTTTGGGGCATGCGCATCCGAAGATCATCGGGGCGGTCAAGCAGGCGGCCGAGCGGGGGACGAGCTTTGGCATCCCGAATCCGTTCGAGGTGACGATGGCCAAGGCGATCCGGCGGATGGTGCCTTCGGTGGAGAAGGTGCGCGTGTGCAGTTCGGGGACGGAGGCCTGCATGAGCGCGATTCGCCTGGCGCGAGGTTTTACCAAGCGGGACAAGCTGCTCAAGTTTGACGGGTGCTATCACGGGCACGCGGACTCGCTGCTGGTGAAGGCGGGCTCGGGGGCGTTGACCTTTGGCCACCCGGACAGTGCGGGTGTGCCGGCGGATTTTGCGCGGCACACGCTGGTGGCGCCGTTCAATGATCTCGATGCGGTCCGCGCGTTGTTCGCGGCGAACCCGGGCCAGATCGCCGGAGTCATTCTGGAGCCGGTTCCGGGCAACGCGGGACTGTATCTGCCGAAGCCCGGTTACCTGGAGGGTCTGCGGGCGATCACCGCCGCGGAAGGCGCCTTGTTGGTCTTCGATGAGGTCATGACCGGTTTCCGGCTGGCTCCGGGCGGGGCGCAGGAGCGGTTTGGGATCAAACCGGATTTGTCCTGCTTTGGCAAAATCATCGGCGGCGGTCTGCCGGTGGGCGCCTTCGGCGGGCGGGCGGACATCATGGATTGTCTGGCGCCGTTGGGGCCGGTGTATCAGGCGGGGACGCTGAGCGGGAATCCGCTGGCGATGGCGGCGGGCATCGCGGCGCTGGAGGAACTGCAGGCGACCAAGGCCTGGGCGACGCTTGAGGAGCGGGGAGCGGCCCTGGAGAGCGGATTGAAGGACGCCGCCAAGGCGGCAGGCATCGCCGTCCGGTTCAACCGCTGCGGGTCGATGTTTTGCGGCTATTTCACGTCCGAGCCGGTGCACAACCTGGCCGAGGCCATGTCCAGCGATCGGGAACGGTTCAAGAAATTCTTCCATGGCATGCTGGAAGCCGGGGTTTATCTCGCGCCGTCCCAGTTCGAAGCGGGGTTCATCTCGACGGCTCACACGCCGGCCGACATCGAGCGAACCGTGTCCGCGGCGGCGCGCGTGCTGCGCACCTTGTAACGCCGGCGAAGGTGCATCCAGGCGTTGTTGCGCGCGGTGTGTCGCGGCGTGTCGCGTCGGTCGATTTCGAGTCGCGGTGTGTTTTTTGTCATGGCACGTCCTGAGACTTTGGCGGCCCGCTGGGGGCGAACGGCTGCGCTGGCTGGGGCTGTGGCGGTGGTGCTGGGGTCGGTGCTGGCGGCCCTGATCTGGAGTCGGCGGGAGCCGCAGCTGCGCGGGCATCCGGTCAGCTATTGGGTGCTGGGATGGCGCCACGCGCACGCCGAGTCTCCGGAATCGGTGGCGGCGGCTTATGCGGCCATGGACGGTTCGCATGTTCGTTGGCTGCGTCGGCAATTGCACTGGCGCCCTTCGCAGGTGCGGGATCGGTTGTCCCGACTGTCCAACCGGCTGGGCCTGCCGGTCTCGCTCGAAACGGCGGACGATTACCGGGAGCAGGCGGCGGCGGCGCTGGGACGGTTGGGCGAGCGGGCCCGTCCGGCGGTGCCCGATCTCGAGGCGGCGAGCCGGACAACGATCGAGCCGCGGGCGCACCAAGCCCGGGTTTCCGCCCGCGCGGCCTTGATTTCCCTCGGGGCCGAACCGGTGGAGCCTGTTTTGCACGCGGCGCGCAGCCCCGACGGAGTGGGCTGGTATGTGGCGGCTGACGTGCTTTGCCGGTTGGAAGGACACCGGAGGGAGGCGCAGGCCATATTTGCCGAAGTGATGCACGGGACGAATCCGCCCGCGCTGCGGAGTCGGGCCATTCAGCTCTACCGATTGAGCGCCCCGCCGCTGGCCGAAGCCGTGTCGAATCTCAGCCGGGCGCTGGGCGATCCGGGCACGCGGGCGGAGTCGCTGGCCCAACTCGGGATGCTGGGTCCTCTGGCAACATCGGCGGACGGATCCGTCAGGGCGGTTTTGAATGACCCGGACATCCAGGTTCGTCGCATGGCGACGAACACGCTGCGACGGTTGACGGATCGGCCGTGAGGTCGGGCCGCGCTCGAAATCCTGTGCGGCGTCGCCCGCGGATGCGGGCCACGAGTTCGCTTGCGTCCATTGTTATCCACGAGTCGGATTGGGACGTCCTGGTTTGGACGCTCGCGTCCGGCTGGCGGCTTCGGTAGGGTTCCCGGCATGCCACGAATTCTGGCGTTGGATCACGGGACGAAGCGCATTGGCGTTGCGATTAGCGACGAGCTGAAGCTCATTGCGCAGCCGGTGGAATTCATCCCGGCGGAGCCGCTGGGCGGTTTTTTCGAGCGCCTGCGTGCGATTCTGGCGGAGAAGCCCTGTGAGCTGTTGCTGGTGGGCATGCCTCGCAACATGGACGGGACCTACGGTCCGGCGGCAGAGAAGGTGAAATATTTTGTGGAACAATTGCGGCAGGCGGTTGCCGTGCCGGTGCGCACCTGGGATGAGCGGCTGACTTCAGCCCAGGCCAATCGGCTGATGGTGCAGGGGCAGGTTCGTCGCGATGAGCGCAAGCAGAAGGTCGATGCGGTGGCGGCGGCGATTCTGCTGCAGAGTTTCCTGGATGCGAGCGCGTGAAATACCGGCTGACGATTGCCTACGATGGGTCGGCCTACGAGGGCTGGCAGGTGCAAAAGATAGGGACCGGTGTGCAGGAAAAAGTCGAGGAGGCCCTGGCCCGGTTGTATCCCAGCCGGCCGCGAGTGCACGGTTCCAGCCGCACGGACACGGGCGTTCACGCGTTGGGCATGGTGGCGCATTTTGAGGTGCCCCGGGCGGAGGCGCGATTCACGACGGCCAAGCTGCTGCTGGCGGTGAACGCCTGGCTGCCGGAGGACGTGCGGGTGCTGGCGGTGGCCCGGGCGCGCCCGGAGTTTCACGCGCGATTCGATGCGAAGGGAAAGCAGTACCGGTATCGCATCTGGAACCATCCGGCGATGAACCCGCTTTTGCGGGGGCAGGCCTGGCATGTGAAACGACGGCTCGATTTGGCCGCGATGCAGACGGCCGCGGCGGCGTTCGTCGGGCAGCATGATTTCCGATCCTTTCGGTCGAACCCGGACTATGACACGGAGTCCACGGTGCGGACCGTGGGGCGGTGCGATGTTCGCAAGTCCGGCTCGTTGTTGACGGTGGTGATCGAGGGCGACGGTTTTCTTTACAAGATGTGCCGTGGCATCGTGGGCACGCTCGTGCAGGTGGGCGAGGGCAAGCTGGCGGCGGCCGACATGGGACGCATCCTGCAACATCGGGATCGTCGGGTGGCGGGCATGACGGCGCCGGCTGGGGGCTTGGTGCTCTGGAAGGTTTTTTATTGAAGGAGCGGCCGTATGCACGTGGTGTTATTGCAACCCGAGATCCCGCCGAACACGGGCAACGTGGCGCGACTGTGCGCGGCGACGCACACGACATTGCATCTGATCGAGCCGCTGGGGTTTCAGCTGGATGACCGGCAATTGAAGCGGGCGGGCATGGATTACTGGACGCACGTCCGGTGGCACCGGTGGGAGAATTGGTCGGCGTTCGATGCCGGCCGGCCGGCGGGCTCGCGCCTCTGGCTGATCGAATCCGGGGGCCCGCGAAGCTATGCCCAGGTTGGGTATCAGCCTGATGACTATCTGGTCTTTGGGCGGGAAACGGCCGGGCTGCCCCAACCGCTCCTGGAAGCAAATCGCGACGGCTGGGTGCGCATCCCCATGATGAACGCGGCGGCGCGTTCGTTGAACCTGTCGAACTGCGTGGCGCTGGTTCTCTACGAGGCGCTGCGGCAGCAGGGCTTCCCGGGCAGCGACGGTGTCGGTGGGGCGCGGCTGAGATGAATGCAGGCGGCGGCAGGGCGTCTTTGTTTCGTGACTCCAACCTTCGCATGCGGGGTTTCCCGCCCGGCTCAGCGCCCATGCCGGCGCCTGGTTTTCGTTGGGGTGCTGGTCCTGTTGGGAGTTCCTGTCTGGAGGGACGTTTCCGCCGCTCCAAAAACCACGGCGGAAAGCCGGGCGATGGAGTTGCTGCAGGCAAATTGTTTCACCTGTCACAGCGAGGAGAAAAAGAAGGGGGGCCTGGTGCTGGTCTCCGCGGAAGCGCTGGCGCGCGGGGGCGACAACGGGCCGGTGATCGTTCCGGGGCGTCCGCGGGAGAGCCGGCTGCTCCAGACTTTGTCAGCGGAAGCGGACCCGCACATGCCGCCTAAAAAGCAGCTCGAGAAAAGCGAGATTGCGGCGTTGGAGCGTTGGATTCGAGGGGGCGCCAAGTGGGATGCGCAAGCGCTGGTCGCGGCGGGCGACCGCATCCGACCGGTCGCAATACAAACTTTGCCGGCTGCGTTCCGACCGGTGGCCGCGGTTGCGTTTTCCCCGGAGGGCGGGCGCGTGGCCTACGGGCGGGGCAGCGACGTGTTCGTGCTCGACGTGCGCGCGACGAACGCCGTCGAACTCGCGCGGCTGGCCGCCCACCGGGAAGGCGTGCAGTCCCTGGCCTGGAGCCGGGATGGTGCGTGGCTGGTTTCCGGGGGATTTCAGCGGGTGACGGTCTGGTCCGCCGGGTCGTGGAAGGCGGATCATGAAGTGACGAACGGGCTGGCGGGGCGCGTGACGGCGATGAAGTTCCTGCCGGGTGGCGCGGCCGGGTTGGTGGTGGCGGACAGTGTGGTCGGCCAGCGGGGATTCGTCCGGCGGATTGATCTCGAAACCGGCCGGGTGGAAAAGTCGTGGGTGGCTCACGCGGATTCCATTCTGGATTTGGATATCAGCTCCGACGGGCGCCGGGTGGTGACGGCCGGCACGGACAAGCTGATCAAAATCTGGCAGGTGGACCGGGGCGAGGAGACGGGGCGTCTGGAAGGACACGGCGGGGCGGTTTATGGCGTCGCCTTCAACTCGAATGCGACGCAGGTGGCCAGCGCCGGCGCTGACAAGGAGCTGAAGGTCTGGGACGTGTTGACCCGGGAGAAGATCATCAGCCTTGGTCACCACAGTGCGGGCGTGACCGCGGTGCTCTGGCAAACGAACGACGGGGCGATTTTGGCGGCGAACGAGGCGGGTGGAGTTTTTCGATATACGAATCTGAGGGCGCATTCGGGTGAACAAAGCTCGTCGGCGGGAGACGAGCGAAAGGTGGCGGACCTGGGTGAGGGGGTGCAGGTGCTGGCGTCGAGCGGCGACGGGCGCTGGATCGCGGGTGGCTCTCCGGGTGGGATTTTTCAAATTTGGGACAAGGACGGAAAAAATCGCGGAACGCCGTCGCCGGCGACGGAGGCTTCGGCTGCCGCGAAACCATCGCCGGCGCCGCTCAGCTTTGTGCGCGACGTGTTGCCGGTGCTGAGCCGGTCGGGCTGCAATGCCGGCGCGTGCCACGCCAAGCCGGAAGGGCAGAATGGCTTCAAGCTCTCGGTCTTCTCCTACGACCCGAAGGCGGACTACGGCGAGATGGTGGAGGAGGCGCGCGGGCGCCGGGTGTTTCCGGGAGCGCCGGAGGAGAGCCTGATTTTGCAGAAGGCGACCCTGGCCATTCCGCACGAGGGCGGGCAGCGGTTCAAAGTCGGGTCGGAGGCCTACGGGTTGCTGGTCCGCTGGTTGCGGGAGGGGCTGCCGTTTCAGACCACCAACGAGCCGGCGCTCGTGGGCATCGACGTGGCTCCGGCCGGCGGACGATATCGCAAAGGCGCCCGGCGCAAGCTGCAGGTGACGGCCCGATACAGCGACGGATCGACGCGGGATGTTACGAAGCTCGCGGCGTTTGCTTCCAATGACAAGGAGCTGGCGGCCGTGGATGACTCCGGGCAGGTGCGGATCGGGACGCTGACGGGACAGGGGGTGGTTGTCGCTCGTTTCATGGGATTTGTTGCTGACTCGAAGATCACCGTGCCAGCGGACAAGCATCTGCCGGCGTCGAAGTATGCCGCTCTGCCCGTTAACAATCTCATCGACGAGCGTGCGTACGCGCATTTCCAGGAACTCGGGCTGTATCCCTCGGAGACGTGCAGCGACGCGGAGTTTTTCCGACGCGCGTCGCTCGATACGATCGGGGTCTTGCCCACTCCGGAGGAGGTGCGGGAGTTCTTGGGCGACCCTCCGGGCGGCACCAACGCGATTCGCGGACGTGAGCCTGCCGGGGGCGACCAGCGAAAGCGGGAGATCCTGATTGACCGCCTTCTGGCCAAGCCAGCCTACGTTGATTTCTGGGCAAACCAGTTTGCAGATTTGCTGCGGCCCAACCCGGATCGGGTGGGAGTCAAAAGCATTTTCACGCTCGACCAATGGCTGCGGGAGTGTTTTCGCCAAAACAAACCCTACGACCAGTTCGTGCGCGAAATCCTGACGGCGGAGGGCAGCAACCACCGCGACGGGCCGGCCGTGGTCTATCGCGACCGGCGCGAGCCGGCAGATCTCACCACCATGTTCAGCCAGCTGTTTCTCGGGGTGCGCCTCGAGTGCGCGCGCTGTCACCATCACCCCAACGAAAAGTGGAGCCAGGACGATTTTTATCAGTTCGCCGCGTACTTTGGCTCCGTGAAGCAGAAGGGGGCCGGCCTTTCGCCGCCGATCTCCGCCGGCACGGAAACGTTCTATTTTGCCCCGGGCGGCGCGGTGAAGCATCCGCTCACCGGCCGAACGATGGCGCCCAAACCCCCGGACGGCCCGGCGCCCGCGGTGAGCGATTCGTCGGATCCGCGGCCGGCCCTGGCGGATTGGCTGACCCGCCCGGACAACCCGTTCTTTGCCCGGGCCATCGTCAATCGAATTTGGGCCCACTATTTTGGACGGGGGCTGGTCGAGCCGGTGGATGACTTCCGTATTTCGAATCCCTGTGTCGATCCGGAATTGCTGGAGGCCGTGGCGCGCGATTTTGTGGCGCATGGCTGCGATCTCAAACATCTCATGAGAACCATTCTGCGCTCGCGGCTCTATCAGCTCAGCTCGGAGCCCAACGCGTCGAACCTGGCCGACTCGAAGAACTTTTCCCGGGCCTACCGCCGCCGGCTGCCCGCCGAGGTCCTGCTGGATGCGGTCAACGACGTGACGGGGGCGGTGGAGTCGAGTCCCGCCCTGCCGGCCGGATCCCGGGCGACGCAGATGTGGAGCTACAAGATTGGCTCGCAGTTTCTGGATGCGTTCGGCCGACCGAACCCGAGCAGCGACTGTCCCTGCGAGCGGGATTTGCGAACGAGTGTGGTCCAATCGTTGCACCTCATGCACTCGCGGGAGCTCCAGTCCAAGCTGGCGGCGGAAACTGGGCGCGTTCACGCGCTGGCCGCCAGCGCGAAGACGCCCGAGGAGATCGTGACCGAGCTCTACCTGCTGGCCTTGGGCCGGTACCCAACCGCGGCTGAGCGGGAATCTGCCGTGCGCGCATACGCCGCGCGGGAGGCCACGCGCCAGACGGCGACGGAGGACGTATTGTGGGCGCTGTTGAACTCGGCGGAGTTCGTTTTTAACCATTGAATCGCCTTGAAGCCGGCGGCCGGCGGGGCCGTCAGAATGGCGTGCCCAACCTGACCCACAACTGCGCCGGAATGCCCCGCCGCGACTTTCTGCAGCTCGGCCTCGGAGGGGCGCTGGGGTTGGGCTTTGCGGATTTATTGCGCCTGCGGGCGGGCGCGGCGCCGCTCTTGCCGTCCGCCGCGGGAACCCGGCCGGGGCGGGACACCAATTGCATCCTGGTCTGGCTGGATGGCGGGCCGTCGCATTACGAGACGTTTGACCCGAAGCCGGACGCTCCGTCGGAGATCCGCGGCGAATTCAAGGCGATCCCAACCAGGGTCCCGGGCATGCAGTTCAGCGAGGTCGTGCCGAAGCTGGCGGGCATTTCCGATCGCCTGTCCATTGTTCGTTCCATTTGTCACAAGGACCCGAATCACGGCGGAGGAAACCACTATATGATGACCGGTGCGCCGACGCCGGTCCCGGTGGCCTGCGGTGCGTTCGTCACGTTTCATCCTTCCTTCGGCTCGATGGTGTCCTTTGACCGCGGCATTCGCCATGGGCTGCCGGCCTACATGTCGATGCCGGAAGTTTCCCGCAGCGGCGGTCCCAATTTTCTGGGCGGCGAGCACGCGCCTTTCGTGATTGGCGGCAGCCCGAACGCGAAAGGGTTTCAGGTTCGGGACGTGGTTCTTCCGCAGGGGATCAGCGAGGGCCGGGCGGCGTCGCGGCGGGAGCTGCGTGCGACGCTGGATGGGATGAAGCGCTATCGGGACAAGCTGGCCGATGATCCGGCCGTGACGTTCGATCAGTATTACAAACAGGGGGTGGACCTCGTGCTGTCGACGCAGGCGCAGGCGGCGTTCGATCTGGGTCGCGAGAACGAAAAGGTCCGCGAGGCGTACGGGCGGAACGATTTTGGCCAGCGCCTGTTGCTGGCGCGGCGGCTGGTGGAAGTCGGAGTTTCGTTTGTGACGGTCTATAACGGGGGATGGGATCATCACTCGAAGCTTTTCGAGGCGTTCAAAGGGGACAAGCTGAAGCAAGTCGATCAGGGGATCTCCGCGCTCGTGGTCGATCTGGCCGAACGCGGCTTGTTGGAGAAGACGCTGGTGGTGATGCTGGGCGAGTTTGGGCGCACGCCGAAGGTCAACAAGGACGCCGGGCGCGACCATTGGCCGCACGCCATGTCGGTCCTGATGGCTGGAGCCGGTTGCCCCGGAGGCGCGGTCATCGGCGCGACGGATGCCCGTGGCTATCATGCCTCGGAAAACGTGTATCGCCCGGAGGACTTTGCCACGACGCTTTATACCAAAATGGGCATCGAGCCCGCCCAGGTCCTGCACACCAATACAGGCCGGCCGGTCCAGCTGGTCAGCAACGGCCGGCGGATCAAGGAGCTGTTCAGCTAGCAACCAGCGTGCGCTCCTGCGGTGCCAGCTTCCAATCTTCCGCCGTTCGATTTGCCTGCGACATGATTCGATGTCTCGCGCGGTCCCGTTTCCGTCGGCGTCGCGGCCCGGCCCGGTGCCCTCAGGCGGACGCTTCCTCCTGCAGATGGATGGTGCTCCTTTGCCTCGGCTGGATTCCGGGCGGATGGGCCGTCGACGCCGCGGTGCCGACGGTGGATCATTTTTTCCCTCCGGCGCTTCAGAGGGGAACCACCAACCTCGTCAAGGTCATGGGAAAAGTCGATCCGTGGCCCGGCAAGGTCTGGGCGGACGATCCCGGCCTCCGGTTCGTGGCCACAACCAACAAGGGCGAGCTTTTGGCGGGAGCCGATCTGTCCGTTTCGGAGGGCCCTCATTGGGTGCGCATTTACAACGACGAAGGCGCTTCCCGTCCGCGGTGCTTCGTCGTCGATCGATCGCCACAGACCGCGGAGGTTGAACCCAATGACGAATGGAAGTCTCCGCAACGGATCGCCGGGTTGCCGGCGGTGATCAACGGTCGGCTGGAGAAGGCGGGGGACGTTGATTCTTTTGGCGTGGTCCTGGCGGCGGGCCAGACGCTGGTGGCCGGGCTGGAGGCCTACGTGTTGGAGAGCCCGGTGGACGCGGTGTTGCGCGTCACGGACGCACAGGGCGCTCAGCTCGCCTGGAACCACGACGGGCGGACATTAGATCCATTCCTGACCTTCACCGCGCCGGCCGCGGGGCCCTACGTGGTGCAAGTGATGGGCTTTCCTCATCCGGCGACAGCCGAGATTCGCTTTTATGGAAATGAACGGTGCGTGTATCGCCTGCGGCTCGATGGCGGGCCCTGCGGCGGGTTTACCTTGCCCCTGGGCGCGCGCCGCGGCGTCACCAACCGTCTGCACGTCGTGGGGTGGAATCTTCCCGCTGATTTTGATGCGGACACGGAGCTGGTGGTGCCGACGATGGGCCGGGATTGGCTGGTGACGACGGTGCGCGTGCCGGGGTTGGCAAACGCGATGCGCGTGCCCCTCGGGGATGGCCCCGAGATGATGGAGGCTGAGCCGAATGATCGCGCTGAGGCAGCAAATGCGCTTGAGGTCCCGGGCGCGGCGACGGGGGCTTTGGCCAGCGGGCTCGATGTGGATCGCTATCGATTTCAGGCGAAGAAAGGCGAGCGCCTGGTGTGGGCGATGCAAAGCGCCTCGCTGGGTTTTGCGCTGGATGGCTGGATTCGTGTTGAGAACTCGAATGGCGTGCAGGTGGCGCGGAGCGAGGGTGGCAATGGGGTCGACCCGGAGCTGTCGTGGACCGCGGGCGGCGATGGAACATTTCAAGTCGTGGTGGGCAGCTTGATTCACCGGGGCGGCAGCAATCAATGGTATCGGCTCGCCGGCCGGCGGGCGGGTCCGGACTTTGACGCCGCGGTGGCTGCGGAGAGTTTTGTCTTCAAAGCGGGAACGACCAACGACGTGAAACTGACCGTGAACCGTTTGGACGGCTTGACGAACCGTCTCGCGGTGAAGATTGAAGGCTGGCCTTCGAGCGTGACGACGGCTGGAGTGGACGTGCCGGAGAAAGGCGGCGAGGTGACATTGCGGGCGAGTGTTGCGGCGGATGCGCCCGGGTTTGGCGGACCGTTTCGCATCGTCATCTCAGACCCGGGACCGACCGGTGGAAATCGGGAGCGGGCTCGAGCGGCGCGATATTCCTATGTGAGCACGACGGAGAACAACGGGGTGCCGGGGGGATTTCGGGAGTTGCTGTTGCCATTCACGGAGTCGCTCTGGTTGACGGTGCGGCCAGCCGAACCGGCCACGTCGAGCCCGGGCGGAGCCAAAAAGTGAGGTGATCTGGACATTGTGCCGCCGTCGGCGCGGAGGGATGTTGCTTCGAGCAAAACTCCCGCGATGAAAACTCGTTTGAACTGCCTCGGAATGGTCCTCTTGTGTTTGTGGACGATGCTGACTTTTGGCGCCCGTGCCCAGCAGCGCTACTCATTCAACGCCGTGGGGTATGTGGACGTTCTGTGCGTCGCCGGCTCCAATCTGGTCACAAACCCGTTGAATGCCGGGGATAATTCGATCTCCAACGTCCTGCAGGGGGTGCCCGCTGGATCCCAGTTCTTGTGGTGGGACACTGCTGCGAATGGATACCGCACCAATGATTATCGTCGGCCGGGCGATTGGACTGACGGTGCATGGCAGTTAACAAAAGCGCGCGCGGGATTTTTGGTGCTGCCGTTCGCCCGCCTGGTGACTTTCGTGGGTGAGCCCTGGCCCAACTCGTATTGGTTCACGATCGCGGCCGGCGTTTCGGACGTGGGTGTGGTTCCGGAAGGACCCTATTCGCATGAGTTATCCGTTGTCCGCTGGGACGCGCAAGCGCAGCGGTGGCGGGACGAGACGCCCTATGTGTTTCTGGCGGACATCGGGTGGGTTCCCGAGTGGCCGCATCTCAGGCCGGGTGAGGCGGCGCGGGTCTTCAATTCGGGAGGCCCGCTGTCTTTTGGGATTCCCGGCCCGCCGGCGACGATGGGCGTGACCTTGGCCAATGCGCGCCGCCATGGCGCCGATTTCGCGTTCGAATTCAGCCCGCCTTCATCTTCATACCGGGTGGAGCGTTGTGACGATTTGGAGACCGGCATCTGGCGGACGGTGCTGGAACGTTCGTCGTCAACGGCGGAACCGGTCCAGGTGGTCGTGCCTGCGGGGGAGTCGCCGATTGGATTTTTCCGAGTGGGCGGCCTCTTTTTGCGGGGCGCCGTTCGGGACGGCACGGCGTTTCGCTTCCAGTTCTCGTCGGAGCCGGGCGTTCGTTACACCGTGAGCCGGACAACGGATCTGGAGGATGCCCGGTGGCTGTCGGTAGGCGAAATCGAAGGCACGGGCCGGACGGTGGCATTCACGGATGAAAGCGCGGCGGCCTCGACGGGAGTTTACCGGGTGGCCTATTCGCAATAGGCCCGGCCTTGGGGAACTGCTGGCCCGCCATGCGGATCAAGGCACTGCTGGGATCCGGCCGAAGATTGACGAAGGGCCGACCTGGGACTTTCGGCGGACCGTTTTCCGTGACGGGGGAGGTGTTAGTGCGAGAGCCGATCGGTGGCCTCGGTGGAGCCGAGTTTTCGTTTAAGGCTGGCATTCTCTTCCTCCAGCAGATCAATGCGGCGATGGAGCGTCGCCAGTCGGTCGAAACGATCCAGGCCGGCGTCGAGGGCGGCGACGAGTTCCTCCCGCTGCCAGGGTTTGAGGAGGAACCGGCAAATCTCCGCGCGGTTGATGGCCTCGATGACGGTGCCGACATTGAGCACGGCGGTGACGAGAATGCGGCTGGCCCGGGGCTGGATCTGGCGCGCTTCCAACAGAAGTTCGAGGCCGGTCAGCCGGGGCATTTGATGATCGGAGACAATGAGGGAAAACGGCTGGGAGCGCAGGACGGTCAGCGCCTCCACCGGGTCGGTGGTGGCGGTCACATCGAGCCCCAGTTGCCGGAGGGTCTCCCGGAGCGCGACGAGAACGATCTCTTCGTCGTCGACGACCAGGGCGGGATGAGCGGCGTAGCGCGGGGTGGGGCGGGTGATTCGGTTCATGCGGAGCAGGTCGGGCGGGTGGTCCGGGCTCAGGCCGAGAGGGCCGGCGCGGAATCGAGCGTGGCGAGGAGCTTGTCCAGGATGGTGTCCTGCGGCGTGTCCGCGGAGATGACAAGGTCCGCCTTGATCAGGAACTGGGAATCGAGTTCGTCGTCGTTGCACCCGACGGTTTTGATGATGACCTTGATGGGCAGGCGCTGCTGCCGGACGAAGGCGGCCAGACGGAGCAATTGCGGCTCGCGCGGTTCGGCCAGGATGAGCAGGCCGTCGAACCTGTAATCGCTGGAGCGAAGAAGTTCCTCGGCATCGAAGCCGCCCGTGGCGACGTGAAAGTTATGCTGGCGGAGGAAGTCCGCGGTGCTGGCCATGAGCTTGTCCGGGCGTCCGGCCAGAAGCAGGCTGCGGCGTCGCCGATTGAACCGCTCCATGTCCTGATCGGCCTCGGTGAAGTCAGCGACGGGCAGCCAGACGCGGAAGGTGGTGCCGGCGCCTTCGCGGGATTCGACGGAGATGGCGCCGGCGTTTTTTTGGGCAAAAAGCCGGGCGTTGTAGAGGCCGAGGCCGGATCCTTTGTTCATCGGCTTGGTGGTGAAGAACGGATCGAAGATGTAGCCGAGGTGCCGGGGTTTGATGCCGGTGCCGGTGTCGCCCACCGAGAGGCAGGCGGCGGGCACGCGGGGGATGGTGCCGACGTGATATTCCCAAGGGGGCAGGGTCGGGTGAAGAGACGTTCCGATGCGCAGCTCCCCGCGTTCGGGCATGGCATCCGCGGCGTTGAGGGCGAGGTTGATCAGGACCTGCTGCGTCTCGACCGCGTCGACATAGAGGGGGAGCGGTTCGGTGGCAGGGCTGGAGATGAGCTCGATCCGCTTGGGGATGACCTTGCGGAGCAGGTCAACGGAGTCCGCGACGATCTCGTTGAGATTTTGGTAGCCGGGATTCCCGACCTTGCCCCGGTGGAGTTGGGCGATGCGTCGGACCAGGAGGGCGGCCTGCTCGGTATTCTGTTTGATCAGCTGAAGCCCCTCGCGGAACGGATGATCCTTGGGCACCTGGGTCAGATAGGACTCGGCCAGGGCCAGGGTCCCGGCCAGCACGTTGTTGAAGTCGTGGGAAAGGCCCAGGGTGAGCAAGCCGAGCGTTTCCTTCCAGGCTGCAGTCGCCAGGCGCCGCTCCGACAAGGTCTGCCGCGTGACATCGTCCCAGAAGCCGGCGTAGCCGCACACCTGGCCGCGTTCATCCCGCAGCGCGCGTCGGTGCTCGGTGACGTAGGACACTCGTCCGCTGATGGCATGGCGGATGCGGAGCGACGTTTCGCAGCCGTCGGGTGAGGTCGCGGCGCGCTGGACGTGCCGGGCGAACTCCTCGGCGTCGAGGTCATGGATGACGCGGGAGAGCATGGGCCCGGCGTTGAGCCATTCGGAAACGGAAATGCCGGTCAGATGGGCCATCGACGCGCTGACGAAATCGAAACTGAGGTCCGGGCGCTGCTGGAAGTAGACGCCGGGCCAATGCGCGATGACCTCTTCGAAGGTCGAGTCAGCCGGCTTGTTGGCAATCGTGGTCATCACGAGCGCTGCAGGGCTCGAAACTATCTCTTTTCAAATTCCGCTTTGTCAATGAATCTCCCCGTCACGCATGGAACGACTGCTGGAAAAGGTTTTCGACGCGCTCGACGACGGCGTGGTGGTGGCCGATGACGAGCTCCGGCCACTGTGGATCAACCGTGCCGGAGCGCGTTTTTTGGGGGTGAACCAGAGCGACGTCCGTCCGGGGGATCCGGCCTCCGGGCCGCTCGGGCAATTTTTCGGGCGCCTGGGCCTGAGTGCCGGAGGTGAAGGCCGTCCGTCCGTGCGGGGGGTGCAGCGGCTGCATCTGGGGGATGCCCCGGGCGATTTGCGGCCAGTCGAGGTGGTGGTGACCGAGGGGCATTTGGGCGGCCGGCCGGCCTATATCGCATCGATCCGGGACATCTCGTTGCAGGAGCAGATGGAGAAGGCCGTCTATGACGCCCGGAAGGCCCAGGCCATCGGGGCGCTGGCGAGCGGCATCGCCCACGACTTCAACAACCTGCTGACGGCGGTTATTTCGCAAATCGACCTCGTGCTCTACGGCGGGGAGGTGCCCGCGCAGATGCGGCAGCATCTGATTTATGCGCAGACGAGCGCCCGCCGCGGCGCCGAACTGGTGGCCAAGCTGCAGGCCTTCAGCCGGCAAAGCCCGCCCAAGTTCGACGTGATTGATTTGATGGACGTAGTCGACCAAGCCCTGTTTCTATTGCGACGCGGCGTCAGCGCCCTGATCGAAATCCAACCGCCGACGCCCGCTTCGCCCGGCAATCCGTGGTTGGTCCGGGCGGATACGAATCAACTTTTGCAGGTGATTCTAAACATCGGCGTTAATGCGCGGGACGCGATGCCCAAAGGGGGCAGCATTTCGCTGGAGATCGAACGAAAACAGTTCGTGGAACAGTCCGCCCGCCCCCCCCGACGGCCCGGCGACTTCGTTTGTCTGCACATCCGGGACACGGGTTTCGGGATGTCGCCGGACGTGGTCAGCCGCGCCTTCGAACCCTATTTTTCCACCAAGGACCTCAGCCATGGCCCCGGACTGGGCTTGTCCATCGCCGCGTCCGTCATCGCAGAACATAAAGGTTGGATCGAGGTCGCCAGCCGCGAAGGCGCCGGCTCGTGCTTCTCGATCTACCTGCCGCTTTGCGCAGTGCCCGCGGCTCCGCAGCCGCTGGCCGCGCCGGAGACAAAAGGCGCCGGTGGCAGCGAGCGCATCCTGGTCGTCGACGACGAAGAACTTGTCCGCATGGTGACCAAAGCCATCCTGGCCTATCGAGGATACGAGATAGTCGAAGCCGCGGACGGCGAGGAAGCCGTGCAAAAATACGCGGCGGCAAATCCGCGCTACGACCTGGTGTTGATGGATCTGCACATGCCTCGCTTGAACGGCTATGACGCGCTCCAGCGCATTCGCTCGATGGATCCCAAGCTCAAAGCGATCCTCCTGAGCGGCGGATCTCAGGACCCGGCCAGCCTGGGAGGCGACATCGATGGAGTCGCCTACCTGCAAAAGCCGTTCGACAACCAGGAGTTGATTAACGTCGTCCGTCGACAGCTGGACGTGTAAGGGAGGCGTCGCTTCCCGCCCGTCTCACCCGGGTGCATTCCGACATTGTGGGTGAACCATCGTTCTCCCTGTCCGGAGCGCGGCCCTGCAGCACGTCGAATCGGCGGCAGGCAGGCGGGGGGATCTGCAAGCCGCGTGGTCGGCGTCAACCGCTGAGGGTTGACCCCCCGCGGCCCGGCGAGCCACTTCGAGTGGCACGGCCGTCCCATCCGTGGGCTCACGCTGGCTTCCGAAAGACCACAATCCGGTTTGTGTTGGTTCCTTTGCCCATGTTGTCCACGCCCCAGCAGTTGGCTGTCTTCGTGAATTCCTGATCGTTGACGAGCACCAGCACTGGCGTCAGGCCGGCGTGGAGGCCGCAGGGGAGCACGGCTTTTTCCAGTTGGATCGTTCCGCCCCGAACCTCGCCGACTTCAAACGCCACATGTCCGCCGGGCCGAAGCATGCGCGCGAGTTCGCGCAGGACGGCCGTCATGGAGGATTGCCAGTCCTCCAGCTTGCGCGACATCGTGATGCGCACGTCTTTCGAGTTCAGCCCGAGGAACCAGCACCGCAGCCAGTTGTCCGTGTCATACTGCACCACGTCGAGGAACGGCGGTGACGTGACGACCAGGCTGACGCTGCCGCTCGGGACTTGCGGAGCATGATCGGACGTCGCGGTGATCAAGCGCGCGCGTGCAGCCACCGATGCGAGGTGGGCCCGGGCGTGGCCATCGACGTCTCCCAGCAGTTGCCGTGTCTTTTTCAGGATGATGGCGCGGAGGTCGCGGGGGGGCGGCGTCTGTTGGCGGCGTTCGTTGATTTTCAGCTGGGACTTGACCGACACGGCTTGGTTGGGGGGCAGGGTGTAGACCGAGAAAAACCCCGAGGAATGCCCCGTCAGCCGCCCGAGGGCCACCATCCGGATCCAGTCCTCCACCGGATCCAGCTTCCCGGCCGCTTCGCGCTCGATGAAATGGCGTTTCATGGACGAAATGCCGCGCAGGACATCCCGATGGTAAAACGCCAGCAATTCCTTTGGTTCGTCTCCCGGCCGATCCAACGGGAGTTTGGCCAGGCCGGCGCGGACCTCCTCGACGGACGGGGGCTGCAAGCGCGGTCTCGTCAGGACCACGCTCAGGGGATTGACGTCGCAGCCAGAGGGGATTCGGGCCAGCAGCGCGGCTTCAATCGGGGTCGTGCCCCGTCCCATGAACGGGTCATGGACGACATCCCCGGGGTGGGAAAGCCTCTCGATGAAGAACCGGGGGAGCTGGGGCTTGAAGCAGGCGCGATAGGAGACCTCGTGCAGGCTGCTGGCGGCCCGCTGCTTGGCGGTCCAGAACTCGTTGACGTAGGTGGGGACTGCAAGGGGCTGGCCTTCGAACGATTTGGTTTCGGTCGTCAGCAGCCGCGTCGTCTGGCCGAATTCGTGGAAGGCGGCCAACGCGTCCGCCAAGGCGGTTGCTTCGGAAGCGAGATGGAGTGGCGCGGGTGGTGGGCCCGCGACCGGTTCAGTCGCCCGCCGGGTGCGGCGCGTCGAGCGAGCCGTTGGTCTGCTGCCCGCGGCCGGGGGACCGGGGGGCACTTGAGATACTCCGAATAGCTCTTGTTGCACTTGGATTGGAGCGGGTCGCGAAAGTCGGAGTATCACGCAAACACCCGCCGTGCGGCAAGAGGACGTCATTCACATGCGCTTCGCCGGTTTTTCACAACGCCCATTGTGAGGAGTGGAGTTTTCGTAAGATTCTTTTTATCAATTTGATGTGAATGGATTGGGTTTTACCGGTTGACGCTTCTGTTGACCCCCCCGTAAGGTTGCGCCCTGAAATTGATTGGGGTGCCCGAGTTGCCCAAACCCACAGAGCTTATGGCCGAAGGATATTGCGTTAAGTGCAAAGCGAAGAAAGAGATCGCCGACGCGGTTGAAGAGACCATGAAGAACGGGCGCAAGGCGATCAAAGGCAAGTGCCCCACGTGCGGCACGGTGATGTTTAAAATCCTCGGCGGCAAGGCATCGCCCCCGGCGACCCCCGGCACGCCGCCAGCCACCGCGAGTTAGGCGCGCGCACTGGTATGTCCCAACAACTGGCCTACGTCATCGTCACGCCGTATACCCTCTCCAAATCCCGGACGGGCGGCATCCTCGCGCGTCTGATCACGCGCACAGGCCTCGAATTGGTGGGGGCTCGCATGTTCGCCCCCAGCCCGGAGCTGACCCGGCGTTATGCGGAAGTCATCGTCTCGGCGGATGATCCGCAGGATCGGAAAATCCAGGAGTTGATTCGGGATTACGTCGTGCGGAATTTTGCTCCGGATCCGAAGACCGGCCTCCGTCGGCGGGTGATGGTGTTGCTGTTTCAAGGCGAAGACGCCGTGCGCAAAGTCCGCTCGGTCGTCGGTAACATCAACGCCGAGCGTCGGACGGGCGAAACCATCCGGGATACCTTCGGGGACTACATTCTCGATGAATCAGGTGGAGTTCGCTATTTCGAGCCGGCTGTCCTGGCGGCGCCCAATCTGGCCGAGGCCCAGCTCAAGGCGCGGATTTGGGCCCAGTTCGCAGACACCGACGGGGGGGTCCTGGACAAGACCATTGCTTACGGGCCGGACGAGCGTCCGCAGCGGACCTTGGTGCTGATCAAGCCGGACAATTTTCGGTTTGCCACCGGCCGACCGGGCAACGTCATCGACTTTTTTTCGCGGACCGGCCTCTACATCGTCGGGATTAAGGTGCATCGGATGAGCGTGGCTGACGCGATGGAGTTTTACGGCCCGGTCAAGGAGGTCTTAAGAACCAAGTTGAACGATGTCGTCGGCGGGAAGGCGCGGCTCGCCCTGGAAAAGGAGTTGGGCTTTTCGATCCCGCCGGCCGAAGCATCCAAGTTGGGCGCCGTGCTGGGGCCGCTTTTCGGGGAGAACCAGTTCGAGAACATCGTCAAGTTCATGTCGGGCCGCGCGCCGAGCGATTGCGACCCGGCCGACCTCAATGAGCCGGGGACCGAGAAGTGCATCGCGCTCGTTTACGAAGGGGTCAATGCGGTGAACAAAATTCGTGATGTTCTCGGGCCGACGGATCCTTCCAAGGCGCCTCCCGGTTCGATCCGCCGCGAGTTTGGCTCGAACATCATGGTGAACGCCGCCCACGCCAGTGATTCCGAGGACAACGCGCGACGCGAAATCGGCATCGTGCGCGTGTCCGAAAACACCTTCGGCCAGGCGATCGACGCGGCCTACGGAAAGTAGGCAGGGGTTTCTCCGCTGGCTTGCCCTTTCATCAACGCCGGCGGCCACGCCTGCCACCGCCTCATCCCGCCGTCGTCGGGATGGTCTGGAGAATCCGCTCCGCCGCCGCGCGGGGATCCGCGGCCGCGTAAATTGGGCGTCCGATGACCAGGCGGGATGCGCCGGCGACCATGGCCTCAGCCGCGCTGAGCGTGCGCTTCTGGTCTCCGGCGTCGTCGCCGGGGCCGCGGATTCCGGGCGTCACAAACTGCATCCCGTCTGGCAACAGGGCGCGCAACCCGGCAAGTTCCAGGGGCGAACACACCAGTCCCCGCAGCCCGCTGGAGGCGGCGAGCGACGCCAGCCGCTCGACCTGGTGGCCCACGGTTTCCCGGATGCCCACCGAGGAGAGCTCCTGGCCATCCATGCTGGTCAACACGGTGACCCCAAGGACCAGCGGAGCCGGCCGCCCGCAAGCCTCGGCGGTTTTCTGCGCCGCTTCCTCGGCCGCTTTCATCATGGCGGGCCCACCCGACGTATGAATGGTCAGCATCTGCACGTCCAGGCGAACGGCGCTCGCCACGGCTTTCGCCACGGTGTTGGGGATGTCGTGAAATTTCAGATCAAGGAATACCTCGGCCCCTAGCGCGCGAATGCGTCGGACAATGTCCGGGCCGGCCGCCGTGAACAATTCGCTGCCGATCTTGAAGGCGCCGACGGACGGCGCGACCCTTTCCGCGAGCGAAATGGCCTGGTCAGCGGTGGGAACATCGAGGGCCACGATGATGGGATTGCGCGGCGAAGTTTCGCCGGGATTCGGTATCGACATGGCCTCGAGTTTCAATGGGGACGGCGCCGGGGTAAATCAAAAAGGCCGGCGCGAAATTCGATGCCATCGATGGCCGGCGGCGCCGCATGGAGGCATGGAGAAGCGTCCTGCTTTCCCTTTTGCCTTTGGACCTTTGCTTCGTTAATGCTTCGGAGTGAATCTGAGCTTTCGGCCGTTCGAGTTGAACCTGACGCATACCTGGCGTATTGCCCGCGGGCTGGGCGGGGCGGGGATGCGGGCGTTCCCCATCGTGCTGGTGGAACTCACCGATGCGGACGGCGTCGTCGGTGTCGGCGAGGCGGCGCCGTCGGAGCGATACCAGGAAACCACGGGCACGGTGCAGGACTTTCTCGGCCGCGTCGACGCGGGCCAGCTTTCGTTCGCCGATGTCGCCGGGAGCATGCAGTATCTCGACACGTTGGAACCCGGCCAATGGGCGGCGAAGTGCGCGTTGAATATTGCCTTGCTGGACGGGGCCGGCCAGCGCTCCGGCAAGCCCATTCACGACCTGTTCGGCCTGAGTTTTGTCGAGCGGCGTCATGTGACCAGCTTCAGCATCGGCATCGATGAGCCCGCGGTCATCCGGCAAAAGGTGATCGAGGCGACGGGCTATCCGGTGCTCAAGCTCAAGGTGGGCAGCCCGGACGACGAAGCGAACTTTGCGGCGCTCCGGTCGGCTGCCCCGCAGAAGGCGGTTCGGGTGGATGCCAACGAGGGTTGGAAAAGCCGCGAGGAGGCCTTGCGGCGGATTGAATGGCTGGCGCGCGATGGGCACGTGGAGTTTGTGGAACAGCCGATGCCCGCGACGACTCCCGCAGCGGACTTGCGCTGGCTGCGTGAGCGCTCGCCTCTCCCGATTTTCGCCGACGAATCCTACATCCACGCCGGCGACATCGCCGCCGCCGCCGAATGTTTCCACGGGGTCAACGTCAAGCTGGTCAAGACCGGCGGGATCAGCGGCGCGTTCGAGGCGCTGACGGCGGCCCGCCAGGCCGGGCTGAAAACCATGATCGGCTGCATGATCGAATCGAGCGTCCTGATTACGGCCGCCGCCCATCTCGCGGCCCTCGCTGACCATCTGGACATCGACGGAAATCTCCTGATCAGCAATGATCCCTATGCGGGAGCCACGGCGGTCGATGGACTCATCTCGTTTGCTTCGGCTCCCAATCCGAGCGGGCTGCGGGTGCGGCAACGCGTTCGGAGCTGACTTCGGGCTAGGGGACCTCCGGCGCTTCCAGTTCCTCGCCGTCCATGCTGTAGATGCCCACCAGGTAGCCATTCTCGCGCATTTCGCCGACGCGCATGGTGCCATGCAGCGTCACCGGAAGATCCATCAAGGGGCGCACGCCTTTCTTCTTCATCTTGACGCTGACCCAGTCGTTGATGCGTGGGGTCGTGCCGTAGCAGCACATCGATTGATCCTTCATGATCAGCATTTCCGTGACGAGACCGCCTTCGACCTTGAGAGGCAACATGAAGCCCTTCAGCGCAACCTTCTTCGTGTTGTAGGCTTTGACCTGCTGCGGAATCTGGGCGTTGGTCTTTTCGCTCGCCTCCGCGACGTTGTTGGTCACCGGGCCCAGCAGTTCGTCGGAGACCTCGAAGGTGTATGCGGAGAGTTGGTCGAAGCCGAGGCGAACGGTGTCGCCAGATGCGGGCGGCTGGGTCGACGCCGAATTCGATGAAACTGAGGCTGGGCCTGGCGGAATCGGGGTGGCTGTTGTGAAATTCGTTGCGCTGGCGGGGTTGGGAGCAACCGCTGCTGCCGTGTTGGACATGGTGGCGGCGGGTTTCGCCATCGCGGCTGTGGGAGCGGGAACGGGTGTGGGAGCGGATTTCGTCGCCGTTTTGATTGGCGCGCCCTGGACTTCCGCCGTGGGCGGAGGGCTCTGGGTGGACGCGGAACGTTCGCAGCCTGCGGTGAGCGCAGCCAGCGCCGCGCCGACCAGGACGAAGACGCGGTGGCTTAACGGCCAGGACAGTAGGCTGTGCCCATTGGGGTAACTCCAGGTCGACGGCGAAGGACTTTGTGCCATGAGGGGTTTTTAGCTCCGCCTGCCCGATCCATCAACCGCCCATTTTGGGTGTCCCGCGGCCCGCGGGCCCCACGTGTCGATGTTCGAAAATCCGGGATGTATCATCGGCACCGGAGTTGATAAAATACGGACCCCGCGGGGTTCGCGATGGTGAACGGGCTCGTCGGCGCGTTGGTTACGGCGGTGAACGGGCCGTTGACGGTGGGAGATTCAACCAGGAACCACCCCGGGTCCATCGGCCAGGTCAGAGCCACGCCGCCGGGCGTGCGGGCCGCTTGCAGGCGCGGTGGGATGACCTGGAGCACCTCCGCTCCAAAGACAATATCCGAACTCGTGGTGGACGCCTGATGAACCTCGATGGCCAGCGTGTGAGTGCCGGTGGGAACGCCCGGCAGGATGGCACACGTCACCACGCCCTCGGGTGAGGCCGCGCTCGCCAGGTCGCCGTTCAAAACCGGCCGGCCAGACCCCATGTTGTAGCTGGCCTTTTCCACGCCGTCGACGTACGCGACCATGCCATCGTCCGTCGCATGACGGAGGAGGACGACCGCACCCGCCGGTGCCGCCGGCACGATGACGGTGGTGCGCAAGTAGTAGGTCAGCTGGGCCGCGCCCACGGTCCAGGGGGTCCGAATGGCCGGGCCGGGCAGGGGAATTCCCTCGATAACCGCGGTGGTTTCGAGCCCGAAAATTCCCTGGCCGGTCAGCCAGGTGGAGTCGTCGAACAGCGGCGAAGTCCACGGCCGCGGGCCGTCCAGGGTCTCGTCGTAGTTGCCGTTCTGATCGTAGCTCCAGACGGCGTCGGCCGGCAGAAGACGCCGGGTCATCGTGCCGATGGAAATCGTGACCGGGAGGATGGAGTTCGGGGTGGCGGCGAGATCGGTGACGCCCGAAACCGTGAGGTTGTGGGTGGACCCCAATGCTCGCGCGGCCGTCGTCAGTCGAATCGTGGTGGCATCAACCCGGGTGACGGTCAGGGAAACTGGCGCGCCGCCCGCGGCCGGAGTCAGCGTGTAGCTCGACGCGTTCGCGGCGGCTGCGGACACGGGCTCAGAGAACGTGACGGTGATGGTGACGAGATCGGCTTCGCTGACGGCGGAGAGAACCGTGGGACGGATCGTATCGGGCACAACGGTCACGTTGGCTGGGGCGCTCAAGGCGACGCTGGGCAGCGCGTTGGCCACGCGGACGCGATAGACACCGCTGTCGGGGCCGGGCCGCGCGCCGGACACCGAGTAGACCGATGACGTTGCCCCGGGCAGATCGGACCCATTGCGGGTCCACTGGAACGTGGGCGGGCATCCCTGGGAAATCACCGCCACCGACAGCGTAAAGGACCCGCCTTCGTTCAGAGTCGTGGCCGGCGCCGGCTGCTGCGTGATTTCGACGGGCGCACACGGAGGCAGAGTGAAGAGCACCTCAAGACGTGGTTGAGAATCCGGCGCGCTGGACTCGGAGGCGTCCCACCGATATCCGTTGCCGCCGGTAGGCAGCATGGCCCACCCGAGGTTGGCCGCGCCGCTCGCCCAGGCCTGAACCGAGCGCGCCACGTCAAACGTCAGCTTCGCCCCGGTGGTAATGCCCGCGGAGTTGATCACGAAGTCCGGCGCAGCCACGGCTTCCACGTCATTGGCCGCCACGCCGGCGCCCAGCGAGTTATACGTCGCGGTCGACTCGTCCCAGGGAACGAGCATCCGATGGACGTTCACGAGATCGCCATCCGGCGTCGCCCCATTGCCATGAGTCAGGGTTAGGCGCGCGGAAAGGATCGTCGCGCCCACGGGGATCTGGCCGGTGTCCGGTCCGAACAACCCGTCGAAGCGGAGGAGGCCCTGGGAGATCCCGCCGGCATCAGAAAGGTCGACGGTGACGAAGGTCGCCGTGACACCTTGCACCACCCCGGGTGCGGCGCCGCGCAGCTCGGTGTCCTGGGTTCCCGTATAGCCGTTCCGGTTTTGCTGGAAAACCACCGGCTCGAGCACATCGACCTGCGCCGCGTCGCCGGCTGGGATGACGTTGTTAAAGCGGTCGCCGATGCCGAGGCCGCGATCCGTGCGCAATCGGTAGCGCTGGCCGACGGTGTGGGGCAGGCTGGTGACAATGACGACGTTGGTGCCGTCCGTGACCGTGGCGGTCGCGGCTTCGAACGACTCCGAGCCGTCCAGCGATTCCACTGCGTAATTGAAATTGTCGTTGGCCGCCGACCCGCAGGCCAGCTCATCGGTGCAAAGCGGCTCATCGACCCACAGCGTGACCCGGGTGGGATCGGTGGCGTCAAAGAACGCGAGAAGCAGCCGGGGCGCGGTGTGGTCGGCGGTCACGCTGATCGTGGCAACGCGGGTCACGGTGGTGCCGATGGCATTGTAGGCCTCGAGATGATATTGACCGGCGTCGTCCGGGGTGGCGCTGGCGATGGTGTAACTGAGCGCCGTCGCGCCGGAGATGGCGAGCCCATCCTTGAACCATTGGACCGACGTCTGGCCGGTGACCGCGGCGGTCAGGGTGTAGGCCTTGCCTTCCTGGATGGCGGCGTTGGCGGGGAGAGCGGGATTCGTGATGACCGGAGCGGTGCGACGGTCCTCGAGGGCGGGAGTGAATTGCAGGCGGGTGATTTCCCAGCTGGGCTCGTTGGCCTCGGAGCAGTCGTCCCACGCCGCGATGAACTGGACCGAAATGACATCGCCGGCATTGAAGGGACCGAGACCGGCCGCGCTGGTGAGGAACGTGCCGGCGGCGTAACCCGTGGATTCGCCCGTGAAGGCCGGCTGGCCGGCCAGCTCGGACGTGGGCACGCTGGCGCCCCCAACCGTGTTGTTGTATCCGTTGGCGGTAAAATTGGCCGCCGGCAGCGTGGCGAACGCGGCTCCGTTTACACTCAGGCGGACCTGGCCGCCGTCCCAACGCGTTGTCCCGTCATCCTCCCAACTGTAGCGATGGGTGAAGCTCAGCGTGACCTGGCCCGATGACACCACCGTCCAGCCGGGGGTGGTGAGCCGGGAGGAACGCGGGGCGGTGGCGCAACCGGACTGGTCGAAGGTCGACCAGCTTCCGCGGAACGGATCGTAGGTCCAAGGCCCGGGCGGCGCGTTCGTGCTCGCGACGGTCAGATCGCCGTCGACCTGGCTGAAGTCGACCAGCCCGATGGCCGGCGCGGCGAACGAGGGCGAGGCGCTGGCGGCGAGGACCAACGCCAGCGCTCCAATCCGGAGCCAGAGGCGCGCGGCGCGACACGCGATCCAGAGCTGAAATTTCGACGAAGGGTTAAACGATCCCGGCGGATTCGAAACGTTGTTCATATGCGGGTGAAGCGACGCCGCCGGCTCAGGAGTGCATGCCAGTGTCCGGTCTGGTTGGAGCCGGCGGACGGAACATCGGATGGTGGGAGGCTAGAAGCGGGGCTGGCGCAAGGCAAGCCTCAAGCCTGGGAAGATTTTCAAAAAAAATTCCCCCCTTGTCCCGGCGACGACATTTGGTACCCTCCACCTCCCATGTTACGGCGCGTCATCATTTGCTCGCTCGTCCTTGGCCTGCTGCGGCTCGTCTCTCCGTCGGCGGGGAGGGCCGCGCAGCTCATGCTTGATTTTGCCGGCGACGCGCCGGGCCGCATGCCGTCAGGCTTCAGCAGTCGCTTGATTGGCCTGGGCGCGCCGGGCGACTGGCAGTTGGTCGAAGACGAGGCGCCGTCACCGCTGGCTCCGTTCAGTTCGAAAGCCAACGCCTCGACCGGCCGACGATCCGTCCTGGCCCAGGTGTCGCGCGATTCGACGGACGAGCGCTTTCCCGTGCTCCTCTACGACGGGGAGACCTTCGGCGATTTCAGTCTGACGACGCGGTTCAAGCTGGTGGGCGGCCGGCGCGAGCAAATGGCCGGCCTCGTGTTCCGGTTTGTGGACGACGCGAACTTCTACTACATCCGCGCGAGCGGGCTTGGCAACACGTTCAACTTCTTCAAGGTGATCAACGGCCAGCGCAGCGCGCCGATCACCGGGCGGGTCGAAGTTCGCCCCGGCGTCTGGCACGAGATGTCCATCGAATGCTCGGGCACCCGGATCCGCGCCCGGCTGGATGGCCAGGAAATCTGGCCGGAACTGGACGACAAATCGCTCTCGGCCGGCCGGATCGGGTTTTGGACCAAGTCCGACTCGGTCAGCTATTTTTCGGAACTTAAGATCGATTACAAGCAGCGCGAAACGCTGGCCCAGGTTCTCGTCCGGGATACGCTGCAAAAGTATCCCAAGTTGCTCGGGGTGAAAATTTATGCGACCCCGCCGGGTGGCCGAACCGACGCGCCGCTGCAGACCGTCGCCAGCTCCGAGCGGGACGAGTTCGGCCAGCCGGCGCCGGATGAGGCCCGGCGCGTCCTCGCCGAGCGCGGCTTTTTTTACGGAAAGCGCTCCGGCGTGATCTCGATGACCCTCCCTTTGCATGACAGCAATGGAGACAAGATTGCTGCCGTCCGCGTGTTGATGAAGAGCTTTCCGGGTCAGACTGAAAACAACGCGGTTGTGCGCGCGATGCCGGTGGTGAAAAACATGGAGGCGCGCATCCGCTCGTTGAGCGATCTGCTCCAGTGAGCGCCGGCGGCGGACGCACGGGGAAAGGTTAACCGCGTTTTTGCCTGTGAGCGCCTTGGCCGCCTTGGCGGCCAGCGCTCCCGCGGGTGACGGGCGAACCGGCCCGGGCGTCGTTGATATTACGGAGCTCCGGAATTTTTCGGGTGTGCCGATGTGTAACGGTAGAGACATCTGAGATTGGCTGTATGAAGAGAGCTGTATTCATCGAGCGGGATGGGGTCCTGAACCAGGTTCGGCCGGGGCCAAAGAACCAAATTGCCCCGCTGACCCTGGAGGAGTTCAAGCTGCGCAAGGAGGCGGAGCCGGCCCTGGCCAAATTGAAGCAGGCCGGGTTCGTTCTCATTGTCACCACAAACCAGCCGGGACTCTCCCGCGGGTCCCAATCCCGCCGCGAGCTCGATCGCATGCACGATATGCTCCGCCGCGGCTTCCCCATCGACGACATCATGGTCTGCCCGCATGATGAGTCGGACCATTGTCCCTGCCGCAAGCCCCGGCCCGGACTCCTGATTGAGGCGGCCTTCAAGTGGCACATCAATCTCGACCAGTCCTATGTCGTGAGCGACAAATGGCCGGATGCAGAAGCGGCCCGGACTGCCGGCTGCACCTCCCTCCTGATCGACTCTCCCTGGGTCGGCAAGGTGCACCACGACTTTGTCCTGCCGGACATCGCCGCGGTCGCCGAAAAGATCCTCTCGCTCCGTCAGAACGTCGAGTTTGTCGGCTGAGGCTGAACTTCTCCCGGCCGGTGGCCCCCGCACGTCGGCGGGTCAAAACTTCACGCCAAGGGACGAGCGCACCTGGAGATCGTTGGGCTCGACCCCAGGCGGAACGCGCGTGTCGTACATGTCGATCACCGTCAGGATCAGGGAGAGGTTGTCCAGCAGCTGATAGCGCAGGTTGGCCTCCGCGCGCAGTTTGTACTGCCTGACGTCGTTCCATTGCGGCGTGTATTCCACCTTCTCGTCGAAGCTCAACTTTGGACTGATGATCCATTTGAGGTCTTCGGCGACGCGATAGTAGAACAAAAAGGTGTCGTGGCCGCCTTCGAAATTTTGCAGCTGATAGTTGCCACCCAGCTCCGCGTTGAAAAGCAGGTTGGTGCGTTGAATGAGGTGACGGCCCACGCCGGGCCCCGCCTGGAGTTGATAATCGATCTGTCGGATCTTGTCGCGGCCGGCGCCGGTCAGCGCGTAGAGGTAATAGTTGGTCCGGAGGACGTAATCGAGCTTGTCCGTGGCGTCCATCCGATTCGCGGAAAGCTCGCCGTCGGTGTGCCCGTACGTGAAGAGGTAATCGAACGCGTTCCGGAACCGCTTTTCCGCGTAGTTGATTTTGACGCGCCCGGAAAAGTTCTGGCGGCTCTTCGTGCCGTAGCCGAGGTCGATGCCGGCGAGGGCTTCGCCCGACCAGTGTTTGGGCGCCGGCGGCCGCGGTCCGGCCATCAACGCGGCCCGACGTTTTTGAAATTCGCCCGCCGAGAGCTGGCCGGCCATGTAGACCTGATTCAAATCGTTCAGCCGCTGGCGCTGCACCGGCGTCAGGACGATCGCGGCGTTGGTTGACGGAGCGGCCGGGGGAGCGGGCGCTGGTGTCGCGACGGTCGCCGGAACGGGCTCGCGACGATCCAGTTGCGCCGCCGGGATCAGGATCCGTCCAACGAGCGGATTGGTGATGATGACGGACGACTTGTCCTCGGCCACGACGGTGCCCGTCAAGCGGTCTCCATTGCGGAGGAAAAATTTGAACTGCTGAGCCGCCGCGATGGATCCGAGCTGGATCCCCACGGTCAGGAGAACCAGCACGACGGCGCGCGGGAAGGAACGGTTACTTCGCGGGAGGCGGCACATCCGGGGCGGGGATGGGAAGGTCGGTGGAAGCAATGCGGCGGACGCCGCCGGCGACGATGATCCGGCCGGCCTCGGTCAGGCGGAGGGTGGGCCGGCTGGCCCCATATTCGTGGCTTTGGCGGCCGGTGAGTTTGCCGGCTGGATCAACGCAACAATACAGGAACGACCGGGCGCCGGTCTGGAACAAGACGTGCAAATTGCTCTGTTCATCCACCTGGGCCTCGGGCCGGCCGAACGACACGATCGAACCCAGGGGCAGGACGTTGAACGCAACCGAATCCGAGTCGTTGCTGATCCGAAGGTAGAGCTTCATCTGCTTGCGGTAATTGGCCTGCTGCAGCGTGTACCGCCGCACCTCGGGCTGGCCGCCGGCCTTGGGGACGCCGACGTCCTCTTCCCAGAGCTTGGCCCCGCGGACCACCTCGACGACCTTGGCGCGCGTGGCCAGCTCACGGTTCCATTGTTTGATGCGGACGGTCGCCGTCACCGTGTAGCGCGCGGGCTGGCTCATCTCGAACCACGGCTGGAGATTGACTTCGCGGGTGGCTTGATGAGCCGACTCGAGCTCGAATGGGCCTGCCAACGGGGGCTGGCCGATCCGTTCCACCGGACCATGGCCGGTCGATTCCAGATTAAACGTCAGCCAATCGTCACCCTCTCCCAGCTTCAAAGTTTGGCCGGAGCGATTGGTAATTCGCACTTTGACGGGAACCGCTTCGTCGCGGAGGAACTGCTCTTGATCGACGAGAAGATCGACGTCGACCTGCGCCTGGAGCTCCGCGGCCCACGCCAGCAAAATAATCGGAATCAGCGTCGTCAGGTGTCGTCTCATGCCCGCAGTTTCGGCGTTGGACGCTCTGCTGGCAAGGGCTCTTCATTGACGGTTCAGGGGCGCACGCCACCCCTGCCTGACGGTCAGGGCGGCTCAGCGGCGGTTTTCTGGCCGCGAGCTTCCGGTGGCCAGGACGATTGTTTACAGCTGCCGAATGCGCGTTCGGTCCGGCTATCGTCAGGCGGTCGCGCTCACCCCAGCATCCGAAACCGTCCGCCGACGCCGTGGCCGCCGTGGCCGGCCGGATCTAGAGTTGCATTCTCGCGTCCATCCGAATTGAATCCGGTCGCGCAATCGCAGCGAAATGAATATTCACGAGTATCAAGCCAAACAGCTTCTCGCCCAGTACGGGGTCGTTGTCCCGGCGGGCGATCCCTGCAAATCCGTCGACGAAGCCAAAGCGGCGGCGGAAAAGATTTTCAAGGCGGGGCACTCGCTGGCCGTGGTCAAATCCCAGATCCATGCCGGGGGTCGAGGCAAGGGCACTTTCAAGCACGGCTTCCAAGGCGGCGTGAAACTTGGCCGCTCGGTGGCCGAGGTCGTCGATCTTGCCGGCAACATGCTCGGCCGCACGCTCGTCACCAAGCAAACCGGCCCCGACGGCCGCGTGGTGGGGACCATCCTCGTCGCGGCCGCAGAGGACATTCGCAAGGAATTTTACCTCGCCGTCCTGCTCGACCGGGCCGTCAGCCGCCCGCTCATCATGGCCAGCACCGAGGGCGGAATGGACATCGAGGAGGTTGCCGAAAAGCACCCGGAGAAGATCATCAAGGAAACCGTCGATCCGCTGATGGGCTTCCAGGCGTGGCAGGGCCGGAAGATCGCGGCCGCGCTCGGCCTCAAGGGAGATCTCGCGAGCCAGTGCGCCCGCCTGCTGGCCGGCGTTTACAAAACCTGGTGGGAGTGCGACGCCTCCCTTGTGGAAATCAACCCGCTCTGCATCTGTGTGGGCCCCGACGGGAAAGAAAAGCTCGTCGCCGTGGACGCCAAGATCGGGCTCGATGACAACGCGCTCTACCGCCACAAGGACATCCAGGCGATGCGGGATCTCGCTGAGGAATCGCCGCTGGAGATCGAGGCCAGCAAGTTCAACCTGAATTACATCAAGCTGGAGGGTTCCATCGCCTGCCTGGTGAACGGCGCCGGCCTGGCCATGGCCACGATGGATATCATCCAACACTTCGGCGCGAGCCCGGCCAACTTCCTCGACGTCGGCGGCGGCGCCAGCAAGGATCAGGTCACCGCCGCCTTCAAAATCATCCTGAGCGACCCCGCCGTGAAGGCGATCTTCGTCAACATCTTCGGCGGCATCATGGACTGCAATGTCATTGCCACGGGCATCGTCGCCGCCGTTCGGGAAACCGGACTGAAGCTGCCGCTCGTCGTCCGTCTCGAAGGCAACAACGTCGTCGCCGGCAAGAAAACGCTCGCCGAAAGCGGCCTGACCATCATCAGCGGCGACTCGATGGCCGACGCGGCCCGAAAGGTTGTCCAGGCGGTCAAATAGGCAAAGGCCGCCGCAGAGTCCATCCTCGTAAAACCCAACACCAAGGTCCTCGTCCAGGGCATCACCGGCGAATTCGGCGCGCGCCATGCCCGGCTCTCCATGGAATATGGCTCCCAAATCGTCGCCGGCGTAACGCCTGGCAAGGGCGGCCAGTCCTTCGAACACGCCGGCCAAAAGGTCCCGATTTTTGACACGGTGGCCGAAGCCGTGAAACAAACCGGCGCCACCGCCAGCGCCGTGTTCGTCCCGCCGGCGTTCGCGGCGGATGCCATCCTGGAAGGAGTCGACGCCGGCCTGGATCTCGTCGTGGCCATCACCGAAGGCATCCCCGTGCGCGACATGATTCGCGCCAAGCAGGCCATGGCCGGAAAGAAAACCCGCCTGATCGGCCCGAATTGTCCAGGCATCGTCACCCCAGGCCCCGGCCCGGATTCCTCGGGCGGCTGCCGCATCGGCATCGCCCCCGGCTACATCCATAAGCCTGGCCAGATCGGGGTTGTCTCCCGCTCCGGGACGCTCACCTACGAGGCCGTCTGGCAGCTCACCAGCCGCGGCGTCGGCCAAAGCACCTGCGTCGGCATCGGCGGTGACCCCGTCAACGGCACGTCCCACCTCGACGTCATCCAGCTCTTCATGGCCGATCCCGAAACGAAGGGAATCATCATGATCGGCGAGATCGGCGGCAGCGCCGAAGAGGAGGCGGCCGAATGGCTCCGAAAGCACGGCACCAAGCCAGTCGCCGGGTTCATCGCCGGCGCCACTGCGCCCCCCGGACGTCGCATGGGCCACGCTGGCGCCATCGTCAGCGGCGGCAAGGGAACCGCCCAGGCCAAAATCGCGGCGTTCAAAGCCGCTGGCATCGGCGTCGCCGCCACGCCCAGTGAGATGGCCGAGACGCTCCTGAAAATGATGTAGCCCGGCGGCGGCGGTCCGGAAGTGGGGCCATGAACCGAGCGCGGTAGGTAGGGCGGGCGCTCCGCCGCCCGCCGGGAGTCCGCATCGGCGGCGCGCTGCGGAGAGCGCCCCCTACCTTTCACTTCACTGCGCGTTCAGTGCGAATGCTGCCTGCCAGGTCCTGCTGAAGCACCACTTTCTCTTCTCGCGTTTGCAGGCTTTTCAGCCGGGCCAGGCGACCGTTGGGTCCTGCGGCACTTTCGAGGCGACAGGTCATGGCCGCGCCGAGTTCCAACGCCCGCTTGAACTGTTTGTCCGGCTTCAACGCCGTGAACGGATAATCCACCGCCAGCCCGGCGCTGCGCAGGTCTTGAATCACGCGCAGGGACTCCGGTCGCAACGACTCGTCTTCAATCAAAAAGAAAACGTCGAGGCCGCCCGAGAACTTCGGGAGCAGGTTGCGCGCGCGCAGCAGTTCGACCAGGACGACGTCGCCCATGCCGAAACCGAGCGCAGGCAGATCGACCTTCCCACCGCTCATCAATTTGATCAGGTTGTCGTAGCGCCCGCCCCCCGCGATGGCGCGGAAGTCGCCTTTGCGATCGAACGCTTCGAAAACCACGCCCGTGTAGTAGGCCAGCCCTCGAATGACGTTGTAATCGACTTTGACGAAATCCCCGAGCCCGCGGGCGGCCAGGTTGTCCAGGACGACCTGCAACTCCGGCGTGGGCGCGCTCGCGTCAATAAACGCCCGCACGTCCTCCAGCCGGATGCCCACCTTGTTCAGCTTGGTCCGGCTGACGGATTCCTCCTCGCGCTCGAGCTTGTCGATGGCCTGGTAGAACTCGTACGCCTGCGCCTCGTTGGAGCAGCGCTCGGCGAAAAATCCCTGCCACGCCTGGCGGCTGCTCAGCCGGATGACGAAGTCCGCGGCGGTCAGGCCCAGCGCCCGCAAGGATTCAATCAGGAGGGAGATGATCTCGGCATCCGCCGCCGGGTCCACTTCGCCGATGATGTCGGCGTTGAACTGGAAGTGCTCGCGCAGACGCCCCTTTTGCTGGCGCTCGTAACGGAAGAGCTGCGGGATCGCAAACCACTTGATGGGCTTTTTGTAGGACCGTTCGTGGGCGCTCACCATGCGCGCCAGCGTCGGCGTCATCTCCGGTCGCAACGCGATCTCGCGATCGCCCTTGTCCCGAAAGTTGTACAGTTGCCCGACGATTTCGCCGCCGCTCTTGGTGGTGAAGAGCTCGAGCGATTCCAGCGGCGGCCCGTCGTATTCCCGAAATCCGTGGCTGCGTGCCGCCTTCCGCCACGTTTCAAAGACATAGTGGCGTGCGTCCGCGCTCCACGTATCCGCGTGGGGCACCGGCTCCGGGTAAAAATCACGAAATCCAGGTAAACGTTCGATCATGCGATGACGAAATGCCCCGCATTGCGCCCACGATTGCGGGGAAGATTCAATCTGAAAACCCGCCCAGCGCAGCCGCCATGCATCTCGATACTGTTGGCAAGAGTCCACAAAATGCCTCCGGAACGCGGACTTGCAGGCCGCCGCAGCCCGCATCGGCGGCCACTCGTTGAACCGTCCGACCCGCATGGCCGATTTCGGCCGCCGCAGGTCGGACACCCGCAGCCCGAGCCGCCAATTTCCTGATGCACGGCCGGCGCCCCGTGAAAAAAAACGGGTGGACGTTGGTCCACCCGCAGATTCGTTGTTGATTTGGTTCGGCCCGCGCGGGACGCAAGCCGGCGGTTACATCGCGTCGGAACCCGACTCTTTCGGCTCCGCGGCCTGCGCCTTGGCGGCGGCTTCGACCTGCTCCGGCGTCAGCTTCAAAACCTGCTCCCGCATTTCCTTGCCGGGTTTGAACTTGACCACCGCGCGCTGCGGAATCGGCACGTCGGTCTCGGGGGCGTTGGGATTGCGGCCGACGCGGGCCTTGCGCACTTTTACTTCAAAAACTCCGAAGTTACGCAGCTCGACTTTTCGGCCTTGCGACAGGGAGCTCGAGATGTAATCGAGAGTTTTCTGGATGACATCAAGCACTTGCTGCTGGACAAGGCCAGTTTCGTTGCTGATGCGAATGACGAGGTCACGCTTGGTCATATCTGGTCCGGGTCGGTGATTCTACCCAACTTCCTACGCCGTCGTTGCTTCCTAATACGACTGCTCCTGAAAACGGTCAAGACCGTAAAATACAACGGGTTCCGTCGGGTCTTTCCCGGAATGCCTGACCTTTGGAGCCCACTGAACAGGATCCGGATCAATAATTCATGCCAGCCGCTCAAGCTGAAAGTGACTCATCTAGAGCGGGATATATATCGGTCAAACCCAATTGCACGGTTTGACCCGCTCTCCTGACTACTTGGAGTTTGATGCCAGCTAAAATTGCCATTCGGATGACAACCAACGACCGCGTGGCCCTTTCCGGTCTCATGAAGCGCTCTGATGGCGGACTCCGGCTGGGTGAACGGCGGCCGCGGATTCGCGTCAAAACGTCCTTCGATGGAGCGCGAGACGAACACCAACCCTGGCGGAAATCCTCCGCTCACTCCACCTCGGCGGCGACGTTCGGTGCGTCGCCGATTTTTCGGTGAAGCGTCCCCCCGATCCTCTGGGCCGAGGTCGTTTAGCCCCCGGCAGCACGCGTCGGTGGCCAGTCGCTGGACGCGTCGGACCGCGTGACCGCTTTCGGCCGCTGCGGATTGAAAACCCGCGGGGCGAGCCGACGCCATCGAGTGCACAGGCGCGATTCCGTTTTCCACTCGGCGCTTGGCAACCGGCAGCTCCCTTTGTTTGACTGGCCGCGATCAATGCCGAAATCGCTTCTCATCCACGTCCTGGGCTTGCTGTTGCTTGTCCTTCCGGCCCGGGAGGTGGCGAGCGCTGAGCCGGGCAAGGCGTCGACTCCGAAGGCGGCGGAGGACGAGGACAGGTTTCAGTTCGACTCGGAGGAGGGATTCACCGCGAACCTTCGCGAGGGAACGATCACCTATTCGAAACCCGTGACGGCCCGGTATCAGGGAGCAACGATGACGGCGGAGCGCATGACGGTGAACAACCTCACCAAGGATGCGGTTGCCGAAGGGAATGTCCGGGTTCAATGGGAGGGCAAGGTTTGGTACGGCCAGCGCGCGGAGTTCAACTTTAAGACCCGCCGGCTGATCGGCTCGGAGTTTCGCACCGGGGAGCCGCCGTTTTTCGCGCGAGGCGATTCCATTGTGGGCGATCAAAACGTCCGCACTTACGTGCTGGTTGACGGGTTGATGACCACGGACGACTACGATCAGCCGGGTTATTCGGTGCGGGCCAAGTCCGTCGTGATCATCCCGGGCGAATATGTCGAGTGCAAGGACGCGGTGTTGTACCTCGGGAACACGCCGGTGTTCTGGCTGCCCAAGTTCCGCCGCAACCTGCACAAGCACCCCAACCATTTCGTTTTCACGCCCGGCTATCGCAGCAAATACGGCCCGTACCTGCTCACCACCTACGAGTGGTATTGGAACGAGCGACTTGACGGCGCCATCCATCTCGACGGCCGTCTCAAGCGGGGGGTGGGCGTGGGGCCGGACATCAACTATCACCTGCCGCGTTTTGGCGAGGGCCAGTTCAAATACTATTACGCCAATGATCTCGAGCCGGGCCGGGACGCCCGGCGGGAGCCGATCGACGAGGATCGGCAGCGCGTCTGGTTTACCCACGTCGGCGACCTGCGCACCAATCTCACCCTCCGCTCCGCCGTCCGTTACCAGACCGACTCCCAGATCGTGCGCGACTTTTTCGAAACCGAACATCGCCAGAACGCGCAGCCGAGCACCTACGTGGAGCTTAACCAGCTTTGGTCCAACTGGAGCCTGAACCTCATGGCGCAGCCCCGCGTGAACGATTTTCAGGAAACCGTGGAGCGTCTTCCGGACCTGAAGCTGACAGGCCTGCGCCAGCAGGTCTGGGGCACGCCCCTTTTCTACGAAAGCGAAAGCTCCGCCGGCTATTATCAGCGGGAGTTTGCCTACGTGGACACGAACCGTTTCGCGGCGTTTCGAGGTGACACCTATCACCAGCTGCTCCTGCCCTGGAATTTTTTTGGCTGGCTCAACGTCACCCCGCGTGCGGGCGGACGATTCACCTACTACGGCGAAGCCACGGGGCCGGGCGCGACGACGGGCGAGGAGCGGCGCGGCGTGTTTAACACCGGCGTGGAAACTTCCTTCAAGGCTTCGCGTACCTGGGCAGGGCGCCAGAACGAGTTTTTCGAGATCGACGGCCTGCGGCACATCATCCGGCCCTCGATCAATTACGCCTGGATCCCCAACCCGAGCGCCGCTCCGCACCGCCTGCCGCAATTTGACTACGAGCTCCCGTCAGCCCAGTTGCTGCCGCTGATGCATCCGGACTACAACTCCATCGATTCGATCGACAGCCAGAATGTGATGCGCTTCATGCTCGAGAACAAGCTCCAGACCAAGCGGGCCGGCGAGGTCGACAATGTCGCGCACTGGCTGCTTTACACGGACTGGCGCCTGCGCCACCGGCCGGAGCAGGACACCTTCGCCGACGTTTACTCCAAACTCGATCTCAAGCCGTTTCGCACGGTCACGCTCAGTTCGGAAGTGAACTACGACATCAACCAGCGCGAGTGGGATCAGTTGAACCACTTCGCCACGCTCTCGCCAAACGATTACTGGAGCTGGAGCTTCGGGCATCGATACCTGCGCGACGGCGCATTCTACGGCACCAACGTCGGCAACAACCTCCTCTTCAGCAGCATTTACTTGCGCCCCAGCCAGAACTGGGGCGTGCACGCGCAGCATTATTACAACGTGCGCGAAGGCTTCCTGCAGTCTCAATACTACAGCCTCTATCGCGACCTGCGCAGCTGGACGGTCGCGCTCACGGTTCGCGTCCTGCGCAATGACGGCGGCGGGCTCGATTATGGAGGGGCCATCACGTTTTCGTGGAAAGCCGCCCCGCGCTTTGAATTGGGCGACGACATCAACAAACCGACGCGCCTGCTCGGCTATTGAGCCGGGCATGCCCCCCCGACGCCGGCCCGCGTCACCTTCGAATCTTCGAATCCAACCCGGGGTTCGCCGGGTGCCTTGCGCCCGGCTGGTGTTCGTCAGCGGAAAATATTTCGGAAAAGCTCCTGCAGTCCGCGCGACTGCTCAATGCCTTCGCCCGGATCGAAGATGCGGCGGCGCGTCCGGTCGAGATCGAACTGCAGCAGGAAGCTGATGCTTTGCGCTCCACGGCCGTCGCTGCGAATGGCTTGAAAGCCGTAGCCGTAGGCGACGGCCACCTGCCAGGAGTCGCTGGGCGATCGATAGACCAATCCCCCGCCCACGCCCGTGTTCCAATGCCCGGGCTGGCTGAGCGCGGGCAGGTAGTCCACATAGGCCGTGTTGGCCCCGGCGCCAATCCGCCAGCGCTGGCGGGGACCCAACGGCACCGCGTAGGTCACACCCATCAGCACGAAGCTCCGCGCGGTCAGTTCCTGAAAATAGTAACCCGGGAGCGACAGCGGGAACTCCGAGTTCAGCGGAAGATTTCCGCCGAGCCGAAAGCTGCCCAGCCGGTCCCCATTCAGGGCGCCGCCCCCGATGGCGTTGACCCCGAAAGTGTGCTCCAGCCGCGGGAGGGTGTAGGTGAGCAGCCCGCGCGCCCAAAACAAATGGGCGTCTTCATTCAACCTCCGGTCGTTCGCGTAGCCATATTGACCCGGCGCCGTCCGGAAATCCCCTTCGTACCAGGTCGAGAGCTCCATCGCGACGTCCGGCAGCATCACGGGCTCGCGTCCGCCCCACCGCAAACCAACTCGAGTTCTCAGAATCGCCTGGTCGTCCGGCAGCTCGAACGTCCGGGGCGTTTCGCTGTCGCGTTGATACGACGAGAAGTGGCCCGCTGCCCGAAGCACGGCGTAGAGCGGGATGCGGCTGCCGGGATTGAAGCGGTGGTAAACGCTGGCGCTGAGCTCGCCGCCGTGCCCGACGAACGACTCGCGACGTTCATATTTCCCGCGGTGGACCTCGGAATAGCTGTCGGCAAACCCGCCGCCGGCCAGGCCGATGCCGAGATCCGTCCGGGGCGACAGCGCGTGGCGAATGCCAAGCTCAGAGTCGAGGTAGACCGGCGCCACGGCCAGCCGGAGCGTGAGGTTGGAGTGCTGCAGGAATTCCGGCTGATTCCGGTAATAAAAACCGTAAGCGGCGAGCGGCCCGCGGCCCTCGAGCGGCTGATTATACCCAAGCTGGACAAGCTCGCGCCTCGTGGGATCGATCTGCGCGGACACGAAAGTGCCGCTCCCAAGGAGCACTATCCCGGCGATTAACTTCCAAGCACCGCGCATCACGCAGCGTATCTATCCCGGAAAGTTCTCCTGACCGCAACTGGCAAAAGGCGGCAAAGAATCAGTCCCACGTATCCCGCGCGGATGGCGCCCATCTCCTGTGTGGAGGCCCCCGCCGGGGCCGCCGGTGGGGGGCGCGTTGGCAGGGGCGGAGTGCGCGGCCGCCGATTCCGTCTAAGAACAGCAGGAGCCGGGCTGGCGATTGCGCTTTGCGCGGACCGCGTCGCCGGTTCCTGGCCGGGCCCCTAAGAAATAACCCACAGCCGTGTCATACCTATGTGTGCGATGCCGCCAACTGAATCGGTGCGACGCTCAGTGTTAGCACGGATGGCCGGAAGCGACCGGACGTGAAAGAATTGAAAAAGATGGCTGTGGCCCAACGTGATGCCGCCAGCGCCGAGCCGCCCCGGTTCGGGTCGATCGAAGAGGCGTTTGCCGCCCTCGAATCCCCGCTGCTGATCTACGCGCTGCGCCTGGTGCAGGCCCGGACGACTGCGGAGGACATCGTGCAGGAAGCGTTCATGAAATTGCATGCCCAGTTCGCCGAAGTCCAGGAGCCCCGCCGCTGGCTCTACCGAACCGTCCACAACCTGGCGCTCAACCATCGCCGAAAACATGACCGGATTGTCCCGCTCGAACCGGCGGCAATCGCGGACTCCGCCGCCCCCGCCGGCGGCGACACGCCTGACCCGGATTTGTTGCCCGATGAGCAGATCGTGCGGTGGGAAGGCATCGGGCTCGTCCGCCTCAGCCTCGAAACCCTGGACGACCGCAGCCGGACCGTCGTCCAGCTCAAGTTCGATGAGGATTTGTCCTACAAGGAAATCGCGGCCCGCACCGGGCTGACCCCGGGCCACGTCGGCTATCTGCTCCATCACGCCCTGAAAACCCTGGCCGCTGAACTCGCCCGGTCGGGGTTGGTCACATGAACACCGACTCCCCCTCTCCGCGCGACGAATCGGAAGCGCAAATCACGGCGCTCCTTCTCGGGCAGTTGTCGCCGGCGGATGCCGCCGCCGTCCGGCACGCCATCGAGTCGGATCCCGAACTCCAGCGCCTCGCCGAACGGTTGCGCCAGACCATCGGCCTCGTCCGCGAGGCGACGGCTTCCCCGCCTGAGCTTGAGCCGACGCCGGCGGAGCCGCTCCAACTTTCAGCCGATCGCCGCGCGCGGCTGCTGGCTGCGTTCAAAACGTTGCGCCCGGAGGAATTGACCCGGCGCCAACACCGGCGGGCCCAGCGCCGGGAGCTGCTCATGGTGGCTGCCCTGTTGATCGTGCTCATGCTCGTGGCGGCCCCGTTGCTGATGCCTAACCAGCCCAAGGCCCGGGCGGCTCGAATTCCATCCGAGCTCAAGAGCCGGGCCTTGATGGAGCTGGCCGAAGGCGACCGGGTCGAGCCCGCCACGGCCTTGCCCATGGCGCAGGTGGACGCCCCGTCGGCTCCCCCTACGTCATTTTTTAAAGAAAAGCATTCCAAAGACGTCGCGGCGGGACGTGCTGATTTCAGCGTCGAGTCCCGGCAGGCCGTCGACGCCCTGGCCTTCGCGGTTCCGGCGGAGCCGTCACCGAGTCCGCTGCGCTCCAAATCGCTGGCCATCGCATTGCCTGAGATCGCGCAAAACAGCGCGGCCGTTGGTCCGTCCCTGTATGTCGCAGAGATGCCCGCCTTCAGTTTGGGATCAAAGCTGGCCGCGCCGGCGTCGGGACCCGAGCCCGCTGCATTGGCGGAGACGCGCCATCATTCTGAGCGGACTGTGGTCGGCTTGGCTCGAGATCTTTCGACGACAACAGGAGTCCAACGCCCGCCGGACGCCGAGAAGCCGGCTGGGGCGGCCGCAGCTCTTCGACCCAGGGTGGAGATGAGTGATACGGCGTTTCCCGAGGCGCAGGCGGGTGGCGCGCTGAAATATTGGTCGATGCAAATGCCGATCGGCGGAGCGGTCGCGGCCGGCCAACGTGAGGCCGGAGCGGTGACCGCACCAGCCCGCGCGACGGAGGAAAAGCTGGCCGGGCGCGCGGTGGAGTTTGAATCCGTCGAGGCCAAGCGTCCGTCGACCACGGCCCAACCAGCGCCGGCTCCGGCGGCGACTCCCGCGCCTGCGATCCCGCCACCGCCGCCTGCGGCCTCAGAAAAATTGTTGGGGGATCTCGTGGCCGGCGGCCGGGTCGTATATGCAACGACCGGGCTGCCGGTCGACGAGACGGCTCTGGCGCAAAAGAGCGATGACTACGTTCTTCCAGGTTCGGATCGCCGCAACGATGTGGCCAAGGCCGAGATTAAGTCGGATGCAGTCAATGGCGTGGCCGAGTTATACGCCCAGTTTGGCAATCGCGCACCGCAAGCAGGACAATCGATGGCCTTTGGCGGGGTCGCTCTTGCGGGGACCGAGGTGCGGACCCTGGACCGGCTGCAGACCGCGCCGCAACGGTTGAGCGCGCCTGCCGCCGACAAAGGCATTGGCGTCGGCGGGCGCGGGGGGGCGACCTCTGATCGGTCGAACATGCGCGAGCGATTTTCCCGGTCGGCCTCGTCGGCGGAGGACAAAAAGCAGCAGGCCGAGCCGGAGCTCCTGGCCAAGGCGGTGAAGCTGCGGACCGAAGTCCTGGAACGTGGGGTCGATAATGAGGCTCCCGTTCGTCGCCTGATGACCAACGCCGCGCCGCCGCAACCCGAGGTGACCACCGCGGACAACGCTTTTTCCACCTTTTCGCTCAACGTCAGCGATGTCTCGTTCAAGCTCGCCGCAGCCAGTCTGGAAAAAGGGCAGATGCCGGACCCGGCCGCGGTGCGCGCCGAGGAGTTTATCAACGCATTCGACTACCATGACCCCGAGCCGGCTGGCGATCGGCCGCTGGCCTTTCGCTGGGAGCGGACGCGCTATCCCTTCGCGCACAATCGCGATCTGGTGCGGTTTTCCGTGAAAACCGCGGCGAGCGGGCGCCAGCCGGGACGGCCGTTGAACGTGGTGCTGCTGCTGGACAATTCCGGCTCGATGGAACGGGCGGATCGCGTGCGCATCCGCCAGGAATGCCTGCGCGTGCTCGCGCAACAGCTCCGACCGGAGGATCGCGTCAGCGTGGTGGCCTTCGCGCGCACGCCGCGTCTGTGGATCGATGGGCTGTCAGGCCGTGAGGCCAGCCAGCTGTCGGAGCGGGTCGGCCAGCTTTCGCCGGATGGCGGCACCAATCTCGAGGAGGCCATGAAGCTGGCCTATGCAACGGCGCGGCGCCATTTCCAGGCCGGCGGGATCAACCGTGTGGTTTTGCTCACGGATGGCGCCGCCAACCTGGGCGATGTCGATCCGGCTTCGCTGCGGCGCCAGGTCGAGGACAATCGTCAGCGCGGCGTGGCGCTGGACTGTTTTGGGCTGGGCTGGGACGGCTATAACGATGAACTGCTGGAGGCGCTCTCGCGCAATGGCGACGGCCGCTATGGATTCATCAACACGCCCGAGGCGGCGGCGACGGAATTTGCCGGCCAGCTGGCGGGGGCGCTGCACGTTGCGGCGGCGGACGTGAAGGTTCAGGTCGAGTTCAACCCGCGCCGCGTCGCCGCCTGGCGCCAGATGGGCTACGCCAAACATCAGCTGACGAAGGAGCAATTCCGCGACAACACGGTGGACGCCGCCGAGATTGGCGCGGCGGAGGCCGGGAATGCGTTGTATGTGGTCGAGGTGAATCCGGCCGGCGACGGCCCGCTGGGTGTGGCCCGCGCCCGTTTCCGGATCCCGGGGACGTCGGATTATCGCGAGCTCGAGTGGACCCTGGCCTACGAAGGCCCGGCGCGTTCGCTGGATCAATCGTCACCGACCTTGCGCCTGAGCGGCGTCGCCGCGGCCTTTGCCGAATGGCTGGTGGCCAGCCCGTTTGCCGCTGACGTCACTCCCGCGTCCTTGCAGCGTTATTTCCAGGCGGTGCCGGGAACATTCCCCGCGGATTCCCGTCCAAAACAGCTGGAGATAATGCTGCGGCAGGCCGCCGGCCTGGCCGGGAAGTAAGTCCTCATTTTTTCGAGTCTCCACCTGAAAGAAATCCAGACTATGGCCTCATCACCCCAACGGCTGCCGATCGTCACCGGCCGCGCCCCTGGCGCATTTCCAGCCGCGCCAATGTTGTTAGGCGCATTGCTCACGTTCGCCCTGGCCGCTGCTGCGCCGGCCGCCACGGCCGAGCTCAAGGATCTGTCGATCAATGGCGGGGTGGAAGACGGCAAGGCGCGGCTCGTGATCGAGGCGCAGCTCGCGGGCCTGGGCGCCGACCCGCAGGCGCTGCTGTTCGCGTCGAGCTTGCAGCAGATCGTTCAGGTCAGCCGCGAACGGCTCGACCACGTCCTGCGCGTGAACATCGAGATCCTCCAGGGCCCGGCGCGGGAATTGATTTTTAATCTCGCGGGCGACGGGGAGATCACGAAGGTCTCCGGCGCGGCGCTGCAGGATTGGAGTGTTCGCCAGGAGACGAACGGCGTCCGGGTGCTCGTCCTCCGCCCGCGTCCGGCGGAGAAGGGGGCCAAGCCGCCGGCCCAACTGGACGTGGAAATCCTCGCACGGCAGGACAACACCGCGGCCCGCAACCCGATCCAGCCGCTGACCCTGACCCCGGTGCAGGCCGCCCTGGGCAGCGGGTGGATCAAAGTCGTGTTCCCGCCGGAGCTTGACGTGCGAGCCGCCGGTGCGGAAGGACTGCTCCCGCTGGAGGCGACGTTTCTGCCGGAGACGATGCGGGCGAAGGACGCGGGCGCGGCGGAGGTCGAGCCTCTGGCTTTTCGCTTTCATGGCACGCGGTATCGTCTGCCTCTGACCGTCACCGTGGCGGATCCGGAGGCGCGCCGCGTCGTGCTGCGAAATTTTCAACTGCGCGGCCGGTTGTCGGAGTCGGCGGCGATCTTCACCCTCTCCGGGCTGGCGCAGGTCCGCAATCCGCGTGGAGGCGCCCTCGCGTTGTTGTCCGGAAACGCGGCATTGACGGAGGTGACAGAGGGGGCGGCGGGCACCGCCCGGATCAAGCTCGATCAGGGGCGATACCTGCTCGTGTTTGACGGGCCGGGTGAGTATCCGGTGAACGTGCATTTCAGCGCCGCCGTCCGGCTGTCGGCCGGATGGCAACAACTCGATTTTCGAGTGGCGCCCAGCACCCTGATGCCGGTCGCGCTGGAAGGGCTCGGGCCGGAGACGCAGTTCGCGTTCGACGGCGCGGCGCGGCCGGAGCGACGCGGCGCGGAGTTCGTCAGCTATCTGCCGCCGGATGGCGCGGTACGGTTGTCCTGGAAATCTGCCCGGCCGGAGCTGGAGGGAAAATTGTTCTATTCGGGCGAGATGCTGTCGCAGGTCACGGTCAGCCCGGGCTTGATGCGGCAGGTGGCGATCATTGATGGCCGGGTCATGCAGGGTGAGCTGAGCCGGTTGACGCTGGACGTGCGCGGTGCCGGCAGCGTCACCCGGGTGCAGGGGCGGGACGTGCTGGCGTGGAATTTGGAGGCGGGCGCCGGGCCGGACGAACGCCGGCTGGTGGTGCAGTTCAACCAGCCGCAAAAGGAGTTCTTCAATCTGGTGATTCAGGTGCAGACGGAGCTTGGCGCCTTCCCGCAGGCGGTCGACGCCGTGCGGATCCAGGCCGAGGGCGTGACCCGTTGGGCCGGCCATTTCCGGGTGGTCAATGAGGGCGCGGTCCGGCTCGAGGTGGTCCAGGCCACGGGCTTGTCCCAGATCTCGCCGGATCAATTTCCGGAATCTGATGCCACGAAGAGCCTGCTTGGCCAGGCGGGGTCGCAGCGCTTCGCCTTCCGTTTCTCGACCACGGAGTTTGCCTTGCGAATCCAGGCGGACAATGTGCTGCCCGAGCTGGGGGTGTCGGAATTGATCGCTTATCACCTCGGCGAGACCGAGCTGGCGGTGGATGCCGAGATCGAGCTCGATGTGCGGGAGGCCCCCGTGCGGGAGTTGCTCCTGCGCGTGCCCCGCGGCTATGCCGTGGCGCGCCTGTCCGCGGCCCAGCTCGCGGACTATTTCACCGGGGACAACCCGGCCGATCCCGATGTCGAGTTGCGCCTGGTGTTCAGCCAGCCTGTGCTCGGCCGCCAGGTCGTCCAGCTCCGGCTCGAACGCAATGCGCCCCTGGGCGCTCCGAGCTGGGTGTTGCCACGGGTGGAAGTCGTCCGCGCCAAGTCTACCCGCGGCCATCTCGGGGTCTCCGCCGATGCCGGCTTCCGCTTGTCGCCCGAACGGACCCAGGGGTTGACGGAGATCGCGACCGCGTTTTTTCCGCGCAAGGTGCCCGGCATTCAAGCGGCCTTCCGGCTGGCCGAACCCACCTGGCAGGGAACCCTGCGGGTCGAGCGTCTGCCCCAGTCCATCCAGGCCGACGTGTTCCATCTGTTTTCGATCGGCGAAGGCATCGGCTACGGCTCCAGCACGATTAATTATGTCGTGTCCGGCGCGCCGCTGGGCATGTTCCGGGTTGAGTTGTCGGACGAGTATTTCAACGTCGAGTTCACGGGACGCGACGTTCGCAACTGGCAGAAGACGACGAACGGATATGTCGTCCAGCTGCATGCGCCCGTGGCCGGCCCGTACACGCTGCTGGCCACCTACGAGCGCCCGTTCAAGGCGCAGGGCGACACGCTGGCCTTCACCGGGGCGCGCCCGGTCGACGCCCAGAGCGAGCAGGGCCACACCATCGTCGTCAGCGCGTACCAATTCAATGTGAACCCCGTCAACGTCTCGCCGGGCCTGCTCCCGCTCGAGCCGGCCGAAGTGCCCGGCGAATACCGGCTCTTTACCGACGCGCCCATCCTGGCCGCCTATCGCTATGCCGCCCGTCCGTTCAACCTCCAGCTCCAGCTCACCCCCCTGGCCCAGGGCGACACGATCAGCCTCGTCGTGGACCGCGCCACGCTGGCCACCCGCGTCTCTAAAAACGGCGAGGTCGTCATGGACGCGCGCTACTTCATCAAAAACCGCGGCAACACCCATTTCCGCGTCGCCCTGCCCGCGGGCACCGAGTTGTGGTCGGCCACCGTCAACGGCGCCCGCGTCGTCCCGGTCAAGGATGGGAACGTCAATTTAATCCCGCTGGCGCCACGCGCCGATCCGAACACCGTCCAGACCCTTGATCTCAAGTTGGCATCACGCTCGCCCTCCGCCGATCGCGTGCGGGTGGAGGCGCCGATCGCCCAGGCGCCTGTGCTGCTCGCGGACTGGAATATTTCGCCGGACACCGGCCAGCGATTGACCTACGTGCGCGGGTCGCTGACCCCAACGGGGGGTGTGCCCGATGTCTCGGGCTTTGCCGGACTTGTTCGCGTGTTCGAGGGCCCGGGCCGTCGTGAGGGCATTGCCCTGTTCTCGGGCCTGGCCGCCTTGTTGATTATCACCGTCGGCAGCTGGCGTTGGGCCACCGGCGACGGCGCCTGGCGATACAGTGTCCGGCACCTCGGGGGCGGGCTCATTGGGCTGCTGGGCCTGGGCCTCGCTGCGGTGATCCTCTCGATGCTGCTGGCGCATGCGCGTGAGGTCGGGCAGTCCCTGCCGCGGGAACTGGCGTTTGTCGCGCCGGTGCAGCAGGCGGGCAGCGCGTTGTCGGTCGAGGTCAGCAATGCGCGCGACGAGCTTTCGTTCTGGAGCGCCATCGGCTTCGCCTGGCCCGCCATCCTCGCGTTGCTGGTCTGGGCCTACGCCTGGCTGAACTATGAAGGGATCGGCCGGGCCGCGGGCGTTTTGACGGGCTGGACCCTGGTCGGTTGGGCGGCCCTGCGCTGGCCCAATGGCGCGCCGCTCTTCCTGCTCGTCGTGGCGACGTTCGTGGCGATGTTCCTGGTCTGGCCGGCGCTCCGCCGGCTGAAGAATGTGCCCGCCCGGCCGCCGGGTGCGAATTCCCCGACCGCTCCTGCAGCGGCCGCCTCCGCTTTGCTCCTCGCCTTCGCCGTGCTCGGCGGCGCCGTGGTCGTTCCGGCCCGCGCCCAGGCCCAAACCCAATCCCCAACGCCAGCCCCGCTGGACTCGCTGCGCCGCGCGACCGAGCCGGCGCTCGCCGAGTCCGTGCGCCAATCGATGCGGGTCGAAGACAAATTCGCCATGGTGTCCGCGCGGATTCGCTGGCTCGCGGTGAAGGGCCAGGTGCTGCCCGTGATTTATGAGCCCGCCGTGATCACCGGCTTCACGTATCCAACCAATGCCCTGGGATTAATCCAAAACATGGTCGACGGCAAACGCGCCTACCAGCTCGCGGCCCGTCAGGATGGCACGTTTGACGTCGAGGTTCGTTACCAGCTGCCCGTCGGGCGCAAAGACGGCGTCTCCGAGGTCGTCGTGCCGACCCAGTTCGGCGTCATCAACCGCCTCAGCCTGACGCTTGCCGAGCTCGACGCGGAGGTCAGCTCCAGCGGGGCGGTTTCCATCGAGCCGGCGTCGCCAGCGGACGTCGACGGACGGCGGGCGGGGTCGGCCTACGAAATCGTCCTCGCCCCGACCAACGCCACGCGGATTCAGTGGAAGCCGCGCAGCCGGGACACGCGGCGCGAGAAGGCCCAGTTCTTCGCCGAGTGGTTGCACGTGTTTGTGCCCGCCGCCGGTGTCGTCGAAGGCCTGCACCAACTGCAAATTCGTCCGGCCCAGGGCGAGCTGAGCGAGCTGATCGTCGACATCCCCACCAACTCCACCATCACGGACGTCGTCGAGCCCGGGGCGGGCTCCGGCAGGACGGCAACCGCCTCCGACGCGAAACGCGCGCCAGGCCCCGGGCCCGGGCCCTCCGTGGCGATCTCGCTCTGGCGGTTTGACCCCGACACTCACCGCCTCCGCATCAGCCTCAGCCCCCCGCAGGCGCGGCCGTTCACGGTGATGGTGCGCTCGCAATCTCCGGCCGGCACGCTGCCGTTCGCCCACACCTTGCGGCTGCCGGCGCTCACCAACGCGGCCGGCCAACTGGGGCTCGTCGGCCTGGCCACCGGCAACGAGGTTCAGCTCGACCAGATCGACGGCGGCACCCTTACGGCCATCAACCTCGAGGATTTTCCGGCAGACGTCGTGGCCCCCCTGGCGGGACAATTCCCCGGCCTGACGGTGCGCCGCGCGTTTCGGCATGCGGACGCTCCGGGTCCGCTCACGATTCGGGCCTCCGCCGTTCAGCCGGACGTGCGCGTGGAAACCCAGGAAACGCTGTCGATGGGTGAAGATCGCACGCTGCTGGCCGCCAATCTCGGCGTGACGATCACCCGGGCCGGAGTTTTTCACCTCAGCTTCGTGCTGCCGGGAGCTTTGGCGGTGGAGACCATCAGCGGACCCGCGCTCAGTCACTGGACGGAACTCGCCGGCCCGGATGGCCGGGTCATCACGATGCATTTGCAAGGTCGAACGGAAGGCTCCCAGCAGTTCTCCATCAGCCTGGCGGGTCCGGGCACCCGGGCCACGAATGGCTACGTCGTGCCGCGCCTCGCCATTCGCGAGGCCGCCAAGCAGCGCGGGCAGCTCGTCATCGTACCCGAACAGGGACTCCGCCTGCAGGTCGCCGCGCGTGACGGCGTGACCCAGCTGGATCCGCAAAAGGCGGGCATCCGGCAGAAAGGCGTGCTGGCCTTTCGTCTCCTGCAATCTCCGTGGAGCCTTCGCCTGGATCTGGAACAGGTGGACGCCTGGGTCCAGGTCACCAGCCTGCAACATGTCATCGTCCGCGAGGCCCAGCTCAAGCTCGCCCTCAATCTCCAATACCAGATCGAAAACACCGGCTTGAAGTCTCTGCGCGTGTCGGTGCCGACCAATGCCGAAAGCGTGCGCTTCGTCGGCGACCAGGTCGCCGATTTTCTCCCCATCCCGGGCACCGCCACCAACGGCCTGCAAGCGTGGGAAATCAAGCTCCACCGGCGCCTGATCGGAAAGTACCTCCTGCAGATGACCGCACAGATCCCCCTGGCGCCCCAGGCGACCGCCGCGCCGGTCCCCGGCTTGCAGGCGCTGGACGTCAATCTCCAGCGCGGCTTCGTCACGGTGCAAAGCGACGGCCGCCTGCAGGTGCGCGTCCCGGTCGTCCCCCCAGCTTTGCAGACCGCCGAATGGCAAAGCATACCCCGCGCGCTCCAGCAGGACCTGACGTCCACGGCCGCCAATCATGCGTTCCGCCTCGTGGAGCCGGCCTACACGCTCAATCTCGCCCTGGATCGGCATGAGCCCGCCCGCCTGCTGCCGGCCCGCGTCACCGGCGCGTTGCTCACGTCCGTGGTTTCCGACGACGGCATCATGCTGACGGAGATCCGGCTGGAAATGATTCCGGGGGACAAGCGGCTGCTTGAGCTGACCCTGCCGCCGGACGCGCGGTTCTGGTTCGCCTTCGTCAGCCAGGCCGGCGTGTGGCCCTGGCGCCGGCAGGACGCCATCCTGATCCCGCTCGAACAGCAATCCCGCGCGGATACCCCGCTGACCGTGGAGCTCTATTACTCGAGCCGCGTGGGCCGGCCCGGACGGGACGCGCTCGATCTTTCCCTGCTCGGGCCGAAGTTCGATCTCCCACTGGAAAACATCGGCTGGCAAATCTATCTCAATGAAAAGTGGGAGCTCGCCCGCTGGAAAGGCACGCTGCAGCTTGAGGAGCAGGGCACCGTCGGTGCCACCGCCACCGTCGACGTGCAATCCTATCTTCAAAGCGAAGCCACGCGGAATCGCGATAAGACCAAAAAGGCGGAAACGATGTTGTCGCTGGGCAATCAGTTGCTGGAGCGCGGCGATCCGGCCCAGGCGCGTCGCGCGTTCCAATCCGCTTATGGGCTGAGCACGCACGACAGCGCCTTCAACGAGGATGCCCGCGTGCAGCTCCACAACCTCAAGCTGCAGCAGGCGTTGCTCGGGCTGAACGTCCGCCAGTCGGCCGCGGCCGGCGAGGCGGAGAATGCAGCGGCCGGCAAGCTCGGCGAGTTGCGCAATCGCAAGGACAACGCCTACACCCAGCAGGAAGCCAAACAGATAATGGAAGGGAACTCCGCCGAGCAAAACGACGCGTTCATGAAGGTCGCCGAGCGGCTGGTGCAACAGCAGGATGCCGCGGTCGCCGCGCCCACGGCCATTCGCGCCACCATTCCGCAACAGGGGCGCGTCCTCACCTTCAAACGCGCCGTCCAGGTCGATCGCAACGCCGACCTGCAGGTCGCCCTCAAGGTCACTTCGGCCCGCGCCGCTTCCGCCCCCGCCCGCCTGGCTATTCTCGCCGCGGTCTTTGTCCTGCTCGCCGGCCTCGCCTGGCTGTCCAGCGCCTTTCGCTCACGGACCCAGGCATGAGGGAACCGGTGATCCGCGAATTTTGATTTACGATTGCAGACCGTCCGACTCGCTCCACGAGGGTCGCTCCAGAACTGCGGGCGGGAGAGAAGTCGCGCCAGCGCCATGGAGTGCGGCGCAAGGCGCCGCTGTGGATCGAAAGCGCCGCGTTGCGGCGCACTCCACAACGCGGCCGCGCCGGCCTGCTCCTCCCATCAGGCACACGCCGCCCCCCGAAACCGCCACGCGTCCGGTGATTCCACGCTTCCCCTCCAGCCCGGGTCCGCTATTCTTTGGGGCAAATCGTAAACTGAATCATCTCATCCATGAAACATCTTCGCATCAGCCTGGTTTGTTTGACGGCCCTGGCCCAGACCCTGTCCGTCTCCGCGGCGGCGTTCAAAGAGGACGTCGGCCTGCAGCTTTACAGCCTGCGCGCCCAATTCACCCGCAGCGTTCCGGAAACCTTGCCCAAGGTGGCGGCCTTCGGCTTTAGGAAGGTTGAGCTGGCCGGGACCTACAACCTGTCGGCGGAGAAATTCAAGGCGATGCTCGCGGAAAATCATCTCGACGCGGTCAGCGGCCATTTTCCGTTCGAGCGCTACGACAAGGATCCGGAGGCCGTTGCCCGGGAGGCGAAGGCCCTCGGGCTGCGCTACGCCGGCTGCGCGTGGATCCCGCACGACGCCGATTTCGACGAGGCCGAGGCTGCCAAGGCGATCGAGGTGTTCAACCGCGCCGGCGCCGTCCTGGCGCGCCATGGCCTCCGCTTCTTCTACCATTGCCACGGCTATGAGTTCGCCCCGCACGGCGATAGCACATTCATGGATTTGCTGATGAAGAAGACCGACCCGAAACTCGTGGCGTTCGAGATGGACGTGTTCTGGGTGAAACACCCGGGGCAGGATCCGGCCGTCTGGCTGGAAAAGTATCCGAAGCGCTGGGAGTTGATGCACGTGAAAGATATGCGGTCCGGCATCACCGGCGATTTTTCCGGCAAGACCGACGTGCGCAACGACGTCGCCGTCGGCACCGGCCAGATGGATTGGCCGGCCATCTTGAAGGCCGCCAAGAAGTCCGGCGTGAAGCTCTACTTCATTGAGGACGAATCACCCACCGTCGAGGAACAAATCCCCCAGTCCCTGCAGTTCCTGAAGTCCGTCAAGTGGTGACCCGATCGAAGCCGCGGGGGAGTTGAAGATGGCTTTTGAAACACGGAGGCACGGAGCGCACGGAGAGGGGGCGTCAGCGTTTTTGCTCTGTGCCCTCTGTGCCTCTGTGTTCAAAACCCCTTCCTGTTTCCGGGTTCGTGGTGATTGTCGAATTTCAGCGCCGTCGCGGCGATGACTAGCTACCTGAGGGCCGAAGACTTCGTACGTTGACCCTTAAACTTACATCTCGAACGTTTTCACGCGTCTGAGCCCGAGGTGGAGCGGGAGCCAGCCGAGGCAGGCGGACAGGGCGGCGAAGGCCAGCAGGCACGCGGCGGTTCGGGGAACGGACGGCGCTTCGGTCGCAGTCCATGGGGCGGCTTTGGCCAACAGAACGACGGCGGCGAGGATGTAGACGAAGCTCAGCACGAGGCAAAACGTGCCGCCGAATCCGCTCACGATTTTGCTCGGGTTTTCCTCCTTGAAGTTCGGATAGAGCGCGCCGAGGCCGACCGCCAGCCCGGTCAGGGTCAAGGTCATCGCCGCGATGGCGGCAGCAAAATACAGAGTCCGGGAGAGGGGAAGTTCCAGCATGTAACAGCTCGTCGCGATGAGGGTGAGGGTGACGAACAGGGCGGTCACGCTGGCCAGCCAGAACTTGGTGCGCACGACCTGAACAAGCCCGAGCGGCGCCATGCCGACGACCCAGAGGCGTTTGCCCTCGAGCGAGAACTGGGGATAAACGAACCGCGTGGTGAGCGTGGCCAGGTTGAGCGAACAGGCCCCGAGGTTCAGAAACGAGACGAGGTGAATCCAGAACGCGTTGTTCAGTTGTTGGGAGAAGTGCCGGAGGTTGAAGATATAAACGCCCAGGAGGCCGAACAACATGAGTGACTGGGCCCATTGCGCCGTGTCGCGCCAAAACATCCGGAAATCCTTCACGAGGATCGCCCGCACCTCGGGACGCAACGCCGGCAGACGCGAGACCAGCCAGTCCACCGGCCCGAGCGCGAACCGACGTTCCGAACGGCGGGCCTTCAGCCGATGGAACCACCCCCAGCGAATAAACACGCTTCCGCGACTTTGCATCGCCGAGGTCGCGTCGTAAAACATCCGCCCCATCCCCGTAAAGGCCAGCAGACCGAAAAACAGCGCGTAGCTCAGCAGCACCAGCAAATAGAAGAGCGCCCCCGCCAGCGCGCCGTCCGCCCATTGCAGCACCGTCGAGGACAGCCAGCGGCTTGGCAAAAATCCAAACTCCGAAAACCGGGTCCGATACAGCGTCCGCTCGAGCACCGAAATCACCCGCGTTTCGGTGGAGTCTCCGGCCGCGGCGTCCGGCCAGAACCAGAAAATCAGCCCGCTGACCATTGCCAGGAGCAGTGTGACGGTCAGGATTTGAAACGTCCGCCGATCCATGAAGCGGGCGATGGTCACGGCGAGAAAGGCGCCCGCCACCCCCGGCAGCACGATGAACAAGGCGACGGAGAGCAAAGTGACCGGGTAAAAATGCCAGGTCACGCCGCGGCTGAGCCCGTAGGCCGCGAGCAGCGGGGCGATCAAGAAGACGAACGCCCACGAGGCGAGCACCGTCGACTCGACGAATTTCCATTGAAAGATGGTGTTGGCGGACACCGGTAACGTCAGGAGAAAACTGGTCTCCCGGTTGCGGAAAAGGTTCGTGAAGCTGATGACGAGATTGCTGATCAGCAGCAGGACGAACAGGAATGCGAAGAGCAGATAAATCAGGCGTTCGGTCAGCACTGTGCCAAAACCGTAGAATCGTCCGAGAAACCACAGGCCCTTTTGAAAGAGGACGAACGCCAGTACAAGATAGCCGGCGATGAAGAGGGAGATGACCGCCGTCAGCAGTCGCGACCGCTCTCCCACGGCCCGCAGGCGCCGCCAATGAGTCCAGAGATTAACCCGCACCAGCAATGCCAGCGGAGTCGGTCCGCGAAACCCGGCGTCCGGACTTGATTGGAATCTCGCCATCAGAAGGACCTTGGCAGACACCACTGCGGCCGTCGAGCGCAGGTCGCGGCTTGGGGGACCGTGCGGCGTAGCACCGGCGTCCCCGCCGGCAGGTGCCGACGCATCCCTGCGTCGCTGGTGGCAGGGAGATGTAGCGAAGAAGTCAGCGGACCGGGCGGCGAAGACGCCGCCTGACCTGCACGCGGGGACGCGTGTGCTGCGCCGGCGTAGCGCCGGCGTCCCCGCCGGCAAGTGACGACGCATCCCTGCGTCGCCGGTGGCAGGGAGATGTAGCGGAGAAGTCGGCGGACTGGGCGGCGAAGACGCCGCCTGGATCTGCACGCGCCGACGCGTGCGCTACGCCGGAGTAGCGCCGGCGTCCCCGCCGGCAAGTGACGACGCATCCCTGCGTCGCTGGTGGCAGGGAGATGTAGCGAAGAAGTCAGCGGACTGGGCGGCGAAGACGCCGCCTGACCTGCACGCGAGGACGCGTGCGCTACGCCGGCAACTGACGACGCATCCTGCGTCGCCGGTGGCAGGGATGTGTTGCGCTGCGGGCCAGCCAGCCTTTCGTTTACTGCAAGGCAAGATTTGCCCGCCGGCCGCGCAGGATATACTTCTGGATCTTGCCGGTGGCCGTCTTCGGCAGCTCGGAAATGAAGTGGATGGCTCGCGGGACCTTGAAGTGGGCCAGACGCTCGCGACAAAACGAGCGAATCTCGTCGTCCGTGGCCTGGGCGACGGGACGCAGGACGATGAACGCGTGCGGGGCTTCGCCCCATTTTTCATCCGGCAGGCCCACCACCGCCGCCTCGAGCACCGCCGGGTGCCGCAAGAGCACCCCTTCCACCTCGACCGAGGAGATGTTTTCTCCACCGCTGATGATGACATCCTTCCAGCGATCGCGAATCTCGATGTAGCCATCCGGATGCACGACGGCGGCGTCGCCACTGTGAAACCAGCCATCACGGATGGCGCGCTCGGTGGCGTCCGGATCGTTGTAGTAGCCCTTCATCACCGCGTTGCCGCGAATGACGATCTCACCCAGCGTCGTGCCATCCCCCGGGACTTCCCGGCCGGCGTCGTCGACGACGCGCACCTCGGCATTGGCGAGATATTCCACACCCTGGCGTGCCTTGAGCGTGGCGCGGGCCGTCGGATCGAGCTGCGAATGTTCCGGTCGCATCTCGCAGATGGTGACGATCGGGGAGACTTCGGTCAGCCCGTAGACGTGGAGGATCTCCCAGCCGATCTCGCCTTCGATCCGCTCGATGGTGGTGGCGGCGGGCGGCGCGCCGGCAGTGAACACACGAATTCCCCGGGGCGCCAGTCGACGCAGTTCCGGGGCGGAGTTTGCGATGGCAATCAAAACCGTGGGAGCTGCACACAGCAGCGTGATGCCCTCCCGCGCGGCGGCTTCGAAGATGAGCCGGGGATCAGCCTTGGGCAGACAGACGTGGCGTCCGCCGACGGCGGTAATGGTCCAGACAAAGCACCAGCCGTTGGCGTGGAACATCGGGAGGACCCACAGATAACGATCGGCGGCCGAGATCGGGGCGTGCATCAAGGCTCCCATGCAGTTCAACGCGGTGTTCCGGTGGGTGACCATGACGCCCTTCGGATGGGCGGTCGTGCCGCTCGTGTAGTTGATTGCGATGACATCGGTCTCCTTAATCTCCACCCGGTGGAACGCGGGCGGGAGCGGGGCGCAGGCCGCCTCGTACGATAGCCAGCCGGCCCGGGTGCCGGTCAGGGCGACGAAATGTTCCACCGTGCGAAGTTGGTCCCGTATCCGATCCACCGCCTCGAGATATTCGGCCTGCACGCAGGCAAGGCGCGCTCCGCTGTGGTTAAGAATGTAAGCGAAATCCTCCGCGCTCAGCCGGTAATTGATCGGCACGAGGATCCCGCCGATTTGGGGGACCGCGTAAAACATCTCCAGGTGGCTCGGAATGTTGCCGGCGATGGTGGCCACCCGATCGCCGGACCGGACGCCCAGTTGCTGGAACAGGGCGGAAGCGCGATCGCAGCGCTCAAAGAATTGTCGGTAGGTCCAGCGACGGTCGCCGTCGACGACCGCTTCCCGGTCGCCGTACAGGCGCCGGGCCCGCCGGGCAAAGTCCATCGGTGAAAGCGGCGTTTCCATAGGGACGCGGGACGTTATGCGTGGAGTGGACGCCGCGGCGAGCAGATTTGTCCAGCCGTCGCGGTGGCGAGGGGATGGGCGCAACCCGAAGGCTGCGGGGGGAGGTTGATACGGCGTGCGATGGCGCGCCGGAGCAAGCAGCGTTGCGACCCGCGCCGTTACAGCCGAAGGAAAATTTTTCTCCGAAAGAGAAACCACGCGAGGAGAAACGTGAGTCCGACCTCACCCAGGGCAATCAAGAGGTCACCGGAGCCGGTGGCCAGCCGGGTTTCGAGGAATTCCCGAACGTCGCCGCCGAAGACCCGCGTGGAAACCTCCCGATAGCGCAGCAGGTTCTTGCCGAGGTAAAGGGTGATCGGGTTCATCCCAATCCACACGAACGGCACACACCAGCGCTGCCAGCCGCGGACGTCCACCATCCAGTAAAAGGCGCCCAGGAGAACGGCGCTGTATCCGGCGGTGACGAGCACAAACGACGAGGTCCAAATCTTCTTTACCACCGGAAACTGTGCGCCCCAGGCAAAGCCTGCCACCACGCCGACCACTCCGAGACCCAAAAGCCAGGTCACCTTCCGCGGGTCCCGCACGTTTGGGTTCTGCAGGAAGAGGCCGGCCAATACGCCGAGCAGACACGACGCAACCGCCGGGATCGTGCTGAGCATCCCTTCAGGGTCCCAGGTGCCGTCCCATTTCTTCCCGGGAAGATATTTTTGATCGAGATAGTTCGACAGGTTCAATCCCGGCGCGAACACGCCGTGCAGTCGGTTGGTGCTGCCCAGGTTCAACTCCGAGACCTGGGCGGCGTTAAGGCCGTTCAGGGACGGATCAATCAGGGCGCCGGTGGCGTCGACCGGCCGGACGTCTGGAAACGGCACGAACGTCATCAGCGCCCAATAGCCGATGAGCAGGGCGGCGGCCGCGCCGGCCACGCCTTTGGGCGATCGGCGTACGGCGCAATAGATCAGGCTGGCGAAAAAATAACAAAGCGCGATGCGGTTGAGCACGCCGAGCAGCCGGATGTCGGGCCATGATTTGGTGAATCCGCCGGAATAAAAAATGCCGACCACGTAGAGCAGCAGAGAACGCCGGAAGACCCGTTTCAGCGCCTCTCCCATTCCCTGTTGATCGATTGTCCGGCCGAGCGAGAATGTGATCGAGACTCCCACGATGAAGACAAAGAGCGGGAAGATGAGATCGTAAAAGTGGAAGCCAGCCCAGGCGACATGCTGCAACTGCCCGGCCAGCCCTTGCGTGACCGGATCGTTGCTCACCTTGCTCAGGGCGTGCGCCAGCGACTCGCCTCCCAGAATCCAGAACATGTCGAACCCGCGCAGCGCATCGAGGGAAAGCAGACGTCGCGGCGCGGCGCCGGCGGGCGCGGCCGGGCTGGAAACGGGTGTGTTCATCAAAATGAATTCAACTGTCTATGACAAATAACTAATAACCAATGACCAATGATTGCGTCGGACGGGAAGCATTTGTCATTTGTCATTTGTCATTGGCTTTTGGTTTAGCAGTTCGACACACACGAGGTGATCCTTGCTGCGGGCGTAGAAGCGGCCCGCCGCCAGGGCGGGATGCGCCCGCACCATCAGCGGGAGGATTTGCGCCCGGCCGGTCGGTTTGAATCCAGCCGGCGACGCCGGCGCGCGCAGGAGTTCGCCCTGTTCGGTCAGGACCAGCAATTGGTCGCCCGCCAAGGTCACGGTCCCCGCCCGCAGGCCGCTTTCGCTCCAGCGCACCTTGCCGGTCTTGAACTCGACGCAGCGCAGGTCACAACCCTGTTCCTGGCGCCCGTCGAACCCGAAAAGAAATCCATCATGGTGAACGCTGGTCGCGTAGTGATTCGAAAGCACGTCGTCGGCCGCCCAAATCTTTTCCGGCCGATCGTCCCGCAGACGAAACAAGGTTGCGCCGGTTCCGTAGCTGGCCGAGACAAAGAGATAATCGTCCACCAGCAGCGGAGTGGCTGCGCTGACCGAGGCATTCATGGGGGGGCGCCACGGCTGCCGAAACAGGACGGATCCATCGGCTGGGTCGAGGCCCACCAGTGCCTCGCGAGTCAGGGTGTAGATCCGCCGGCGCCCGGCCACGGTCCCGGCAATGGGCGAAGCGTAGCTCGCCTCGTCCGCGGTGGCCTTCCAGCGCACCTCTCCGTTCGCGACGTCGAACGCGACCACGCCCGCGCCGTCCCGACCGCCGAGGGTCAGCACGACCAGGTTGCTTTCCACCAAGGGCGAACAGGCGCGCCCGAAAAATCCTTTGCCCGCCCCCAACACCGCCTGCGCGTCCAGGCTCCAAATCTTCTGCCCGCTCTCGAGCCGCCAGCACTGGAGCATTCCGTCCGCGCCGAACGTGAACACCCGGCCATCCGCGACGGCCGGCGTGCCCCGCGGCCCTTCGTCGAATCCGAAATCGTCCCGATACCGCGTGGGGTACGAGCCCTCCCAAATCAGCTTGCCGGATTGGGCGTCGAGGCAGGTCAAGGTTTCCTGATCCCCCACGCGATGAAAAATCAGCGTCTTGCCGCCGGCGACGATCGGCCCGGCGAACCCGGCGCCGACTTTGGTCTGCCATACGGTGCGCGGTCCTTCCTTGGGCCACGGCGCCGTGCTCACATTGGTGGCGGCCGTCGAGCCGTTCCGCCATGGCCCGAGAAATTGGGGCCAGTCCGCGCGCGCAACTCCGACCATGAGGACAAGCCCAACCAACCGCCCAAGGTTACGGAGGGACGCCAGCGAGGCTTGATGCATTAAGCGCATGCTGGCGTGACGATAAGTGAGGCAACGTCCGTTCAAAGTTCCAGGTTCAGCGTTCAGCGTTCAACGTTCATTGTCCCGCAAAAGGAAGCCGGGTCGCGGCCGTCGGCCATGATCGCCAGGTGGCGACTCCTTACCCGGCCGCGGCCATGGTTTTTTTGACGATGAGCTCCACCGTTTCCAGGCGCCCAATGCCTTCGTAACCGCAGGAGAGCTGGCCGGTGTCGGGGCCGATGATCTCCGCGCCGCGGGCCTGCAACGTGCCGATGTTTTGTTGGGTGGCGGGATGCTGCCACATCTTTCCGTTCATGGCCGGAGCGATGAGCAGGCGGGCCGACGGGTGGAGGGCGAGCGCGATGCAGCTCAGGGCATCGTCGGCAAGGCCGTGGGCGAGCTTGGCGATGACGTTGGCGGTCGCGGGTGCGATCAGTAACAAGTCCGCGGTGTCAGCCAGGGTGATGTGCGTGGGCTTCCAGCCTTCCTCTTCGTCGTAAAGATCAGTCACCACGGGATGGCGCGACAGCGTTTTGAAGGGAAGCGGCGTGACGAAACGCTGGGCGTCGGCGGTCATGACCACATGGACATCATGGCCGGCCTTGGTGAGTTGGGAGGCGATGTCGACCGCCTTGTGGGCGGCGATCGATCCGGTGACACCGAGGACGATGCGTTTGCTCATTCGTAGGGGGGCAATTGGATGCGCGGCTGGCGCATGGTCTCGGCGTCGAGGATCGCGAGCATCCGGCGGAGATCCTCCTCGATCGACGCCGAGAGAATGACGAAATCAAATTGTCGCCAATGCGCGAGTTCGTGGCGGGCGGCCGCAAGCCGTTTTTGGATGACGTCGGGCGAGTCCTGGTTGCGCCGGCGCAGGCGTTCTTCCAGCACGCTGATGGAGGCGGGGGCGAGAAAGACCGTGACGAGGGCGCGTTTGAGCTCGGAATCCTTTTCGGCCTGCGCGCGGACGGTGGCGGCGCCCTGGACGTCGACGTTGAGGAGAACATCATGTCCGGACCGGAGCTTGCCGAGCACCTCGCTTTTCAGCGTGCCGTAGCTGTTGCCGTGAACCGTGGCGTGTTCGAGAAAGTTTCCGGCCTGAACCCGGCGCAGGAAATCCGCGGCGTCGAGGAAGAAGTAATCCACGCCATCCGTCTCCCCTTCGCGCGGCCGCCGGGTGGTGCAGGTGATGGCGCGCGCCATCTCCGGACGCGCCGCCAGCGTTCGCTCACACAAGGTTGTCTTGCCTGCTCCGGACGGGGCGGAGATGACCACCAGCAGCGCGTTGTTGGGCGAATCGGTCATTCCAGGTTCTGGGCTTGCTCACGAAACTTCTCGAGCTCGGTCTTGAGCTCAACGACATCGCGGGAAATCGCGGCGTCGTTGGCCTTGGATCCGATCGTGTTGATTTCCCGGTTCATCTCCTGGGCGAGAAAGTCGAGCGTGCGCCCGACCGGTTCGCCGGACTTTACGCAGTCGTCGAATTGCTGGAAGTGGCTTTGCAGGCGCGTGAGCTCCTCGGAGATGTCGGAACGATCCGCAAAGAAGACCACCTCCTTGTTGATGCGTTCCTCGTCGAGGGACAGCTCCTGGAGGCCGGCCAGCTTGATGCGCTCGATCAGTTGCTCGCGGTAGCGCTTCTGGACCAGGGGCGCCTCCTTGCGGACGCGGGTGACGGCCTTGCGCATGGTGGCGATCCGGTCGCAGAGATCCTTTTTCAGGTGGGCACCCTCGCGGGCGCGCATTTTCAGGAGCATGGCCAGCGCGTCCTCCAGCGCCTTTCGCACCGTGGGCCAGAACTCTTCCGCATCGCGGATGGTGGCTCCAGCCTCGAAGACGCCCGGGGCCCGCAGCAGCACGTCGGCGCCGAGGCCGGCATCCAGAGCGAGGTGCTTGGCCAGGCGCCGGAGTTCCGTCACGTAGGCTTCGGCAAGCGCGGTATTGACCTGGACGCGGGCGCCGGCGCGGCCTTCGGCGGCGTGCAGCGAGACACGGACGGAGACGCGGCCGCGGGCGATGCGACGGTTCAATTCGTCGCGGACCTGGGGTTCGAGAACCTCCAGGTCGCGGGGTAAATTGACGGAGATCTCGCTCTGCTTGCGATTGACCGAGCTGAGTTCAACGGTGACTTTCAGGCCATCGTGGGAACACTCGCCCCACCCGGCGCCGGTCATCGAATTCATGGGGCGCCAGTCTAGGGACCGGCCCGGGCGGACGCGAGGGAGAAAACGTCAGGCCTTTTTCACTTCGATGCGCGACATCTCGACCTTGATGTAATTGAGGATGACGGGGGCGAGGATCATGCCGGGGATGCCCATGATGCGTTCGCCGAGGATGAGGCCGAGGAGCGTGAGCCAGACAGGGTTTTTGATGCGGTCGCCGATGATTTTGCTGTTGAGGAAGTATTCGAGCTTGTGGATGAGGACGAGGAAGATGAGGGCGGCAAGGGCGAGTTGCGGGGAGAGGGTGAAGGCGATGCCGACGATGACGGTATTGCTGATGAGATTGCCGATGACGGGGAGCAGTCCGCAAAGAAACGTGACGCCGATGACGAGCGGCGCGTAAGGCATTTTGACCACGAAGAGGAAAATCGAGGTGAGCGACGTGTTGATGCTCGAGATGATGAGCTGGGCGCCCATGACGGTGGCGAAGCTCTCGTAAAGCGAGCGAAAGCGCAGGGACAGCTCCTGGCAAAGCTCGGAATACATGTTGTTGGCCACGACGTGCCGGCCCTCATCCAGGTCGAGCTTGCTGTTGAGAAAAATGCTGGCTGCCACCACGGCGCCGATGATCAGCGCAATCAGTTTCGCACTGAAGGTTTTGGCGAAGGCGGCAAAGGCCTTGAAGTCCTGGAGCTGAAATTCCTGGGTGTGCTCCTGGATGCTGTCCAGAATGAGCCGCTTGAGGCTGTCGAAATCGGTGAAGGGGAGCTGCACGTCCCATTGCTTGGCCCATTCGATGAACGACGGCACGGCTTTCTTGGCGATGGCGGGGAAGGTGACAACGCTTTGGGAGATGAAATGAACCAGCCCGTAGCCGAGGGCGGAGATCAGGACGACGAACAGGCCGACGGCAAGCCATCGGCTGCGGCCGAAATGCAGCTTGGTGATGGCGAAGTAGCAGAAGAACACGGCGAGCATCACCGAGGTCATCTGCAGCACGGCCACCGTGACAAAGGCCACTGCCACCACCCAATAGGAGATTCGAACCGGACTCGACATGTTTCGTTTGCCTCGGGCCGGGCGACGTAGCCCACCATGCGCTTCCCACCGCCTCGCGACCGCCCGGTGCGCCCGGTCTTTAACAAGCGCTCATCGGTCCGGCGAGATATTTCGGAGCGTTCCCGGAGTCGCCGTGTGGTCGGGAGTTCTGTCGCCAGCAGTCGGTTCGAGCGGCCATGGACTCGCCTCGCGCGTTCCTCCGTCTCGGAGTTTTAATCGTAACGCCTGCGCCGACGTCTGGAGGTGCCGCCGGGTCATCGATCGCCGGAATGGCGCCGATCGATTCGCCGCGGATCGGAGAGCACCCACGGTCGCAGAGAGGTCCGGGGTAAAAATTGTTCATTAATTGCCAAGTGAGGGACAGGGATTCCTCTTTGCGATTTTGCGCACCGCTCTTACGGTGCCACATCCATGCAACCGTCTTCTCGCCACCCAATCTTCGGATCCCGGATGGCGTATGAAGTCGGGCTGTCTGGAGGGAGAGGGGCGGCTTGCTCGTGGATGGACGGTCGCGTTGGCGGCGGCCGGCGATCCGCGGGCTTGTCCCTCTTCATGGTATCTGGACGCCTGGAGAGCGTGGCGTTCACGGTCCTTCGACTTTGATTCTCACCCGCAGGCGCGGGCGTGGGCTCGGTGTGGGCGGGTCTAGCGCGGGCGTCAGCGACAATTCGGCGCGCGAAGAGCGCGTTGTTTGCGCACGCAGACCCAAACCAAAAAAACCAAACAAACCGACTCATGAAACTCCGAACCCGACCTGATTCACGGAAGCGAAGCCGGGGCCGCTGGCTGGCGCTCCTCCTTTTGCTGGGAGTCACTCCCGCCAGCCCGGCGGCCAACAACCAGCTTCTGGGTTGGAACAACCTCGGCATGCATTGCATGGACAGCGATTACTCGGTGTTCAGCATTCTTCCTCCCTACAACACCATCGAGGCCCAGCTCATCGTTGCCGGGCGACTCGTCACCAACGGCTCCGGTTACACCGTCACCTATCAGGCGGTGGCCGACCCCGACGGATCCATCAACACCACGGCCATGAACAAGGGCAACTTTTACCCGTTTGCCGGGCCGCTTTACGGCGCAGCGCTGGCCGCGGAGTCGGGCCTCGCCGGCTGGGCCATGCCCGGGACCAACAACGTGCCGCAAACGATGTTGTTCGAATCCACCAACCGCCCGGCGCCGGGCGTGGCCACTCGCGTCAATTGGTTCCGCGCCGAGGGCATCCCGATCTCGCCTTACGACGACGCCGGCAACAAGAACTACTACCCGCTGATGCGCCTCATCGCGCGCAATGGCGGAGGCGCGGCCATCGCCACCAACGACATCGTCCTGCCCGTCTCCGATGAGATGGACTGCCGGGCTTGCCATGCCTCCGGCACAATGGCCGAGGCCCGGCCGAATGCGGGCTGGGTCTGGAGTGCCAACCCGGAGCGCGACTTTCGGTTGAACATCCTGCGCTTTCACGACCAGCGGCAATTTGCCTCGCATGGATCGGTCTACCGGTCCGCATTGGCCGCAAATGGATTCAACCCGCGCGGCCTCTACCAGACCGTGGTCGCCGACGGAAAGCCCATCCTTTGCGCGCTTTGTCATGCCTCCGAAGCCCTCGGCACCGCCGGTTTTCCCGACGTCCCGCCACTGACCGCGTCGATCCACAGCCGTCACGCGACCGTGGTCGATCCGGATTTGCATCTGACGCTGGACGACTCGGCCCATCGCTCCGCTTGTTACCGTTGTCATCCGGGCTCGGCCACGCGGTGTTTGCGCGGGGCCATGGGTGGCGCGATTGCATCGGACGGCACGATGTCGATGCAATGCCAAAGCTGCCATGGAAACATGTGCAAGGTCGGCGCGTCGGACCGCGTGGGCTGGTTCATGGAACCCAACTGCCAAAGCTGTCACTCCGGAACGGCCACCGGCAATAGCGGGCAAATCCGCTACACGTCGGTCTTCGAAACGAACGGCGCAGTCCGCGTTCCCACGAATACGACGTTCGCCACCCAGCCCAACACGCCCGCGCCCGGCCTTTCGCTCTACCGATTCTCCGCCGGCCACGGCGGGCTGCAATGCTCGGCCTGTCACGGTTCCACTCATGCCGAATTCCCCGCCACTCATCGCAATGACAACCTGCGCAACGAGGCGATCCAGGGCCATGCCGGCGTCACCGCCGAATGCACCGCGTGCCACACCACCATGTCCGCCAGCAGTTCCACCGCCGCCGCCGGTCCGCATGGCATGCACCCGATCGGCTCCACCTGGGTCAGCTTCCATCACGACGCCATCGGCGGATCCACCGGCCGCCAGAAATGCGCCGCCTGCCACGGCTCCGACTTTCGCGGCTCGGTCCTGTCCAGGACATTTGGGAAGCGCACGCTCACGGCCAGCTTCGATGGCGGGCGGGTGACGTTGGATCTCTTCCAGGGAGCCATCGTCAGCTGCTACTCCTGCCACAACGGACCGACCTCCGAGTCGATCAACAACAGCGCGCCTCCCACTGTGGCGGACGTCGCGACCAATACGACTAGCGGGCGGCCGGTGCAGATTACCCTGCCCCTAACCGGCGCCGGAGCGACGATGCGCATCATCTCTCAGGCGACCCATGGCTCCGTCGGGCTGAGCAACACCGTCGCCACGTATTTCCCCGATCCGGGCTTTGTCGGGACCGACCAATTCACCTTCGCGGGCTGGGATGGGATGAAAAATTCCCGCCTGGCCACGGGAACAGTGGCGGTCGCAGCCGGTCCGTATTCAATCAGCGTCGCCGGGCACGCGCCGACGGACTATCCGTCCGGCTGGCCGGCGCCGTTCAGCGCTGTCGCGGTTCCCAGCAACACCACGGCCAGCGTCGCCTATGAGTGGGATTTCGGAGATGGCACTCCCCATGGCACGACCCGTTATGCCAGTCACATCTACGCTGCGCCCGGCTCGTATAACTGGACGCTGACTGCGCGGGTCGGCACGGAGTCCGCCGTGGCCCAGGGTTCTGTGGCGATCGGATCTCCCATGGTGCTCGACATTGCCATGCTCCCGGACATCTCTGTTGCGTGGCCGCGCACGGCGGCGGATGCCGTGCTTGAGCGGTCGGGACCGGACGGGCCGGGACCAGTCTGGACACCGGCGACCAACGCCGTCCGCAGCACCACAACCTCGCTGAGCGTCCGGATAACCGATCCGGACTCGGCGGAGTTCTTCCGACTGCGCCAGGTCCAGTAACCGTGGTTTCATGCGTTCGGCGGGCGCCGGGAGGACTGGCGCCTGCCGAATCGGAGTCCCTTCTCTGGAGTGCGGTGACTCGTCACCGCTTTTTTTTGCGGGCGACTTGTCGCCCGTCACCAAGGTCGGTCCCGCGTGCCGTGTGCGTTCTTAGTCAGCGAACATGTGTGTTGGTCGATTGGGGGGGGCAAGTCCTCCCCGAGGGGAAAAGCTGCGACAAGTCGCAGCATCTCCAACACGCGCCGCCTTTGGAGTGCGGCGATTCGTCGCCTTGGCGGCTCATGGCACGAGAGACTTTGCATCTTCCTGACAATTCGCCGGGGCATTTTCGTCAGGGTGGGATACGTCATGAGTGCGCGCCCGGTCCACCTCAAGCCATCTGCGGACAGACGTCCTGCGGATCGCGGCGCCACCAGTTTCTTCTGGCAGGGTCTGCTCATACTGTTGCCGGTCGTGGTTCTGGCGGTGGTCGGCTTTTGTTCGTTGCGCCAGGACCGGCTGCTGGCCGAAGCAGAGGCCCGGCAGGTCGCCCAGCGCCATGTTGACGAAGTGGCGCGCATGATTTGGGCGCGGCTGCTTTCGCCGGATCGGCTGAAGGACCCGCGTTGTCGGATATTCCGGGTGGATGATCACGGCGATCTGATCTTTCCGCCGCCGGTCCCGGAGGCCCCGGCCCCACAGCCGATGGAAACCGCTCGCCTCGGAGCGCAGCAGGCGGCGCTCTGGCGGAAGATCAATGGGACTGGTTCCGATCCGATGACGGGGCCGGACGGTATCAAGGCAGCGCGAGAACTGTTGGCGTCAGACCTCCCGTCCCGGTTGGCCGCCGCGGCGTCGTTCCAGCTCGGCGGACTGCTGCTCTTTGACCACCAAACCAACGAAGCCATCCGCATCTGGCTCGAACTGGCCGACGGGCACCCGCATACCCTCAGCGAGGGCGGGGTTCCGTTGGCGCCGCTGGCCCGATGGAAGGCGCTCGCCGCAGGAGTTCCTCCCACGGCTGAAGCTGTCGCCGCTTTTGGATCGAACCTCGTTTATCAGCCGACCTTTCTCACGCCGTTGCTCCTCGAAAAGGCAGCCCAGCTCCCACGCGCGGACGGCTCGCTCAACCCGACAGCCCATTGGCTGGAAGAATGGAAACTGCACGAGGAGCAACGTGGACTGGCGTGGCAGTATCTTCGGTCGGCCTCGGCAAAACCCGGCTCCGGCCCGCTTCCGCCGCTGCTCTTCTGGCTGCCGCGACCGAAGGTCTTCACGGCGGAATATCTGGTGCCGTATGGAAGCGCCGAACGAAAGCAGAGGCGTCGCTCGGGGTCCTCGGACCAGAACCGCGTCGAATTGGCCTTCACGATCCCCTCGCCGCCGAATCCAGGCGGGGTGAAGTTGTCCGGGCCGCCGGCCAGCGCCGTCGTCGTTCACACCACGACGACCTACCTTCTCCTCGCCACCCGATTGCCCGCGGCGGAGGGCGGCCATTGGATCGTGTGCGAGGCGATGGGCTTGTTCGCTGACGCCTACGTTCAGCCGCAGGGCGACTTCTGGACTGAGCTCGAACGAAACTTCCCGCCGGCGCCGCCGTGGCTTGGCCTCAGCATCGATCTGGGCGGGCGCACGATGATCTCCGATCAGCGGCTGCTCTCGATCGCCCTGCGTCCCTCGGGCAAGGGCGGGGGCCAAAGTTTCACTCCCACGGCCACGCTGCTGCCTCCGGAGGTTCTCGCTACGTCGCAACAGCTCGACCGCGAAACACCCGTCGGGCCGGGAGTGGAGCTGCTTCGCGTGAACGCGCATCTCGTCAGCCCGGACTTGCTCTATGGCCGCCAGCAGGCGCGCACGCGTTTGTTTGGGCTTCTGATTGGCGCGTCCGCGCTCGCGGCGATGGTCGGCTTCGTGGCCGCGCGCCGGGCCTACCACCGCCAGCAGCGCCTGGCCGAGATGAAGTCAAACTTTGTCTCGAGTGTTTCGCATGAGCTGCGCGCGCCGATCGCCAGCGTCCGTTTGCTGGCGGAGAGCCTCGAGCGCGGCGCCGTCACGGAAGACGCGCGGCGACAGGAATATTTCCGTTTCATCGTCCAGGAATGTCGCCGCCTCGGCACGCTGATCGAGAACGTCCTCGACTTCGCCCGGATCGATCAGGGCCGGAAGGAATATGAGTTTGAGCCTGCCGATTTGACCCGGCTGGTCGAGCAGACGGTTCGCCTGCTCGAGCCCTCGGCCGTGGCGAAGGAGGTCTCGCTCGTATCTGAAATACCGGACGGCTCGAGCGCTTGCGCCGTGGCCGAGGTCGACCCGCAGGCCGTGCAACAGGCCTTGGTCAACCTCATCGACAATGCGCTGAAACATTCGGCCGCGGGCAGCCGCGTGCGGGTCGGGATCGAGCCTCCCGTCTCGCCAACGGAGCGCAATTCCGCCGCCGCCGTCCCGCCGTGCGTTCGGCTTTTTGTCGAGGACTCCGGACCTGGCATTCCGGCCGAGGACCACGAGCGCATCTTCGAACGCTTTTATCGGCGTGGCTCCGAGCTGCGTCGGGACACCCAGGGCGTCGGCATTGGTTTGAGCATCGTCAAACACATCGTGGAAGCCCACGGAGGGCGGGTGATCGTCCGCAGCGCCCCCGGACAGGGCAGTCGCTTTACTCTTGAACTGCCGGTGAACGCCACGACCGACGCGGGAACGAAATCATGAACCGGGTGTTAATCATCGAAGACGAGCTGCCGATGCGGACGGCGCTCCAGGATGTGCTGCAGGGGGTGGGCTATCGCGTGGTGACGGCGGCGGACGGAGCGGTCGGGTTGCAACGGGCAATCGAAGAAAAACCCGACTTGATCTTGTTGGACTTGATGATGCCGAAGCTGGACGGCTATGCCTTGTGCGCGGAGCTGCGGCGCCTGGCCAATCCCGTGCCGGTCCTGATGCTCACCGCGAAGGGTCAGATCGAAGATCGGGTCAGGGGACTCGACGCCGGTGCGGATGATTATCTGGTTAAACCCTTCAGCACAGACGAGCTCCTCGCGCGCGTGCGCGCGCTGCTGCGGCGCGTCCAGCGAACGACGCGAGTGGTCACGAACCTGACCCTGGGCGACGTGCGGATCGACTTTGCCCAATCCCGGGCCTCGCGGGGGCGCCGCGAGGTGCACTTGACGGCCAAGGAATTCGCCATGCTGCGGCTGCTGGCGGAGTGTGCCGGCGAAGTGATCAGCCGCGAACGATTTCTCGATGTGGTCTGGGGCTACGCGGCATTTCCGACCACCCGCACAGTCAATACGCACATCGCGGGTCTGCGGGCGAAGATTGAAGCGAACCCGGACGAGCCGCGCTGGATCAAGACTGTTCACGGCGCCGGCTATCGCCTGGAATTGCCGAAGGACGAATGAACCTGACGGCTGTTGGTTAACCATGTTCAAGGAGATGATGTGTTATGAGACTTTTTGTTGAGTCGAGGAGAGTGGGGAGCACGGGAGACAGGGGGATTCTGGAATGCTCCGACTTGTCGGAGCTTTTGCCTCGGGGGGACTTGTCACCCCGAGCCGCATGCGTTTGCTGGAGAGGTCCAAGCTTCACGCCGGGCGACGAGTCGCTCGCCGAAAAAGCGGCGACAAGTCGCCGCACTCCAAAGCTGCTCGCGACGGTGCTGGTGATCGTGGCGCTGCTGCCGGTGGCGCTCTGGCCCGCGCGCGCCGCCGATGATCTGGCGGCGGCCTTGCGACAGGGTTTGTTCGAGGAGGAAGGGAACCAAAACATCCCGGCGGCGATCGAGGCGTATCAGGCGCTCCTGGCCGCGCATGAAAACGACCGAAAGCTCGCGGCCACGGCCGTGTTTCGCCTGGGGGAGTGCTACCGGAAGCTGGGCCGCACGAATGACGCGGTTGCCCAGTATCAGCGAATCGCGACGGCCTACACGGAGCAGACGAATCTCGTGACGCTCAGCCGGCAGAATCTTGCCGGGTTGGGAGCGGCGGCCTCGTCGCCGTCCGCAGGCGAGCGCGCCGCCGGGAGTGGCGGCGGGTTGCTGGGGCGGTTGGGGCCGGACGTAATGCGGGCCGAGTGGCTGAGCCAGGTCGCGCTGTACGAGGGCCTGACCAATCGGTCGCGGGCCGAGCTCCAACGCATTCTGCCGACGGTGGCACCGGATGAATTGCTCTCGCAGTTGTTGGGCCAGGAGTTGTCGTTGGCCGCCCGCCGGGCCGAGCTGGCGGGGAAATTCAGCCCGCAGCACCCGGAGATCGTCGCGCTGGAACGCCAGGCAGAGCTGCTGGACAAACAAATTGCCGAGCGGGTTGACAGCATACGCGAGGGTTTATCCGTGAAGGCGGATGTGGCCCGCCGACAATTGGCGGTGCTCGGATCCCTTCCGGATAGCGCCGGCGGCCCGAGCTCAGGCACCAATCTAGATCAGGGGGGAAGCAGCTTCGCCAGCCGCCTCGCTGCCATTACGAAGGCTGCGGGAGGCGGTGTGCTGGGAGTTGAAGACCTGGAGATCCAGCGCATTCAGTCTCTGATTCGGAACAGCCCGGATTTGATCAACGCGCTCAGCGTGGGCGGCGAGGCGCCGTTGCACGGTGCCGCACTCAACGGCCGGCTTTCCGTGATGAAATTCTTGTTGGATAATGGCGCCCAGATCGACCTCCGTCGAAGCAGTGGACGGTGGACCGCCCTCGCCATCGCCTGCGACGCGGGCCACAAGGCGGTCGCCGAGCTGCTACTGGACCGGGGCGCGAATCCGAACGCCCGCTTGCACGGAGGGGGCACCGTTCTGCACAGCGTGGCCGCGAAAGGCTATCTCTCGATCCTGGAGTTATTGTTGCGCCGTGGCGCGGATCCAGATTTGAAGGACGAGGAGGGGCGCACGCCACTGCACCTGGCGGTACTCGTGAGTCAGACCCGGGTGGTTGAGTCCCTGCTGGGCGCCAAAGTCAATCTCGAGGAAAAGGACTACGCCGGCCGGACGCCCTTGCATCTGGCGGTGAAGGCGCACGACTTGGACATGTCGGAGCTGTTGTTGAAGCGCGGGGCGAACATCGACGCCCAGGATAAGTCGGGATGGCCGCCGCTGGGCGTCGCCATGAATCTGGACGGCGCCGTTCCCCAGCTTGCGGTGCCCACCGAGCGGCAGGTGCGAATGGCGACTGCCCTGCTCGAACGCGGCGCGGGTCTGGACTTTGTGGTCAACGGGCAGACGCCGCTGCACCTGGCGGTGGCGCTCAACTCGCCGGAGTTGGTGCGACGCATCGTCGACCGAAAGGCCTCCGTGTCCTTGCCTAATGCCATGGGCCTGACCCCGCTGCAATACGCTGTGGTGAATAGCTCCGCGCCGGAGATTATCCCGTTGCTGGTGAAAGCCGGCGCCGATCCGTCTGCTTCCTATCCTCCCGCTCTGGCGTTGTCCACTCGCGTGGCGGGCTCATCCAACTCGAGAGACGTCACGGGTGAAGCTCCTTTGTTCGCGGCGATCTTTGGCAAAAGGCTGAAGCAGACCGAGGCCCTGCTCGCGGCGGGTGCCCGGTTGGAATCGGCGAAGCCTAATCAATATAGTCCGAACGCTCTGTTTCCCACGGTTTATGGCAAGGATGTGGACTTCGTGAAACTCGTCTTGAAATACAAACCCGCCCTGGACGCGCACCGCAGCGCGGACGGCGCCACGGCGTTGCACGCCGCGGTGATTGACGGTGTGACGAACATCGTGGCGGCGCTGCTGGAGGCGGGTGCCCCCGTCGACGCGCTTGATGCGAATGGCTACACGCCGCTGCATCATGCCTGCGAACGCGGGATGGTTGGAGTTGCGGCGCTCTTGCTGAAGGCGGGGGCGGATCCGAATCGATTTACTGGCGCCGGCTGGTTGCCGTTGGAGCTGGTGCGAAACCGGATTCCCGAGGTTCCAGTCTCCCAGTCTTTGCCTATCCCCGGCCCCGTCATGCCCACGATCTCATCGTTCTCGCCGACGCCCAGCGCGTCCGCGCCGGACTTTCCGGAGTTGCTCACGTTGCTGCGCAATAGCGGCGCGGACGAAGGAAAGGTTCGTCTCGGCACAATCTCGGTATTTCGCCCAGGCCGGAACCGCGAGGCGGTGATCTTTCGCCGGGGCACCAACGAGTTCAACCGGCACAGCCTCTTCGAGTTTATGACGACAGTCTACCGTAAGGGGCCGTCATCCGAATCAGCATGGCAATACCCGGATTTCAAACGCCTGACGATTCATCGCCTGGTCCCCGGGCAGGAGCCCTCCGAGCGAAAAATCCCTGTCGATCTTGAGGCGGCGCTGGGAGTCGATTTGAAGGCGTCAAAATTCACGAGCCAAAAATCCCCGGCCCCGAGCGGCGCGGCGCGTGACCAAAGCGCATGCAGTGCGAGTGACGTCTGGCTCGAGTGGGGCGACCGGGTGGAGCTCCCGGAAACCGAACATCCGATCTCGTCCGTCTGGCCGGGCATCTGGAGCAGTGCCGCAGCCGGGCTGGGAGATTGCGTCGAACGCAGCATTGAACTGATCTCCAACGGACAAACCAACCGATTCAACTTGTCCGTGCGGCGGTTGTCCTCCGGCACCTTCACCTACGGCTTTGATGCTGACTCGTTCCGGCTACATCAGGTGCTGCGGGCGTCGAAACTGTTTCGATCGACCGACGGCTTGAAGGTGACGGTCGCGCGCCTGGACCCGGTGACGCGCCAGCCGGTCAGGTACGAGTTCACGGATGCCAATCGGCCCATCGGCACCGAGCTGGATTTTTGGGTGCGGAATGGGGACGTGATTGAAGTGAGATAAGTGATGAGTGATGAGTGTGACCTCGGAGTTCGGACTTCGAACTTTGGACTTCGAACTTTACGACGTGGCGGCGAGGTTTTTGGCCAGGGCGGCCTGGCTGGTGGCCAGGACCTCCGCGTGGAGCGAGCGTCCGTGGGAATCCATCGTGACCACGGCGGGGAAGTTTTCCACTTCGAATTCCCAGATGGCTTCGGGGGCGCCGAATTGTTCCATCATATAAACGCCCCGGACTTTCTTGACGCACTCGGCCAGGACCTGGGCGGCGCCGCCCACCCCGTGCAGGTAAACACAGCCAAATTTTTTGCAGGCCTCAAGGGTTTTTGATCCCATCCCGCCTTTGCCGATGACTCCGCGCAATTGGAGTTTTTCGATGATGTCCGCCTGATACGGCTCCTCGCGAATGGACGTGGTGGGACCTGCGGCCGTGACTTTCCATTGGCCGGCGTCGTCTTTAATGACCACGGGGCCGCAGTGATAAAGGATGCCGTCGCGGAGGTTGACCTGGGGCGGCAGCTGGCCGCCGTCGTGCAGATATTTGTGAACCGCGTCGCGCCCCGTGAATACGATGCCGCTGATACTGACCTCGTCGCCCACTTTCAGGGAACGAATCTTTTCCTCGGAGAACGGAGCCGTGAGCTGAATCATGGCGCCACGCTATCGGGGTGAGCAATCAAGCGCAAGCGGCGGAATGCGCCGCCGTAGCGCCGGCGTTCCCGCCGGCAAGTGACGACGCATCCCTGCGTCGCTGGTGGCAGGAGATATAGCGAAGAAGTCAGCGGACTGGGCGGCGAAGACGCCGCCTGACCTGCACGCGAGGACGCGTGCGCTACGCCGGAGTAGCGCCGGCGTCCCCGCCGGCAGGTGACGACGCATCCCTGCGTCGCTGGTGGCAGCGAGATATAGCGAAGAAGTCTGCGGACTGGGCGGCGAAGACGCCGCCAGAACCTGCACGCGAAGACGCGTGCGCTACGCCGCCGTAGCGCCGGCGTCCCCGCCGGCAGGTGACGACGCATCCCTGCGTCGCCGGTGGCAGGGAGATGTAGCGGAGAGGTCGGCGGACTGGGCGGCGAAGACGCCGCCTGACCTGCACGCGAAGACGCGTGCGCTACGCCGGAGTAGCGCCGGCGTCCCCGCCGGCAGGTGACGACGCATCCTGCGTCGCCGGTGGCAGGGAGATGTAGCGAAGAAGTCAGCGGACTGGGCGGCGTAGCGCCAGCCGGCGGGTGCCGGCCAACTCGCGCCTTCCCTTTGGGAGCCGGGAATGGTAGATCCCTCAGTCGTTGGTGGTGGCATCCGGCAATTCATGGCGCGTCTGATGATCCAGACAGAAGGGGTGGCTCCCGCGGGTTTTGATCTAAACCTGGGGGTGAACCGGGTTGGGCGGGCGGAGGACAATGATTTCGTCGTCCGTCATCCGTCGGTGTCTGGTCATCATTGTGAAGTGGAGCTTGGCCTGGATTCGGTTCGGATCCGGGACTGCCATTCAACCAATGGAACGTTTGTGGGCAGCGTGCGGGTGACGCCCGAGGCCTGCGTGGTGCTGGCGCCCGGGCAGGTTCTTCGCCTGGGCGACGTGCGGGTGGCGGTGGAGCAGGCGCAGGACCGCGTTTCGGTTCCGGCGGTTTCCCCGCCGAAGGTGCCGCAGTCCGTCGAGATGGCCGATGGGGTTTGGAGCTGCGAGCGGCACAATGGCATTCGGGCGCTTTGGCATTGCCCGAAGTGCGACGGCCGATTCTGTGCGCCGTGCATTCGCGAGTTACGCCTCACGAAGGGTCGCCCGCATCGACTCTGCCCGATCTGCAGCGCCCACGTGGAATGGATCGATTACGACGACCCCAGCAAACGCCGAAAGTCGCTCTGGTCTCACGTGAAGAACTTCCTCAAGGGCGACTGACGGTTCCGCGCGGAGGCGCCGGGGCGGCGAATGGCGCGTGAGCGGGCTTACGGGCGGCCGGGTGTCGGCCGTGGGGTTGAACTCGAATTGGTTAGGCGGTCGGCGCCGGGCCGGTTCATGATCTGGAGCGTGAGCTCGATGTGCTGGCGGCACCACTCGGGATTTTGGCCGAGTTCGCGGCTGCGCTCGTACCACTGCACGGCCGTCGCGTAGTCCTCGCGTTGATACGCCACATTGCCTTGGTGGAAGGTCCAATGCGGTGACCACGGAGCCCACAGCACGCATCCAATCGACCCAACGAGCAGCAGGGCGGCGGTACCGAGCGCAACGGGTTTCGGGAGGAGATGGCCAACCCACGCCCCGACCGCGGCGCCAAAGGCCAGGCCGGCGATATGGGCGATATTGCCCACGTTGACCACGCCGGCGAGCGTGGCCACCAGGCAGGCAACCAGCCAAATCAGAAACACACTGGCAGACTTGGGTCCCATCCGATCCGCGAAGGCCGGGACCTGGCGACGGAGGGTCCACATGAAGCTGCCCAGGGCGCAGCCTGCACCCGAGAGACCAAGGCCGGTGTCGGAGCCGAAGGAGAGCTGCGCGCCCGCCGTCACCAGGTAGGCGGAGGCTACGAACGCGAGCCATTTTCCCGAACCGACGGTGGTCTCGAACCGCCGGCCAAGATGCGCGATCCAGAACACATCGAAGGCGAGATGCAGGATGTCACTGTGAATGAACGCGGAGGTGAAAAGAGCCCAATAAGCGCCGTCGTAAATCTGGCTGGCGGTCTGCCACCCCCACCGTTCGGCGACCGTTTCCACCGGGCCGACATCGAATTGCATGCCGGCGAAGATGGCCAGACAGGCGACGCACGCCAGCCAGGACAGCCAGGGACGTTTTTGGACTCCCGGCCAATATGCTGTCCGTCCCGCGCCGGTGCCGGACTGGCGCCAGCGTTGGAAGAATTGCCGAAAATCGTCGAGTTGCACCCGTTGGAATGGTTTGTGCCGAACCCTGAAGTTTCGTTGGGCGAGCGTCAAGACTGCCCCGTCCACGGTTCAAAGTTCAAAATTCAAACGCCAAACGCCGAGGCGTTCGCACGTCAGACATCGAACTTTGTAAGTTGGAGGTTCGACGTTGGAAGTTGAGATCGGTTCCTGCCTGGCCTAGTCTCGGCCCATGCCTCTTTACGAGTTTCATTGTGCCAAATGCGGGAAGGATTCGGAAGTGCTGGTGCGCTCGGCGAACTGGGAAGGAACGTCGTGCCCGCACTGCGGGTCCACGCGGCTGTCGAAAAAGTTTTCCACCTTCGCCTCCAGCCAGGGCGGCGCTTCGGCCGCGGCTGAGCCGTCGTGCTCGGGCAACCCGCGCTCGTGTGGCATGTGCGGCACCGGCAAGCCCCACTCGCATTAGCCGGTCGGGCGCGCGCTTTCTTCCATCTCCAGTCCGGGAATCCTGCTCAATCGTCGTGTCCCGACCCCGCCGGTCCGCCATGCCGGCGCCGGTTTTGAGCCTGGCGTTGTTCCTCCGCCCGCCGCCGAACAGCGCGTCGCCGCGAAAACGCCGTAATCTCATCCCGCAATTTGCAGAACGCCTCGAGGCGCTTGGCCGGCAGGCTTCCCTCGCCCACCGCCGCCTTCACCGCGCAGCCGGGCTCCCCCGCGTGCCGACAGTTGGTGAATCGGCAGCGCGTCGCCAGCGCTTCGATCTCCGGAAAGGCCGTCTCCAGGCCGTCCGTTCCTTCCCACAACTGCAGCTCGCGCAGGCCCGGCGTGTCGATGATGACCCCGCCGGCGGGCAGAAATACCATCTCCCGGCTGGTCGTGGCGTGGCGGCCCTTTTGGTCATCGTCGCGCACCGGCAGCACGAATTGGCCCTCGTCACCGGCCAGATGGTTGATGAGGGTTGATTTTCCAGCGCCGGACCGCCCCACGAGAACCGCCGTGCGGCCCTGGCGCAGGCGTTTTCGGACCGCGGCCAGTCCTTCGCCGCGCACCGCGCTGATCGCGAGCACGTCCACGCGGCCGGTCCCGGAACTCAATGCGGACACCGCAGCGACCGCGCCCGGCACATCCGATGCGAGGTCCGCCTTGGTCAGCAGGATGGTCGCGCTCACGCCGCTGTTCGTGGCGAAGGTCAGGAACCGTTCGATGCGCCGGAGGTTCGGCGGTGTGGCCAACGATTCGAGCACGAACACCTCGTCGACGTTGGTGACGACGATCTGTTCCTCCGTGGCCAGGCCCGGTGCAGTCCGGGACAGCTTGGTGCGCCGCGGAAGGACCGCTTCGATCACCGCCCGCTCTTCGCCGGCGACGGGCGCGATGGCGACCCAATCGCCCACGGCAGGGTAGTCGCACGATTGACGGGCTCGATGCCGGAACCGTCCCGGGACGTCGGCGGTAAGAATGCCGTCTGCGGTCCACACCTCGTAGCCGCCGCGGTGCTGGGTGGCGACGCGGGCGGCCGCGCAGCCTTTCTGCGCCCAGGGTTGGAGAGCGTCTTCGAAATGCGAACACCACCCGAGCGCGCGAAGACTCATGTGGTCAGACCGTGGCTCCCTTACGGCGCGACGTTTTTCCGACCAGCGCGGCCAGGAACCGGCCCGTGTGGGTGCCGGCCGTCCGCGCGACGCTCTCGGGCGTGCCTGCGGCCACCATTCGTCCGCCGGCCGAGCCTCCTTCCGGCCCGAGGTCAATGACCCAGTCCGCTTCGGCGATGAGGTCGAGGTTGTGTTCGATGACGACGACCGAATGGCCGGCATCGACGAGGCGCTGGAGCACTTCCACGAGTCGTTGCACGTCGGCCATGTGCAGGCCGATGGTCGGCTCTTCGAGAATGAAGAGGTGCCGGCGCGGCGCGCGCGAACGAAGCGCCGGCAGAACATCGGCGTCCGGCGCGGGCCGGAGTCCGCTGAGCAAATGAGTCACGAGCTTGACGCGTTGCGCTTCGCCGCCGCTCAAGGTGGGGCTGGTCTGCCCGAGCTTGATGTAATCGAGGCCGGTGTCGTGCAGTGCCTGCAGGGGGCGTAGGATCTTGGCATGCGCGGCAAAGAAGATCGTGGCTTCCTCGACGCTCAGATCCAGGACCTCAGCGATGTTTTTGCCCGCGTATTGGATGTCGAGCGTCTCCCGGTTGAAGCGCGATCCCCGGCACGTCTCGCAGCGCACAAACGCTGGCGGCAGAAAATTCATCTCCAGCTTGATCACGCCCGAGCCCTCGCATTCGGGGCAGCGGCCCTGGGCGCTGTTGAAGCTGAACCGGCCGGGGCCGTAGCCGCGCATGCGCGCCTCCGGCGTCTGCGCAAAAAGCGCGCGAATCTCGTCAAAGAAGCCCACATACGTGGCTGGCGTCGAGCGGGGCGTCCGCCCGATCGGCGACTGATCCACCTCATAGACCGCCTTGAGGTGTTCATGCCCGGACACCCGCCCGGCGTCGCGGACCGCAGATGGGTCGGCGGCTTTGGCTTTCGATCGGCCGCCGGATTTGGCGCCAGCCGCCAGGGCCGCCTGGACTGCGGGGAGCAGACATTCGCGGATCAGCGTGCTCTTGCCCGAGCCACTGACTCCGGTGACGGCGACAAATCGGCCGAGCGGGAACCGGACGGTGAGATCCTTCAGGTTGTTCTGGCGAGCCCCGCGCAAGGTCAGCCACGCGCTGGAGTCCTCGCCTTCGGGGGCCGGCCGGCGCTGGCCGCGGGTGGGGTAGGACTTGGACTCCTGGTGGCGGAGAAGACGTCCGGTCAGCGACTCGGGATGGCGTTGGAGTTCGGCCAGCGTGCCGGCGGCCACGACGGTACCGCCGTGGACGCCCGCGCCGGGGCCGAGGTCGATGACATAATCAGCCCGCCGCATCGTTTCCTCATCGTGTTCCACCACGATGAGCGAGTTGCCGCGGGACTGCAGTTGGTCCAGGGCGGCGAGCAATTGCTGGTTGTCGCGGGCGTGCAGGCCGATCGTGGGCTCGTCCAGAACGTAGAGCACCCCGCTCAAGTTGGACCCGAGCTGTGCGGCCAGTCGTATGCGCTGGGCTTCGCCCCCGCTCAAGGTGGTGACCGCACGGCCCAGCTGCAGATAGCCCAGGCCAACTTCGTCCAGGAACTTTAACCGCTCGACGATCTCCGGGCGAATGTCCCGCCCGATCGCCGCCGCGCGTCCCGTCAGGCGCAGGCGCCGGAAGTAGGCAAAGGCGTCGGCGACGGACATCGACGAGAAGGCGTCGATCGTGGGCCGGGCTGTGCCGGCTGCGCCGCTGAGGGGACGGCCCAGATCGAGGCGAACCGCGCGGGATTCCGGCTTGAGGCGGGCCCCGAGGCAATCGGGGCAGGACTCGCGTTCCGTCGCCCAGCTCCACCAGCTTTCCTCGATGGCGTCCGCGTTGGCGCCGCGCTCGGCGTCGGGAATGTAAAACAGCTCCCCGAATCCGCGGCAGCGCGGGCACCAGCCCTGGGCCGAATTGTACGAGAAATTCTTGGGGTCGAGCGGCGCAAACGACCGGCTGCAGCGAGGGCAGGAGCGCTCGGTCGAATGGATGGACACTTCGCCGTGATTGTCGAGGGCGAAGAGGGTGCCCTTGCCGAGCTCGAGCGTGCGTTCGATCAGCTCCCGCGGGTTCGCCTGGTCCCCCGCCCGCGGTTTGCGCCGGCGGCGGTCGAGGACGCCGACGACAATCTCGACGTCATGTTCCTTGAACCGATCGAGGCGGAACGGCTTGCCCGTGTCATACAGCCGTCCGTCCGCCCGCAGCTCCCGGTAGCCATGGCGGGCAGCCCACTCGGCCACCTCGGTGTGAAAGCCTTTGCGATGGCGCACGACCGGCGCCAGGAGGAGGAGATCGCCGCGGCGACGGGCCGCCCGCTCCAGCCCCTCCGCGAGGGCGTCGCGTGTTTGCGCCTCCACCGGTTGCTGGCAGTCCGGACAATACTGGGTGCCAAGGCGGGCGAAGAGCAGGCGGAGAAAATGGTAGATCTCGGTGACGGTGGCGACGGTGCTTTTGCCTCCGCCGCGGGTGGTCCGCTGCTCGATGCTGACGGTGGGCGGCAGGCCGGTGATGAGATCAACTTCCGGGCGGGCCATCTGCTCGACGAACTGCCGCGCGTAGGCGTTCATCGAGTCGAGAAACCGCCGCTGGCCCTCCGCAAACAGCAGATCAAACGCCAGCGTGCTCTTGCCGCTGCCGCTCACGCCGGTCACGACCACGAACCGCCCGCGCGGGATGGAAAGAGACAGGTTCTTGAGATTGTGCTCGCGGGCGCCCTGGATGTGGATGGCATCCGCGGGCGCGGCCACCGCCGACTCGTCCGTATGAAACACAGCACAGGATTGGCGGCCCGTGCCGGTTTGGCAAGGGGCCTATTTGCGGGGCACGACGGTCTTTTTGACCTGCTGATACAGCTGATCCTTCAGCTGGGTCCGGCGCATCTTGAGCTCTTCAATCTGCTGATCCGTCGCAAAGTCCACTTCCTCCTCGATCCGACAGATGGCGTCGTCGACTCGATGATACTCGTCGAAGTTCTTGCGAAAACTTTCGTCGCTGACTTTCAGCCATTGAATGGCCTCCCGGTGATCCGGGAACTCCTTCACCAACGGATGATGCAGGTCCATACGCGTGTCGTTCGTTCGAATGGTTGTTATTGACTGCCCGACCTTCGCTCCGGTGACCGCGCAGAATCAAGCCGGGCGTGGCCAAATCTCCGTTTTGGACAAAAGTCCGCCAAAATAGGTTAACCCGCACTTGCCTTGCGCCGGGCCAAACACGGACCGGGCCCACCCCCCGCCCTCGGCGCGACCCGGCCTCCAAGTCTCGGGACTCGACGGCCCTGTGTCGCGCCCGGCATGATGAGGTGTGCGTGCGCTGCGCCCATCGAGCCGCTCAGCGGGTGTCCAGACCCCCATCATTCCCGTGGTGGCGGACTGGATACGGCAATGTCCGGGCACGATCTCCCTCGGCCAGGGAGTGGTGGGCTACCCGCCGCCACCCGAGGCGATCCGCCGGGCACGCGCCTTTGGCGAACACCCCGACGACCACAAGTACAAGCCGGTCGTCGGCCACTCCGAATTGATCGAGGCCGTCGCCCGCAAATTGGCCGCGGAAAACGGCGTGGCCACCGGGCCGGGCACGGATTCGTCCGTGATGATCACCGCCGGCGGCAACATGGGCTTCATGAATGCCGTCCTGGCGATCCTCGACCCGGGCGATGAAGTCATTCTGCCGACGCCCTACTATTTCAACCACGAGATGGCCATTGCCCTCGCCAGCGGTCGGCCGGTGCTGGTGCCCACGGACGACCAACACCAGCTCGATCCCGACCGCATCGCGGCGGCCGTCACGACCCGCACGCGGGCTGTCGTGACCGTTTCGCCGAACAACCCGACGGGCGCCGTCTATCCCGAAGGTGCCCTTCGGGCTGTCAATGACCTCTGCCTGCGCCGCGGCCTCTACCACATCCACGACGAGGCCTACGAATACTTTGTCTACGACGGGGCGCGCGCCTTCTCGCCGGGTTCGATTCCGGGCGCTGCCGGGCACACGATTTCGCTCTATTCCCTCTCCAAGGCCTATGGCTTTGCCAGTTGGCGAATCGGCTATGCGGTCCTGCCAGGAACACTGGCCGAGGCCGCGCGAAAGATTCAGGACACGATCCTGATCTGCGCGCCGGTCGTCTCCCAGGCGGCCGCCGTTGGCGCGCTGGCCGCTGGCCGGCCTTATTGCGAGGGTCATCGCCGGATCCTCGCCGGCACCCGCGAGCTCGTGCGCAGCGCCCTTCACGAATTGGGCGATTGGTGTACCGTCCCGCCGGCCGACGGGGCGTTTTACTTTCTGCTGAAGTTGGACACGCCCCTGTCGTCGCTGGAGGTGGCCGAACGCCTCGTCCGCGAGCATCGGGTGGCGGCGATTCCCGGCAGCGCATTCGGGCTGGATGGGGCGGGGGGCGGAGAGTCGGGTGGGGCGGGCTGTCACTTGCGGGTGGCCTACGGGGCGTTGCAGCCGCAGACGGTGGCGGAAGGCGTCGGGCGGCTGGTGACGGGCTTGCGGACGATGTTGTCTTGAGCTGGAAAATTCTATGACCTCACACCCTGGCACTGGTTCGGAAGTCTACTGCGTGCAGTTGAACATCGAGTGGGAAAATCGGGCCGCGAACTTCGCCCGGGTCGAGGCATTGCTGCAGGCCACGCCGCCGCCCGCCGGCTCGCTGGTTGTGCTGCCCGAAATGTTTGCCACCGGCTTCAGCATGAACGTCGACACGGTGCGGGAAACCCAGGCGCAGGAAACGGCGCGGTTCCTCGCGGAGCTGGCGCGGCGCCGGCAGGTCTTTGTGACCGGCGGGCTGGTGGATGCGGAGGCGGCCGAAGCGCGCGGGCGGCCCGGCAACCTGTCGGTGACCTTCGATCCCTCGGGCCGTGAAGTGGCGCGCTATGCCAAGCTCCAGCCCTTCACGCCGGGAGGCGAGTCGCAGCATTACCACGCGGGCTCAAAGATCGCCTCCTGGAGCTGGCAGGGGTTCACCGTCGCGCCGTTCGTCTGTTACGACCTTCGCTTCCCCGAACATTTCCGGGCCGCCGCCCGGGCTGGCGCCGAGCTCATCACCGTCATCGCCAACTGGCCCGCCGGCCGCATTCAGCATTGGGTCACCCTGCTGCAGGCGCGGGCGATCGAAAATCAGGCGTATGTCGCCGGCGTCAATCGCTGCGGCACCGATCCCCAGCTCTCCTATTGCGGTCGCAGCCTCATCGTCAGCCCGCGCGGCGGGATCCTGGCCGACGCCGGACACGGCGAAAGCGTGGTCCACGCACCAATTGATCGCGACGCGCTTCTCTCCTACCGCCGGGATTTCCCTTTCCTGCGCGACATGCGATAGCCGCGAATTCCCCGCCAATTCATCCCGCCAATTCATCGCTGGCAAAGCCGTTTGGTGACCTGCTAGCGTCGCGCATCAACTCGAACACAAGCTCGCATCCGCCCGAGGCCAACGCCGTTGCACCGGCGCGGCCCGGGTTTTTGTCGGGCGTGGTCGAAGGGTTTTACGGACCGCCCTGGTCCGCCGGTGAGCGCGCGACGATGTTCGGCCGCATGGCCGCCTGGGGGCTGAACGCGTACTTGTATGCTCCCAAGGACGATCTCAAGCACCGGGCATTGTGGCGCGAGTGCTATACGGCGGAGGAGACGGCCGCCCTGCGGTCTGTGGCCGACGACGCCCGGCGCCGCGGTCTGCGGTTCATCTACGCGCTCGCTCCCGGGCTCGATGTGCGCTACGGCGATCCGGCGGACTTCGCATTCCTTGCGCGGCGGCTCGAACAACTGACCGCGCTTGGCCTGCAGGACTTCGCGCTGCTCTTCGATGACATCCCGGATCGAATGCGGGCGGAGGATCAGGCGCGCTGGGGCTCCTTCGCCGATGCACAGTGTGACCTGACGCGGCGGGTGCTGGACTGGGTTCGCGCGCATGCGCCGGGCGGGCGCTTCCTCTTTTGCCCGACGCCCTACTGTGGGCGCATGGCGGATCGGGGCCTCGGCGGACCGGGTTATCTGGACGCGATTGGACGGCAACTCCCCGCGGAGGTGGACATTTTCTGGACGGGCCCGGAGATCATCTCGCGGGAGATTTCCGTCGGACACTTGCAGGAAGTGGGTGCGAGGCTGCGACGGAAGCCGCTGCTTTGGGATAATCTTCACGCGAACGATTACGACGGGCGGCGGTTCTATTGCGGGCCGTATGCGGGGCGGGACCCGGCCATTCGCGCGGCGGTGGCAGGAATTTTGACCAACCCCAACACTGAATTTCCGCTGAACTATGTCCCGGTCCGGACCCTGGCTGCGTTCCTGGCGGGCGGGCCGGTCTGGGATGCGCGGGCGGCATATCTCCGGGCCATGCGCGAGTGGTGGCCGCAGTTCGCCACGGTGGGCGGGCCCGTGGCGTTCGAGGACTTGGTGTTACTCGGCGACGCCTACTATCTGCCGCACGAGGATGGCCCGGAGGCGCGGATGCTTTTTGACGAGCTGACGGCGTTGCTGGGAAGCGACGCCGCGGCGTGGCCGGCGGAGCAAGTCGAAGCGTTTCGCGTTCGGGCCGCGCAGCTGAAGGATTTTTGTGCGCGCATGGCCGAGTTGAAGGATCGACCGCTGTTTTACGCGTTGAGTCGACGGGTCTGGGAGCTGCGGGAGGAACTGGATTTATTGCTGGGTTACGTGCGCATCAAGGCGGAGTCGCGCGGGGCGGCTCCAGCGGCGTCCGACTTTCACCTGTCGGAAACGTACCGGGGCGGTTACGTCGCCCGTCTGCAGGAGTTGTTGGAGCAGAATCCCGACGGCACCTTCACGACCCGCCGGCGGGAGGTGGACAAGCCGGAGCCGCCGCCGGCTGATGCCGACGATGTTTCGAGTCGAGCCGCGGCGGGCGGCCAGCCCGCGGCCGGATCGGGCTTTGCGGGTGTGGGGAAAAGGTTATGAACGAGTTTCACGTCCGAGCTGCGCGACCGGGCGACGAGGCCGGCGCCTATTACGTGTGTCTCAAGACCGGGGATTACGGCCGCGACGGCGAGCCGTATTACCGGGAGGATCCGGACGCGCTCGGGCGGATCTTTGTCGGGCCGTATCTCGCGTACGAGCCCGCGGCGAGCCTGATTCTGGAAGATCGCGATGGCATCTGCGGGTATGCGTTTGGCGCGCTCGACTCGAAGGCGTTTTACGATCGCTACGAGCGGGAGTGGCGGCCGCGGTTGTGCGCGCAGTTTCCGGCGCCGGCCGGTGACCCGGCCGGCTGGACCCGGGTGCAGATGGTGCATTCGTGGTATCATCAGCCCGACTATTTCATGCCTGAGCCGTATGCCGAGTATCCGTCGCACCTGCACATTGATTTGTTGGATCGAGCGCAGGGCCGGGGCTTCGGCCGGCGGATGATGGAGCAGGTGATGGCGCAGTTGCGGGGGCGTGGATCGCCGGGGGCACATCTGGGTGTGAGCATGGCCAATGAGCCCGCGCTTGGCTTTTACCAGCATCTGGGTTTTCGCGAGCTGACACGGGTCGGCGCGGGGCGGGACGGGTGCATTTACATGGGAAAACGGTTGCGGTGAAGGGAAGGCTGCACATGAAAACGCGAGTAATGGTGTCAGGCGCCGGCCGGTTGGCGTTGTTGGGGGGAGCGGCTGTGCGGCCTAAGCCATTCACGCGCTGGCCCATTTTCGGCCCAGCGGATGAGCGCCGCGTGCTGCGCGCGCTGCGCAGCGGGCGCTGGGGCAAGTTGAGCGGCGCCGAAGTCGCCACCTTCGAGCAGCGTTTTGCGCGGATGCACGGATGCCGCCATGCCATCGGCGTGGTGAATGGCACGGTCTCCCTGCGGCTCGCGCTCATGGCGGCCGGCCTGGAGGCCGGCGACGAGGTCATCATCCCGCCCTATACGTTCTACGCCACAGCTTCCGCCGTGATCGAGGCGAACGGCGTGCCGGTGTTCGCGGATGTCGATCTCAACACGTTCAACCTCGATCCTGCGGCCGCGGCGGCCGCCGTCACTCCGCGCACGCGTGCCATCATTCCGGTCCACTTCGCCGGACAGACGGCGGACATGACGGCGTTTCGACGGCTGGGGCGCAAACACGATCTGGTCATCCTCGAGGATGCCGCGCACGCGCATGGCGCGCTCCATCAGGGCGGGCCCGCCGGGTCGCTGGGCCACCTCGGCTCCTTTTCGTTCCAATCGAGCAAAAACCTGACGGCCGGTGAGGGCGGCCTGATCACCACCAATGACGATCGCCTGGCCGAGCGCTGCGTTTCGTTGCACAACTGCGGACGCATTCCGACCGGCGCCTGGTATGAACATCACCTGCTCGCCGGCAACTATCGCCTGGGCGAACTGCAGGGCGCGCTGCTCAACAGCCAGCTCGATCGGCTGGAGACGCAGACCAAGATTCGCGATGCGAACGGGCGCTGGCTGGCGGCACGCCTGGCCGACCTGCCGGGCGTCTATCCGCAGGCGCGTCCCGCCGATTGCGTGCGGCACAGCTATCACCTCTTCATGCTGCGGCTGGACGCCGCCGAGTTTGGCGCGCCGCGTTCGGCCATCCTGCGGGCCTTGCAGGCGGAGGGGATTCCATGCTCCGGCGGCTATCCGCTCTCGCTCCATCGGCAGCCGATGTTCCGGAACAAGGCGTTTGGCCCGTACCTGCCCGGCCAGCGCGGCCGCTTGAACTTTCGCCGCGTCAACTGCCCGAACAGCGATCGGATCTGCCAGGAGCAGGGGCTCTGGATCGAGCAGAGTGTGTTCCTGGGGCCGCGCCGGGACATGGCTGACATCGTCGCCGCCTTCGCCAAGGTCCACGAGCAACGCGCGGCGCTGGCCGACTGGGCGCGGCGCCACGCCGAGGCATGAACGCCACGAACGCCTTTCTCCAGCGCCGGCTGGTCCCCATCCTGACGGCGCTGAGCGAGAATCATTACATGTCCGCGATTCGGGCCGGCATGATCACCATCGTGCCGCTGACCATCCTCGGCGGCCTGTTCACCGCGATCTGCAACCCTCCCAGCGACGTCTGGCGGGCCAAGCTTGAGCCGATGCTCCCGCTGCTCCAGGTGCCGGTCACCGCCACCTTCGGTCTGCTCGGCGTGTTCGTCTGCTTCGCCATCGCCTACGATCTCGGCAAGCGCTTCCAACAGGAAGGCATCAACACCGCCACCGTGGCGACCCTCGTCTTCCTCACCCTGCAGGTCGACGTCAAGGAGCAGACCCTGAGCATGGCCGGTCTCGGCTCCGCCGGGCTGTTCACGGCCATCCTCGTCGCGCTCATCACCGCGCGCGTGCAGAAGTTCTTCACCGATTGCAACCTCGTCATCCGCATGCCGGCCAATGTCCCGGCCGTCGTTTACGAATCCTTCCTCTCGCTCGTCCCGATGGTCTGCCTCGTCCTGGCCTTCTGGGTCATCCGCTTTGTCCTGCATGTGGATGTCAATGAGGTCATGAAGGTCGTGTTCTCGCCGCTGGTCTTCGCCCTGAACACGCTGCCCGGCATCCTCGTGTACGCGTTTCTCGTGACCATGCTCTGGTCGGTCGGCATCAACGGCGACAACACCCTCGACGCCATCGTGGCGGCCGTCTTCCTCCAGTATCTGACCGCCAACGCGGAGGCGGCGACGCGCGGGGCGCCGTTGCCCTACATCACCGCCCTCGGCTTCTTCACCACGTTCGTGAACGTCGGCGGCACCGGCGCAACCATCGCGCTCGCGCTGGTCATGCTGAACTCGAAGGAGCCTGGCTTTCGCAAGGTCAGCCGCCTGTCGTTGCCCACCCAGATCTTCCAGATCAACGAGCCGATCTTCTTCGGCTTTCCCATCGTGCTCAACCCGGTGTTCATGGTGCCCTACATCATCAACGCCCTCATGCTGACCGCCGCGTCTTATCTGCTCATGCAATGGCACGTGATCCCCAAGCCGTTCGTGAACATTCCCTGGACCACGCCGCCCGTCATCGGCCATTACCTGGCGACCGGCGGGAGCTGGCGGGCGGCGGTGTGGGGCGTGGTGTCGATCGCCCTGGCGATGGTCGTCTACTACCCGTTCGCCAAGGCGGCCGAACGCCAGCGGCTGAAGGAGGAGGCTGCCGTCAAGCCGGAGGCGCACGCCGGATAGGGGAGCGAACGATGGCTTGGTGCAGGCAGCGTGGCACGGTGGTGGGGAGGATAAAGTAGAGCGGACGATGAGATTGCCCGGATCCTCCGACTGCAAATTTGAAATTGGCAAATGGCTGTTTGCGATTAGGCAGTGCGGCGCCATTGGCTGCCGATTCCAAATTTCCAAAGCCAAATTCCCAATGGTTTTCCGTCCCGATTCACTCATCCCAATTCGTTGGCAACGGCGCCGGTTAAAACTTCCCAGGGCCACGTTTCTCCCTTATTCATGGCGCATGCACAACACGCCCACCCCGCCGTCGATCCCGTCGCTCTCGCGTCGTCATTTCGTTCGCACCAGCACCCTGGCCACCGCCGGCCTGGCGGCCGCCGCGCCGTGGATCCGGACGGGGCGTGCTGCCGAAGCCGCGCCCAGTGATCGCGTCCGCCTGGGAGTCATTGGCTGTGGCGGCCAGGGCGGTGGAGATCTGGACGGGTTTCTGGCCAACCCGGAAGTGGACTGCGTCATCATCGCTGATGTGGACGACACGCACCAGGCGAAGGGCGCGGACATTTGCACAAAGCGCGGTCGCACCAAGCCGGAGACGGTCCGTGATTTCCGCCGGGTCATCGATCGTCAGGACGTCGACATCGTCCTCGTGGCCACGCCGGATCACTGGCATGCCTTGCCGACCGTGCTGGCCTGCCAGGCCGGCAAGGATGTCTATGTGGAGAAGCCGCTGGCGTCGACGATCGACGAGGGGCGGGCCATCGTGACCGCGGCGCAGAAGCACCAGCGGGTGGTGCAGATGGGCTCCCAGTGGAAGAGCTGCCGCCACATGATCGAGGCCACGGACTTTGTTAAGTCCGGCCACATCGGAAAGGTGAGCCTGGCGCGCGCGTGGGCGTGGCTGGACTGGCAGCCGGACATCGGCCGGCCGGCGGACAGCGCGCCGCCGCCGGGCGTGGATTACGAGATGTGGCTGGGCCCGGCTCCGAAGCGCGCGTTCAACCCGAACCGGTTTCACTACAACTTCCGCTGGTTCTGGGATTACGCCGGCGGCTTGATGACGGACTGGGGGGTGCACCTGCTCAACATGGCGATGATGGGGCTGCCGGTGGTTTCGCCGAAAACGGTTTGCGCGAGCGGCGGGACCTACGTGCAGACCGACATGCGGGAAACGCCGGACACGCAGACGGCGCTGTTCGAGTTTCCGGATTTTCTGCTGCAGTGGGAGCACAAGAGCGGCGTGGGGCTGGGTCTTAACGGACGTTCGTGGGGCATTGCGTGGAGCGGGAGCGAAGGCACTGTGATCATGAACGACGAGGGCTGGCAGGTGCAGGTCGAGCGGCGCAGCAAGGGAAATCTCGAAGGCGGCAAACACCCCGGCAGCGGCAGCAACGGCCACCCGGCCCACGTGCGGAACTTTCTCGATTGCGTGAAATCCCGAAAGCTTCCGGTCATGCACGCCGAACTCGCCCACCACGTGTCCACCATCGCACACCTGGGCAACATCGCATTCCGTTCAGGCGCCAAGCTGGAGTGGGACGCCGCCCACGAGCGCGTGGTCGGCAACGCCGCGGCCGATAAGCTTGTCGGGGCGCACTATCGCGGGCCGTGGAAGCTGCCTTACGCTCAGCGCGGGTGACGTGACGTCCGTCCGGGCGGCTTTGGAGTGCGATGGCTTGTCCTCCTCCTTACCCACAAGAAGGGGTGTCCCGCAAATGGCGCGGGAAGAGTCAGCCAGGTTTGCGTGGGCGCTTTGGTGGATGGCGGAGCCGCTTGGGAGTAAGTCCGATGATGTCGCAGTGATGAACCAGGGCC
>JBGATF010000023.1:0-154410 GCA_044229355.1 Limisphaerales bacterium
CGGCGGAGTTGTCGCGGCCGCGGCGGGCGCCCGTCGCAACGCCCGTGGAGAAGGGTCGAATCTTCGCGCCGGGAAGGAACCGGGCGAACCCAATCACGGCGGCAATGCGGGGGGAAGATCGGTCTGGTGGCGCTGGACGGCGCCAAGTTCTGGGCCGGTCTGGCTGGACACCAGCGGGAGCAGTTTTGACACGCTGCTGGCTGTCTACACTGGGGCCGCGCTGTCCAACCTCGTTGTGGTGGCGGCGGTCGATGACCGGGATGCGGGTGGCTCTGCGGCGTTGACGTTCCAGGCCGAGGCCGGGGTGGAGTATCGGATTGCCGTGGACGGGTATGCGGGTGAAGCCGGCACGGTCCGGCTGCGATTGATTATGGACTGGCCTCATTTAGGTCTGCCATTGACTCGCGATGGGGAGGCAATGGGCATCGGCGTCGATGACCCGGTGGGCGGCGATTACACGATCGAAGCCTCGTCCGACCTGACCACGTGGGTGCCAGTGGCCGGCACCCGCAATGTGGAGGGAATCCTTCGCTTTACCGATCCGGCCGCGTCCGCTGGCCACCAGCGATTTTACCGCGTGCAGTTGGATTGGTAGCGGGCCGACGTCAATTCGGCCAGCGTTCCCGGCGAGCTGGATCCGCGAAGAACCAGTTGGCCCAACGCGCGTGGGGATCGTGGGGGTGGCTGGATGCGAGGGGCGCCAGCCGCTGCCGAAGGCGGTGGAGGGATTCCACTGAGACCGGCTGGCTGACGTCGTTGTCGTCGAGGCGCTGACCGGCGAGGGCTTCGGCGAGTTCCGGCAGCCAGGCAGGTGCGGGTGTGGGGAACTCGAGGACTGGCCAGAGGCGCGCGGTGGAGTCGCTGGAGGCAGTTAATACCCGCGTGCCGTCGGGGCTGAATTCGGCGGATTCGACGCGTTCGCCGTGGAGCAGGGGTTCGCCAATTTGATGGCCGGTTACCGGCTCCCACAGGCGGGCGGCGCCATCGGCGCAGGCGGTGACCACCCGCGTGCCGGCCCGGTTGAAGCGTGCGGACACCACGAGCGCGCGGTGGTGCAGCGCGGGGGTGGCGGGCTGGCCGGTGGACGCGGTCCACAGTTGGGCCAGGTTGCCGGCCGCGCTGAGCAGGAGGGTTCCGTCCGGGCTGAATTCAATCGAGTGACGTTCGCTCAATGGATCGGCGTGCCGGAGCGGATGAGGCAGGAGCAGTTGCCCGCTGGACACGGACCAAAGGCGCACGGTCTTGTCGCGGGACGCGGTGGCGACGCGTTCTCCCGTCGGATCGAACGAGACCCAGAATACATCATCATCGTGGCGCAGCGGCGGGGTCACAGGCCGGCCGGTCTCCGTGTCCCAAACGCGAGCGGTCTGATCCGAAGAGGCGGTGGCCACCATGCGGCCATCGGGGCTGAACTGGACGCAATTCACGGCGCTGGAGTGTGGCAGTTCGTGCTCTACCCGGCCGGTGCCGATGTCCCAGATTTTTGCGACTTCGCCGGCCGAGACGAGGCGGCGACCGTCCGGGCTGAACCGGATCATCGTGACTGCATCGCGCCGGCGGATCGGGCCGTGGTCCCGGGAGTAGTTGGCGAGGTGCGGCTCGAGGGTCTCGCCGGTCCGGCCGTCCCGCACAAAAATGTTACCATCCTCGGACGCGGTGACCACGCGTTCGTCCACCGGCGACACGTCGACGTCGTAAATTTCCTGATCCACGTTGAGGCCGCGGGCTGCGTCGAGGTGATCGAGTGTCCGGCCGATGCGCTGGCCGGTGTCGGCAGCCCAGAGAAAGGCCTTGGTGCTGCTGGCGGTCAGCACGCGGCGCCCATCGGAGGTGAAGCGGGCCCGCGACACCAGCGTCGGGTGGCGCAAGGTGAGCGCCAGCGTGGCCGGCGGCCGGATTTCCCACAACCAGGCGGGGCCGGCCTGGGAGATGGTCGCCGCCCGGCGGCGGCCCGGTGCCAATTGCGCGCTGACCACCGCGGAGTCGTGACGAAGGGGCTCGGTCCATTCGCGGCCCGTATCCACATCCCACAAGCGGGCCGTGCGATCGCGTGATCCGGTGAAGAGCATCTGGCCATCGTCGCTAAATTGCACCGACAACACGGCATGGCGGTGGGCGAGCGGCGGGTGGGCAAGTTGCAGTGTTCGAGTGTCCCAGAGCCGGGCCGTTCCGTCCTGGGAGGCGACGGCGGCGAGGCGGCCTTGGGGACTCCACGCGAGTCCGAGCACAAGATCATTGCCGGGAAGGGAGTCGGCGTGACCCTCGAACTCCCAGCCGCGCCAGACGAGGGCCTGGCGATCCCAGAACGTGAGGAGCTCGGTGCCGCCCGGGCTGAACATTGGAAAGGGCCGGCTGACCTCCCGGTGGTAGCCGTGGTCCGCCTCGGAGATCCAGCGCCCGCTGCGGCTGTTCCACAAATGGGCCGGGCCTCCGCGTTGGGCGGTGAGGATGTGCCGACCGTCCGGGCTGAACGTGGCGAAGCAGACGGGCGATTCCTGTTCCTCCAAGACGGTGGGCGGATCCGTGGAGTCAACCTGCCAGACGCGCGCGTGGCGATCCTGCGACGCCGTGGCCACGCGTTGTCCGTCCGGGCTGAATGCGGCGTGCCAGACCAGTCCGGGGTGCGAGAGTCGCGGACCCACGGGCTGTCCGGTGACGCTGTCCCAGACCTGGGCGGATCGATCGAGCGACGCCGTGACGAGCCGCCGGCCGTCGCGGCTGAACTCGGCCCAGGCTACCGGGGCGGAATGGTGGAGCGGTCCGACGATGGCCCGGCCGGTTTGGGCATCCCAAAGGCGTGCCGTTCCGTCCTTGCCTGCAGTGACGGCCCGCGACCCGTCGACGCTGAAGTTCGCGACGAGCACGCTACCGTCGACGACCGTGAGAAACGAGTTGTTGATGGGGGGCGAGTTGGCCAGTTCGGCGGGGGCCAGTGGCGGGTCGTGTGGCCAGGTGGCAAGCGGCAGGCAGAACGAGCGATGACTCAGGGCGCAGAGCAGGCGCTCCGCCACGACGGGATTGGTCGGGTTCGCTCGGAGCCGGCGCGCCAGGAGGGCCAGGCCCTGGGAGGTGTCGCCGGATTCCAGGAGCATTTCCGCGCGTTCAAGTTCGAGTCGAAAGGCGGCGCGCTGGGCCTTGGTGCCGGCCTCTTCGGCCCGCAACCGTTGCGCCATTTCGCCGCGCCATTTCCAGACCACCCCGCTGAAGCCGGCGACGAAGAGAAACATGCACGCCGCCAGGGCCGCCGCCAGGGCCGGCTGGCGCCGCGTCCATTTCCAGAATTTCTCCCACCGCGCGATGGGTCGGGCGAGGATCGGTTCCCCGCGGTCAAATCGCTCCAGATCCTCAGCCAGGGCCTGGGCGCTCGCGTAGCGGCGCACGGGCTCCTTCTCGAGGCACTTGAGGCAAATCGTTTCCAGGTCCGCATGGGGCCGTCGACTCCCCGGAGGTGAGGGTCGAGGCAGCGGCCCGGGCGGTGGGGAACGCGGCTCCGCGACTCCCGCTGGCGGATCCAATCTGGGCGGCGTGGGCTCCTCCTCCAGGACCTTGCGCAGAACTCCGAGGGGCGAGTCGCCGGTGAACGGTGGGCGGCCGGCCAGCAACTCGTAAAGGATGGCGCCGAGACTGTACACGTCAGCCGCGGTGGTGACCTCTTTGGCCCGGCCGGCGGCGGCTTCCGGCGCCATGTAGCTCGGCGTGCCCATGACGGCGTCCGTGTGGGTCAAAGTGCTGTCACGTTCCAGCAGCTTGGCGAGGCCGAAGTCGGTGAGGTGTGGCTGTCCCCGGCCGTCGAGGAGGATGTTGGCGGGCTTCAGATCCCGGTGGAGCACGCCACGCTGGTGAGCGTAGTGAACGGCGCGGGCGATGGTCGCCACGAGCCGCGCCGGCGACTCGATCGGAGCTGGTGTCGTCGGGCCGGCCGGGTGCGCCGGATTTCGGGCGTCGTCCGGCAACGGTTCCGGCGGGAGGCCCTTGGTCGGCGCGTGCCAGGCCGCGATCGCGTGCGCCAGGCTTATTCCATCCACGAGCCGCATGCTGAAGAAGTGTCGCCCATCGCACTCGCCGATCTCGTAAATGGGAACGATGTTCGAGTGTTCGAGCCTCGCGGCCGCCTCGGCCTCGGTGCGGAACCGGCGCATCTCCGACGCGGATGCCAGTTGCCCGGCCAGGACGAGCTTGAGGGCCACCGGTCGGTTCAGGCTGACTTGGCGCGCACGATAGACGACGCCCATGCCGCCACGTCCCAGCTCGTGCAGAAGTTCGTAGTCACCAAAGAATCGGTGAATGGGTTCGGAGGCGAAGGATGAGCTCCGCCCGGGTGATGTTCCGGGCGGGGGTTCCGCCTTGAGCTGTTCCATCGCTCGCGCGAGGGGCGCCGGCTTGAAGGTCGAAAGCGGGACGCGGGGCTTCGGCCATGGTCGCGCGCCCTCCGCCAGTTCGGTTAGTTTTTTCCGGCAATCGGTACAAAGCGAAAGGTGTTCCGCCCAGGCCCGTTCCTTTGGCGGGTGCAACCGGCCGTCCAACAATGCAGGCAGTTCCTCTGGGGGTGGACACTTCTCGGACATGCTCGGATCCGGAGTCGGCATCGGGTGGGATGGCCGGGGGCCACGGTGGTTAGGCGCGAATGAGCGTGGTCTCAGCCCATGGATTCGCCATCGGCGGTGGCCTCCTCGATCTTCCGGCGAATGCGCGCCGTGACCCGGCTGCGGGCCACGTAGACCGCGCCAACGCCCAGACTGAGGCTTCGCGCGACTTCCTGGCCCGCCTTTTCCTCGACTGCCGTCATCCAAAAGGCCTGCCAGGTCGCTTCCTGAAACTCCCCGCGGACCTGGCTGCACGCCCATTCAAACAGCCTCTGATGATACTCGGCATCCCAGCTGTCGTCGCGCTCGGGGCAGGGCTGGGCTTCGAGCATCTCCCGCACCGCCGTCTCGCCCGTGCCCCGCAGGCGCCGCTGGTGACTCTCCAGAAAGTTGTTGAACTTGTTCCGTGTGACCGTGAACAGCCACGGGCGAAACCCGCCCCGGGCCGGCGTGTACTCGAAACTGCCCATCGCCCGCGCGACGGAACGCAACACCTCCTGCGCCACGTCGGCGGCGTCCGCTTCCTGCAACCCGCGTCGACGGCAAAAGCCATAGATCATCGGGGTGTAAACTTCCACGAACTGCTCCCACGCCGCGGAATCAGCGGAGTCGCGCAGCCGCAGCAAAAGGCTGGCCCGGGTCTGTTGAGCATTCTGGCTCATCTCGCTCCTGACCCGGCCATTAGGAGCGGCCCGCCATGGTTAGGCAATCCTAAAAAAATTCCCAACCGGCCGGGCCGCTGCCCCACACCCGCGCTTGCGTTGTGACGGTTCCGCCCGCGAGATGGGCGTCATCCGTTCAGCGCCCAACCGTCCCGATATTTCCGCCTGAGCAGCGCATGGGCCTCGGCGTCGCCGATGACGGCGCCTTGCTCGGGGTCATACTGGATCTTTCGGCCGACCCGGTACGCGACCATGCCGACCAGGACGGTCTCGATGTAGTTGCCGCTGTATTCGAAGTCGCAGGTGGTTTTCAAGTTGCCCTTGGCCGCGTTGATCCATTGCTTCTGGAAATTGCCCAGGGGCGGGAGCTGGTCCTCTTTTTTGCGCGGGCGATAATAGTCGAGCGCGGCGTTGCGGAGCGGGTAGAGAAGGCGCGTGCGGAAATCGCCGACGATTGTTCCCTTGTCGCCTTCCCACATGGCGCCGTGATCGATCTTCTTCAGATCGATCATCCGGTCAGGGGACTCCGGCATGGCGCCGCCTTGATACCACGAGACCCTGACTGGCCCGACGTCGTTGCCGTTCTTGGGCATGGTCATGTGGAACTCGGCGCGGACGGGGGCGATCTCGGGATTGACCGGCTCGCCTTTGGCCTCGGCCGCGATCGGGAGGGTGACGTTCATGCCATTCCAGGCGAGGTCGAGCGTGTGGCTGCCCATGTCGCCGATCTGGCCATTGCCGAAGTCCCAATACATGTTCCAGCAAAGGCAGTTTGCGCCCGGGCCGCCGGCGAAGTAGCCGGGGTTGTAGGGGTGGTGTGGCGACGGCCCCAGCCACAGGTCATAATGCAGGTTGGACGGAGGATTTCCGGCGGCGGGCAGATAGCCCGGCTTGGGGATCTGCCGGTTGCCCCAGGCGGCGCACGATTCCAGTTTGCCGATCGCGCCGTCGAGAATGAGTTCGCGGATGCGGTTGAAGTTTTCGTTTTCGTGCCGCTGGGTGCCGCACTGGGTCGCGATCTTGTTTTTGTTTTTGAGGTAATTGGCCCGGACCACCCGGGCTTCCTCAACAGTATTGGCCAGCGGCTTTTCGCCATAGACATGCCAGCCCCGGTTCATGGCCCAGTTTGCGCAGAAGGCGTGGGTGTGATCCGCGGTGCAGATCACCACGGCGTTAATGTCCTTCTGGTCATACATCTTCCGCCAGTCGACGTATTTTTTGGCCTGGGGGAACCGTTTCGCGCCGAAGGCGAGGTGATCCTCGTTGATGTCGCAGAGCGCGACGACGTTCTCGCTGGCGATGGCGCCGAAGTGCGCTTCGCCGCGTCCCCAGGTGCCGATGAGGGCGATGTTCAACTTGTTGCTGGGAGCGTCAGCGCCGAAGAGTTTCGTGCGGGGCAGAATCAAGGTGCCGGCGCCGAACACACCGGCGGACTGGAGGAATTGACGTCGCTTCATCACGTGCTTCATAGGGCGATCCTGTTTTGGAATAGGGTGGACTGGTTGGAGATTGGCGCAGGAAACGGTCCGTTGTCCAGCGTGCGGACGGCTCGCTTGCGCGATGGCAAGTTCGGCGTGACGCAATGATCAGACGCGTTCATGACAGGCGGGGGAAGGCTGACACAAGCGCGCCCGGGGGCGACTTGACAGCGGTCAACGCTGCGGCGCGTCGGCGCGAGGGGATGGAACGAGAGTCCCGCCCGCCTTCCAGCCGCGCAGCGGTGCGCATCCGTCATGATGCGTCAGCCGACGGGTCTTACTCCCCGCCGGCTTCCGGCGGAAGATTAGGCGTTTCCGGGCGGACTGGTGCGGGTCTGGCCCGCGGGAAGTGCTGGCGGGGATGTGCGCGGTCGGCTCCGCCGGGTCGGGCGCGGTGACCGGGTCCCCCGGGGTCTCAGGACAGCCCGATCCACCGGCTGAGATGACGGACGACCTGGCCGTGGCCCTCGTGAAGGAAGAGACCGAACTGGGCGAACAACGAGTAGGCAATGCCAAACTGGGCCAAAGCCCAGCCGGCGATCGTGAACTGGCTGACGCTGATGAGGCCCAGCCCGAATTGGGAGATGGTTACGAAGCCGCAGGCAAACTGGCCTATGGCGATGACCCCCCGCGCCGGCACAGGGACTCGGTTCGGCCGGTACTTGAACGAGATGTGGATCAAGGGGAGCCCGAGGATGGCTACGGGTGATCGGTACTCGAACCCGTAGCCATCCCATTTTTCACGAGCCGGAACGGGAGCTCCGCAAGACGGACACGTGGCCGCCTGCTCGGAGACTTCGTGTCGACATTCGCGACAGGGTTTCATCCCGAAAGCTTTATCGGCCGAACCGGTAATAGTAGGTGTAGAAGGTCGTCGTGCCGTCATAACCGAACGTGCCATAGCCGCGCAATCCGCTGAGGCCGCCCGTGCCGCCGGTGAACACCAGATAGCCGGTGTAATCCGTGAAGCTGTTCCCAATGATGTGATATTCGGCGGTAAACGTACCGGTCCGGCCGCCGATGGTGCAATTGACGCACGTCTCGGTCGCGAACGATTCAAACGATCCGTCGAGGTGCTCAAACAGGAAGTTCACGTCCGTCGCGATCCCCGTGATGTCGCCGGCGTATTCGAACACCAAGTCTTCCCGCTGAATGGTAATCCCGTGAAAGGTGCCGAGGGTGGTGTACTCATCACTGATCACGTGATTGAAGTCGCCGGTGGCGGTGCGAAAGCCGGGCGGGGGAGTGGCCTGGGCCGCATTGAGGCTGACGAGGAAGGCGGCGCCGATGGCCAGCAGGCCGGCGGCGAAAGAACGGGACAATTTGAGCTGGGTTTGCATGATGACTCTGAGGGTCGGACTTTTGATTTGTTTAACCGTTTCAAACCGTCGACATCGACGGTTTACGGACGCCGCGAGTGATGAGTTGTTAGGTCAGGAATGTCAAAGCAACGCTCGTCCGTAGAATTGCGCATGGGCTCCGGGCTGGCCCGGAGTCGCGCGCGATGGGCCGGGAAGATGGGAAGCCGGCAACGTTCTTGGAGCACTTCTTGTTCCTTGCGGATTTGCTCACGGGCCATGAATTCGGAACTTCCAAGGGACGAAAATCAGCACACTAAGGGAGTATTCGAAAAGGTAGGAACTTCCACCGCAATCTTTTTGCCAGGCATCTTTCTGCCCTTGGTTTTTCCGGCTCGGGTGCGGGAACCACGGGCGCGGACGAAAATTCCAGCGACGACGGAGAGAATTTGCCAAAAATATGGGCGGCAAAAAAATGGTTCGCACGAACCGCCGGGGGTCCGTTCGCAGGCCGGTCCTCGTTGGGCTGGGACCAGATTGACGGGAAGCTTCTTGATTCTTACGGACCTGCTCACGGGCCATGAATTCGGGACTTCCAAGGGATGAAAATCAGCACACTAAGGGAGTATTCGGAAAGGTAGGAACTTCCACCGCAATCTTTTTGCCAGGCATCTTTCTGCCTTTGGTTTTTCCGGCTCGGGTGCGGGAACCACGGGCGCGGACGAAATTTCCAGCGACGACGGAGAAAATTTGGCAAAAAAGATGGGCGGCAAAAAATCGTTCGCACGAACCGCCGGGGGTCCGTTCGCAGGCCGGTCCTCGTTGGACTGGGACTGCCGGGCTTGAATTTGGCGGGGAACGCTCAGCGCCATGCGGTTCAGGGAAGCGGGACCTCTAAAAATGGACGTGAGTTGGGGCCTTCAACCGCGGACTGCTCCACCTCATCCGTCCCGCCTGGTCGGCGGGACACCTTCTCCCCCGCAAGGCGGCGGAGAAGGCGCCTCCGGAGAGAGTTTGATTTTTGATTTCGGGGATCAGCGGCCCGGCGCGGCGGGCAAGGGCGGGGCGATCCAGCGCTGCAAGCCGCCCGAGTTGCTCAAGAGCGCGCAGCCGTCCGGGGCGAAGCGGAGCAATCCTTCCACCGGCGCCAGAGAACGGCTGACCCGAAACGTTGCCACCTCCTGCCGGCTCGGCATGTCCCACAAAACAATGGTGGACTCGGCCGTGCCGGCGGCCACGCGCTGTCCGTCCGGGGAGAGGGCCACGCTCCAATACGAAGCCACGCTCGAGCGAAATTCGGCCAGCATCCGGCCCGTGCCGGCGTCCCATAGGCGGACGAACCCATCGTGGCCCGCGCTGACCAGCCGGCTGGCGTCCGGAGAAAAATCCGCGGCGTAGCAATCGTTCGCGTGCGCTGGAATGAGTTGGACTTGCCCGCCGGCGGTCACGTCAATGACGCGGAGTCGTCCTGCGAGGTCTCCGCAGGCAGCCCGCTGGCTGTCGGAGGAGATCGCCAGGACCCGGCTCCGCACCGGGCCACCCTGGCCGCGCCACGTTTCGCGCGCCTCCGCGAGGTTCCAGATCACGGGCGCCTGGCTTTGAGCGTCGATGCCGACCAGCCAGCGGGCGTCCGGGGACAGCCACCACCCGGTCGGGTCGCGGGGCGCCGCCACCGCCCGCGGTGATGCTCCCGGGACCAGCATCGACAGGGAACCGTCGGTCGCGCGGGCCAGCAGCCCGTTGGTCGACACCGCGACGATCCGGGTCTTCGCCAGCCACTCGGGAGGGAGGTCCTGACTGGAGATGGAGCCCGGGCCGCTCCGAATGAGTTGGCCGCCGCCTGCGGCTGGGACGACCCAAGTGGAACCATCGACGGCGAGGATGGCGTTGTTGCCCTGGGCCAACGTGATTTCGTGGCGATTGGTGCGCGTGGGCCAGAGCTTGACTTCGCCGCCCGCATCTCCGGACACGAGGGTCTCGCCGTCCGGGGAAAAGGCGAGGGCCCAGAGAGCCTGGCGGTGGCCGCGCAGTTCGTTGAGGCGCTGGCCGGTGGCCGCGTCCCACAGGCGGATGGTGGCATCGGCGCCGCCGCTCGCCAGGCGCCGTTTGTCCGGCGAAAATGCGAGCACATTGACCAGACCCCGATGGGCGGAGAACCAGTTGGTGTGCGGGTTGGGCGCGAGTTCGAACAGATGGATCATTCCGTCAAAGTCCCCGGCGGCCACTCGCTGGCCGTCCCGTGAGACCGCGGTGGAGAGAGTCGGCGCAACGAGCGGGATTGCCGCGATCATGGCGTTGGATTGCCATACCTCCAGCCGCCAAGGCGGGTGCTGCAACGAAACCAGCACTCCGTGGTCCGAGACGGCGTCGCGACTGGACGTCACCGGCAGGGCGCGGCGGTTGGTCAAATCTCCTGAGATGAGATCCCACGTGGCGGCGCGGCCCTGGGCCCAGAGGTTCACGGCCTGGGTTTGGGTCGGCCACTGGAGCGCAAAGGGGGAAGGCCCGTTCTTCAGCCGGCGGTTGGTTTCCCGTCCCGTTTCCAGGTCGAAACAGCGCAGCCCACCCTGGGCCTCCGCCGCGGCCAGTTGGCGGCCATCGGGCGAGAAGGTGAGCGCGCGGACGAAATCGGTACAGGGAAAGATCCAGCGCCGCTGGCGGGTCGCAAAATCCCAGACCCGGACGTCGGTGTCCGCCGTGGCGATCCACCGTCCGTCCGGAGAGAATGCAGCGCGCTGGGCTTGGTGCCCGTGTGCGCCCAAGGTGGCCAGTTCGTCACCCTGGCACTCGTCGTAAAAATGGCGCCACTCGAAGCCGCGCAAGTCAGGCTCGCCCCGATCGGGACGATGGCGCTCGAGGAGGTCCAGCGCGACGCCGAACTTGTTCTCGGCGATGGCTTGTTGCGCGAGCCGCATGTCGGAGGCGTAAAGATTCGTGAACGCCGTCAGGCGCAGGCGTTCGATGCGGCGCGCAGAAACAGTGGACGTCAGGGCGATACCGCCGAGCAGCAGAACGACGCCGGCCAGGGCCGCCGCCAGGGCCGGCTCCCGTCGGCACCAGCGCCAGGCCCGCTCTGGCGGCGTAATCGGTCGCGCGCGAATCGGCTCCTCCCGGAGGAAACGGGCGAGATCGTCCGCCATCGCGGCCGCGGTGGCGTAGCGGCGCCCGGGCTCCTTCTCGAGGCATTTCAGGCAGATGGTCTCGAGATCGCGCGGCACTGTCGGGTTTAACAGGCGCGGCGCGATTGGCTCCAACTCGGCGACCTGCCGGAGAATCGCGGTGGGCGACTCGCCCGTGAACGGCGGACGTCCCGCCAGCAAATGATACAGAACTGCACCGAGCGAATAGAGGTCGCTGCGCGCATCGATGGGCCGGGTACGACCGCCGTCCGCTTGTTCCGGCGAGATGTAGGCCGGCGTGCCGAGAACCTGACCCGCCAGCGTGAGATCGTTCGGTTGTCCCACCCGCTTGGCCAGCCCAAAGTCCATCACCCGCGGTTCATCGCGCTCGTCCACGAGGACGTTGGATGGTTTCAGGTCGCGATGCAGGACGCCTTGCTGATGGGCGTAATGGACGGCTTCGGCGATTTTCCGGAGGTAACCGGCGGCGCGCCGCGCCGCCAGAGGCCCGTCCCGGACGAGCTCGGCCAGGGTTGAGCCCGTGACCAACTCCATTGAGAAGAACAATCGCCCGCGATCGTCGCCCACCTCGTAAACGGGCACGATGTTGGGATGTCGCAGGCTGGCCGCGGACTCGGCCTCGGCCCGAAATCGGGCGATCGCGCCGTCGCCAGCCAGGGCGCCATGCAGGAGAAATTTGACGGCCACTTCCCGCCCGAGGCTGACCTGGCGCGCGCGATAAACCACGCCCATGCCCCCGCGGCTCAGCTCATCCAGCAACTCGTAGTCCGCCAGCCATCGCTCGTCTTCCGACAGGACGCCCGGGCCGCCGGCAAGCTCCGGGCCGGGATCAAAGCCGTTCGGGGTGAAAAAATCGCGCGCCACACAACGCGGGCACAAGCCGTCCAGGCTCGCCGCGGTTCGCGGCGTGCCGCAGCGGGAACATGCCCCGGTCGTCTCTGCCATACCTTAGATCAGCGCGAACTGGCGGCCGACTTTACACAGGCCCGGCCAAGGGTCAGCTCCACGCCAGCCAGAGCGCGCGCATCTCCTCCTCGAGATTCGCCGGATCGGCCAGCGTCCGCCTCACTTCATCTTCCAGCAACGCCCGGTAACGCCGCCGCAGCCGCGTCGCCGCCACCGCCAGCGCGCCCGGTGTCACGCCCAGCTGCGAGGCCATCTCCGCTTGCTGCGTCACGCGCCCGCCGTCCATCAGCGTCGGTTGCACAGCGGCGAACAGGCGGGCCTGGGCGGGAGTGCGGTGCTCCCGGCCAAGGCGCTCCAACGCACGCGCCATCAGGTGCCGCGCCCAGCTTTGGTCATAGGCTTTGCCGGGCGTCGCGGTGTCGCAAAGTTCCGGACCGCACTGTGCCTCCAGGGCTGCGGCATCCCCACCGAGCGTCACCGATCCTCCGCCGCGCTTGCCCGCGTTCTCGGCCCGCGCGCGGCTCGTCAGGAAATTCTTGAATGCGGTCAGCAGAAAGGAACGAAACCGACCCTTCTCCGGCCCGACCCGGTCAAGATCCTGCCGCGCCAGCAGATGGCCGATGAATCCTTGAACCGCATCCTGGGCGTCATGGGGGGACAGGCCGTCCCGCCGGGCGTAAACGAAGAGCGGCGGCCAGTAATCACGGCACAGCTGTTCCAACGCGGCCGAGGCCTCCGGCTCCTCGCCCCGGGCCCTTAAAATAAGGCTCCAGTGCGTGGTGGCAAAAGGTTGGCGCGTCCATGGCTCATCTGTGCTGTGAATTGGGTTCGCCACGATCTGATTCTGAGCGTGCGCGGAAATTAACCCTGGTTCCCACGCGACGCGAGCGCAAAGATTTGGGGGCAGAGAGACGCTACTCTACACGGTCGCAGACGGGTTGAGTCCATGCAGCGGACCTGAGGTGGGGCCAAAGACCCAGGGTGCGGGGCATTTGGCATTTCCAATTGAAAATTTGGCATTGGATAGCAGTGCGCCGGACTGCCCAATCGCCATTTTCATTTTTCAGATTTCCAATTCCGAGGTTCATGGAGAGCTGCTTGTTCCTGACGGACCTGCTCACGGGCCATGAACGCGGAGTGCGGGCGTCCTCGCCCGCAGAAGCTCTCGGACTACCAACGGGCTGGAACAATCCCAACCCTTGAAAATTTCCCGGCTTTCTGCGCCCGAGGACGGGCGCACCCCGGGGGTCGGTTCATGGGAAGGTGGGACCTCCAAAATGGACGTGAGTCGGGGCCGTGGCACCCATTGCAGTTTTGTGATGGTTGCTTTCTGATTTCGGATGGCCGAGCCGGACCATTCGCAATCGCAAATCAAAATTCGTAATTCCCCCGGGTTCAGGCGGAGAGGCGCCGGCTAGCCTGCGCGGGTGGCGGCCAGCTCACGAAAGCCTGTCACGAGTTGCCGCTGCGACCAATGAATCAGGTAGGCCGCGTAGGCGAGCGCGAGGATATCCGCGAAGAATTGGACCGTGAAAACCCCAAAGGGCCCGCCCAACGACGGAACGAGGCCGGCGACGAGAATGGAGATGATGGCGTTGCCCAGCCAGACGGGGAAAACGCCGAGGGAGAGGCATCGCAGAATTGCGCCGAACAGGGTGGGGGATTTCAGGCCGAAGAATAAACCCAGGCGGCAGACCGCAAGGCCCTGGGCCACGCGGAGGATCCCGCTGATCACCTGGCGAACAGGAAAGGTCCACGTGTTCGAGGCGAAGCCGGTGGTCAGAATCGCGGAGACGGCGAACATCGCGTAGATGCCGAGCAGCAGCGCCACGGCGACGAGGGGGCCGCGGAATTGAAGCCAGAGCGCCTGCCACTGGGCCCGGACGATGTCGTCCGGGGGCAGCGGCGTGGAGAGGAGCAGTTCGAACTCGCCGGCGCGGCGGGACTCCAGCATCGGCCGGCAGGCCACATAGGCCAGCAGCAGCCACGGAAGCAGGCCCGTCAGCGAAGTGATCGCCACCGCCGGCCCCGCCTGGGCCACCGAAGCGCCGACAAAGGGGAAGAGCAGAAAATTTCCGAACGCGCCGATCCCCAGCAGAAAAATCGCCGCCCCTCCGAGAAAACGATTTTGCGGCACCCACGCGGCGAGCCACGTCGCCGGATCCTGGTTGATCAGATCCCGCGAGGGCCGCGCGGCTTCCGCTGTCGCCGAGCGATAGGTGGCGAGATCTTCCGTCCAGACGGGCTCGCCCTCCGGCGCCCAGCGCTCGACGACCGGCGGTTGCTCGAGATCGGCCAGCGTGGCGGGGCGCTCTTCTTCCTGCCAGCTCCGGGAAACGCGCCGACCGGCTGCCGCGAGAAATCCGCCGGCCAGGCAGACGATGCAGGCGAGGGTCAGCCAGAAACGAAACGGGTCGGCGGCGTAATTGCCGGCCCGGGCCAGAAACAGGGCGACCGCGGGACTTGGGTTCGGCCATGAGCCGCGGCTGAGGAGAAATTCGACCACCACGGGAATCAGGACGAGTCCGGCGATCCAGGAAAGTCCCGTGATCAAGGCGGCGCCGGCCTCGCGCGAGCGGGCGCTGGCCCACAGGCCGACCGCGAGCGCGAGGAAAAGCGCGACGAGCAACACCAGCTGCGTCCGCCAGAACTCGCCGGCGGTCACGCCCCCGTAGGGCAGCGCAAACGACATGGTGGGGAAGACGGCGAGGAGGCCGTAGATCGAGCCAAGAGAGCCGGCGGCAAGCTTGCCGGCGACGACGTCAACCCCGCGAAGGTGGGTCAGGAGCAACAAGCCCAGCGTGCCGTCCCGTTTTTCGCTGGCGAGAGCATCGGCGGTCTGGCGCACGCCCTCGAACAGGCACAGGGTGAAGACGAAGATGGAAAGTCCGGTGAATGCGACCTGGCCGGGCAAGGTGCCGCCACGGGCCGAGGCGCTGGTTCCCCCGAGAATGGCGAGGGCGCCGGCGCCAGCGAGCGCGGCCGCCGCGACACGGAGCCAGGCGCCCGCCGGGCGGCGGGATTGCTGCAGGAGCTCCCGCTGGAGGATGGCCCGGGCGCTCACGACGGACCTCAATTGTTTTTGGCCAGGCCCTCCAGGTGGCCCACGTTTTTCACCGGCCGGAAGATCGCGAGCACGTCCTGCAGGAGTGCCGTATCAATCGGCTCTGCCGCCCACTGGGCCCAGCGCCGGATGTTGTCCGGGTTCGCGCTGCCCGCAACGGTCGTGGCGATGTCGGGGTTGGCCAGCGAAAACTGCAGGGCCAGCTTGGCAATGTCGGAGCCGCGCGCGGCGCAGAGGGCCGCCGCCTGGCGCGCGGCCGCCTTGACCGCCTCCGGCTCCTTCAGCCACGCCGGCAATGGCGCGTTGGTCAGCAAGCGGGCGCTGAAGGGACCGGCATTCATCACGCCCACTCCGCGCGCCTTCAGGTAGGGAATCGTCTCGTCGGCGAACCGCGTGTTCTGCAGCGTGTATTGGTTGTAGCTGAGGACGCAGTCGACCGGGGCCTGATCGCAGATGAAGCGGAAGATCTTTTGCGGATACCCGCTAAAGCCGATGAACCGGACTTTGCCGGCCTGCTGGGCGCGGCGCAGAGCCGGCAGGGTCTCGTCGACGATCTGCTGCATCTCGACGAACTCGATGTCGTGGCACAGGACGATGTCCAGGTGATCCGTCCGCAGCCGGTGCAGGCTCACGTCGACGCTCTCGGCCACGCGCCGGGCGGAGAAGTCGAAGTGGGCGAGGTCATACCGGCCGAGCTTGGTGCAAAGCTGATACTGTTCGCGCGGCACTTCGCGGAGCGCGACCCCGAGCAGCACCTCGCTCATGCCCCGCCCGTAAAAGGGCGAGGTGTCGATGAAATGAAGACCGCAGTCGAGCGCGACCCGCACCGAGCGGATGGCTTCATCGAGGGTGACCTGGCGAAATTCCTGGCCGAGGGAGCTGGCGCCAAAGCTGAGAACCGGCAGGCGCAGGCCGGTTTGACCGAGCAACCGTGTTTGCATGCGGCGACAGCATGCCCGCCTCACGGGTGAATTCCAATCACGGAAAACGGCGCGGGCGGGAAACGGTGCGTCTCCAGGTTGTCGATGAAACTTCATCGGATGTCCCGCCCGCGGGCTTTCTGCGCGCCGCGGCGAGAATCGTCGGCTCCTTAGTAAACAGTTCGAGCCAATGCCAGCATCCGGCGCCATGCCGCCGCATTAAGTATCCCGACGAAACAACCGTTGAAGATAGCGGCACTCCGCGGGTGTCGAGGGCAGGTCGAAGACAAGGCCGCCTTCCAACCACGAGGGGTTGCGGATCAACAATGGTGAGTTCAGAGACATTCCATCGCGGCCAGAGTTGGCTGGGATCGGTTCTGGTGCTCGGGCTGGTGTGTGCCGGCGCGGGTTCGGGACTTTTGCGGCTGGCCAGCCACCTGGACGCCGGCGTTGAAGCGGGCCTGGTCCAACTCGGCACCGATCGCGGGTGGGCGGGCTCGTCGGTTCCAGCGGAGCCGGGCAGGTCACCCGACCGGCCGACGCGGATCGCGGATTCGACTCAGGCCGGCCGGTTGCGTGGCGCGGGTTGGATCGCCATCGGCTGCAGCAGTTGCCTGGCGGTCTATGGAGTGTGGCGCGGGTTGCTCGGTGGCGAGCCGACGCGCACCCGGCGCTGGCCGGCGGCGAGATTGCCCCGCCCGACGCCGGCGGATGAGTCGGCCTGGATCCAGCACGTGGATCGGGCCATCGGCGCGTTGGAGGGACTGGCCAGCCCGCTGCGGGGTGACGTCGCCGACCGCTGCCTCGATTCGCTGCGGATGTTGCGGGCGATTCCAGCGGAGGCGCTGCTTCATCACGAAGTTTTGGATCTCACCCGCAGCCTGCGCGCGCGCGGGTTGGAGGCCGACCAGAACCCGGCGGTTCGCCGGATTTGGTCGGCCGTGATCGATCGGGAGGCGTTTCATCACGCCTGGCGCCGGCGAGCCGGGGCCACCGGGGCGCCCGCTCAGGGCAGTTCGGCCACACGGTAGAACCGTTGCGGGCTGGACGTGATGTCGTCGGTGATGGTCAGGCTGGCGCCGCTGGCCACGCGGTCTCCACCGAGGCGCTGCCACTCCGTGTCGCTCAGCGAATTCTTGTATTCAATCCGGTAGGAGCGGCCGCTGACGGTCCCGACATTGAACGAGACGAGGCCGGCCTGGACCTGGGCGCTGCCGGCGCTGATGAGCACTCCATTGACCGCCCGCACGACAAACGTGCGCGTGGCGGTCAGGCTGGGGGCGCCATTGTCCGCCACCGTGATGGTGACGCGGTTGGTGCCGCCCGACAGGGGCGTCCAGGTGAACACCCCGGTTGCCGGGTCGACCGTACCGCCGAGCGAGCCTGCGCCGGTGAAGGCCAGGGTGTTGCCGTCGGGATCGCCGGCCACCACAGGCTGGCTGAAGGGCTGGCCAATGATGGCGGTGGTGTCCGCGATCGGGGCCAGCGTGGGGTAGCGATTCGCCCAGATCGTATTGGCGGCTCCCGGAGTTGCGAGGAGCAGGAAATACTGCGGACCGGTGCCGTCCGGCACGCGGCCCTGGCTGCGATCGGTGAACTGGCCCTCGAACGTGACGGTGTCGATCGGCAAGCCATCCGCGCTGAAGAGGCCGATGGCTTCACCGCCCTGGTCGAGCTTGAAGCTGACGTGCAGCTCGGGGCGGTTGGTCGAGTTGGCGGTCGGCGCGCCGTCGGCCCAGACGAGCAGATAACCCTTGGCCGGAATGGTGTAGCCATTGGGGATGGCGAACTGGGTTTTGTTGTTCAGGTTGTCGGTCAGGAAATAGCCGTCGAGGCTGACCGCGTTGTCGCCCGGGTTGTAGAGCTCGAACCAATCGTCGTAATGATTGTTGTTATTCGTATTGAGGAGCGTGCTTGAATTCGCCGCCATCCATTCGTTGATGTAGGCGACGATGGGGGCGGCGGTGTTGTCGTTGGTCGTGCCCGGCGTGACCTTGTAAAACTCCTGGCGATTGAACGGCTGGCCGTCCGGATAGGCGCCGTAGCTGCGGCCGGAAACCAACGCCGGGTAATTGAAGTAATCGAGCACCTCGGGCACGGAGTTGGGCGGCGTCCAAGTCAGGGCGAGCGAGCCGGGGCCGTCCGCAGGCCGGAAGCTGGCGTGCCACTCGCTGGCGGTGGACTCGCCGGTCTCGCCGTCGAGGAAGACGACTTTGAACTCGCCGGGCTGCAGGCTGGCGCCGTTCGGAAACGCCCAGCGCGTGAGGCTGGAGTAGCTGTCGGAGAGATAATAGCCCGCGAGGCTGACGGGGTTCGAGCCAGCATTGTAGAGCTCGACCCAGGGCTCGCGTTCGCCCTGGCCGTCGGCGAGACCCGTGAGGTTGACCGGCTGGAGTTCGTTCAGCCAGACGGGGTCGAAGGCGGGGCGGGTGCGGGCCACGGAGTTGGCGGCGCCGGGGCTGGCGAACTGCGGCCGGACGCTGGCGACGCGGACGAGCTGGCTGCCGGGTGCAGTGCGGATGATTACGTTGCTGGCGGTCGTCGAGGGGAGAAACCAGAAGCTCAGGGTGTAGGTGGTGTTGACCTTCGCTCCGACCACGTCCTGGATAATTCCGCGGGTGCCGGAGGCAGCGCCCGCGGCGAGCGAAACCACGCGAAAGGCGCCGCTGCCCGAGTGCGGTGTTGTCCCGACGATTTCGGAGGGTGTGTTATTGGTGCTGAGGACCCAGGCCGGACTGAGCGGCTGTTCGAAGTCGCCGTTGCGGATCAAGTTTTCTCCCACTTCCGCCTCGGTGCCCTCCACGAGGGCGATGTCATCCAGGAGCACCTCGCCCGGGCTGTCGAGATAGAGGTACAATTTCAGGTTATTGGTCGAGGCGCCCATGCTGCCGGTGATGCGCGCCTGCTGCCAGACCCGGGGATCGGACCAATTGGCCACGCGACTGTTGTCCTGGTTGGCGTCGACCAGCTGGAGCGACGGGCCAGTGCCGTCCGCCGACACGGGCCAGGGGGCGTCGTCGTCATAGCGCACCTTGCTGACGGCGACATAGACAGTGTTCGTGGCGAGGGTGGAGCCATTGGTGGTGATGACGCTGGTCGGCCGCTCGAGGGTCAGCGTTTCGCCGCCGTCGTCGAGTTGTCCGTCGAACTGGCCGGTCAGCGGCGCGGTGGCGCCGTAGACGCTGATGTATGCGGCGGTGTTTTTCGTCAGGACGAGATAGCCCCGGTTGGTGATGACGGTGCCGGCGGGGAAGGTGTAGCCGACGCCGTTCACCCGCCAGTCGCTCAGATCGAAGGCGGCATCGGCCCGGTTGTAGAGCTCGACGAAGCTGGCTTCGGGCGTGAGCGGGTTGTACATGATTTCGTTGATGACGATCGAGTTCTCGGCGAGGGGCAGGGTGGCTTGATTCACCACCGTGAGCGTGCGGGTGAGGGCGGGCAGGGGGCGGCCCTTCACGTCCTGCAATGTGATCTCGAGCGTGGAAGTGCCGGAGTCGATAGGCACGCGGAGCGTCCAGGCGGAGATGGAGGTCCAGGTGATGGGATATTCGCGGCCGTTGACGAGGATGGACTGGACGGCCACGGGCGCGGTGCCGGAGAGCGTGAGCAGGCTGCCGTTGGTGGTGATGGTGGTGGGCCCGGCGATGTTGAAGGGGGTGTTGCCGCCGGCGGTGTTGATGGTGTTGGTCACGAAGGGCACGCGGGCGATGAGCGTGCTGAGCGAGCCGGCGTAGCTCTGGCCGGGCGCGAAGCTGGCGTAGTGCGCCGTCCAGTAGGACATGTAGGCGCCGTTGAAGCTGACGCTGATGATGTCGAGCATGTGAGCGTAGAGGCGGCGGAGATTGCCCGGGAGGTTGACGACCTTGGCGAGGTTTTGGTCGCCGACCAGCGCACCGCTCGAGCCGCGGGTGAATGAGAAGTCCATGTCCCACGGGAAATAGACGAACTTGCCATCCGACGGGCGGGAGTAGGTGAAAAAGTTGTGGTTGTTGCCGAAGGTGTACATGTCGCCGACGGAGCAGAGCGACACGAGGGCATAGGCCCGCATCCACTCGTCAATGTCCATGAGTTGCTTGGTCGCGCTGTCGAGGGCCGCACCCGTCAGGCTCCACGCCTTGCCGAGCGCGATCAGGCGGTTGTAATCGTCCACCTCCCGGTTGTTTTTAATCATGAAGTTGTACCGGTAGATCTCCTTGTCATCGCCCAGATTCGTGATGTCGGTGCCGACGACGCTGTCCGGCTGCGGGTTCTTGTAGCCGGCGGCATTGGCGGTGGTGGGGTAATAGATCAGCTCCATCTCGTACATCACGCCGTCCGTGCCGTTGTTGAAGGCGGACTCGAGCATGACGTCCTCGTGGCGGGGGAAAAACTGCGCGGCGCCTCCATGGGCAGGGCGCGGCGCGATCAGGTGACAGATCTCCGGGTAGGTGGCCTGGAGTCCGCCGGCGCGATTGAGGATGTGCTTCAGCACGATTTCCTCCTGGCGGTTGGCCGTGGCGTCGCCGGCACCGGACCGATCAATAAGCATGATCGGCTGAACGCCACGGAATTTGTCGTCCGGGGGGAACTCAATGTGGAAGCCGGTGCGGACGTCGCTGTAGCGGCCGCGTTGGCTGCCGCGCAAGTGGACGCCGCAGTCGTAGTAAACGCGATTCTCGTCGTAGATGACCGTGCACGGAACGAGGTCGTTGCTCATCACATTGGTCTGGTTCACGCCTTGGGCATTACCGTGGAGCAGGTTGATGTTGTCCGGCGTGACGATGAGGCGGACGTTGTGGGCGAGCGGCAGGTTGGCGAGGTTGTCGTTGACCTTGAACAGGGCGCCGGATGCCGTGCCGCGCGCCGGATAGGTGGCGACGGCGCCGGCGGTGTCGGTGGCAGACACGTAGAACTGGACGACGGAGGAGGCGGCCTGGCCGGGGATGGTGCCGGTGTAAGTGCCATTGGCGCCGGCGGACATCGGGGTGCTGGTCCAGGCGCCGCTGTCGACGGAGTAAAAGAGCCGCACGGCCGCGACGCCGTCTGGGTCCTCGGCGTTGACGGAGACGGTGACGGCCTCGCCGGGGGCGGGCACGGGCCGGGTGTGGCTGAAGCTGTCGAACGTGGGGCCGACGTTGGCGACCCAGCGGGAGTTGCGGGCGCCCGGGGTGCCGTTGCGCGACGCGACCGGCAGGGCCACGGTGCGGGCGGAACGGTCGAAATAGAGGCGGGAGTTCAGCAGGTTGTTGCCGATGAGCCAGCGGGCGCGGAACGAGATCTCGTATTCAGCGCCAGCGACGATCGTGCGCCCGGAGTTGAGCGTGCGCTCGATGTGATTGTGCATGTGTTCCTGCGGGCCGGTGGCGACAATGTGGAGGACGTTGTTGCCCGGGTTGTCGGGATCGGGCTCGACCCGGGAACGGTTGTGGGTGCCGAGCACGCGCCAGCCCGACATGCCGCTGGAGAAATCCCCGTTCGAAATTACTTGGACCGGCGCGGTCGCGGGCGCCTGGATGACGCTGATGTCGTCGATCAGGCACTCGCCGCTCGATTGCAGGCCAAGGATGAAGTCCTGCCACTGGGTGGGCTGCCCGCTGCCCGCCGGGATGTTCGCGACCATGCGGTAGGTGAACGTCTGCCAGTCGGTCTTGTGGCTCTCATCGCTGGCGGCCCACGTCTCGGCTTTGGCATTGTCGGCATTGGGATTCATCAGCTCGAGGCTGGCGCCCAGGCCGTCCGCATATTCCGGCCAGCGCCCGCCATCGAAGTACGTGATTTCATCGGCGACGTTGGCGCTGGGATCGCGGAGGACGATGTGATCGCCCTTGTCGGAGAGGCCGCCGCCGTAATTGCCGACGATAGTGATGCCCGGATAGGCCGCGCGCAGCGTGGCCGCGTCCCGGGCGACGACGAGGTATCCGTCGGGCGGGAGGATTTGACCCGGGGTAAACCGGTAGGAGATCCCTCCGCCGAGTTCCCAGCCCGTCAGGTCCACGGGAGAGGCGCCGCGGTTGTAGAGCTCGAGCCACTCCTCGGCGGACGGCCGCGGCAATCCACCCGGGCCGGTGGCGGGCAGGACCATGTGCGAGTAGAGAATCTCGTTGATGACGATCTCGTTATGGAAGCTGGCGGCGTTGGCGGCGCCGGGGGTGGCCTGGCTGGGGTTGGCCCAGCCGCCGCTGACGCCGGCGAAGCGCGCGCGATTGCGATTCTTGACCACGACCGAATCGATCAGGCGGCCGGTGGCGGTTTCAACGAGGTAGAATTTGTCGCCCGCGACCGGGGTGAAGCCGAGATTCTGCGCGGTGACGGCGACGAGCGCGCCCGGGGCGAGGTTTCCGGCCGGCAGGGCGTTGGTATGGTCGGTCGAGCCATCGTGGCGGAGAGAGAGCGTTCCCAAGGCGATCGGGCTGGTGCCGGTGTTGATCAGCTCGACAAAGAACGGGCTGTTGGCCGGCGAGCTGACTTCGTTGAATGCGACCAGAACCGGGCCGGTGGAAGGGGCGGGGGCGAAGTAGGTGCGCCCGGCCTGGGCCGCCGCGGCGTGGGCCGCGACTTCGGAGGCGGACAACGCCTTGCTCCAGTAAGCCAGCTCGTCGAGCGCGCCGGTCAGGGGCGAGGCGCCGTTGGCTGCGCTGTTGCCGAACACGGCGTCGGCCGGGTTGGCGGCGTTGAGCGCGCCGCTGAGCGTCGTGCTGTAAACGAGAACGCCATCGAGGTAGATGGCCTTGAGGCCGGTCTGGGGGTTGTAGGAGGCGGCGACGTGGTGGAACTGGCCATTCTGGAGACTGGCGAGCGTGGGCCGGCCGCTTTGCCCGTCGAGCGGCATGTCGAGTTCGCCATAGGTGCCATTGACGGTCAGGCCGAACGAGAGCACCGGGCCCGCGGGCACGGGAGGGTTGGCCTGAGCGTTGTTGCCGTCATTTTGCAATGCAAGTTGGATGGCGTTGCCCTGGTTCTGGTCGAAGTTGCCAAGCGCGCCGGCCAGGTAGTGCGACGCCACTTCGGCCGCCGAGAGCGGACGGTTATACACCGCCACCTCGTCGATCGTGTTGTCGCCATCGGACGTGTCGCGATCATCCTTGCCGATGTAAACCTTGTTCGCGCCGGTGGTGTTCGCGGCCGGGACATTTCGGGTGATGGTGCCGACGCGATTGGCGACGCCGTTAATAAAGATCACGGCATTGTCGGTGGCCTTTGACGTGTCCCAGGTGGTGACGATGTGATACGTCTGGCCGGCTTGCAACGCGGAGAGGCTGTCCATGGAGACGGGGCTGTTCCCCGGGCCGAAGTGGGGCCGGACCGCGCCGACGAGGCCCTGCGGTGGGCCCAGCAGGTAATTCATCATGTAATAGTCCCCGGAGCTCTCGCCGTCTCCCACGAGGTTCTGGCAGCAGCCCGTGGGCAGGACATTCGGCTTGACCCAGTATTCGACCGCGTAGCCGGCGGCGCCGATTTTCTCGAAACCGGGGACGACGATGCGGTCGGTGCCGGAAACGCGGATGGCGTTGTTGGCGGCATCGGAGGCGATGAGGCCCGGCTGATTCAACTGGACGCCGGCCGTGGCGGCGCCTGTGTGGGCGCCGGGCATGGAATCCTGGATGCTGGCGGTGGTGTCGTTCAGGCGCCAGTAGGAGAGGGGGGCGCTGGCCTGGACGGCGCCGACATAATTGGTCGGTCGGGCCGGGGCCTTGCGAAAGATCGTGGCCGTGCCATTGCCGCTCCAGGTCGTGCGCAACAGCGCCTCAATTGTCAGACCGTTGCTCACCGCCAGATTGTTGTTCGCGCCGGGGCCGACGTTGAGATAGGCGCTGCTGGTGCCATCGAAGGTAACCGCGCCGCCCACCCCGGTGCCGGCGGCCCGCGTGGCGCCGGCGCCGAGTGTGCCGCCATTCTGCCCGACGGTGTCGATCGCAGCGGTCCCGCTTTCGTTGAGATCCCAGTAGGAAACGAGGCCGGGGGGCGCGACGAAGACATTCGCCGGCTGAAAGTTCTGGACGCCGGGCGTTCCGCCAATCTGTTCGCTGACGGTCCAGTTCGCCGCCGGGCCACTGGCGGAATCCTTGTCGCGCTTGGCCAGGGACACGCCGAAGCCGTCGGCCGCGATCGGCCAGCTGTCGTCCACCCCATAGCTCACCTCGTCCATCAGGCGCCCGCTGTTGTTGCGCAGGCGGATGACGTCGCCGTTGTTGCTCAGCCGGTTGGTGTAGGGGCCATAGACACCAGTCAGGCCGGTGGCCGCCGCCAGTTGGGCGGGGGAGATGGCCACGACGGCGTAGCTGCGGCCTTTGATGACGGAACCGACGGGGAAGGTGTAGTTGATGCCGCCCGAGATGGACCACTCGGACACGTCCACGTCAACCGCCAGCTCGTTGTAGAGCTCGACCCACTCGAAGTTCGTTTCTGTGGTGGCGGGGTGGTACATGATCTCGTTGAAGACCACGACCGCGTCTGCCAGCGCGCGCAGGGGCAGCACCGTGGACGCGGCCAGCAACAGGCAGGACAACTTCTTCATAGGACCTCGGATTACCGATTCTGGATTTGTTCTGGAACACCCGGGCGTGACGGTTCCGCGACGAAACGGCACGGTTGAAGCCGGGTGAATGCCTCGCACCCTACTGGTATTGGCGCCAAAATCCAGTACTGAAAAAGGGTGCGGTGCGGGCGCGAATGGGCGGGATCTCCGCTGGGTCCGCCGGTCGTGGAGTTCCGCCGTCCGGGGTCAAAGTGCGCCGTCAGACGGGGGACGGGGCATCCAACGGTGCGGGCTGGCTGGCCTCCGGAACGGCGCCTCCGGGCGGCGGCGCGGGAACCGGCACGCGATTGATGATGCGGGTGTAGGCGACGGCGTCGACGAGTTCCTCCAGCCTTGAGTCCTCTTCGAAATCCTTGTTCCAGGCCCGAATCGCAGGGATGAACCGTTCGTAAACTTTGCGCGCCCGGGCCTCGCCCCGAATCTTTCTCAATTCTTCATGCCACCAACGCCACAGGGCCGCCTCCCGATGAACGGCCGTCCCGTCGGTCTTTCGCTCGAGATCCAGCCGAATCGCGCGCGCGTGCAGCTCGCGCAGGCCGCTCACCTGGGAGTTGATGCACCGGTCCATGAGCCACTCGACTCGCTGCGGGATGAAGTCGAGCGCCGGTTGCAGGAACGGCAGCTTCATGGCCGCGGCGTGTTGCACCACGGCGAAGATGGCCATGGGTGTGATGCAGGTCACCACGATGGCGGTGAAATTCACCGGGTTGAGCGTGTCCACCCAGGACAAGTAGAGCAGGACGATGAACAGGCTGGAGATGATGAGAATCCAGGCGAGGACCCGGGACACGAGCGAGATGGCCCGACGCTGGACAAAAACGTAGCGCTTCTGAATCTCGAGCAGGAATCCACCGGTGAGCGAGGCCAGTGCGATCAGAATCAGGTACGGATTGCCGATCCAAAATACCCGGGTCCGCAGCAGGTCGAGCCAGAACAGGGCCGGCCCGTCGCGGCTAATCCGCACCCAGTTTCGATCCGAGACGAGCGGGATTCGTTCGTAGCCCAGCCATTTGAGAACGCACGGAGTTTGCGACGGATTCTGGAGGTACCGCAGATAATAAGAGGCGCTGACCGGGAGGTCGGACCAGAGGCGATGGCTGGCTGTGTCTTGATTGAAGGCCGTCTCCAAGGCTTGCAGGAATTCAGGGTTCGACCGGCCCGCGCGAAGATGGCAGAAGGCCCGGACCAAGTCCTGGGCCAGGTTCCGATAGAGCTCCACTCCTTCGACGCCCAAGGTGGCCTCGGAGAGCATGGTAATGGGAAGGCGGTTCCCCCATTCGCTGGGAATGAGCTCGGCGGGCGCCACCGCAGTGTCGGCCGTGTTCGTAAATCGATAGTCGCCGACCAGGCAAATCATCGGCTTGTAGGGCGCCCAGAATCGCGACTGATTTTGGCACTGCTCCAGAAACGCGCGAACCTCCGCGGCGGAATCCAGCCCGAGAAACAGCAGCTGCGTCCGGGCGGAACGGCAGGCGTCGGCAATATTTTCGTATTCGGTCTGCGCTTCGCGTCCAGTCGACACTACTTTGTGACGGGTCAGAGTCTTCGCGAGATTGGTGGATTGGCTCAGGTGCCGGTAGAGCTGCTCTCCCCAGCTGTTCGTGTTGCCCACGAATGCCGCATCCAGGTATTTCCACGTGCGCGGCGCGACGGCAGTTAAACTCCCGATCCGCAGATCGTCCGGCAGACAGGCGCGCACGAATCGTTGGAGATGCACGTAGCGAACTTTGCTCGTCACCGTCGATGACACGAAGACCACCTTCGAACTCAAATTGGTGAGGACTTGATCCAGGTAGGCGGCCTCTCCGCTGTCGGCCGGGCCGAACACGACGACCTCGCCCTCTCCCGCCTGAGCCAGTTCCTGTTCCAGCGCGGCGGCTAATCTTCGCTCGTCCTGATATTCAATGCGCGTCGGAGCAAAGGGAAAACTGTCGCCCATCTGGTTGCTGACGATGGTCAACGCCTCCCAGTTGGCCCGGGAAAAGTCCAACAGCGGATGATAGGGCACCAGGATGGGGATGCGGGCGACGGGGGCGGCCGGGGCGGAGCTGGCCAGCAACCCGCCGACGATGCCGGCCAAGCCCCACCACCAACGGCGGCAAAACCGGCGGGATGCTCCTTGAACGAAGGCGAAACTCCGGAGTCGTTGCATATGACAATCCTGTCGGTCGAGTACCTACGTTTTGCCTTTTCCTGGCCCGTATTGCCAGAACCCGCCCTTGGGCCGACGCTGACACCCAGCCCCATGCTGTCAAGGCCTGGTTCCTCCGTAATCGTCGCAGCTCGCACTGCGACTCGACCGATGGGGCGCGGATGGTGACCGACTGGAGGCGGACTCCACCCGACTCAGTCGCTCTTGCCGTCGCGGGCCATCAATACCTTGCGCAGAGCCCCCTCCGTGACCCTCGGCCAGGGCAGGCGGGAGAGAGAGCCATTGGTCTGCTTGACCGAAAACTTGTCCGGATCAAACGGACCTCCGACCCAATCCTTCATGGCGCGATGCTGGGGATGCTTCCGGTTACGGATCGCTTTGAGAAACTCCGCATAGCCGAAAATGCCGCCGCAATCTTCGGGCGGGCAGGCTCCCGCGCCGCCGATGCAGACGGCTTGCCGCTGGATGCCGCCTCCAATTTCCGTGACGGCGGAGATGGTGAGTTTGTGCTGCCAGGAATCGCCGAAATCGTAGGTGTACGACAGGACCGCCCGGTCGTCGCCGAAGTGGCCTTTCAGCTTTTCCCGTTTCTCGTCCAGGACCTTCTTTTCGTCCTGATCCTCATCCAATTCGAAGGCGGGATCCGAAATCAGGGTCGAGCCGAATCGGAATTGGTGCAGATGGCTGTTGGTCCAGCCCATGGCCACCTGGATGACGGCGTGGAGCCAGCCAAACGTCGGGTTGGCGGGGATGATCAGAGTGCGCTCCACCGGCGGCTTCACTCCCTCGAGTTCGATCTTGAACGCCCGATATTTCCGGTTGGCGGCGCGTGGGGTGGACGATGACGACGGCGCGTCCTTTCGGGGGCGCGCGGCGCCGCCATGCTCAGACACTAAACGAATCATGCTCGCGCAGAGTTCCGATTGGAGGCGCGCGTGTCAAGGCGGAGCCCGGCGCCGGTGGCAGAATCGTCCGGCTCGACCGGAGTTCAACCTGAAATTCGAGCTGGATGCCATTGGACAACGCCGGGGCAAGAAATGAAATAGCCGCCCCGCATCACACGGCGACCGGCCCTTAATTTGGAAGGGGTTGCGACTGCGCAACTGACTGCTAGACAACACTAAATTTCAGATGGTGTCAAACATACCCATTTGACGGGCCTTCCGAATCGCTTCGCAGTTGTTAGGAAGAAGCCGATGCCGGGCGACTCGGTCCCGCGTTTCAGGATTTCTTTTCCGCCTGCGGGCGCCCCAAATACGGCTTTAAAAAATCCTCTACCTTCTCAACCGCCGCCTTGAGTTTCTTTTCGTACGCCGAGTCGTCCCCACCCCAGTAGAGAACATCGTTGTTCTTTTCAATTTCCTCGGCGGGAATCGAATGTTCTCTGTCAAACCAACGAATCCGATTACGTGCCGCTTTTTTTAAATCGTCCGAACACTCCACCAAAGGTCGGATAGTTTTCTTCATGTCCTCCCCCCACGAAACCTCCGCCTCAAGCAACTCCGCATAAAAGGCGGTCATGTGTGTCACCAATCGGTTCCATCGTGCCTGTTGAGTCGCCTGCTCTCCCTTCTTGGTACCTTGAGCAGCCTTGTCCAGCCCTGCATCTTTAAGAGCTGCTTCGAGTTCTTTGTCTGTAACGAGCGGATGCCGAAATTCTGAGATGCCGTTCCTTACTTGATAGGTTGCGCGGAGGAGCCTCCGAGCAAGCTCGTAATCGACTTTACCGGTCATCTGGCGTCTCCAAGCATTGACGCCCCACCATGCGAGGCCAGCAGCCACAATAGCCGCAAGTGCAGTCACAACATCCTTAATTGCTGCAAGCGCCACCTGCCACGTTGCTGGGTCTTGTCCTTGTGCCATGCGGGGAGCCTCAGGTTTACCGACCGGAACTGCAAGAGCCGAATTGGTTCCCTGACTTACTGGTTGCAATGGTACAGCATTGGTCGAGTTCACAACCGGTTTGGTGGATTCGTCCGGTTGAAGAATAGTTCCAAGATTCGTCGCAGTGAACTGCGTGAACTTGTCGTTCGTAGACGTAATGACAAAAACCTTTTTGGTTGGCTTCTTTGTGGCCGCATCAAGCTCAATGCAGATGAACTTGTCACCATAGTTCCGAACTAATACCGCGTTCGGCTGAGACGCCGGAACCTAGAACTCACTCGTGCTTTTGGCTGCACTGTTTCCTCGCATTAATGCGAGCACCACGCCCGCAACTGTTAGGGCAACCAACATTCCCAGCCTTTTCCCAAATCTCGATTCCACTAGGTCAAACCCGGTTGCAAGTGCGAAACCTTTCGTCGCTTCAAGGTGGGAGAGCGCCGATTCCTTGGGCTTAACGTTCACAACCGCCATCATCGTGTCCACGACTGCATACGCGGCCATCGCCAGCAATACGCCTCGTAGCGGCCCCCCTACTATGGCGGTTACGGCCGTAGTTGCCAAAAACACCAGTCCGTATCTGTTAAATAGTACAACCGGCCACCGCCAGAATTCGGACTTTGGATTCAAGTTCAGAAGCCGACCGGCCATTCCAAGTCTGGTCAACGAGTCCAAAGACGGAATCAGGACAAAGATGAACACAACCGCAACCGTTGCGCATCCAAGCGCCGTTACAACATCAGGTCGAACGAAGGTGCTGGGAACAGAGAAAGCTGCGCAGTAGGCAAGCTCGTGGAGATACACAAAGAAAAATCCCAGCGCCGGAGCTAGGACTAACAATACTCCTTCGGTTAGGAATTCCTTGGGTTTACCGTTGTCTGCCGTGGTTTTATTGGGACACTCTTCGGCCATCCCCGAAAACTCAGGAAGGCATGAGATATTGTCACGAAAAAATTCCGGTCAACGGTTCATCGTTACCAGCCCAAACGTGAGCAGGAGCCCATCCTGCGACCTCCGCACGTTCCCCACTTTGTAGCTGCCGTCCCCCGTGATGGCCAGTGTGTCGCCCATCGCTGGAGTTGCGCCCGGAAACGAGTTGATGAGCGTGCCACTGATGGCGCTGGTGAACACCGGCACGTTGAGATTGCGGTCGAGGTCATCGAGGAACCCGCCGGGCTCCAGCGTTTCACGCGTCGTCTTCTGGCCAGCGAACCCGGTGTACAGCGTGCCGCTGAACGAGAACGTGACCGGGAGGTCGTCGCGCATCTTCAGCAGGTCGCGTTTCATGCGGTCGAGATTCAAAGCCATTTAGCTATGCCGCACCAGCCACCGTCTACTTTATGCAACTCTGTGCCGCCATTAGTGCAGTCGGTGGAATACCGGAATTTAAGGTGAAGGTCATTGCGTGCGCCTGTCGGATCGCCCTGCCAGTTGATGTTTGCGACTGCCAGATACGTGCCTGCGCTGAACAGTGCTGGCAACGCCCGAAGAATAAAATAGCCGCCCCGCATCACACGGGGCGGCTTTCTTTTGGCCCGGCGGAACAATCGGGAGTTCCGATGGGGCCTCGATATTCTTCGCGTTTCCGGGCCGGGCGGAAACGGCGTCTCAAAATTTAACTGCCGGCTTCGAAACTCTTGCCGCAGCCGCAGCTCGTCTTGGCGTTCGGATTTGTAATCTTGAACCCGCCCCCAGTCAATGCTTCTGAGAAGTCGACGATCGAACCGCGGAGATAACCGGCGCTGACATCGTCCACGACGACGCTCACTCCGAACCACGTGGCGACCTGGTCTTTGTCCCGCTTCTCGTCGAAGACCATCCCGTACTGCATCCCGGAGCAGCCACCGCCTTCGACATAGACGCGCAGCGGTTTGCCGGCGTTCTCGGGCTGATCGCCTTGCATCGCCTGAATCTGGCGCGCCGCGCTCTCGGTGAGGCGAACCACCAATTCAGCGGCGGGCGGAAGAGTCTCGGTCGTCATTGGGCCCGAACCTAGCGACGCGCCCGTCGGCTGTCAAACGAGGTGAACAAGGTTTCACGATCGCCGGTGCACCGGCCGGTTGTCGGTGACACTTCGTCCGATGTCCGGAGCGCGGGCATTCTGCCCGCAGCGGCTAGGATCTGCGGCCCCTTGGTAGAGTTTGAGCCGCGTGGCGGCTTTCGGCCGCTGCGGATCCCGCGATGTCGGGATCCGCGCCCCGGGCCGACAACTTCGGGATGCACTGCAGGATCGTCGATGCACCGCTGGCCTCCGTCTAAAGTGGCGGGCGTTGGGTATTTGTCATTGGTCATTGGTCCAACTTTGAGCGTCGAACTTCGCGCTGAAACCCGACTTGGCCAGGCGCGTAATGACTTGGGATCCTCTCCCCAACTGGTGGTCCGGTTGGGTCCGAGACCCCAATCGCGATGGGAGTTGCTGTGGGTTCGATTCGAGGAACGGCCACGAGCCGTGGACGTTTAACCGCAGGTTGTGGAGGGTTAAGTGGCTGCTGGCGAGCTTGTTGATCGTCGGGCGGATGGCGGCGTTGGGTTTAGAGGGGACGCAACCGGATGGCGGCGGCTGGTGGCATGGAGGCTGCCTCAAAAGTTGCTGTGGGACCCGGTGCGGTTTAAAGTCCGGCCCTCGTTTTCGATGCGCGGAACGGCAAACATTTTTCTGGTCGGTCTGACGGCCCCTTGGCGGGGGCGGAATCGAGTGTCGTCCCCGTCGGCGGGGGCGAGGCCGGCGGCCGGGGGTGTTCGTTGGGCCATGGGGATCGCATTGCGATGGGTTTGGGCCGGGTGGATGGCTGTCCTGCTGCTGGCGGTGGCGGGTTCGGCGAGGGCGCAGCTCACGTCGTCGGTGGAGGCGGTGCGGACGGAGCGGGTGGGGCAGGTGGTGGCGCCGGACGAGAAGCTGCTGTCAGACGGTTTTTTGACGCCGGCAGCGCGGCCGGAGGTGACGGATCTGCGGAAGTTGCCGCCGGAGATTCGGGAGCGGATTCGGCGGTTTGAGGTGGTGCGTGAGGCCTACCTGAAGGAGCAGGAAGATTTGCGCAAGCGTCTGCGTGGGGCGGTGACGGACGCGGAGCGGGACCGGATTCGGGAGCTGATGCGGCAGGCTCGCCAGGAGTGGCTGGATCGGGCGCGGAACCTGCGCGAGGAATCGCTCCGGCGAATTCGTGAGTTGCCGTCAGTGATGCCGGACATGCGCGAAGTGTTGTCGAACGCGCGGGAGAACGCGCGGGATGCGGCGGCCACGGCTCGCAAGCGCCGCGGCCAGGACTAACGACCCCGATCAAACCCCTGCCCCTGACCAGAGCGACGAAAACATCATATTAAATCGCCCGCCGCCCCGCGGGCCCACCCCGAAACGACATGTTCCGTGGACGATCCTGCGAGTGGCGAATGCGCAGCCTTCGGGTCCTGGGGTGTGTCCAGATCATGACCACCGTGGTGGCGGGGCAAGCCCGCGAAACGGGCCTGAGCGCGTCGCAATTATCTCCGGCGTCCGGCGCCGGATCTTCCCGTGCTGCCACGCCGACGTCCGCGTCGTTGTGGGAGCCCTCCGTGACGGCCAAGTTGGGTGGCGGCTACAAGGACAACGCGGCCCTCTCGCAGGCGAAGCCGGAGGGGAGTGCGTTTCTGCGGACCTCGATTGATGCCACGGCGGTGCGGTTGCCAGTCGACGGCTGGCAGGCGACCGTCCTGCTGCTTGGGGATGACACGCGCTACTTTTCCAGCCGGACGGTGGATCACGAAGATTTGGTTTTTGGGCAGGCGGAGGTTCGGAAATTCTGGCTGAACGACTGGCAGGCGGCGTTTTCGTTGGAAAGCGCGTTCGTCGATCAGGTCATTGACTTGTCGGTGACCGAGACGAACCAGGCGCGGTTGATTGTGCGCGGGGGGACCCTTGTGGCGCGTCCGTCGGTGCGCCGGGAGTTGTCGGAGTCCTCCTGGCTGGCCTGGGAATCTCCGGCCACGCGGCAGATGTTCGACGGTCTTCCGGATGACTACTGGTTTTGGGCGCCGCGGCTGACGCTGGGGCGGACCTATGGGCACGGGTCGGAGCTTTGGGCGGCGTATGAGTTTGGCTATCGCCATTATGACACGGATCCGCCGCGGCAGGCGGATCGCACGGCGATCACGAACCGCGCCCGGGTCACGGTGCAGCAGGAAATTCAAGGCGCTTGGAAACATCATTGGGACGCGGAGCGGCGTTGGCGGACGGTGACCAAGGTCGCGTGGCGTTGGAGCGACGACTCGCGTGGAAACTATTTTGGTTACCGGCGTGGACAGGTATCGGAGCAGGTGAGGGTTCGTCTGGGGCCGTGGGAGTGGAGCGCCGAGGCGCGGTTGGCATGGTATCGATTTTCGCAGCAGAAGGGCTCGAACGGGCGCGATGATCGCGCGCGGACGGATCTCGGCGTGACGGCCCGGGTTGAGCGCGGGTTCGGCCGGCGCTGGCGGGTGTTCGCGGAGTATGAACACGCGGTGACGGATTCCAATTTGCGGCTGGAGGAATATGCAGCCAACACCGGGTGGGCCGGCGTGGAGGTGGAGTTTTGAGCCGGGCCACATTCCAGGAGACCTCGGCGCCGCTCCGGTCCCGCTGGCTGGCAGGGCTGGTCACGGGAGTGTCGGTGGCCATCCTTGGGGCGGTGGTGGTGCTGACCACGGAGCAGACGCGGGAGCGAGTGCGCGAACAGATTGCGGGACGGGATGGGGAGGTCCTGCACGCGGTGGCGTTGATGCAGCAGCCGGATCCGGGTGAGGTCGTCGGGGCGTTGGACGACCCGGCCAACCAGCTGGTGGTCGTGTTGCAGACCTCACGTCTCACGGGCGTGATGGGTGCGAGGCTGTTCGACGCCGGGGGCATCTTCATCGAGGCGTTTCCGGAATACGTGCTGAAGGATCAACTCGATGAAGAAGATCTGGCCCGGCTGGAGGCGTTGCATCCGGTCAGCCATTTTCGTCCGGCGGCGCCGCCGGCTGAAATATTTCTGCCGGAAGGCCTCGGGCCGCCGGGCGGCGCGTCGTCGGCCGCGACGATCCCGTTGCTCGTGGTCAACGTTCCGCTGCATGCCAAAGGCGAACGTCGGTTGTTAGGCATTGCCCAGTTTCTGGTCCAGGGCCACGGCATTGCCCAGGAATTCAGCCGCCTGGACCGTCATCTGATCCGCCAGGGTCTGGTGGCGTTTCTGGTCGGCAGCGCGATCCTGGTGGCCGCCATCCTCTGGTCGTTTCGTCGCTTGGCGCGAGCCCACCGGATGCTGGCGGAGCGGACCGACAACCTGGTGGCCGCCAATCGCGAGCTGGCCCTGGCGGCGAAAACGTCGGCGGTGGGCGCGGTCACCGCGCACCTGCTGCACGGCCTGAAAAACCCGCTGGCGGGTTTGCAGAATTTTGTGGTCGGCCTGGGCGATCAGGGGACGGACCAGCCGGCGGCCGAGTTGCAGCAGGCCATCGCGACCACGCGCCGGATGCAGACGATGATCAACGACGTGGTCGGCGTGTTGCGCGAGGAGCAGGGAGGCGCCCAATATGAGATCACGCTGGAGGAACTGGCCGCCATGGTGGACGCGCGGGTGCGCCCGTTGGCGGCGAGACACGGCGTGACCGTCTCGGTGGAGGCCGCGCCCCCGGTGGTCTTTGCGAATCGCGTGGCCAATCTCGTGGCGTTGGTGCTCTCGAACCTGGTGCAAAACGCTCTCGAAGCAACGCCACGGGGAGGTCAGGTCCGGCTCCGGTTTCGCCGCGACGAGGCGAGTGTGGTCGTGGAAGTGTGCGATGAAGGTCCGGGATTCCCGCGCGAAGGTCCGGTGTTTGTGCCGTGCCCCTCGGGCAAGGACGGGGGCAGCGGCATCGGCCTGGCCATCAGCAAGCAACTGGCGAATCACCTCGGAGCCGGGCTTGACCTGACCGCGAACTCGTCGTGCGGCTGTGTGTTTGCCCTGACCCTGCCGAGGGCCACGTGGGCCCGGCCGGCGAGTTCGGTGACCGTGACCCTCGGGTGATGGAGGACGATCATCATGGCCACCGAAGTGCGATTGCGGGGAGCCGGTTGGGGGCCGAGCCCGCATCGCGAAGCGCCCGGGCTCTGGAGTGCGGTGACTTGTCACCGCTTTTCTGCGGGCGACTCGTCGCCCGTTCGGGGCTTGGACTGTTTCGCCGTCGCCGGGAGGTCGGGGGACAAGTCCCCCGAGGGAAAGCGCCGACAAATCGGCGCACTCCAAAGATTCATGGGGAGCTCACTGGCCTTTTGCGTTTTGCTCTGGCTGGGATTCGGAAGTCTGGCGGGCGCCGCACCCTTGACCTGGCGCTGGTCCAATCCCAAACCGCATGGGGGGAATGTCGTCGACATGGCGTTTTCATCCGCGCTGGGCCTGGAGGTGCAGGTGGCCGAGCGCGGCCAGATTTATGCGAGTTACGATCTGAACTTGTGGGTGCCGCGCGCCAGCGGGACGACGGACGACCTGCGGGCGGTGACGTTTTTCAACGGGCGGATCCTGGTCACTGGCGCGGCGGGCCGGGTGCTTTACGCCGATGGCGCGGGCGAGTTTCAGGCCGGGGTCCTGGCGGCGCCGACGGCGGACTGGCTGGAGTCCGTGACGGCGTCAGCTTCGTTGGCGGTGGCGGTGGGGGACAACGGGGCGGTCTACACGAGCACCAACGGCATTCACTGGAAGCGGCAAAACAGCGGGACGACGGAGTGGTTGCGCGGTGTGACGGTGGGACTGAGCGGATTCATGGCGGTGGGCGAGAACGGGCGGATCATCGCCAGTGTGAACGGCACGAACTGGGTGGCACGGAACAGCGGGACCACCTCGACGTTCAATCGGGTGGCTTATTCGCCGGGACGGTACACGGCGGTGGCCGAAGGCGGCGTGTGCCGCTTCAGCACGAATGGGGGCGTGGCGTGGTTCAGCGAAGTGACCGGCGCAGTAAACGATCTGTTTTGCGCGGTGAGCAATGACTCGGGGCAACTCGCTGTTGGTGATTATGAAGTCCGCTTGCGGGAGCCCGGTGGCGGGTGGTCGAACGAGCTGAACCGGGCCAGCGGCCCAGTGCCCTGGACCTATTACACGAGCGTCGCGCGGCCGGAGTATTTCCTGGTGGCGGGCCGCACGGGGTTGATGGAGGAATGTTTCAAGACAAACGGGACGTCTTACACCTGGTCGCCGCTCGAGGGTACCCCGCGCAGCTGGTTGTGGGATGTGGCCAACCCGACGAATCTTTACGTGGCGGTCGGAGACCGGGCCACCATCATGACGAGCGCTGGCGGCGGCGAGTGGAAGCTTGAAGTGGTGCCACCCCCGGCGACGAACGCCGTGTTTCTTGGCGTCGGTGGCAGCCCGGGCCTCCTGATCGCCGTCGGCAACCAAGGCACGCTGGTCATCAGCCCGAATGTCAGCACGAATGTGCCGGTGGTTTCCACCAACCAGGCCGGCGTGCCGATCGCCACCAGTCTTCCAGGAAATGCGTTTGGCGTCATCTGGACCGCCGTGCCCGTCCCGACCACAAACGATTTGCAGGGAGTTTCCGTCTCGCCCGGTCTCTCAGTCGTGACGGGCGGTCGGGGGACGATTCTCACGAGCGGAGACGGCACGAACTGGACGCAGCGAGCGTCGCCGGTGTCCGCGACGTTGAGCAGCGTGACGGCCTGGCCACGGGGTTGGGTGGCCACGGGGGACGACGGCGCGATCGTCGTGAGCACGAACGGCACGACGTGGACGCTGGTGCCGCCGCCGACGACGAACTGGCTCTATCGGGTCCGGCACGTGGGCGGGCAATTGGTCGCGGTCGGCCAGAACGGCACGATCTTGACGAGCACCGATGGGATTAGCTGGGCCAAACGCGCGAGCGGTTCGAGCAAATGGCTCAACGACATCTGCTGGGTTCAGGGCACCTGGTATGCCGTGGGCAATGGCGGCGCGGTGCTGGCGAGCACGAATCTCTCGGCCTGGATCGACCTGGGCACCATCACCCGGAAGAATCTCTACGGCGCCGCAACCGACGGCGCGCAATTGATCGCGGTTGGTTTGGAGGGCTCGATCCTGCGGGCGCAGGTCGCGCCGGATCCCACGCCAATTCGCATCTTGAGCTACGATCGCGTGGCGTCAACCAACCTGCTCGGGCAGGTCACCTGGCAGAACATCTTCCTCTTCGGCGGCCAGCCCGATCAGGAGTTCACGCTCGATTATCGGGCGACGTTCGAGACGAACCGCTGGGTGACTGGTCCGCTGCTCGATTTTTTCGACGGCTCCTCGACGCTTTACTACCTGGAATCGTACCTGGGCACGAACCCGCCGGCCCGCGAATATTATCGCGCGACGTTGGCGCAGTGAGCTGGGTCGGGAGGAATTCCCGAAGCGGGGTGCAAATTGGCGGGAGCTGCCCTTGCGCGGCCCGGCGGCATTTGCCATCGTTTCCGCATGTCCATCGCGGAGGAGCGTTCGGGAACAAGCTTTGATTTCCAGGCGGGTGCCTGCGGACCCCGGCGACGGAGAGTCAGGTCCGCCGCGAGGGCGCGGCCGGTCGTCGCGCTCGCCGGGGCCATCCTCGCATGGATCGGCGGCTCGCTGCGGGCCTCCGACTGGCCCTGCCTGCTTGGGCCCACTCGCGACGCCGTTTACACGGGCCCGGCGCTCGCCACGAGTTGGCCGGCCGCCGGCCCGCCCGTTGTCTGGAAACTCGACGTGGGGGAAGGCTACTCCAGCCCCGTGGTCGCGGAAGGCCGGCTGATCCTCTGCCACCGCCTGGGCGACCAGCTGCATGTGGAATGCCTGAACCCCGCCACCGGCGCGCGTCACTGGACTTTCGAGCACGAGATGAAGTTCCGGGATGGAGCGTTCTTCGATCACGGGCCCCGCCCCACGCCCGCCATCCGGGACGGCCGGGTCTATGTCCACAACACCGATGGTTATCTCGTTTGCCTGAATCTGCAGACGGGCGCGAAGGTCTGGTCGCATCATCCCAAGTCCGAGTTTTCGAGTTCCGGCACCTGGCATGGCTGTGTGGCGTCGCCGCTGGCCACCGAAAAGGTGATCCTCCTGCCGGTCGGCGGCACGAACGCCGGAGGCGTGGTGGCCTACGACCTCCAGGATGGACACGTCGTGTGGCACGTCACCAACGAGAAAGCGTCCGGGTCGACGCCGGCGCTGGGAAAGATCGACGGTCAGGACCAGGTGATCGTCGTCACGCGCGAGGCCGTGCACGGACTTGATCCGGCCAGCGGTCGTGACCTCTGGCGGTGGCCGACGCGAAAGCAATCCTCCGGCAACGTCTACGCGGCCAGCCCGGTGGTGCTTGGGGATCAGATTTTCCTCTCGGGCTGGTACAAACTTGGCGGATTGCTCCTCTCGGTGACCAACCACGAGCCGCGGAAGGTCTGGCATCTCGATGACGCGCTCTCCAGTCATTATGCCTATCCCATCGTGCGCGACGGCTACGCCTATGGTTTCCACGGACACGCCTGGGAACAGGGCGGCCCCACGCTGCGCTGCATCGAGCTCGCAACCGGCCGGATGCAGTGGGAACAGCCGAAGCTTGGGTCAGGAACGATCGTCCGCGCCGGCGATCAGCTTTTGATTCTTTCCGACACCGGCGAGCTGCAGCTCGCCACGGCGACGCCGAAAGAATTTGCAATCAAACATCGCGCTCAGATCGTCGGCCGTCCCACGCGTTCCTACCCGGCCATCGCCGACGGCTTCGCCTACATCAAAGGCCCGCGGCAGTTGGTCTGCGTGGACCTGCGAGCCTCCGCGACTGGTGCGCCGGGCAGGTAGGGGGGCGCTCCGTCGCCCGCCGGCGAAGGCTGGTTGCGGAAGGGATCGGCGATTGTGCGCGGACAATGGTGAGGTTGCCTGCACGGTCGGCGCGCTGCGGAGAGCGCGCCCTACCGTTTGCGACCGCGCGCCGGGCAGGCGCTCCGCCGCCCGCCGGCGAGAGCTGGCACTAACTTTCAATTCAAGCGACGGGAATGAACGTCAGTCTGAAGGACATGAGCTCTGATTTGGAGATCAACGCGGTGCGCCTGGCTCGCTGGCGGGAGCGTGTGACGATCCTGGACGGGAAACTGGCGCCGATTGCGCGTCGACCGGTGGACATCACCCGGGCGGGCTGGACCAAAGAACTCCCTTCGAGAAGGCCGCCGACTTGAGGCCTGACGCCGCCGGAGCGCGGACCTCACGCGGTGGACGTCGCTGTGGAAAAAAATCGGCGTCACGCGTGGGGATTCCCGGGAGGGGCTGTTGGCCTCAATCCGATTGACTTCCCGGCGGGTGACGCGCAGAACGCTCGGGACATTTTGTGTATGCCCAAAACCATCATCAAGCCCGCGAAGGCGGCTCCGGCCCTTGGCCCTTACAATCACGGCGTGCGGGCCGGCGACATCCTTTTCTGCGCCGGCCAGATTCCGATTGATCCGGCGCTGCCGGCCGGCCCGTTGCCGGCCGACATCAAGGGCCAGACCGAGCGGGTGCTCGAAAATGTCCGCCTGATCCTGGAGGACCAGGGATTGACGTTTGCCCATGTGGTAAAGACGACGGTGTTCCTGGTGAATCTGGGCGACTTCGCGGCGATGAATGAAGTCTACGGGCGCTATTTCACGACGGACTGCCCGGCGCGCTCGACGGTGCAGGTGGCGGCCTTGCCTCGCGGCGCGCAGGTCGAGATCGAGGTCATCGCCCATTATCACGCGGTGTGAACGTGGGAACCTGATCGTGGCGCCGATTGGCTACATCGTCTTTGGCCTGGTCCTGGGGTTGGGGATTGGCTGGCTGGCCGGCTGGCTGCTCGCCGGGCGATCCCGTCCGGCGGCCAACCCCGGGGACACCCGGCTCGAGCAGGAACTGCGGCAGCAGTTGGCGCAACGCGAAGGCGAGTTGCTGCGTGTCCGCTCGGAGTTGAGCGAGACGCAGCAGGCAAGGGCGACGGCTGAGGCCGAGCGCGCGGCGGCCGAGTCGGCCCTGGCGAATCAGCGGGCGGCTCATGAGCAGCAGATCTCGCAATTGCAAACCTCCACGGAGAAGGCCCTGGCGGATGTCCGGGAGACCTTCAAGGCCCTGAGTGCGGACGCGCTGAAGCAGACCCAGCCGGAATTCCTGCGGCTGGCCAACGAGTCGCTGGCGAAATTTCACGAGACGGCCAAGGGCGATCTGGCCCAGCGCCAGCAGGCCATCGCGACGCTGCTCGAACCGCTCAAGCAACAGCTCGAGACGTATCAACGCCGCCTGCAACAGAGCGAGTCGACCCAGTCGACGGCGCTGGGGGAGGTGACGCGCCATCTGGAGACTCTCACGCAGCAGAGCCAGGCGCTGTCGAGCGAGACCATTCATCTGCGACGGATTCTGGCGTCCAATCAGGCGCGCGGCCGCTGGGGCGAAGAGACCCTGCGGCGGGTGGTTGAGGCGGCGGGGTTGAGCGCTCACTGCGACTTCACAGAGCAAGCCGTGGCCGACGACAGCAAGCCCGACCTGGTGGTTCATCTCCCCGGCGGGCGGGTCATCCTCGTCGACTCCAAGGTTCCCGATCTGGCATTTCTGAATGCGCTCGACGGCGCGAACGAGACGGCCCGGGCCGAGGCGCTGGCGGGACACGCCACCCGGCTGAAGGCGGCCATCCGGACGTTGGTTGAGCGCGACTATCCGACGCAGTTCCCGGGCTCGCTCGATTATGTGGTTCTCTTCCTGCCGGCCGAGTCGCTCTTCAGCACCGCGCTGGAGGCCGATCATGAGCTCCTGGTTTGGGCCGCCGAACGGAAAATTCTCCTGGCCACTCCGGCCTCGCTCATCGCGCTGCTGCGCGCGGTGTCGGTCAGCTGGCAATATCATGCCCAGACCGAGAACGCGCGGGAGATCGCGGCGGCCGCCCAGGAGCTCTATGCGCGGGTGAGCCGGTTCACGGCCCACTTCGAACGGATTCGCGAGGGCCTCGTCAAGGCGGGCAACGCCTACAACGACGCCGTGGGCAGCTACGAACGCATGGTCCGGCCCAGCGGCGAACGCCTCGTCCGCCTCGGCGCCGCTTCCGCCGGCCGCGAACTTGCCGAGGTCGAGCCCATTCAGTCCGCCCTGCGCCTGCCGGCAGGTGAACAGTGATGAGTTGGAAGTTATGAGTTATGAGTGGCGGCTCGGCCTCCGGAGTTCGGACTTTGACGTTCGGACTTTGACGTTCGGACTTTGACGTTCGGACTTTGAAGTTTGGTCGGACGTCGCACTTCGCAGATCAAACCTTAAACTTTGAACTTTGAACTTTGCACCTCGGGCTGGCATAACGTTCCGACCCATATATGAATTTTCGTCTCCCTCTGGGCTTGGTGGCGGTGTGTGCCGGGCCGGCGCTGCTCATTTCCGGCTGTCGATCGTTGGACGATGAAACGACGGGGGCGCCCTCGCGGCGGGTGGGGATTCAGCTGCCGGGAATTCAGACGGACGGGGCCGTGTTGCTGCCCAACCAATGGTCGTTACGGCCGGCGGGCAAGCAGGTGGAGGTGGGGGATTTTCCGGTGAACATCGTGATCCACCCGAAAGGAAAGCACGCGGTGGTGTTGCATTGTGGCTATGGGCAGCACGAGCTGGTGTCGCTGGCGCTGCCGGACGGAAAGATCATTTCCCGCGCGCCCGTTGCAGAGAGCTTTTACGGTGTGACCTTTTCGAGCGATGGCCAGCGGGTGTTTTGCAGCGGGGCGGGAGGCGAGGTGGTGCACGCCTTCGCGTTCAAGGACGGCTATTTCGCGGATCACGACGAGTATCGCCTGCGGCCGGCGGCCCAGCGCGGCGTGCCGGCCGGGCTGGCGGCGGCCAGCGACGGGAAAATCCTTTACGCGGTCAATCTCTGGGGGCACAGCGTCAGTGTCATCGATCTCGCGGACCGATCGGTTTCGGAGATTGCCCTCGGGACGAATTCACCGGCGGCCCCGGCCGCGACGCCGGACGCGAAAGCGGTGGCGGCGGATGCCGACGAAGCGGCCATCACCAAGCGGGCGGAGGCGTTGCTCGACGAGACGCGGCCCGAGGATCCCTTTCCCTATGGTTGTCTCCTCGATGAGAAGCGCGGCCGGTTGTATGTGAGTTTGTGGGCGCAGGCGGAAGTGGCGGTGGTGGACACCTTGAACCGCCGGGTCACGGCCCATTGGAAGGTGGAGGAACATCCGAACGAAATGTTGCTCTCCAAGGACGGGCTGCATTTGTTCGTGGCCAACGCCAATCGCAATTCCATCTCCGTGGTCGACACGGCGTCCGGCCGGGTGGTGGAGACCCTGCTGGCGCAGCTCAAACCCGACGCGCCGCCGGGCTCGACACCGAACAGCCTGGCGCTGGCTCCGGACGGACAGCACCTGTTCGTGGCCAACGCGAACATCAACGCGGTGGCCGTCTTTGACGTCAGCACGGTGGGAAAGAGCCGGTCGCTGGGGTTCATTCCGGTGGGCTGGTATCCGACCAGTGTGCGGGTTTCGACCGACGGCGCCCGGCTGTTGGTGGCAAACGGAAAGGGGCTTGTGTCGAAGGCCAACCGGCTGGGGCCGCAGCCGGGCGAAGGCGGGCCGGCGGGCGTGCGCGAGTACATCGCGGGGCTGATGCAGGGATCGGTCAGCGTGATTGACCTGCCGGCGGGCGACAAATTTTCGGCGCAGATGGCGCGGCACACTGCCCAGACGTACCTCTGTTTGCCGAAGCTGGAGACAAAGACCACCGTCGCTGGGCAATTTCCGGATAATCCGATCCCGCGTCGCCTCGGCGATCCGAGCCCGATCAAGTATTGCATCTACATCATCAAAGAGAACCGGACCTATGACCAGGTGCTGGGCGACATGCCGGAAGGCAATGGGGATCCGTCACTCTGCCTGTTCCCGGAGAAGGTGACGCCGAACCACCACCGGCTCGCGCGCGAGTTCGTGCTCCTCGACAATTTCTACGTCGACGGCGAGGTCAGCGCCGATGGCCATGAGTGGACGATGGGCGCCTACGCCACGGATTTCGTGGAGAAATCCTGGCCGCTCAGCTACGGCCACAACGCCCACAAAAAATTTCCTTACCCGGCGGAAGGGAACTTCGACATCGCGATCCCGGCGGGCGGCTACCTGTGGGATCGGGCGAAGGAGGCGGGGGTGACCTATCGCAGCTACGGGGAGTTTGTCCGTAACGGCAAGACTGCGAAGGATCCGGGCACCGCGCGGGTGGCGGCCTTGCGGGATCATTTCGATCCGCTCTACCGGTCGTTTGACATGGACTACCCGGATGTGAAACGCGCCGCCCGGTTCATCTCCGAGCTGAAACGCTTCGAGCGGGAAGGGGAGATGCCGCGCCTGCAAATTCTCCGCATCTCGAACGATCACACCTCCGGCACGACCACGAACAAGCCCACGCCGCGCGCGGCGGTGGCGGACAATGATTACGCCTTTGGCCAGGTCGTGGAGGCGTTGAGCAAATCCAGGTTCTGGCCCGAGCTGGCCATATTCACGGTCGAGGATGACGCCCAGAACGGCCCCGACCACGTGGACGCACACCGGACCATCGCCTTTGTCATCAGTCCCTACACCAAGCGCGGCCACGTGGACTCCACCATGTATTCCACGTCCAGCATGCTGCGCACGATGGAGCTGATTCTCGGGCTCAAACCGATGTCCCAGTTTGACGCCGCGGCGGCGCCCATGTCCGCCTCGTTCACGCACCTGCCGAATTTCGAACCGTATGACGCGGTGCGGCCGGCTGTGCGTTTGGACGAGGTCAACGGCAAGCTCGCCTGGGGGGCCGAGACCTCCCGGCGCATGGATTTTACGAAAGAGGACGCGGCGGATGATATCCTCTTGAACGAAGTCATCTGGCGCTCCATCAAGGGCGCCGATTCGCCCATGCCGGCCCCGAAACGGGCGGCGTTCTTCCGGGCGCGGCCGGCCGGGGACGACGATGATGATTAATTCCTAATTTCGCTGTAAGGCCAGGAGGGCAATTCCGGAGTTCAAGGTGAGCGCCGTTGGATTTGTTCGCGACGGCGTCTCGCCGACAACAACTCAGCCAACACACGCGGAATCAATGAAAGCGCCCATTCCTGACCGCCGGTTTAACTTCAGCCTTGCCGATCTACGCACGTTTGCCCTGCTGGCGGGGCTGCCGTTCGCCTCCACCATCCTGCAGGCCCAAACCTGGGATCGCCCCACCACCTCCAGCCCCATCGCCATCTCCCGCAACGACCGCCTCATCTGGGTGGTGAACTCCGGCAACGACAACGTCAGCGTCATCCGGCCTGACACCCAGGCCGTGCTGGCCACCATCGCGGTTGGTTCGGAGCCGGAGGCGATCGCGCTGACCCCGGATAACAAGTTTGCCTATGTGGCCAACGCGGCCTCCGGCACGGTGTCCGTCATCGCCATCAACGATCCGGCCTGGGGCACTTTCGACGCCAACGTCGTCACGAACATCACCGTCGGGGCCGAGCCCTGGAATGTCGTCTGCAGCCCGAACGGTCGCCGCATGTTCGTCGCCAATAGCGGCCAGGACACAGTCACCGTGATCGACACCACCGGGCATCGCGTGGTCGGGCATGTCGATCTGCGCAACAGCCTCGCCAACGACCCCGACCGCTCCCGGAGCTTCCAGCCGCGCGGGTTGGCGGTCTCCGTCGACAGCACCAAGCTTTACGTCACGCGGTTTCTATCCTACACGAAGCCTGGCGGGCGCCAGGGCGACGACTTCGGCAAGGAAGGCCTCGTTGCCGTGCTGGACATCGACACCGCCTCGTCAAACCTGGCCGACTATCGCGTGGCCCGGACGGTGACGCTGGCCCCGCAGATCACGGGCTTCCGGTTTCCCGGCCAGACCAATCCGCCGGCAGGCGACACGGCGGCGTTCCCCAATCAACTTCAGAGCGTTGTGCTGCGCGGGAATCAGGCTTACCTGCCAAACATTGCGGCGTCGCCCAGCGGCCCGCTCCGTTTCAACCTCGACACCCACGCCTTCGTCTCGGTGATCGACGGCATCAATGGAACAACGCCGGTCGACGCGGGCGCGGCCAGGTTCCTCAACCTGCACCTGGGCGCGCGCGATCCGGAGCCCGGCAAGCGCCGCGTGTTCTTCGCCAACCCCTGGGCCATGGCGTTCACCTCTCAGAGCGGCGTCGGCTCCGCTTATGTGGTGTCCGCCGCAAGCGATGTGCTGGTCAAACTCACTGTGGCGGCCGACGGCTCGCTGGCGTTTACGGTCGACGCAAATACGACTCGCTTCATCGATTTGAACGACCCGGACAACCCGGCGACCAGCGGGGCCAAGGCGGGCAAGAATCCCCAGGGCATTGCCATCACCAGCGACGGCACACGCGCTTATGTCGCGAATTTCGTCTCGCGCAACGTTTCCGTCGTGGATTTGAACAGCGACGCGGTCATCGCGGTGGTGTCGACCGCGGACCTGCCGGCGCCGGGGTCGGCGGGCGAAACCAACCTGGTGGGCGCGGAGATGTTTTTCTCGTCCCGCGGCAACTTTGATTCGATCCCCGGCACGAACTCGTTGCGCGATCGTCTGTCGAGCGAAGGGTGGCAGAGCTGTTCCAGCTGCCATTTCAAAGGATTGACCGACGGCGTCGTCTGGCAGTTCGCCGCGGGCCCGCGCAAGAGCGTGCCGCTGAACGCGACATTCAACCCGCACAATCGCACCCAGCAGCGCGTGCTCAATTACTCGGCCATCTTCGACGAGGTCGAGGATTTTGAAATCAACATCCGCAACGTGTCGGGCCCCGGGCCGCTGGCGGGAGGCGCGCTGGATCCGAACCACGGACTGCTCATCGGCGACAACGGCGATCTCAACGTGGCGCCGGGCGTGCTCAATTCGTTTGCGCGCGCCAATGCCGATCGGCCCCAGGTCACAGTGACTTTGCCCGGCAGCACGCATCGGGTGCCGGCGCTGACGGCATTGCGGGAGTGGGTTCGCAACAAGGTGCGCACGCCGAACTCGCCCCGGCCGGGTTATGGCGGCGCTGCGGCCACCTCCGCCGAGCTGCTCCAAGGTCGACGGCTGTTCACGCAGGCGGGCTGCGTCACGTGCCATGGCGGACAGGACTGGACGATCAGCCTCAAGAATTTTACGTCGCCGCCCGCCGCGACGACCTTCTTCACCGAGCGCGCGCCGGCCCAGACCTTCGGCAATCCGGTGGGCACGCAGTTCCTCGATCAACTTCTGCGCGATGTCGGCTCGTTCAACCTCGGCGTGCCTGGACCAGGCAAGCCTCTGGGCAACGACGTGGGCGCGGACGAAAAAGCCGCACCGGCGGTGTCGAACGGCGCTCTTCAGGCCGCGCAGGATGGCTTGGGCATCGACTACAACGGAGACGGCAAGGGCGTTGGCTTCAACGTGCCGTCGCTGCTGGGCTTGAATGTCCTGCCTCCGTATCTGCACCACGGCGCCGCCGAATCGCTGGCTGCCGTCGTGGGCGACGTGCGTCATCGCACCGACAATGGGCGTCAACTGGACACGCTGGCCAACCCGGCCGATCAGGCGTTGGTCGTCAAGTTCCTCGCCTCGATCGATTTCAACACGGTGCCATTCGTGACGCTGGCCACGCGCCTGTCGGGAAAGCAGCTGATCGTATCGTTCGACTCCGTGGCCGGCGTTCGCTACGCGCTGGAATCGAAGCCGACGCTGGACGCACTCTGGGCGGGTGTCGGCAATTCAGTGGCGGGCAATGGCCAGCGTCTTGAGATCGCCGTCGAAGCAAGCGTCGGACAAGGGTTCCTGCGACTGGTGGCGGGCCAGTAGTTTGGTGAGACCAACCAGCCCGGGTGGACAAAGGCGTTCACCCGGGCTGCGGCTGTTTAGACGGTGGCCACCGCGAAACCCACTCGCGACCGCCACGGCAGTTTCCAATAACAAATTTTCAATTCCAAATTGCCAATCGGTCGGACGTATCTGGAATTTGGAATTTGGAATTTGGAATTTGTCCGGGCTTACGGCTCGCTTGACAACAAGACTCGGCCAGCCGCATTGGTGCCCAGGAAATAACCGGCGCCGCGGTTTTGGCGTTGGAGGATGGCGCCTTTAAGGGCGATGGACTTGTTGGAGCCCGGCGGTTTGACGCTGCCGCTGAAAAGTCCGGTGGACTTGGCGATGGAAAACTTGAGCGCGCTGCTGTCCGGATCCTGAACCTTGCCTTTGGCGTCGATCTCGACGGAGTGGGCGAAATCGGCGGCGAGATTTCCGTTGGTAAACCCGACAACTCCGTTGGTGGGTCCGAAGACACGATTGGTGGCGTTGCCCGGGACAAAAACGGATCCGACGACCACGGTTTCGTTGGTGAATCCACCGCGGTAATAGCGCTCCTTTGCCCGGGACGGTTTGAACCAGTTGAGGCGTCCACTGAGGTTCGTCTCGCCCGCGTTGGTCACCGACAACCAGCCCAGCACGATCGTCGCATCGCGCCCGACGCTGACGTAAAGCGGCCATGACCCATCTTTCGAGATGGTCGTGCTTTGGGCGAGGCGCGTGCCATCGGGCAGCGCGCCGGCGAACGAGATTTTTCCCTGCGGTTGCACCTGGGCGGAGCCGTAGCCATCGGCGGGCGGGCCGGCGGGCGACGTTTCGTCCGGCGGCACCAGCAGGGTGTAACGCCCGGCTTGCGGGGCGGGGTTGAGTGGCGGCTTGAAGGTGGCGCGATCGGCCGACACGCTCGCTGACCAGCCGGCGTTGGTGTCGAGCGCGGTTACTTGGTTGTTCGTCAGCGAGCCAGTCAACTGATCACTGCCGCTTTCGAAATCGACCGCGAGCGTGAGGAGCAGACTGTTCGTGCCAGGCCGGGCCACGAGGTTCGTCTCGTGTCCGTCGGGGGAGAAGATGCCCTTCATCGGATAGGTCCGGCCGTGCATCTGCAATTTGCCGGAGTACGCGCCGGCCTTGGTGAGATTCAGCGATACGTAGCCGGAGCTGGCCGGTTCGACGGCGTCGGGGTTGTAGAACAGCCCGACATAGGAACCCTGGACCTGGGGAAATTGATTGGTGGCGAACACGGCGGTGATCGTCCGGTTCGAGGCCATCAGAAAGTGCAGGACGGAATTGTCGCCGGTGGCGTCTCCTTCCCAGCCGGCGAAGAGATTTCCCGGCGCCGGCCGGGCGGTCAGCTGGTAGCCGCGGCCGATTTCGAGCAGTTGCTGATCGGACGCGCCGGCCACCGTGCCGCTGCCCACGGTGGTGAGGGTGAATGGCGTTCGCACGCTGCGAAACAGCGTGACCACCGCCTGGCCGCGCAGGCCGGAGGTGTCGATGGCCTCGGCGACGATCGAGTTCGTGCCGGGCGGCAGATTTGAAACGACGGCCGTCCAGTTGGTTCCCGTGAGCGCGGCCAGGATCGGATCGTTGGTGCCATGGCGCACGCGGACGGACAGGATGCCCACGTTGTCCGTGACCCAGCCGCGGGCGGTCACCTCGGGTGAGGTAATTTGCGCATTGGCCTTTGGGGCGACGATGGCGATGGTTGGACGCAGGACGTCCGGGGCGTTTAACAGGATGATTTCCACCGTGTAGACATCGGTGTAGTTGACGCAGCCGAGGCCGCCGAAGAACGAGACCGGCAGGGCGGTGAACGGCAACAGGCCCTGGCAGACGGCGCGGTAGCGGGTGGAGGTGGTGTCGATGATGCCGTTGCCGAGCTGGCGATTATTGAGCTGGGTGAGAATGCTGAGCCCGGCGGTCACGCGTCCGAAGACGGTGTAGCCGCCGTTGGCGGTGTTGAGATTCGTGGGGCCGGAGCCGCGGGTGTTGTCGCCGAGATTAAAGAACCAGCGACTGGTGGCGCTGTGGGGTTGGCCGGGGATCTTGGCCATGGCGAGAGTGCCGACAGTGTTGTTCTGCACGCCGCCGGCATTGAACTCATTGGTGATGGGCGGGTCCTCGGGGATCGGCGTGGCGACGACGAGCGGCGAGTCGGCGTAGGGCGTCGGGATCGTGTAGCCGCCTCCTTCCACGACCACGCTGGGCGCCAGCCGGTGCAGGATGCTGTCCGCATACCGCCCCGCCTGGGCGTAGGCCAGGAAGTTCGAAACCGTCACGGGTTTGAGCTGATCGAAGAGCTGGACGTCGACATCGCCGAGGAGCGTAAAGCCGTGGGAGATGCGAAAGCGCACGGTGCTGTTGGTGGTGGCGTTGGTCGATACCTGAGCCTGGACGGCAACGCCGCTTGAGATCAGGAGGGCGGCGAGAGTGACGGTTCGGGAGAGTTGGGACGTGTTCATCAGCGCTGGCGAACCGTAGCAGCTCCGCCAGGAGGCGCAATCCTGCGGCGACCCGATGGCCCGCACGGCAAATCGACACGACGGAAGGGAGCGCACCAGGGTCGGTCCGGCCGGCCGTTCATCCGGACGTCGGTGGGGCACATTCCTGCCGTCGTCGGGCGAGGAACTCGCGTTCGGACGGGATCACGGCGAGCGCCTCCGCGCGACGGAACGACTCGGCTGCGGCGGCGGGCTGGTTGAGCTCGGCGCAGAACGTGCCCCGGACGGCGTGGTAGAGGGCGTATTGCTCGAGGGCGGCGCGCGGCGAGATTTGGTCGAGGGCGGCAAGGCCGTCCCGCGGTCCGCGCACGCGGGCGAGGGCGACCGCGCGATTCAGAGCGATGACCGGAGACGGGTTCAGCCGGGCGAGAGCGTCGTAGAGGGAAAGGATCCGCGGCCAGTCGGTGGCGGCGTCGGAGGGCGCGGTGCTGTGGCACGCGGCGATGCCGGCCTGGAGGTGAAATTCGCTGAGCGCTTCGCCGGTGGAGGCCACGCTGAGGTGATGCAAGCCGCGGGCAATCATGGCCTGGTTCCACGTGGCGCGCTCCTGTTCGTGGAGGCGAAGCAGGTTGCCGGCGTCGTCGGTGCGGGCGTTCAGGCGGGCGGCGTTGAACAGCATCAGGGCGAGCAACGCATGGGTGCGCGGCTGTCGGGTCGCCGGGTGGCCGGCGAGTTGCAGGGTCAGCCGGATGGCCTCGTGGCAAAGGTCGGCGCGGACCAGCTGATCGCCTCCGGACGCCTTGTAGCCTTCGTTGAAGAGAAGGTAGAGCGTGGCGAGGACGCCGTCGAGACGGTCGGGCAGTTCGTGCGGCGCGGGCACGACAAAGGGGAGGGCGAGCTCGCGAATTCGCTGGCGGGCGCGCACGAGCCTTTTGGCGATGGCCGCTTCGGTGGTGAGAAACGCGGCGGCGATCTCGGCCGGGCTGAGGCCGCCCAGGGTGCGCAAGGCCAGCGCGATCTGGGCTTCGGTCGAGAGCTGCGGATGAAAGCACACGAACATCATGCGCAGCGTGTCATCGGTGAACGTATCGGCGTTCTCTTCCCGCGGTCCGGGTGCGGCCAGCCAGCGCGCATGTTCCTGCGCGATGCCGTCCTCCTTCGTGTTCCACCGCTGCTCCCGACGGAGGTGATCCAGCGCCAGGTTGCGCGCGGTCTGGGTGAGCCACGCCGCCGGATTGTCCGGCACGCCTCGATAAGGCCACGTCTGCAGCGCGCGCACGAGCGCCTCCTGGACGACGTCCTCCGCGAGTTGCAACTGGTGCGTGCCGAACTGACCGATGAGCATCGCGATGAGCCGCGCATTCTCGCGACGAAACCAGTCGCCCGTGATCTCTTCCGCTCCAGTTGGTGACGCGGACTCGGTTTCAGACTCGGCCATGAGAAGCTTTCACGGGTTCGGACCTCGTGCCTATTGGCCCATGAACCGCGGACGGTAGGTAGGGCGGGCGCTCCGCCGCCCGCCGGCTGTCCGCACGGCGGACGGCACAGTCGGCGCGCTGCGGAAAGCGCGCCCTACCTTGCGGTTCACGGGGAGGAAAGTGGCTCTGAATGGCAGCCGGCATGAACTCGGAGCGCGGCCGTCCCGGCCGCAGAATGGTCAGGACAACTGGAGGGCGGGAAGGCAGAATGGTCAGGACAACTGGAGGGCGGGAAGCAATGCAGCCGTCGGAAATATTGACCCTTCTGCGCCCGAGGACGGCCGCACCCCCGGTCGGGCTGGCGCTCCCGTCTTTGCTCGGAGCGACGGCGGGCGTAAGCCGCCGCCAGCCGACAGTCCGCACGGATGTTTGCACGGGCGGCGTCCCGCAATGCGGGGCGCCCTACCTTTGGGTTCACTTGTTGCGAGCCTTCACCTCAGCCATCGGGCGGCAGAGGTCGGCGATTGGGCGCACTTCGATCTGCGCTCCGTGTTCCAGAATCGGGCAGGCCTGGGCCAGGCGGATGGCCTCGTCCAGGCTCGACACACCCAGACGGAAATAGCCAGCCACGGCTTCCTTGGATTCGGCGAACACGCCGTCGGTCACCGTGGCGCCCTTCGGACCCGAGACCAACTTGCCTTCCTCGACCAATGGTTGGGCGCCGCGGTTGATGCCGCGCCGGGTCAGGTCATCCACCCAGGCGTAGAAATCGGTCATGACTTTCTGCAGCTGGGCGGGAGACATTCCGTGGTTCCAGTGGGTCCCGCGAATCAACAGCAAATATTCGTCGGTTGGGTTTTGTGGATTCGTCATTCGGCAATTGGGTTCAAGCGGACGAGGGGATGCGTCGGGAGATGAATCTGATTCCTGTCCGGCGCAGCGACGATCATGGTTTTTGAGCGGGGGCGGGGGCCGGCGCCGGTGCCGGAGCGGCCGATGCCGGAGGTGTCGCCACGATTTTTCCCAGGTTGGCGAGGCCCTCCTCAAATTGCGGCCCGACCATTTTGTCACAATCCATGAAGAGGCTGACCATTTTGCCGAGGAAGTTGTTTGTTCCGGACATGGCCCAGGTCACGATGGTCTTGTCGCCTTGCGGCTTGAAGGTGAAGTCGACGGTGGCGACGCCTTCCATCGGGCGTTTCCAATCCATGCGCATGCGCACGAGTTCGTTCGGCCGGCTTTCGGTGATCGTGGCGGAGCCGGCACCGATGTCGCTATTGCCGTCCCAGCTGCAGACGGCGCCGACGCCGGCGTCGGGTCCGCTGTAGGTGTTTTTGACGTTGGGATCCAGCTTCAGAAACGGATTCCAGACGGAGAACTTGTGGTGGTCATTGACCTGGGCGAACGCGGCGGCCGGGCTGGCTGCGATGGTGGCGCTGCGTTCGACGTGGAACTCGGCGGTGCGCGTGGCGACGACGATCAGGAAGAGCACGATGACGAGGGCGCCGGCGATCAGAATCTTTTTGAGCATGATGATGAGATTGGTTGGGGCTGAATATTTGCGGTGGTGAGGTTCGTGGACGTAAACGTGGATGGGGCCGTTCGTCAGGCGGAGGGACTGGCCGGCCGGCCGCGAAGGAACGCCAGGAAGGCGGCGCGCTCGGTCCAGGCGAGAAAGAGCGTGACGCCGACGATGATGAGGAGAGGCGCCGAGATCAGGCCGTTGCCACCGGTGATGAAGGCATGGAAGGCGATGATGTTGATCTCGATTGGTCCCAGGATCAGCAAGCCGGCGCGCCGCGTGGGAGGCAGGGCGACGAGCAGGCCGCCGAGCATTTCAAAGAATTTGACGAACTTGAGATACCCGGTGGTGGCGAAAGCCGTCATGAAATGCGCCGCGGGACTGCCTTCGGGAAACGGCGGCGGTGCGGGCGCCAGGTTGAACAAGACCATGGCGCCCGCGGCGACGAACGCCAGACCGAGCAGTCCGGCGAGGATGTTGGTGACAATCTTCATTCGCGGCAGTGTTTCACATTCCTTGTTCTCGTCGCGAGGTCATTTCTGCGGAAGCGGTTCCGGCACGTTCACCATCCAGCCGACGCCGAACTTGTCCTCGAGCATGCCGAAACATTTCGACCAAAAAGTCTTGGTCAGGGGCATCGTGACCTTGCCGCCTTCGGCCAGCCCGGCGAACGCCCGGCGGGCCTCGGCTTCCGTCGTGGCGGCGAAGGACAAGGAGAACCCTTGAAACGAGGTGGGGCCGCTGCCGCATCCGTCGGAGGCCATCAGCACCGCGGACGGGCCGGCGCGCAGGGTCACGTGCATGATCTTGTCCTCGTAACCCGGCGGAAGCTGGCCGGGCGGCGGCGGCTCCGGACTCTCCTTGAAGCGCATCAGGATCTCCACTTCAGCCCCGAGGGCTTTTTTGTAGAAGGCGATGGCTTCATCGCAGCGTCCGTTGAAAAACAGGTACGGCTGGATGGCCGGGCTGGGCTTGTCATTGGTGTTCATAAGATTCGCATGTTCGTTTTCTCGCTGTTCCACTTGAATGACGAACGGGCCGGGCGCGGGAGGACAGTGCTCCAAAATATTTCTGCGCGGTCCCCTCGTTCGTCGGGCAAGCCCGGCCGCCTGGACTCAGACCTCCGGGCCCTCTGACTTGACCGGCAATGGGTTGAATCGGTTTCGCGGTTCAATGGAAGTTTTGAGCCGTGTCCCCGGGCTCGGCTGGGCGGGACGGGCGGCGGGGCTGCGGGTCAGGTGGACATTTTGCGATGATGCCGACCCCGGGGCACGTCAGTGGTGGATTCAAATCATGAGGTGTTCGAGAATACGGCGCGGGCGGCAGGCGGTTGCGCGCGCGGCTCTGCTGGCGCTCCTCAGCGTTGCTGTGGGAACGCCGGTGCCCAAGGCGTGGGCGGCCGGTGCGACGCAAGTCGCGATCGAAGGTTCGCACTGGCGAATCAACGGACGTCGGACACACGCGGGTTCGCCGGCCGAGGGGTTGCTGATGAACGTGCGGATGGTCAACGCCACGTTTGCCGATCCGGGCCGTCCCGGCTTCGATCCGGACGCCAACACGAGCCGGTTCATCGCCCGGATTCCAGACTACGCGGCCCAGGGAGTGGACGCCTTCACCCTCAACCTGCAGGGAGGCGCGCCGGGCTATGAGGGCGCGGCCAATTCCGCCTTCTCCGCCGACGGCGCCTTGCGGCCGGTTGACCTGGGGCGCGTCGAACGGGTCGTGCGCGCCTGCGACCAAACCGGGCTGGTCGTCGTCCTCGGATTCTATTATCAACGGCAAGCCAAGCTTTTGCGGGACGACGCGGCGGTGCGCGCGGGCGTGGTCCACGCGGCCGGGTGGATCCGTTCCCTCGGCCTTTCGAACGTCCTGGTCGAGGTGGCCAATGAGTATCCCCACGCGGGCTATGCGCATCGGGTGATTCGCGACGCGTCCGGCATGGCCAGCCTCATTCGACTGGCCCACGAGACGGCGCCGGGCCTGCTGGTGACTGCGAGCGGCTACGGCAATGGCGTGATCGATCCGGAGGTCGCGGGCGCCTGTGACTTTCTCACGCCGCATTGGAACGGGACAAAAGTCGAGGATATCCCGGCGCGGGCGGCGCTGCTCCGGCGGTATGGAAAACCCGTCGTCTGCAACGAGGACGATCGGACGGGAGACCAGGCTGTGGCCGCGTTGCAGGCATCGGTGACGAATGGTTGCGGGTACGGGCTGATGCTCAAGGACTGGAACCAGAAATTCCCGTTCCGTTTTGAAGGGGCCAGCGACGATGAAGCGTTCTATGCGGCACTGCGGTCACTGACCTCACGGCGTTAGCGGAGCATTCGCCGGCTTCGGAACTGGGAGCTGGCGCGTGGACTGAGGACGGTGCCGGTCGGTATTACCGCGGCTCAATCCGGATCAGCTGGGCGTCGCGGTTGTTGTACCAGGCGGTGCCCCATTCGATGACGTAGAGAGCGCCATCAGGGCCGAAGGACATCGAGATGGGGCGCTTCACGATCAAGTGGGGGGCAAACGGGTGAATGGACAACAACTCATCCTGTGGCCCCAGGCGCACCTCTTTAATCCAGCTGCGTTCCCAATCGTAGAGAAAGAGCGAGCCGTCGTAGCGGGCCGGATATTTGCTGGGCGAATTGAGATCGGCATGAAAGTGATAGACTGGTCCGGCCATGGCCGAGCGGGCGCCGGAGCCCAGCTCCGGGAATCGGGAGGACGGCGTCGGCGGGTACCAGATCAGCGCGGGATGGGCCGGCGGTAGATTGGTCAGGCCGGTGTTGTTGGGCGAATGGTTCGCGGGGTGGGCCGGGTCGAACGCGGGCCCCGATGATTTTGTGGCGAAGTCGTATTTCACGTACGGCTTGTTGTTCCCGAGAAAATACGGCCAGCCGAAGTTTCCCGCCTGGCGCGTGAGGTTGAACTCGTCGAAGCCGGCCGGACCTCGCGCGGGATCCGCCTCACGCGCGTCGGGCCCGACATCGCCCCAGAACAGGCGATCGCCGTCGAGGCTGAAGCGAAACGGATTGCGGCAACCCATGATGTAGATCTCCGGACGGGTGCGCGGCGTGCCGGGCGGGAACAGGTTGCCTGGCGGAATGGTATAGGTGCCGTCCGGCTCCGGGTGAATGCGCAGTATTTTTCCCCGCAGATCGTCGGTGTTTGCCGCCGTTCGTTGCGAGTCGTGCACTTCGCGGCCCGGGCGTTCGTCGAGCGGGCTGTATCCGGACGAGTCATTGATGAGGGTGTAATCTCCGGTCGACGCGTAAAGGTGGCCGGAGGAATCGAAGCCCAGGCCGCCGCCGGAGTGGTTCGGCTTTCGCGCGAGCGTGGGGATGCGGAGCAGGATTTTTTGCGTGGCAGGGTCCAGCCGATCATTGCGGACGGTGAAGCGGGACACGCGATTCTCCAGGACGCCGGGCGTGGAGTGGAAGAGATACAGCCAGCCGTTGGTGACAAAGCCGGGGTCGAGCGCGAGGCCCAGCAGGCCGTCCTCCGGGCCGGTGAACACCTCGAGTTGGCCGAACTCGACGACCACGGGTTGGTTTGGGTTCCAGCATTTCACCGCTCCGTGGCGTTCGCCAAAAACCACGCGGCCGTCGGGTGCGATCGAGAGCTGGATCGGCTCGTTGAGATTGGTGGCGAGAACGATCTTCCTGAATTCCGGCGGGGCCGGGAACGGGGTCTCCGGAGGCTCGGCCCGGGCCGCGCCGGCCACCATGAACACGCCCGTGATCGCGAGACGCGGCGATGACAGCCAGCGGGAGAGCGGAGCGAGCATCGCGTGAGGTTAAGGGGACGATTGGCGGAAGGCGCCCAAAATTTCGACGAACGGGGTCATCGCATCGGTGGGGTTCAATACGGCAGCTTATGGGCGTCATTAACTCCGCCAAAACTTGTGAAAAATTTCACAATGTTTCTTGCGTTGGCGGGAGCCATTCCGGTAAAGAACCACGCGCGTGCCGATCGGGATCAACCCGGACAATATCCTCCTGCAGAGGACTGTCGTTGGGTCGTGGGAGGGCACGCGGGAAGGGTGGAAGGGACGCCCGGAAGGCGCGGCGGAACGCCGTGAGGATTTGGCGAAGAGCGGGAGCCGGTGTTGCCGGTGGTGAATCGGTGACGGGATTGTCCGCGGCCGGGGTTGGTGGCCGGCGATGGAATGACGGTGGCTGTTCCGAGAAAACAGAGTTCCGAAAAAACAGTTGACGGGCCGCCTTGCTTCGGAAAGAACACCCGCTCTTGCCGCGGTTCGGTGGCAAGGGTTCAGACGTTCACACAATGATGCGCGCGACAGCGCAATGGGTCGGCGCTGATTTTGCGCGCAGCACGTAACAACTAAATGCACTGAGATGCCAGCGATTTTTCCGAAGTGGACCAATCGGCTGACCTTGGCCCTGATCGCGGGCGGGGTTCTGTCCGGGGCCGGCGTGGTGGCCGGCGTGTGGTACTACTTCACCCCGAAATACACCCGGGTCGGATATCAGCCGGTTCAGCCGGTGGCCTTCCCGCACTCCGTGCATGTCGACCAGCTTGGCCTCGACTGCCGGTATTGCCACAGCCACGTCGAGAAGTCGTGGTACTCGAACGTTCCTTCGGCCTCGACCTGCATGAACTGCCACAACCAGGTGCTGAAGGACGATCCGCGCCTGGCCTTGGTGCGCGAAAGCGCGGCGACCGGCCAGCCCGTTCCCTGGGTGCAGGTCCACAAGGTCCCGGACTACGTCTACTTCAATCACTCCGTCCACGTGACGCGCGGCATCAGCTGCGTCCATTGCCACGGCAACATCAACAAGATGGACGAGGTCCAGCACGCCAAGCCGTTGAGCATGGCCTTCTGCGTGGATTGCCATCGGAACCCGGCGCCGAACCTCCGGCCCGTCGACAAGATCACTGAACTGGATTGGGACCCGCACCAGCACATGCCGGCCAACTGGTTCGAGCAAACGGCCAAAGAAATGAAGGTTGAGGCCGGCCAGAGCTGCTCCGCTTGCCATCGATGAAAACGATTCCTCCTTCCTGTCCTGAGCCCGAAGGCGGCCAGAAATACTGGCGGAGCCTGGATCAGCTGGCCGAGACCCCCGCGTTTCGTCAATGGCTCGAGCGCGAGTTTCCCGACGGCGCCAGCGAGTTCGGCGATTCCGTTTCCCGCCGGCACTTCGTCAAGCTCATGTCGGCGTCCTTCGCGCTGGGCGGGCTCGGCGTGCTCGGCTCCGGCTGCCGCCGGCCCGAGGAGAAAATTCTCCCGTTCGGCAAGGCCGCGGAAAATTACATCCATGGCGTCCCGCAGTTCTATGCGACCGCCATGCCCACCCGGAACGGCGCCGTCCCGCTGCTCGTCCGCTCCAACGACGGCCGCCCAACCAAGATCGAGGGCAACCCGGATCACCCTGACAGCAACGGCGGCACGGACACGTTTGCCCAGGCCTCACTCCTGAGCCTTTACGACCCGGACCGCGCGCAGAAATTCCGCCACGCGACGCGCACGGTCACGCGGGCCCAGGCGATGGATCAGATCGCGATCATCGCGAGCCAGTTTGCGCCGCAAGGCGCTGACGTGGCCTTCGTGCTCGACGAGAGCAGCTCGCCGTCCCGCGCCCGCCTCGTGGCCGCGCTGCAGTTCAAGTATCCCCAGGCCAAGTGGGCCGTCCACGAGCCGCTCGATCTGACCGTGGCCCGGCAGCTCACCGGCAGCACGCCTTACTACAAGCTGGATCAGGCCAAGGTCATTGTCTCGTTCGACAGCGATTTCCTCGGGGCCGAGGCGGACGCGCACCGCATGATCCGCGGCTACGCCCGCGGCCGCAAGCTGACCAAGGCCACCGACTCCATGAACCGCCTCTACGCCGTGGAGGGGCTCATGACGGTGACTGGCATGAACGCCGATCATCGCCTGCGGGTTTCGACCGGCCAGGTTGCGGCGATCGCCGCCGCCATCGCCGCGAAGGTTCTTCCCACCCACCCGACCATCGCCCAGATGGCGGCCAAGCTGCCTCTGCCGGCCGGCGTGAACCCCAAGTGGATCGACGAATGCGCGGCCGATCTTGCGGCCAACCGCGGCTCGTCCGTGGTGATCGCGGGTCACCGTCAGCCGCTGGCGGTTCACATCCTGGCGAACCTGCTGAACATCGGCCTCGATAACAACAGCCGCACGGTCTTTCACTCCGAGATCACCCAGGTTCGGCCGAACTCCACCCTCGAGGCGATCGCCGCGGGGTTGAAGGCGAAGGCGATCAAGAACCTTGTCCTCATCGGCTGCAACCCGGCCTACGATGCCCCTGCGGATCTCGAGTGGGCGGCCGCCCAGGCCAACGCGGTCGATGTCATCCGGCTCGGGTATTACGAGGACGAAACCTACAGCGCCTCCTGGGCCACGGCCCTGATGCTCCCGGCGGCGCATTACCTCGAATCCTGGGGTGACGCGCGCACGAGCGACGGCTCCGTGGTGCCGATCCAGCCATTGATCGCCCCGCTCTTCGACGGCGTGACCGACCTGGAGTTGTTCGCCCGCCTGGCGGGAGACACCACGACCCGGCCCTACGACATCGCCCGCGAAACCTTCCGCACGATCGCCGGAACGGCCGGTGGCGAGGACGCCTGGAAGAAGTTCCTGCATGACGGCTTTCTGGCCGGGGCGGCCCCGCGCGGCGGCGGTCCGGCGGTGACCAGCGACGTCATTGCGTCGGCCCTGGCGGCGGTCAATCCGGCCACGGTGTCGAAGGACAGCCTGGAAGTTGTCTTCCATCGCGACTACCGGATGGACGACGGCCGCTGGAACAACAACGGCTGGCTGCAGGAGTTTCCTGATCCGGTGACCAAGGTCACCTGGGATGGCTTGGTCCTGGTCAGCCGGAAGACGGCGGACGAGCTCGGCTTGAAACGTCCGGTGACCGAGAACGTGGTGACCGAGACGCAGATTGTGGAAGTCGAGCTCGGGGGCCGCAAGGTGCGGGGCCCGCTGTGGATTCAGCCGGGTCTGGCCGACTACACGGTGGCGTTGGCGCTGGGCTACGGCCGGCGGCGTCATGACAATGGTGGCACCGGCCGCGTCGGTCACGACGTGGGCCTGTATAACGCCTACGCGCTGCGAACGTCGACCGGTTTGCATTTCGCGGGGGGCGCCAAAATTACCGGGACGAGTGAGATGTATCAGCTCGCGCTGACGCAGGAGCATGGCGCGATGGAAGGCCGCCCGATTGTTCGCGAGGCGAACAAGGCGGATTACGAAAAGCAGCCGGCCTTCGCCAGCCGGTTCGACCTCGATTCCGAGTGGGAATTTGTCACGCGTTACACGGATCCGAAGGACGGCCCGGTGGGCCGCCCGAAAGGGATCTACGAGCATCCCTACGAAGCTTTTGAAAAGCGGAAGAGCCAGAACGGCGTCGACCTGAGCAAGCTGCACGTCAAGAGCGAGATCAACCAGTGGGGCATGGTCGTGGACCTGAATGCCTGCGTGGGTTGCTCCGCGTGTGTGCTGGCCTGCCAGAGCGAGAACAACGTGCCGATCGTGGGCAAGGACCAGGTGCGTCGCAACCGCGAGATGCACTGGCTGCGCATCGATCGTTATTTCAGCGGCGCTGCGGACAAGCCCCAGGCCGAACTGGTTGATGATCCACAGGTCGTCAACCAGCCGATGATGTGCCAGCACTGCGAGAACGCGCCGTGCGAGTCCGTCTGCCCCGTCAACGCCACCGTGCACGACGACGAAGGGCTCAACGTGATGGCCTACAACCGGTGCGTCGGCACGCGGTACTGTTCAAACAACTGCCCGTACAAGGTCCGGCATTTCAACTTCCTCGATTACAACAAGCGCTCGCTCGACCAGCTCAAGGGCCCGTTCTACTCGAGTCCGATGGTGGGCACGACGGAGAACGAGTGGACGCTCAAGCGCTGGTGGAAGGATCGCGCGCGGGGCATCCGGCCGCAGGAAGAGTGGGATCTGATCAAGCTGGTCTCGAACCCCGATGTGACCGTGCGCATGCGCGGCGTGATGGAGAAATGCACGTTCTGCGTGCAGCGCATCGAGCAGGGCAAGATCAAACAGAAGGTCACGGTCGGCCAGAGCGGAAATGTGCGCCCGGCGGACGGGGCCATTCAAACCGCCTGTCAGCAGGCGTGCCCGGCGGAGGCCATCGTCTTCGGCAACATGCTCGACCCGCACAGCCGCGTGGCTCAGCTGAAGAAATCGGATCGCAATTACGAGGTGCTCGGGTTCCTGGAGACCCGGCCCCGCATCACGTATCTGGCCCGGATTCGCAACCCGAACCCGAAGATGCCGGATTACCGAGAGATTCCGCTGAACCAAAAAGATTATGTCGGTCAGCAGCAGGAAAACCCCTATGAGCCGAAGCACGAGCAGGAGCACGCGCCCGGCCAGGCGGGTGGGGCGGCTGAACACGGCGCGGCCGCTGAGGCCGGCAAGAAAGGAACGCACTAATGGGTGACCATGTGACAACGGCCGCGCTCCCCGCGGTGCCGATTCCGCCCAGGGAACTGCAGCGCGAGCCGCTCGTGCTGAACAAGCGCCCGCTCGGTTGGATTTCAGACCAGATCGCCGGCATCGCCGAAGGCAAAACGCCCCTCTGGTGGTGGGCGACCTTCATCCCGAGCGTCATCATCATGTGCGTCGGGGCATCCATGATCGCCTATCAGGTCGGCACCGGTGTCGGTGTCTGGGGCTTGATGGTCCCGGTCGCCTGGGCGTGGGATATCACCAACTTCGTCTGGTGGATCGGCATCGGCCACGCCGGCACGCTGATCTCGGCCATTCTTTGTTTGCTGCGCCAGCGCTGGCGCACGTCGATTAACCGCGCGGCCGAAGCGATGACGATTTTCGCCGTCATGTGCGCCGGCATCTTCCCGGCGTTCCACGTCGGGCGCGTGTGGTTCGCTTACTGGCTGTTCCCGCTGCCCAACGCCAACGGCATCTGGCCGCAGTTCCGGTCGCCGTTGCTCTGGGACGTGTTCGCCGTGTCGACCTACTTCACGGTCTCGCTCCTGTTCTGGTACATGGGCATGATCCCCGACCTGGCCACCATGCGCGACCGCGCCAAGTCCAAGCTCCGCCAGATCGGCTACGGCATCTTCTCGCTGGGCTGGACCGGTTCGAACCGGCACTGGTGGAATTATGAAAAGGCCTACCTGCTGCTGGCCGGCCTGAGCACGCCGCTCGTGCTGTCCGTGCACTCGATCGTGTCGTTCGACTTCGCCGTGTCGCAGGTCCCCGGCTGGCACACGACCATCTTCCCGCCGTATTTCGTCGCCGGCGCGATCTTCTCCGGGTTCGGCATGGTGTTGACCCTGCTGCTGCCGCTGCGGACGATCTGCAAGCTGGAGGACGTCATCACCGTCCGGCACGTCGAGTTGATGTGCAAAGTGCTGCTCGCGACCGGCTCGATGGTTGGCTACGCCTACGGCATGGAGTTTTTCGTGGCGTGGTATGGCGGCAATCCCTACGAGCTTTACGCGTTCAAGAACCGCGCGTTCGGTCCCTACTGGTGGTCCTACTGGGCCATGATCAGCTGCAACGTCATCTCTCCGCACCTGTTCTGGTTCAAATGGTGCCGGACGAAGATGTGGTTCGTGTTCCTCATCTCGATCGTGGTGAACATCGGCATGTGGTTCGAGCGCTTCGTCATCATCGTGACGTCGCTGCACCGGGATTACATGCCGGCGAACTGGGCGTATTTCACCCCGACCTGGGTCGACATCTGGACCTACATCGGGACGATGGGTTTGTTCATGACCCTGTTCCTGCTGTTCATCCGCTTCCTGCCGCTGATTAACATCGCGGAAGTGAAGGCGGTCACGCCGCAGGGCGACCCGCACCACAAGCTGGGCGGGGCAACTGGAGGGCATCACTGATGGCTACCAACGGAAGCAAGTACGGTCTCCTGGCGGAGTTTGAGACGCCCGCCGCCGCCATGCACGCGGCCGAGACGGTGCGCGACGCCGGGTTCCGGCGCTGGGACGTGTTCACGCCCTACCCGGTGCACGGCATGGACGCGGCCATGGGCCTGGGCAACTCCCGGGTCGGCTGGTTCACCTTCTGCCTCGGCTGCACGGGATTCACCTGCGGCATGCTGATGATCTGGTTCATGAACGCCTACGACTACCCGTTGGTCGTCGGCGGCAAACCGCTCTTCAGCCCGATGTCGTCCTTCCCGGTCTGTTACGAGATGACGATTCTGTTCGGCGCCTTTGGCTCGCTCGGCGGCATGCTGTTCCTTAACCGGCTGCCGCGCTGGTATCATCCGCTCTTCAACTCGGAACGGTTCCGGCTGGCGACGCACGACAAGTTCTTCATCTGCATCGAAGCGGGCGATCCGAAATTCAATGACACTGAAACCCGCAAGCTGCTGGAGTCGGCTGGCAGCCGGCACATCGAGGAAGTGAGGGAACCATGATCCGATACGTCCTCCTCGCGCTCGGGTTGGCCGGCGTTTCCATTCTCCTCGTCGCCGGCAAGCGCGGCGACCTCTCCCGCCGCCCCCCCATCGAGATCTTTGCCGACATGGATCGCCAGCCCAAGCTGCGGCCCCAGACCGGCACGGAAATTTTTTCCGACGGCTTCAGCTCGCGCCTGCCGGTCGAAGGCACGGTCGCGCGCGGCGCGGCCTACCAGGACTCGCCCGTCAATACGGGCAAGATTCCCGGCACCACGAACTGGGTGGAAACCATCCCGCTGCCGGTGACGGAACAGCTCATGGCCCGGGGCCAGCAACGCTTCCAGATCAACTGCGCGCCCTGCCACGGAGCCCAAGGCGATGGCAAGGGCATCACGACGAAGTTCGGCATGACGGTCATCGCGGATCTGCACGACGCCACCTCGCGGAAGGTGGTGCAGCAGCCGGACGGACAGATTTTCAATACCATTTCGTACGGCAAAACCCTCATGGGCCCGTATGCAGCCGCCCTGTCGATCGAAGACCGCTGGGCGGTGGTCGCCTACGTCCGCGCACTGCAACGCAGCCGATTGGCCACGTTGGATGACGTGCCGGCCGACAAGCGCGGCGACTTGGCCAAACCTATGCCGCCGGCGGCGGCTGCGGCGCCCACTCCGAAGAATTAATCACCATGAGCGCATCTGGAACTGACACCTACACGCTGGGCGCTCCGCTCGACCTGAAGAAATGGAGCAAGCTGCCGGTGATTTTGATCGCCGTGGGCGGAATCCTAAGTCTCATCGGGGCGTTTAAGGAGACCAAGCAGTTTGGCTATTCCTATCTGCTGGCCTTCATGTTCTTTCTCAGCATTGGGCTGGGCGGCTTGCTGCTGACCATTCTGCATCACCTGTTCGACGCGAGCTGGTCTGTAGCCACGCGCCGGCTGACGGAGCATCTGGCCTGGCTGCTGCCGGTCATGGCCATCCTCTTCATCCCGATCGCGCTGCTGGCTAAGCAGATTTACCCGTGGATGACGCTGGACCCGCATCTGGATCATCCGCTGCACGCGAAGCAGCCGCTGTTCACCGCGGGGGGCTTTGCCGGGATCGCGGTGCTGGTCTTTGCCGCGTGGACGTGGCTCGCGTGGAATTTGCGGCGGCATTCGCTGGCCCAGGACCAGACGGGGGCGGCGTCGCACACGTTTGCGATGCGGTTCCATTCGGCTTACGGAATCTTCGGGTTCGCGGTGACGTTGACGCTGGCGGTGATCTTCTGGGTCAAGGCGCTGGAGCATCAGTGGTACTCGACCATGTATGGCGTGTATTACTTCGCGGAGAGCGTGTGGACCACGGTGGCGACACTTTGGGTGATCGCCAGCATCCTGACCCGGACGGGGCATCTCAAGGGCATCGTCAATCGCAACACGATGCATTGCCTCGGGCTGCTTTGGTTCGCCTTCACGGTGTTCTACACCTACGTGCATTTTTCGCAGTATTTCCTGCAATGGAACGCGAACCTGCCGGAGGAGACGTTCTACTACGTGCAACGCGAGCAGGGCAGCTGGTGGCAGATCTGCCTGATCATCATTTTCGGGCACTTCCTCCTGCCGTTCCTGACCTTGCTGCGCATCGACGCGAAGATTAACCCGATGGTGACCATACCCCTCGCGATCTGGGCGTGGATGATGCATTTCTGCGACATGTCGTTCAACATCATGCCCGTGTTTCACAAGGAAGGCTTTGTCCTGCACTGGCTGGATCTTTCCTGCCTGGCGTTTGTCGGCGGGGTGTTGTCGATGGTCTTCCTGAAGTATCTGAACGCCCACCCGGCGTATCCGCTGAAGGATCCGCGCCTGGGCGAGTCGCTGGGCGTGCACGGCCCGCATCCGTTGAGCGAAACCCACTAACCCCAACCGGCCATGAGCGAAAGTTCCTTTGGACAAAAGATCATCTCGGCGGTCGGAGTGCTGGGCGCCTTCCTGGTGGTGGGGCTGCTGCTGGTGGTCATGAAGAATTCGGTGCCGGCGCCGGCCTTGAACCAGGCTCGCGCGCAGGAGCGCAAGACCGCGCTGGCGGAGTTGCGCGACGCCAATACCAAGGCGTTGAACAATTACGAAGTGCTGGACCCGGGCAAAAAGACGGTTCGCCTCGCGATCGACCGCGCGATGCAGCTGACGGTCGAGGCTTATAAGAATCCGTCTGCGGCCCGCGCTGATTTGGTGGCTCGCGCCGTCAAGGCCAGCGAACCGCCGCCCAAGGCTCCGGAAAAGCCGAGCCAGTACGAGTAAATCGTCCCGGATGAGCGCCTCTCCCTCCACGCAATCGCCCGGCGACGACACCCCGGCAGTGGCCCCGGCCGAGCGCATTCCCGCGGCCGAGATCGATTCCTCGCTGCGCTGGCCATTGCTGTGCCTCTTTGGCGGTGCGGCCGTCTGGTTGCTGGCCGGCCTGGTCCTCTCGCTGCTCGCGGCCATCAAAATGCACAAGGGCGCCTTTCTGGCCGATTGCCCGTGGCTGACGCTGGGACGGATCCGTCCGGCGGCCAGCAACGCGTTTCTTTATGGCTTCGCTTCGCCGGCGGGTTTGGGGGCGGGGTTGTGGCTGCTCTGCCGTCTCGGGCAGGTGCGATATGCCTATCAAGTGGCGACGGTGATCGCCTCGAAGGTTTGGAATTTGGGCGTGCTGGTCGGCGTGGTGGCGATCCTGGCCGGGGCTACGACCGGATTTGAGTGGCTGGAAATGCCGCGCTACGCCTCCGGGCCGCTCTTCGCCGCCTACGCCGTGCTCGGCGTCTGTGCGGTGGGCACGTTTCAGATGCGCCGGGTGCGGACCCTGTATCCGAGCCAGTGGTTCATCTTCGGGGCGTTGTTCTGGTTTCCATGGCTGTATATCGCGGCCAATTACCTTTTGGTTCTCGACCCGGTGCGCGGCACCATGCAATCGGTCGTCGCCGCCTGGTATGCCGGCGGCCTCACGCACCTCTGGCTGGGGCTGCTTGGGCTGGCCATTCTTTTCTATTTCTTTCCCAAGCTGAGCGGGCAGCCGCTGCACAGTTCACAGCTCGCGGCGTTCGCGTTTTGGAGCATTCTGGCGTTCGGCAGTTGGGCCGGGATGGCCGCGCTGCAAGGCGCGCCGGTGCCACGCTGGGTTTCCGCCGTGGGCGTGGCGGCCTCAGGTTGCCTGGTCGTCCCGCTCGTCGCCAACGTGGTGAATTTTGCCAAAACGTCCTGCCCGAAGGAGCTGTTCAAAAAGTCCTCCGAAGCGCGTTTCATTTCCTTTGCGCTGATCAGCTATGTCCTGGGAGCTGCGGCCGAGTTGACGCTGGCCTGTCCGGTTTACCAGAAGACGGTCGGGTTGACCCTGGCCGTGCAGGGGGCGAAGTCGGTGATGCTTTACGGCTTTGTGGGATCGGCCATCCTCGGTGCGATTTATTACGTCCTGCCCCGCCTGGTGCAGGTGAACTGGGCGAGCGAAGGCCTGATCAAGACGCATTTTGCGCTCCATGCGGCGGGTGTGCTCCTGGTCTTTTTCGGTTTGGTGATCGGCGGCATTCAGCAAGGTCGCAACCTCGCGGATGCGGGCGTGCCGTTCCTCGTCGTGGCCAAGGCCTCCACGCCGTTTGTCGGGCTGGCGACCGGCGGGGTCTTCCTCATGCTGGTGGGGCAGGTGCTGTTCGTGGCGAATTTTTGCAGGCTGCTGGGCGGCTTCCTCGAGCCGCTGGCGAGGGCGTGCTGTGCTGACCTGTGTGGCTGCGGCTCGCTTGGGAAATCCGGCAAGGCGGGGGTGAAGTCATGAGCAACGGACCGCTGCTTTTCCTCGGGATTCTGCTGACGCTGGCCTCGTCCTTTTGGGGGCTGATTCTCGCGCCTCAGCTTCAATTTGGACGGCAGCAGCCGCGCCTGATTGAAGCCACGGGCGAGTATTATCCTCCCGCCCGGCCCGGCGTGGCCACGGAAGGCGCGGAGGTCTACCGGTCGCTCGGCTGCGCTGAGTGCCACACCCGGCAGGTGCGCCAGACGGGAGTCCACTTCGACGTCTGGGTGACGGAGTTGACCACCAATCTGCCCGTGGCGGCGAGCGCGGTCGCGAAGATTCTCGCCGTCGCGGAGGCGGATGCCAGCTCCCATCTGGCCAAACTGCCGGCGCGGTTGACCGGCGGGTTGACCGTTTCGGCCGCGCAGGGCCTGACCAAGCAATTGACCGAGGCCGGGGCCAAGGCGGAGGCGGTGTTGGTGACCCTTGGTCCCGACATCAATCGTCAGTGGGGGCGTCGCATGAGCGTCGCCTTGGATTATGTGCGCGATTATCCCGTGCAACTCGGCAGCCTGCGACTCGGGCCGGACCTGGCAAATTTCGGCGCCCGTCAGTCTCCGGCGACGTCGGGTCTCGTGTTGAAGCATCTCTACGAGCCGGCTCTGACGATGCCAGGGTCGATCATGCCGTCGTATCCGTTCCTGTTCGAGCGGCGTCCGTATGTGGCCGGGGAGGCGTTGCCAGCGGATTCCGTGGTTCTCAAGCCGGCGACGCCGGAATTGCCGGGTGATTTGATCGTGCCGAATGCCGACGCGCGCGCGTTGCTGGCCTATCTGCTCAGTTTGAAAGCCGAGACCTCCCTGTTCGAGTCTCCGGTTGGGCAGCCGCCGGCCCTTGCGCCTGCGCCGGCCGCCGGGCAGCCTGCTCCTGCGCCATGAAGAAGCCGAAGAAGAACAAGCCGCAACCGTCGCCAGCCGCATCCCCGACCAGCGGCGTCGGCTCGGGGATGTCGGCTCCGGCAGCTCCGTCGTCGCCGTTGTCTTCGTCGCGCAGCGGCCAGACCAGGATTGTCGTCAAGGAGTCGGGCGGTGAACCTGAAGCCCGCCGCACTCCAGTGCCCGCCCTGTTGATTGGGTTGCTGGGCCTGGCGGTTTATTTCGGCGACATGTATGTCGTGAATCACGGCGGAGAGCTCGACGCCCGCGTTCAGCACCCGTTTCAATACGTGCGCGACCTTGAGGATCTCCAGCCCAAGGGCGAGGACGACTTGCTCAAGGCCAAAGGCCAGAAGGTCTACAAGCTTTACTGCTCGGCCTGCCATCAGGACGACGGCAATGGCAACCCGTCCGCCTTCGTCCCGCCCCTGGCAGGTTCCGACTGGGTGAACGTGAAGGATCCTTCCCGCATCGTTCGCATTGTCCTCAACGGTCTGTCCGGGCCCATCGCCGTCAACGGCAAGCAATTTGGACAAGCCGCCATGTTGCCGTGGCGGGACGCGTTGGTCGATGACGACATCGCCGCGGCGCTGACCTATGTGCGCTCCACCTGGGGCAACAAGGCGCCGGCCGTCAAAGGGGACTTCGTCAAGCCCATCCGCGAAGCCACCAAGGATCGGGGTGGCAACTGGTCGGCCGACGAGCTGATGCAGGTTCCGCTCAAGAATTAGCCGCAGACACCTCCAAAGTCTAAAGTGCGAAGTCCGAAGTGCGAGCTTCGGACTTTTGCTTTTGCGGGATCAGGCCGCACCCATTTGTTTCCCGCGCTTGCGCGGCCTGGCGGCCTCTGGTGAAGTCGCGGCGAACTCCAACTTCAAACCAACGGGAGATTATGAACCGCACATTTCTGTTTCCAACCCTGGTCGTTCTTAACGTCTGGCTTGGCCGGCCTGCGCCCGTCACGGCGGCTCCGGTCGAACTCAAGGGCTCGCCGGAGGAACTGTCCCAACACCTCGCGGCGCTGCCGCAGATCGTCACCTTGCTCGGCGAAGGCGAGGCCAAGGCGCCGGCGGACAAGGCGGATGTCACCCTCAAGGTCACGACGGAAGACAAGTCTCTGACAACGGCGTTGCGTCAGAATTTGGACCTGCGGTCGCGTTTGGCGGCGGCGCTCAAGGAAGCCGGGCTGGGCGCCGACCAGGTGCAAGCCGCCCGCTTTGCTGCGAGCCAGAAGCACGGGCTGTTCACGGAGAAGGCGAAGAGCCATCGCATCGATCATTTCGTCAAGGTGACGGTGCGGGACGAGAAGGAGTTTCAAGCGGTGGGCGGCGCCGTGGATCGCTGGGCTGAGGTGCAGTTGGTCGGCGTGGAAGTGGCGCATTCGGCCAAGGAAGCGCTCAAGGCGAAGGCCCGCGCGCAGGCCTTGGAGAAGGCGGCCGAGGCGCGCCAGTACTACGAGGAGAAGCTGGGAGTAAAACTGGTGGTCAAACGCTTCAGCGAGGTCGCGATCGACCCGGCTCCGGCCGACCGGCGGGCCGCATACTACAGCCTGGCCTATTCCGGGGCGGGCAGCGGCTTGGACAAGATGGCCGTCCCGGGTAGAGCCGGCGCTGACGCCTCCGCGGCGGTTGACGACACGGGACTGGCGTTTGGAGATCTCACCTTCAAGGCGCAGGTCAAAGTGGATTATATCGTCCTGCTGCGGTGACCGACCTGAACGTTGAACGTTGAACGCTGAACGCTGAACGTTGAACGTTGAACGTTGAACGTTGAACGTTGAACGTTGAACGTTGAACTTCGGGTGCTTAGCCGTAGCGGCCCTCGATGTATTCGGATGTCTTCGGATTGCGGGGGTTGAGGAAGAGGTCTTCGGTGCGGGAGTGTTCGACGAGCTCGCCCAGCAGCATGAAGATGCACTCGTCGGAGGCGCGCCGGGCCTGGGCCATGTTGTGGGTGACGATGACGATGGTGAAGCGGCCTTTGAGCTCGAACATGAGCTCCTCAATGGCCCGGGTGCCTTCGACATCGAGCGCCGAGCAGGGCTCGTCCATCAGGATGATGTCCGGCTTGAGCGGCAGCAGGCGGGCGATGCAGAGCTTCTGCTGTTGCTCGAGCTGGAGGGTGGTGGCCTTCTGGTCGAGGCGATCCTTCAAGTCATCCCAGAGGCGGACCTCGCGCAGGGCTTTCTCCACGGCGTCATCGAGGGCCGGACGGCGGTTGTCGGCCGGCTCGCGGTGGAGGCGGAGGCCGAAGACGACGTTTTCGTAGACGGAGATGGGCAGGGGGTTGGGCCGTTGGAAGACCATGCCGACCTTTTTGCGCAGCTCGATGAGCGAGACGTCCGGGTCGTAGATGTTTTTTTCGAGGATTTTGATTTCGCCGGTGGTGGTGACGTAGCCGTAGCGCTCGTTGACGCGGTTGAAGCAGCGCAACAGCGTGGTTTTGCCGCAGCCGCTCGGGCCGATCAGCGAGGTGATTTGTCCGTGGCGAATGTCGAGCGTGACGTTTTTCAGCGCCTGAAATTTGCCGTACCAGAGGCAGAGATCGCGGGTGGTGATGCCCAGTTTCGCCGGCACGGTGGCCGCTGTTGGCACGTGAGGGGGAGGGGCGGTCGTCATGGGGACGTGAGGGAGCAGAGCCGTTTCATCCGAAAATTCCGTTCACGTAGTCGTAGGTTCGCCGATCCTTGGGCTGGTCTCCGAAAGCGACCTCGGTCGGGCTGAGTTCGACGACTTCGCCGCGCCAGAGGAAGAGGGTGATGTCGGCGAGACGCCGGGCCTGCTGGACGAGGTTGGTCACGAGCACGATGGTCATGGACTTGCGGAGCTCCTTGAGCACGTCCTCGATGCGCATGGTGGTGACGGGGTCGATGGCGATGCTGAACTCATCCAGGCAGAGGATTTCCGGGGAGAGGGACAGGGCCCGGGCGAGGGTGAGGCGTTGCTGCTGGCCGCCGGAGAGCCGGGTGCCGAGCATCTGGAGGCGGTCTTTGACTTCGTCCCAGAGCACGGCCTGGCGGAGGCAGCGTTCGACGATGGCGTCGAGCGCGGCGCGGTTGGTGATGCCCTGGCGGCGGGGGGCATAGGCGACGTTTTCGTAGACCGTGAGGGGCAGTCCGACGGGGAGGGGAAAGACCATGCCGATGCGGCGGCGGAGTTCATCGGGCCGACGGAAGCTGGCCACGTCGTCGCCGGCGACGCGCACTTCCCCCGTGACACGGGCACCGTCGATGAAGTCGAGCGTGCGGTTGATGGCTTTGAGCATGGTGGTCTTGCCGGAGTTGGCCGGGCCGATCACACCGATGACGCTGTGGCGGGGCACCGTAAAGGAGACGTTATGCAGGACCTGCCTGGCGCCGTAGAAGGCGCTGACGTTACGCAGTTCGATGTGAGGCGTGGCGGGGGTGGACATGACGTTACCAGCGTTTGCGTCCACGCAACCAGACGCGGAGGGCGATGGCGAAGCTGTTGATGAAAAGGATCAGTCCGATGAGCACGGCGGCGCTGCCGAACTTCATCTTCTCCGGCATTTGGGAGATCTGATTGGAGATGATGTTCAGGTGCATGGACATGGCCATGAAGGGCTCGGCCGGGCTGTAGGGGAACAGTTTTTCCAATCCGCGGTCGGCCACGAATTTGAAAAAGGTCGCGCCGGTGAAGAGGATGGGCGCGGTCTCGCCGGCGGCGCGGGAGACGGTGAGGATGATGCCGGTGAGGATGCCGCTGAGGGAGTTGGGGAGGACGATGGTGCGGATGGTTTGCCAGCGGCTGGCGCCGAGATTCCAGCAGGCTTCGCGGAAGGCCTGAGGGACGGCGCCGAGGGCTTCGCGGGTGCTGGTGATGATCACGGGCAGATTCATCACCGCGATGGTCAGCGAGGCGGTCAGCAGGCCGGCCTCCCATTTGGCTCCGGTCGCATGGGAGAGGGCGGGCAGCATGACCAGAACGAAGGCGCCCAGGCCGAAGAGGCCGTGCACGATGCTGGGCACGCCGGCCAGCGTGGTGACCGTGATGCTGATGATGCGGTTAAGCCAGCCTTCCTTGGCATACTCGTTCAAGTAGATGGCGGCGAGGATACCGACCGGGGCGACGAACAAGAGCGAGCCCATCACCAGGTAGAACGTGCCGACGAGCGGGGCCCACAGGCCGCCTTCCTTGCCTTTGTTGGCCGGGTTGTCCCACAGGTAGCTCCAGGATAACACCGGCGCCGCTTTGACGAAGATGTCGACCAGGATCCCGATCAGCGGGAGGACCAGGATGGTGCAAAAGGCGAACATGATCCACCGGTTGCGGGTCGCGGCCCGGGCGCGGCGTCCTTCGAAGGGAGTTGGGGCAAACGGATTGGCCGACGGCGAGGGCGCGAGGGCGAGGGACATGGCGGAGGCGGGGCTGGACATCTCAGGCCTTGTGGTTCGATTTTTTCACGCCTTTGACGATGAAATCGGAGGCGACGTTGATGCCGCAAGTGATGACGAACAGGACGATCCCGAGGATGAACAGGACGCGATAATGATCGTCGCCGTGGACGGTCTCGCCCATCTCGGCGGCGATGGTGGCGGTCATGGTGCGGACGGGGTCCGTGAGGGCTGCGGGGATGCGGTTGCTGTGGCCGGTGGCGAGGAGGACGGCCATGGTCTCGCCGACGGCGCGGCCCATGCCGAGCATGCAGGCGGCGAGCAGGCCATTGCGGGCGGCGGGGAAGAGCACGCGACGGACGGTTTCCCAGGGGTTGGCTCCGAGGGCGAGGGCGGCTTCGCGGAATGAGTCCGGCACCGCGCGGAGGGCGTCCTCGGAGAGGGAAACGATGAGCGGCACGCTCATCAGGGCCAGGATGATGCCGCCGGTGAGCAGGTTGGTGCCCTGGGTGGCCCCGGCGTCGCTGCTGGCCAGGTGGAGGAACATGAGGACGTGACTCCACGCGCTGCCCGGCGTGGCCGTGAAGGCGGCCTTGACGATTGGGCCGAGCACCATCAGGCCGATGAAACCCCACACGATCGAGGGGATGGCTGCGAGCAACTCGATGACGATCTTCAAGGTCTCGCGCACGCGGCCGGTGGCGAACTCGGAAATGTAGACGGCGGCGCCGAGGCCCACGGGGACGGCGATGAGCAGGGCGATGCCGGTGGTGGTGAACGTTCCGACCAGAAGCGCCAGCGCGCCAAAGCTGGCCGCGTTGCCCTCGGCGGGATTGGGGATCCACCGCGGGCTGGTGAAGAAATGCACCCAGTCGAGCCGGGGCACCATCGGGGCCGCCTCCCGGAAGATGAACAGGAAGATGGCGGCGATGCCGATGATGCTGCTCCATCCGCAGGCGCGGATGAGCCATTCCGTCGGCTTTTCGATGGCGTCGAAGAAATTAAATTTCTTCGGCTTGGGTGACGCGGCGCTCACTGGTCGGAAGCGGTGGAGGTTTGCTTATTTCAGAGGGACGAAACCTTCCTTCTCGACGATCTTCTGGCCTTCCGGACCGAGGATCCAATCGATGAACTCCTTCACCTTGCCGGTGGGTTCGCCGGCCGTATAGACGTAGAGCTTGCGGGAGATGGGATATTTTCCGCTGCGGGCGGCATCCACGCCGGGCTCCACTCCGGTTTCACCCTTCTTGCTGGAAACGTGCAGCCAGTTGACCTGGGGTGTCTTGTAGCCCATGCCACTATAGCCCAGGCCCGTCGGAGTCTTGGCCACGTTCTCCACGACTTCCGCCGACCCGTTCAACTCGCTGATGCCACCGCGGAACTCGCGCTGCTTGCCGTCCTTCTTGCCGCAGATGTGTTCGCGGAAGTAGTCGTAGGTGCCGGAATTGTTCTGTCGCCCGAAGAGCGCGATTTTGCCTTTGTACGCGGGACCCAGTTGTTCCCAGGTGGTGACATTCCCACCTTCGGCCCAGATCTCGCGCAGCTCCTCCACCGAGATGTCCTTGATGGGATTGGACGGATGGGCATAGACCGCGAGCGCGTCGTAGGCGACGACGGTTTCCTTCGCCTCTTTCCCGGTGGCGGCCTTCACCTTTTCGCCCTCCTCCTTTTTCATTTCCCGGGAGGCGTTGCAAATATCGGTGTTGTTGTTTTGGAGGGCGGCGAAGCCGGTGCCGCTGCCGCCGCCGTTGGCGTTGACGAAGACGGTGGGGTCGACCTTGCGATAGGCCTCAGCCCACGCCGTGGCGAGCTGAATCATGGTGTCAGATCCTTTCATGCGGATCTCGGTGGTCTTGCCGGACGGCGCGGCGGTTGGCGCGCCGCCGCCGGCCGGGCTCTCGCTGCGGCCGCAACCGGTCACCACCAAGGCGGAGGTTAAAGCCAGGGCGGTCCAGACGCTCTGGTGCAAGCGTGCCCGTTGGTCCCGGGGCGGCGTGGTCATCCGGGCGGAAAGCCCGGCGGTCGGTGGAGTCATGCGTTGGTCGGTCATGGTGTGGTCTGGTTGGTTGAGTGAATTTGGGGAGATCGTTAATCTTCGTCGACGAGGACGGCTTCCACGAGATCCTTGATGTGCGCTTGGAGAAAGGCGTAAGCCCCTTCGTAGGCGGCGCGGATCTGTTCCGCGCTGCCGACGGCGGTGGACGGATCGTCGAGCGCCCAGTCAATGAGGACGGCTTTTCGCGGCTTGGACGGGAATGCGCGCTGGGCGTCCTTCGACAGGGCGACGATGACGTGGTAATGCTCGAGATTTGGCACCTGCTCGATGGATTTCGGGGTCAGGTGGGCCGGGTCGAGATTTTTGGCCCGGAGAAAATCGAGCGTGCCGGGGGTGATCGGGCGGGGGGTGACTCCGGCGCTGCTGAAGATGAACCTGTCCTGATTGAGGGAGGCGGCGATGGCCTCAGCCAGCTGGCTGCGGCAGGAGTTGTGCTGGTCGACAAAGAGGACGCGGTAGACCTCGGAGCCCTGGTGCCGGCTGTATTCGCCGGTGCACATGTAGAGAACCTCCATGCAGATGTTGCGGGCCTGGTCCGAGACGCGTTCGAAGCGCCGGGTGATCATCATGAGCGGGTTGAGCGCCTCGAAGGGGATCTGGCTGCTGCGAAACAGCTCCACCAGATCCTTGTTCAACTTGCTTTTCAGCACGTCGACCGCCTCCTCGACTTCGATCGTCTTCCGCGCCAGCTCGGCGTCCTGTCGCCGGAAGGCATCGATGGCGTCATGCAGCATCGGGATCGAAAGCGTGGAGAGTTCCTCCAGGCGGTCCACCGGAAGCTGGATCTCCATCGGCATCAGCTTGAGCGACTGGCGGGCGATGCTTTCGGCGTAGTCGCCGACCCGTTCGAGCTCGAGGTTGATGCGGATCGTGCTGTAGGCGAAGCGGAGCGTGCCGGCCACCGGCTGCTGGCGCACGATGAACTCGAGACAAAGGCGGTCGATCTCCTTCTCCAATTCGTCGATGCGCTTGTCGCGCAGAATGACCGAGTAGGCGAGCGGCCGGTTGCGCTCGCGCAGCGCGCTGGCGCAATCCTTCAGCGCGCGCTCGCACAACGACGCCATTTCGCCAATTTTGGAGCGGATGCGTTCGATGTCGCGTTGCATCGAGGCTTCGTAGTGGGTGCTCATAAGAATTACGGACCCAAGCTGCGGTCGCGATGTTACGGGCCAATGGCGCGTCGGTGACGTTTCGGTGACGAACGCCAGCGGCCGGTTTACGCCCGGCCGTCGTGCTGTTCGGGCCTTGGGCAACCGGAAAATACGAAAACGCGCGAACGGCCGGCGGACCGGCTGGGGTCGCGCCCGGAAACGAACGAGGGGCCGCCTTTCAAACTCAAAAAATGCGATGGCTCGCCGCCTTGTTTATGGTATGAAGGGCCCGCCTGCGTTCGAAGAAAACCCGAAACCGAATCCATCTTATGAAGTTGTTTGTTCCTTTCTCCCGCCTCCGCAGCCGCTTGGCGGACCGAGTCGCGGTCTGCGGCCTGGCGGTGGTCTCCAGCGTGATTTTTGCGCCGGGCCTCCGAGCCACGCCCTATGCCAGCCAGTTGACGAACGCAAACGGGACCGTGTCTTTCCGCCTCAATGAAGCGGCGGGGGACGTCAAGGTGTTGTGGAACGGTGGTGCCAACGAGGTCGATCTGGGGGCCCTGGCCGCAGGCCTGCACGTCGTGAATACCGGCGCGGTCGGCGTTTTCCAAGTCTCGGTATTCAACGTGGCAGCCACGGGCTTCACCATCGCCACCGAGCCTAATCGGGGTGGGGTGAACCAAATCAGCGCCGACGGATCCCTGCTGCGCTTTCCCCAGCCCCGGGGAGTGACGGTGAACACGGATCCGGCCAGCGCTTGGTTCGGACGCGTCTACGTCGCCAACGGTGCGGCCGGATCGATCACGGCAACGAATTTCGCGGGCATCCGTGACGCGGGCGATGGCATTTACCTGCTGAATGCCGATCTTTCAGACGCGTTGGGCGATGGGAACGCCGCCCGGACCGGAGGATTGGACTTCGCCACCGGCGGCAATGTGGCGCCCTATCGCCTCTCGGTCGGCGCCGACGGCAATCTGTATGTCAGTGATTGGAGCGACGCGACGGGATCGCTCTATGTCACGGATGCCGACGTCGCCCCCGGCAGCGGCACCAACGTGCTGGGTGGTCCGATCGGCGGGCCGTTTCCCGTGACCACCAACCGGGTGCACGGCAGCATTGCCGCCGCGGTGGTTGAGGGCTCGCTGGCCGGCGGGAACCTCGTGGCCTATGTGATTGATGAGGACCTGCAACCCAACCCGGGTTCGACCACGGCCAACGCGCGAAATTCGCTCTGGCGTCACGACATCGGCGGGGCGTTGCCCGGCCCGACCACCCTGCCAACGCGCATTGGCGCCGCGACTCCCTGGATTAACTCAGCCAGCCAGACCATGGACCTGAACCGGGGACCCGACGGCAAGTTTTACGTAAACAACTATCGATCGGCGGGCAACGATCGGGCCGGCGTTTATGTTCTGGATGCCGATGGGACCGAACTGTGGAACTCGCTCACGGCATCGCGCACCCTGCTCGGCGACAGCGCCGCGGTGGATTTGCTGCGCGCCACAGGCGGCGGCGCCGTTTCGCCGGATGGCTCCTATCTCGCGGTGATCAACCTCGAAACCAACGGCATCACCATCGTGCCGCTGGTGAATGGCCTGCCTGATTTGGCGCGCCGGCTGGTCTTCGACGGGTTTGGGACCGGCGCCCCGCAGGGGCGGGACATCGCCTTCGATCGCGCGGGCAACCTCTATGCCGTGAGTCAGGGCGCGCAACTGCTCCGCGTCTTCTCCCCGGGCGGCTCCACCGCGGCGGTCACCGGATCGGACGGGACGTTCAGCCTCAGCCGCCCGCCGGTGCTCGTGTCCGCCACCGTGGTGGACGACCTGTCTTCGGAAGACGGCGACACGGCGACGTTCACGATCAACCGGGACGGCGACACGGGGGCGGATTTGACGGTGCAGTTGGCGTGGACAGGCGGCGCGACGAACGGCGTGGACTACCAGCCGGTGCCGCTGACGGTGACGATCCCGGCCGGTTTGGGCGGGGTTGACGTCGTGATTACCCCGATCGATGACAGCGAGTCTGAGTTTGTGGAAACCGTCCGGCTGTCGGTGGCCGGTGGCGCGGGCTACACGGTCAGTCCGCAGTCGGTCGCCACGGCGGTCATTGTCGACAATGATCGCGCGGTGCTGACCCTGGCGGTTTCCGACGCGAGCGCCCAGGAACGATTTGCCAGCGACACGCTGGCGTTCGTCATCACGCGCAAGGGCGAGACCAACAGCGAGCTTTTCGTCGATTACGTGGCGAATGAGGGCACGGCCGCGCCCGGGGCGGACTTTGAAGATCTTCCGACCCAGTTGCTGGTTCGGGCCGGCGAAGTGACGGCCACGCAGGTGGTCACCGTGCGCGATGATGTCGAGGCGGAAGGGAACGAGACGGTTTGTTTGCGGCTTGTGCCGGGATTCGATCCCTACGATGTGGGGACGCCGGGTTCGGCTTGCGGAACGATTCTCGACAACGAGAGCTTGCCCGGCCTGGAGCTGTTTCGGGACGACATGAACGTGGACGACTCGGCCAACTGGGTGGCGTTGTTTGGCGCCAACAATCAGATATATGACGCCAGCGTTCAGTGGGCCTACGACTATTCGGCCCGCGGAATCTCGGTGGCGCCGAGCACCGTCGATGGCTCGACGCTGGGGTTGTTCGTCCAGGTCAACAAGACGAACGCCGCCGCGGCCGGGGCCGCCGCGATCAACGTGTATCCCGCGGGAAAATCGTTCAGCGGAAATTACGCCCTGCGGTTTGACATGTATCTGAACTATGGCAGCGCCTCGACGACCGAGCACGCCATGGCCGGCCTGAACCACTCGGGCCTCCGCACGAACCGCGTCACCCAAAGCGCGACAGATTCGAGCAACAACTCACGGGGCGGGGACGGCGTCTGGGCGGCGATCGAGACCGACGGATCCAACAACCGGGACTACACGTTCTACGCCGCCTCCAGCCAGACTGCCGCGCCGGCCATCGTCGCCAGCCGGACGGCGGCGTCGCTGGCCAGCGTCATTCCCGCGCCGCCGTATGGCGCGGCCGGATCCCCGGGCCGCGGTTGGTCCCAGGTCGAGCTTTCCCAGCTCGACAACGTCATCTCGCTGCTCATCAATAACAATCTCGTCCTCCAATACACCAACACCACTGCTTATCGCAGCGGTACCTTCATGCTGGGACACTCGGATCAGTTCGACTCCGTCGGCAATGCCGACAATTTCGTGATTTACGACAACGTCCGCGTCATCCAGCTCGATCTACAGGTGACCCATTTCGAGCGCGTTGCCGACAACCGGATTCTTCTGGAGTTCGTTTCGCCGCTGGGCGGCCGGGCCGGCGACTTCCGCGTCCAGGCTGCGTCCAGCCTGACTCTGGCGGATTGGACGGATTTGGAAGCCGGAGTGGAAGCCACCCCGGCGGGCTTCCGGGTGGTCATTCCTCAGGTCGCAGAGTCCACGTTCTACCGAATCAAACGTCAGCCGTAGGCGGGCCAAGATGGAAGGCGCGAACGAGTTCCGCGTTTTGGCCGTTCTGGCTGGTCTGGCTGGCCGGACCGCGGGGCGTCCGGCGGCTCCCCGGCTGACCGCGTTGGCTCGACGGCGGTCAATTGGCGTAAACGAACAACTTGTACCAGCAGAAATTCCAGACGAGCCCGGCGGACACCGCCAGTGCCTTGCAGGTGTTGCGTGAAGCCATGTCCTCGTCCAGCCAGGCCTGCAGCCGCAGCTGCCGAAGAACGAAGAGAACGGCCTTGGACGGGCCTTTCCAACGGTAGGTCGTGACGTAAAGGATGACGTTCTGCAGCACAAACGCGGAGAAGAGCGTGGTGGCGAGAAACCGACCGGCGCGGTCGAGCCATTGGTGTCCGCCCGGCTGAAAGACGATCAGCCAGTTGGCCAGGAATGACCACGTCATGGCCACCGCGACGGATACGATGTTGGCGGGGATGCGCCGCCAGCCGAGCGAAGGGCGGGTCAAGAAGTTGAAGATGCCAAAATCAATGGCGGTCGTCGCCACACCCACCACACAGAAGATCAGAACCTGTCGCGCTTCTAACATCGTTAATTCAGACGGGGCTGCGTTCCCCTGAATCTGCGGACTGGTGGCGCCGGACACAATCTGAATCCCGTTGGCGCCCGGCGGAATTCCCGCCTTCGCCTTGCCGATGCCGATGGCGGCCGGCGACACCGCTGGATTTGGAGTTGATCCCGGTCAAGTCGAAGGGGGCGCTGGCCGCGCACGATGGCCGGGCGGTCGGGTGAAGGACGCTCTATGAAACGCAGCCACGAAAATCTTTCCGGGTTGCCGGTCAACCGTCGCCATTTTCTCCAGTCCAACCTATCCATGGCCCTGGCGTGGTCCGTGGCGCCATGGGTGGCGCGCCGGTCGGTTTTGGGGGCCGGCGCGCCGAACAGCCGCATTCAGGTTGGGTGCATCGGCACCGGGCCGCAGGGGCGCAGCGTGCTGGGGGGATTTCTCGCACAGGCGGACGCGCAGGTCGTGGCGGTGTGTGACGTGAAGGACGATCAACTCGCGCTGGCGCGGAAGCAGGTCAATGACCGCTACTCGACTGCGGACTGCGCGACCGTGCATGACTTTCGGGAGTTGCTCGGCCGGGGCGACATTGATGCCGTCTTGGTGGCCACGCCGGATCACTGGCATGTGCCGGTGGCGGCGGCTGCGGCCAGGGCTGGCAAGGACATTTATCTGGAGAAGCCCATGGGCCTGGCAATCGCGGAGGATAAACATCTGCGTCAGGCGGTGCGGCAACACGCGCGGGTGTTTCAATTCGGGACGCAGCAACGATCGAGTCGCGAGTTTCTGCAGGCGTGCGCCCTGGTGCGAAGCGGCCGCATTGGCGCGCTGCGCAGCATCCGGGTTTGGGCGCCGGCCAGTCGGCCGGGCGGATCGACGACGCCGGCTCCGGTGCCGCCGGGGTTGGACTATAATTTCTGGCTGGGGCCGGCGCGCTTCACGGCCCACACCGCCGGCAAGTGCGCGGCCGACGACAGCAAGACCTGGTGGTACAACTACGATTATGCGCTGGGATTCATCGCGGGCTGGGGCGTGCATCCCCTCGACATCGCGTTGTGGGGGCATCCGGAGCTGGCGCACGGCCAGATTGGGGTCGAAGGCCGGGCGGTGTTTCCGAAGGAGGGCGCCTGCAATACCGCGGTCGCCTGGGATGTGCGCTACCGAGCGGCCGACGGCGTCACGCTCGAGTATCGCGGAACCGCCAACCAGAATGCGGTTGCGGACGCCTCCCCCGCGATGAGTGACCTGTCGGTTTGGCGCCAGCGGTACGGCGAGATTGATGGCCATGGCACGGCGTTCGAGGGCACGGATGGCTGGGTGCTCGTCAGCCGCGGCCGCTTGCGCACCTCTCCCGAATCGCTGGCCGAGCAGCGCATCGACCCGGCGGCCGCGGGCCTCAGCCGCAGCGCGCATCATGGCCGAAATTTTTTCGATGCGGTCCGCAGCCGGCAGCCGGCCATCTGCTCCATCGACGACGCCTTCCGGGCCGACGTGCTGTGTCACCTCGCCGACCTGGCGACGCGGCTGCCTCGCCCGCTGCGGTGGGATTTCGCGCGGGAAGAATTTGTGGATGACGCCGAGGCCAACCAACGCGCCGGCCTGCGGCCCATGCGCAAGCCCTGGCAGCTTCTTTCCTGAGTAATTTTTCTTGAGCCGGGCCGCGATTTGGTGCTCTCTCTCGCCTTTCCCTCGAACGGGAAATCCAGACCGATGAAGCATCTCCTGAGCATCGAACAGATGACGACGGCCGAGATCGAAGGAATTCTCGCCGCCGCCCCTGAGATCAAGCGCACGCGGGGCCGTCATCCCACCCAGCCGCTGGCCGGGCAGACCTGGGCCCTCATTTTCACCAAACCCTCCACGCGGACGCGCGTGTCCTTTGAAGTCGGCATCCGGGAGCTGGGTGGCCAGGTGATGTTTCTGAATTCCGCCGACATCCAGTTGGGGCGGGGTGAGCCGATCAAGGACACCGCCCGGGTGCTCGGGCGCATGATTCACGGGGCGGTCATCCGCACGTTTGCGCAAAAGGACGTGGAGGAGTTCGCCAGCTACTCGCGCCGCCCGACCGTCAACGCGCTGACCGACGACGAGCATCCGTGCCAGATCCTGACCGATATCTTCACCTACCAGGAAAAGCGGGGACCCATCCGCGGCCGCGTCGTCACGTTTATTGGCGATGGCGCCTGCAATGTCCCCATCTCGTGGATTTTTGCCGCCGGCAAGCTCGGGTTCGAACTGCGCGTGGCTGCGCCCAAGGCCTTTCAGCCGCCGGCCGAACTGGTCGCCCGGGCCGGCGCCCGCGTGGTGCTTTTCGAGGATGCCAAAGCGGCTTCCGCCGGAGCGGACCTCATCTATACCGACGTCTGGGTCTCCATGGGCAAGGAAGCCGAATCCGCCGATCGGATCCGGCAACTTTCCGGATATCAAATCAACGCCTCGCTCCTGGCGGTGGCGAAGCCGGACGCGCTCGTGATGCACTGTTTGCCCGCCTACCGCGGCAAGGAAATCGACGAGGCGACCTTCGAGCAGCACGCCGGCACGATATTCGACCAGGCGGAAAACCGGCTGCACGTGCAGAAGGCAATCCTGACGGCCTTGGTCGCGTAGGAGGATTCCGGCCCGGTTCGTTCAGCGGGGCAGTCGAAAACGTGGGAACTTCCACCGCAATCTTTTTGCAGGAATCTTTCTGCCTTTGGTTCTTCCGGCTTGGGTGCGGGAAGCACGGGCTCAGACGAAAGTTCCAGCGACGACCGAGAGAATTTGGCAAAAAGATAGGCGGCAAAAAGATTGTTCGCACGAACCGCCGGGGATCCGTTGCCGGGCCTGTCCTCGTGTCTTGAACCGAGGACTGCTCCACCACCCCCTTCGGAAGGGAAGTTGCGGGGAGAGGGCGCGGCATCCGGAGGGCGAGCTTAAATCCCCGAAGATTGGGATTTCATTGTTCCGACAGTTGACTCTATGGTGCCGGGTCGCTGCGGGTAGACCAATTTCCGGAGCGACATCGGAATCGATGTCCGTCATGGCCCTCAAGATTTCGTTCCAGCGAAGGCGACGGTTGCTCCGCCTGACGGGATGGGCCTTGCTCCTGCTCAGACCATTCTTCTGCCTGGCGGGATCATCGGCGCTTGAATCCCTCTCTCCTGCCAAAGCTGCGTGGCCGGAGGCGGCCCGTGCGCATTGGGCGTTTCAGCCCGTGCGGCCCCCGTCAGTTCCGGAGGTCCGGCAGGTTCGGTGGGTGCGAACGCCGGTGGATGGTTTCGTGCTGGCGGATCTGGAGCGCGCCGGGCTGGCGCCGAATCCGGCGGCGGACCGGGTCACGTGGTTGCGGCGGGTCACGTTGGACCTGATCGGGCTGCCGCCGACGGTGGCGGAGGTGAACGCCTTCCTCGCGGATGCCTCTCCGGGCGCGCCTGGGCGGGTGGTGGACCGGTTGCTGGCCTCGCCTCAGTACGGCGAGCGATGGGCCCGGGATTGGCTGGATTTGGCCCGCTACGCGGACAGCGAAGGATTCAAGGCGGACGAGACGCGGCCGTATGTGTGGCGCTACCGCGACTACGTGATTGAATCCTTCAACGAGGACAAGCCTTACGACCGGTTCGTGCAGGAACAATTGGCGGCGGACGAGCTCTGGCCGGCGGAACGAAGGCTTCACGTGGCCACGGCGTTCAGCCGGCATTATCCGGACGAGAGCAACGCCCGGAACCTGCGGCAGCGGCGCCAGGAAATTCTCAACGACATTACGGACACGGTCGGCTCGGTTTTTCTCGGGCTGAGCTACGGCTGCGCGCGCTGTCACGATCACAAGTATGATCCAATTCTGCAGAGCGACTACTATCGGCTGCAGGCGTTCTTCGCGAACACCGCGGCGCGCGACGGCGTGCTCCTGGCCCCGGGCGACGCGGTCCGCGCCTACGAAGACCGCCGGGCGGTGTGGGACGAGAAAACCCGCGCCGTGCGGAATGAAATCGAAACCATCGCGGCGCCGCACCGCCGGGCCATCGAAAAGGATTACCGCGACAAATATCCGCCCGAGATCCAGGCCATCCTGGCCAAACCCGAAGGCGACCGCTCGCCGTTCGAGCGGCAGATGGCTTGGAAGGCGCGGCAGTATCTGGACCGGGCGTCGCACGAATACATTGCGGATGACGCTGTGGTGACCGGCCGGTTGAAAGGGGAGGCTCGCGCCCGCTGGGACGAACTCCATCGGCAACTGAAGTGCTTTGCACCGTTGCGGCCGGCGGAGCCGGCGCGCGGCTCAGTGATGGCTGACCTGGGTCCGGAGGCGCCGCCGACTTTTGTGCTCAACCGCGGGCTCTATGACCAGCCCGCGCAGGAGGTCCAGCCTGGCCTGCTGCAAATCCTCTATCCAGACCCGGTGACGCTCTCAGGCTCGCCGGGCGACAGTTCCTCCGGCCGGCGGTCGGCGCTGGCCCGGCTGATCACGGATCCGGCAAACCCTCTGACCGCACGGGTGATCGTGAATCGCGTCTGGCAGCATCATTTCGGACGAGGGCTGGTGGGCACGCCGAGCGATTTCGGGTTGAAGGGCGAGCGCCCCACGCATCCGGCGCTGCTGGACTGGCTGGCGAACGACCTCGTCTCCCACGGGTGGAGCCTGAAACGGCTGCATCGGATGATTGCGCTTTCGTCGACCTATGGGCAGTCGTCGAGCCACCGGGAGGAAGCCGCCCGCGTCGACCCGGGCAACCGTTTGTGGTGGAAATACGGGCGGCATCGCCTGGAAGCGGAGGTCATCCGGGACGCCGCGTTGCAGGTCTCCGGCAGTTTGAATCCGGCGATGGGCGGCCCGGGCATCTTCCCCGAACTACCCGTCGGCATGCCGACGCCGCGCGGAGGCTGGGCCGTAAGTTCGGACGAGAGCGCGCGCGATCGCCGCAGCATCTATGTGTTTGTTCGCCGGAACACCCGCTACCCGATGTTTGACAGCTTTGATCAGCCGGACCCGCATGAGAGTTGCGCGCGGCGCAACGTGACCACCGGTCCGCTGCAGGCGCTCACGCTCCTGAACAGCCACCTGCTCGTGAAATGGTCGCGTCGCTTTGCGGAGCGCGTGCACGAGGTGGCCGGGGACGACGAAGGGCGCCAGGTCGAAATGGCCTACCGCATCGCTTTTGGCCGCCGGCCGGCGCCGGCAGAGCAACGCCTGTCCGTCGAATTCTTGCGGGCCCAGCGATCCCTGACCGAGGGGCCGGGAATGGCCGGTGCCGATGATGGGAAAAAGGTCTCCGGGCAACTGATGGCGCTGGCTGACTTGTGCCACACCCTCATGAACGCGAACGAATTTTTGTATGTGGACTGACGCCAGGCCGGCAGTTGGCGCGCCCGGCCGGGCGAATCCCGTGGCGACCCGCCGGGAATTTCTGCGTCAGGCCGGAGGCGGGTTCGGGGCGCTCGCGCTCGGATATCTGTTCGCCCGTGATGGCGTTGTCCCGGCGGCGACCGCGGCTGAAGCCGCCGGAGATTCGCTCGCGCCGCGCGCCGCGCACCTTCGCGCTCGCGCGAAATCCGTCATCTGGCTGTTTATGGAGGGCGGCCCGAGTCACCTGGATCTGTTCGATCCCAAGCCGGCCTTGCAACGGCTGTCGGGCCAACCGATGCCCGCCTCGTTTGGCCGGCCGATCACGGCCATGGGCACCGCGGGAAATACGCTGATGGGAACGAAGCGCCAGTGGCGTCAGCATGGGCAAAGCGGCTTGTGGATTTCCGACTGGCTGCCGAACACGGCCCGACACTCCGACGACCTCTGTGTCCTCCGGTCCTGCTGGGCGGATGGATTGAATCATGTCGGTTCAGTCTGCCAGATGAACACCGGCGACATTCTCGCGGGGCGGCCGGCGATGGGCGCATGGTCCGTCTATGGCCTGGGTTCGCTCAATGAGAACCTGCCGGCGTTCGTGGTCCTGACCGATCAGGGAGAGGTCAATGGCGGTCCGAAAAACTGGAGCTCGGGCTTCCTGCCGGCGATTTACCAGGGCACCCAGTTTCGCAATGAGGGCGCGCCGATTCTGCACCTCGCACCCCCGGCGGGCGTGAGCGCGGCCCGCCAACGGAACAAGCTCGATCTGCTGGCCAGGCTGAACCGCCGGTTCGCCGCGGACAAGGCGGAGGATTCGGAACTCAGCGCCCGGATGAACTCCTACGAGCTGGCCTGGCGCATGCAATCGGCGGCGCCCGAGGTGACGGATCTGTCCGGTGAAACGGAGGCCACGCGGCTGCTCTACGGGCTGGACGATCCGCGGACGGAAACGTTTGGACGCAATCTGCTGCAGGCGCGCCGGCTGGTGGAGCGCGGCGTCCGCTTCGTGCAGTGTTATTCCGGGAGCGGCAACCTGTGGGACGCGCACAACGACATGGAAGGGAACCACACCAAGATGTGCGGCCAGGTCGATCGCCCGATCGCCGGCTTGCTGACGGATCTCAAGGCGCGCGGGTTGCTGGAGGAGACGCTGGTCATTTGGGGCGGCGAGTTCGGCCGGACGCCGTTCAACGAAAAGGGCGACGGCCGCGATCACAATCCGTGGGGCTTCACCATGTGGATGGCGGGCGCCGGCGTGCGACCCGGGACGGTGTTTGGCGCGACCGATGAAATTGGGCTGCGGGCGGTGGAAGGGCGGGCGCATGTGCGGGACATTCACGCCACGATCCTGCACCAACTCGGGCTCGATCATGAGAAGCTCATCTACCCTCACAACGGCCGCGAGGAACGGCCGACGGTCAACACCGGCGAAGTGATTCGGGGCGTGCTGGCCTGAAGCGGGGCCGGAACCCTACGCCACACTAGTCGTTGACCCGCGCTGCCTCCCGGGGCTTCTTGACGATGACCACGCCGTTGGCGATCGGGCGTTCCCGTCCTTCGGACGGGCTGCTCACCGTATGGCCGAAGAGCCACATGCTGGCGGAACCGCCTCCGTCGAGGTTCACGGCAGTGGTGCAGCCGAGCTTGATGAAGTAGTTGGCCAGTTCGGTAAAGCTCATGCCCACGGAAAGTCCCGGCTGGCGGCCGTCGACGAGCACGAAGTAAAGGTGATCGTCGTTCCACCCGATGGCCGTGCGGGGATGACGATCATTGGGGGAACGCCAGCCGCCGACGGGCTTGCCATTGACCACCAGGCGCGGGCCGCCGCCGATGGCCGTGCGACACCCGCTCATGTCCGGCAGCGTGGCCGTGGAAATCTCGACCAGATCGCCCGGCTTCAGCCGGGCCGCGCCGACGCCAGTGCCGTCCTCCAGCAGCGAGGGCCCCAAAGACAGGACCATGGTGCCTGCAGCCAGCGGGGTGTCGCCTTGGTCGAGCACCTTCCGGACGCGGCCTTTCAGGCGGACCCCCACCCGCAACGTCGTCCATTTGTCATGAGATTCCGCCGGGTCAGGCTCCAGGACGAACTCCCGTCCGCCGCTGGTGCCGGTCGAGGGGCCGAGGCGTGGAGTATAGAGGACCGCTTCATTTTTGCTGCGGTCCTCATTCAACCCGACCTTCACGCTCGTGCCGTCGGCGCAGATGACCCGGAACATGGACTGAACTTCATCGGTCCGCGCGCGGCCGGCCGCGTCGATCCAGAAACACGCCTTGCCGGACGGGCTGGAGACGATCTCACCATGCGTGATCTGGATGCCTTCGGGGTCGCCTTCGTAGCGGCCGCTCCGGTAAAAATCCCCGTTGATGGCTGCCACCGGGCGCCCGGCGTTGGTGGGCCAACCTTTGAGCTGATCGGTCAGCGTCTCCATCCCGAGAATGTTGCCGCGCGCGAGAACGGTATCGACATCGTATTCCGCGCTGGAGCGATCGATCTTGAGCACATGGATCGACCAGGGTCCTTCCGGGATCTTTTCGTTGTGATAAACGAACGGCCGGGCATGCGGCTCCTCTTCAGCCCGCGCGCCCAGGCGGCCGGCTACCGTGGCAATCAGACCGATCGCCAGGAAACATTTCAGCCATGCTCGCATGGGGCGATCGAATCGGCCGGATTGCCTCCACGGATGGGGCGCCGGTGTCGCGCACGGCGCCTCCAGGCCAGAGGAGCCGGAGCCAGGCGTGGCCGTGCCATCTCGTCCAAAATGCCTCGTCCGGTTCCACATATGCACCATGAGCCTTTCTGAGTTTGGTCCTCTCGTCCAGCCTCGATTGTTCCAATGGCAGGTCGAAAACCATGTATACGACACCCGGAGGGCCCATTTGTTTCGGAATTATTTTTGGCCTCAGCCCAATTCCCTTCGCTCATGGAGTCCCCGCAACCAGTGACGAGCCCCGGCGGCATTCCCCCAGACCCCGAAAGCGGGACGGAGTTTATGTGGGTCTTGATCATCTTGTCCGGGAATAGCATTCTGGCAGTCCCGACATTCGCACTGACAGCCGCGAATGCAGGGGCCGGGTATGTCGTGATCACTTGGAATGCAGTTCCCGGGGCCATCTACCGTATTCAGAGAGCGCCTACGGTGTCCGGCCCTTGGACCGATGCGACCGGAGACATTTCGGCAAACCTTGAAGCGATGGCCATCCTGATCCAAGCCCCCTTGTCTTACTTTTGGCGAGGCGTGCGCTGGTACTGACCCGCATTCGAACCATGCGTAAAGTATGAGAAATGCGCTACTAACCCTGCTCGTTACCGGTTGGCTGATGCTCCCGGCGCTAGCCAGCGTGGTCGTCAACAAATTGGCGACGCCAATCCATTTTGGACCCGGACTTGGGGATTTTCCAATGGAGCCGACGGCGATTGATTTTGATGGCGATCAGCGTGTCGATTTTACATTTTTTCCTCATGGAGCTGGCATCAGCGCCTACCTTCCTCAAGACGCCCGTGCTTTTATTCGCTTTAGCAGGACCGGACCTATCGATCGCGGCGGTCTCGTTGGAGGATTGCCGCTAAATTCCTTGTTAGGCGAAACAAACTACTTGGCGGGTTACGGTTGGTGGGCGGGTTCTCCGGTGCAACTTCCTGAAGAGCGAATGTATGGGGACAGAATAGTTACGGTGATGATTATGGTTGAGCTTCATGGTAATACTGAAACTATTGCCGTATCAGCGGATATTCGGTTTCAAAATTGTGCCGTGGGCGTTGAGTTTTTGATCGGCACCAACAAGCATTATGGTTACATCCATGTGGATATGCGTCAGGAATACGACTACGTGTTTGGCGTAGGCGGCTACATTTACGGCTGGGCCTACGAGACCGAACCTGGCAAGCCAATCGTCACTGCTCCCATCGCGGTTCCCGCCGTGCCCGCCCGCTGCCAGATAGTCAAACTGAACGACGGCGGCTTCAACCTCTGCTGGCCGGCGACGATCGGAGGCATTTACCGCATTCAAGGCTCTCCCACTGCCCCAGGCCCGTATCTGGATTTCACGCCTGACATCGCTGCCATTTTGACCAACGGCTGTTACACGGTCGATCCGCCCCGCGGTGCCAGCGCTTATTTTTGGCGAGTCGTGCGGATGTATTAGCGAGGAGCGCCTTATTCCGAATCCGGAGACTGCTGTGGAGTGGAATCCGTTTGCGGGCACGCACGCTTCGCTCAGGAAAACCGGTGGCACGGTTTCCGCAACATTTGAGAAGAAAGCCGCGCAGCTAAGGTGTTGTCGGATTGGCCTTGATTGTCCGAAAGCCCTCCCGCTCTCCGGCACGGGGATGCGATTCGATTCGCTCAAGACGCAGAGAGTTTTCCTGAAAGGCCACCCTGGCTTCATCGGCTCTCAGTTCGCAGACAAATTCCAAATCGTGTCCGCCGTGAGTTACGTCAACTCGGCACGACGTCTGTTGTTGTCATGGCGCCGGAGTTCGGGATTGCCAACCCATGTCGGGTGCCGGGTATTGTGCCCCGGTCTATGCCAACCTCGCTTCAACAACAGTGGGTGGTGATCACCGGAGCGTCCGCCGGCTTTGGCGCTGCAGCGGCCGTGGCGTTTGGGCGGGCTGGAGCCCGGGTTATCCTCGGCGCGCGACGGTTGGAGCGCCTTGAGGCGGTGGCCACGGCGGCCCGGCAAGCCGGGGCGCCCGAGGCTCGCGTACACGAACTGGACGTGACCCAAACGGGCAGCGTCAATGCGTTCGCCTCCTGGGTCAGATCCTTTACCCCACGCGTTGACGTGCTGATCAACAACGCCGGCGGGGCCAAGGGCATTGAATCGGTGGCGGACGGCAAAGATGAAGACTGGGAATTTATGTTTCAGGCCAACGCGCTCGGCGTTTTGCGCGTCTCCCGCGCCTTTCTGCCCCTGATGATCCCGCATGGTGCTGGGTCCATTATCAACATCGGTTCGATTGCCGGCCGCGTGGCCTATGAAGGTGGCTCGGCCTATTGCGGGGCCAAGGCTGCAGAACTGCAGATCACCAAGGCGCTCCGCCTCGAGCTTTGCGGCACCGGCCTGCGCGTGGCCACGGTCGACCCAGGCCTGGCGGAGACCGAGTTCTCCCTCGTCCGCTTCAAGGGAGATCAGGCCCGGGCGAAAAAGGTTTATGAAGGCGTGAACCCGCTGACGGCGGACGATATTGCGGAGACCCTGGTCTGGGTGGCCAGCCGGCCCGCCCATGTTTGCATCGATGAATTGGTGATCAAATGCACCGATCAGGCCGCCATCCATAAGGTTCACCGCCGGACCGTCCAGTGATGGCGACAGTTTCCCCCCTTGAACTTCAACCTCAATAGCCGGTTGTCAGCGCCGACGGACTGCCATTCCCCGAGTTCGGATCCCGCCGGCGGCGGAGGAGGCCGTCGCGCGGCCGTCCTGGGCCTAGTGTGGCTGCTGGGTGTGCTGGGTCTATGGGTGGGTGTCGTCCCGGGTGTTTCCGCGGCCGCACCGGGCGCCTCGCGCTTTGCCATCCAGGTCAAGGATGCCGACGATGGCCTGCCGCACCCGTCCGTCATCGCCATGACGCAGACGCGGGACGGCTATCTCTGGCTGGGCACGTTGAACGGCCTGGTGCGTTATGACGGATTCAGCTTCCGGGTTTTCGACGAGAACAACACGCCGGGGTTGAACAGCAGCCGGATTGTCTTTTTGTTCGAAGACAGCCAGCGGGTTTTGTGGATCGGCACGGAGACGGCCGGCATTGTGCTTTGGAAGGACGGCCAGATCGTCGCGCCGCCGCAACTCGCCCTCGGCGGTTCGGAAAAGCGGCTGGTGTCCGCCTGCGAAGACGCGGAGGGCGCCGTCTGGCTGGGCAACGCCGATGGCGAAATCTGGCGCCACCGGGACGGACGATTCACTCCGTTTGTGATTCTGCCCGTCACGCCGAGCCGCGCGCATTTTCTCATCGCCGAGAACGCCGGCCCCGTTTGGGTGGGCACTGACACCCGGCAGCGGGAGGTGGGCAAGGTGTCGGATCCGGCGCCGCCGGACGGTGGGTTGCCGGTCGTGCGCGAACTGCCGCTGCGCGGCCTGGATTTTCTTCTGCCGAGCCGACGGGGCGGCTACTGGCGCCTGGAAGGAGGCACGATCCAGCGCTGGGCGTCGGCGGAGCAGGCGGCTTCCACGGTCCCGGTTCGCTATCCATGGGGCGCTGCCAAGATCCAGGCGGCGTGCGAGGATCTGGGCGGGCATTTGATCGTGGGGACCCTGGGCGCGGGCGTCTTCTGGTTTGATGATCAGGGCAGCTCAACCCAGCTCTCGACCGCCGATGGGTTGTCCAATGATTACATCCTGTCGCTGGTCATGGACCATGAAGGCACCCTGTGGGTCGGCACGGACGGCGGCGGCCTGAACCGGGTCAAGCGGAAGGTGCTCGCGTTGCTGCCGGAGACCCGCGATTGGGTGGTGCAATCCGTGGCGGAGGATGCGGACGGCTTGTGGATTGCCTCCAACAACAACGGCGTGGGCCATTGGAGCGAAGGCGGCGGTTTGGTGCGCGATCCGGTGTTTCGCAGCAATACCTCCACCCGATGTGTGCTCGTCGATCGACAACGCCGGGTCTATCTCGGCACACCGCTCGATGGATTGCTCCTGCGCCAGAACGAAACCTTCCTGCCGGTGGCCAGCAGCGTCCCCATTTATCGCAAGGTTAACGCCTTGTTCGAGAGCCAGACCGGGATCCTCTCGGTCGGGACCGACGGCGGCTTGATCCAGTACGGCGCGGGTCGTTGGACGCTGCGGACCACCGCGGGCGGGCTTTCCGCCGATGCCGTGACCTGTTTTGCCGAGCAGGGGACCAACGGCCTCTGGATCGGCACCCGGGGCGGTGGCCTGAACCTGCTGGAGGACGATCGCGTGACGGTCTTCCGCCGGCGCGAGGGCGAGTTGCCGAGCGATGATGTGTCCTCCATTGTCGTGGATCGGGACGGGGTTCCCTGGGTCGGGACTTCGAGCGGGTTGGCCCGATGGAAGGACGGGCGGTGGACCCGCATCTCGGCGGCGGACGGTCTCGCCAGCGACAGCATCACGTACCTTCTCGATGACGTTCAGGGCAGTCTCTGGGTCGGGTCCAACAAGGGACTGATGCAAATTGCGTGGGCCCGGCTGAACGACTTTGCGGATGGACGGGCCACGTTTCTGTCGACGCGCGTGTTTCGTCGGGAGGATGGGCTGCCGAGTGCAAACTGCACCGCAGGAAGCCAGCCCGCTGCCTGCCGTTCCCAGGATGGCCGCCTGTGGTTTCCCACGATCAAAGGGCTCGTGTGGCTGAGCCCGGCCGACCTTCGCCCCAATACCAACCCGCCGCCCGTCATCATTGAATCGGTGCAGATCGAAGGCGGCCCTTCCATCGTCCCGGTGGCGGGATCGCCAGTGCCGATCCCGGCCGGGCGCGAGCGGGTGGAGATCCGCTACACCAGTCTGAACCTTGGCGCGTCCGAACGCGCCGTGTTTCGCTATCGTCTCGAAGGCCACGAGGCCGGCTGGACCCATGCCGGGAATGTCCGCGTGGTGCGCTACAGCCGGCTGCCGCCCGGCGACTACCGCTTCCTCGTCAGCGCCTGCAATGAAGACGGCGTCTGGAACGAGACCGGCGCGGCCGTGGCCCTGGTCGTTCTCCCGCCCTACTGGGCCACCTGGTGGTTTCGCACGCTGGGTGCGCTCGTGGTCCTGGGCGTGGTGGGCGGCATCGTGTTTTACCTGTCCACCCAGCGCCTGCAGCGCCAGCTCGCCACCATGAAACAGCAGGAGGCCCTCGAGAAGGAACGCGCCCGCATCGCCCGCGACATTCACGACCAACTCGGCGCGAGCCTCACCCAGGTCGCACTGCTCGGCGAACTGGTCGAGACCGACAAGAACTCCCCGGCCGAGATCGAGGAGCACGCCCGCCAAATCTGCCAGACGGCGCGCGACACCACGCGCACCCTTGATGAGATCGTTTGGACTGTGAATCCGTCCAACGACACGCTTGAAGGCGTGGTCAATTACGTCTGCAAGTATGCCCAGGAATACCTTGCCGTGGCGGGTCTGAAATATCGCCTCGAGATCCCGCCTCATCTCCCCGAAGCCTCCGTGGCGCCTGAGGTTCGCCACAACATCTTCCTCGCCGCCAAGGAAGCCGTGACCAACATCGTCCGCCACGCCCACGCCTCGTCCGCCTGGCTGCGCCTGCAACTCGCGTCGCACGAGTTCACGCTCGAGATTGCCGACGACGGACGCGGCCTGGCGGGCATGGACGCCGCGCGCGCCGCCACCCGCAACGGCTTGACGAACATGCGCCGGCGGATGGAGGACGTGGGCGGACGTTTTGAATTCGCGCAACGATCCGAGGGCGGAACAAGTGTCCGTCTGACCGCGCCCATCCGGCCCGGTTCGCCGCGAACGGCGCCGCCCGCCGGGGGCCAAGCGCGCTAACCTCGGGTCTGCACCTCAAGGATTTGCCGTGCGCGGCCGGGAGTTTTCACGGCGCAGCGCGAGCGTCCGTCCGATCCGCCGGTCTCCCCGGCACGGAATGAAGCTTGGTACGGGCTGAATTTTGGTCTTTATTCTGCCGAAATCCTATTCGGCAACATGTTGTTACGTCGTCTTTTTACGAATTGGTGTCGGGTGTTTGTGGGCGGGCGCGGGAGTCTGAGGGGGCTGGTCCTGGCCGGCGCGGTCTTTGCCGGCCTTAGCGAACGGGCGGTGGGGCAAAGTTCCAACGGAGTGCTCCGGGAGGTTTACCTCAACATTGCCGGCGGGGTGGTGACGGATCTAACCGGCGCGCCGTCGTTCCCGGGCAGCCCGTCCCTGGAAACCATCCAGCCAAATTTCGAAGCGCCCTCGGAGTTCGCCGACAATTACGGCCAGCGCATGCGCGCGCTCCTGATCGCACCGACGACCGGCAGCTATACCTTCTGGATCGCGACGGACGACGGCGGCGCGCTGTACCTGAGCACGACGGTCGACCCGGCCCAGAAGGTGCAAATCGCCTCGGTCAACGCGTGGACCTCGAGCCGGGAGTGGACCAAGGAGCCTAACCAACAATCGGCGGCCATCCCGCTGGCGGCCGGCCAGCGCTATTACATCGAGGCGCTGCAAAAGGAAGGCGGCGGGGGGGACAACCTGGCCGTGCGCTGGCGTCTGCCGGACGGCACGATCGAAGAGCCCATTCCCCAGAACCGTTTGCTCATTTACGGGCTGGGCCCGCCGCTCATCAGCCAGAACCCGACCAACTGGACCGTGATCGAGGGTGGCTCGGCCCGGTTCGAAGTGAAGTTGCAGCGCATGATCGGAGCCAGCTTCCAATGGTTCCGCAACGGTCTCACCATTCCCGGCGCGACCAACCCGGTCTATAGCTTTGGGCCCGTCACGCTGGCGGATTCCACCAGCCGCTATCGCTGCGCCATCACCAACAGCCTCGGGACCACCAATTCCTCCGAGGCCATCCTCACGGTGCTGCCCGACACGACCCGGCCGACGGTCACGACGGTGGGCAACCTGGGTGACGACACGATCGTGTTCGTGGCCTTTTCGGAGGCGGTCGAGGCCGCTTCCGCGACGAACACGGCGAATTACGTGGTGAGCAATGCGGTGAATGTGTTGCGCGCCTCGCTGGGGCAGGACGGCCGCACGGTGATCCTGACCACGACGCCGATGCCGGCCGGTGTGACCAATCTCATCACGATCAGCGCGGTGCGCGATCGCGCTTCCACCCCGAACTCCATGCTCTCTGTCGTGCGGGCGTTCAGCATTGCCTCCCGGCCGATCGACACGTCGCTGCTCTCCCCGCCGTTCGAGCCGCTCGGGCCGACCACGCGACGGCATGGCGTCGTCATCTCCGAAGTGATGTATCACCCGACCAACCGGCTGGACGGTCGCAATCTGGAGTTCATCGAGCTGTATAACAGCCAGCCGTGGTTTGAAGACCTCAGTGGCTGGCGGGTGTCCGGGGCGGTTGATTACACATTTCCCAGCAACACCACCCTTGGTTCAAAGGCGTTTGCGGTGGTCGCGGCCAACGTCACCGATTTCCGCGCCGTCTACACAAGCACGCCCAATGTCTACGGACCCTTCGCCAACAGCAACGGGCTGCAGAACAGCTCCGGCACGCTGCGCCTGCGCAATCGCACCGGAGCCGTCGTGTTCGAGATGAACTATGCCGGGGATCCGCCATGGCCGGCTGGCGCGGATGGCGCCGGCCAGTCGCTCGTCCTGGCCCGGCCCAGCTACGGCGAACGCGACCCGCGCGCCTGGACCGGCAGCTCGGCCACCGGCGGCAACCCCGGCGCGCCGGACAACCTCGCGCCCAACACCTACCGCCATCTGGTCATCAACGAGTTCCTCGCCCACACCGACCCGCCCGACACTGACTTCGTCGAGATCTATAATTACAGCAACTCCCAGCTCGGCGTGGGCGGAGTCATTCTGACCGATGATCCCGAGACCAACAAATTTCTGATCCCGGCCGGAACTGTGATCCCGGCACGGGGCTATCTGGTCTTTACGACCGACCAGCTGGGTTTTGCGTTGTCGGCGGACGGCGAGACGCTTTATCTCAAGCACCCCAGCGGCCGGGCGGTGCTCGATGCCGTGAAATTCGAGGCGCAGGAAAATGGCGTCGCCACGGGCCGCACGCCGGATGGCGCCCGCACGTTCACGCGTCTGGCCGGGCCGACCCCCGGCGCAGCCAACGCCTCGCCACGGTCCAGCCCGATCGTCATCAACGAGCTGCAGTTCGATCCGATCTCGAACAACCCTGACGACGAATACGTGGAGCTCTACAACCGCAGTGGCGCGCCGCTGGACCTGGGCGGCTGGCGCCTGCGCGGCGGCGTCTCCTTCAACCTTCCGGTCGGCACGACCTTGGCCGCGGATGGCTATCTGGTCGTGGCCCGCAACGCGGCGCGGTTGCGCAGCCGGTATCCGCAGCTCGTTGCGGCGAACTGTCTCGGGGATTACAGCGGGTCGCTGGCCAACGGCGGCGAGCGGCTGGAGCTGAACAAACCGGACGATTTGGTATCCACCAACGCCCTCGGTCAGCTGCGCACCAACGTCATTCACGTGGCCGTGGATGAGGTGACCTACGGCGCCGGGGGGCGCTGGGGCCGCCATGCCGCCGGCGGCGGAAGCAGCCTGGAGCGCATCGACGCGCGGGCGGACGGCCGTCTGGCGCCGAACTGGGCCGACAGCGACGAGTCGGGCAAAAGCCCGTGGGTGACGGTCGAGACGACCGGCGTGATGGACAATGGCTGGGCGGACGCCACCCAGTTGCACGTGACGTTGATGGGGGCGGGCGAGGCGTTGGTCGATAACATCGAAGTCATTCCGGCCGGCGGAACCAATTTGATCGGCAATGGGACGTTTGAGTCGGGCACGGATGGATGGGTTTTTCAGGGCAATCACAACGACACCTCGTGGGCGCCGGGGGCGGGTTTCAACAGCAGCGCTTCGCTGCACCTGCGGGCGCTGGGCAAGGGCGACAGCGGCGCGAACCGCCTGCGGGTGGCGTTGCCGTTCACGCTCGCACCCGGCACCACCGTGACCTTGCGGGCGAAGGCGCGCTGGCTGAAGGGCAATCCCAACCTGCTGCTGCGTCTGCGGGGGAACTGGCTGGAGGCGCCCGGCTATCTGCTGGCGGCCGACAACCTCGGCACGCCCGGCCAGCGCAACTCCCGGGCGGTGGCCAATGCCGGCCCGGCCATCACCGATGTGCGCCACTCCCCGGCACTGCCGGCGGCGAACGACCCGGTGCTGGTGATGGCGAAGGTCCAGGACCCGGACGGCCTCGCGTATCTCGCGGTCAACTACCGGCTGGATCCCGACACCAACTTCACGGCGGTCGCCATGACCAACAACGGCGCGGGGGTGTTCTCGACCATCCTACCCGGCCGGCCGGCCGGGACCACCGCAGCCTTTTACGTGCAGGCCATGGACAACTTTGCGCCGCCGGCGGCGACGACCTTTCCTGACGATGCGCCCGCCCGGGAGTGTCTCGTGCGGTGGGGCGACAACACCCTACCCGGGTCGCTGCCCACCTATCGGTTTTGGATCTCCCAAACCAACGTCAGCCGCTGGTCGTTGGAAGAGAAGATGAGCAACAAGCCCAAGGATGTGACCTTCGTGCTGGGCACGAACCGGGTGATCTACGACGCCGGCGCCTGGTTTCACGGCAGTCCGTATCACTCACCAAGCTACGACTCGCCGGTCGGCTCGAGTTGTGATTACGACCTGGTCTTTCCCGACGACGATCGGCTGCTGGGCGAGACGGACATCAACCTGTTCCGGCCGGGCAACGGCGGTGGCGACGGCACCGGCCAGGCGGAGATCCAGGGCTATTGGTTTGGCGGCGAGTTCGGCCTCCCGTTCCTTTATCACCGCCCGGTGTTCGTGTTTGTGAACGGCCAGCGGCGCGAGACCATCTTCCACGACGCGCAGCAACCGAACGGCGATTACATCGATCAATGGTTTCCGGACGACACGGGCGGCGACTTGCACAAGGTGATGCTCGGGTTCGAATTTGGAGACCAGGCCACCGGCGCCAACGAGGCGGGCTACTCGGTTGTCGGGGCCAACCTGGCGGCCTACACGACGACGGGCGGCGCCTTCAAGCAGGCCCGCTATCGCGCCACCTGGCCGCGCCGCTCGGCGTCGGTGCAGGAACTCAACGACTACACCAACCTCTACAGTCTGATCCTGGTCTCCCTGACCAACGCCGCGGTGGGCAGCGAAGCCTACACCGCGGCGCTCGCCTCCACCGTCGACGTCGAGGAGTGGTTCAAGGTCCACGTCACCCAGCACCTCTACAACAATCCCGATTCGTTCTCCTACGGCGGCGGCCAGAACGCCTTCGTTTACAAGCCGGAGCGCGACACCTGGAAGCTCTTCCTTTGGGATGTGGATTTCGCGTTCGGCGGCTCGGCCACGGATGCGAACCTGACCGGCATCGGCGGCTCGGACCACGGCCCGCGCAACGATCACCCTCCCTTTCAGCGGATTTACTGGCAGGCCCTCATCGAGGCCGCCAACGGGATGATGACGGCCGGCCGCGCGAATGCGATCCTTGACGCCCGCTACAACGGCATGGTGGCCGGCGGCGCCGCCGTGGGCAGCCCGCAGGGCATCAAGGATTTCATCGCTGCCCGCCGGAGCTACATCCTCAGCCAGGTCGCAGCCAACCAGGCCTCCTTTGCCATCACGTCGAATGGCGGCGCGGATTTCACCACGAATCGCAATCTGCTCACCCTCACCGGCACCGCGCCGCTTGATGTCCGCCAGATCCTCGTCAACGGCCGGGCCTACCCGGTGACCTGGACGTCCGTCAATTCCTGGCTGGTGCGCATTCCGCTCACCAACGGGTTGAACACGCTCGCGGTGACCGGGGTGGACCCGCGCGGAAATCCGGTGGCGGGTGTTTCCGGAACCATCCGCGTCGGCTACACCGGCGCGGACGAGCGGCCCGAGGATCGCATCGTCATCACCGAATTGATGTATCATGCGGCCAAACCCGACGCGAATTATGTGGAGCTCTTCAACACCTCCACGGCGAACGCATTCGACCTTTCCGGCTGGCGCCTCGACGGGATCGACTTCGACTTCCCGAACGGCGTGGTGATCGAGCCCGGCGCCTATCTGCTCGTGGTGGAAAACACCGCCGGCTTCCTCGACGCCTACGGGCCGTCCGTGGCCGTGGCCGGCGTGTATCGCGGCCGCCTGGATCACGGCGGCGAAACCGTCAGCCTGTTGCGGCCTGGCGCGACGACAGGAGACCCGTTGATTCTCGTGGATCAGGTGACCTACGACGACGCGCTGCCGTGGCCGGCGGCGGCCGACGGGCTCGGCCCGTCCCTCCAACTCATCGATGCCAGCCGGGACAACAACCGGGTGGCGAATTGGGCAGCGGCTGCGGCCGCCTTGACCAACCCGCCACAAAGCATTTTTCCGATCACGCAGACGTGGCGTTACAGCACCAATGACGCGTTCAACGACGCGGCCTGGACCCTGCCCGGGTTCAACGATGCCGCATGGCTGTCGGGCGGGGCGTTGCTCTATTTCGAGGACGCGGCCCTGGCGGCGCCGAAGACGACGCAGGTCGCGCGGGGCCGGACGACCTATTACTTCCGGACCCGGTTCAATTTCAATGGCAGCCTGGCCGGCGCGGCGCTGCAATTCTCAGATCTGGTGGACGACGGCGCCGTGTTTTATTTGAACGGGCAGGAGGTCTATCGACTGCGCGTGCCGGCGGGGCCGGTGAACTACAACACGCTGGCGGCGCCCGGGATTGGCGACGCCGCCTACGAGGGCCCGTATCTCGCGCCCGCCTCGGCCCTGGTCCAGGGGGAAAACGTCCTCGCGGTCGAAGTGCACCAGCAAAACCTGACGAGCAGCGACGTCGTGTTCGGCATGACGCTCGATGTCGTTTATTCAACGGTGGCGCCCTACACGCCGGGCACCGCGAACTCCATCCGATCCACCCTGCCGGCGTTTCCCACGGTGTGGTTGAACGAAGTGCTGCCGGAAAACCTGCCAGTGGGCACCAACCATGTCGGCGATCGTTTCGGAGATTCCGACCCTTGGGTTGAACTCTACAATGGCGGCAGCAACGTCGTGAACTTGAGCGGCTGGTCTCTCGCCGACAATTATACGAACCTGGCCGCGTGGTCCTTTCCCGCCAACACCCTCCTCCAGCCCGGGCAATTTCGCCTGGTCTGGCTCGACGGCGAGCCGGGGGAGGCTGACGCGCTCGAACTGCACGCCAGCTTCCGCCTGGGCACCAACGCAGGCTCCCTGGTGCTCAGCCGCGGGACCAACCTCATCGACATCGTCGACTACCTGAATTACCGCGTGCCGGTGGCCACGCACTCCTACGGATCGTATCCGGACGGCGCTGTCAGCCGACGCCGCACCCTGGCCGTGGCCACTCCGGGCGGCCCCAACAACCCGGCCCAGCCGCCCATCGACGTCCGCATCAACGAATGGATGGCGGACAACACCGCCACGCTGGCCGATCCCGCCGACGGCCGGTTCCAGGATTGGATCGAGCTCTTCAACCCCGGCGACGTCGCCGTCGATCTGACCGGGTGCCACCTGACGGACAACCCGGCCACGCCGGCGCTCTGGACCTTTCCGGATGGAACCGTCATCCCACCCAACGGTCTTTTGCTGGTTTGGGCGGATGGCGAGCCGGGCCAAAACAGCCCAAGCCGGGCCGACGTCCATGCCGGGTTTTCGCTGAGCCGGACCGGGGAGTCCATCGCGCTGTTTGCGGCCGATGGAACGCTCGTCGATTTGGTCACCTTTGGCGTCCAGCTCTCCGACGTCAGTGAAGGTCGATACCCGGATGGTTCCCAAGGCATCGAACGCTTCGGAGCGCCCACGCCGCGGCTGCCTAATCTGGTAACGTCAGCGAATACACCTCCCGAATTGACGCCGGTCGTCCCGCGCACCGGCGACGAAGGCAGCGTGTTGACCTTCCTCCTGGAAGCCGTCGATCACGATGTTCCCGCACAGGTGTTGGCGTACTCAATGATTGGGGCGCCGGCCGGCGCGACGCTCAATCCCACGAACGGCGTCTTCCGTTGGATCCCCGCGGAGAGCGACGGCCCGGGGGTCTATCCAATCACGTTTGTCGTGTTCGACAATGGCACGCCGCCGCTCAGCGCCACGCAATCGGTCGCCATCTCGATTCGCGAGGTGAACAACCCGCCGGTGCTCATCCCGGCGAACAGCGCGACCGTCGGGGAGGGAAGCCACCTGTCCCTGACCAATCGCGCCTCCGACCCGGACGCCGGGCCGCAGCATTTGACCTTCTCGCTCGAGCCCGGCGCGCCCGACGGCGTTCAGCTGGATCCTCAAACCGGGGTGCTGAACTGGACTCCGACCGAGGCGCAGGGACCCGGCACTTATATCGTTGGCCTGCGGGTGACGGACGACGGGGAGCCCGAGCCGCTTTCTACTACCGGTCAGGTCACCGTGTTTGTGACGGAAAACAACACGCCCCCCACGTTGGCCGCGCTGGCGGAACGAACGGCGGAAGTGGGCGTCCCGTTTGCGCTGGCCGTGGAAGCGACCGACCCGGACCTGCCGCGTCAGACGTTGACCTACTCGGCGCTTCCGCCCGTGCCGCCGGGCCTGACCCTCGACCCGTCGACCGGGCGCCTCGAATGGACGCCGACCTTGGACGCGATCGGCACGAATCTAGTGAATGTTCGGGTTTCGGATGACGGGATTCCGACGCAATCAGACACCCAGGCGCTCCGGGTTATTGTCTTGGAGCAGTTGGTGGTCGGCATCGAACGGACGGGCGACGTGGTCACGCTCACATTCAACTCCCGGCCCGGATTGGTCTATCGCCTTGAGCGCAGCCCGGTGCTGCCCGCTGCCAGTTGGGAGGTGGTTGGACCGGATCTGACGGCGTCATCGGCCGTGACGAGGGTCGAGTTGCCGGCGCCGGGCGGCGGAGGGGCGTTTTACCGGGTGCGCCGCTTTTAGCCCGCCTTCGCGGCTTCGATCGAACGTGCAAACGTGCGATCGAGATGTCGGCATGGTTGGCGGTGAAAGCCGTGGTTTTGCCGGCCCTGATGGCTCGGGTTGGCGACGATTGGCAGGTCGGGTGGGGCTGGGAGATCCCAGAGAGCTGATTTCGTCTGTTGCAATTTGGTGACTTCTTCGGCACGTTTGGCCCGCAACCCATGCCGATTGACGTAGCGTCCAACGCGTCAGGTGTTTTGTCGTGCCTTCACTGGGAGACTTCGACGCCACAGTTCATTCCTGCGTGGGACGGTTGGCTCTGGTGTCGACCGGAGAGGTGATCATGGATTCAGGCTTCAGCTATCAAGTTGCTCCTTACTTATGAAACATGCGTTGACCAAAACCTTCTTCGCGCTGGCATTTGCCTCGCTTGCCCTGGGATCAGCGGAGCCGGCGGGCGCCGAGACGTTCGTTGCGACCAACACCGCCTGGAAGTATCTCGACAACGGCACGGATCCAGGCACGGCCTGGCGTGCCCCGGCCTTCAATGACTCTGCCTGGGCCAGCGGCTTGACGCCGATGGGCTATGAGGATTCGTGGATTGTGACCACGAACAGCTTTGGTCCGGATGCCAACAACAAATACATCACCACCTACTATCGCCGGACATTCACCCTCGAGGATGCCACCGCCTACACGAATCTGCTGCTGCGTGTCCAGCGCGACGACGGCGTGGTGGTTTACCTCAATGGAACCGAGGTGCTCCGCGACAATCTGCCGCCCGGCGACATCACTTCCGCCACCGCGGCCCTGACGGCCATTGGCGGCACCGACGAAACTACGTTCGTCAAAGCCAATCCGTCCGCCAGCTTGCTCGTGAGCGGCCCGAATGTCCTGGCTGTGGAGATGCACCAAAGCGGACCGACCAGCAGCGACCTGAGCTTCGATCTCGAGTTGTCGGCCAACTTCACGCCGGTCAATCCCGTCGTGGAGATCACCAGCCCGGCGGATAACTCCACGCTCTCGGGCACGGCGGTCAACTTGATCGCCGCCGCCTCGGACGTCGATGGCGCCATCGCCAAGGTTGAATTTTATCAGGCCAGCCTCAAGGTCGGCGAAGCCCTCGCTCCGCCTTATCGCTTCACCGTCACCGGTCTGGCGCCTGGCGCCTACACCTTTTCCGCCCGGGCCTTTGACAGCACCGGCCTCTTCACCGACTCCGATTCCGTGTTCATCAACCTCACCGCCGCCCCGCCGACCCTGGTCGATCTCCTGGGGGCGCCCTGGAAATATCTGGTGACGTCGACGGCCGCTCCGGCCGACTGGCTGCAGCCGGCGTTCAATGATTCGTCCTGGAGTGAAGGCCCGTCGGAACTGGGCTACGGGGACGCCGACGAGGCGACCACGCTGGGATTCGGCCTGGATACGAACAACAAATATCCCACCACCTACTTTCGTAAAACGATCACGATTGCCGATCCGGCCGCCTACGCGAGCATGCTGATGACCGTCCGCTACGACGACGGGTACGTGGTTTATGTGAACGGAACGGAGATCCACCGCCTGAACATGCCCGATGGCGTGCCGTCCTACAGCACCCTGGCGACGACGGCTTCCGATTATTCCGACGACGTTTTCTCCGTGCCCACCAGCGCGTTTGTCGCCGGCCAGAACATCCTGGCGGTGGAAATGCACCAGGGGTCCGCCAACAGCTCGGACATCAGCTTTGCCCTCCAGTTGCAGGGCGTCCTGCCCCCGACCGTGGCCATCACGTCCCCGGCCAACGGCGCCAGCTTTTCGTCGCCGGTGAGCTTCGACCTGACGGCCTCTGCGTCGGATGCGGACGGAGCGATCACCAAGGTGGAGTTTTTTGACGGCGGCGTGTTGCTGGGCTCGGTTTCGGCCCCGCCGTATCGCGTGCCGGTGAGCAACCTGATCGAAGGCGGGCATGTCCTGACGGCGGTCGCCACGGACAACAGCGGCGCGACGGCCACTTCCGATCCCGTGTCGATCACGGTGGTGGACCCGAATCCCCCGCTGTTAATTGCGGCCTCAGCCACCACGAACAAAATCACCGTCGTTTACTCGAAGCGGGTTTTGGCGCCTTCGGCCACGACGATTGGCAATTATTCCCTGACGCCCGCGGCGAGCATCCAGAGCGTGCAGTTTGGCGCGACGGAAAACATTGTGGTGATCAACACCAGCTCGACGCTGTCGCCGGGGGTGACCTACACGCTCCGGGTCGACCGGGTGCAGGGCTCGGGCGGCACGGTCATCGCCCCCAATTCGACCATCGATTTTGAGGTCATCGGCTTTACGTTCGGCGATGTGGGCGGGCCGGCGGTGCCCGGCTCGTCGATCATCGTTCCGGGCGGGCTGGACGTGACCGGGGCCGGCAGCGACATCAACGGCACCTCGGATCAGTTTCAGTTCAGCTACGAGGCGGATCCGCGCGTCGGCGATTTTGATGTGCGGGTCCGGGTGGCCGGCCTGGCGGGCTCGGACCTGTGGGCGAAGGCGGGATTGATGGCGCGCGAGTCGTTGACGGGCGGCAGCCGGTATGCGGCGGCGTTTGCCACGCCGGGATTGAGCGGCGCGTACTTCCAGTATCGGCTGGCTGCCGCCGGCGGCACCACCAACGCGGGTGCCGCGCCGGTGACCTATCCCAACACCTGGCTCCGCCTGAAACGGGACGGCAATCTTTTCACCGGTTACGTGAGCGTCGATGGCAGCGCCTGGGGGATGCTCGGCAGCATGACGATTCCGATGCCCGCCGGGGTCTATGTCGGTCTGGCGGTCACCAGCCGCGACAGCTCGCGCGTGGCCACCGCCCAGTTCCGCGAGTTCGGCAACGTCAGCGGTGGAACGGTCTCAGGCGTGGTTTACGATCGGGAGCCGCTCGGCCCGTCCTCTCGGCGCTCCGGCCTGGTGTTCTCGGAGATCATGTACAATCCCCGCACAACGAACGCCCTCGAGTTCATCGAGATTTACAACTCCAACCCGTTCTTCGAAGAGCTCACGGGCTACCGGGTGAGCGGGGCGATCGATTATGCGTTCCCGGCCGGCACGCGCATTGCCGGGGGCGCATTCCTCGTCATCGCGCGGAACCCCTCGGCCTTGCAGGCTCAGTATGGCCTCTCCGGCGTGCTCGGGCCGTGGGTCGGGGCGACGACGAACGGGCTGCCGGCCGGCGGCCGCCTGCGGCTGCGGGGCAAGGCCGGCTCGACCATGCTTGACGTCAACTACGGCACCCGCGCTCCGTGGCCGGTGGCTGCCGACGGCGCCGGCCATTCCCTCGTTCTCGCCCGGCCGTCCTACGGCGAAGCTGACCCGCGCGCCTGGGCGGCCAGCGACGCCATCGGCGGCTCGCCGGGCCGGCCCGAGCCTTTCTCCGCCGACCCGTTGCGCAATGTGGTCATCAACGAGTTCCTGGCCAATACCGATTTCCCCCAGGAGGATTACCTCGAGCTCTATAATCACGGCAATCAGCCGGTCGACCTCTCCAACGCCTACCTGACGGACGATCCGCGAACGAACAAGTTCCGCATTCCGCCCGGCACCATCCTTCCCGCACGCGGCTTCGTCTCCTTCATCCAGACCACCCAAACCTTCGCCCTCAGCTCGGGCGGCGAACGGGTGTATCTCGTGAACTCCAATGCCAGCCGCGTCATCGATGCGATCAATTTCGGCCCGCAGGAGACCGGCGTCTCGATGGGACGCGTGCCGGACGGCGCGCCCGAGTTTTATCGGCTGGCCGCGCTGACCCCCGGCGCAGCCAATGGCCCGATGCGGTCCGAGCCCATTGTCATCAACGAGATCATGTACGGGCCGATCTCGGGCGACAGCGATGACGAATACGTCGAGCTCTACAACCGCACCGCCGGACCGGTCAGCGTCGGCCGGTGGCGGTTTGTGGATGGGATCGATTTCACGCTGCCGACGGACGCGGTCATCCCGGCGAACGGCTACCTCGTGGTGGCCAAAAACCGGGCGCGCCTGCTGGCGAACTATCCGAATCTCGACACCAACAACACGGTGGGCAATTACGACGGCACGCTGGCGAATGGCGGCGAGCGCCTGTCGTTGGGCGCCCCGATTTATACGATCACGACCAACACCCAGACCGGCGTGATCACGACGAACATTGACCATTATATCGTGAGCCAGGTCACCTACGGCAGCGGTGGGCGCTGGGGCTGGTGGTCCCATGGCGGCGGCAGCTCCCTCGAATTGAAGGATCCCAATGCGGACATTCGCCAGCCGGCCAACTGGGCGGACAGCGACGAGACGAGCAAGGGTGTCTGGACGACCGTGGAGCTCTCGGGGACGCTGGGCGAATCGCTCGGCTCCCCGGTCAATGACAGCCTCCAAATCTACCTGCAAGGGGTCGGCGAATGTCTCGTCGATGAAGTCGAGGTTCGCAACAACGCCGGAGCCGGGCCCAATCTTGTCAGCAATCCTGGATTTGAGACGGGCACCGCCGCGGCGGTGGCGACCGGCGTGGATCTCGGCGGCTGGGTGGCCCAGGGCTCCCACGATCAGTCGAGCTTTGAATCCACCGGCTTCAACAGCAGCCGCAGCCTGCACCTGCGGGCAGGCTCGCGCGGGGACAACGGCGGCAACCGCGTCCGCTCCGCCACGTTCGCCGCCACCAGCCCGGTGCTCATCCGGGCCAAGGTCAAGTGGCTCCGGGGCTGGCCTGAGATCATGTTCCGCATCCACGGCGGCACATTCGACGTCGGCGCCCGCTTGCAGGTCCAACCCAACCTCGGCACGCCCGGCGCCGCCAACAGCCGCCGGGTCACCAATGCCGGGCCGGCCATCTTCGATGTGGTCCACGCCCCCATTCTGCCGGACGACAGTCAACCCGTCGTCGTGACGGCTCGCGCTTCCGATCCGGGCCAGACTTTCACCCTGACCCTGAAATATCGCCAGGATCCGGCAACGACGTTCACGTCCGCGGCCATGAACGACACCGGCACAGGCGGCGACTCCGTCGCTGGCGACGGCGTTTACAGCGCCACCATCCCCGGCCGGCCGGCCGGGACCGTGGTGGCGTTCTATATCGAATCGAGGGACAGCGCGGGCGGCGTCAACACCTTCCCGCAGGAGCTGTTCCCCGCCGCGCCGCTCGCGCGCATGTTCCCGCTCGACGCTCCGGCCCGCGAGGCTGTCATTCGCTGGGGCGACCGCATCATGCCGGGATCGCTCGGCACCTATCGTTTGTGGCTGACCGCGGCCAACACCGCCCGCTGGAACACCCGCCGTCCGGTGCTCAACAACAGCCCGAGCGACGGCACGTTTGTCTACAACAACTACCGGGTGATCTACAACATGCACCCCGAATACGCCGGCAGCCCCTGGCATCGCGGCGCCATGTTGACCGGTCCCGACGGGACGCTGCGGGTGGACTTCGACATCGAGATGCCGGAGGACGACAAGTTTCTCGGCGCCACGGATGCGGTCTGGAACAATCCGGGCAACCCCAGCGGCACCACGACCAGCGATCTCAGCGCCCAGTCCGAGCAGACGAGCTACATCCTCTTCCGCGAAATTGGCGTGCACTACAATTACCGGCGCTACATGCACCTCTTCGTGAATGGCAACCAGCGCAGCACAACGTCCGATCGCGCGGGCAACTTCATCTTCGAAGACTCCCAGCAGGCCAACGGCGATGTCATCGATCAATGGTTCCCGGACCAGGCGGACGGCGATCTCTACAAGATCGAGGATTGGTTCGAGTTCCCGGACAACGGCGACGATTTCACCACCAACAACGACGCGGACCTGCAGCGGCGTGTGGTCCAGACCAATGGCGTGCCGACCTTGCAGACCTCCGCCTACCGATTCATGTGGCGCCTGCGCTCGCGCAGCGCGGGCCAGTCGTCTCTCGACTACTCGTCTCAGCACGAGATGGTGAACGCGGTCAGCCCCACTCTGGCCACCGGCGATCCGATCAATGTCCAGGCCGTCCGGCCCATCGTGGACTTCGAGCAGTGGATGCGCGTCATCGCGTGCCAGCACACGGCGGGGAATTGGGATTCCTATGGGTACAGCCGCGGCAAGAACTGCTACACCTACAAGCCGAATGGCGGCCGGTTCAACCTGTGGACCTGGGATATCGACTTTACCATGGGCATCGGCGGCGACGGCGCCGCCACCGGCCTCTTCGGGGCCAACGATCCGCGCATCGTCGCGATGTGGCAGAACCCCGAGATCCTGCGCGCCTACTGGCGCGCGTATGTGGACCTGGTCAACGGGCCCCTGCAAAACTCCTACATGGACCCGATCCTCGACGCGAAGGCGGCCGCGCTCACGGATAACAACGTCAATGTCAACCCGAGCTTCGTCACCACCATCAAGACCTTCGTCACCCAGCGCCGCGCCTACATCGCCGGCGAACTGGCCAAGGGCGGCCTGTCCAATGCGCCGTTCACCCTGCGCACGCCGCTGACGTTTACCACCAACGAAAGCCTGGTGACCATCTCCGGCATCGCCAACGTGATGGTGAAGGAAATCTCCATCAACGGCGTGACCTATCCCGTCACCTGGACGGCGGTGACCAACTGGTCGGCCCGGGTGGTGCTCAAGCCCGGCCAAAACAACCTGCAGGTGGTCGGCGGCTCGACCACGCAGAATGTCAGCATCACTTACACGGGATCGGCCGTGGACCCGGTGGGCGCGGTGGTTTTGAATGAGCTGATGTATAACCCGGCCGACCCCGACGCCAGTTTCGTCGAGCTCTACAACCGGGCCGCCGTGCCGTTTGACCTCGGTGGCTGGCAGCTGAACGGCCTCGATTACACCTTCCCCGTCGGCAGCCTGATCCAGCCCGGCGAGTATCTCGTCGTCGCTAAAAACCTCGGAGCCTTCGCGGCCGCTTATGGGAGTTCGGTTGTTCCGTCCGCCATCTTCGGCGGAAATTTCGATCCCGATGGCGAGACGATCTCGTTGATCAAACCCGGCGTTCCGGGGGGAGCGGATGTGGTTGTGGATCGCGTGCGTTACGAGGCGCAGGCGCCGTGGCCGCTCGACGCCGCGCTCAACCACTCGTCGTTGCAGCTGGTGGATTCCGGGGTCGACAACAGCCGGCCCAGCGCGTGGGCGGCCGGTCTCGACTGGCAACAGGTGAAAATCACGGGCAGCATCGGCAGCTCCACCAACAACCTGCGGGTCTATCTGTTCCTCGATTCGTCTGGATCGATTTACATCGATGACGTTTCGCTCGTCGAGGGCACCCAGGCCGAGGTGGGGCCGAACCTGCTCCTCAACGGTGACTTTGAGTCCGAATTCGCCGGACCGTGGGCGCCGAGCACCAATAACGTCGGGACCGTCATCGACGCCACTCTCTCGCACCGCGGCGCGTCGTCCCTCAAGTTCGTCTCGCTGACCACGGGTTCCGCCTCGTTGCTCCGGGCGCTCACCCAGCCGGTTTTCGGGGCCAAGCCCGGCACCAATTACACGCTGAGTTTCTGGTACCTGCCCACGCCGAACGCGAACAATATCACCATCCGCACCGCGCCCGGCAGCGCGCTCCAGATCACCGTGAACGTGAAACCCATCCCGGCCAGCCCCGGCGCGGCCAGCACGCTGGCGGCCAGCCTCCCGGCCTTTGATCCCGTGTGGCTGAACGAGGCCCAGCCGGCCAACGTCAACGGCCCGATCGACAATGCGGGCGACCGCGATCCGTGGGTCGAATTGTTCAACGCCGGCCCCACCGCTGTGGACCTCAGCGGCTACTACCTCGCGACGAGCTACACCAACAACCTGCATGAATGGCGGTTCCCAGCCGGCACGTCCATCGCCTCCGGCGAATTCAAGGTCGTCTGGGCCGACGGCGAGCCCGGCGAATCGACGCCGGCCGCGCCCCACACTTCGTTCCGCCTTTCCGCCGGCGCGGGCTCGATCGCCCTCGTGCGCGACGTCGGCGGCAAACCGCAAATCACCGATTACCTCACCTACACCGGCATTCCCGCCGGAGCCACCTACGGCGATTTCCCCGATGGCCAGCCGTTCAACCGGCTGACCATGTTCGGAGCGACCGCCGGCACCACCAACATCGGCCGCAGCGTCGATGTCTATGTGAATGAGTGGATGGCCAGCAATCCGAGCTTCCTCGCGGATCCAGCCGACCTCGACTTCGACGACTGGTTCGAGCTCTACAATGCCGGGACCAACACGGTCGACCTCGGCGGGTTTTACCTGACCGATGACTTGAATACCCGCCGCAAGTTCCAGATCCCCGCCAACGGCCAGTACACCATCCCGCCCGGCGGCTATCTCCTGGTTTGGGCGGATGACGAGATCGCGCAGAACTCGCCGGCCCGGCCGGATCTGCATGCGAACTTCCAGCTCTCGCGCACGGGCGAGTCCATCGCCCTCTTCGCGCCGGACGGCAGCACCGTGATCGATTCGGTGACATTTGGCGTCCAGACGAACAACATCACCCAGGGCCGGTTCCCGGACGGCACGGCGAACATCGTGTTCCTCGGTTCGCCGTCTCCGCGAACGGCCAACCAGCTGGGCGGCGGCAACACTGCGCCAACCCTCCAGCCGATCGCCGATCGAACGATTCTCTTCGGCCAGAGCGTGAGCTTCACCGCCGTGGGTGCGGACGCCGACGTGCCGGCCCAGACCCTGACTTACTCGCTCGCGCCTGGTGCGCCGAACGGGGCGTCCATCGGGGCGGGCACCGGCGCGTTCACCTGGACTCCCAGCGCGGCCCAGGTGCCGGGCACCAACCACATCACGGTGCGCGTGACCGACAGCGGCGTGCCGCCCATCACAGTCAGCCAGACGTTCACCGTCATCGTGCAGGCGCCGAGCGCGACCTTCACCCGCAGCGGCAGCAACCTGCAGATCGGGTTCGCCTCGGTTGCCGGCAAGTCCTACCGCATCGAATACAAAAACTCGCTGAGCGAGATCACGTGGACGCCGCTGCCCGGCTCCGAGAACATCGCCGGCACGGGCGGAGTGATTACCGTGACCACCACGACCGTCGGAAACCCGCAGCGATTCTTCCGCATCGTGCAGTTGAATTGAGGCCAACCGGCCCGCCTTTAACGCTGTTCCTCACGCCGCCCTGGAGGCTGTCCTCCAGGGCGGTTTTTTAGTTCGGCCAGGACGCCTGCCCGCTGACCGGCCACGCCCGCACACCTTGCAGCGGTCCGAAGTGTCGGGCCTTTCCGTCGCAGACCTTGTCTCTCCGGATCCCGGGCGCCTGCGCGTGAAGTCTTCGCGTCGTTTGCGCGTCCATTGCTCGACCACAACCCGCCCGTCGATGGGCTGATCCTGAAACGCTATGACTGCACCGAAGAACTCTCGGCCACCCCGCAATCGCCGCCAGTTTCTCCGCCAAGGCGCCGCCGGCCTCGGCGGCGCGCTGGCGCTCCCCAATATCTTTCTCAACCGCACGTTGGCTGCAACCGGCGCGAACCCCAGCGACCTCGTGCGCGTGGGCATCATCGGCACGGGCGGGCAGGGGGTGTCCAACATGCGCGCCATCATCAAAAACACGGTGGCCGTGTGTGACGTCGACAAGAACCACGCGGCCAGCGCCGCGGCCATGGTGGAAAAGGCCACCGGCCGGAAGCCGGCCATCGCCCATGACTATCGCCGGCTGCTGGACGACAAATCGATTGACGCCGTCCTGGTGGCGACGCCGGATCATTGGCACGCGCTGCCCAGCATCGAGGCCTGTCAGGCGGGCAAGGATGTGTATTGCGAGAAACCCCTGACGTTGTTCATCGAGGAAGGACGGCGATTGGTCCGGGCCGCCCGCAAGCATGGTCGCGTCGTGCAATGCGGCAGCCAGCAGCGTTCGGACGCGCGCTTTCTCAAAGCGGCCGAATACGTGCGCAATGGGCGCCTCGGCAAAATCAAGCGGGTGCTCGTGGGACTCGTTGGGGTGAATTGGACCAAGGACCCGCAGGTGCCGGATGGACCGCCGCCGGCGGAGCTGGATTACGACCAATGGCTCGGTCCGGCCCCGGCCCGACCCTACAACTCCCAGCGCGTTCACTATTACTTCCGGTTCTTTTGGGATTACTCCGGGGGCCAGATGACCAACTGGGGCGCACACCACCTCGACATCGCCCAGTGGGCCCTCGGCATGGATGAGTCCGGGCCGGTTGAAATTTCCGGCCGAGGCGACTTCGACCCCGAAAAGCGCTTCGAGGTCCCGTCCGCGTTCAGCATCACGTACCGATATGCGAATGGCGTCGTCATCGAAACCCGGAGCCCGGTGCCCAAGGTGGCGTCGCTCATTCCGGACAAGCGCCAGAACGTGATGGACATTCTCGACGGCAAGGACGAGTTCACCGGCTGCATCTTCGAAGGCGAGAAGGGCCTCCTCTACGTCAATCGTGGCGTCGTTCAGGCCTGGCCCGACGACGTCTTGGAAACGCCGCTCAAGCCGCAGGACGTCCGCCTCTACGCCAGCACATCCCATCACCAAAACTGGCTGGAGTGCATCAAGAGCCGCAAGGCCCCGATCTGCGAAGCGTCGATCGGGCATCGCTCGGCCACGGTCTGTCACCTCGGCAACATCGCGGTCCGGACAGGAGAAAAAATCCAATGGGATCCGGCGCAGGAAATGGTCGTGGGCAACGCCCGCGCCGCGGCGATGACCAGCCGCCAGTATCGCGCCCCGTGGAAATTGCCGACCGTTTAAGGCCGGCACTTTAATCAGGTAGGGCGCGCTCTCCGCAGCGCGCCCCTCAGGCAGTCCTCCGTGCGAATGCCAGCTGTCCCATGCGGGGCCAGGTCACACGTCGCCGGCTCATTCGTCGTCCTTCGGACGGGGCAGGGTGGCGACGAATTTTTTCCAAAGCTCCAGCTCGACGTAGAGTTCCAAGAATTTGCCGGGACGCAGCTCCGTCAGCCCGGCCATGATCCACTTACGACCGGAGGTTTCGTCCAGGTGGGCGTTGAGGGCCGCGGCCACGATGATAATCGGGGCGTAAGGATCGGGCGGCAGCGCGTCGTACCAGCCCGTGTTCGGGCAACGCCGGAGCGACCAGGGCAGCGGCCAATAGTCGCTCCCGGGCGCCACGGTTTTAATCACGGTCGCTAGTCCTTCGGGACCGAGCCGGGCGATGGCTTCGACGCGTTCGGCGAGACGGCGAAGGTCGGGTGACGTTTGCGCGTAGGCGTAGGGGTTGCGGCGATCCGCGGCGTAGGGGCCGTCCACCAGCCACGTCTGCCAGGTGAGATGGGCGACGCCGGCCAGGAGAACGCCAGCGATCAGCGCGCGGCCGGCCTTGGATTGGGCCCGCCGGATGAGCCACGCGGCCCCGGTTCCCGCCAGCAAGATCCAGCCGTGCCAAAACCCCAGCAGGCACCACGGCGTTTTGTACGGGATCAAGCAGTAGATGCCGGTCAGCGCGGCGGAGTAAAAGAGCAGCAGCCGCTCCAGCGGGCGGCCTTGGCGGGAGAGCCCGACCGCGCCGCCGGTCAGCGCGAGGGCGACGAGGAATGCCTCGGAAAAGGCGGGGCCCTTGGGCGAGTGAAACCACATCAGCCGTTCGAGATAAAATGTCGCCGGGTTCAGGTGGGGCGATTGACCGCCCGCCCGGTGAAGCCATGGCAGATACGTGCGGATCGCGTCGGTCACACCCGCCGGGTTTTGCAAAAAGGAACTGAAGAAAAGCGCCCCGAGGATCAGGGCCACGGTGGCGGCGGCGGCCAGTTGTGACCAGAACACTCTCCGGTGGCGGTTCCCGGCGTTGGCGCGCTGCTCTCCGGGCTGGGCATTCGGGGCTAGTCTGGATATTTCATGGCCAGGTAGGGCGCGCTCTCCGCAGCGCGCCGCAAAGACGTGTTGCGGACAAGTTCCAGCGGCGGGCGGCGGAGCGCCCGCCCTACCTGCCGTGTTCCAACACGGTGTTCGCGCTTCAAGCTCACTATGAAATATCGGGGCTGGCGCGTGACGCGTTCGCCGCCGGGCGAGGGCGGCCTCGAAGCGGATCGCGAAGGCGGCGGCCACGAGCACAAAGACGAATGTTTCCTTGGTGGCCCACATCAGGCCCACGGCTGCGCCCGTGATCAACGCCCAGGTCCAGGCGCGCGTTTGCCAGTAACGCCAGGCGGCGGCGAGGGCGAGAGCCGTGAAGAAGACGAGAAGGATCTCGTGGATGAAATACCGGCTGTAGAAAACCATGGCCGGCGACACGGCCGTGAAAATGGCAGCCCAAGTCGCGGCGGCTCGCCCCAGGCCGGACCCGAACAGGAAACAGAGCAGAACCAATCCGGCGCCGAAGGCGACCGGGGCGAGGCGGAGTTGGGCGTCCGTCAGTTTGTCCGGCGAGCCCGCGCCGCTCAGGGAGAGGAACGGCAGGCTGGCGTAGTGGAGCGTTGGTCCGTGGTATTCGTCCGGATCATAGGCGTAACGGCCCTCGCTCCAGAGGGCGCTGACTTTGACGGCGTTGACCGCCTCGTCGTTGTGCAGGGGCCGAAGGCCGAGCTGGGGCAGGCGGAGGGCCAGCGCGCCGGCAACCACCACCAGCATGGCCAGCGGCAGGGCGAGCGCGCTCCGGCCGCTCAGGCCGCTCATTTGGCCGGCAACGCGTAGACCTCGAGTTCCTGCCAGCAGTTCAGCGCGCTCTGGTTGCTCCCGCGCGAATACGCCCGCACGTAGCGACCCTTGGCCCCTTTGCCGGGAATCACCTTGCCGAACTTCATTTCGAAGTATTCCCGGTCGGTGCCCACGCCCAGGCCGGCCGTGTTGTCGACATCGTTGTTGAACAGCGTGGTCACGCCGTTCTTGAACTCCGGATCATCGGAGGCCTGCACGATCACGTCGCGAACCACCTGCACATAGCGATGGTCATGCCACATCGCGACGGCCTGGATCTCAAACGCCTGCCCGAGATCCACCTGCACCCAGTGCACGCCCTTGCGCATCTCGATCGTGTCATCGTCATTCGGCTCCTTCTTGCCGTCGGTCAGCTGGGTCAGTTCGCCAATGAACGGCTTGACGCTGCTCGTCACAGCCTTGCCGGCCGCGACGTTGACCACGCCGGCGGGGACCTGAACCGGCGGCGGCGGATTGTCGGAAGGCGGGTCGATGTTCGGCCCGGTCGGGAGATTCTCCGGAGTGCCCTTCAACGTTGCCATCGGCAATTTCAAGACCAGGGGAACTTTGGCCCCGCCGTCGGCGGCGGAAAGCGAAGTGGGAAGCACCACCGCGGCGGAGACCGCGGCCACGAGGATGGCTGGAAAACAGCGTTTCATAGAGGGCATTTCAGAGTAACAAGTTCGCCGTAAATTGAAGGCGATCCCGGGTGTGAGGCAAAACAATTCGTCGCGATTTTTGGTGCCGGCGCGCTCGCCGGCCTCCTGTCCACCGCGCCTAAACAATCCGGGCGGCCAGCCGATATGGACGTGGCGTCTCCCGCTTGGGAGTCCGCCGCGGCCGGCCTCCGGGCCCCGAGTTGGTGGAGTAAAAGATGAAGTTTTCTGTGAGAGGCCAATGTCAGGGGCCGGGCTTCACGCTGATCGAAGTGATCGGTGTGGTCGCCGTCATCGCCATCCTGGCATCGGTCTTCCTGCCGCGCGTCATGGGCGTCCTCGCCCGGGGACGGGTCAATGCCACCTCCCAATCGTTGGGCGGGTTGCACAGCCAGGTCACCGAATATCTGGTGCGGAGCAACGCGCTGCCGAGTCGCCTGGGTTATGACAGCACGAACGCGGCCGTCGTCGCCGGACGATTTGATGCGGATCTGGTCCGATCCGGGTTGATCGACCAGTTGTTCACCTCGGCCTTATGCCAGGATGTTTCGATTTCCGGCGGCGGCGGCTGCGTCGCGCCCAAGGGAAATGTCACGACGCTCCTCGACCGCCCACATGTGCGCTCGACCCCGGGTGGCAACGCGAGCCTGGAGCCCGTGTCGACGCTCGCCACCACGGTGAATTTCGATCTCGATCGCGATGGAACCGGAGATTTTACCAGCGCCCAGACGATCGCCTATGCCTATCTTCCGCAGGTCGGCAAATCCGACGCGGCGCAGCTGGACAAGGTGCTCGATGGTGACACCCCGGTGGGTGATACCGCCGAATTGGCCGGGCGCTGCGTGGTCAGCGCCCCTGACGCCAACAATCGCGTCACGATTTACGTCTACCTCGGTCACCTTTGATCCGGCGTCTGTTTGCGGTCAGGCGCCTCATGGTGTTTCCCGACCTCCGCGCACAGGCACACCTGGCCCATGGCTCTCGAATCGGATGCGAGGTGCGACCGGCCTTGCCCGCAACCGGTCGGGTGAGCCGGGAACGGCCTGCGAGCCGCGAACGCGTTGGGGTTTTAATTGGTTTTGGATGGACGGGTATTTTTCTCTTTTGGTCGAACTTTCCGGAGCTGGAAGCGGGTCTGCCCTTTGTCGGCCGTGGCTGCAAACTGCTTTGGCGTCCCCTCCTCATCGGCCCCTTCACCACCCGTGGCCAGAGTCAACGTTCCGTCCTCGATTTTAAAAATGGCTCCGACCACTTTGCCGATGCTGTCAGCTTGTGATGGCGGACAGCGTTTGATGGTCGCGTGCAACTGCTTTGGGTCTGTGCCTGGGGGCAGGGCAATGCTCGTCTCAAACCAAAAGTTTGTGTCCCGGTGAAAGTGAAACGAATTCCCAGTGATCGTGATGGTGATCTTTTCTTGCGGATTCCCGACGGGGAATCCCTCCCAGGTGCCTTGGAGCAGTTGCAGTTCGGCGGCGTGCCCTTGAGTGGCGGCGCCTGCGGCTTCGGCGGCGGGGGCCTCGCCATCGCCGAAAAAGCATAGGGCAACGGTGCAAACAATGGTTCCGATCCGGTGACTTGAACTCATGTCGATCATTGTCAGGCTGGAGACCGAGTCAGTTGTCAGGAAGCGGTAAAAAACTTGTAAAAGGTTCATTCATGCGCGCACCCGGATTTGCAGGCCTGAAGTCCGCGGGCGGCTGCATGATTGGCACACGCGGAGGTTGGACCTCGAATGGGGTTCCGCGATTCACGGGTGAATAAGCCACGCCGGGGCTGGTCCATTTCTGCAATCTCATGCATTGCCTTCGAACCATCGGCTGGGCCGGGCTTATTCTGGCGGCCACTCACCTGCGGGCGGAGTCGTCGCCGGATTGGCTGATCGATCCGGCGTCCTTCCAGGCGCACATCACCCGGTCGGCGGATGGGCGCGAGGTCGAGTTGAACAACGGTCTGCTTCGACGGGTCATTCGCCTGGCGCCGAACGCGGCGACTGTTGCTTTGGACAACCTGGTCACGGGCGAATCGCTGGTGCGTGGAGTGAAGCCCGAGGCGCTGGTGGAGATTGACGGCCAGCGCTTCGAAGTCGGCGGGCTGAAAGGCCAGCCGAACTACGCCTTCCTCCGGCCGGAATGGTGCGATCAGCTTCGAGCGGACCCGGCGGCGTTTCGCTTCGTCGGCTACGACATCGGTCGGCCGGCGGCAAGGATGTCGTGGAAGCAGGCGCGCCACCACGCCCCAGGTGTTTCGTGGCCGCCGTCGGGCGCGACGTTGCGTCTCGATTTTGCCTGGCCGGAGGCGGCTGGGTTGGAGGATCTGCCGTCCGCTGCCGGAAGGGCATTGGCGTGGGACGAGGATTTTGCCCGCCTCAACCCCTTGTGGCAGGTGAGTGCTTCCCGTCGAGCCGGGCGAATCAGTTTTCAAAACGAAGGCAAGGCTGGCGAGGTTTACGCATTGCCGGGGACTCACTGTTTTGCCGAGCGCGCGCTGCCCGGCCCGGTTTCGTTGGTTGAGGCGGTCATCGATCCCGGCACGGATCGGGACACGAGCTGGGGGCCGGGGCTGGCGTTGGTCTTCCAGGGGCGTGTGGTGAAAGTGAACCTGCGGCCGGGCGATCGCGGGGTGCACGGGCAGTTTGAACTGCGCGACAACGGGGGCGAACGTCTGGCGCGCGTGGCGGAATTCACGTCGGGCGATGGCGGGCTCGACGTGAGCCGTGCCTACCGGTTGCGCGTGCGATTGGAAGGCGCGTCGATGATTTGGGACGTGGCGGAGGCCGCGGCCGCCCGGCCCCGCTTCCATCGGCTCTTCGACGTGCCCCGCGGAGACGCAAGCCCGGTCGGCTTGCGGGTGGGCAAGATGGATCGGCGCGGCGGTTCCACGGATGACGGCACGGCCGACGAGACCTGGGTCCGCAGCCGGGTTTCGCGGCTGCGGGTCTTCGGGGCCTTCGATGCCGTCGCGGCCCGGGCCGAGTCCGGCCTGCGCGCGAAGGACATTCGCGTGTCGGTCTTTTACGAACTCTATGACGGCCTGCCCTGTTACTCGAAGTGGCTGGTCGTGTCGAACGGCACGGACAAGGCCGTGCGGATCGATCGGTTCTCGAGCGAGGTCCTGGCCGTGGTCGAGCGGACCTCGGAAGTGGACGAGCTCACCGAGGGTCGAACCCCGCCCAATCTGCACGTCGAGACGGACATGTCGTTTGGCGGCATGCTGGCGGCGGGGGCCAACCGCCGTTCCTACCGCTGGCTGGCAGATCCAGAGTTTCACACGCAGGTCAACTACGAGAAAAGAACGCCCTGCCTGCTCGACATCGGGCCGGACCTTGGCCCGGCCCAGGATGTTCCGCCCGGGGGCACGTTCGCGTCGTTCCGCGCGTGGGTTCTGCCCCAGGACAGCACGGACCGGGAGCGCTGCGGCCTGGCCGTCCGGCGGATGTATCGGGCAATGGCGCCGTGGGTGACGGAGAATCCTCTGATGATGCACGTGGTGTCCTCGCGCGGCGACGTGGTGACCAATGCGATCAACCAGTGCGCCGAGGTCGGGTTTGAGATGCTCATCCTCAGCTTCGGCAGCGGCTTCGACCTCGAAAACGAAAAGCCCGCGACGCTCGAGCGGGCCCGCGCCTGGGCCGCCTACGCGCGAAGCCGCGGGATCGAGATCGGCAGCTATTCCCTGCTGGCCTCCCGCCACGTCGGCGGCGGAAACGACGTCGTGATGCCGTCCGGACAGACCCCGGCGTTCGGCAACTCCCCGTGCCTGCAGAGCCGTTGGGGAACCAATTACTTTCGGCGCCTCTACGAGTTTCATCGTGAGAGCGGTTTCACCTTGCTCGAACACGACGGCTCCTACCCGGGCGATGTCTGCGCGAGCGAGGAACATCCTGGACACCATGGCCTGGCCGACTCGCGGTGGAGTCAGTGGCGGGAGATCTCGGATTTTTACCGCTGGTGTCGTGGGCAGGGCTTCTACTTGAACGTGCCCGACCACTATTTCCTCGCCGGCTCATCGAAGACTGGCATGGGCTACCGCGAGGTGAACTGGTCGCTGCCGCGCGCGCAGCAGGTCATTCACACCCGCCAGAATATCTTCGACGGCACGTGGCAAAAGCGGCCCTCGATGGGCTGGATGTTCGTGCCATTGACCGAATATCAGGGCGGCGGCGCGGCGGCGACGATTGAGCCGCTGGACCAGCATCTGGACCATTACGAGCGGATGATGGAGAGCAACCTCGCGCTCGGCGTGCAGGCCTGTTACCGCGGCCCGCGCCTCTTCGACACCGAACGGACCAAGGCCATGGTCAAGGCTAAGGTGGATTGGTTCAAAGCGCGTCGGGACATCCTCGAAAGCGATTTGATCCATGGCCGAAGGGCGGACGCGCGCGATGTCGACTGGATGCTGCACGTGAATCCGGCACTCCCGGAAAAGGGCCTGCTGGTCGTGTTCAACCCGCTGAACGAGCCCGTGACCCGCACGTTGCGAGTGAACCTGTATTACACGGGCCTGACCGAAACGGCCCGCATCCGCGAACGCGATGGACCGGAGCAGAACCGGCCGCTGGCCCGCGACTACACGGTGGAACTGCCCGTGACGGTGCCCGCCCAAGGAATGAACTGGTTCGTCGTGCGGTAACCGCGGGACGCGTCCTCCAGAGCCGGTCACCTTCCACCGAAGCCAGGTCATCCAAGGCTGAGGTCTGATCTTTAACCGCGGATGACTCGAATGTTCACGGATGAGGGCGGGCGGCGGACCGAGTGCGAACACGAAAAGTTTCGCATCCTTGTCTTGCCGCAACAACCAGCGTAGAAGGCTTTGCACACATGACCCTGCAGGATTTACAAAATCGGATTGCCACGCGGCGGCTGCTGTCGGCCGCGATCATCGACGACGTTGCGCACGCCGTGCCCTTGGCGCGCGCGCTGTTGGCTGGGGGATTGGACGTGATGGAAGTCACCTTTCGCAACGCGCACGCGGCGGAGTGCGTGCGGCGCATTCGTGCGGAAGTTCCGACGATGACGGTGGGGGCGGGCACGCTGCTCTCGGCCGCCCAGGTAGATGAGGCGCGCGCGGCGGGGGCGCAGTTCGGCGTTTCGCCGGGGTTCAACCCTCAGGTGGTGCGCGCGGCGGTTGAGCGGACGTTTCCGTTCGTTCCGGGCGTGGTGACGCCGGGCGAGATGGAACAAGCGCTGGAGGCGGGTTGCCCATGGGTGAAGTTTTTCCCGGCGGCGGCGGCAGGCGGGGTTGAATTTCTCAAGGCGGTGGCTGGGCCGTATGCGCACACGCCGCTGCGGATTATTCCCCTGGGAGGCGTCAGTGAAGCGAACATGGCGGACTACCTGGCCCTGCCCATCGTGGTCGCCGTCGGCGGCTCGTGGCTCACAGATCGCAAGCTGGCCGCGGCCGGGCGTTGGGCGGACATCACAGAGATAACCCGCCGTTCGTTGGAACGTTCCCGGCCCGCAGGCAAGGCCTCGGCTGGATGAAGACGGAACGGCTCTCGACTGGGACGGCGCCGGACGGTTCGCCCGCCAAGGTGGTCACCGTGGGCGAAGTGCTGCTGCGCCTCAGCGTGCCGGCGGGCGAGGTGCTGCGTAACCTGCCGCCGCTCGACGCGCGACCGGCTGGCGCGGAGTCCAACGTGGCCTGCAATCTTGCCCGGTTGGGTCACGCGACCGCGTTTCTGACCTGCTTGCCGGAGCAGCCCCTCGCGCGGGGCATTGCGGAGGAGCTGCGCCGCTGCGGTGTCGACACGAGCTCGATCCGGTGGCGGCCGACGGGACGGCTGGGAACATTTTTTGTGCAGCTGGCCGAAGCGCCGCGGCCGGTGGAGGTGGTTTACGATCGGGCGGGTTCGTGCGCCGCCGCGATGACACCGGAGGATCTCGACGAGCATGCTTTCGCTCAATGTCGCATCGTGCATCTCAGCGGGATCCTTCCCGCCTTGTCTCCATCCGGCATGGCGGTGGCGCGCCGCGCCATTGAATTGGGCCGGGCGGCCGGCGCGGCGATCAGCTTTGACGTGAACCATCGGTCCCGGCTTTGGCCGGCGGCTGAGGCGGCGTCCGCCCTGAAATTTTTTCTGGAGCAGGCGGACGTCGTCTTTTGTTCGAGGCGCGACGCCGCCTCGCTGTGGGCCATCCAGGGCGAAGGCCGGTTGTTGGTGGAGGGTTTGCGCCGGCTCACGCCGGCGCGATACGTGATCAGCTCGGAAGGCGCGGCCGGCGTGAGCGCGTGGATGGAGGGGATCGGCTTTTGCCAGGAGCCGGCAGTTCCGGTGCGCATTCGTGATCGGCTGGGCGCCGGTGACGCGCTGGCGGCGGGTTTTCTGCATGGCTGGTTGCGCGACGATCTGCCACGGGCGCTCCGATTCGGCACCCTGATGGCCGCGTTGGCGCTATCCGAGCCCGGCGATTGTCCCACGGTGGATGCAGCGGAATTGGATCGCCTGGTCGCGGCGACGACCGCGGACCCGCGTCGATAGGCCTTCGTGGTCCCGGCGAGGCGAAGCGCTTCCCGCGGCGGCCGTTTTCTGAAGCGCGGTGAGCCTGCTCCGACTGGTGCCAGGCGGCTTGGTGCCCGGCCGGCCCGCCGCGTGACTGGGCCGAGCGGCCCTGGTTTTCGCATGCGGTGGTTAATCGTTTCTTATCCTGGAATTCCGGGGCTGGATTTCCGGTTGTGCTTGCTCGGGTGCTTCGATAAAACCGGTTCAGAACAGCGGTGTGAAATGCACTTGAATGGCCCGTCGCGCAGTTTCGGTGGCGCGGCGGGCTGGTGAAACCCGACATCGAATTCCCGAGCACCTTTATGGCCTACAAAGACGTCACGCCTCCCGCGGGTGGCAAAATCAGCATCCAAGGCGGCAAACTCAATGTCCCAAACAATCCGGTCATCCCGTTCATCCGTGGCGACGGCACCGGGCCGGACATCTGGGCGGCGAGCGTCCGGGTTTTCGACGCGGCGGTGCAAAAGGCCTATGGTGGCCAGCGAAAGATTTCATGGTTTGAAGTGTTCGCTGGTGAGGAGTCCTTCAAGCGGTTCAATAACTGGCTGCCCGATGACACGGTCGAGGCCTTCAAGGAATATCTCGTCGGCATCAAGGGGCCGCTGACCACTCCCGTCGGCGGCGGCATTCGCTCCCTCAACGTGGCCTTGCGCCAGATGCTCGATTTGTATGTCTGCCTGCGCCCGGTGCAGTGGTTCACCGGCGTGCCGTCCCCGGTTAAACGTCCGGAAAAGGTCGACATGGTCATCTTTCGCGAAAACACCGAGGACATCTATGCCGGCATCGAGTACGCCGGCGGCTCGCCCGAAGCTCAAAAGGTCCTCGACTTCCTCTACAAGGAATTTCCCAAGGACGCGAAGAAGATTCGTTTCGGCACGAAGGAAGCCATGGCCGAATACATGAAGCTGGCCGCGCCGGACCATGATGCCTCGCACATCCCGATCCAGGTCGGCATCGGCATCAAGCCCGTGTCGAACATGGGTACGATCCGACTGGTCAAGGCCGCCATCGACTACGCGCTGCGCAACAAGCGCCGCAACGTGACGATCGTGCACAAGGGCAACATCATGAAGTTCACCGAGGGCGCCTTCCGCGACTGGGGCTACGGCGCGGCGGAACGCATCTTCGGCGACAAGGTTTACACCTGGGCCCAGTGGGAGCGGACCAAGAAGGAGAAGGGCGAGGACGCCGCCAATGACGAGCAAAAGGCCGCGCTCAAGTCCGGACGCCTGCTGGTCAAAGACGCCATCGCGGACATCACGCTGCAGCAGGTGCTGACGCGCCCGGATGACTTCGACGTGATCGCCACGCTCAACCTGAACGGCGATTATCTGAGCGACGCGCTGGCCGCGCAGGTCGGCGGCATCGGCATCGCTCCCGGTGGCAACATCAATTACGTCACCGGTCACGCGATCTTCGAGGCGACCCACGGCACCGCGCCGAAGTATGCCAACAAGGATCAGGTCAACCCGGGCTCCGTCATCCTCAGCGGCGAGATGATGTTCCGACACCTCGGCTGGACCGAAGTGGCAGACCTGATCCTCAAGGGCCTGAATGGCGCCATCGGCAGCAAGCGGGTGACCTATGACTTCGCCCGCCTGATGGAAGGCGCCACGCAGATCAAGTGCTCCGAGTTCGGCGACAACATGATTGCGCATATGTGACCCGCCGGCCCGGCTGGCGGGAAATCCGAAGGTCGAAGGTCGAAATCCAAACGCCCCGTTTTAGTTTTCGCACGCGCCACGACGGCCAAGCGTTGTCGTGGCGTGTGGCGTTTTCGCGGAGCGCGGGTTTTCAACCCGCAGCGGCACGAATCCGCGATCACTCGTTGGATCTTGCCGACCGCTCGCCCGGCTTCGCCCGCTGCCGCTTGAAAGCCTGCGGTCCGAACCGACGCCCCGGCGGGCGCGTCCCGGCGCAAGACCGCTGAAAGTTTTCCTTGGCAGAGGAAGGGGCCTGTCGCCCAATCGGAGCATGACCAAAACCTTTCGCACAGGACTTTTATTTCAATCGATCGGAACGGGCGTGGCCTTGCTGACTGCCGCTTCGTTGCTGCACGCGGCGGACTCCGAATCCGGCTTCGTTCCGCTGTTCAACGGGAAGAACCTCGATGGGTGGGAGCAGAGCCCTGCCAAGTCGTGGGTCGTTGAGGATGGCGTTATCACCCTGAAGCGCGAGTTCGACGGGCAGGAACACAACAGCGATTACCTTTGGGCGCGGGAGCTCTACGGCGATTTTATTGTCGAGCTCGAGTTCAAGGTGCCCGAGAAGGCGAACAGCGGCATTTATCTTCGCACCGGTGACGTCCGCGATCCGGTCTACACCGGCATCGAGGTGCAGGTGGCCAACTCCTACGGCCAAACGACGCTGTCAAAAACCGGCACGGCCGGCGCGATCTACGATTGTCTGGCGCCGACGAAGAACGCGATCAAAGCGCCGGGTGAATGGAACCGCTACCGCATTACTTGTCACAAGAGCCACCTGCAGGTGGTGCTGAACGGCGAGCAGATCATCGAGATGGACCTCGATCGCTGGACCGGGCCGAAGAAGAATCCGGATGGGACACCCAACAAGTTCGGCACCGCGATGAAAGACTTTGCTCGCAGGGGCTCGTTCGGCTTCCAGAATCACGGCCGCCCGGTGTGGTATCGGAACATCCGCGTGAAGAAGCTCGATTGAGGAGGCCTCACGATTGGGTGGTGATAAAGCCATCGCCTTGCTCAAGTCCGAAATCCGAAATCCGAAATCCGAGGGCCGAGGTGCGAAGTTCAAACTTCGAAGTGCAAAGTGCGATCGGGGGTCATTTGTTGGGCTCAAACAGGGAGGCGACGCGCACCGGAATGCGCGACGGGCCGATCTCAATTGGGCCTTGCCGGTAGGCATAGGTGCTCCAGGACCAAACACTGCCGTCGGTTGCGAGTGCAAAGAGGGCGTCCGAGGAGCTCGCGATGGCGAGCCAGTGGGTTTGCCGGCTGAGCCGGCGAACGGTGGGGCCGTTATCGCGATCGCCCAGGTCGATTTGCCAAAGGGAGCCGTCTCGTTGCATTGCCAGGCCGGCGCTGAAATTGGCGGTCACCGCGCGCCAGTTGGTGCCCAAATCCAAAGGCATGAGGGTTTGTCCTCCGCCACTACGGTGCCAGGTCCAGAGGAGAACGCCGGAAGCCCAGAGGGATCCGTCGTCCCGGACGAAGATGTCGTAGGTCCCCGCTGCCGCGATGGGATGGCCTCCAGGTTGGGTCCGGACCGGCGCATCCACAAGCTCGAGGTGCCAGCCGGGCTCCGGCTCGCGCACCTGCCCGTTCGCCCGGGAGGCGGTGGTGCGTGTGAATTGACGGCTCGGAAGATTTAGACCCCAAACTTCGCCGCTGGTTGTGGTGAGGTAAACTCGCGGCCCGGCCGACGTCAGACCCACCCAGTCGGTGTCGTGCCCCAGCCGCGTGGGAACCGCGGACGTGAGCAGCGGAACACGATTGGCGTGATTCGTTGTCTGCCAGCGCCAAAGGGTCCCATCCGTTTTCAGAAGCAGGACCGAGCGGCCATGAGTCGGATCGCGGACCACGGATTTCCAGGTGGTCTCCTTTCCGAATTGCCCGAGCGGAGCTGGCGGTTCGGGCGCCTCCGTTGAGCGGATGGTTCCCGGCAGCGCGTGTTCCGAAGCCCACAGGGTTCCGTCGTCGCGAATGCCCACGGTCTCGAAGTAGGTGCTGACATGCTCGACCCAGTTCGAGCCCAGCGAGGCGCGCGACCATTGTTCGGAAAACACCGCGGTGTTCCAAAATGACGCCTTGCGGGCCCGCCAGATTTGAGGAAACAGCAGGACCTCTCCGGACGCGGTCTGGGCGGACAGTTGTCCGTCGTGCTGTAGGACTGGGGCGTCGGCCGCGGTGAGCCGGGTTGCGCCGATCGTCGGCTCAAGGTTCGATAGAGATTCCCAGGCCCGATGGTAGACCGCGGTGGCCGTGATCGTCGTGCCGAGGAAAACGGCGGCCAGAACGAGGACGTTGCGCACGCCCTGCCGGCTGGTGATGGTCGCCCCCTGAAAATTTGTCCGCGACAGCGCGACCAGGGCGATGGCGGAGGCGGGGTAACCCAGGACCAGCCCAAGATTGCCGAGCCAAAGATCGGTGCCGAAGAAAAAGGCGGGGTGTTCAAAGACGTTGAAGAAGAACGAGCCGACCATCGCGACCAGTGCGGCAAAACCAAGGGCCTGGAGAGTGTTTCGCGCAAGGCTCGAGGCGTAGAAGGCCGTCAGGCTAATCCCGAACGTGATGCTGACCAGCGACAGAAAAGGATCGCAGCGATGCCACGGACCGGCCGAGTTGTAGTCGGTGTAGAGTCGGGGCAAATGTTCACGCGGCTCAAGCAGGATGGGCGCGAGCGTTCCCAGCGTGACTCCGAGCGCGGCCGCGACTGCAAATTTCACCAGCCACTGCCGTTGTCGGCTGGCGGGCAGGCAGAGTTGCGATTCCATCAGCCCCAGCTTGCGTTCCTCGGCGATCGCTCCGCTGGAGATGATCGCCGGCATCAGCAGCCACAAGCCCCAGCCCACTCCGAGCACCGTGTCCATCAGCGGCAGGCGGGCGACGCCTGGCGCGACGTGACGGAGGAAAAGGGCTCCGAGATGGATGACAAGGAGCAAGGCGGCCACGAGTAACATCGGCTGATGCAACTGAAACTCTTTTCTGACCAAGGCGCTCCAGGGTTGGTGCTGACGGATCTCGGAGACTTGGGCAAGTCGTCCGCTCCACGGTACGGATGGCAGAGCCACGGTCCCGCCGGTCCATTGAGCGTCTTCGGCCCGCAGGAACAACCACCAGGCGAACAAAAAGCCTCCGACGCTGTAGGCGATGGTCAGGGCGGCGAGCGCCCCGTTGTAAACGGCGGTTTCCCCGGTGAGGTGGCTGACCACTGCGTCAGCGGAAATGGCGAGCGCCAGCGGCAACAGCAGGGCAATCCAAAGGGCGGCGGCGGTTTGTCGGAAAAGGAGGCTGGTCCAGAGTCCTCCGGAGAAGATCACGAGGACGAATAGAGCGGTCGAGACGGGCGTGATCCCGGCATCGCGTGAGCCGTCCCAAAGAGCCGGCCAATGAATCGCGCAGAGATTGAACGAGGCCCACCAGACCGCGTAGAGAGAGATGAGCGCGGCGGCCAGCGTGCCAACTTTGGTCCACCACAGCCGCGCGCGCGAGGCCGGCAGCGCCAGGAGGTTGGAGAAGCAATGATTGGCGAACTCGCGCCCGAAGGAACTGAGCGCTGCAACCAGGGCGGCCGCCGCTCCACCTGCCAGGAGAAGCGACAGGCTCGGGTAGGGCAGGGCGAAACCCGCGAGGCCTGGGGCCAGCATCGAGGCCGCGCCGATCCACCAGATGGGACCGAGCAGCCGGACTTCCTTGCGAACAAGCGCGTTCATGCCTTGGCCAGGGTTCGGGATGCGACGAAAATCTCCTCGAGCGACAACGCCTCGCGGTTGAGCCATTCGGGTCCGGCCGCGTGCAGGGCGGCCGTGATTCGATCGGTCGCGCCGTTGGCTAGAATCTCCACTTCCCGGCCGATCGTTCGAACGGTCAGTGCTCCTGCCAGATCGAGCGCCGGCGGCGTGTCCCGGAAACGGGCGCGAATCCGCGAGAAACGCGAGCGGGCGCTGTCCGCGTCCATCGTCATGACTTCCCGGCCCTGGTCGATGATGGTGAACTCGTCGATCAGCCCTTCGAACTCTGAAATGAGATGGGTGGAGACGAACACCGTGCGCCGGCCCGGATCGCCGGATTGATAGGCGCCGATGACCGTTTCGATGAACTCGCGCCGGACGATGGGATCGAGGCCGGACGTGGGCTCGTCGAGCACGAGCAGCTCCGGCTCAGGGCAAATGGCGCCGATGAGCGCCACCTGCGTCTTTTGGCCTTTGGACAGCTGGGCGGCCTTTTGCCTTGGATCGAGTTCGAACCGACGCAGCAGATCCTTCTCGATGTCCCGGTTCCACCGCGACCGGAACGAAGCCAGATACTCCAGCACCCCGGAGACCGTCATCCATGGATAAAACGCGACGGCGTCGGGGACGTAGGCGAGGCGGGACTTGATGGCGACCTCGTCGCGTTGGGGCGACAGACCGAACACTTCCAGCTCGCCGGAGGTGGGGCGGAGCAAATTGAGCAGACACTTGATTGTCGTGGTCTTGCCGGCTCCATTGCGGCCGAAGAATCCGTAACAACGCCCGGGCGCGACCGTCAGGTTGAGCCCGTTGACGGCGTCCAGACGGCCGTATCGACGATGGAGGTTTTCAATGCGCAGAACAGGCATGGGCGATTCGTTCATAACCTTGGAGATTCGACGTTTGTAATTCGGCATTCGCAGTCATCACTCGTCACTCGTCACTCGTCACTCGTCACTTTTTTCTCAACCGGCAGCGCGGGGGTCGTTGGATTTGCGTTCGAACAGGTCGAGCCGTTCCTCGACCAGGTCGAGAAAGGCCTTGCGATCCACCCGGAGGTGGTGGGCGGCGACGATGGCCTGGTCGACGTCCTTGACCAGGAGTTTTTCCCGCGCGGGCTTGGTGAACACGGGGCTCGCGGCCTTGATAAAGGAGCCTTTGCCGGGCTGGGACTCGATGACCCCAAGGCTTTCGAGTTCCGTGTAGGCCTTGGCGATGGTGTTGCGGTTGACCCGCAGCTCTTCGGCCAGCGGCCGGATCGAGGGCAGGGCATCGCCCGCCCGCAGGGCGCCGGACGCCACCGCGTAACGGACCTGTTCCACCAGCTGGAGGTAAACCGGAAGGCCTGACTTAAAATCGACCTGAAAGTTCATCGTCGTCTACTGTCATAGGACACTATGACAGTAGGCGGACAATGTCAAGCGCTGCGTGTGGCGGGTCTCTGGAGTGCGGTGACTTGTCACCGCTTTTTCTGCGGGCGACTCGTCGCCCGTCCGGGGCCTGGACCTATTCGCCCTCGCTTGCATCCCGGGGGGACAAGTCCCCCGAGGGAAAGCGCCGACAAGTCGGCGTACTCCAAAGGCCGGAGTGTGGGTCCGCGCGCTGGGGGACACGCAGAAACTCTCGGGTGCCTTTGGGGTGGGACTAGTCCCAACCGCTGGAAATTTCCGGGCTATCTGCGCCCGAGGACGGGCGCACGCCGGGCGGTGATGAGCTTATGAACGCGATCACAGCTGGTAGGGCTGGCGCTCCGCCGCCAGCCGGAGGTCAGCATCGCGGACCGCACTCGCTTCAAATTTTCAGCTCAGCGGTCCACTCGCTGGCGCCGGGTTCGTGGCGCAGCGTGAAGCCGCACTTGTGGGCGAGCTTCTGCATTTCGTGGTTGTCCGGAAGGATGGTGGCGAGGATGCGGCCGATGCCTTCGTCGCGGGCGACCTGCACGAGGGATTGGAGCAGGTGGGTGCCGAGGCCGCGGCGTTGCCAGGCATCGCTGATGATGATGCCGAACTCGGCGTCGGTGCTCTCGTGCAATTTTTCGAGGCGCGCGACGCCGAGGATCCGGCGGTCGCCGTTGGTGGCATCGGCCTGTTCGGCGACGAGGGCGATCTCGCGGTCGTAATCGATGAAGCAGAGGCGGCTGAGGCGCTCGTGGGCGATGCGCTGTTCGAGGCGCAGGGGGGTGAAGTAACGGTAGTAGACGCTGCGTTCGCTGACCGTGGAGTGGAACTGCACGAGCAGCGGTTCGTCCTCGGGACGGATGGGACGGACGATGATGCTGTCGCCCGCGTGGGATTTCCAGCGGGAGATGTATTGGCTGGGGTAGGGGCGGATGGCGGGCCGGGGCAATTGCGCGTCCGGCACGGAGAGAGGTTGAAGAACGACCCGGGCGTCGAGGGCGATCAATCGTTCGGGCGAGGCGAGCAGCGGGTTGATGTCGATCTCGGCGATCTCGGGGTGTTCGACGACGAGCTGGCTGAACCGGACGAGGAGCCGTTCGAGGGCGCCGAGGTCGACGGAGGCGCGGCCGCGCACTCCTTTGAGGGCGGTGTAGATCTTGGTTTGCTCCATCATGCGCCGGGCGAGCGTGGCGGTGAGCGGCGGGAGGCCAAGGGCGCGGTCTTTGAACACTTCGACGAGCTGGCCGCCCGTGCCGAAGAGCAGGACGGGCCCGAATTGGGGATCGACGCTGCTGCCGAGGATCAATTCGTAGCCGTCGAGCGGGATCATGCGCTGGACCGTGCAGCCGAGGAAATGTTCGTGGCCGACCTTCTCCGTGACGGCTTTCTCGATCGACTGCCAGGAATGGCGCACTCCGCCGACCGTGCGGATGTTGAGCTGCACGCCGCCCACGTCAGTCTTGTGGGTGATTGTCTCCGAGTAGAGCTTCAGCACCACCGGCAGCCCCAATTCCTCGGCGTGCCGAACCGCTTCGTCTTCGGTCCGCGCGATGCGGGTTTCGACGGTCGGGATGCCGTGGGCCACGAGCAGCTGTTTCGACTCGAACTCGGTCAGGATGGTGCGTCCGGATTGACGGACGGTGGTGAGCAGGGCGGTGGCGGCGGCGCGTCCGGCGGCGGTGTCGGCCGGGCTGGTGTCGTCGCGGGCCGGGTCGCTGGTCTCGTAGATGGCGCGCAGATTCTCGCTGTAGCCCCACATGAGCGTGAAGGCGCGGGCGGCGCTGTCGGGGTAGGGGAAGGTGGGAATGTGGGCGTGGTTGAGCAGCTCCTCGCCGACGGCGACCTCGGGCCCGCCCATCCAGCTTGCGAGGAGCGGCTTGCCGTCGACCTGCGCATGCTTCTGCAGGCGGTCGGCGGTGGCCGTACTCTCGGTCATCTTTTGCGGAGTCAGGATGACGAGCAGGCCATCATTGCCGGGGTCGCGGCTGACGATCTCGACGGTGCGCGCGTAGCGATCCGCGTCGGCGTCGCCGAGGATGTCGACGGGGTTGCCGTGGCTCCAGGGGCCGGGGAGGAGGGCATTGAGCTCGTTTTTGGTGGCTTCGGAAATCTCGGCCAGCTGGCCGCCGCCGGCCACGAGCATGTCGGTGCTGAGGGCGCCGGGGCCGCCGGCGTTGGTGATAATGGCGAGGCGCGGGCCGCGGGGCCGGGGCTGTTTGGCGAGAACCTCAGCCATGTTGAACAGCTGGCTGATGGTATCGACGCGGAGCACGCCGACGCGTCGGAACGCGGCGTCGAGCACTTCGTCGCTGCCGGTGAGCGAGCCGGTGTGGGAGGCGGCGGCCTTGGCGGCGGCCTCGCTGCGCCCGACCTTGATCACGATGATGGGTTTGTTCAGGGCGACTTCGCGGGCGGCGGAGAGAAAGCGGCGGGCGTCGCCCACCGATTCCATGTAGCAGACGATGCTTTTCGTGTTCGGGTCGTCGCCGAAGTGGTAAATCAAGTCGCCCCAGCCGACGTCCAGCATTGACCCGATCGAGACGAAGGCGCTGAAGCCGACGTTTTCGCGGAAGCTCCAATCGAGAATGGCGGTGCAAAGGGCGCCGCTCTGGCTGATGAACGCGACGTTGCCGGGTCGGGCGGTGGCGGCGGCGAACGTGGCGTTGAGGCGGGCGTGGGGCATCATGACGCCGAGGCAGTTCGGGCCGATGATGCGCATGTGGGTCCGGCGGGCTTCCTCGAGCACGCGGCGTTCGAGGTCGGCGCCGGCGGCGCCGCATTCCTTGAAGCCGGCCGAGATGATGACGGCGCCGGGCACGTTCAGGTCGGCGCATTCGCGGACGATGCCGGGCACGGAAACAGCGGGCGTGACGATGACGGCGAGGTCAATCGGCCCGGGGACGGCGCTGAGCGATTTGCAGGCCGGGAGGCCGAGCACGGTGGGGCGTTTCGGGTTGATGGGGTAGACCGGTCCGGGGAACGCCGACAGATTTTCCATGACCGCTCGGCCCACGGAGCCTTCGGCTTCGGTGGCGCCGACGACGGCGATGGAGCGGGGGGAAAAGATGGCGCCCGTGCCCCGTGGCTGGGGGCCGGTCAGTTCTGAATTGCGATGATTCGTCGTGGTCATTGCCCACAAGGGATCGAGTGTGATTTGTCTGATCCTGCCTTGGTATCGGCGTAACAGACGCGAGCTCAACCTGCCCATGAAGGGGGCTTCTCGTCAACGCTGACTACGAACGCAAAATCAAAATAGGGTTGGCCATTCGCGATGGCGAGACGGGTCTTCCTTGGGGAGGTCCGGGCGGGTGCGGCGGGCCGGCTTGGTAGTTCGCGCCCTTGCATTTAGGCCTCTTGCGCCACGCGTGGACGACGGTGCACGATGGTCGGCCAGGTTTGTCGGAGCCGCCGGCGGCCGCCCGATCGGCGGCAAAGAATGTGCGTGAATCCACAGCAGAAGGCTGGGATGGTTTCGCCATGAAAACCCGCTTCCCTCGAGCGCAACGGATCCCGCCGGCCCGCGATGCACGCATTTCCCGAAGGACATTTGTCCACCGCGGAGTGCAAGGCGTGCTGGCGGCGGGACTGGCGCCCCAGTGGGTGCCGTCCGCCGTCCTGGGCGCCGGCGGTGCGACGCCGCCCAACAGCCGGATCCAAGTCGGGTTCATCGGCACGGGCAGCCACGGCGTTGGCTGGAACCTGCCGCCTTACCTCAAGCACACGGACGCGCGGGTGATCGCGGTGTGCGACGTGGACGAGGCGCACCTGATGCGGGCCAAGGAAACGGTCAACGAGCGTTACGGCAGCGAGGATTGTTTCGCGACAAAGGATTTTCGCGAGGTGCTGGCGCGAAAGGATATCGACACGGTGATGATCTCCACTCCGGACCACTGGCACACTTTAATCAGTCTGTACGCCATCCAGGCGGGGAAGGATGTGCAATGCGAGAAGCCGACGCTGACCATCCACGAGGGGCAAGTGCTGGCCGCCGCCGTGCGCAAGCATCGCAAAGTGTTTCAAACGAGCACGGAGGATCGCGCGGTGCCCGAGTATCACCGCATGGCCGAGCTGGTGCGGAACGGGCGGATCGGCGAACTCAAACGCATCGAAGTGATCCTGCCGAAACAGCCTACGGTCGCGGGGGACGCTACGCCCCGGCCGGTGCCGCCGCGGCTGGATTATGAAATGTGGTTGGGCCCGGCGCCATTCGCGCCCTACACGCCGGACCGGGTCCACTTCAACTTCCGCTGGATCTGGGATTATTCCGGCGGGATCATCTGCGATTGGGGCGCGCACCTGTTCGACACGGCTCAGTGGGCCAATAACACGGAACACAGCGGGCCGGTGGAGGTCGAGGGCAAGGGCACGCATTGGGAAGGCGGACTCTACAACACAGTGAAGGATTATGACGTCACCTACCGTTATGCCAACGGTGTGGTCATGACGTGCAAACCCGGCGAGCCGAGCCTCAAGTTCATCGGGACCGAAGGCTGGGTGGGCAATACCGGATGGCGCGCTCCGGTCCAGGCCAGTTCAAAAGCGATCCTGGAATCCAAAATCGGGCCCGGCGAAATTCACCTCTACACCAACCCCAACGGCGAGCACGACGATTTCCTCAAGTGCGTGCGCAGCCGGAAAGACCCCTATTTTCCAGTGGAGATTGGCCACCGTGTCTCAACGGTTTGCCATCTGGCCAACATCGCGATCAAACAAGCGCGGCCGCTGAAGTGGGATCCGGCCGCGGAAAAATTTGTCGGGAATGACGCGGCTAACGCGATGCTGGATCGGCCGCGGCGCGATCCCTGGCAGCTGCCGAAAGTTTGAGCCTGGAACGACGTGGTCTGAGGCAATCCCGTCTCTGGCCAATCGACGAATCCACCGGTCGCGATCGTCCGCCGGCCGTTCACCGATTGAAGCGATATCCTTCGCCGCGGACGGTGAGAATCAACTCGGGTGATTGCGGATTGCTTTCGAGCTTTTGGCGCAACCACGAGATGTGGACGTCGACGGTGCGTTCGGTGATGAACGGCTGCTCTTTCCAGACCTGGCTGAGAATGTGTTCGCGCGTCAGCACCCGTCCTCGATGACTGATCAGCAAGCGAAGCAATTCAGCTTCCTTGCCTGCCAGACTGACCGTGCGGCCTCCTTTGGTGAAATGCTGCTGGGAGAAATCGACCATCACGTCTCCAAACTCAAACCGCGTCGTCGTGGTCAACGGCTGCCGATTTACACGTCGCAGAAGAGCCGCCACCCGCGCCAGGAGTTCGTCAGGATCGAACGGCTTGACCACGTAATCGTCGGCTCCAGCCTGCAGCCCGCTCACCCGATCGGGGATCTGACCTTTGGCGGTGAGCATTAAGATGGCTCCGCCAAATCCACGCTGCCGGACGGACCGGCACACCTCCAAGCCATTCAACCCGGGCAGCAGCAGGTCGAGCACAAGCAAATCGAAGCCGCCCCTGTCGGCCTCGGCCAGTCCGCTCGGGCCGTCGCTGGCGACGGTCACGTCGTAGCCCGCCGCGCGCAACAGATCCGAAAGAACGAGGGCGACGCCGGACTCGTCTTCCACCAGGAGAATTTGGACGCGCGAGCTCACGCGGAAGAGCGATCGTCGGCCGCAGGCAGCTGGACGACAAAGGTGGCGCCAGCTCCGGGTTCGCTCCGAACGAAGACCTTGCCGTGGTGCCACTCCACAATCTCCCGCACCAGGCTGAGTCCGAGACCGCTGCCGCGGATCTGATTCGCCTCGGCCCGGGAGCCCCGGACGAACGGTTTGAAAATTTCGGCCTGCTCGGCCTGGACAATGCCGGGCCCTCGATCGGCGATGCGAACTTCAACGCAGGGGATCGAGCCCGAGCGTTCGGCACGAGCGGTGATGCCGACCCATCGCCCTTCGGCGGCGTGTTTGGCCGCGTTGCCGAGCAGGTTCTGAAAAACGCGGCTGAGCGCCGGGGCCTGGCCGTGGACAGCGGGCAAGTCCGGCGGGATTTCGCATTCGATCTCGCACCCCGCCGCCCGCAACTCCGGCTCGGCCGCGGCTACCGCCTCCCGGAGGATATCCTTCAGCGAGACCACTTTCTTCACCGTGGTCGAGTCCTGGTTGCTGCGGACGCCGGCCAACTCAAGCAAATGCTCGACCATTTCCGTGAGCTGTTCCGTGTGTTGGAGGATGAGGCCGGCGTACTGGTCGATCTGGCCAGGCTCACGCACCACGCCCCGTTTTAAATTGTGAGCCGCACCGCGAATGACGGTCAATGGCGTGCGCAGCTCATGGGAAACGTTGGCGACAAAGCGGATGTGGATATCGGCGAGCTGGCGGGCCTGGCCGGTGACGCGAACGAGAGCAATGCCGGCGGCTGCGATCAAGCCCAGGAGCAGGCCGGAGATGACCAGATTACGCCGGTGCGCCGCGGCGACGGCAATGTCGAGCGAGCCGGCCTGGTGGCGGGCCGAGAGAATCCAGCGACCCTGATCTGCGGACGAGCGGTAGGTGTCAATCGATCGTCCGAGGCGATGGCGTTCGGCCGGAAAAAATCGCGTGCTGGCGTCAAAGCGATCGCTGGGCGCCTTATGGGAACGGAGCGTAGTGTAGATGATGGACTGCGGGGAGGTGACGGTTGCGACCTCGACCTGATAGTCAACGGAGGGGCCGGGATTGAGGTGGGTCTCCACCAACGATGGCAACCATACGTCGCGGACGTAGGCAAGATTGAGTTCGAACACCACCCACTCACGTTCCGGCGATCGCCCACCGGACGGAGCGAACACGGGAAGGTTGATCAGGGGAGAGGCGAGGTTGGTGCCCAAGGGGGGGCGGCCACCAGACAGGCGGCTGAGCAGGAAATCACGCAGGCCGTTCCAGGCCGCCGGCCATTCCTGGGGCCGCAATGTTCCCGTGGCACGATCAAGCTCGGCTAAATACAGGCCGGGGTTCTGCGGCTTCACAATCGCAATCCGGGAGAAGACATGCTTCGCCTTCTCTCCTGCCATCCATTGCTCCGCCAACCGCGCGTGCGCTGCGACTGAACCGAGCTCGTCGATAATCGCGGAAGTGGGCATCAGGTCGCGACAAATCTGGTTCAGTTCCAAATCGAATGCCCGGCCGATGGTTTGCACCTGCTCGTGCAAGCTGGATTTTAACCGCAGGCTCTCGGCGCGGCTGAGTTCGCCCAGCCACCGGTATTGCAATGCGCCCAAGGCAAGACATAGCGCCGATATCGCCGGCAGGAGATACCGATCCCAGCGGATATGCGCACGGCGACGGTCCCTCATAGAATCTGATCCAGCCTGACCGACGCCTTGAAGCCTGGGCACCGGCTGGCCCGCGAATCGAAGTGCAGAGATTCTTGCGGCTGAGCGATCCGATTTGGGTTCACGGCACCAGCCTCGGAAACCAATTGGCTTTGGTCAAGGCAGCCTCGCATCTCTTAACACTCCTTAACATGACGTGCCGTGGGGCGGTGGTGAGAATGCGGTCACCTCGACGTGATGAATGACGCGCCCATCTTTCGGCCTGCGTATGCCGCAATGGTCCTTCGCTTTGCGTCCGCTGAGTGTCTTTCGCGCACGGACCCAGGGCCGCCGTCGACCATCTCCAATCCAAGTCTCCACCCGTAATTTTGCTTGTCGTCTTATGAATGACTTCGTCACCCACCGCTCGTTGCGCGCGGCAGTCTTTGCCACCTGGATGGCATTCGTTCCCTTCGTTGCTCGGGCGCAGGCTCCCGTCAATGACCTGTTTGACAATGCCATCACCCTGAGCGGGCCCATCATTTCCACCACCGGCAGCAACGTGGGAGCGACCAAACAAGGGGGATTCAATGGAGAGCCGTCCATCCCCGGGGGCGGCGGCGCCAATGGCGGCGCCTCCGTCTGGTGGAAATGGACCGCGATCGCCAGCGGCCCGACAACCATCGACACCGAGGGCAGCGATTTTAACACGCTCCTGGGCGTCTGGACTGGCTCCGCCCAAAACCAACTGACGTTCGTCGCGGGGAACGATGACTTTCAAGGCCACTCGTGGAGTCGCGTCACCTTTGAGGCGGTTGGTGGAACCACGTATCGTGTCATGGTCGATGGTTTCCGAACCGGCGGCGGACGCAACGGCCGGGCCGCCACGGGCAACATCAAACTGAACATTGCCGGCATCGGCGGCGTGGACATCGCCGCCCCGTTGCCCGGCGTGGTTTACACGGTCGGCGATCCAATTCCGCTGACGGTGACCATCAACTCGGATTTCCCAAACCCGCCGGCGGGCAGCGCGGGCTTTTACGCCAACGGCAACCTGTTCGCCACGCTGGCGGCGCCGCCCTACACGGCCGTCGCCACCAATCTGCCGGCCGGAACCAATACGCTTTACGTCGTCGTCAATGACAGCACCGGCGCGCCCATCAAATCGCCCGAAGTCAAAGTCTTCGTGCAACGCATCGGCGTCACGGTGCTCACGCCTTTCGAAGACACGATGTTTCTCTCCTCCGCCAACCCCGTTACCATTACGGCCTGGGGCTATTTACCGTCGGGCAGTATTTCGTCGGTCGACTTCCTCGTGGACGGTGTGAAGGTGGCCGAGTCGACCGCCGCGCCATTTAGCGGCATCTGGGCGACGCCGACCGGCGGGTCGCATCGCATCACCGCCATCGGCACCTCGGACACGGGCGCGAAGTTCACGTCGCAGCCGGTCAACATCGGCGTGGCCACGACGCTCGTGGCGACGGGCGCGGTCTGGAAGTATCTGGACAACGGTTCCGATCAAGGCACGGCCTGGCAGGCATCAAATTTCGACGACAGCGCCTGGGCCAGCGGTCCCGCGGAACTCGGCTACGGCGATGGGGATGAGGCCACGGTCGTGAACAGCGGGCCGGCCAATGCCTTCTTCATCACCACCTATTTCCGCCAGAGCTTCGAAATTTCCCCGGCGGCGCTGGCTGGCGCGGCGTCCATCACGGCGTCGCTGGAGCGGGACGACGCGGCGGTGCTGTATCTCAACGGCCGGGAAGTGTTCCGGTCTTCGAACCTGCCGGCGGCGCCCGCGCCGATCACGTTCGACTTGGTAGCCACGGGCCAGGCGGTGGAAGACACGATCGACACGTTCCAGATCGACCCGACGAACTTTGTGGCGGGCCTGAATGTATTCGCGGTGGAGGTTCACCAGCAGGCGGCCAACTCGTCGGACATCAGCTTTAACTTCGGCCTGCAGGCCATCCCGACCATCATCCACAACCTCTCGCCGGAGGTGGCGCTGACGAGCCCGACCAACACCCAGTATTTCCTGGCGGCTTCGAGCGTGACCCTGACCGCCACGGCGTCAGACGCCGACGGGTCGGTCGCGAAGGTCGAGTTTTTCGCCGACGGCGTGAAGATTGGCGAAGACGCCACGGCGCCCTACAGCGTGGTGTGGAACAGCCCGTCGGTGGCGGCGCACATCCTGACGGCGGTGGCGACCGACGATCAGGGGGCGACCACGACCTCGGCGGAAGTGCTGGTGGTGACGCACGACGCGGCCGGCACGCCGGTGGCGGCCATCACAAGCCCGGTGGATAACTTCGTCACCCCGGGCCCGACCAACTGGCTGGTGACGGCCACGGCCAACGGGACGGGGGGCGTGGCGCGGGTGGAGTTTCGCAATAACGGCGTGGCCTTCGGCACGGACACGAGCGCGCCCTACTCAGCCGTGTGGACGGCTCCATTTGGCACGAACCTGCTGACGGCAGTGGTCACCGATCTGCAGGGCAACGTGGGCACCTCTCCGGCCATCCGGGTGGTGGTGACCATTCCGCCGACCAACACGGTGGCGCCGACGGTGGCGACGCAGGCGCCGTTGGCGGGTGAGACCGTGACGAACCTGACCAGCATCTCGGTCACGTTCTCGGAGAACGTGCATGAGATCGACGCCTCCGACCTCCTGATCAACGGCGTGCCGGCCACGGGCGTGAACTTTCAGCACAGCCGTTCCAACTACACGTTCACCTTCCCGCAGCCGCCGTATGGCCCGGTGACGGTGAGCTGGGCGGTCAACCACGGCATCCTCGACTACGGGTGGCCGGCGGAGCTGCCGTTTGACCGGACGGGACCTGGGGCCACGTGGAGCTACACGCTCATCGACAAGGATGTGCCGGTGGTGACGACGCGGGTGCCGGCGGCCGGGGCCATCGTGACGAACCTGACGCAGATCGAGGTGAATTTCAGCGAGACGGTGACCGGCGTGGATGCGACGGATCTGTTGGTCAACGACGTGCCGGCTCTGTCGATGACCGGGAGCGGCACGCACTACACGTTTACCGTGCCCACGCCGGGGTCCAGCGCGACGAGCGTGGTCAACGTGACCTGGTCGACCAACACCGGGATCTTCGACGTGGCCACTCAGCCCAACGCCTTTGTCGGCACGTCGGCCTCCAACACGTGGCGCTTTGTCTACGACCCGCGCGTGACGCTCATCGCCTCCAACTCGGTCTGGCGTTTTGTCAAAGGCCTGGCTGAAGCGTCCGAGCCGATTAACGCCTGGCGGCAATTTGCCTTCGACGATTCGTCGTGGTCCAACGCGCCGGCGCCGTTCTTCTTTGGCGATCCCTACACCAACGCGACGGTCCAGGGCACGTTGCTCAGCGACATGGCGAGCAATTACACGTCGATCTTCCTGCGCCAGGAGTTTCATGTGGAAAAGCGCGGCGAGATTGGCGCGCTGGTCTTCAACCACCAGACCGACGACGGCCTGATTGCGTGGCTCAATGGCGTGGAAGTGCTGCGCTACAACATGCCCGGCGCCAGCGGCTCCGATTTGCCCTACAACACCAACGCCACGGCAGCGGCCAATGAGCCCGGCAATAACGGCGCCGGCTACATCGTGGCCACGCTCGGCAACTCGGCCGTGTCGCGCCTGCGCAACGGCACCAACGTGCTGGCCGTCCAGGTGTTCAACCAAAACCTGACCAACAGCTCGGACTTCGGGTTCAACGCCCACCTTTATTACTTCCCGATCGACCCCGGCACCGTGCCTCCGCGCGTCGTCTCGATCGAACCAACCGGCGGCGACGTCTTTGCCCTCGACCACGTGACGTTCAACTTCAGCGAAGGGGTGACCAACGTGCAGGCGGCGGATCTGTTCATCAACGGCACGCCGGCCGCCTCGGTCACGAGCACGACCAACTCGGTTTACACGTTCCACTTCGCCCAGCCGGCCTACGGCGCGGTCGCCGTCCGCTGGGCCACCAACCACGGCATCGTGGACTTCGACGCCGTGACCAATGAAACCGTCGTCGGCCGGCCTTTCGATGGCAATGACCCGTCGTCGATTGTCGATTACGTGATCCTCAACCCGAACACGCCGCGCATCGTGACCAAGCAGCCGGCGCCCAACTCGATCCTGACCGGGCTGACGTCGCTGACCATCAGCTTCGACAAGCCGGTGGCTGGGCTCGATGCCTCGGATCTGCTGGTGTCGGGCACGCCCGCGACCTCGCTGGCCAGCGCCGGGGCCAACGCTTACACCTTCCGCTTCGTGCAGCCGCCCTTTGGAGCGGTCAGCATCCGGTGGTCGACCAACCACGGCATCACGGATCTGTCGATCCCGCCCGCACCGTTCTATCCCGATCGCTTCGGGCATCAGTGGGACTACACGCTGATTGATCCGGTGCCGAGCGTGACCATCACAAGCCCGACCAACAACACGTTCTTCCTGCCGCCGGCCACGGTGACGATGCGGGCGACGGCCAGCGACAACGACGGCACGGTGGCTCTGGTGCAGTTTTTCCTCAACGGCAGCAAGCTGACCGAGTTTACGAACGCGCCCTATAGCTACGGCGTGTCGAACCTCGACCTGGGGTCCTACACGTTTAGCGCGATCGCCCAGGACAACCAGGGCCTGCTGCGCACGTCGGCGCCGGTGGTCATCAACGTGGTGACAAGCCTGCCCATCGCGCTCATCCGCGGCCCGTATCTCAACAGCGGCTCGATCACGAGCGGCGTCGTGCGCTGGCGCACGGACGCCATCTCCGACGCGCTCGTGTTCTACGGCACGGACCCGAACAACCTGACGCGCCTGGCGCGGGAAGAGTCGATTACGAACGAACACATCGTGACCCTGACGGGGATGCAGCCGGACACGACGTATTATTACTCGATTGGCAGCGCCGCCTACCGGCTGGTGGGCGGGACCAACGACGGGGTCAATTACTGGTTCAAGACGGCGCCGGTGGCTGGCACGCGGCGTCCGTTCAAGTTCTGGATCCTGGGCGACGCGGGCACGGCGGGCAACGGCGCCCCCGACCGCCAGCAGAGCACGCGCGATGCGTTCTATGCCTTTGCGCAAACCAACGGGCAGCCGGACATCTGGCTGATGCTGGGCGACAACGCCTACAACAGCGGGACGGACACCGAGCATCAGGCGGCCATCTTCGACATGTATCCGACGACGCTGCGCAACCGGTTCCTCTGGCCGACCATCGGCAACCATGAGACGGCGCAATCGACGACGGCGACGGACTTCCCTTACATGAACATCTTCTCGCTCCCGCGTGACGGCGAGGCGGGCGGCATCGCCTCGGGCACGGAGAAGTATTATTCGTTCGACTACGGCAACATTCACTTCATCTGCCTGGACTCGATGACGAGCGGGCTGACGTCGACGACGCCGATGGCCGACTGGCTGCGCAACGACCTGGAGGCGACGGTGGCCGAGTGGGTCATCGTGTTCTTCCATCACCCGCCGTATACGAAGGGCAACCACGACTCGGACTCGGAGCAGGACCTCATCTCCATCCGGCAAAACATCCTTCCGATCCTCGAGTCGCACGGGGTGGACCTGGTGCTCAACGGCCACAGCCACGCCTGGGAACGGTCCTACTTCCTCAATGGGCACTATGGGCTGTCGAGCACGTTCACCGAGTCGATGAAGGTGATGGGGGGCAACGGGCGCGAGGACGAGGATGGCGCGTATCAGAAGAACGACCGGGGCGAAGGCGTGGTCTATACGGTGGCGGGCAACGCGGGCCAGGTGACGGGCGGCTCGCTCAATCACCGCGCACATTACCTGTCCTTGAATGAGCTGGGCACGATGGTGGTGGATGTGAACGAGAACCGGCTCGATGCGAAGCTGCTGCGGGAGACGGGCGACATCCAGGATCATTTTACGCTGCTCAAGCCCGATCCGCGTCCGGCCCGGCCGACGGGGTTGTTTGCCTTATCGACGGGCCCGGGGCAGATCAGCGTGTCGTGGACGCCCGGCTCGGAAAACCAGCTCAACTTCGAAGTGGAACGATCGGCCGACGGGATCAACTTCACGCAGGTGGCGGTCACGGCCAACGACGTGTTCAGCCTGATCGACAACGGGCTGGCGGCCAACGCGATGTATTACTACCGGGTGCGCGGACGCAACAGCCTGGGGGTGGGCGCCTACTCGGCGGTGGCGGCGGCCAGCACGGTAGAGCCCGACAGCGTGCCGCGGGCGCCGGTGGGCCTGATTGCCAACTCCGATGACGGCGTGAACCACTTCCGCAGCCAGATGGTGCTGCGCTGGCAGGATCGGTCGACTAACGAGTCGGCCTTTGAAATCAGCCGCTCGCTGGATGGCACGACGTTTACGCCGATCGCCACGGTCGGGGCGAACATCGCAACGTTCGTGGACCGCAACCTGCAGTCGGCGACGTTTTATTATTATCAAGTGCGGGCGGTGAACTCGCGCGGGGCCTCCGGGCCGTCGGTGATTGCCGGCGGCGAGACGCATCCGCAATCGCAGCTGGCGCGCGGGGGCGAGAGCGTGACCTTCCACGCGGGGCCCGAGGGCGTGGCGCCCATCCGCTATCAATGGCGTTACATGGGGGCGGCGCTGACAGGCGAGACCAACGAAACGCTGACGCTTTCGGCGGTGGAGCCGGTGGATGAAGGCGACTACACGGTAGTGGTCTATGACGGGACGGGCCGCAAGGAGAGCAACCCGGCCTACCTGTTTGTGGTGAGCGGCCCGCAGATCATCACCCAGCCGGACGACCGGGTGGCCCTGGTGGGCAACGGCACGACGTTGGGCGCGGGGGTGATCGGGACGCCACCCACGACGTACCAGTGGTATCGCAATGGAGCAGTGGTGCCGGGCGCCACGAGCCCGACGTTGTCGTTCCCGAGTGTGCAGCTGGCCGACGCGGGCAGCTATCAGCTGGTCATTGCCAACGAGTTTGGGCAGGCAACGACGCGGGTGGCGTCGCTCTCGGTTTATCGCCGGCCGGTGTTGAGCCCGGTGGCCAGTCGGCAGGGCGAGGTGTTGACGCCGATTACGTTCGCCGAAGGGCTCAATGACCCGAACTCTCCGGCGTTGGGCCTGCAGTTTGGGCTGGCGGCGGGCGCGCCCACGGGCGCGTCGATTAACGCGACCAACGGGCAGTTCCAATGGACGCCCACGCGCAGCCAGGCGCCGGGGGTGTATCCCATCACGATCGTGGCGCAGGACCCGACCCGGCCGGATCTGGCGCTGAGCACGAGCTTCACGGTGACGGTGATTGATTACATCGAGGTGTCCACGGCCAGCCTGCTCATCAATGCGGGCGAGAGCAACTCGGTGCCGGTGGAGATCTTCACGAGCGCGCCGATGGAGAACATCGCCCTGCGGCTAAACGTGCGGCACGGCGAGCTCAAGAACCTGGTGGTGGAGGAGGGCTTGACCAACGTGGCGACGACGAGCGTGGACCGCTCGGACCCCAACAGCCTGTTGCTGGTCTTTAGCGCCCAGCCCGGCCAGGTCATGCAGAGCACCCAACAGCTGGCCCGGCTCAACTTCCGGTCCACGACCGATCAGACCTCCGTCATCGTGCCGATTGAGGTCGAGTGGCTGAGCTACGCCAGAACGACGGAAGGCCCGGATCCGACCTTGATCTTCAACGATGGCCGCGTCGTGGTGGTCAGCGCACGGCCTCTGCTCGAGGCGCGTCTCATCGGCGGCCAACGCCAGTTGATGATCTATGGCAAGCTCGGCTCCAACTACAGCGTGCAATCCCGCACGGCTTTGGTGGGAACTCCAGGCTGGCAGAACCGCACCACGGTCACGATGACCAATATGGTTCGCACGATCTCGGCGCCGAGCCAGACGGCGCCGGTCATTTATTATCAGCTGCGGCAGTAATCCAATTGTGGACGCTCAGGGTAGGGCGCGCTCTCCGCACCGCGCCGCTCGGTTTTGGAGTGCGGTGACTTGTCACCGCTTTTCCGCGGGCGACTCGTCGCCCGACTGGAGGCTGGGACATTTTCGCCATCACTTGCGAGTCGGGGGACAAGTCCCCCGATGGAAAGCGCCGACAAGTCGGCGCAGTCCAGATGCCGGGTTCCCCACCTACCAGCCGGGATGGCGCATGGAGCATTACTTCACCGGGCTGGCTCGCATGCGCTGAGCGAAAAGCCAGCTGAGAAGTTCAGGTTCCTTAAAGGCGTTTCGATAGGAATCGTGGCCAACTCCTGGATACTCCGTATAGCGTGGCTGCCCGCCGGCCTTTCGGATGGCCGCAATCATGCGACGGGCGTGATCCACGTTGATAAGTGGATCGGCGGATCCGTGAAAGCACCAGATCGGCAGGGCGGTGAGGCGTCCGGCGGTTGCCACGTCACCCGCGCTGCAGATGGGTACGGCCGCCGCGAAGCGGGTTGGCATTTTGGCGACGACATCCCAGACCCCCACCCCGCCCATCGAAACGCCCACCACGTAGAGCCGCTCCGGGTCGAGATGGAACTCCGACTTGAGCGATCCGAGCGCCGCCAATGTCATGCGAACCAGCCGGGCCGGCTCGCGCCCGCTGCTCGACCAGGTTTCGCTGCGCGGGCATTGCGGGACCAGGACGAAGCTCGGAAACTGCGCCTGGGCCGGGCCATCGGTCAACGCGAGCGGCGGCACTTCGTTACCGCCGTTGAATTGTCGCCGGTTATCGTCGCCCGAACCTGCCGCGCCATGCAGGAAAAGAACCAGGGGAAGGTTTGTGCCGATCCGGGCCGGCTCGGGAATGAACAGCCGGTAATTCAACTCGCCATCCGGAGCGCGAAACGTTCGGGCCTGGAAACGCTTCAGCAATTCCGGGTTGATGGGCTTGTCTTCCGCGCCGAGGAGGGACGAAAGGCCTGTTGCCAGAAAAATTGCCACCGTCGTGGTCGCCGACCGAAGGTTCATGGTCGAAGATTGCCGCCACTGCAGTGCCGGGCTCAATTCAATTAAGGCGCTGGATTGCGGCGCGCCGTGGTCTGGGAGGCGTTCGCGGCGCGCTTAAGAACACGCCCGCCCGAGTCCACAGTTCGGAGACGCTCGCGATTGGCGCGGAACATTGAGAAATGGTTGGATCGAAGCCTGAGGCCCGCCGTCGCGGGATTCGCAACGGTGGACCAGACCTCGCGCGCCCGAATCCTCGAGCGTCGTTGGGGGCCCAGGCCGCTGCGGGCTGAAAGCTCGCGGCCCGGCCGTTTGTTTCCCCGTTGCCACCCCCTGCCCTGCCGCCGTAGTCTCGCCAACTCGAAATGAAGAAGAAATCGGCCAGCAGGCCGGCCCGGGCGCCGGCGAAGCCTGAGTCTGCCGCCCGCCCATTGCGGGTGGGGCTGATCTCGCTCGGCTGTGCCAAAAATCTGGTGGACGCCGAGATCATGCTCGGCAGCCTCATGCAGGGCGGCGTCGAGATTACCAACGACCCGACCGGCGCCGACGCTTTGATCGTCAATACTTGCTCGTTCATCGATGCCGCGCAGGAAGAGAGCGTCGATACGATCCTCGAATCCGACGAGCTCCGTCGGCAGCGGAGGCCGGACCAGGCGTTGATCGTCTCGGGCTGCCTGCCTCAGCGGTTTCGCGACGATCTCCCGAAGCTTTTGCCGGAGGTCGACGCCTTCATGGGCATCGACCAGGTGGCCAGGGTCGCGGAGATCGTCGTGGGCGCCGTGGCGCGTCGGGCGGCCCGCAATTCCGGCGGGGAAGGAGTCGCTCCGGCCCGCACGAAGCGCCGCCAGGAAGTGGCGCCTCAGCTGGCCGAGCTGGAGGCGCGCACGCCTCGCACGCCGGACGATGACGATGCCTCCTCCTCGCTGCGTGGGAAACCGGGGTTGAATCGGACTAAGACGGTGATCGCGCCGCCATCTCCTCCAGCGCCGCCGGCCGCCGGCCCCAGCGTCGAGGTCAACCTGCGACCGATCTACATTCCGGATTATGCCACCCCGCGGTTCCGCCTGACGCCGCGTCATTTCGCGTATGTGAAGATCGCGGAAGGGTGCAATCATCCGTGCAGCTTTTGCATCATTCCGCGCATGCGCGGCAGTCACCGCAGCCGCGCGCAATCCGACGTGGTGGCCGAGGCGCGCCAGCTGATCGCCGACGGCGTGCGCGAGCTGAACCTCATTTCGCAGGACACCACGTATTACGGGCTCGATCTGCGGCCGGATCATCGTCGCAACATCGCCGCGCCGGATCAATTCACGGCGGCGACGCGCACACTGGCGGCGGATGCGACGACCCTTGGCTCGTTGCTGCGGGAGCTGAATGGGATTGAGGGCGACTTTTGGATTCGGCTGCTTTACACGCACCCGGCGCATTGGACGGATGAGTTGATCCAAACGATGGCGGACTGCCGAAAGGTCGTTCGCTACGTGGACATGCCGCTTCAGCACATCCACCCAATCATGCTGGAGCGCATGCGACGGGAGACGACCCGGGCCTACATCGAGGAGCTCATCCAGCGTCTGCGGGCGGGTCTGCCGGGCCTGACGCTCCGGACCACATTCATCGTTGGCTTTCCGGGCGAGACCGAGGCCTGCTTTGAATCATTGCTCGAGTTCATCGAGACCACCCGGTTTGAGCGGCTCGGAGTTTTCACCTATTCGAAGGAGGACGGCACGCGCGCCGCAGGGATGGCGGGGCATGTTGCGCCGGCGATGCGCCGCAAGCGACGCGACCGCGCGATGGCGGCCCAACGCCGAGTGGCGGCGGCTCTGTCCGCGGCCCAGGTCGGCCGGAGCCAGCGTGTTCTGGTGGAGGGCGAGGCCAGCGCTCGCGAATTGCAGAATGCCAGCGTGACTTCATGGGAGCACGGTCTGATCCGCGGGCGCGACACGGGCTTCGACGAGGCTCACTTGCGCGGTCGTTACTTTGTGGCGCGTGGCCAGGGTGACGCCCCGGACATCGATGGGCGGGTCTACATTCGTTGCGATGACCGCGTCCGTGCCGGAGTCAAGGCGGGCGCCTTCGCTGACGTCCGGACCATTGGCCACACCGATTACGATCTCATCGCGGAACTGCCCCAATGAACCTGCCCAACCAGCTCACGACTTCACGGCTGGTCCTGACCGTCGTGTTCCTGGGGGCCGTGTTCATCGAGTTTCCCGGAAATCATACGCTGGCCTTTGTTGTGTTTGTCGTGGCGAGTGTGACTGACTGGCTGGATGGCGCCATCGCCCGGAGCCGGAAGTTGATCACGAACTTCGGCATCCTGATGGATCCATTGGCGGACAAGATTCTGACGTGTTCGGCGTTCATCGCCTTCGTCGGCCACGGGTATCTTCAAGCGTGGATCGTGGTGGTTGTCGTCGCCCGGGAGCTCGCCATCACGGGCCTGCGCTTGATGGCGGCCTCGAAAAACGTCGTGCTCGCCGCCGATCGCTACGGCAAGCACAAGACCATCGCGCAGATGGTATGCATCAGCGCCATTCTCCTACGCGTGGCCTATCCTGACTGGGGTCCAGTGGGGCAGTCGCTGTGCGGGTGGCCTGTTCTGGGCCGGTCGTGGGTCGCGCAGCTGGCGGAGGTGTCGCTGTGGCTGACGGTCGTCCTGACCTTTGTCTCCGGCTGGCTTTATCTCTGGCGCAATCGTCAGCTTTACCTGAGTGACATGTGACGGCGGCGAACGGCCGGCGGCGAACGGCCGGCCCGCACAGCCCGGTCGGTTTCAACCTCGCTGCGATCGGATCGAAAATGTCTGCTGGCAATGAACCCAACTTGGAGCGGCCTCCCCATCGGCGCCCGGCGGAAGGTCGTGGGCCGGTGACGGCGGGGGAGCGTTTTCTGGTCTGGGTGGCGGAAGGATTCGGCGTCGGGCGCGTTCCGGTCGGGCCGGGGACGTTTGGATCGCTGGGTGGCCTGGTCTGGCTCGCTCTTCTGCTCAGCAGCGGCAGCCTGGTTGGTTTCTTTTCCGGGTTGATGTTCGGCCTGGCCGTTTCGGTCGCGGTCTGCGGCGCGGCGGAACGAATCACCGGGCGGAAAGATCCCGGGTCCGTCGTGCTCGATGAGATCGTGGCCGTGCCGATTTGTTTCGTGCCCTGGGTTCTGGCCGAGCTTTCGCAGCGGGGCTCAATGCCTCCCGCCGAGTTTTTCATCGGACCGCGCAGCTGGTGGCTGACGCTCCTTCTCTTCGCGTTGTTCCGGCTGTTTGATATCTGGAAGCCATGGCCGATCCGGCCGAGCCAGAACCTGCCCGGCGGCTGGGGTGTGACCGTCGACGACGTCCTGGCCGCCCTGCCCGTGGCGGGGCTGAGCTGCTTCGCGGTCCTGCATCAGGCGTAGGCCGGCTAATGCGCGCCGAAGAATCGGAGCACCTCGACGCTGGCGTCGAACGGCAGCCGGTCGGCCGCGGTAGGCCATTGGTGGCCGCCATCGCTGAGCCCGATGAAGATGACCTCGTTGGTGCGGTTGAGCGGGGCGGCCCGCCAGACCTCGGTCGTCATGGTGCCGGCGTTCACGCGCACGAAGTTGGTGGGCGCGGCGGGATCGGGCACGAGTGTGTGGGGGTAGCTCGTGCGGACCCAGGCGGGCAAGCGTTGATCCACCAGGTTGGTGCCGACGAGGCCGGCATACGGAAATCGCAGCGCGTCGGCCAGCGTCCAGCCATTGGCCACCAGGTTGGTCGGCCAGTTGGAGTCGGGCCGGATGTCTTCGTACGCCACGCGGGCTCGGGCGTTCCCGGCGGCGACCCAGTTTGACGTGGTGGACGAGAGAGCGGGCGGTGGACCGATCACCCGCAGACCATTGGTGACGGGTCGCCCCCAGCCGTTGGCGAGAGTCCAGCGCGAAACGTTTTCGCGGGCGCCACGCGCATGGAGATTGGTGATTTCCCCGGAACCGGCGAAGGGCCAGGGCACGCTGGTCGCCATGTTCATGAGCAGGATGGGCCTCGCTTGCCAGGGCGGGTCCACGCGGGCCGGGACGTTCGTGCCCACGGTCGGGTTCAGGCGATCGTAGGGCGCGGGATATTTTTCGATGATGGCGGTGCCGCACTCGATCATGGCGAAGGCCGCGAAGGGGTGGCTGCTGCGGCTGGCGAGATAGTGCATCATGGATCCGCCGTTGGAGAAACCCGCCCCGTAAACGCGGCGCGAGTCGATGTTGAGCGTCGACGCGACGAGCTGGCTGATCATGGTTTCCAGGAACGTGGCGTCATCAATGTAAGGCTGGCCGGCGGCGGGCGGCGCATAGGTAAACCAAAGATTGGAGTCGTTCCCGGCCGTCGCCTCGGCCATGACCAGAATCCAGCCGTCGGTGTTCGCAAGGTCAAGCAGCTCCTGGTGTAGCGCGATGAATTCGTCGAGGGATTGGCCGTGGCCGGGCAGGACCACAACGAGCGGCCAATTGGTGGCCGTGTTCCAGCCTTGCGGGATTTGCAGCAGGTACCGCCTCGCCAGTCCGGCGTGAACAAAGCTTTGATCCGGATAACGGCCCGGGACCGTGGGGATCAGCGAGGTGACCCGCGGCGTGCGCGCAAGTCGGAAGAACTGTTCCGGGGTCCCCAGCAATGGAGTCGGAATTTCCAACGACATGATTGCGTTCGCTTCCGGGGCGGGCAGATCCAGCTTGAACCAGTCGCGCAGATTCGGGCTGTGCTCGAGCTGGGACGAGTAACCGGCGTCCCCCTGCCAGCGGGCGATGACGCGTCCCGTCAGGTTGGTGGTCAGCCTGATGGTGGGGCCCTGGATCGGATCGGCCACGACGATTGGGTAGTCCTCCACCTCCCCGTCCAGCGCGGGTCCCGTCGGCGCCAGACCGCCCGCCGTGCTGACGCGAAAACGCGCAAACGTGGTCCCCACCGTGGCGGTTGCTGGAACAGTCAACGCGATGACATTCGTTCCCGCCAGAAGCGGCAACGAGTCAGCCACTCTGTCGAAGAGGTCCGCTACACCCCCAGCCCAACGTTGATTCTGCGTCCAGTCGACCCAGGCATCGAGCCGGCACGGCTGGTTGACGACGATCTGCAGATCCACCCGCTCTCCGCGGCGCCAGACCGTCGGGCTGATCACGCCGTCGTCAATTTCGGCCGCGGACAAAGCATTGGTGGTGTGGACCCCGTTGGTCTCGACCGTCCGGCTGGACCCCAGGCGCAAGGGCGAGTCCAGCGCGTGCAGGGCGCCGTTTTCCGCCAGCGTCACTGCGTAGCCGGCGGGTGCGTCGCCAAAGTCGGCATGGGTGGCGGCCAGCACCCGAACGACCTCAGGCAGGCGCGGGATGGCGATCGAAGGCAGACGGACCGCACCCTGGTTGGGGACGGTGTCGATTCCGGACTGGGTGATTTGGCCCGAGGTGCGGCTGGCCGTCATCCAGAAGAATGGTGTGCCGGGAGCCGGTTTGAAATCTCGGGCGCGCCGAATGGCGATCCGGGCCGAGAGGACGTTGGTGGGGGCGTTGTCGATGGTGGCCACCGCACGACCGCCGGCGTCGACTCCGTTGACCAGCGTGACGGAAGCAGCCCAGGTCCGAACGTCGTCGCGTGGCGCCTCCGGGCCGTCATCCGTGAACCAATCGAAGTAGCCGCCCCAGGTTCCGCGCCGGTCGCCGGTGACCACCGGCAAACCGGGGTTGCACGGGTCGTTTTGGCCCTGATACGGCGCGCCCTCGCGCTCGGTGATTTGCTGAAACGGCACGCCGTTGTACTCAACGCTGCCGGGGTCATCATGCATTCCGATGTTCGCCTGCAGTGAAAAGAACGCTGGGAACGACTGATCGTTCCGATAGCGGAAGTGGGCTTCTGCGTCGTCCCTTCGGGTTTGCGTGGCGACCGATGGAATCCAGAAGTCCGCCGCCGAATAATCAGGGCAGATTTGCGGCGGGTTGCCGGCTTCGGCCAGAGTCCAGGCCTCCACTCCGTGGGGCCGCTGGTCCCACCAGAACTGCACACCCAGCGCGTTCACCGCGAGGTCGGCCTCCTCGATGTCCTGCAGCGTGTCAGGCACGAAGTCGCCTTCGTAATCGATCGACCACCACTCATCCCGTTTGCCGGAGTAAATTTTGGTCGGTGGCGGCTCCTTCCCGGCCGGAAGACTGTCGACCAGCGACATCGTATTTCGATAGCGAAGGGTGTTGCCGGCGGCGTTGGTCAGGCCGTCGATGCGCAGGTTCTGGGCGTCGGTGCCGAAGAGCGGCTCGCGATCGGGCCAGATGTGGCTCCAATGCAACGGAGGCACGTGCATGGTCAGGTGTGAAAATTGGTCCGGAAACGTGTGGGCCCACAGCATCGCGCCGACGGCCCCCAGGCTCATGCCACGCACCGAGACCCGGGCGCTGTCGATGTTCAGACCCGACTGGGTTAGCAGCCAGGCCTTCAACCAGTTCAACCGCTTCAGGGTGTACGGCTGGATGCGCTCGCTGTCGGCGGGCAAGGCCGGATTGTTGTCGAACGGGTCCCACGTCGGGATCCAGCCGAGCCATCGGCTCGTGCTGGCTTGCGGCCGGCCCATCAGGATATGGGGCACCTGATCTTCAAGCCCGACGGAGTAGCCTTGATTCAGGTGTCCTCCTTCCCGGTTCCAGGTCGTACCGCCGGGCATCCAATGATTCGCCGAGCCATTCCCGCCGTGCATCGAGAACATCAGCGGCTGCGGACCGTTCGTTGGCGCTGGCAACGGGTTCACCAACATGAAGTGATGCGGGATCCCGCGCCGCGCCGAATTGCCCATGACCGGGAAGTCCAACCGGCCGGCATCGGGATCATCATCGCCGTCCGCCCAAAAGGTGTAGAACGTCACGCGATGGTTGCCACCGTTGACAACTCCGGACTGCTGCAGGATGGGTCGCGGCCGACCGTCTTCCAGCAAACTTGCAATCGTCAACGGAACGAATGCGCTTCGATTGGCGGCAGTGACCAGGGTCGTGCCGCGGGGCACCACGGCGTAGTAGCCGGCGGCGATGGTGGTCCGCACCGTCTGCACGCAGAGGCCGCGGTTTGCGGCCAGAGTGGTGGTGCCGTTGCCGGCCGCGTCCGGGATGGTGAAATTCACGTTGGCTGCGGCTCCGAACGCGTCGTTCAGCTGCCGCACCAATCGCGGGCCGCAATAGTCATCTGGAAACAGGCTCGCGACCAGGGGCATCCCGACGGTGGACCCCACCAGCACAGGCATCCAATAAACCTCGTAGACCTGGGCGGCGGTGGCTGGGTTGAACTGCCACGTGATCCAGCGTTGGCCGTGGCGCTCCTGTACCTGGATGTTGCTCGCCGGTGAGGGATCCGTGATCTCCACGCGATAATCCTCCACCTCGCCGGACCCGCCAAACCCGCCGATGCCAACCCCGGCTCCAGGTGCCAGGGCAAGATCTCCGAGTCGTATGCGAGCGAAAGTCTGGCCGGGCACCGCCGTCAGAGGCGTGAAAAAGCCAAGTTGCTGCAGGCCGTCCGTGACCCGCACGTTGGTCAGCACCCGCTCGTTGGCGTCGGCAAAGTCGCCGTCGCGATTGAAGTCGATCCAGACGTTCAGGTAGGCCGGGAGATCCACGGGCCGTCGATGGACCAACGCCTGTAATTGCGACCAGGCGCCGACTTGCAGTCCCACAATGCGGTCCGGCCCCGACGAATAAATCTGCACGCCATCTTCATCGCTCGAACCGGCCGTATCGTCGCCCTGCGCGAGAGGCCCCGGCACGCCATCCAGTTCCCCGTCAACCGATGCGCCCAGGTAGATGGAAGGGCTGACAAAGTGAAACGGGCCGCCGGCAATTTGAGTGGTCAGATAGGAAGCCGGCGCATCCCCGAAATCCTGCTGCGCGTTTACCGGCAGCAATCCGCTCGCCCCGGCCCCAAGGAAGGCCGCCACCGCCCCCAACCCGCGTCCCAGCAGCCACGCGGCCCCGCCCATTCTTTTTGCCATAAGTTCCCGATTTTTATCGAGGCGACGGGTCCCAACGATCCCGATGCCGCCTGCGATTAGCCCACAGACACGCCCTCCTGGACACAAGTTGTGCTCCGACCGACGCGTCCGATGACGCCCCGGCCAGCAAGGCGTTACAGGGATTCTTCGGCAATGCTTCGTTCCGAATTAAGAGAGAGTGACGAGGGATGAGGGACGAGTGACGAGTTCGGACGTAGGCCGATTTCTGACTCCGAGCTTCCAGCTTCTAGCTTCTGACCCGCAACTCCCATGAACCCAGGAGATTTTTGATTTACAATTGCGGATCGACGGGCTCGGCAATCCGAAATCAAAAATCAACAATCACAAATCAGCAATATGCTCCCAACTCACGTCCCATAGGGAGGTCTCCACGAAGCTGCCCCCCGGCTGTCCCGCAATGCGGGGCAGAAAGGTCGATACTTCCAACGGTTGGGAGATTTCCATTCCCGTCGCTGCCGAGTTTCTGCGGGTCCGGCACTCGGGTGTCATGGCCCCAACGCATGCGCGCGCCGGAGGTCGCACTCGATGAACCGAGGACGGTAAGGCGCCCCGGATTTTGGGATGGCGACGTGCGGACTGCCGTGCGAAATACACCGCAGCCGCCGATTCTTTAGACAAAGGAATTAGGGCAGAGGAATAGAACGCGAAGATCTTCATTCCTCTGCCCAAATTCCTTTGCCTTTCGTCTCCGCCAAACCGTGACGCCGCGGAGGCGAGAACCGAATGGTCGCGAGGGCCGGCAGACAATCCTTTGCCAAAGCTTCGCTCCGAATTGAGAAGGAGTGACGAGTGACGAGTGATGAGTGACGAGTTTGGACGCAGTCCGATTTTTGACTCCCAGCTTCCAGCTCCTAACTCCTAACCCGCAACTTTCCATGAACCTATGGAGTGCGGCGCAAGGCGCCGCTGTGGATCCAAAGCGCCGCGTTGCGGCGCACTCCACAGCGCTGCCGCGCCGTCTTGTGCCTCCCCTCTCGAGGGTTTACCTGCCCAACACTCGTTCGTATGCGGCGAGCAGTTGGGCCACGGAACGTTCCCAGTTCAACTCGGTGCGCAGGCGTTCGGCTCCGATCCGGCCCATGCGTTCGCGTCGGTCGGGATCGTCGAGCAGCGCGACCAAGGCCTCGGCCAGGAGCGGAGCGGAATTCTCATTCACGTAGACGGCCGAGTCGCCGGCGGAGGCGCGACCTTCGCGCGTGCCGAACATGACCTGCGGTTTGCCGAAGGCCATATACTCGAGCGTCTTGTTCATCGTGCAATGATCGTTGTAAGGATTGATCGGATCGCACGCGATGCCGGCATCGATGGATTGCAACGCGGAAAAGAGAAACTCGTTCGTGACCCGGCCGGGAAGATCCACGTAGTCCTGCAGCTTGAGCTGATCCCGCAAGGCCACCAGGCCCGGATATTCGGGCCCGGAACCCATCAGCAGGAACTGGACATCCGTCCGGCCGAGGCGATGGACGATATGGTCCGCGGCTTCGATGAGGTAATGCACGCCATCGGCGTTGCCCATGACACCGACGTAGCCGACGAGATATTTGCGGCCTTTTCGGAGACTAGGATCGGCGGGGGCGGCGGCTGTGGCGATCTTGGGGGCGGTCCGGACCAGAAAGATCTCGTCCGGTTTGCGGCCGCCGCGGGCGAGCGCGACCGACGTGACGGACTGGTTGGTGGAGAGCGCCACGTGAGCGGTCGCGTGGGTCATGCGCTCGCAGAAACGGACAGCCCAGTAGAACAGGCCGCGCCGGCCAAACTTCGCCTCGAACATCTCCGGCCAGACGTCGTGCATGTCGAAGATGATGCGGACGCCGGCGAAGACGCGGAAGGGCCAGGCAACGAGCCAAAGCAGATCGGGCGGGTTGCAGAGGTGGATGACCCGGAAGCGGTGACGGCGCCAGGCTTTGAGGGCGAGCCACCATTCGCCCCAGAGGGCGGAAGCGTATTCGCGGAAGAAGCCGATGAAGCCGCCGGCCTCCTCGCTGATCCAATGCCGGTAAATCTGGATGCCATCGAGAACTTCCTCGGGCTGGGTGTAGCCGCGCATCTGCGGGCAGATGACGATGACCTCGTAGCCGGCGTCGCGGAGGGCGCACGATTCCTGCCAGACCCGGCGGTCGAGCGGCACCGGCAGGTTTTCGACCAGGATGAGAATGGCGGGCTTTTTGGACATGCGTTACCAGCAGAAGCCTTCGTATTTGGCCGGGAGCTGGGCGAGATCGGACCAGCCGTTGACGTCGATGATGTGATGCTGGGCGGTCACGCAGGATTTGAGCTCGTCGAGGGGCGCGCACTTTTGGGCGGCGATAATCAGGCCGGACTGCCCGACGGCGGTGCGGAGGTCCGGGCACAGCAGATGCGCCAGGTGCGGCATTTTCGTGTCGATGACGCGTTTGTTCGCGCCGACGAGCGCGGCCACGTTGAGCGCGGGGTCGTAGATGCGCAGCTTGAACCCGAAGCCGAGCAGACTCTGGGCGACGTCGACCATCGGGCTGTGTCGGAGATCGTCGGTGTTGGACTTGAAACTAAGACCGAGGATGCAGGCTTCAGTCAGGCCGGTGTCGGTGATCAAGCTCAGCAAAGCCTGAAGGTGTCGCTCGTTGCTCGGCAGCAAATTTTCGAGCATCGGCAGCGTCATGCCCTGAAGACGGGCGTGGTGGATGAGCGCCTTGACGTCCTTGGGCAGACAGGAACCGCCGAAGGGATTGCCGGGCTTCATGTAGTATGGAGCCAGGTTCAGGCGGGTGTCGCGGCAGAGGATTTCCATGATCACGCGCGCGTCGATGCCGAGCTGTTTGCCGATGCGGCCGATCTCGTTCGCGAACGTGATCTTCGCCGCATGAAATGCGTTGCAGGCGTATTTGACCATCTCGGCGGCGCGCCATTTGACCACGGCGGCGGACGCGCCGAACAGGGCATTCGTGAGCTCCGCGGGCGGCGGCGAGCCGTCCCGGGTGCCGACCACGGCGAGTGAAGGATCGTCGAAGTCCGCCACGGCCGTCCCTTCCCGGAGGAACTCGGGGAAGTAATAGATCTGGACCAGGCGCACGGTCATGAGGTCGGAGAGCAACTCCTGGGTCAGGGTTTCGGTGCTGCCGGGCAGCATGGTGCTGCGCAGAATCAAAGCGTGGCTGCGGGTTTTGCGGCGCAGGGCATTGCCGATCTCTTCGACGACGCCCTGGACGTAGCTCAGGTCGAGCGCACCGTGCGGTTGGGATGGGGTGCCAACACAGACGATGGAAGCCTCGGTGGCGTTGATGGCGTCGTCGCAGCGGGTCGTGGCGCGAAGGCGATTGGCCGCCTTGGCGGATTTGAGCAGGGCTTCGAGCCCCGGCTCGATGATGGGCGGGATGCCTTCGTTGAACATCTCGACCTTGCTCGGCTGGAGGTCCACGCCAACGATGGAGTGTCCCTGCCGGGCGAGGCAGCCCGCCGTGACGGCTCCCACGTAGCCGAGTCCGAAGATGCTGATGTTCATGTGCGCCCAGAGGCTACAGGTTACATCGAAAACGTTGAGAGAAAAATGAAGAGGACTGCGGTGCGTGGCGGCTGGTGCATCTCGACGATTTTGGATTGGAGCGCAGCGTGTGGACTCGACCTCGGGCGTCCGAACCTTCGGGCGTCGTCGCCGGCTCGGGCCGCTGCGGGCTGAAAGCCCGCGG
>JBGATF010000024.1:0-153285 GCA_044229355.1 Limisphaerales bacterium
GGACGGGAGGGGGCGAGCATCGGGGAGGGGTGGGGCGGTGGGGGTACGATGGAACAACATTGTTGGCTGCGACGGGACATGTCCGTCCGAAGGACTTATCCGTCCCGGAGCAGCCATCCGCTTTCTCACCGACAAAGTTGCTCTGAACTGCGGGTCCGTTCAGGACCCGTCAACCCGCGTGCGGCTCCGTGCAGGAGCCATCGCGCGCGGCAAGCAAGACGGACGCAGGTTTTCGTTTTGACCCAATGAGATTGCAGCGTAGCGGAGTGGGGAATGTTGTTTCGTTCTCCACTACCAATACGTTTCTGGCCGGAATACTGATTCTGCTGCCTTCATCGAGTGGAATAGCAAAGTCACGGAACGGCATCCGGTCGGGGGCAACAAGGCGTTCATCAAGGGCACGAAAACGAATCAGTGGCAGCTTCTGGCGAAAACCAAATCGAGCTTCGAAACTCGAAGCATCAGGCCCAACACAATTGGGAGCAAGAATCGGAATCAGCTCTGCGAGGACTCCCCGTTTGCGCTCGATAAATTTCGTATCCACCTCAATCGGCAACTCTCGGAGATAACAATTGGGGCGACCGTGTTCGTGCAAATAAGCGCAAACCGAAATCAGGCCACTCCAGTCGCCGGCGTGTTCAACCAATTTAAGCGGGTATCGGCGCCCCCAATCCGCAATGCCTGGAAAAGCCCTGACGGCAAGTGCCAAATCCTGCTCAAATTGGCAAGCTTCGGCGCATTTGCCCAAGAACTGGGTGTAGTGCTCCGTCGGCTGGATGCGGCCACGACAAGTCAGTTCAAGCCCCTTGATTCGCGAGTTCAGAAACGGGAACTCCTGTCGAAGGAGGGCTTGTTCACCAACAACCTTGCGATACTTGTCAGCCTTATTTGTCGGAATCATCACCATAGAAGTTGTGCGCCAGATTCGGAACTCCCGCGCCAATCAGCGCGGGGAAAAGCACGCCCGAACCGTTCGTCGAAGCCACACCCGCGTTCACGAGGGCGGCCTTGCCAAAGAGCGCGCGCGCCTTTGCAGAATCCTTGTCATACGCGTCAAAGAAGCCGTCGCTTTGGAACACCCAATCCCATGCTTCACGCGCTTGCTTCTTCGTGCAGTCGGAGTGATGCAACACTGCCAACTTGTCCAAGGCTTCGCCAACGCGCTTGCGGAGTTCCACCATGTTGGCGTCACTCACCGACTTGGTGAGCTTATCGCGCGGTGTTTTTGTCTGCGCGCGGTTTTCGACTTCGAGGTTCGTCGCCAGCCGGGTTTTGAGCTTCGAGAGCAGCCAGTAGAATGCTTCGTCGTCGCGCTCGTAGTAGCTGGGCGCACTCTCCTCGACCAGCATTGTAAGCTTGAGGCCGTTCGGCATGTCCCAGTCAGCCCCACGACTCCGGGCAAATCGCTTCATTAAACGAATCATTATCCGGAGCTGTGAACCAGCGCCGTCGCGTTGCTTGTTCAGGATTTCGACGCGCTCCAGAAACCACCGGTTGATTTCCGTCGGGTCCGAGGCCGCGAATCCTGTCGCACCAGCCAGCTCTTGCCGCTCCTGGTCGGTATCCGCATCTAGCTTGCGGTAGCATGGCACGTCAACATGATGCCCCTCAGCATAGAAGACGCGGACGCAATTGTTGTGAAGCTCGGGTTGCTTGTTGAAGTTGGGGTCTTTGAGCGCGTCACGCACCATCTCCTGAGTCTCGCGTGCAGTGTAGGCAGTCCCGTCCTTTTTCTTCAAATCGTCCTTGTGAAACCATACGCCGTCATCGATGTCGTAGGCGTTGTTTTCCTCCTGCACGGTCGTCCCGATTGCCATCGAGCCTTGTGGAATAAAATGGTCGTCATTGAGGCGAATGTTCTCGGGGCGGTTTCGCTTGAGACGATTGCGGTTCGCTTCACGGTGGTCACGCAGCTTGTCCTTCACCGCTTGCGGCAGGTTTACGCAATCGGCTTCGTAGGCTTGGATTTGTTCGTTGTAGTCAAACACAGTTAACTCCTTGAGTTGAATTGAGACTGGCAAGTTGCGACGCGTATGCGTTCCAGCAGATGGCTGGGACAGTGCCCAGGGACTGAAGCTTCTGGAGCAGGCGAAACAGGAAAAAGACCAGGGCGTTCTTGCTGGGTGAAATGGCGTGATTCACTGAGGGGTCAAAAACGTCGAAGGACCCACTGGCGAGGGCCAGCACGCAATCCAAACGGCACTCCTTTTTAAGCGCCGCATGATGGCCAAGGAATGCTGTTCCGAACTCATCCGCCCATTCGATGGTCGGCGCGATGAGCCCAGCCGTAATCTCAAAGAGTGGCTTTGCGGGATACGTGCCACCAGCGTGCGGAATTGGAATGGATGTGCGCTTCAACCGCCGCACTGATGCGGCTTTCCTTCCCGCATAGTCCAAGTAGCCCTTGTTAATGGTGGGCTTGACCTCCATCACGGCGTATACGGCTTCAGCGGGGACATACTTGTGGTCGTGCTGGTCCAGGAGAGTCGGCGTGTATTGCGGGTCGTAGATGACCACATCCATCTGGTCGCTGGTCCTGCCCGTACTGTCGATGACAATGGCTGAATCCGCGGCATATCGCTTGGGCAGATACCGGCTGTCTTGCCAGGCTCGTGCGCAAAGGCAATCGAGGCATCATCAGAACTGACATCAGAATCCGGGAAGAAGGTCGGAAACGGTTCGCCATCGCGCACGAACTTGGGCACTGGTTTCTCCATGAAACAGAGTCGCAAATCTTTTCTTGCACGGCCGAGCAGATGCGAGACTACAAGGGCAGTCCAATGGAAGTTGAGGCGAATCTCTTTGCCTCGGAATTGTTAATGCCGACAGCCCTCTTCCGGCCCCTCGCCTGCGATGCCGAACCCCGGTTGGAGCGAATCAAAGCCCTGGCTGAAACATTCAATACGTCGCTAACGGCCACAGGCATGAAGTTTGTGGACACGAACAAGCACGAGTGCATTCTCGTGCTTTCAACAAACAGCACAGTCGTGTGGTCCAAACAACAAAAGGACCGGTTTGGCCTCCGAATTGAGAAAGGGATGAGACTTCACCCCGAGTCTTTGGCATACCACACAGCAGCTTCTGGGAAAGAAACTGGACCGGAGACCGTGAATGCAGAAGCGTGGATCAACCACAACGCACACAATCGTGCGATCGAGGTTGCCGAGCAAAGTTGGCCTTTAAGTGGTTACAATTCCATCCTCACGCTCTTGATTGTTTCAGACGTGGACGGCGCTGAGGATAGCGACATGATTCGTCATTACGAACGACTGAACACCCGCTCGAACTGAAAAGCGTTCAGTTGGCGCCATGCGTAAACTGAACAGCATCCCGCCAGCGCGCCACGTCGTCCACCCGTTCGCGCTGATAAATCTGGTGAACAAGTTCGGACGCGTGGTTCACAAGTCGCATGGCAGCTTCGCGCGGCACCCCGGCGCGGCGCAACCGATTCACGAAAGTGACCCGCAGGCAATGGAAGCAAAGATGCGGCTTCTTGATCTTGATGAAGAACTGCGTCCATCGCCGAGACGGCTGAAACGGAAAATCCACCGTGAACGCGCTCTTTTCCTTCTTCAAACGCTCCAAGAGCGGCCTGAGTGCGCTCGGCATCGGAATCGAAAACGCCTTGTCTTCCCCACCCTTTGGGCTGGGGAACGTGATCTTGTTCTCGCCAAGATCAACGCAGGACAGCGGAATCCGAGCTTCACGAAGACGGCAACCGGTGTGAAGGCTGATTTCAAAAGCAGTCTGCATCCATTCGGGCTCTGACTTCAGCGCGGCGTGAATTTCGGAGATTTCAGCATCCGTGAGTTCGGGTTTTTTTGCGGCCTTGGCCTTTCGGATTTTCAGACTGACAAGCGGGTTTGCATCTGCGTGTCCAAGACGAACCGCCTCACCCATGAGGAGCGAGAGGATTTTCAGTTCGAGAATTGCGGTGTTCCTTCCGACCACCTTGCCCGTGCGCTTCTTGAAGGAGGTTCGCCAGTCCACGTATTCGACGCCGAGGCGATACGTCAGTTGTCTCGGCGAATGGATTCGCTCTCGTTGGAGCCAGAGCGCGAGCCATTTCCAGGCGTCTTCGTATCTTTCGAGCGTTGCCTCGGTTTGGCAGTGCCGGTCAAGAAACTTGGGAACCCAGGAATCCCAGGCTGCACCGTTTACCAGCGGGATGTGGCCGTGTTCGTTGGCTTCCAATTCGGCACGGAGCCGTTTAGCTTTCGCGGTGTCGTTTGGATCGTCTGCGCGAAGGCCGGTAGATTTATCGTGCTTTTTTCTTTTCGAATCGAGGTATTGAATATACCAGAACGGTGAACGGATTTTGCGGTAGAGATACGCCATACTTCACTCATATTTGTTGAGTGCAAGTAGTGCAGGAAACGCCCTGCGACTCTATTGAATTGCCCAATGAAACAGGCCATTTCAAACCACTCGAAACCACGATGGCGGTAACGAGGGTTCGATTCCCTTCACCCGCTCCATTCAGTATCAATGACTTAGGTAATAGTGCAAGTAAGTCAGCAGGCTTCAACCGTTTTCCAAAATAATCCTGTTTGGTTCTCACCTCCTTTTCTTTCCGAGATCGCGCTTGTAGTAGAGAGTTGCAAGAACTCACTGCCCTAAGCCCTTCGCCGAGCACTCTGCGTCATTGATCGGACGCTCGGTTCCTGATTCGATAATTTGAAGTCCAGCTTACCGGATGTAGTTACGGCTCATGCCAACGACCCAACATGGCGGTGATCAGATTCCAGACCCACGTGGAGTGTTCACCACCACGCACTGGAGCGTCGTCCTCAATGCCGGCCAGGCCGCCTCACCGAAAGCTGCCATGGCCTTGGAACAACTCTGCCGCACCTACTGGTATCCACTCTACGCGTTCGTCCGCCGCAAAGGACATGGCCCGCATGACGCGCAGGATCTGACTCAGGCGTTTTTCGCCCGGGTGCTGGAGAAGAATTACATCGCGCAGGCGGATCGCGAGCGAGGGCGTTTCCGCACCTTTTTGCTGGCGGCGCTCACCCATTTCCTCGCCGACGAATGGGACAAGACGCGGCGATACAAGCGCGGTGGTGGTCGGGAAATGATTTCGTTCGACGGAACCTCGGCGGAGGAACGTTATCGTCTGGAGCCAATCGATCATCTTGACGCCGTAAAACTCTACGAACGACGCTGGGTCACCACGCTATTCGAGCAGGTGCTGGCGCGGTTGGAGCAGGAGTTTCGGGATTCGAGCAAAGGAAGGCTTTTTGATGGCCTGAAGGGCTCGCTGCTCGCTGATGATTCAGCCTTAAGCTATGCCGAATTGGGAGCGCGCCTTGGCCTGACAGCAGACGCGGTGAAACAGGCCGTGCATCGGATGCGCCGCCGCTATCGCGAACTGTTCCGCGAGGAAATCGCGCAGACCGTGGCCAGTCCAGCCGAAGTGGAAGACGAGTTGAGGCACCTCTTCGTCGTGTTGAGCCCGTAGCGGCAGGTGTTCTTTCGGCCGACGATGCCCTGTCACTTCGCGTCCGTTTTGCCTCAGAAGAAGAGTGAAAGACATTGGCCGAGCAACCGACATCTAAGCCGACCTGCTCAAGATGCGGCGCGGTAATCCCGCCCGACGCCCTGTCTGGCTATTGCCTCAAATGCCTCTTTGCCCTCGGTACCATAGATCTTCTTTCCGTTCCTGAGGAGCCGACTGATAGATCTGGAATCGGCAATCGGAAGATGGACTTCGGCGACTACGAACTGATCGAAGAGATCGCCCGCGGCGGGATGGGGATCGTTTACCGAGCGCGGCAGAAAAGCCTGGGCCGTGTTGTTGCGGTGAAGATGCTCTTATTCGGCGACCAGTCGGGCAAGGAGCAGGCACAACGGTTTCGTGCGGAAGCTGCGGCCGCGGCCAGCTTGCAGCATCCGCACATCGTCGCCATCCACGAAGTAAACGCGCACGAAGGGCAGCCGTTTTTTGTCATGGATTTCATCGATGGCCAAAACCTCGCCAGACTCAGTTCGGAATGTGAAATGCGGACTGCGGATTGGCTGCGCCGTTCCGCACGCTGGGTCAAGACCGTCGCCGAAGCCATCCATTTCGCGCATGAACACGGCATCCTGCACCGTGACCTCAAGCCGTCCAATGTGCTCATCGACCCGTTCGACCAGCCGCGCGTGACGGACTTCGGCTTGGCCAAGCGGCTGCATCACGACAGCGAACTGACTTTGAGCGGCCAGGTGCTCGGCTCGCCCAACTACATGCCGCCGGAGCAAGCTGCCGCCAAACGCGGTCTGGTGGGCCGGCGCAGCGACGTCTATTCGCTCGGCGCGATTCTCTATCACCTGCTCACGGGCCGCCCGCCGTTCGTGGGCGAGACGGTCACCGACACATTGCACTCGGTGTTGGATACCGAGCCGGTATCGCCGCGCCTGGTCAATCCCAACGTGCCGCGCGATCTGGAAACTCTCTGTCTGAAGTGCCTGGAGAAAGAACCGGCTCGCCGCTACCAGACGGCGCAGTCCCTCGCGGAAGACCTCGACCGCTTTTTGGGCAGCGAGCCAATCCAGGCACGGCCGGTTGGCTGGATGGAGCGAGCGTGGCGCTGGTGCCGGCGCAAGCCCGCCATCGCGGTGTTGATTACCGTCCTGCCTTTGGTGGGGCTTGTCGGACTGGCCGGCATCCTGTGGCAATGGCGCCGGGCCGAGGAGAATGCCAACGACGCCAAACAACAGAGTGCCCGCGCCCAGCAAAACGCTGAGCGCGAAACCACCCAGCGCCAGCGCGCCGAAGTAGCCGTCACCATGCTCGAACTCCAGCGCATCGAAGACCTGCTGGAAAAAGATGAAGTGACCCTGGGCATGGCTTATCTCGCACGGATGGTTCGACAGCAATCGACCAATCATATCGCCTCGCGTCGCCTCCTGTCGGCGCTTGCCCAGCGAAATTTCGCCCTGCCAGCCAGCCCGCCCATGCGGCACAGCCAGCGCGTCTGGTACGCCGAATTTAGTCCGGAGGGTCGGCGTATCGTGACCGCCGGGCTGGACTTACGCGCCGCAGTGTGGGACGTGGGCACCGGCGCACTTCTATTCGAAATGCGCCACCCGAATGCCGTGCGCACGGCCCACTTCAGTCCCGATGGCACGCGCATTCTAACCGTCGCCGATGATTCCAAGGCCCGCCTATGGGAGGCGAACACCGGTGGCACCCTGGGAGCGCCGATGGACCATCGCTATCGGTTGGCCACGGATCCGGCGCGTTTCAGTCCTGATGGCGAGCGCTTGGTGACGATTCCGGCAGACGGCTCGGCTCGGCTTTGGAACGGGCATACCGGCGAGCCGATGCTGGAACCATTAAGGCATGAGGGACCCATTCATGATGCTGCCTTTAGTCCTACGGGAAGTCACGTCGCAACCTGTTCCCTCACGGCAAAGATTTGGGACGTTCGCACTGGCAAGTTAACGGGATCACTGGGGCATTCCACCGGTGTATGGCGTGTCGCATTCAGCCCAGACGGGAAGATGCTGCTCACAGTAGGGAGTGACTGCATGATTCGAGTTTGGGACGTCGCCTCCTCAAAACTATTGAACACGTTGTCCGCCCCTCCATCTCTCTCCTACTCAGTGGTGCGTTACAGCCCGGACGGAGAACGCATCCTGACCGCCGCGGCCCCTGGCACGATGCAAATCTGGAATGCCCGAAACGGCACTGCTCTCACCCAGCCGATCCTCCATCGCGGCGGCATCGGGAGCGCGGAATTTGGTCCGGAAGGACTGCGCATTCTGACGGCTTATGCGGATTCCTCGGCGCGACTTTGGGACGCCGCCACGGGTCAACCTGTGGCTGCCCCGATGGAGCATGACGATCTGGTGCTTTCAGGGTGCTTCAGCCCGGACGGAACACTCGCGGTGACGGGGGGCGCCGATGGGAGCGCGCGGATTTGGGACATCCGCCCGGGTGCAGTGCGAAACCAACTCTTGCCTGGGTCCGTTGGCCGGGTTCGCGCGTGCTTCAGCCCGGATGGCGAAATGATCGCCACCAGCGAGCATGGCAAAGCACCGCGCCTCTGGAATGCGCGGACACTTCAACCTGGGCCATCGTTGGCGAACGCGCTCAGTGCGATCCACCTGCGCTGGAGTCCGGACAGCCAGCGGGTGGCCGCCTTTTGCATTGATGGCACGACGTGTTTTTGGGACGTGCAGACCGGGGCGGCGCTGACGGGGCCGATCCGCCACGCGGAATACGTGGAGGATTTCCGCTTCAGCCCGGACGGCAATTGGGTCGCGGCCACGTGCCGCGACGGGAATCTGCATCAGTGGAATACGCGTACCACGGAGCCGCGCGGCGAACCGATCCCGAATCGGCAGTTCATCACATGCTTCGCTTACAGCCCCGACGGACAACGATTGTTCGTCTCCGACTACAAAGACGATCAAGCGCGCGTTCACGACGCGGCTTCCGGACGCCTGCTGGCGCAGACGCCGCTACGGGAGGGCCACATCAAGCACGGCGATTTCAGCCCGGACGGCCAGCGCCTGATCACCGCCTCAGAAGATGGTATCGCGCGGATTTGGCGCGCCGAAACCTTGGAGCCGTTGACGGAGCCGCTGCGGCACAAGAGCAGGGTGCTGTGGGCGAAGTTCAGCCTCGATGGTCGCCGGGTGGTTACGGCCTCCGATGACGGGACAGCGCGCGTGTGGGATGCCCAGAGCGGACAAACTATTGGTGAACCGCTGGTGCATCGGGCGGCGGTGGAGAGGGCAGAATTCAGTCCCGATGGCCTCCTCATCGTCACGGCTTCCGGGGATGGAATGGTCCGGATGTGGGACGCGAACACGGGCCGGCCAGTGTCAGAACCGTTTGTCCATTCAGGGAAGATGGTGAGTGTAAGCTTCAGTCCGGATGGCCGCCGAGTGCTTACGGTGTCGGACGCGGACGGTGCAAGTTCCTGTGACGTACCGCCGGTGCCGCGTACTCTGCGCCACGAGGAGGTCAGCGCGCTCCTCGCCGATCTGGCTGAAGCGTTCATCGGCAAGCACGTCAATGCGCAGGGAGCATTGGAAGGTGTTCCCGGAGATGCGCTCACTCGGGCGCGGGAAGCGGTGGCGAAGCTTCCGCGGGATGCCGATCTCACACGGTGGCTGGAGTGGCTCCTGGCTGACCGCAGCACACGCACCATTTCGCCGTATTCCCAAATTGGCCTCGCGGAGCATCTCGCGGCCCGCGCGGATGAAACCAACGAGGTTTCCTGGCGCGAGGCGCTGATGTTCTGTCGCACGAACGGGTTGGCTTTTGCGCAGATGGCCCGGCATCATTTGCAACGCGGCAAGGGAACAGACTCGCTCGAACTCAGGGTGGCCGATTGGGCCAGCCGGCAGGCAGTGAAGTTTGCGAGTGACCGCAGTCAACCCTGGCAGCGGCGCATCGAGGTAATGGAATATACTGGCGGCTGGACGCAGCTCTTGGCGGAAGCGGAACTAGTGATTCAATCGCAGCCAGCCAATGCCGGCGCTTGGATCGCCAAATCTCGTTGCCTGACTGCGCTCGGCCAGTTCGAAGCCGTGACCGCAACGGCGCCGGTATTGGAAATCTCGAATCGCGAACCCTCGTATCAAGTTGGGCTGGCGCATGTCCTCCAAACAGACCTCGTGGCAGACCCGGCGCGGTTGATCGAAGAGGCCGGTTCGATTCACGCCACGGAAATCTTCGAGCAAGCGATCCGACAGCAGCCTGACAATGCGACCTTTTGGAATGCCAAAGGTTTGCTCCACGAAAAAGCCGGCCAGATTCAGCAGGCCGAAGCCAGCTTCGCCAGGGCGCTCGCAGTGGCTTCGGTGCCGCTGGTCCGTTGGGACTTTGATTCATGGGGAGTTTCTGCCAATTGGTCGCCGCTCAACCACATGATAAATACCAGCGTGAAGCGAGGCAATATGAGCTTCGACGTTACTGACTGGGAACCGTCTTTTGAGCTGTACCTTTCGCCGGTGGACGGCACTACCTACCGTTGGTTTCATGTGCGGATGAAAAACGGCACACCCGGTAAACGGGCCGAAGTGTATTGGGTCACAGCGACAGAGCCATATTTCAGCGAGACCAAAGTAGTTCGATTCCCCATTGTCCCCAACGACCGTCAGTTCACTGTTTACACCGTGGATCTGAGGCACGCGGCCTGGACCAATAGCCAAATCGTTCGTTTGAGATTCGATCCCGTGGTTTGGCCTTGCGAACGCGGACACATCGATATCGACTGGGTTCAACTCCACACCGATTCCAAACCCCCTCCGAACTTCTCGGGGAATTGGGATGTCTACTACCAGGAGATGCGGCGCCAGGCTCTATCGAACCTGGTGCGCCTGCGCAGGAAGTAGGTGGGTTGTCGGAGTTGGATTCCTCGCTCCCAGTTGCGCGGCTCGCTGAAGCGAGCTTGAGGCGGCCCTGGCCGCCAGCCCTCACGGTCGCGTCGCCGCCGACCGATGAGCAGATGAACGCCCACGCCGTCTCCAAAAATTCCTCCACTTTTCTTGTCACCTGCTCCGCCGAACGCCTCAGAAAGAGAGAGAACGGTTAACCAACAACTATTGAACGTATGAAAACTTCCGGTTTCGGTGCGCTTGCTCTCGCTACTCTTGCACTGTCGTCGGCGTGGGCCGCACCCGCCGGCAAGCTGGTTGCCTGGGGCTCTGGTGACTATGAATTCGGCCAGACGAACGTTCCTGCCGGCAACGACTTTGTGGCCATCGCTGCGAAGCAGTTCTTTCACGGTTTGGCGCTCCGATCCGATGGTTCTTTGGCCGGCTGGGGGTGGAATTCAGGAGAGCCGGGCTTCCAAGGAACCAATATCTTCTACGGCCAGGCGATTCCGCCGGCAGGCAATGATTTCAAAGCCGTTGCTGTCGGAGCGTTCCACAGTCTGGCGCTAAGAAAGGATGGTTCGCTCGTCGCCTGGGGCGCTCACGAAAGCGGGCAAACCAATGTCCCAGCGGGCAATGACTTCGTGGCCATCGCCGCCGGCGACTGGCACAACTTCGCGTTGAAGTCTGATGGTTCTCTCGTGGCATGGGGCGGTCACAACTTCGAAATTAACGGCAACCTTGTGGAAGTCGATCTCGGGCAGAGAAACGTGCCGGCGGGCAACGACTTTGTGGCCATCGCCTCCGGAGCCTTTCACGGGCTGGCATTGAAATCCAACGGATCGCTCATCGCCTGGGGAGAGAACGCGGAGGGAAAGTTGAACGTGCCGTCGGGCAGTGACTTTGTCGCCATCGCCTGTGGGGCAGGACACAACTTGGCGCTGAGATCCAATGGTTCGATGGTTGGCTGGGGCGCGAATGCCTTTGGCCAAGCCACGCCGCGAGTGGGCACGAACTATGTGGCCGTCGCCGGAGGTGATCACCATAGCCTGGCGTTGAAGTCCGACGGCTCACTGACCGCGTGGGGCGAAAATAACTTTGGGCAAACGACGGTGCCAGCGGGAACCAACTTCGTGGCCATCGTCGGTGGAAACGGCTACAGCGTGGCCATCCAAGCGCAGCCGCCAGCTTTGAGTGCCGCTCCGGCGGGCAAGCTCGTCGCTTGGGGCGATCGTGAATTTGGCCTGCCGGCTACGGATATACACGCTGGCGATGACTTCAATGTCCCGGCGGGCGATGACTTCGTCGCAATTTCCGCAGGAAGGAATGCCGGCCACGCTCTGGCATTAAGAGCCAACGGTTCTCTAGCCGCGTGGGGCTTAAATCATGGGATTCAAGGGTTCGGCTCGAAAGATACTTTTTATGGGCAGGCCACGGTGCCCGCCGGGAACGATTTCAAGGCCATTGCCTCAGGAGTTTTTCACAGTCTGGCGCTGCGCACCGATGGTACGGTGGTCGGTTGGGGAGCCAACGAGATTTTTGCACATGGCGACTTCATCGGGCAGGCCACTGTGCCCGCCGGACTTTCGAACGTCGTGGCCATCGACGCGGGTGATTTCCACAGTCTCGCGCTCAAAGCCGATGGGTCGCTCGTCGCCTGGGGTGACAATTCCGGAGGGCAGACGAATGTGCCCGCGGGCAATGACTTTGTGAAGATCGCCGCCGGTGATTACCACAATCTGGCTCTGAAGTCGGATGGCTCAATCGTCGTCTGGGGAGACGACAGTGAACGGCAGGTGAGCAACGCGCCGCGCGGCACTGGCTTTGTGGCCATCGCCGGTGGAGTGAAGTATTGCCTGGCACTTCGATCCAACGGTTCGATGGTTGGCTGGGGAGAACCTGGGGAAATGTCAACGCCCCGCGGGGGCACCAACTTCGCGGCCATTTCCGCCGGGTATCGCCACAGCCTCGCGCTCAAATCTGATGGTTCCATGGTGGGCTGGGGTGCCAATGTCAACTTCGACGACCCTGCCTGCCCCGCCTGCCCGTTTTATGGTCAAGCGATTCCTCCGCCCGGCACCAATTTTATTGCCATTGTTGCGAGCAGCTTTTTCAGCATGGCGATCCAGGTGCAACGGCCTGTGTTGACGATCACGCAGACTGGAAACAACGCCGCGCTCTCGTGGTCCACCAACCACCTCGGCTATACGCTCGAAACCAGCACCAATCTGAGTTCGCCACCGAACTGGTCCGTTGTCTCTGACATTCCCACGATTTTGGGCCAGCGATACACCATCACGAACAACGCGACCGGTCGAAGCCAATTCTTTCGCTTGAAACGCTGACAATGGCTGCCAGCGCGAAAGAGAAAAGAAATTCACCGAAACTACCTATGAAAAACAACGCTTACACAATACGGGCACTGTCGCTTGCGGCTCTGCTGATTGACCTGGCCTCTTCACCATCGACTGCCTGGGCCGCGCCAGCGGGCAAACTTGTCGCCTGGGGCAACAATGAATTTGGGCAGACCAATGTGCCGCCGGGAAGCAATTTTGTGGCAATCGCTGCGAGACAGAACTACCACGGCTTGGCGCTCCGGTCCGACGGGTCGCTGGCCGGCTGGGGTTGGAATTATGGCGAGCCGGACTTCGGAGCGGCAGGTGTCTTCTATGGGCAGGCGATTGCGCCGCCGGGCGGTCATTTCAAGGCTGTCGCGGTCGGAGCGTTCCACAGTCTGGCGCTGAGGACGGATGGTTCTTTGGTCGCCTGGGGTGCCAATGAAAGCGGCCAGACAAATGTCCCAGCGGGGAACGACTTCGTGGCCATCGCCGCTGGAGATTGGCACAACTTCGCGTTGCGGTCCGATGGTTCGATCGTCGCATGGGGTGGGCACAACTTTCAGATAAACGGCATTTTTGTGGAAACCGATTTTGGGCAAAGAAATGTGCCGGCGGGCAACGATTTCGTGGCGATCACTTCTGGAGACTTTCACGGCGTGGCACAAAGATCCGACGGATCTCTCATCGCTTGGGGAAGCAATAACGCGGGCCAATTAAACGTGCCGTCGGGCAGTAACTTCGTCGCCATCGCGGCTGGGTGGCCGCAAAACTTGGCGCTGAAGTCCGATGGTTCGATGGTCGGCTGGGGCGGGAATGTTTTTGGGCAGGCCACGCCGCGAGCGGCCACGAACTATGTGGCCGTCGCGGGAGGCTGGCACCACAGCCTGGCGTTGAAGTCGGACGGTTCGCTGACGGCCTGGGGCCAAAATGATTTTGGGCAGACGAACGTGCCCACAGGAACCAACTTCGTGGCCATCGCCGGCGGATGGCGCCACAGCGTTGCGATCCAAGCGCAACCGCAAACTCCCACTCAATCCACCTATGAGCCTTACATCTTCACCACGCTGGCCGGCGGGGGCGGATTCAGCACGAATGCCGCAGGGAACGCCGGAAGCTTTTCGTTCCTTACCGTCGCCGCCGACGGTGCGGGCAACCTCTACGTGGCGGAACAGGCCAATAATATCATTAGCAAAGTCACACCAGACGGCGCCGTCACCATTCTCGCAGGTCGGCCGGCGCTCGCCGGCAGCGCCGACGGGATGGGAAGCGACGCGCGATTCAGCGGACCTTCCCATCTCGCCGTGGATGCCGCGGGCAATGTCTTTGTGGCCGACACCTTTAATTGCACCATTCGAAAAGTGACCCCTTCAGGAGTGGTGACGACCCTCGCCGGATTGGCGGGAAGTCCGGGGAGCGCGGACGGCATCGGCAGTGCCGCGCGGTTCAATTATCCTTTTGGCATGGGAGTCGATAACTCGGGGAACATTTATGTGGGAGACTCGGACAACCACACCATTCGTAAACTGACTCTGGTCGGAACGAACTGGGTGGTAACCACCCTGGCCGGGCGGGCGGGAGCGTTTGGTGTCGTGGATGGGATTGGGAACGCCGCGCGATTTAACTTTCCAGGCCCCGTGGTCGCGGACAGCGCGGGCAATCTTTATGTCGGAGATGGATTTGGCCACACCATTCGCAAGCTGGCTCCGGTGGGATCCAACTGGGTCGTTTCGACCATTGCCGGGCGGGCGGGAGTACGTGGGACAACCGACGGCATCGGAAGCGCAGCGCTTTTTAACGAACCCAATGTTACTGCGATCGATAGCGCCGGGAACCTTTTCGTGGCGGACTTCCGAGGCCATACGATCCGGAAACTGACGCCGACCGGCACGAGTTGGGTCGTGACAACCTTGGCGGGCCGGGGAGGTCAGGCGGGCAGCGCGAACGGGACAAACAGTGACGCGCGGTTCGATGTTCCTAACGCCGTCGCGATTGGCAGCGCCGATCAGCTCTATGTCGCGGACGGAGTGAACGGCTTGATTCGCAAAATGACGTTAACCGAAACGAACTGGGCCGTGACAACGTTCGCCGGTGTCGGTGGGATTTTTGGAAGTGAGGACGGGCATGGAATTAGTGGGCGATTTTATGGGCCTGGAGGCGTGGCCGTGGGCCCCTCAAGGCCGGATGGCGAGAAGCCTCTCTTCATCGCGGACAGCATCAATCATACAGTCCGAAGCGTGACGGCGGGCGGCGGGATCGTTGAGACTCTGGCCGGAAAAGCGGGCTACGCTGGAACCGCGAATGGCACCGGCAACGTCGCCCGCTTCAACTATCCTTATGGCATCGCCGTGGACAATTCCGGAAACGTCTATGTGACGGAGACCGTCAATCACACCCTCCGCAAGCTCAGGCCCGACGCGTCGGGTTGGGTCGTGACCACCCTGGCTGGATCGCCCGACGCCCAGGGTCCAGGCGGCAATGGCGGCAGCGCCGATGGAACAGGCAGTGCCGCGCGATTTTCCTTTCCGAGAGGCCTGGCCATCGACACCGCGGGCAATCTTTACGTCGCCGATTGGGGCAATACCACGATCCGTCGGGTCACTCCTGCGGGAGTGGTCACCACCCTCGCCGGCAGCGCCGGAGGGTACGGCAGCAACGACGGCGTCGGCGTCGCGGCCAGGTTTAACCAACCCAGTGCTGTGGCGGTGGATGCCGCCACCAACATTTACGTCGCCGACACATACAACCACACCATCCGCAAGATCACCCCCGCTCGAGTCGTGAGCACCTTGGCGGGACTGGCCGGCAGCCCGGATCATGCGGATGGCCTCGGCTCAGCCGCGCGTTTTGATTTTCCCACCGGCATTGCCGTCGACCTCACCGGGAATCTCTACGTTACCGATGGCTACAACAACACCATCCGCAAATTGAAGCTGGTCGGCACGAACTGGGTGGTGACGACGCTCGGTGGAATGCCCGGCTTCTACGGCACCGCAGACGGAACCGGGTACACCGCGCGATTCGCCAATCCGAATGGCATTGCGGTCGATGGCGAAGGCAACCTTTACGTCGCGGACTTTTACTTCAACACCATCCGCAAAGGCTATCCAGGGCCGAGGCTTTTGGACATTGGTTTCTTCGGCGATCGATTTCAGTTCGGTCTGACAGGTCCGGGGCGCCCAGAACCGACACTGGTAATCGTGGAGACCTCGACTGACCTCTTGAGTTGGCAGCCGATATCTACCAACGGCTGGGCTGATCTTGCCAACAGTCCTTTCCGCGACGCACCTGCCAATGTTTTCACCAATCGCTTTTACCGCGTGCGCGTGCCGTAGCCGGGGTGCCACTCAACCTTTTGGGCCGACAAATGTCCTCTCCGACCAACGCCTAAGAAATTCACCAAACGGTAAGATTCACCTCAGGAAATGAGTATGGAGATCATCAATGCCTCCATGATTGCGCTCACGTCCCTCGTGCTAACTGCTACGCAAAGTCTGGCGCAATCCACCTACGAGCCTTACACCTTCACCACCCTCGCCGGCGGGGGCGGGTTCAGCACGAATGTGGCGGGCAGCACCACGCGCTTTTCGTCTCCTTTGGGCGTGACCGTGGACAGCGCGGGCAACATCTATGTGGCGGACTCAGACAACAATTCCATCAGCAAGGTGACGCCGGCTGGTGTCTTGACGATTCTCGCCGGACGACCGGGCAGTTTTGGCAGCTCGAACGGGACGGGGAGCGTCGCGCGATTTAATCAACCTACCGGCGGGCAGCGCTGGCGGCGCGGACGGGATTAATGGCGGTGCGAGGTTCAATAATCCAGCCGCCGTCGCAGTGGACAGCGCGGGAAACCTCTATGTGGCGGACACCTTGAACAACTTGATCCGCAAAATGACGCTGGCCGGAACGAACTGGGTGGTGACGACGCTGGCCCGAACCGGGGGGATCTATGGCAGCGCGGACGGAACGGGATTGGACGCTCGGTTCCTGAACCCTTCCGGTGTGGCCGTGGACGGCGCAAACAACGTCTATGTGGCGGACCAACTCAACCACACGATTCGGAAAGTGACGTCGGCCGGAGAAGTGACGACGCTGGCTGGACTGGCGGGCGATGGCGGCAGCGACGATGGGGCCGGGAACGAGGCACGATTTCTGAACCCTTCCGGCGTAGCCGTGGACAGCCCCGGCACTGTCTTTGTGGCGGACACCTGGAACAACACGATCCGCAAAGTAACGCCTGGGGGCATCGTGACAACGCTGGTGGGTATGCCCGGCGTTGTCGGCGGCAGCGATGGAATGAACAGCCAGGCGCGGTTCGTCTATCCCCAAGGCGTGGCGGTGGACAAGGCCGGCAATCTTTACGTGGCGGACAGCGGCGGCGAAACCATTCGCAAAGTTACGCCGGTGGGAACGAACTGGATGGTGACGACCCTGGCCGGATTGTTTGACTATTACGGCTCCCGAGATGGGACCGGGACCAACGCGAGATTTAACTTTCCTACCAGCGTGGCGGTGGACAGCACCGGCAACGTCTATGTGGCCGACACGCTGAACCACCTGATCCGCAAAGTGACACCCGCGGGAGTGGTGACGACTTTTGCTGGCGCAGCGGGCGTAGTTGGCAGCACGGACGGCATGGGGACCGCCGCGCGGTTTTATGCTCCCACTGGCGTGGCGGTGGACAGCGCTGACAACGTCTATGTCGCGGACACCTACAACAACACGATCCGCAAAATAACTCCAGCCCGAGTCGTGACAACACTGGGCGGCCTGCCCGGCACCATTGGTACCGCGAACGGGGCTGGGAATGCCGCGCGGTTTGCGAACCCGACCGATGTAGCCGTGGACAGCGTGGGCAATCTCTACGTCGCGGATTTTTACTTCAACACCATCCGGAAAGGATACCCCGCGTCCCGGATTCTCAGTCCTGGTTTCAGCGGCGGGCAATTTGGCTTCGATCTCACGGGGTATTTGCCCGTCGTGGAAGCTTCGACGGACTTGGTAAATTGGCTGCCCATTTGGACCAACCCTGTCGCCGGCCCGGCCACATTCCGCGACCCGCAGAGCGGCGTCTATTCCAATCGCTTTTACCGTGCCCGCCTGCCGTAAGGCCGGACCGGGAAAGAAAGTCTCTTAAGATTCTATGAAGACAAGGCATCACCTCGCACACTCCAAAGCCGCGTCGCAGCGAATGGCTTTTGTGAAATGGAATCATTTCACAAAGTTCGCCGCGCTCGTAATCGCGGCCTTCACGTTGTCGCCAGCCTTGGCGGCACCGACGCCCACACAGCAGGCGTACATTAAGGCCTCCAACACCGGGGTAAGAGACGAATTCGGTCGGTCGGTCGCCATCTCGGGCGACACCCTCGTCGTCGGCGCGTATGGAGAGGACCGCAATGCCACCGGAGTGAATGGAAATCAGGGTAATAATAACGCCAACAGTTCCGGCGCGGCCTACGTCTTTGTCCGAGTCGGAACCAATTGGGTACAGCAAGCCTATCTGAAAGCCTCGAACGCCGGTGGGCTATCACCCGGCGAATCCGAGGGTGACTGGTTCGGCTTCTCGGTTGCGGTTTCGGGTGACACGATCGTGGTCGGGGCGCATGGTGAGGACAGTAGCGCTACGGACGTGAATGGAGTTCAGAACAACAACAGCGCCATTGGCTCGGGCGCTGCCTGCGTGTTCGTGCGCGACGGCACCAACTGGGTTCAGCAGGCCTATCTCAAAGCCTCCTACACCCGGGTGGATGATCTCTTCGGTTTTCCCGTTGAAAAGCGTCACGCTGTCGGCCTTCGTCCACACGCCCACTTTGCCCACCTCCTTGAAGCTGTCTTCAGTGGCCTCGATGACTTGCCTTCCGTCAAAGGTCACCTTGAAGCGACTTCCTTCAAAATCAACGCGAAGTGTGTGCGGAAAAATTATCACAGATCAACTTTTACTTGGCGGCGGCATTCAGAGTTGGCTCGTGGCCAGCGGCTTTCCACGCTTCCAAACCGCCCTCCAAATTGCACACGGTCTTGAAGCCCATCTTCGCGAATTCGGCGCTGGCTATGGCGCCACGCGAACCCGCGTGGCAGTTCACGAGAATGGTCTGTTTCTTGTCCAACCGCGCGGCTTGCACGGCGAAGTCTGGAGAGTTGATGTCCGCGTTGATCGCGCCTGGAATGTGCCCCTTGGCGAATTCCTCCGGGCTGCGGACATCCAACAAGACGCTTTTGCTTTTCGTGCGGCGCTTCTCAAAATCGGCAGCGTTTATCTCCTTGAAGCCGCCCTCGGAACGCGCTGCGGCTGCCGTTGCTTTGGTCTGTTCGCCGCGAGCGAGCTTGATCGCCTTGGCCAAATCCGCCGCCTTGCCCCGGCCCCAATAATGAAGGAACACGTAGCGTGGCGTTTCCTGGATCATGTGGTGATGGATGGCCACGATGTTAATGCCCGAAGAACGGAGGCTCTTGAGCACGGCCTGCAACTCGTTCTCTTGACTGGCAAAATCGCCATCTACGACGGCGTTGTCGTCAGTGCCTCCGAAACTGGCCCAGGTATTCACGCCCATCTCCTTGCCGACTTCGCAGCCACAATCCATCTTCGCAACCCGACCGAAGACGAATTTGACCATGCCATCCTTTTCCTGCGGCTTGGCCGTGAACGCGTCAGCCAGCGGAGCGGCGCTGATGGCGCTTTTCTCCGGGATGCCGCCACCAAACGACGTCACAGGCCTCGGATTCACCGCGCGGATTTCCTTCATCTTCGCCAGCGCGGCCTTCACCGCACCGGCCAGTTTGTCGACTGTGCCCTCACCGCCGATGTGCATAAAATAAACCTGCGGCTCGGCGTGAAAGAAGTGGTTGTGCAGCGCCGTGACTTGCAGGCCGTTGTCGAGCGCGGCACTCATGACTGGATTTACTTCGTCCTCGAACAGCACGAAGTCGCCCATGACCATCGTGTCGGCCTTCTTGCCCGCGAGAAATGCCGCCCATGAAGTCAGACCCATGAAAGGCGGCATCTTCCACTCGTCCACCTTCACGGCCACGTCTGTGCGCGGCGCCGAGACTTTGAAGACTCCCTCGGAGACGTTCCAGGCCCCTCTCAGACCAGTGATTTGCTCGATGCGGTTGGTGTCGAGGGTTTCGCCTTGTGCAGATGCAACCAGGAGGCAGAGTAGACCAAGGCATAGCGATGCACGCTTCATGAAGGCCAGAATTAGTTGGCCGTCCAGATATTTCAAGTTGAAATAGCTATTACAATCAATAGCCTAAGCCCGCTGTGTTCGTCCCGAACAAATGGATTTTGCTGCTTTACGGGCTGCCTACCAAAAAGGGGGCCGCGCGTGTCAATCTTTGGCGGCAGTTAAAAAAATGCGGAGCGCTTGCGCTGAAAACTTCCGCGTATTTGCTGCCTGACAAAGCTGAGCACCACGAGCGGTTGCAGTGGCTGGCCCAGCAGGTTCGCGACGGTGGCGGCGAAGCCACGCTCATCCACGTCAGCGAAATCGAGGGGTTGACACATGAAGACATCGTGCGCCAGTTCAACAAAGCGCGGGCCGCGGACTACTCAATTCTACTCGCGGCGCTCAATGAGTTGATCACTCAGAACCGGAAACGCCTGACGGATCCATTCGCGAGTCATCTGGAAAGATTGACTCGTCAATTCGAGGAGATCCGAAAGATTGATTTCTTCGACTGCGCTCGCGCACAGGATGCGCAGATGCTTCTGAAGCGAGCGGATGGGCTACGGTCATCGAAATCGAAAGCACCGCCTGTGTTGCCCACCAAACGCTTCAGCGGGAAGACATGGCTGACCCGGCCTCGGCCGGAAATCGATCGTGCAGGGTCGGCCTGGCTTATTCGGAAGTTCATCGACCCGAAGGCCAGATTTATCTTCGCCAACGATGTGGCCACGCGCGGCGACGCCATTCCCTATGATATGTTTGAGGTCGAGTTCTCCCACCACGGGGATGACTGCACTTTTGAAACTCTCGTGAAGCGGTTTGGGATTACTGACAAGGCGGTCTTGAAGATGGCCGAGATGGTGCATGACGCCGACCTGGAAGACGGGAAGTTTCAAACCACGGAGTGCATCGGCATCGACCGGGTGCTGAAAGGCTGGGGCAAAAGCGGCTTGAGCGATGAGGAAGTCCTGAAACGCGGTGGCGAGTGTTTCGATGCACTATACCAGCAACTCAGAAAATGAAATGGATCACCCGCGAGAAAGTAAAAGTGGATCGGGTAGCCTGCCCGTGGCTCATCAAAAAGTTCATCGACCCGCAGGCTGAGTTTTTGTTCGTCCCGGCGAATCAAGTCGAAGCCAAAGCCAAAGAGCTTGGCGCGACGCCTTACGACATCGAAGGCTGCGAACTAGGACATCACGGCGAAGACGTATCGTTCGATACGATCTTCAGGAAATACAAGCTGACCGATCCCGCATTGCTCCTGCTCGCGGAAATTGTCCGCGCGGCAGACTCGCATCCCACCAAGCCGCATCCCGCTGGTGAAGGTCTGCGCTGGGTCGCGTTTGGATTCAGCGCACTTGGATTGACCGATCACGAAATCCTGGAGCGCGAGTTCATCGTCTATGACGCCCTTTTCGCCGAGTGTCAGCGCCGCATTGCCTCGAAATGAAGAAACTGAAATGCACTTCAAACCTAATCACTGGTGGTTCTTGGTGGCAGCGTTGCTGGTCGCACCATTCGTGTTGCTGAACCTCAACCATGCCGCCGAACAAGCCGACACGACGTCTGCGGCATCTGCTGCCAAACCGTCATCCGAAGTGTTGGCGTTGCGCGGGGAAGTGGAGCGGTTGAAAAGTCTGACTCCAAGTCAGTCACACGCGATGGCCGACGTGGGTTATCACTTCGCCAATTGCTGGTTCGCCGCTCAAAAACAAAACTGGCCGCTGGCGCAATTCAATTGGGAGGAAACGCGCTCGCACTTGCGTTGGGCCGTTCGGATCATCCCGGTGCGGAAAGACCCAGCCGGAAATCAGATCAAGCTGGAGGAGATTCTTGCACCCATCGAGAAGACTTCGCTCCAGCAAGTGGGTGACGCCATCAAAGCGAAAGACGGCGAGAAATTCACCCAAGCCTACAGACAGATGCTCGACAGTTGTTACGCCTGCCATATCGCAGCCGGGAAACCCTACTTGCGTTTGCGCATCCCTGAACAGCCTGCCGCACCAATCATCAATTTTGATCCTCAGCCGTGAGCGAGGCTGTGGCTCAATGAGCGGCACCCCGCAAAGAAATCTGAAAGTGCGCAGATGAACCAACACGAAATGTTTATGGATTCGGTTCGGCACGTCGCGAAGCTCTGCGCCGTGGCTGCGATGACCGCGCCCAAAAGCGGCGGGCAACTGTTCTTGAAAGGCGGGACGGCGTTCATCGAAACAGTGATTGTCGAAGAAAAGCCGACACTGAAAAAGTTGGCGGACTGGCTGCGAGCGCAGGGTGACAAGCACAAGGAAGCCATCTGGTATCGCGATGCGGATACGGCGGAGAAACTGGATTTGGTTTTGTTCATCGGCCTGGCCGATTGGTATCCGCCGCAATACGACTGCGGCGCGTGCGGCTTCGGAACGTGTGCGCAGTTCCTGCAAGCCAGGCCGAAGCACAAAACCGAGGCTTCCTCCGACTGGCAATTCGACGGGCCAGTCTGCCAACTCCGCTGCATTGACCTGGGAATCGCTGTGGGTTCAGCCGCAAAGACCGCGAGCTTGAACAACATCGACACACGGTGTCAGACGCGCATCGCCGCCGCCGCCCGGCATTTGCAAATCATCCAGGCGGATGTGGCCGTCGCCCTTTCCATGAGCGTCAGCCACAAGAATATCTTTTTCGATAAGAAGATGCCGGAGGTAAAAATCCCGGCGTGAACCGCTGGCGCGGCATCGCGGACTTCCTCGCTCTGCGCCGCAACACGGTGCTGCTTCTGGTTGCACTCGTGCTGGCAGGGACTGGCGAACGGCTCTGGCTAGGCTTCGCACCCAAGTATCTCGAAACGCTTGGCGCGGGCGTGCTCATCATCGGCCTCTTCGACGCGCTCCAAACCTTGCTCGGCGCAGTTTACGCCTATCCTGGCGGATGGCTCACCGACCGTTGTGGGCAACGCCGTTCGCTCCTTCTGTTTAACGCACTTTCCCTTGCAGGTTACGTGGTCGTCTTGCTCTGGCAGCATTGGCTGGCACTCGTGTTGGGCGCGTTTCTCTTTCTCGCGTGGAGCGCGCTGTCATTGCCAGCGACCTTCGCCGTGGTCGCCACGTCGCTCGACAAACGCCAGCACACGATGGGGGTTGGCGTTCAGTCCATGATTCGTCGCGTGCCGATGATGGTCGGCCCGTTAGTCGGCGGCTGGCTCATCACACGATTCGGGTGGGAACAAGGAGTGCGCTGGGCACTGCTCGGATGCATCGCCTCGAGCGCGGCGACCGCAATCTTCCAATGGTGCATGGCCGAGTCGCCGAAAGCAGAATCCGACCGTCCAGTCGATGCCACGCCCGGCATCTCTTTCCTCGGCATCGTGAGATCGTTCAATCCGACGCTTCGCGAATTGCTGGTGAGCGACATCCTCATCCGCTTCTGCGAACGCTTGCCCTATGCGTTCGTCATCTTGTGGGCGATGGATCATGGCGGCGTCTCGGCCCAGCAATACGGTTGGCTCGTCGCCATCGAAATGGTCACAGCCATGCTCTGCTACATCCCGGTCGCGCATCTGGCGGACAAGCACGGTCAACGTCCGTTCGTGTTCGCGACGTTCATTTTCTTCACCTTGTTCCCAGTCTCCCTACTGTTCGCGCACAACTTCGCCTGGCTCGCCATCGCCTTCGCAGTGCGCGGGCTGAAGGAATTTGGTGAACCCGCGCGCAAAGCCCTGATTATCGCCCAAGCTCGACCTGAACTCCGCGCTCGCACCTATGGCGCTTACTACCTTATCCGCGATACCATTGTTACAACCGGCTCATTCCTCGGTGCGTGGCTGTGGAGCATCAGCCCGCAAGCGAACTTCATTGGTGCAGCAGTGTGCGGCGGCTTGGGGGCAATCTGGTTCTGGCAACAGATACTTCGCGAAGACAGAAAGCACCTAGCGCCCGCGCGGACGCAGGAACAAGTTTGACATCCTTTCATCATGCGACTAATGACTCACCAAATTCTGTCGATGGGGCACTAAGAATTGATGCGAACAGAACAACAATCATGCGCTTGGTTCACCGGGCCAGTCTCGGCTGGTTGGTGGATGCGGCTGCTGGTGGTGCTTCTGTTCGTCTTTCAGACAGGCTACGTTCGCTACCATCTTCTCACGGAGGTTCATCACGACGACGTTCATGCCGCCGCTGATGAAATGGCTCTTCATCATGACGAGCATGACGACGATGGCGACCACCACGACAGCGATCATCACAAGCCTCACTCCGCTTCGGACCACCTGGTCCAACTGATCAGCAAACACCAGACATCGTTGCTGACGGTTGATTGCATATCGCCGGAAACTTCATTTTGTCTGACGCGACCAGATGCACAGGTCTTCCGCGTTTCCTACGAGAGTGCGGGAGCACCGGGTGAGTCTCCACCAGACCCACGGCAGCCTCGCGCCCCTCCGCTGGTTTAATCCCTCCTTCGTTTCGTCGCGCCGACTCATTCGGTATGTGACGCCTTTTATCCGCCTGAATGCCTCACAGGTGGAACCATTTTCCCGGCGCATTTCCGATGGGGCGAGAATTCGCTTTGCCTTTTATGAATCAAAATCTCTTTGGGCCTTCGTGCTCACTCCAGTTGGTTGCGGTTTTGTTGACAGTACTCTGCGGCACTTCTCCGCTATCCAGTGCGGCGGAGTCTTCGCCGCTCAATACGAATGCGCAGCTTGCCACGTTGGAAGCACTGGTCGCGGATGTGCTCGAACACAATCCCGAACTGAATTTTTACCGTGCTGAGCTCGCCGTCGCCAGGGGCGAGCGGCGCACGGCAGGCGCGCTGGCGAATCCCGAAGTGTCGGCCACGCTCGGCAACAAGCATGTGAGCGGCTTCGGCGATGGAGTGGCTTGGTCAGTCTCCGCGCAGCAGACCATTGAATGGCCGGGACGCATTCCGCTGCGAAAGGCGATTGCGAACCACCAAATCAAACTCGCGGAGCTTGGCTTCGCGCAATTCAGGGCGGCGCTGGCCGCCCGCACCCGTGCGCTCGCCGTGACGCTTTTCGCGGCGCAAGAAAAGACCGCCGCCACGCGCGAAGTGGCCGACCGCTTCCAGTCCCTCCGTGAAGTGCTGGTGCAACGCGATCCGGCCGGGCTCACGCCGGCGTTGGAGACACGCATTATCGAGGCGACGGAACTCACGCTGCATCGGCGGGCAAGCGATGCGGCCACAGCGGAGCAAGCTGCCTTGCTCGAATTGAATCAACTGCGCGGCCAGCCATGGACCGCGGCGGTGAAAATGCAGCGACCGGCCTTCAGCCTGCCGTCCGTGCCGCCCACGGATGTACTGGTCGCCGCCGCGCTCACGAACAATTTCGAGTTGCAGATGCGACGCGCGGAATTGGAACAACAAGGGTCCAAAGTCTCGCTGGCCAAGAACGACCGCAATCCATCCTTCAGCGTCGGGCCATATGTTTCGCAGGAGCGCACCGGGGACCGTGAGACGCAAGTCGGGATAGGCGTGACTGTGCCGCTGCCGTTGTGGAATCGGAACAAGGGCGGCATCGAAACGGCGGAAGCGCGTCAGCAACAGGCCGCGACTTCGACGCTTGTGACGCAACGACAGATCGAACGGCAGGTTGCCGAGCAAGCCATGCGCTATCAGGCGAAGCTTACGGAGATGGGCAAGTGGCGTCCTGATTCCATTGAGAGGTTTCAGGAAGCGGCTGCACTCGCGGATCGGCATTATCGCCTGGGGGCCGTGCCGATTGCCACTTACGTCGAATTGCAAAAGCAATATCTCGAAGCCGTCGAAGCGTTGCTCGACACAAAAACCGAGGCGTTGGAAGCAGCGCAACACTTGGAAGTGCTCACGGGTGTTTCCTTCTCCATGACTAACACGCCCGCGAAGGAGGAAGCAAAATGACCTACACCATTCTTAAGTTCGGCCTCTCTGCCGCGGTGCTGGTGGCCGTGTCGGAAATCTCCAAGCGCAGTTCATTTGTCGGCGGGCTGATCGCGTCCCTTCCGCTCAGCTCATTGCTGGCGATGATGTGGCTGTGGCGCGACACGCATGACAGCGCAAAGATCTCCGCGCTCTCCAGGGGCATCTTCTGGTTGGTGCTGCCGTCACTGGTGCTGTTCATCACTCTTCCGCTCCTGCTTAAGCGAGGCGTGATGTTCTGGCCGTCGCTGGGCATCTCCATTACCACGATGCTCGTCAGTTATGGCGCGATGATTTTTGGCTTGGGCAAATTCGGCATCAGGCTCTGACCATGAGACTTGTCACCTTCATTCTGGCCAATCTGCGCCTGGCTTTGACGGCGTTCGCCCATGGCATCTCCGATGCGGATCGGGCTGGCATCCTGGAAGGGGGCAATTTCGAATACCTTAAGCTGGGCGCGACCCACATACTGTCCGGCTACGACCACCTGCTCTTTCTGTTCGGCGTGATGATTCCCGCGACAGTGGACGAGATTTGGAAGGCGATTCACAGCCAGGAGGTCAAGCTGGCCAAGGTCGTGGCCGCGAAAGATTCGGGCGAGGCGCACGATCACGCTTTCGCGATTCGCGATCTGGTGAAGGCGCGGCCGGCGAAAGTTGCCGCCGGGAACAAAACCAAAGCCGAGGAAAGCTCCAAGGAAATCGCCAAGCTCGCCGCCGACATCGACAAGTCCGGCGCGGCGGGCGCGCAGAAGGCGACCGAGGAGAACGGGAAAAAACTGGGCGCAGCCATCAAAGCCCTGCAAACGAAACTGAAGCCCGTCGAAGGGAAAAAGACGGGCAATCACGTCGCGCTCGCGGCCGACGAATTTGGGGCATCACCGCGCTGGTTTCGCTGCACGACATCATGGAGGCCATCATCGGCGAACTTCCCACGCCCGAGGATCGATCCCGTCCGCGCGCCATCCGCCGCAACGACGGCTCGTGGTTGGTGGATGGGATCCTCGAAGTCAAGGAATTCGAGCGCGCTGTGCTCGACTTCCCGTTGCCTTCCGCCGCACAGCGTGACTATCAGACCATCGCCGGATTCATCGTGAAACATCTCGGCCATGTCCCGAAGGAGGGCGAGACCTTTTCCCTGCACGGCTACCTCGTCGAGGTCATCGACATGGACGGCCATCGCGTGGACAAGCTGCTCCTGATGCCTGTCAAAGCCCGGCCCACCCCGGCAACAAGTCGGTCATCCCCCAGCACGACTCCGAAATAGCGTTATGCCCTTGTTTCAGCAATACCTCACCCAGGGCAATGCCTGGCTGTTCATTCCCTCCGCCGTGGTGCTCGGCGCGCTGCACGGCATGGAGCCGGGCCACAGCAAGACCATGATGGCCGCGTTCATCATCTCCATTCGCGGCACGGTGCGGCAGGCGGTGCTTCTGGGTTTGTCCGCCACCATCTCGCATACGTTTATCATCTGGATTCTGGCGGCTGTCGGATTGCACTACGCGGGGCGGTTCAGCGTCGAGGAAACCGAGCCGTATTTCCAGCTCGCCACCGGCGTCATCGTCATCGGCATGGCGGGCTGGATGTTCACGCGCGTCCGGCGCGAGCAACGCGCGGCGGCGCAGCACCATCATCACCACCACGACGAGACGCGCGTGTTCCCACTGGCGAAAGGCGAAGTGGAGTTACGCATCTTCGAGGAGGGCGTACCGCCGCAGTTCGAGTTGCAGTTTCGCAGCGCGGAAAGTCCGCCGGCCGAATCGGTGCGAGTGACCACAATCCGGCCCACCGGCGCCCGCCAGACTTTCGACTTCGCGCGGCGGGGCGACTGGTTCGTCGCCACCAGCGACATCCCGGAGCCGCATGAATTCAAAGTGGAGATCGAAGTGCAGGACGGCGGGGCCGTGCGCGCGCTGAAGACGGAATTCGTCGAGCATCACCACGACCACGCGGCGCTGGACGACGACGCGCACGCTCGCGAGCACGCGGCCGAACTGCAACGCCGATTTGCCAACCGCCAGGTGACCACGCGGCAAATCGTCCTATTCGGTCTCACGGGCGGGCTGATGCCGTGTCCCGCCGCCGTGGGAGTGTTGCTGGTTTGCCTGCAAATCAAGGAATTCACCCTCGGTTTCGCGCTGGTGCTGGCTTTCAGCATCGGTTTGGCGGCCACGCTCGTCGGCGTGGGTTCGCTGGCCGCGCTTTCCGTGAGCCACGCGCGGCGGCGGCTGGCGTGGTTGGATCCGTTGACGGGAAAACTCCCGTATGCCAGTTGCGCGGTGCTTTCGCTGATAGGCCTGTTCGTTGCGCTCAACAGCGCGCGGCACTTGATGCACTGAAATCTTCTACAATCATGATTTCCTCCATCCTTGAATTCTCCCTCCGCCAGCGCGCCGTCGTCCTGCTGGGTGCCATTGCCTTGCTCGGCGCGGGCCTGTGGTCCGCATTCCATCTGCCGATTGACGCCGTGCCTGACATCACCGGCGTGCAGGTGCAGATCAACACCGAAGTCGCCGCGCTTGCCGCCGAGGAGTCGGAGAAGCTCGTCACCCAGCTCATCGAGCGTGAGATGGCCGGCCTGCCCGGCCTGGAGGAAATGCGTTCGCTCACCAAGTTCGGCCTGTCGCAGGTCACGCTGGATTTCGCCGACGGCACGGACATTTTTCACGCGCGCCAGTTGGTCGCCGAGCGCTTGCAGGTGGTGGTGGAGGAACTGCCACCGGGCACCGCGCCCAAGCTCGCGCCCATCAGCACCAGCCTCGGCGAGATTTTTTACTACAACGTGCAGTATCGTGAAGGCGCGACGAACAAGCCCGCAACCGAGCTGGAACAACTGCTCTCGCTCAGCGAAATCCAGGAATACACCATCAAACCGTTACTCCGCACCGTGAAGGGCATTGCGGACATCAACGGCACCGGCGGTTACGAGAGGCAATTCGTCATCCAGCCCCGGCCCGATGTGCTGGGGGCCGTGAACCTTACCTTCAGCGAACTTGCCGAGTTGGTCACGCAAAACGTCCAGAACACCGGCGGCGGCATCATCAGCCGCGGAGGCGAGCAGCTCACCATCCGCGCCGTCAGCCGTGTGCAGACCGTCGAGGACATCGCCAATCTCCCGCTCAAATTCGGGGCGGGGGTGAAGCCGCTGCTCGTCAAGGACGTGGCCGAAGTGAAGACGGGCACAAAGTTCCGCACCGGCGCGGCCACTCTGAACGGCCGCGAGACCGTCATCGGCACCACCATGATGCTCGCCGGCGAGAACAGCCGCGAGATCTGCGCGCATGTGAAGAGGCGGCTCGCTGAAATCCAGCAGAAGCTGCCTGACGGCGTCGAAATCGTCGTCCAATACGACCGGTCGGATCTCATTCAGCGCACGGTTGGCACGGTGAAGACCAATTTGTTCGAAGGCGCGGTCCTCGTCGTCTTCGTGCTGCTGCTGCTGCTCGGCAACTGGCGCGCGGCCATCATCGTGGCCTGCGCCATCCCGCTTTCCTTCCTCTTTGCGCTCACCGGCATGGCGCGCTTCGGTATCTCGGGCAACCTGATGAGCCTGGGCGCAATCGACTTCGGCCTCATCATTGATGGCGCGGTCGTCATCGTCGAAAACATCGTGCGGCAACTCGGCTTGAAACAACACCAGCTCGGCCGCCCGCTCACCGTGGAGGAGCGCGCGCACGTCGTGCTCGCCGCCAGCAAGCAGGTCGGCTCGCCGATGTTTTTTGGCGTGGTCATCATCACGGTGGTCTATGTACCCATCCTCGCGCTGACCGGCATCGAGGGGAAGATGTTCCACCCGATGGCGTTGGCGGTAATGCTCGCGCTGGGAGGCGCGCTGGTCCTGGCGCTCGCGCTCATGCCCGCGCTGTGCTCACTGTTGCTGCGCGGCAACATTCACGAAGGCGACAACTTCCTCGTGCGCTTCGCCAAACGGCTTTACGATCCTGTGCTGCACGCCGCGCTGAAGCTGCGTTCACTCGTCGTGCTGGCCGCCATCGTCCTGTTCGCCGGTTCGCTCTTGCTCTACACGCGGCTCGGCGCGGAGTTCGTGCCCAAGCTGGATGAAGGCTCCATCACGGCCATGCTCTACAAGCCCGTCGGCATGAGCATGGAGGAGTCGCTCCGCACCGATATCGAGGTCGCCAACCGGCTGCGCGCGCAATTCCCCGAGCTGACGCGCATCTTCACCCGCATCGGCACCAGCGACATCGCCACCGACCCGATGCCGCCCAACGAAAGCGATGTCTATATCTTCTACAAGCCGATCCCGGAATGGTCCGGGACCGAGGGGCGCCCGCGCAGCAAGGCGGAGTTGCGCGAGCAGATCGAATCCGCGCTCAAGAAGATCAACCCGGACTACGACCTCCTCTTCGCCCAGCCCATCGAGATGCGCGCGAACGAGATGCTGGAAGGCACCAAGGCCGAATTGTCCGTGAAGATTTTTGGCGACGATTACGACGTGCTGGAGAAGCTCGCCGAACAAACCAAGGCCGTGCTGGAAAAAAACCCCGGCGCGGCACAGGTGGAATACGAGACCGACGGGCGCACCCCGCAGTTGCTGATCAACGTCAAACGCGACGTGCTACTGCGTCACAGCCTTCAAGCCGGCGAGGTAAACAAGGCCGTCCACGCCGCGCTCGCCGGGCAGGAGGTCGGGCAGATCGTCGAGGGCAACCGCCGCTTCGACATCGTCGTGCGGATGCCCGAAGCGTTGCGCGTGGACGACGAACAGATCAAGCGACTGCCCCTGCGCGTGGGCGAACACGGGCTGCTCCCACTAGGCGACGTAGTCGAGTTCGCGACCCTGAAAAATTTGGAGCCCATCCTGCGCGACAATGGCCGGCGCCGCGCCGCGCTGATGGTCAACCTCGGCACCCGCGACATGGAGGGGTTCGTCACCACCGCCAGCCAGGCGATCCGCGACCAGGTGAAAATGCCCGACGGCTACTTCGTGGAGTTCGGCGGCCAGTTCGAGAACCTCGTCGAAGCCCGGCAACGGCTCATGGTCGTGGTGCCGGCGGCGCTCGCGCTCATCCTCACGATGATCTTCCTCGCCTTCGGCAGCCTGCGGCAGATGGGCATCGTGGCGTCGGGCATTCCGCTGGCGCTGACCGGTGGAGTGGCCGCGCTGTGGCTGCGCGGGATGCCCTTCAGCATCACCGCCGCCGTGGGCTTCATCGCGTTGAGCGGCGTGGCCGTACTCAACGGCTTGGTGCTGGTGAGCTGCTTTAACCAGTTGCGCGAGGAAGGCAAATCGGTCCTGGACGCCGTGATCGAAGGCTCGCTCATGCGCCTGCGCCCGGTGCTGATGACCGCCGCAGTAGCCAGCCTCGGCTTCATCCCGATGGCACTGGCCACCGGCGCGGGTGCGGAAGTGCAACGTCCTTTGGCCACGGTCGTGATCGGCGGTATCATCAGCTCCACGTTCCTCACCCTTGTGCTATTGCCGGTCCTCTATGAGTGGAGCGAACGCGAACGGTTGACTCCGGCGGGGCAGGACGATTCCGAATGCAAAGCCACAAACTAAGTCCTCAGGCCAGAACTTGAGCCATGCGCGAGGATTTATTGCCCTATTTGGCACTATTCCGACAGCTGATGCTGAATCAGAATTTGGATGCAAAGCGGGTGGCTTTTCTGGTGGGCTACGAAAGCATCTCGCAATTCAGCCGCGAATATCGTCGCCAGTTCGGCGCCCCACCGCAGCAGGACGTCCGTCACGTGCGGGCGAGTTGAGCCGAACATTTCGGGCAATAACTTCGTTGAAACGGGCATTGCCCGCCGACTTGATCTCCTCTATTCAAGATTGAGTTATGAAACCCATCGAATTCCGCAATGCCGACATGGCTTGGGACATCGCTGCATTGATCCTGTTCCCGCCAAATTTCGACGAGAGCAAAAAATATCCTGCCATCATCACGGTGCATCCATTTGGCAGTTGCAAGGAGCAGACGTCGAGCGCGGTCTATGGCAAGCGGCTGGCCGACCAGGGCTATGTCGTCATTGCTTATGATGCGAGCTATCAAGGCGAGAGTGGAGGAAATTTCATTCAGCTAACTCCTACTTCTAGCACAAACCAATCACGCCTATGCAAGAGAAGATTACCTTCAAGAATTCCAACAATCCTTCGATCACAATGTCCGCCCTCATCAACTTTCCGGAGGGTTTCGATGAAGGGAAAAAATACCCAGCCATTGTCGTGACGCATCCTGGCGGCGGCGTCAAAGAACAGACCGCCGGTCTCTACGCGAAGAAACTCGCGGCGCAGGGTTTCATCGCCATCGCTACGGATGCTTCTTACCAAGGTGAAAGCACTGGCACCCCACGCCAGTTGGAGAACCCTCACATCCGCACGGAGGATGCCAGCGCTGTCATCGACTATCTCACCACCTTGCCCTACGTGGACCAATCCAAAATCGGGGCCTTCGGGATCTGTGCCGGCGGAGGATATACGGTCAATGCCGCTATCAATGACCGCCGGATCAAAGCCGTAGCCACGGTCAGCGCCGTCAACATCGGGGCCATGGTCAATCGCGGTTGGTTGGGTGACCAACCATTGAAGAACGCCATTGGCACGTTGGAATTTGGGGCCCAGGCCCGCACCCAAGAGGCTGGCGGCGCGGACACCGTCCGCATGCCCATGGCTCCGCTCAACAAGCAGGACACGCCGTACCGGGACCTTCAGGAAGCCTGGGAATATTACCACACCGACCGCGCCCAATGTGCCACGGCCCCAGGTTGGGGGGCGGCCCGGAGTCTGACCCAACTCGCCGCTTACGATGCTTACCTTTTCGCCGACGCATTTCTCACCCAGCCGCTGCTGGTGATTGCGGGAAGCGTGGCGCAATCCAAGTGGATGAGCGACGATCTGATGAAACGAGCCGCCAGTTCGCACAAGGCCATGCACATCGTGGCAGGTGCAAACCACATGAGTCTCTACGACGTTCCGAAATACGTGGACGAGGCAGTTTCCAAGCTGTCACCTTTCTTCAAAGCCAATCTTTGACACGATAAAAGGAAAAAGCGGAAGAGCTGTGCGAGTAGGCTCACTCGGCAAGGCCATTAGTTACCACTTTATACCACTGACACGAGGGTTCGATTCCCTTCACCCGCTCCAAATTTTGCCGCGCAAAGCTTGCCGCGCCGCCGCCGCGAGCCGAAGGCGGGGCAGCGCCCAACGAGTTCCACAAAAGTGCAGGAACCCCCCGGACCTTCAAAGCAGGTTTTCCCCCCGATTGTCCCAAGCTAATTGCTGGGAGATGGACCTGTTCCTGGAGCGATCCGACGCCATCCGAGCTTCCGCGGACTAAGAACACTCAATCGGGGGGTGGTTTCCGGCGCAGGCCTGAACCGCCCATTTGAACTTTCCTGAAAGCCATTCGATGCAGCTGTGCTCGGTTGACCAATAAGTTCACTCACGGTTGACGCATCATTATCCTGCCGGGCATCCTCTCGTTCGCCGACGGCAACGGCCGCACCGGGCGGATGCTCGCCTTGTGGGAACTCTACCGCCGCGGTTTCGATACCCATCACATCTTCTCGATTGACGAAGTCTATTGGGAGGATCGTCCGCGTTACTACGCCGGCCTGCAAGCCGTGCGTGCGGAAGGCGGCAACCTGACGGGCTGGCTCGAATACACGGCCGAGGGACTCCGGTTGACCCTGGAGAAAGTCTGGCTGCAGATTCAGCGCCTGACCGCGAATTCCGGTGCGGAGAAAATTGTCCTGCGCCCCAGGCAGGAGCAACTCCTGCAACTGGTGCGGGAGCGCCAGAGCATGACGCCGAAGGAAATCTGGGGCGCCATCGGGGTCTCCAAGCAGGCCGCGGCGAAACTCATGAAGCCGCTGCTCGACGCGAGGCTGGTGCGCAGAGTCGGCTCACAGAAGTCGGGACGCTACCTCCTGGGTTGACCAGGTCCGCCGACTGCCGGGCCCGGCGCCCTTCGAAGCAACTTTTCCTCCTCCGGATTCCGCCGGAAAACGTCGAGCATGGTCTCTCGGAGGATGCCGCCAACGTTCCAGGTCGCGACGATGCTGTAGGCCTGAGTTGTGAAACAATCAAACTCCGGCTCTCGGACTTGGTGGCAAACCGCTGAGAGTGGTTCCCAGATTACGAGGTGCGATCTAGCGACCACCCGCACTAGTGTCGCGAACCAACCGCGGGTGAAAACGGGGCGGATGTTCCGCCGGCATTTCTTCCTTCGTCTTGAACTTGCAGGGGAGAGGCATGATTGCGGTGACACTGAGCCGGCGCCTTTTGCCTCGTTAGGTTTTCGCGTGGGGAGTCTGGGTCAACCATTGAGGTCACTCGCTTTGGGAGCGCACGCAGCGGGATACCGCCGTCACGTGGCCCTGCACAGAACGCATTTTCAGAGCGGACTTGACGGAGTTTTCACTCCTGTCGCGAGCGATATGCAATGCGACCTCAATCGTCCCGCGACTTCCGAACCACTCGGAGGCGCAAATGCGAGCGGGCTACGGATTGGTAACGTCCCGGTAAAAGCGCTGCTCCAATCCCTGAAAGCTAGGATCGTGGATCACAGACCGGTCTGCCGACATCGTGATATTTGTGAGCGTCTGCCAGTTTTGCGGAATAGTGGCGAAGGCATCGATGAACTCGATTCGATGTCGGACACCCGGTTCGCCGAGCAACGTCAGGCTCCGATCCGGATTGATAACGAAGATTGTGATGTAGGCGAGCGCGCTGTTGGTCGAACCTCCCGGGTTGGTGGCGCGCACGGAATAGCTGCCGACCGTTTCCGCACTGCTGATCACGGTGAGCAAGGCATTCGTTGCAGTCGGGATGGGATTGCCGCGGAAGAACCATGGGTATGTAACGGGTGGCGTTCCCGTAACTCGCAAGCTCAAGGTTATCTCGCCACCGGCCGTTCCTGTGTAACCGACTGGTTGGGCATCAATGCTCGGTGGCAGAAAAGGCGCACCGCCCAGCGTAATGGTGAACACCGTGCCGGAGCCGGAATCTCCACCCAGCGACGTCGTGCCGTAGAAGGTGTCGCCGTCGCCTTTTGTTAGTGGGCTGAAGATCGATTCGCCATCGCCGCCTGCGCCGGTGAAGCTGCGTAGCACTTCGTAGCCAGAACCGTCCTTGTTGAGTTTGAAGATCGTTCCCAGTTGCTGTCCCGCCGGGCCGCTGCCGCCGAAGCGCGTTGCGCCGACCAGGGAGCCATCCGCGGCTTCGACTAGTCCGGAGCTCGGGCGGCGTCCGTCGGTGCCCGCGCGGAAGTGGTGAAGCACGATGTAGTTGGACCCCGCAGGCTGGAACCTGAAGATTGTGCCGAGGCCGTTGCTGCCGCCGCCGAACGTGGTGCCGTATATCGTGCCGTCGGAGATGATGAGGAGCTTGCCATCGGGGAATTGTCCGCTGCTGGCGGGGGCGAGGGTACGCAGGGTTTAATAGCCGCTACCGTCCTTGTTCAAGCGGAAGATCGTCCCGGCGTTGTTGGTGCCGCTGCCGCCCGCGTCGGTGCAGCCGTAGAGCAGGCCGCCCGGTCCCTCGGTCAAAGCGGCGACGGGTGAACGGCCTTCGCCGGGAACAAAGTTGTGCAGGTTGGTGAAGAAGCTGGCGTCGCGCGCGGCTTTAAAAATGCCGCCGCGATTTGCGAAACCGCCGCTGGTGCCGACGCCGTAGAGGAATCCATCCGAAGCGACGAGCAACGGCGCGAGCGGATTCGCCGGGTCGATGGAGTTCGCGCCCGCGCGGTTCGTGTGGAAGTTGTAGAGCACGGAGTAATCGCCGCCGTCATAGCCGATGCGAAAGACCGTGCCCCGCGCCTGCGTTCCCCCGCTGATCGTCGTTCCGTAGAGATAGCCGTCGCGTCCATCGACCACGCCGCCTGCCGGGTCAGCGCCTTCGTTCACTCCGCTGAACCGGTGCAAGATTCCGTAATCGCTCCCTTCGGAATTCATGCGATAGACCACGCCGAGGTTCGGGACGCCGCCGGCGCGCGTCGTGCCGTAGAGCAGGCCGTTGATCGCGAGAACAACCGGCGGGGCGGCGTTCGATCCGTCGTCGGCGATCGGATAGTTGAAGTTCGCGAGTTCGGTGCAGTAGACTTCGGCCGATCGAATTGGTTTTCCATCAGCTGAGACGACAGGGGTTTCTCGTCATTCTCTCTGCGCTGCTGCGCTGTCGACCACGCGGTTTCATCAATTGATCAGCCTCGATATCCTCAGTCTAGTGAAGGCGACAGGCAGTCGCAAAGGGTCGTCGGTTCTAATGTGCGAATTGAAATGCCGCGGCGACAACCAAAGTGGCGCTAGAGCACACGGACTCGTCGTGGAGTAATTAAACGGCCGCCGACTGCAGCCCACCAAACGGTCAAGGACGCCCAGGGACCTTGGGAGCAAATCATGACTTTCTCTGGCGAAGGGAGATGCGGTTGGTTATGTAAACGAACAACAGCAAGGGAGGCGGGTGTCGGTGCCGGAGAGATTCGCCCACGGTTGAGGAGTTAATTCTAAGGTCGGACGCGCGGCGCGCGCTTACTGCCGGCCGTTTGTTGCCGCCGTGCCGACGACCGTATCTCCCCATTGCTTCAGGAAACGAACATCAGAAAGTCTGTTGTTCTCCCCGAACGAGGTTTGAATCAGATAACTCCTGGTGATTTCTCCGCCGCCGCCAGGGCCGTAGGAGACCACCGCCCAGATCGCCTTCACCTTGGTCCACTGATAACCAAATCGCCGACCGTCTTCGGAGATGAAGTCCGGCTCGCCGAGGGCGAGCAGGATCTCCTCCCGGGTGGTCGCACTGTTCTGGAGCAGATTGGTCGACTCCGCCGTGAGGTTGTGCCGCGATCCCGTCGCGTGGTAGTCCACAGGGATGACAATGCAGCTGGAAACCAGGGCGCCTCCGAGCATCACCAATAATGCACCGGGGGCGGCGCGGGGGCGTCGCCGCGGCGCTTTGCGAGGCACGTCAGTCCACTTGCACAAGTTGATGCTTTTGGAGTCGGCCGCGTTCATCGAACACAATTACGAGACTAAACCGCACATCCTGCCACGACGTGCTCTGCGCCGGTTGCACCACCTTAGGGGAGATGATGTAGTATCCCTGGTCGGTGTACTGCCCGACGCGGTAAGTAATAATCCTGTCCTGCTCGAACGAAGCCGATGGCTGGCCGAGTTGGAGCAGGACTTCCTCGCGCGTCGTGGTTCCAATGGCGAAGAATTCGAGCAAATCCTTGCGGGCGTGTGGCGGTGTCATGCAGCCAGCCAACGTGAGGAGGAGAAGCGTCGCCATCGTCGTAAGGCACCAGTTCGACGCCGCTGCGCGTCGCGCACAGAAGCCACGCTCATGGTCGTTCACGCTGCACTGTTGCAGTCGCGCCTCCGTTTCGCTAACCACGATTTGCCGCGGCCCTCACGTAAATTTCCAGTGTTTTTGGGGTCGCCCATCATCCGGATCTTCGTTGATGTCCAGATCGGCGCGGGTCCTCAGCGCGAAACGCAGGCGCGGCGTCGCACTCAAGGCCGTTTGGTCATCTTGCTTGCGAGAGCTCTGACCAGAGGCCGACAACTACAGTCTCCGCGGATGCCGACACGCGCGCCACAGTGCGGGCCTCGCGGTCTCGGACCGGTAATGCTTGGTTGCACTGACGGGCGACGATTCTGACGTGGACTCGCGAGGAGGCAATTGTCATAAAGGCGTCGCGATGCCATTCTAACTGCATCAAACGTGCAATGTCATGCTCCTGACAGTAACGACGACCCATCAGCCGGCGACGGATATGGGGCACCTGCTCCGCAAGAACCCGGCGCGCCTCCAATCGTTCAAGCTCACCTTCGGTCAGGCCCATGTGTTTTATCCCGAGGCCACCGCGGAGCGGTGCACGGTCGCGTTGTTCTTGGAGGTGGATCCGGTCGGGTTGGTGCGCAATCGGCGCGGCCCCGCCGGTGAAGGTGGAGCGCTTGAGCAATACGTCAATGATCGTCCATACGCCGCTTCATCGTTCCTAAGCGTTGCGCTGGCCGAGGTTTTTGGCAGCGCGCTCTCCGGCAAAAGCAAGGAGCGCCCGGAATTGGTGGACGCCTCATTGCCGTTTCGCGTCACTCTTGCCGCGCTGCCGTGTCGGGGCGGAGCGGAGTTTCTGAAAAAACTGTTCGAACCTCTTGGTTATGCGCTGTCGGCAAGTCGCCTGCTCCTCGACAATAGCTTTCACGAGTGGGGCGAGAGCGGGTATTGTCGGGTTGAGTTGGAGGCCCGGCTGCCGTTGCAGAAGCTCCTCTCCCATCTTTACGTTCTCGTGCCGGTGCTGGACAACGACAAGCACTACTGGGTCGGGGATGATGAGGTGGAAAAGCTTCTGCGTCACGGCGAGGGGTGGCTGGCGGCTCATCCGGAGCGCGAGGCCATCACGCGCCGATATCTCAAGCACCAGCGCAGCCTGGTGGATGACGCGCTTTCGCAACTGAACGATGAAAATGATCCGAGCCCCGATGCCGCCGCCGAGGTTCACGCCGCGGAGGAGGAAGCGGTCGAGCGCAGCATCAGCCTCAATGAACAGCGTCTGGGCGCGGTCCTTGCGGCCTTGAAAAACACCGGCGCCGGGCGGGTGGTTGACCTGGGGTGTGGGGAAGGTCGACTGCTGCAGGCTTTATTGAAGGAGAAGCAGTTCACCGAAATTGTCGGGATGGATGTATCGCATCGCGCGCTCGAAATTGCGCGCGACCGGTTACGCTATGACCGCCTTCCGCCGGCGGTAAAAGACCGCCTGCGGTTGCTGCACGGATCATTGATTTATCGCGACCAACGCCTCACGGACTTCGACGCGGCCGCCGTCGTCGAGGTCATTGAACATCTCGACGCGGCCCGCCTGGCGGTGTTTGAGCGCGTTGTTTTTGAGTGGGCCAAGCCGAAGACCATCGTGCTCACGACGCCCAACCGGGAATACAATGTGAAATGGGAGACGCTTCCGGCTGGCAAGTTTCGCCATCGCGACCATCGCTTTGAGTGGACCCGGGCTGAGTTTCAGGCCTGGGCCAGCCGGGTGGCCGGCTGCTTCGGCTATCGCGTGCGATTTTTGCCGATTGGCCCGGAGGATTCCACCGTCGGGTCGCCCACGCAGATGGCGGTCTTCGCGCGATGAAAATCACCATTCCCGAACTGTCGTTCATCATCCTGATGGGCGTTTCTGGATCGGGCAAGAGCACCTTCGCCCGAAGGCATTTTCTCCCCACGGAGATTTTGTCCTCGGATTATTGCCGTGGCTTGGTCTCGGACGACGAAAACGATCAGGCGGCAACGAAGGATGCGTTCGAGATCCTTCATTTCATCGCCCGCAAGCGGCTGGCGTCGGGCAAGCTGACGGTGGTGGACGCGACGAACGTGCAGTCGGAGTCGCGGAAGCCCCTGATCGCGATCGCGCGCGAGTATCACTGCCTGCCGGTGGCCATCGTGTTGGATGTGCCGGATCGAATTGCGCACGATCGAAACAAGTCGCGGCCGGACCGGCATTTCGGCCCGCACGTCATTCGGCAGCAGTCCCAGCAACTGCGTCGTTCGCTCCGCGGATTGGAGCGCGAGGGCTTCCGCCACGTTCATGTGCTCCGAACGTTGGAGGAGGTCGAAGCGGTCGGGATCGAGCGGCAGCCGCTCTGGAACAATCTGCGACGGGAGCACGGGCCGTTCGACATCATCGGCGATGTCCACGGATGTTATGATGAGCTGGTCGATTTGCTGCGGCGACTGGGCTGCGAGGTGGATGAGGCTGGCTGCACCGTGCAACCCGCTCCCGGGCGGAAACTGGTTTTTCTGGGTGACCTGGTGGATCGTGGGCCGAAGATTCCGCAAGTGCTCAAGCTGGCGATGAATGCGGTCGCCAGCGGCGCCGCGTTGTGCGTGCCGGGCAATCACGATGTGAAGCTCATGCGCAAGCTGCGCGGCCGCGAGGTGCAAATTGCTCATGGATTGGCGGAGTCCCTGGCCCAACTTGCCAACGAGTCGGCCGAGTTCCGCAACCGCGTGGCCGAATTCATCGACGATCTCGTCAGCCACTACGTTTTGGATGACAGCAAGCTGGTGGTCGCCCACGCCGGCATGAAAGAATCCATGCAGGGGCGGGGATCCGGCGCGGTGCGTGAATTCGCCTTATTCGGGGAAACGAACGGCGAGACCGATGAGTTCGGCCTGCCGGTGCGCTACAACTGGGCGGCCGATTATCGCGGCGCCGCAATGGTGGTTTACGGGCACACGCCGGTTCCCGACCCGGAGTGGCTGAATCGCACCATTAATATTGATACGGGCTGCGTCTTCGGCGGCAAGCTGACCGCCCTGCGCTATCCGGAGAGGGAAGTTGTCTCCGTGCCGGCCAAACAAGTGTACGCCGATTCGCGCAAACCATTTCTGCCGGTCGAGGAGCGGGGGCCTGCCTTGTCCGCGCAACAGCGGCACGATGACGTGCTGGATCTGGCCGACGTCAGCGGCAAACGCATTGTCAGCACACGACTGCACGGCAAGATCACGATCCGCGAGGGCAACGGCATGGCCGCGCTAGAGGTGATGAGCCGATTCGCAGCGAATCCCAAGTGGCTGATCTACCTGCCGCCCACGATGTCGCCGAGTGAGACGACGCAGGCTCCGGGGCTTTTGGAGCACCCGGCCGAAGCGTTCGCTTACTTTCGTCACGCAGGTGTTCCGCGCGTCGTGTGCGAAGAGAAGCACATGGGCTCGCGGACGGTCGTCATCATCTGCCGAGACGAGGCCGCGGCCCGGAAAACATTTGGAGTGAGCGGCGAAGGCATCGGCATTTGCTACACGCGAACCGGCCGGAGGTTTTTTGACGATGCCGCCCTGGAAACGGAATTCCTCGAGCGCATCCGCGAGGCTGCGACTGCTGCCGGTTTTTGGGACGAGCTTAAGACTGACTGGCTGTGTCTCGATGGTGAACTGATGCCTTGGTCCGCCAAAGCGCAAGAACTCTTGAAACGGCAATACGCTGCGGTCGGCTGTTCGGCCCGCGCGACCCTGGCCGCGGAGGTCGAAGTTCTGGAACGAGCCGCTCAGCGTGGACTGGACGTCGGCGAATTGCTGACTCGAACAACCACTCGTCGGAAAATGGTCGATGACTATATCGAGGCTTACCGCCGCTACTGTTGGCCGGTCCGTTCGGTCGACGACCTGAAACTGGCGCCATTCCATCTGCTCGCGAGTGAGGGAAGAGTTCATACCAATCAAGACCATGCGTGGCACATGCAGATGTTGGCCCCCCTGGCGGGCGGGATCATGGTCGCGACGCCGTTTCGCGTTATCGACGTCACCAACCCGGAGAGCGTGGCGGAAGGTATCCAGTGGTGGGAGGACCTGACCAGCCGAGGCGGCGAAGGCATGGTGGTAAAACCGATGGAGTTCATTGCTAAAAGTCGGCAGGGCCTGATCCAGCCGGCCATCAAGTGCCGTGGACGCGAATACCTCCGCGTGATTTACGGGCCGGAGTACACGGCAGCGGAAAATCTGGAGCGTCTGCGGGCCCGCGGGCTTTCGGTCAAGCGATCGCTGGCGCTTCGTGAATTCGCGCTGGGGGTTGAATCACTGGAACGATTTGTTCGCCGGGAGCCGTTGCGTCGCGTGCACGAGGCGGTGTTTGGCGTGCTGGCATTGGAAAGCGAGCCGGTGGATCCGCGCTTGTGAAGCCTGGAGATCGAAGCGCGCCGACGGCACATCGTCGACGATCCGCCCTAGCCGCTGCGGTTCGCCACGCTCAGCGGGGCGCATCTTTACGGACTTCACTGTTCGCGGCCACGGGCACTAGCCTCAGTGGGGAAGCAGTGCGAGGCATTCATTTCGATTCCCACCGCGTGGTGCCTGGGGCGGGGTACCCCTTGGCGGCGTCATCCAGCACCAGCACCCAATCGACCATCTCCCCTGGGTCGGGTGGGGTGAATTTGTGGACGCCCTGGTTGGGAAAGGTGCCAATCTCCCCCGCGTGGCCGTCTCGCGGATTGAACCACCATGCCTTGACCCTCGCGCCGGTGACCTTGTCCAGATGGACCGAGAAGGTCCGGCCCACCGGAGCGTAGATCATGGCGTAACTGCCCCGCTCGTCGCGAGTGGCGACGAAGCGATAACGCCCGGCGCCCGGAACGGAAGTGGGCACGCGATCGGTGGCGATGATCGAGTCGTCGGGAATTCGGGTCAAATAGGGGCGGGACTCCATCAACGCCCGGCCGAACTGCATCTGGGCGGCACCGGGCTGAGCGATCGCTTCGCTCCACGGCATGAGCGGATTGTTGATTGGTTTGCCACGTTTCGGATCAAACATCTGCCAGACGGAGTGGTGTCCGTAGGTATGTCCGCAGGCGCCTGTGAATACATCCCAATAAAATGCACGGCGGACGTCGCCGGCCACGCTGTGACCAAATTGGCTGGCATTGAAGGCGACGGGGTGATCCTCGTAAAGCGGCTCGCCGTCCAGCACTGGCTTGACCGGCGTGCGGTCATAATCCTTGCGGGTGTTGCTGTATTTCCCAGTGAACTCGGCGGCGTGGCCATTTTGCCGCAGGTTGAAGTCGAGCCAATCGTCCTCGTGGAACCACGTTGAGGAACCATTGCCGCCCGGCGGGTGAAAGGTCATCAAGTGACTGCCGCCGTCGCCGTACCGCAACCCTTTCGCCATGGCGCGAAGGATCGCCCGTTGCTCCTCGTTGTCCACGCTGCGGTCGCCGCCAAGGATCCAAACCAGGCCTGCATCCCGATAGCGCCGGCCGAGCCATTCGCCATAGACTTCAGCATTGGCGGCGGTGAAGAGCGGTTTGCCTCCCTGAATCCTGTCGTGCCAGTAGCGTCCCCACGTGGGCAGGAAGCCAACGTAAAGCCCGTGGGCATTGGCCTCGCGCACGATGAAGTCGACGTGGTCCCAATAGTCGTTTTCCGGCCCGGCCAGCACGGCGGGCTTGGTCACATCGAGGTCGATGAAAGGCAGGTGTCCGTAGGCATTGGGGTCGCTGTGCCCGTCCAGTTCCGCGATGGCCACGGACTGAAGCACGTTGAATTTGCGCGCGGCGCGGTTCTCGATCAGGCGGACGGCCTCCTCGCGGTTGAGGCGGTGAAACAGCTCCCACGTTGTATCGCCGAGCCAAAAGAAGGGCTGACCGTCGGCGGTGACGAAAAAGCGTTTGTTCTCGGAGATTTTGAGCTGTGGCAGCGGGGCCGCGGTGGCGGGAAGCGCCGCGAGGGCGAGCGCGAGGAATATGGGCAATGGCTTCACCGGGCAAGAGTATCCGCCAGGGCGCCCGAAACTAGAATGAGCCCGAGATTTTCTTGGACGATTTTCAGCGCACCGCTTCCGTCCGGAACGCCTTTGGGGTTCGGCCGAAGGCGCGTTTGAACCGTTTGTCGAAGTAGCTTTGGTCCGAGAAGCCCGTCGCGTCGGCAATGTCGGCGATGGAGCGGCTGGTCTCCATGAGGAGGCGGGCTGCGTTGGACAGGCGGACGTGGTTCAAGTAGGCGACGAGGGTCGTGCCGGCCACCTGCTTGAACACTTTCATGAACTGGGCCGGGTTCATCCCGGCCAATCGCGCCGCGGCGCTGACGGGGAAGCGCTCGCCGGGGTGGGCGGTGATGTGATCGAACACCTTCTTCAACCGGACGGAGCGTTCCTGCTGGCGGATGAACTCCCACTTGAGCACGTGGGAGGAACGGAAGTGCTGGGCCAGGTGGTAGAGCAGCTCGAGCAGATACGCTTTGCAGCCGGCCTGGTGAAAGGCTTTGGCCTGGCCCGTGAAATAGCATTCCAGCAACCGCGCGAGCGCGCCGTGGACCTCGTTTGCCGCGGTGCCGTCGGCGTGGAGGACGTGCGGTTGCCGTTCGATCTTGGAATAGAACGGGAGCAGAAAGGCATAGTCGTGCGACGGCGAGCCGAGGCTGTAGACAAATTCCGGCCGGAAACTGACCACGATGACGCGTGTGTCGAAGCCGGGAAAATCCACGACATGATGGAGCTTGAGGTTGTCCACGACCAGGAGGTCGCCGCGCTCCAGGTCGACTTCCTGATCCCCCATGCGGAAGCGGGCTGGGCCGTCGAGCGGAAGGAACAATTCCAGGCGCTCGTGCCAGGTGGCGCCGCGGGTGTGCCGCCGCGAGGTGTAGCGGAAAAGCTTGATGACAAATGGGAATTCCTCATCGAGCGGCACTTCGTAGCGACCGCGCGAGTCGAGTTGGGCCGCGATATCGTGCGGCTCGAAACGAAGGCGTTGCGCGACCTCCAGCAGGCGGTCGAAGGCGGCCTTGGCGTTAACTCGGTGGCGTGATTTCACGAGCGGCGAGCGTTGTCCGACGATTTAAACTGGGTAGATCTTTCGCTGTTGCGCGCGCGCCAGCCAGCGAGCCCGCGTGCTGTCGATGAGGACGGCCACGAAGATGATTGCGCTGGTGACGAGCGGGTAGAGGTAGGGATCGGCGTTGACGATCACGAGCCCATTTTCAATCGCTTGGATCAGGATGGCGCCGAGCGCGGTTCCGGGGAACACACCGCCGCGTCCGCCGAACAGGCTGGTGCCGCCGAGGACCGCGGCGGCGATGGCGGCAAACTCGCGATTGGTGCCAAACGTCGGCGACACCGCGCCCAGCTGCGCCAGGGCGAGGACGCACCCGAGGGCGGCGCCCAGCCCGCTTATGACGTAGACGGAAGCCACGAGCCGGCGGGTGTTCAGCCCGGCTTTCCTCGCCGCCTCCGGATTGCCGCCGACAGCGTAAAGTTGGCGGCCGAACGGGGTGCGCGTGAGGGCGACGTGCGCGAGGACGAGAACCGTCGCGAATATGAGCAAGGGCAGGGGCACTCCCATGACACGCGCTGTGCCGATCGAAAGGAACGCTTCCGGCAAGTTCATCGCGCGCGTCTGTGAGATCCACAGGCCAAGGCCGCGGCCGGAATACAGCGTTGCCAGGGTCGCGATGAATGCAATGAGACGAAGGCGGGTAATCAGAAGGGCGTTAAGCGCGCCGCAGGCCACGCCGGTGCTGAGAAGGGCGACCAACGCCAGCGGCAGGGAGGCGCCGGCCAGCAAGAGCTTTCCCGCCACGGCCGCGGCGATGAACATGATGGCGCCCACGGACAGGTCGACTCCGGCGGTGATCAAGACGAAGGTCATGCCGACGGCGACCACAGCGGTGGACGAAGATTGCACCAGCAGGTTCTCCAGGTTTGCCCCGGTCAGAAATCGAGGCGAGAGCGAGCCGAAAATCGCGAGGACCGCGGCCAGCAGGATCCCGGTGGACCAGTTGAGCACTGCACTCAATGCTCTATTCATGCGAGAGCCTCCGTCCGTTCGTGGCCCGCGAGGGCGGCCTGTAGGATGTGCTCCCGGTCGAATTGGGCCCGGGCGAATTCGCCAGTGACCTCGCCCCGGCTCAAGACCAGGATGCGGTCGCACAAGCCGATAAGCTCCTCGATCTCGGAAGAGATGATCAGGACACCGGCTCCCCGCTGGGCGAGGTCGACGATGAGCTGGTAAATTTCGAATTTCGCGGCGACGTCGATGCCGCGGGTGGGCTCGTCGAGAATCAGCACCTGCGGCTCGGCCAGGAGCCATTTGGCGAGTACGACCTTTTGCTGGTTGCCGCCGCTCAGCGTGCGCGCGGGTTGGACCAGGCGAACGGATGGTTGCAACCGGACGGCATCGCGGATGCCTGCCAGCGCCGCGCTTAATCTTCCGCGGTGCACCAGGCGCAGCGGTGTCTGGCACTGGCTGGGCAGGGTGACCAGCGCGATGTTCTCGGCGACGGTGGCCTCCAGGCAAAGCCCGTCGTCACGTCGGCCCTCGGTCAACATCGCCATCCCCTGTTGAATTCGCCCGCGAGGCGATCCTCGGAGCGGCCGGCCGGCGACCGCGATGCTTCCACTGGCGGACGGGTCGAGACCAAAGAGGATGCGCGCCAGTTCGGTTCGCCCAGCCCCCATCAGTCCGGATAGGCCCAGAATTTCGCCTCGTTGCAACGTAAAGGAGACCTTCCGCACGACGCCAGGTTGGGAAATCTCGCTGACCTCAAGGCAGGGCCGGTTCGAGACCGCGGCGTCTCTGGTTGAGAGGCTGCTCGCGCGGGGCCGATCGGGAAAGAGTTGCTTCAATTCGCGGCCGACCATGAGCGAGACGAGCTGGGTCTGATCCAAGCCAGCGGCCCGGCGGTGCCCGACGACCTCGCCGTCGCGCAACACCACCACCTCGTCGCAGATCTGCAGCACGTCCCGCAATCCGTGCGAAATGAACAGGATCGAACGGCCTTCGCCGCGCAATTGGCGCATCAAGGCAAACAGACGGGCGCACTCGCGCGCGCTTAACGAGGTGGTCGGCTCATCCAACAGGATGAGCCGGGCGTCGAAGGAAAGCGCCTGGGCAATCTCGACCAGTTGCCGTTCGCCGGCCGAGAGACGCTCGACCAACGTTTCCGGCGAAAGCGCGAGTCCCACGCGTTGCAGCAGGCCTCCGGCGGCCGCGCGCAGATCTGCGCGACGAATGAGCGGGCCGCGAGTGGGGAAGTTCGTGAGGAAGAGGTTCTCGGCAATGCTCAGGTTCGGAAACAAGTTCAATTCCTGATGGACGAATCCAATTCCGGCCGAGCGCGCGTCTCGCGGGGATTGCGGGATGTAAGGCGCGCCCGCTAGACACATGTTTCCCTCATCGGCCGGAAGATTGCCGCCCAGCACGTTCATCAAGGTGGATTTTCCGGCGCCGTTTTCGCCGACCAGGCCGACGATGCGACTCGCGCCGATCCGGAACGTCACCGATTTCAGCACGCGGATGCCGAAGAAGGACTTACTGATGCCGTCGAACGAAAGCAACGCATCGCCGGTGGTTGGGGATTCGTTCATGGGCATGGCCTCAGTGAACTAGACCGCACGCGCCGCAAGGAAACGTCGGGCGACGTCGAGCAGCGCCGCGAGCAGGATGACGGCGCCTTTGACCATCATGATGGTGAAATGGGAGAGGCCCTGCAAATTCAGCGCGTTGTCGAGAAGGGTGAGGAAGAGAACCCCAAATAGAGTCCAGACCACATTGCCTTTGCCGCCGAACAGGCTGGTCCCGCCGATGACGGTTGCGCCGAGCACATCCAGGAGAAGGCGCTGCCCGAGAACCGGGGAGGCGGTTTCCAGGCGGGCGGTGTAGAGGACGGAAGCGGCGGCGGCGAATATTCCGCTGAGGACGTAAGCTGCGATGACGACGCCGTCCACGGGCACACCGGAGACGAACGCGGTGCGGGCGTTGTGTCCGACGGCGTGGAGCCAGCGTCCGAACAACGAACGCGTCATCAACCCGTGCGCGAGCCCCGCGAGCGCCATGGCGACGAGCAGGGCGATCCAGACCTGGCCGCCGAGTTGGGTGAAGGCGGCGGGCAGGCCGGAAATGTTTTTCGATTGCGTCAGCCAGATGGCCAAGCCGGACAGGAACATCATGGTGGTCAACGTGACCATGAAGGCGGGCATTTTCAGTTTGGTCACGGCGAGCCCATTGCCTGCGCCAATCAATGCACCGAGCGCGAGCATCAGTAACGCCGCGGCCGGCCCGCTCACCGCCTGGCCGCGTAACCAGCCCGATTCGCCATTCATCACCATGCCGCCAACCACGGACGTGAGCGCGATGATGGACGTGACGGACAAATCGATGCCGCCGGCAATGAGGACGACGGTCAGGCCGGCAGCGACCACGAGCAGGGGGGCGAGGTTGCCGAGCAGGTTGCGGAAGTTGTCGAGGGCCAGAAGGCCGGGGGTGAACGGAGCGAGCGCCGCCACGAGGACGACGGAGAAGAAGAGAACGAGGTATTCCGAACAGATGAGCCTGAGGGCGCGACTCATTTCTTTTTGAGGTTGGCTCCCCACATCTGCGCCGATTTTTCTTTCATATTCCCCTGGTGAATGACGAAGCCCGGATCGCGAATCAAGTCCGGCAAGGACTTTCCCGCCCGCAGATCGACGATGGCCTGGACGCTTTGCCGGGCTTCGAAGTAGACATCCTGGACCCCTGTCGCGTCGAGATAGCCCTCTTGCAGCATTGCATACGCGGTGGCGTCTCCGTCGAAGCCGCCCAGCAACACATGGCCCGGCGCTCCGATCTTTTGATATTTCCCGGCGGCTTTGAGCGCGCTCACGATGCTGGGAAACAGAAAGTCCGAGCTGCTGAAGATGAAGCCGATGTCGGGGTTGGCCTGGAAGGCATTCACGACGCCGGCTTGCGCCTTTTCCTGATTCCACTCGGTCGGGATGCGCGCGACGACCTCAAGCGTTTCCGGCGCCTCCTTCACGGCGGCCTCAAACCCGTCGCGCCGTCCGATCGCGTTGATGTCACCCAGGTCGCCCAGCAGCACCATCGCTTTGTATTTTCGACCGCTCTTCCTGGCCTCGCCGATCAGGTAGGTCACCGTTTCTTTGGTCAGGGCAAAATTGTCCGCCACGACGGCGACGGATTTGGCATCGCTTTTCCCGGGGGGCCGGTTGAACAGCACCATGGGGATGTTGGCCGCGTTGGCCGCCTTGATCATCGGAAGGCAGGTGCTGGCGTCCTTGGGCACGAGAATGATGCCGTCCACCCGGCGCGTGATGAAGTTCTTCACCTGCTCCAACTGGCGGTTGGCGTCGTTGTCCGCCACCGCCTCCACGACCTGGAAGCCGCGCTGGGCGCACTCGCTTTTGATCGCCTCGTAGCCGGCGATCCAATACTCCGTCTGCAGTGTCTCAAAGGCGACGCCCAGGGTCAGCGCCTTGGCGCCGTCGTTGGCGGATGGCACTGCGCCCGGGCCCGGACCTGGCTTCTCGCCGCAGCCGGCCAGCAGCAAAGCCGGGACGAGCAGACAAAACCCATTTCGTAGAGTCTTCATGGAGATCGGCGGAAGCAGGATTGCAGATAGGACAGGCTTTGAACAGCCCACGCCGATTCCTTGGCGATGGTCTGCTCCAGGTCGGCTTCGGGCGGCGTCCAGAGTTCCAGGACGGCGGTTTGGCATCGTGGGAATGCCGTCAGTCGATCGAGCAGCGCCGGGATGTTGAGCAGGCCTCGCCCCGCCGGTCGACCTTCCACGGTAAAGCCCATCAGATGCGGCACGCGGGCGATGGAAAAATCCTTGAGGTGGAGGTTCACCGCGAGCGGTGCGAGTTCGCGCAGGACGGTGTCGATGCCCTCGCCGGCGCCGAGGGAGTTCGCCGTGTCGAGGCAGACGCCAATGCGCTCGCTGCCCGCGTCCTCGACAATTGCGCGCAAGATGGCGGCAGGAAAGCGATCGTGGTTCTCAATGCCCAGCACCAACCCAGCGAGCTGCGGGACGGATTCGCGCAGGAGCCGGGTGACGGCCGTCGGCTCCGGGTGATGGCCTGGTTCGTCGATCACGAAGCGAATGAGCTTCGCGTTCAGCCAGCGCGCGATGGCTGCGTATTGCGAGACGCGTTCCACGGTCAGGCCGCGCGCGCCGATCTCAAGTTCGACGCCGTCGCGTCTCGCTCGCGACGACAGGCGTTCCAATCGGGAGTGGTCAAAGGTGTGGAGCGGAAGATTGTCTCCAAATTGCAGCAGGCTCACGCCCAGCTCGCGGCATTTGTCGAGCAAGCCGTGTTCGTCGAGCGGCTGAGCCGGTGCATGTCCCGGCAGACCCACCGCCCACCCAAAGGTGTAACTGCTCAGGCCGAGCTTCACTTGCGGGTGATGTCGCGCACCTGTTCCCGGATGTCGTCCAGCTCGAAAATCTTCTGCCACCCTTCCCGGAACAGGACCGGTTTGGCGCGCTTGCTGATTTTATAGGCCGCGTCCGAAAATGTGCCGTTAACCTCGCCAAAGAGGACGGCGATTTGGATGCGCAGATGGCCGAGCACAAAATCGCGGGCGCACTCGGCGGGAATTCCCCTGGCCACGACCCGGTCGTAACCCTCCTTCACGATTTCCATGCAGGTCTGGGCGAGGGTCTCGACCAGGGCCGGCTCCAGCATGGCCATTTGCTCCACCGTGACGCGGTGAATCTTTTTTACCGGCTGATAGATGAGCCGGGTGACTTCCACGCCAAGTTCATAAAACTTCTCCTCGCCGTGCATGAGCGCGCAGACGGCGGATTGCTTGGCGGAGATGCCGCCGTAGAAATCACGAAAGCTCGCCTCGGTCGGCTCCCAGTTAAAGACGGATGGATGGCACGGGTGGGCAATGAAATAACCGAGGTCATCGCGGTGGGCGATCTTTCGGTCGAGCGGCGCGGCCGGGTCGAGCAGCATGACCAGTGTCCCCGGTTTGAGCTGAGGCACCATCTCCCGGGTCACGGATTCCATCGCCACATCGGGGATGGCGAAGATGGCGACGTCCGCGGCCGCCAGTGCGGTCGCCAGATCCGAGCAGGCCACTCCCAAATCCTTTAAGCGCCGGACGCCGACCGGGCTGGTCTCGAGGTAATGCGTCTGCCACGCAGCCGGCTTGAGGTTGTTCGTAATGCGGCAGCCCATTTTGCCGCCGGCCCCGATGAGGGTGATGGTCTTCATGGTTGGAAAGTCAGGAAATCTCCACGAGGCGATGTTCGCGCGCGGAATCGTAGGCAGCCTGGACGAGGTGAAGCGTCCTCAGGTTGTCCGCCGCACTGGTCTCGGGCGCGGTGCCGGTTTGTAGTGCGTGCAGCAGGTCGCGATGGCACGCGACAATGCTGGAATGAACCAGGCCGTAGCGCGGGTCGGCCCAAGCATGGAACGGTGGCGGGCAGCGACGGGCGGTCGTCCCCGTCTCGGTGGTCAGGCGCAGCCAGTAATCGGGGGCAAGTTCCAGCGCGCCCCGCTCGCCTTCGACGTGGATAAATGTCTCGGGAAAACGATCGTGCTCAACGCGGCTGGCATAGCTCAGGTTCACCACCACGGTCGCGCCGGACCGCATGCGGAACAGAACCGTGGCGGCATCCTCGCCCGCAATGTCGCGGTGGATCTGGTGAGTCTGGCAGCAGAGGGATGCCGCCTCGCCGAACAGGAACCGGACCACATCGAGGATGTGGCTGCCCATGTCTGTGAGAATGAACTGCTGCAGCGTTTTGAGGAAAGGCTGGTTTTCGAAGACCGGGAAACTGTTCACGTAATCCACCCGCGCCCGAAACGGTTTCCCAATGGCGCCGCTCGCGAGCAGGGTTTTCAGCTCACGGATGGGCGCCTGCCAGCGCCAGTTTTCGTGCACGCCAAACCAGACGTTGGCCGCCGCACAAGCTGCGACCATGTTTCTGGCTTCGGCGAGGGTCGGCGCCATCGGCTTCTGGCAAATGACCGCAGTCTTGTGCATGGCCGCGAGATGGACAAAACGGCTGTGCGTATCCACGTCGGTGATGATGTCGAGGAAGTCCGGCTGCTCTTTTCGGATCAGTTCCTCGGCGTCCTCGTAAACGGCCGGGATTTCGAATTCCTGGGCCAGCGCCTGGGCTTTGAAGCGTGTGCGATTGCCCAGCGCCACGCAGCGTGCGCCCGCCAGTTCACGCCATGCCGCCAACTGGTAGCGGGCCCAGAAGCCCGTGCCGAGGATCGCGAAGCGCAGTTCCTTCATCGGGGGAGAGGTTTCCAGCTCGCGCGGCTGCCGTCGATGGCGCATTGAAAGCGCAAGCATTCGATCACGTGCGCCTCGCTGCCGTCCGGATGAACCAGCCAGACCGGGCGCTTGTCGGCGGGCTTTTCCCCATAGACCTTCAGCATTCGTTCCTTGTTGCTCCAATAACGCTCGTCGGTGAGGCGAAAGGAAATCCAATGGTCATCCGGCGACCAGGCGCTGGGCGTGCAGACTTTTCCCGTGTGCGTGACCTGATGGTTGTTCGAGCCATCGAGATTGACGACAAAAAGCTCCAACGCGTCGCCGACCGGGAAGGAGTAGACAATTTGCTTTGAGTCCGGAGACCAGTTGGGGAAGGTCGCGCCGACGCGGCTGATCTCGGCCACGACCTGGCGTTTTCCGCTGCCATCATGGTTCATGACGAACACCGTCACGCCGGGGCCCTGATGTCCCGTGTAGCAAATCAGGCGCCCATCGGGTGAGAGCGTCGGGTCGTGGCCCTCGCCCAGAATCTCTTCGCCGCGGCCGTTGGGTTTAATGCTGGCCATCTCCGGCTTCTCGCCGTGTTTGCCGAAGACGATGCGCTCGCCGCGCGGGGTCTTCTGCCAGCTTGGCATGTAACAGACCGCCGGCGTGCGGTTGAGCCGCCGCATGCTCGAACCGTCCGCATTGGCGATCCAGAGATTGGTCGTTCCTTCGCGGTCGCTCATGAAACAGATCCATCTTCCATCCGGCGACCAGCATGGATAACGGTCCTCCGACCCGGGAGAACGGGACACGTTCTGCGCATCGCCGGTGGTCGGATCGACCACGAATACCTCAGTGTCGCCGGTGCGCACCGAAGTGAGGAGGAGTTTGTGTCCGGCGACATCGCCACCCACGGCTGGGGCCGCGCAAAAGGTAATGGGGCTCAGACCGAGCAACAGGACTTTCAGATGGGATCTGGACGGCATGGGGCAAGGCTATCGGAATCGATATCCAAGGCTAGGACGCGCGCATCAAAAATTAGGACAAATCGAACCCTCGGCTTGCCGGCTGTCGCGCCGGGGACGGCGACTCGGCCATGGACCGGCGGGGCGCCGAATCCATGGATCGAAGGATGTGCGGTGAGGTTTGGTGTCACGACCCGCGTTATCTGCAGGCATCTTGGCTTTCTGTGGGAAGTTGCGGCCCCGCTGGGCGTCGACAAGGTGGAGGTCGCAGTCGGCAATTCCGCAGGTATTCACGGACATCGCGCACCGCTCAAGTGTTGCGTTCCCTTGCCGAAATCTGGAGTTGACGGGGCATCCCAGCCTGGGGCGCCGCAGAGCCGGCAACTAACTTTATGAAAAGATTTGGAGCGAAAGGAACGCTGGTCTTGGCGATCGGTTGGGGATGGGGGCTTTTCCTGGCCACACGAGTGGAGGGTGCCGTCCCGAACGCCCCCGATAACGTGCAACCGGCCTGGATTTATTCCTGGCCGGGGAATTTTGCACGCATCACGTGGAACGTTGTCCCTGGAGCCAATACCTACACGGTCCAACGCTTGGCAGAGTCGAGCGGCACCTGGAACAATTTGCTGACGGGTCTCACCAACACGATTGCCTTCGACACCGACGCGACGAGTCCGGAGCGGTCGTATCGCGTCATCGCCAGCAATGGCGACGGGGATGGCCTTCCATCCGCCATTGTCACCACGCACGACAGCCCGCTCGTCCCCTATTTCGTGCATCAACGTCCCGAAGTGGGCAACGGAACGCTGACCGCCACGTCCGCCGTTTTTTCCTGGTACAATTCCCTCGTCAGCGGCAGCGACAGCATGCTGCAAATCGGCACGGACCTGAACGAGATGGCGGTGGTCTATTTCGATCCGGAATATCGGCCCGGCTGCACGGTGACGGTCAGCAACCTTCAGCCGGAGACTCTTTATTATTATCGCGTCACTGGGGTGGGTCCTGATCGCGTCGGGAACGGCGCGGTCTTCCTGCTCACCACGCCCGAGATCAATGATCCTCCTGTGACTCCGGACATCACGTGGCCGGCGATTCGCTACGAATACCCGCTGACCATCGACCTCGGAGTCACCGACCCTGACAACGCCATGTACCCATTGACGTTCTCGATCGTGACGCCGCCCACCAACGGCACGATCTCGGCCGTTTACATGATCAACTACAACTGGCCGTACCAGTATTTCGTCGATTATACGCCGAACCTCGGGGCGCGCGGTCCGGACTTCTTTCAGTACACGGCCGCGGACGGGGACCTGGTTAGCCGGGTCGCGACGGTTTCGTTCCCGGATGTATTTCTCAATCGGTTGCCGGCATTGACCTACACGGAGACCAACGCCGTCGAGGATACTCCGCTGGCAATTTCATTGGCCGCGATCGATCCCGACGGGGATCCGGTGAATTTTCAGTGGCATTATGTCGACGGCGGAACACTCTCCGGCTCGTGGCCCAATTTCGTGTTCACTCCGGACCCGGAATTCTCGGGCCAAGCCTATTTCTGGTATACCCTCGATGACCCATTTAACCTCGGTTCCCTCGGCGACTTTTGGATCAGTGTCGTGGCGGCGAATGACGCACCGGTGGCCGACGCCCAGTCGATCGACGTGCCAGAAGATGGCGTTCTCGCGGTGACGCTAACCGGGAGCGATCGGGAATTGGCCACTTTGACCTACACGGTCACTTCCGCGCCCGCGCACGGGACTCTCGCCGGGACGCCTCCAAACTTGACTTACACGCCGGACCCGAACTACGGCGGCCCGGACAGTTTCAGTTTTCGTGTCAACGACGGCCAAATCGACAGCCTCCCGGCGACAATCAGCCTGACTGTCATTCCGACGAACGATCCGCCTGTCGCGAACGGGCAGGCACTTGCAACCGCTGAAGACACCCCGTTGACGGTGACCTTGTCCGGGAACGACGTGGAAACGTCCACCCTGAGCTTCCTTGTCACGACCGCGCCTCAGCATGGAACGTTAAGCGGCACCCCGCCGAACCTGACTTACACGCCCGCCGCGAACTACTCCGGCCCGGACAGTTTTGCGTTCCGGGCCAACGACGGGATGGCCGACAGCGCCTCCGCCACCGTGACCCTTACTGTGACCCCGGTGAATGATCCACCCGTCGCGAACGGACAGGTGCTTTCAACCGCTGAAGACACCCCGTTGACGGTGACCTTGTCCGGGAACGACGTGGAAACGCCCACCCTGAGCTTCCTTGTTACGACCGCGCCTCAGCATGGAACGTTGAGCGGCACCCCGCCGAACCTGACTTACGCGCCCGCCGCGAATTACTCCGGTCCGGACAGTTTTGCGTTCCGGGCGAACGACGGGATGGCCGACAGCGCCTCCGCCACCGTGACCCTTACTGTGACCCCGGTGAATGATCCACCCGTCGCGAACGGACAGGTACTTTCAACCGCTGAAGACACCCCGTTGATGGTGACCTTGTCCGGGAACGACGCGGAAACGTCCACCCTGAGCTTCCTTGTCACGACTGCGCCTCAGCATGGAACGTTAAGCGGCACGCCGCCGAACCTGACTTACGCGCCCGCCCTGAACTACTCCGGCCCGGACAGTTTTGCGTTCCGGGCCAACGACGGGACGGTTGACAGCGCCACGGCCACCGTGGCCGTTACGGTGACATCAGTGAACGATGCCCCGGTCGCCAACGGACAGCTCGTGGCCACGGCATACAATTCCGTCGTCAACGTGACATTGACGGGCAGCGATGTGGAAGGAGCCGCGCTGACGTATGTCGTGGTGACCCAGCCGACGGGCGGCGTTCTGGGAGGAACGGCCCCGAACCTAACGTTTACCCCGACCGTTGGATTCAGTGGCACGGCGAGCTTCATGTTTCGAGTGAGTGACGGGCTGGCCAACAGCGCGAACGCCACGGTTACCATCAGCGTGTCGCCGCCCGCGGGCCCACCTCCGGCGCCGACCGGGGTAACGGCCACTACGGTCTCCCGGAGCCAGATCAATCTGGCCTGGACCGACGCATCGGCCTTGGAAGATGGATTCCGGATCGAACGTTCGGCGAACGGGTCCACCTGGACTCAAATCGGTACGGTGGGCCGAAATGTGTCGGCGTACGCCAGCACCGGACTGTCCGCAAACAAGCTCTACTATTTTCGAGTGCGAGCCTACAACGTGGCGGGCGCCTCCGTTTACTCCTCCATTGTTTCGGCCCGCACGTTGAAGTAGGGCCGGGCTGCCAAGCCGGTTGCATTCGGATCATCCCCGCAACCGGCGAATCTGCCAGTCGCAGTCCACCCGTCGCGAGCCGCGGACGGCTGCAGATTTCAACATCGCCCCTTTTGGGGGCGCTGTATTTTCCACCTGCAAGACCGACCAGCGATCTCCGTGTATCCTCCCTCAAATCTCATCAGTAGCGGTGCATCCGCAGGCTGTCGGTGACACTTCGTCCGATGTCCGGACCGGGCATTCTGCCCGCAGCGGCTGGAATCGGCGGCCCCTGAGTAAATTTCGAGGGGTGGCCGCTTTCGGCTGCTGCGGATCCCGCACTGCCGGGATCCGCGCCCCGGACCGACAACTTCGGGATGCGCGGCATCAGCAGGGAAGGGCAGAACCTGACTTGAACAGCACGGCGCGTTCGGTGCATGCTGGGAGTGTCATGAGCCAAACTGCCGCATCCGAGGCCTCAACTGACGCCGGGTCGCAATTGGCGCGCTTCCCGAACACACACTGGACCCTCGTTCTTGAAGCGGCTCGTGGTGAACCGGGGCGGTCGCAGGAAGCGCTTGGTCAGTTGTGCGTCCTTTACCGAGAACCCATTCGTTCGTGGCTTCGCCGGTCCGGTGTCGCCCCGGACGCGGTGGACGATCTCACCCATCGCTTCATCGAATACCTGCTCGAAGGTAACCGGCTTAAGAATGTCGAGCCGTGTGACACGAAATTCAGGACCTTCCTTATCGAGTGCATTCGCCGGCTGGTTCGTGGTGAATGGCGCAAAGCGATGGCCGCCAAACGCGGGAGCGGGCTCGCCCCGGTCGAACTTGACGAGACCGCCGTGGGATTGACCGTCGATCCCGAGCGGCACCTGGATCGGGACTTCGCCCTGGCCGTGCATCAACGAACCCTCGATCGTCTGGCGACCGGTCGGTTCAGCGGCGAACCCAAGCGGACCCGATTGCAGCAGCTTCAGCCGTTCATCCTCGGTTACGATCCGGAAGTTTCGTACGCTGAAATCGGCAGTCGATTGGGGATGTCCGCCAACCATGTCAAGAAGGCCGTGTTCGACCTTCGCCATGAGTATTACGAGGTTTTTCGCGACGAGGTCACCCGCCTGGTCAGGCCGGGTCTGATCGACGAAGAGACCCGTTACCTCATGACGCTCCTGGCCGGTTCGTCGGCCACGGATCCAGTTTCGTAACCATTCCCGGATGCTTGCCTGAGACCGGTGGATGACATGACGCGATTGGCCATGGCGCAGCCGAAGAAAAACGCAACGATCCGGTATTTCGGGGATTACGTGCTGATGGGCGAAATCGCCGAAGGCGGCATGGGTGTCGTTTTCGACGCGCGCCAGATCAGTCTCAACCGACGGGTCGCCCTCAAACTGATTCGCTCCGGAGCCCAGGCCTCCGAAAGCGAGCTTCGGCGCTTTCGAGTGGAAGCGACCGCCGCGGCCCGTCTCGACCATCCGGGGATCGTTCCCATCTACGAAGTCGGAGCACACGACGGGCAGGCCTTCCTCGCGATGAAATTCATCGATGGCGAGAGCCTGGCGGAAAAACTCGAAGCCCGTGGGAAGCCTCCATCTGCTTCGCACCATGAACCTGGGACTGCTCCACCTCACCCGGTCCCGCCGGTGGCGAGACCACCCTCTCCCCCGCAGGGCGGCGGAGAGGGCCCTCCGGGGGAGGTTCTCGGACGCGACGCCGCCCGGCTGATCGCCCAGGTCGCACGGGCGGTTGCCCACGCCCACGCGCGGGGCGTTCTCCACCGGGACATCAAGCCAGGCAACATCCTGATTGATGCCGCCGGCGTACCTCATCTGACCGATTTCGGCATTGCCAAATTGGTCGAGAACGACGCTCAGCAAACGGTCAGCCATGCCCTGCTCGGTACACCCGCCTACATGTCGCCCGAACAAGCGGCGGGCCAGCACGAGGCCATCTCGGCCGCCAGCGATATTTACAGTTTGGGTGCAGTCCTCCATACACTGTTAACCGGGCATCCGCCGCCGCGCCCCGCCGCGGACGAATCCATCGAATTCGTTACCCCCGCGGGTCCGCCCCGATCCGCAACCCCCGATCCTGCGGTGGACGCTCTCGAGACGATTTGCCTGCGTTGCCTGCAATTCGATCCGCAACAGCGTTACCCCAGCGCCTTGGCCGTGGCCGAAGACCTGGAACGCTGGCTCGCGGGTGAAGCCATCCAGGCCAAACCTCCTCGCACACATTTCAGGATCCGCCGTTCCTTCCGCCGGCACCCCTGGATCACCGCGAGTGGGGCGGTCCTTCTCGTCGGCGGTTTGATGGGCATTCCCACCGGCCTCTGGCTCGGACATCGGATTTCCCTCGACCGGTCCCACGACCCAACTCTCGATCGCGTCGATCGCCTCTCGTGGCAGACGGTCTCGACTCAGTCAATCCAGGCCGAACCCAATCACGGCTATCGCTTGCGGGCGCGCCAAAGTGTTGCCATTACGCTTCCCCAGTCCCCCGTTGCCGGAGATATCGTGCGCGTGGTCGATTCCGGCAGCGGCTGGCGCCTGGTGCAAAACTCGAATCAGGTCGTCGTCACGGAAGAACTCGGCGTCCGGGCCACGGCCCGCCACTGGACCAAAACGGATGCGGATCACCAGTGGAGCAGCGTCGCTTCGTCCGACGACGGCGTCAGGCTGGCGGCGGTCGCTTTCGGATTCCGCGATCGCGGCGGGCAGATCTGGGTTTCAACGAACGCCGGATCAAATTGGGGCGTCGTGGGGCCGCGACGGTACTGGACCAGCTGCGCGATGTCCGCGGACGGCGTCACCATCGCTGCGGCCGCCGCGTTCGGAAAGCTCTACCTGTCGACGAATTCCGGGCAGGCCTGGCAGTCCCGCGAGGTGTATCGCAATTGGACCGGGATTGCCTGCTCTGCGGATGGAAGAAACCTGGTGGCGGTCGACAACGGCACCAACGTCGAGGGTGGATTCATCTACATTTCCAAAGATCGCGGTGAAACCTGGACCCCGACCGAGCATCATCGGAATTGGCATTTCGTGGATTCATCCGCCGATGGCAAAGTCCTGGCCGCATGCGTGGGCGAAGCGAACGTCAAAGGCGACACGGCTTTTGGTTACGTCTATCTCTCGCGTGATGGAGGAGTCACGTGGAAGGCATGCCTCACCGAGGCACTCCGTCGATGGACGGGCGTGGCGATCTCGGGGGATGGACGCGTCCTGTGCGCCATCCACGACAACGGCCGCGTCGCGCCAGGCGGTCAGTTCTTCGTTTCAACGGATGGCGGGGAGACCTGGCAAGTGCGCGGGCCGATGCAGATTTGGTGCCGACTTGGCATGGCGAAACGTGCGGGAACGATCGTCGCCGCCATCCGAACCCAGCCTGAGGAAACGCAGCAATTGTCCATCTCCCACGATCTCGGCGAAACCTGGCATTCGATGGGATTACAGGTGACCTGGTCGGATATGGCCAGTTCGGCCGACGGATGTCGCTGGATTGCTTCGGCCGGGCATTCCAAGCCGGGCCGGGAAAGCGGCCTTTACCAGTCGATTCCCACGACGCAACCTTGGGCCCAGGGCGCCGTCACGGGCGCGGCGGGAACGGAGATCGAGCTTCAATACGCCGGCCACGGTCAATTTCGCATTACGCACGCACGCGGCCGGGTCGAAGTCGAAGGCACAGTGATCTCCGAAATTCCTCCCCGCCGGCGGTAACCTTGAGCCGAATTTCGCTTGAGATGCACTGGATTTACTCAACATGACCACGGTAACCACTCCGCGACTTTCCCGAGTGCAGCGGCAACCATGCGCGCTGCCGGACTCCGCTTCGTTTCACTGCGCCACGTTGGCGGCTTTGGTCCAGCGGTTCAACGTGCGAACTCCCGGCCTTCTCACCCTGACCTGCCTGCTGGTGGTGGCGACGGCCAATGCAAAGGTCAACTACGCAGTTTCCGGCAACACGGCTTATGTGACGAGCAGTCCCAACGCCTCCGGCGACATTGTCATCGCTTCCACCTACAACGGCTTTCCCGTCACCTACATCGCGTCCGAAGCGTTTTCCCGCTGCACCAACCTGACGAGCATGACGATCCCGAACAGCGTCACCACCATTGGTGCTTCAGCGTTTTCCTACTGCGCCAGCCTGACGAACCTTTCAGTCGCAGCCGCCAATCCGATTTATAGCAGTGTCGACGGCGTCTTGTTCAACAAGGCGCAAACAACTTTAGTTATTTTCCCTCCCGGACGCGACGGTAGTTACGTCATTCCCGACACCATCACCCTCGTCACGAGCGATGCGTTTCGCAACTGCACGAACCTGACCCAGGTCATAATTCCCGCCAGCGTCCCGAACATCGGGGATATGGCGTTTTCCGGCTGCACAAGCCTGACCAAGGTGATCATTGGCTACAGCGTCACCAACATCGGGGATTACGCGTTTCAGGACTGCAGGAGCCTGACTGGCATGACGATTCCCGCCAACGTCGTGAACATCGGGGTGTTAGCGCTTTACGGTTGCACGAGACTGACGAACTTCACGTTTCTGGGCAATGCGCCAGGGCTTGCTGACGAAGGATTCGGGTTCTTCAATGTCAGCCCTGGCGCAAAGGCTTACTACTATTGCGGCACGAGCGGCTGGGGAGCCACCTACGGCGGCTTGCCCACCGTGATGCTGTGTCCGCCGCAAATCGCCCCAGGCAGCGCGGGCGAGAGACTGGGCGGCTTCGGCTTCACCGTCCGCACCCTCACCAATCAATCCGTCGTGGTCGAGGCCAGCGCCAATCTGCTGGACTGGCAACCCATCTGGACCAACACCCTGCCCGGCACCTCGACTGATTTTGTCGACGCACAATCGACAAATAACCCACCGCTTCTATCGCGCGCGGTCGAATTGAAGGCTGGGGCAGAGTGGCTAAACTTCAAGGGAGAAGGGAGTTCCAACGGGGTCGACTTGATGCAGTCAACACCTTGGCCGTGAATCTGCGCACGAAGCCGGCGATGGACAGGGCCACAGAGATGAATGCAGGTGGGCCGCATCCTCCTGGGTGGTTGCCAGAATTCGAGAAGGGTCAGTGGTTTTGATGCTGGAATTTTGTCCCATCCGACCGAAAATCTCGCTTTCTGTTTGGTGGGGCCCTCGCGCGGGGCGTGCGGTGAGAGCGTCGGTCGGCGGTGGGGAAATGAGGGTGCGAGTGGCCGTGCAAGTGCATGAATGACGAATCCAGCCGGGACGTGGCCGTTTTTGCCGGAGCGCGGGAACTGCCTGCCGGAGAGCGCGCTGCGTACCTGGCGCGAGAATGTGGCGATGATCCTGCGCTGCAAGCGCGCGTTGCCGCGTTGCTGCGAGCGGAATCGGAGGCAGGCAATTTCATGGAACGGTCGCCCGGATCGCCGGGGGCCCACATGGGCGAGGCCATCGGGGAGAAGCCGGGACATCGGATTGGTCGCTACAAACTTTTGCAGCAAATCGGCGAAGGTGGGGCAGGGGTGGTGTTCATGGCGGAGCAGGAGGAGCCGGTGCAGCGTCGGGTGGCGTTGAAGGTCATCAAGCCCGGCATGGACACGAAGAGCGTCATCGCGCGGTTCGAGGCGGAGCGACAGGCGCTGGCGCTCATGGATCATCCCAACATCGCCAAGGTGTTTGACGCCGGGGCGACGGAATCCGGGCGTCCGTATTTCGTGATGGAGCTGATTCGCGGGGTCAAGATTACGGACTATTGCGACCAGAATGCGCTGACAACGGAGGATCGCCTGGGGCTTTTCGTGCAAGTGTGTCAGGCGGTGCAACACGCGCACCAGAAGGGAATCATTCATCGCGACCTCAAGCCGTCGAACATCCTCGTGACCGGGACGGTGGCGGGCTCCGCCTTGCCGGTGGTGATCGATTTTGGCATCGCCAAGGCGACGACAAACCAGCGGCTGACCGACAAGACGCTGTTCACCGCATTCGAGATGCTCATCGGCACGCCGGCCTACATGAGCCCGGAGCAAGCCGTGCTATCCAGTGCGGACGTGGACACGCGCACCGACATCTACAGCCTCGGCGTGTTGCTTTACGAGCTGGTGACGGGTTCAACGCCGTTTGATGGCGGTGCGCTGCTGCAGGCGGGGCTCGATGAAATCCGCCGGGTGATTCGCGAAGAGGAACCGGCCCGTCCCTCGACGCGTTTGAGCACGATGGCGGTGAAAGACCTCACGACCGTGGCCCAGCATCGACGGTCGGAGCCGCCCCATCTGATTCGCTCCGTGCGGGGCGACCTGGATTGGATTGTGATGAAGTCCCTCGAAAAGGACCGCACGCGCCGGTACGAAACCGCCAACGGACTGGCGCTGGATGTAAAGCGGTTCCTGGCGAATGAAACCGTGGCGGCGCGTCCGTGCAGCAAATTGTACAAATTCAAGAAGGCGGTGCAACGGAACAAGCTGCTCTCGGTTGGCATCGGGATCATGGCCGCGCTCATCGTGGCGAGCCTCGCGGTGGTGACGGCTTCCTTGCGCAACGAACGGCGGGCGCGGCTGAACGCCCAAACCGAGGAAACGAGGAGCCGGCAGGTCACCCAGTTCCTCAAGAACATGCTGGAGGGCGTCGGGCCTTCGGTGGCCCGTGGGCGGAACACGGAGATGCTGCGGGAGATTCTCGACAAGACCGCCGGCCAAATCGGCGCGGAGATCCCCGGCCAGCCGTCGGTGGAGGCGGAACTGCGCGGACTTATCGGCCGGCTCTACATCGAGATAGGAAATTACGAAGGGGCGGAGACGATGGCCCGGGCCGCGCTGGCGTTGCACCGCAGGCTGTCCGGGCCGCGCGGCGCGGCGGCGGCCACGGCGCTCAACGACCTGGGCATGGCCCTTTGGAAACAGCGCAAGCTCGCCGAGGCCGGGGCGGCGTATCAGGAGTCCCTCGCGATTCGCCAGGACCTTTACGGGCGCGAACATGTCGATGTGGCGACAACGCTCAATAATCTGGGCGCGGTCTATCGCCGCCAGCTGAAGCTGGCCGAGTCCGAGGCGTTGACCCGGGAGAGTCTGGCCATCCGGCGCAAACTTTTGGGGAGCGAACATCTGGATGTGGCCGATTCCCTTCGCAACCTTTGCATCATCCTTGGAGATCGCGGCCAGCGCGCGGCGGCGGAGGAAGCCGCCCGGGAAATGCTTGCCATGCGCCGCCGCCTGTTGGGCGACTCCCACCCGCTGGTGGCGGCGGCGTTGGCCGATCTGTCGTGGGTCTTGGGCGAAAAGTCGGCGGAGACCGAGGCCTTGGAAACGGAAGCATTCGGCATCCAGCGAAGAGTCCTGGGGGACGACCATCCCGACGTGGCCCGATCCATCTACCTCGTCGGCGATCGCCTGCGGCGAAATGGCAGGCTCACTGAATCCCATGCGGTCTTGAGCGCCGCCCTTTCCATCCAGCGCAAACTGCTCGGCGAGGAGCATCCGGATGTTCTGGCCACTTTGCTCGGTCTTGGTGCCACGCTGGAAAAGGAGGGGACATGGCCGGAGGCGGAGGCCGTCCGCCGACAGTCGCTCGAACTGATCCGCAGGCGCAACGGCCCCGGGGACACGCAGGCTCTTTGGGCAGTGGAAGCGCTGGTCCGGACCCTTCGGGAACAAAAGAAGCTCGCCGAGGCGGAAAGCGTGCTCTCGGAGACGCTCACCCCGGAAGTTTTGGACAAGCCTGCGAGCGTCTCACTCTTGTTCCAGCGGGCGGATTTGATGGGGCGACAGGGCCGGTGGCAGGAGGCCGCCGTCGATGCGGTCCGCTGCATCGATTTTCAGCCGGATGAACACTACAACTACCACATCCTCGCGCCGTTGTTGGTGGTGAACCGCAATCGCCCGGCCTATGAGCGATTATGTCAGAGCGTTCTCGCGAGATTCTCCGACACAACCAATCCGTACTGGGCCCAGCGGGTGGCGACAGATTGCCTGCTGCTCCCGAACCCGGACGTGGATTTGCACGTGCTGGACAGGCTGGCTGACGTGGCCGTGAGCCAAGGCCGCCGAGAGAGCTCCGCCTTGCCCTATTTCGAGGTCTGCAAAGCGATGTCGAGTTATCGGCTGGGGCGCTACGCGGATGCTCAATCCTGGGCTGAAAAGGCGCGCGCTGGCCCGTCCGTTCATGCCAGCGCCAGCGCCTGCGCCGTGCTGTCCATGGCGAATTGGCAGCTCGGCCGCCAGACGGAGGCGCGGGCCACGCTGCGAAAAGGTGAGGCCCTGACGCCCAATGTCGTCTCTGAGCGCGGCACGGAAAAAATTGGCGGATCGTGGGTGGCCTGGCTCACTGCGCGCATCGCACTGGACGAGGCGACGGCACTCATTCAGTCCGTGCCGTCGGAACAAAACGTCGGCAAACCGTAACACGAATGTCGTTGCCACCTGTATCCCCAATGCAATTCTCGTATGCAAGTATGAGCGATGCCACAGTACTGCTCGCCGCAGTAGGGCAAGGCGGCGCGGGATCCGCCGACAAATTGCTCGACGTTGTCTATGACGAGCTGAGGCGGTTGGCGGCCTATAAAATGGCCCAGGAAGCCCCGGGGCAGACGCTGCAACCCACCGCGCTCGTTCATGAGGCCTGGTTGAAGCTGGCCAACGCGGGCGAACGAAGATTTGAGAATCGCGGGCACTTCTTCGCCGTGGCCGCCGAAGCCATGCGCCGGATTCTCATCGACCGCGCCCGCCGACGCCAAACCCAGCGCCACGGTGGCAATTACGAGCGCGTCGCACTGGAGGAGACCGGCCTGGCCGCTCCCGCCGAGGATGATCAGCTGCTGGCGGTGGACGATGCTCTCGGAAAACTTTCGCGGGAGCATCCTCTCCAGGCGGAGGTGGTGAAGCTCCGGTATTTCGGCGGCATGACCAACGAGGAAGTCGCTCAGGCCCTCAATCTGTCCGTTTCCACCGTGAAGAATTACTGGGCTTTTTCCCGCGCATGGCTGTTTGACACCATTCGCAAAGCATGATGCGGAGCCATGGGCGACTCTCCAGATCGGCGTTTCGCCCTGTTCACGGAGGCCGTCGCCAAAAGCCCCTCAGAACGACCAGTGTTTCTCGACGACGCCTGCCAGAATGATGGGATCCTTCGAGCGAAGGTGGAAGCCTTGTTACGGGCGCATGATGAACTCGGGGAATTCCTGCACACGACTCCCAATGTAGTCTCCGCGCGTGGCCCGGCGTCCCCGGATCTCCAACCGGGGCAGCGGATTGGCCACTACCGACTGGTGGAGCAGATTGGCGAAGGCGGCTGCGGCGTTGTCTTCGTCGCCGAACAGGAGCAACCAATTCGACGGCGCGTTGCTCTCAAGGTCATCAAGCCGGGCATGGACACCAGAAGTGTCATCGCACGGTTTGAGGCGGAACGACAGGCGCTGGCCATGATGGACCACCCCAACATCGCCAGGGTCTTTGACGCCGGGACCACAGAAGCCAGCCGGCCCTACTTTGTGATGGAGCTGGTGCCGGGACTGAAAATCACCGACTACTGCGACCAGCATTCCCTTTCAACGGAGGGCCGGCTGAAACTGTTCGTGCAGGCCTGTCAGGCGGTCCAGCACGCGCACCAGAAGGGTATCATTCATCGCGATCTCAAGCCCTCCAACATCCTGGTGAGCACGGACGGGGGCGGTGATCCGCTTCTTAAAGTGATCGATTTCGGAATTGCCAAGGCAACGGACGGCCAGCGCTTGACCGACAAGACGGTGTTCACGGCCTTTGAAATGTTGATTGGCACACCCGCTTACATGAGCCCGGAGCAGGCCGCCTTGAGCAACGTGGACGTGGACACCCGCTCGGACATCTACAGCCTTGGGGTGTTGCTCTATGAACTCCTGACCGGCGGCACGCCATTCAATGCAGGCGAGTTGCTAAAGGCCGGGCTCGATGAAATCCGACGCGTCATCCTCAACCAGGAACCGGTCCGTCCCTCGACACGCCTTGGCACCATGCTCGCCGCTGACCTGACCACCGTCGCGCAGCGGCGTCAGGCCGACGCGCCGAAACTGATCCGCACCATCCGCGGTGACCTCGACTGGATCGCCATCAAAGCGCTCGAAAAGGACCGGACCCGACGGTACCAGACGGCAACGGGATTTGCGGACGACATCCAGCGCTTTCTCGCCCGCGAGCCGGTCTCGGCCGGTCCGCCGAGCGCGATCTACAAACTGCAAAAGTCGGTTCAACGAAACAAGCTCCTCTACGCGGGTGCGTTGGGGATCTTCCTGTCGCTGCTGGCCGGCTTGAGCGTGGCCGCCTGGCTGTTGACGCAGGAACGTCATGCCCGCCTTGACGCCGACCAGGCTCGCCAGCAGGCCGAAGCGGACAAGCGACGGGCCATCGCGGAGGCCGCCAAGAGCTCTCAGGTGACCCGTTTCCTTCAGGACATGCTTCGAGGAGTCGATCCGTCCGTGGCCAATGGCCGCGACACTGCGCTGTTGCAAGAGATTGTGGATCGAACTGCGGCCCGCGTGACCCACGAGTTGACAAATCAGCCGGCGGTTGAAGCCAGCCTTCGATCCACGTTGGGCCAGGTTTATGAAGACCTCGGCCTTTATCCGCAGGCCGAGGAAATGTTTCGGCGCGAATTGGCGCTGCGTCGCGGTTCATTGGTGGCGGAGAGCGCCGAGGTCGCCGTTGCTGAAGGTCTGCTTGGCCGCATTCTTTTGCGCAACCTGAAGCTCGATGAGGCTGACCGGCACACCGAGGCGGCGGTCGCGCTGTGGCGAACGATGGGACTGGCGGAAAGTCTCGACGCGCTGACGACTCTCGAAACGCTCGCGATGGTTCGTTGGAAACAAGGACGGCTGGACGAGGCGGAGGCCATGATGCGCGAAGTGCTTGCCCGCCGCTCGAAGGTCCTGGCTGCAGACGACAAACAGGTGCTGGATGCCCGCAGCAACCTGGCGAATGTCCTCTTTACGGCCAGGAGATTTGGGGAAGCCGAGCAAATCTACCGACAACTCCTCGACCTGAAACAAAAGCATTACGGCGATGAACATCCCACCGTCGCCTCGTCGCTTCAGAATCTGGGGTCATGCCTCGGCGAGGCCGGGCAGTTCGCGGAAGGGAGAGAATTCATAGCCCGTGGCCTGGCGATGCGGCGAAAGCTGCTGGATCCGCAACATCCCGACATCGCCGCATCGCTCGAAAGCATGGGTAACAATTTGCAGCGGTCCGGCAGTTTTGCGGAAGCGGAGAAACACTTTCGCGAGCTGCTGGCGCTGCAATCCAACCGCTTTGGCCAAAGCCATCCCGTGGTGTTGCGCACCGCCCGCATTCTCTCGCGCTCCCTCGTTGCGCAATGGAAACACAATGAGGTGGCGGTGTTGCTCGACCGATTCCTTACGCCCGGCTACACCCGCACGCCGGAGAGCGCCTCCATGTTGGAATTGCACGCCGAATCACTGGCCCGCCTGGGTCGATGGCAGGCGGCCGCAGCTGACGCCGCCCGCGTGGTGGAATTCGAGCCCGACGCGCACCAGCACTATCACACGCTTGCTCCACTGCTGGTCGCAATCAACGATCTCGATGCCTACGCGAGGCTCTGTCGCGAGATTGTGGCTCGCTTCAAGGACGCCACCAGCGTCTCCGTGGCGGACCGCATGGCAAAGGATTGTCTGATCCATCCTTCATCAGGAGCAGACCTGAAACACGTCGCGGCCCTCGCCGAGTTCGCGGTGACCAAAGGCAAGGATCGACCTGCGTTCCCCTTCTACCAATTCTGCAAGGCGCTGGCGGAGTATCGCCAGGGGCATTTCGCGGAAGCGGTCGAGTGGGCATCAAAGCCTGCGGCCTCCTCATTTCCATACGTGGCTGTCGAAGCCGGCGCCGTGCTGGCCATGGCCAGACATCAGTTGAAGGAGCTGGAAGGCGCCCGCGCTGGGTTCGCGACGGCCAGGGCGATCTTTGAGAACAAACTTCCAAAGGCCGAGGGCGGCAACATTGGCGGCGACTGGCGTGACTGGATTATCGCGCGCGCCCTGCTCGAGGAGGCCCGGTTGCTCATCGAGGGCGTCGCCCCTTTGCAGTCACCACCAGCTCGTCCGTAAGATTGTTTCCTGCAACGCGCCCGCTCGGCGCACCCTGGGAACGCTCGCAGCGCCTTCGCCCGCTTTCTGCTCTCCAACGAAACCCCAGGCTCAATGCTGCAAACATTTTTTGTCCTGCTTGGCCTTTTGGATGGAGATTCTCGCCTTTCTGATCGAACGCGATTGCCCATGCACTCTGCGGTCATCGAAGGCGATGAAACTTGAACCCAACACCGACGCCTGCTGTCGCGGATCAAACAACGGTATGACCCGACGCAGCTTCCTCGGCGCGAGCGCAGGCGTCGCGGCCTTGGCCAATCTTCCAATGAACGGGCTTGCCAGTGAACCGTTGTCCAATCATCCGCGTTCCAACCTCCAACCGCATCAAACCATGAGCACCATCACCACCAGAGACGGCACGACGATTTATTACAAGGATTGGGGTCCAAAGAATGGGCCGGTGGTCACCTTCAGCCATGGCTGGCCGCTTTCGGCTGACGCGTGGGAGGCGCAGATGTTTTTCCTTGGATCGAACGGCTACCGCTGCATTGCCCATGATCGGCGCGGGCACGGGCGGTCCAGCCAGCCTTGGGAAGGCAACCACATGGATCAATACGCCGACGACCTGGCGGAGTTGTTCGAGAGGCTCGATCTCAGGAATGTGATGATGGTCGGCCATTCCACGGGGGGCGGCGAGGTCGCCCGATTCGTCGGCCGGCATGGAACCAGGCGCGTTTCCAAGGCGGTGCTGATGGGGGCGGTCCCGCCCATCATGGTCAAAACAGAGAAGAACCCCGGCGGTTTGCCCATCGAGGTGTTCGACGGCTTCCGCAAGGCGTATCTCGACGATCGCGCGCAATTCTTCCTCGGCGTCGCCAGCGGGCCGTTCTTCAACTTCAACCGCCCAGGCGCGAAAGTGTCGCAGGGCTTGATTCAATCGTGGTGGATGCAGGGGATGATGTGCGGGCACAGGAACGGCTACGAGTGCATCAAGGCCTTCTCCGAGACCGATTTCACCGAGGATCTAAGGAAATTTGATGTGCCGACACTCATCGTCCACGGCGACGACGATCAGATCGTGCCGATTGACGCATCGGCGAAATTGTCGGCCAGGCTGGTAAAGAACTCCGTCCTGAAAATTTACCCTGGCGGCTCGCACAGTCTCGGCGACACCAGCAAGGAACAGTTGAACCAGGATCTGCTGCAGTTCGCGAAGTCGTAAGCAAACAACCGGAGCCGCCATGAACGGAGCATCTGCCATCATTCCTGTAATCATCGTTGTCTTCCTTTTCGGCTGGCTCTGGCAAACCAATGGAGAATCACGGAAAGAAAAATGAACATGAACAAACATCTCTCAGGCAAAGTCGCGGTCGTCACCGGCGCGTCCAAAGGCATCGGCGCGGAAATTGCCCGGCAACTCGCCGCCGCCGGGGCGGCCGTGGTCGTCAATTATTCCACCAGCCGGGCGGGTGCCGACAGGGTGGTTGGGGAAATCACCGGGGCGGGCGGAAAAGCCGTTGCCGTTCAGGCCGACATGGCAAGGAAGCCGGACATCGAGCGCCTGTTTGCCGAAACGAAAAAGGCATTCGGCGGTCTCGATGTCCTCGTGAACAACGCGGGCATTTACGAATTTTGTCCGCTTGAAAATATCACCGAAGAGCTGTTCCACCGACAGTTCAATCTCAATGTGCTCGGTTTGATTCTCGCGACCCAGGAAGCCGCCAGGCATTTCGGGCCAGCCGGTGGCAGCATCATCAATACGAGTTCCATTGTCAGCACGTGGGGCACGCCAGGCGGAACCGTCTATGCGGCGACGAAGGCGTCGGTGGATGCCGTGACGCGCTGCCTCGCAAAAGAACTCGGCGGGCGCAAGATCCGGGTCAACTCGGTGAATCCCGGCATGGTGGAAACAGAAGGCACCCACACGGCCGGGATCACGGGCAGCGACTTCCGCAAGCAGACCGAGCAGGCCACGCCGCTGGGCCGCATTGGCCAGCCCCAGGACATCGCGCCGGCGGTGGTTTTTCTCGCGTCGCCGGATTCATCCTGGATCACCGGCGAGACCCTCTTCATCACCGGCGGGTTCCGTTGACCGAATCCCGGGCAAATTATGATGCTAAGAATCCACACGGTGATCCACGTCATCATCAGTCTGCTGGGCATCCTCTCCGGTTTCGTGGTCGTGGCCGGAATGATCAACGCCGATCCGATGGCCGGCTGGACGAAGCTCTTCCTCTGGACCACGGTGCTGACCAGCGTCACCGGCTTCTTCTTTCCGTATCGAGGTTTCACGCCCGCTCTGGCGTTTGGCATCATCTCGCTGGTTGTGCTCGCGGCCGCCATTTATGCGCTCCATTGGGCGCATCTGGCGGGCGGCTGGCGGCTGACCTATGTCCTCAGCGCCATCTTCGCGCAATACCTGAACGTCTTCGTCCTGGTCGTGCAAAGCTTTCAAAAGATTCCGGCCCTCAAGAAATTCGCGCCCACGCAAAAGGAGCCGCCCTTCGCCATCGCTCAACTCGTCGCCTTGGCCGCGTTCATTGCGCTGGGGATCGCGGCAGCGAGAAATTTCCACGTCTGACAAATCAAATCCATAACACCAAGTCTGTTAAACCAAACAAACCGAGAAAGGAACAAACCATGTCCAACTATCACAAGCTATACACTGCGCAGGATAGCGCCGTCGTGTTCATTGATTTTCAGCCGCAAATGATTTTCGGGGTGGCGAACATGGACCGCGCGACCATGCTCAACAACGTGACCCTGCTCGCCAAGGTCGCGAAGGAATTCCAGGTGCCGGCCGTCGTCACTTCGGTCGAGTCCGAGGGCTTCTCCGGCTATGTCGTGCCTCAGTTGCTTGATGTATTCCCCGGCCAACCGGTCGTCGAACGCAGTTCAATGAACTCGTGGGACGACGCCGGATTCCGCAAGGCCATCGAAGCCACGGGCCGCAAGAACATCCTGTTGACCGGCCTTTGGACGGAAGTGTGCGTCACCTGGCCGACCATCGAGATGCTCGGCGCGGGTTATAACATTTATGTGGTCGAGGATTGTTGCGGTGCAACTTCCGCGGCCGCGCATGACGCCGCCCTCTCGCGGATGGTTCAGGCGGGCGCGGTGCGGCTCACCGCCATTGCAGCTTTGCTGGAGTGGCAGCGTGATTGGGCCCGGAAGGAGCATTACGACGCGCTCATGAAGCTGCTTCGCCCGCAGGCCGGTGCTTACGGCGTGGGCGTCGAATACGCCTACACGATGGTCCACAAAGCGCCCCAGTCGGCGCAAAATCCGCAGGTCGTGGCCAAAAAGGGTGGCCACTAAGCGTGCCGTGGCGCGGGCCGATCCGGCGGATGACATCGCGTCGCGTGGCCCCGGGCGGTGCACGGACCTCGGCACGAGCTCCCGCGACGGATGGCCACTTACCCCCCCCGGCTTTTCTCCAGGCCAGCAAATAACCCACTCCGTTCCACGAAAATGAAAACTCAACAACCAGCCTCTAAACGCAATTTCGTCGCCGGCTTTGCCAGCCTTATGGTCCTGGCACTTCCCTGGGGCTTTGTAACGCCAGCGAACGCCGGAAGATTGCCAGCGGGTTTCGCCGGGCGCGACGCCGAAGTTAACGGAGTTCGAATTCACCATGCGATTGGCGGCAGCGGCCGGGCCGTTGTTCTGTTGCATGGCTACGCGCAGACGAGCCACATGTGGAATCCCGTCATGCCGTTGCTGGCGAGGAATCACACGGTCATCGTCCCCGATTTGCGCGGCGCGGGTGACTCGGCCAAACCGGAATCCGGCTACGACAAGAAGAACCTGGCCGTGGACATCCACGAATTGGTGAAGTCGGTGGGTTGCCAAAGTGTCATCATCGTCGGCCACGACATCGGCTTGATGGTCGCCTACGCCTATGCGGCGCAGTTTCCGCAGGAAACCGACAAGCTTGTGTTGATGGACGCCTTTCTGCCCGGCATTGGCGACTGGAAGAATGTCTGGCTGATGCGTGATTTGTGGCATTTCCACTTCCACGGCGCAACTCCGCTTGCCTTGGTGAAAGGCCGTGAGCGGACTTACCTTGAGCATTTCTGGAATGACTTTGCCGCCGATGCCAGGCATTCCGTGCCGGAAGCCGACCGCAAGCTCTACGCGAAGGCTTATGCGCAGCCGGGTGGAATGCGCGCCGGGTTCGACTATTTCAAAAACTTTGAGCGCGACGCGAAGGACTTCGTGGAGTTGGGCGCGACAAAGCTTTCCATCCCGGTGCTGGTGCTTACCGGTGAGAAGGCCAGCGGCACGTTTCTCATCGAGCAGGCGAAACTCGTGGCCGCGAATGTCGACGGCAAGGTCATTGCGGGCTCGGGCCATTGGCTGATCGACGAAGCGCCGCAGCAGACCATTGCCGCGCTCGTCACGTTCGTAAACGGAGGAAAATGACGGATGCCGATTCACGTCGCCATCACCCGTCGGGCACGGCCCGGTCACGAGGAGGAATTTCAGCAGGCGCTGCGGGAATTCTTCCAAACCTCGTTCGACCACGGTGGTGTCTTGGGCGCGACGATGATCGTGCCGCCACCTGGTTCGGGCTCACGTGAATTTGGCGTCATCCGCACCTTCGCCAATGAACAGGAGCGGGACGACTTTTACGCCTCGCCCATCTTCAAGGCGTGGGAGAAGAAATGCGAGCCATTGACGGAAACGCATTCCCTGACGCATCGCCCACTCCACGGATTGGAAGCGTGGTTTCGTTCTCCGCACGCGCCGCCGCCGAGGTGGAAGATGGCGGTCGCGACATTTCTGGGAGTTTTCCCGACGGCCGCAACTTTGAATCTGACGTTTGGCGCAGCCCTGCAATCCTGGCCATTTATCCTTAGCGGCGTCGTGTTCAATGCCGCGATGGTCACACTGCTGACCTGGTTTGTCATGCCATTGGTCACGCGCGCGCTTCACCGTTGGCTGCACTTTGAGGAGACCCATTAGTGACCGGAAGGATTCAGCATGAAGACCACAGCATCTCCAGATTTGATTCTGCATAACGGGCGCATCACGACGCTCGACCCCAGATGTCCCGAGGCGAGAAGCGTTGCCATCAAGGATGGGCGCATCGTGGCGGTGGATGACACCGGGGAACTCGAACCCGGACCAAAGACCAGGGTGATTGATCTCAATGGTCGTCGGGTGATCCCCGGCCTCAACGACTCCCACCTCCATGTCATTCGCGGCGGGCTCAATTACAACATGGAACTGCGTTGGGACGGCGTGCCGTCGCTGGCGGACGGCCTGCGGATGCTGAAGGAGCAGGCGCGGCGGACGCCGCCCGGTCAGTGGGTGCGCGTGGTCGGGGGGTGGAGCGAGTTTCAATTTGCCGAGCGGCGGATGCCGACGCTGGACGAGGTCAACGCCGCCGCGCCCGACACGCCGGTGTTCATTTTGCATCTGTATTGCCGGGCATTGCTGAACAAGGCGGCTTTGCGGGCCTGCGGCTATACGAAGGACACGCCGAATCCGCCCGGTGGGGAAATTCAGCGGCGAGGAAATGGCGAGCCAACCGGATTGCTGCTGGCCCGTCCGAACGCAACGATTCTTTACGCGACGCTCGCCAAAGGCCCGAAGCTGCCGCCGGAGCAGCAATTGAATTCCACGCGCCACTTCATGCGCGAACTGAACCGCCTCGGCCTGACGAGCATCATTGACGCAGGAGGCGGCTTTCAGAATTACCCGGAGGATTATGCGGTCATGGTGGAGTTGCACCGGCGGGGTGAAATGACCTTGCGTGTTGCCTACAATCTCTTCACCCAACGGCCGGGGCAGGAGAAGGAGGATTTCGCGCGGTGGATCCAGATGACCGGCCCGGGCCGGGGCGATGATTTTTTTCGCTGCAACGGCGCCGGCGAAATGCTCGTGTTCAGCGCCGCGGATTTCGAGGATTTCCTTGAGCCGCGCCCCGACTTGAATGGGTCGCTCGAAGGCGGGTTGCAGGACGTCGTGTCATTGCTGGCGGCGAACCGCTGGCCATTCCGCCTGCACGCGACCTACGACGAGAGCATCACGCGATTCCTGAATGTGTTTGAGGCGGTGAATCGCGACGTGCCGTTCCAGGGGCTGAGCTGGTTCTTCGATCACGGGGAGACAATCTCGGATCGCAACCTGGAGCGCGTCCGCGCGCTGGGCGGGGGCATCGCCGTGCAGCATCGGATGGCGTATCAGGGCGAGTACTTCATGGATCGTTACGGCAAACCAGCCGCCGAACGCACGCCGCCCGTCCGCAGGATGCTGGAACTTGGCGTGCCGGTCGGAGCCGGCACGGACGCGACCCGCGTGGCCAGTTACAATCCGTGGGTGGCCCTCTACTGGCTCACCACCGGCAGGACCGTTGGCGGCGTGTCGATGTATCCGGATGGGAACTGCCTCAGCCGCGAGGAGGCGCTGCGCCTCTACACGCAGGGCAGCAGCTGGTTCAGCGGCGAAAGCGGAAAGAAAGGTGCGATTGCCGTCGGTCAACACGCGGATTTGGTCGCGCTGACCGACGACTACTTCGCCGTGGACGACGAGGCGATTAAAAGTATCGAATCCGTGCTTACCGTCGTGGGCGGCAAGGTGGTTCACGCCACGGGTGAGTTTACGACCCACGCGCCGGCACCAATCCCCGTTTTGCCCGAATGGTCGCCGATCAAGGCCTTCGGCGGATACGGCGCGCCGCTGGACATTCGGAAGGCGGCCCGGGCGGGAGTGCCGATGCCGCAAGATCGGCACCGTGCGGAGTGTCACTCCCACGGCTGCCATCATGCCTGGCACCAGCTCGCCACCGGTCTTGACTCCGCCCGCAGCCGTTACGCCGGGTTCTTCGGGCTCGGATGTGATTGCTTCGCGTTTTGATGAGCGGCTGTGACGTCCAGGCTCCCTGCAACCGGAAACGGCCTCCACGAGAATATCGACGCGCGTCGATCGCCTTGCTCGATCGGCGACGTCCCGGCGCGCTTCACTTCGGCCCGTGAGGCGGGCAGTTCTCCCTTCACGAGGCGGGCGTCCGGCAGCTGCTCGGACCTGCGAGTGCGTCGTTCACGGCTCGAAGCAACGCATCCAGCTCGATGGGCTTGCTGAGGTATTGGGGACCTCGCCGGCTTCCGTCGCCCAGGATTTCGCTTCCGTCGCCATCAGCGCTGAGGAGCAGCACCGGCAGGTCGGGGCGCAGCGCCCGGATCGCCGACGTTGCCTGCAGGCCGTCCAGAACAGGCATGGCCCGGTCGCTGACGAAGAGAGCAATCTCGTCCTGCTGACGCTTGAAGGCCGAGACGGCTTCCGCGCCGTTCGCCGCGAGCATGACGCGGTAGCCGTGGTCTTCGAGGCTGCGGCGAAGGAGCTCGCGCACGGCTTCGTCGTCGTCGGCCACCAGGATGAGTTCGCCGTGCCCCCGGGGCGGCGCTGAGGCATCCGCGATGGCCGGCCCGGCCTCCGCTTCCGCGAAGCGCGGCAGATAGATCTCGAAGGATGTGCCCGCGCCGGGCTGGCTCTCGACACGCAGGAAACCGTCGTGCCCCTTGACGATGCGGGATGAGGTCGAAAGGCCCAGCCCGGTGCCTTTTCCTTCGGCCTTGGTGGTGAAGAAGGCCTCAAAGATTCTTGGCAGCACGTCCGGCGGGATGCCGGCTCCGGTGTCGCTGACCATGAGGACGACGAAGCTGCCCGCCCGCGCCTCCGGGATGGTGCGGGCCTCGTCTGCGTTCAGCTCGACATTGTCGGCCGCCAGCGAAAGCGCTCCTCCGTCGGGCATCGCGTCGCGGGCGTTGATGCAAAGATTGAGCAGGACCTGATGGAGCTGCGTGGCGTTCCCGCGCACCGGCCAGAGATCGGCCGCGACCTGCGCGCTGACCTGGATGTTTTGCGGGAACGTATCGCGAGCCAGCTTTTCCATTTCCTTGACCAACGCGCGCACCTCCAGCCGCTCGAACTCGTCCTGCCGGCCGCGCGCGAAGAGCAACACCTGCCGGACCATGTCCGCGCCGCGACGGGTGCTCGACTCCATCAACGACAGCACTCGCTTCGCATTCTCGTCCTTTGAATCACGCCGCAAGAGCTGTGTGCCCATCAGGATCGGCGCGAGGGCGTTGTTCAAGTCATGCGCCATCCCTCCGGCCAGTGCGCCCACGGCCTCCATGCGTTGCATGCGCAGCGACTCGGCTTCGAGCTGTCTCTTCTCGGTCACGTCGGAGCTGATGATGAGGAGGCCCTTCGGCTGGCCGAGATCGTCGCGCAGCAGGGTCCAACGGCTCGCCAGAGTCAGCCAGCCGCCGGATCTCGCGCGCTGGCGCAACTCGCCGTTCCACTCGCCGCGCTCCAACGCCAGGCGGCGGGCTTCGCTGGCCGGCGGATCCGTGAACAGCCCGGGCCCCGCGCCGCCCTGCAACTCGTGCACGGTCCAGCCGAAGAGTCGTGCCGCGCTCGGGTTCGCGTAGGAGAACTTCCCGTCGAGCTCCCGCACGAGGATCGCATCATGCGCTTTCTCGATCAGCGCCGCCTGTTCGCGAATGCGCGCATTGGCGGCGCGCTTGGCGGCTTCGAGCCGGCGGCGGGTGAGATACCATTCGATGGAGTTGAAGAGCACCGACCCGGCCAGCGCCAGCGGAGCCTGAACGGCCGCCAGGATCAGCCATGGGAACCAGATGTTGGCCTGCCGAAAGAGAACCGCCGCGGTCACGATCGTCAGCCCGACGCTCGTGGCCATGACCGCCGTGGCGGGAATCGGCCGCAGCCAGATCAACCCGGCGCCGAGCAACAAGCCCGCCAGCCCGACGGCCAGTGCGAGCGAGCGCGTGCCGGGCAGGCGGAGCCAGTCGTTGCGCAACAGGTTCAACATCTCCGTGGCATGCACTTCGACACCCGGCATGAAAAGATCCTTGGCGCCCCAGAGGTGGAACGGGCTGCGAAATTCGTCGCGTCGTTCCCGGAACAGTCCGACGATTGGGCGCGCGCCGACGAAGACCACCTTGTTCCGAAACTCGGCTTCATCGACATCGACGGCCCCGCGGTTGAGCACCTGGCTGAAACCCCGGTGGGGAATCGAGAACGGCGGCCCGTAGTAGTGCAGCCAGCGCGAGCGCGCAGGGGCTTTGGTCAGCGGCGCGGGGTCGACTCCATCCGCCTTCGCTGCCGCCAGCGTGAGGCTCGCGATCGGCTCGCCCGGATCGATCGCGCCCGGGTAATAGCGGCGCACGACGAAGTCATCGTCCGTGGCGAGCTCGCCCAGCCCCCAGCCCGCGGCGGCGTTGCGGAACTCGGCGAGGGGGGCCACCAGCCTGGTCGTCCTGCCCCATTCCGTTCGTCCTCCGTCACTGCTTTCCGCCCGGAGTTCGCCGGCCAGGATGACGCGCCCGTGCGCGGCGATCGCATCCCGCAGCGCGGCGTTCGCCCCGGCGTTCGTGCCGGCGCTCGCGAACACCACATCAAACACGATCATGCGTGCGCCCATGGCCTGCAGGCGGCGGATCAGCTGCGCGTAGAGTTCGCGCGGCCACGGCTGGTTCGGATCCTGATGCTGGCTTGCGTGCGACTCGAGGTCGAGATAGACCGCCACCACCGGGCTGTTGGTGGGCGGCGGATTGTTCAGGCCCAGCCAGGAGAAATATGAGTCGTAGCTCGCGCGCGTGAGAGCCGAACCGCCGAGGCGGGTGTAGTCGAGAAACATCGAGCCGACCAACGCGCAGAGAAGACCCAGCGCAGCGCTGGCGATGAGCTTGGAGCGGGGTGAAGTTCGGTCCGGCATTCGGTTCGACTCCCATATTATCGGCAGATTGCCGGCCGGACGAGCCTGAACTGCGCCCGGGGCCTGGCTGCGAATTTCAATCACCGGGCCGTCGCCGCTGTGTGTTCGGGCGTTCCGGCGTGGGGGAGGTTGAGCGGGCTGAGGCGAGCGGAAAACAGCCCGCCGGCCATGTTCGGCCGACCGAAAAACTCACTTGTTGTCCACGCGCAGCTCCGGCCACTTCTCCAAGCGACGGAGCAGAGCCTGCGGCGACAGTCCGACCCTGGCCGCCGCGCGACGGATGCCTCCGTGGGCCTCGCGCAATGCGGTGCGGATCAGCCGGTACTCCTGGGCGTCGAGCGGCGACAAGCCGGCGCGTTCGCCAGGCAACGCCTCGCCGACGGAGGTGGCGACGGGCGCCGGTTCGGGCGATGGCGCGCGGGCGGGGGATGGGGGCATGCCCTTGAGCCACGCTGCGTCCAGCGCCAGCCAGCGGCTGTCATCCGGCGTGTGCAGCAGCGCGCGTTCAAGCAGGTTCCGCAACTCGCGGACATTGCCGGGGAAGGGGTGTTGGCTCAGGGCCGACATGTCTTGCGCCCGCAGCAACGGCGTTGAGCGGTTGTATTTTGCCCCGAGCTGCCCCAGCAACGCCTCGGCGAGCTCCGGGATGTCCTCGCGCCGCTCGCGCAGAGGGGGGATTTCCACGGTGAACACCTCAATGCGAAACAGCAGATCTTCACGAAATCGGCCGGCCGCAACCTCCGCCCGCAGCGCCTTGTTGGTGGCCGCGACGATGCGCCCGGTGAAATTCTCGGATGCCGTCCCGCCCAGCGGACGAAACTCGCGTCCTTCCAAAAACCGCAGCAGCTTGGCCTGGGACGCCAGCGCAATCTCGGCCACTTCGTCGAGAAACAACGTTCCACCTTGCGCGGCGGAAACCAGTCCCGGCCGGCGTTTGTCCGCGCCCGTGTACGCTCCCCGCTCGGCGCCGAACAACTCCGCCTCGAACATGTCGGCCGGCACCGCGGCGCAGTTCAACGCCACATACGGAGCCTGCGCCGCGCGCTCCCCAAAAGTGAGACGATGCAGCGTGCGCGCGGCGACATCCTTGCCCACGCCGCTCTCGCCGGTCAGCAGCACGGTGGCTGTCGCATGCCGCGCCGCCTGCTCCAGCTGTCGGAGGACGGCGCGCATCGCGGCGGAGCGGCCGATCGAAGCGGGCCCGCCGGGACCGGCCTCGGGCCGTCGCATGCGCAGCCGGGCGCGGCGCAGGCAGGCGACCAGAGCCCCGGCATCGACGGGTTTGGTGAGATAATCGAACAGCCCGTTGCGCGTGAGAGCGATCGCCTCCGACAGCTCCGGCAGGCCGGTGATCATGACAATCGGCGCGTCGGGATTGCGGCGGCTGAAATGATCAAAGAAATCGTACGCCTTGCCATCTGGGAGATGATTGTCGAGCAGCACCAGGTCGAACGCACGCCCGGCCGTGGCCTGCCTGGCTTCCGCGAGCGTCGGGCAGTGAAGGGGTTCTCCGCCCTCCTCGCGGATGACCTGCTTCACCAGCGCTGCAAATGCCGGATCATCCTCGACTATCAGGCAGGCGAACCCGGTTGGCCCAAGCGTATCATCGACCGCAGCACTCATCGTTCGTCGGAGGATATGCTGGAGTCACCCTGCGTCCAAGCCCTGAAATGGATTCCGGGGAAAACGGAGCGCAGGATGGGTGCACGGGCCGAGCGTCGGCGCGGCCGGCCTTAGTCCGTCGGGCCGGGCGGGACGCAAGCCCCGGTTGCAGCCTGCGCCGGCCTGCGCCGGCTTCGACGCTGCTTTCGGAACTGACAACGCCGTCGGCCGAAATGCGGTCGCTTTTGGGGCTGCCAGCTTGCCGAGGCCACCATTTATTTTTTGAGGGGTTTTTCCTGGCTTCTGCGCATGCCCGAGAAGAGAGCCCATGCTGTTCATGAGATCTGTCCGCCGAAGCATTGCGCCGCCGGCCCGGGGGCGCCGGTGCCGGATTTCCGACGGTTGAACCCTCTCGCAACTCCCGGATTTTATGAAATCGAACTGTCGTCTTGTGATGGCCGGACTGTATTGTGCAGCCGGAATTTTGCCGGCTCGTGCGCAAACACCTGCCCTGGCCATACCGAACCCGAGCCCGGCGATTGCGGAACTGTTTGGCGAGTCCGTCGGCGTCGTGGGGAGCGGCCTGTGGGTCGGCGATCCGCAGGATTCGACCCGCGCGCAATATTCCGGAGCGGTCTATCTCTTCAACAGCGCCGGCACGCTGATGCAGACGTTCACGAATCCGGCGCTTGGGAACGGCTATTTCTTCGGCTGGTCAGTGGCGGCGGTTGGATCAGAGGCGATTTTGATTGGCGCGCCGCTGGGGGCTTTCCCGGGCGCGTCTGCTCCCGGGGCCGCGTATCTTTTCCACACCAATGGAACGCTCCTGCGCACGTTTCTTCGGCCCACGACGCAGGCGGGAGCCCATTTCGGAATCGCGGTCGCGGCGCTCGGTGGCGACCGCGTTTTGATCGGAGCTGACGGGGATGACCGGGTCGGCCCCGATGCGGGTGCCGCCTATCTCTTTGGAGTCAATGGCACGCTTCTGGCCACGTTTACCAATCCCGCCCCGCAGAACTTTGAACTCTTCGGTTCCAGCCTGACCGTGCTGGGTTCGGACCGGGTGGTGATCGGTGCGCCCAACACTCCGGGATCCGCCTATCTGTTCAGGACGAACGGGGCCCTTCTGGCCAAGTTCAACAATCCGATTCCCCAGAGCGGCGGCTCGTTTGGTCGCACCCTGGCTGCGCTTGGCTCCGACGCGATCGCCATCGGAGCACCAGCGGCAAACATCATGGCGGCCGGAGGTGGAGTCGTTTACCTTTTCCGCACCAATGGAGTTTTACGCGGGCCCGCGCTGGAGAACCCCGATGTCACAGCCAATGACAACTTCGGCCTGGCCCTGGCCGCGGTCGGGACCAATCAATTGCTCGTGGGCTCTTTCCATCAAGCCGCCGGGCAAAATGCGGGAGCCGCGTATCTCTTCAGCGCCGACGGGACGCCGCTCATGAAGATTTCAAATCCGGAGACGAATGGCGCCGCGTTTTTCGGCACTGCTCTGGCGGCGATTTCCCCCAAGCGCGTGCTGATTGGGGCGCGGGAAACGGATCCGGCCGGCGCAGCGTACGTGTTTGACCTGCGGCCCTCCTTGAGAATTCTGAAAACGGCGACAAACACCGTCGCCGTTTCCTGGCCGTCCGCCTGGAGCGGATGGACTTTGCAGGAGAGCGTTGACTTGGAAGGCGACAGCTGGGGCAACTCATCCACACCAATGAGTGATGACGGCGTGACCAAGGTCATCGTGGTGGACCCACCGACGGGCCGGCGCAATTTCAGGCTCTCCCAGCCGTGAACATCGGCTGCGGTTGCTTCTTTCCGCTCGCCGAACTGGCCCGCTGCTCGGCCCCGCCAACGCCGTGCTGGTGCCCCTGCCGATTCGGTGGCGATCCGGCGTCAGCCGCTCGCGCTATTCGGTTCGGCGCAGACGGAAGAAGCGCGCGGGTCCCTGGGTTCCGATCGGAAAGGGAATGGGAGCATCGGGGATCGGGCTCCACGGGCCTGTGATGTTCTCTGCCGATTCGAAGATGCGATGGGAAGCGGGAGCCCAGAGGAGCGTGGCGGTCTGGCCGTCGAGCAGGAGTTGGAGTTTCTCATCCATCGTGAGCGTGGCCACATGGCTGGTCACCGATCCACATTGGCTGCCCACCCGAACGAAATATTCGCCGATGCTCGATGGGGTGACGACGGGCACTGTGAACGAGTCGCTTTGGGCTCCGGGCAGCAGTGTGTTTTGGAAGTACCACTGATAGGCGACGAAGCCATGCCCAGCGGCGCTCACCCGGAACGTCGCTGGCTCGCCCGCTGCCCGGACCTGGCTGGTGGGGTGCTCCAGGATCACGGGCGCGTCTGCGGGGACCAGCTCCCAGGTGTCATTCGTCGCGCCCAGGGCGCCCCCGGCGGTCAGGCTTCCGCCAAACATCACCATCACGTGGCGATCCGAATCGTAAGCCATGGCCAGTTCACCTCGCCGCGGCGGCGGAGTGGCGTTCGTCTGGTAGGTCCATCTCTGGCCATCAAACAGCACGGTGCGGTTTTGCGGATTGTTTTGATACCCACCAAACCACAATCCCCGTCGTCGCTCGCGGTCGTAGACAAATCCGCCGTCAATGGTTCCGCTCATGGCGGCTGCGACCGGGTCGCTCAAGTAGGCAGAAGGCGCTCGATTGGTCCAGGTGGATCCATCCCAATCCCAAAAGGCGGCATAGCCGTGGCTGTCTGCCACGGGGCCGAAAACGACGACCTTCCGAAACGCGTCGTAGATCATGCGCCCGTATTGCCGGGTGCCCGGACCAGGGATGAGGTTGGGTTCACTGGTGTGCCAGCGTTGGCCATCCCATTCCCAGACCCACTGGTCGTCGCGCACCTCGCCGGTCCGGGTGATCATTGAGGCGCCTCCAAACAGCACCACGCGGCTCCTGACCTCGTCGTAGGCCATCGATCCGGCGGAGCGCGCGATCGGCCCGTTGGTTGCGCGGAAGAACCACCGTTCGCCGTTCCACTCCCAAAGGTCTTTTAAATACACGTCGGATCCATCCGGCGCCTTGCCCGATCCTCCGAACATAACGGTAATCCCGCGCCGGCTGTCGTAGGCCATCGCGCAGTCCGCGCGCCTCACCGGCGGCCCCTCGTAGGTCGGAGTCCATCGCCCCGACACCAAGGCCCACCCGTTGGAAACGGTGTTTTGCGTTCGCTGACTCCAGCGGGCGCCGTTCCATTCCCAGAGATCATTGAACGGGGCGACGAAGTTGTGGTTCGTTCGGCCACCGAAGAGAACGGTCACATGCCGGGCCTGATCGTAGACCATGCTGTGCCCGAAGCGTTCTGACGGACCGTTCGTCGCCCGCAGCAGCCATTCCGATTCCGGCGTGACCGTTAAGGTGGCCACTCGGCTGGTGACGACGTTGGGCGGGTTGCAAGTGTCCAGGACGACCAGCTGGTAGTTGCCCGCATCGGCGTGCCGAAGGGAGTGAATCGTCAATTCCGGCGTGCCCGCTCCCAAATAACGGGAATCGTTTGGCAATGGTAGCCCGTCCCGCAGCCAGGCAAATTGCAACGGCGGGTTGCCCAACACGCCAACGGAGAACGATGCGGTGGTGCAGACCTCATTGGTGACGGGCAGCGGTTGGCCCGAGATGGACAATGACGGCCAGAGCTCCCAGGTATCGCTGTATCGGCCACCAGAGTTTGCGTTGGGCGCGCCGCCCCCCGCTCCCCCGGTCAAAACCATGCAGCCGCGTCTTTGGTCATAAACCATCTTGGCGCCGGCACGACCCTGCCCGGAGGGAAGGGAAGGGATGATGATCCATCCCTGGCCAGGCGCATACTCGTAGGCGGTCTCGCCTGTCTCCACCGACTCCCCCACGCCCCCGACCATGACCACCCGCTGTCGGCGCTCGTCATAAGCCAACGCCAACTCCGCGCGGATGGAAGGCCCCGGGCCACGATTCTGCCAGCCGGAATCGGCCGGCTTTTCCCAGATGGTATCGATCTCGTCGCCAAAGATGTAACGTCCACCAGCCATCATCGCGATGCCCCGCGCCGAATCGAAGGCCATTCCGTAGTCAAAGAGCGCGGGCAAGCCGGAGGAGATGCTGGTCCAATCCGTGCCATTCCAGAGCCAGGTCGAGCCGGCCAGCGACTGCAGGAGTATTCCGTGGTTCACAGAATCCCAGACGATGGCGTGCTGCGTTGTCGTGGGTGGCACGGTGATCCCTTGTTGCAGCTGCCAAAAGCCGTTGATGCCATCGCCCGAGTAAACCCACGTGTCGCTAAAGAGGACCCGGGAACCTGAGACATACGACCGCCCGCCGAACATGACCATCTTCTTGCGGACGGGATCATAGGCCATGGCATGACCCGAACGGGCTGGAGGTTTGACGGCCGTGTTGATCTGGCGCCACTGCTTTCCATCGTATTCCTGGGTGTCGTTGAAAAAGGCCTCTTCCGGGTAGATGCCGATCTCGCCGCCAAAAAAGACGGTGACTCCTCGGTCCGAATCGTAAGCCATGGCATGCATGTAGCGCTGCCCGTACGAGCCGACGTCGGTCCTCCGGACCCATTGCAAACAATCGCCCGCCCGGCCGACCGCGCCGGTGAAGGCGGAGGCGAGGCCCGACAGAATCAAGGTGCCGACCCAAAAAGTGAAACAACGAGGGATTCGCAATTCATTCGTCATACGCCTGTCTCCTGAAGCCGAGTATGGCTCGGGGTTGTCATCCTGCTCCGGCAGGAGCTATTGAGTCATGCGCACATGGGGGAGCGATTCCCTCAGAAAAATTTTGTCGGCCCCCGGGCTGGCCTGCCCGAGTTGGGAGATCCGGGGCTGGATGCTATTGCGGCCATCGCCCGCGCCTCGCTGGATCCTCCAGAAACCAGCGTATCAGCCGGGGATAGAAGCTGTCCGGGTCGCGCAAGGTGACCGCTTCAACGACGCGGTCCAGTTCAACGCGAGAAACAAATTCCAGCTGACCGCGGGCACCCACCCGCAATCCGGCGACGGCTTCGGCGAAGGTGAGAAACCATTCGGGAACGGGCCTCGGACATTCCGGGATGGACCAGACTCGCACGGTCGAATCCCTGCCTCCGGTGGCCATGCGGCACCCCACGGGATCAAAGGCGACGATTTTCCAGAGCCAATCGCCCGCATCGAACGATTCAGTCAACGGCTGGCCGGATCTTGCGTCCCAGGCCCGCAACGTTCCATTCCAACAGGCCGTCATGGCCACATTGCCGTCGGCCGAAAACGCGACCCCAATCAACGAATAGTTGTGGCTGAGCGGAGCAATTACGGCCATGCCCGTGTGGGCGTCCCAGATCCTCGCCTGATAATCGAGTGAGCCGGTCAGGATGCGCGCGCCGTCCGGGCTGAAGATCGCCTTATCCACCAGACGAGTGTGTTGCAGCGGCGGGGTCAGCGATTGCCCCGTCCGCGCGTCCCAAACTCTCGCGGTGTCGTCCGTTGAGGCGGTCACGACCTTTGCCCCGTCCGGGCTGAAATCGATCGAACGAACGTGGTCATGGTGGATCAACGGCGGCGTCACCGGCATTCCGGTTTCCGCGTCCCAAATCCGAGCGGTGTGATCCTCGCTGGCGGTCGCGACGGCGCGTCCGTTTGGGCTGAAGCGGGCCATGAGGATGGCCCGGGAGTGGACCAGCGGAGGCGTCATTGCCTGCCAGTTGGTGGTGCTCCATACGCGCGCGATTCCATTGGTGCCGGCCACAAGCAGGCGATCGCCAGTGGGACTGAAGTGAACGGTCTCGATTCGATCCGGGTGCGCGAACGGGCCCGCCACCACCGTGCTCGTGCGCCAATCCCAGAAGCGAATGCCGCCGGCGCCGGCGGTGAACACACGGGAGCCGTCCGGGCTGAATCTTGCCAGGTAGAGCCCGGTTTCGTGGGGCAACGCCGCCAGGGTTGCCAACGTGCCGGCATCGAGCACGCGGGCGTCACCGTCAAATGCAGTTGCCAGCAACGCATTTGTGGAAGGGCTAAAGTCAATCGTGGTGATAGCCGCCTGGAAATGCGCCTCCAGTCCTGGATGTCGTCGCGGCCGAAGATCCCAGATCTGCAGCGTGCCTTCATTCCCCGCGGTCACCAGCCGATCTCCATCGGGACTTAAAGCGGCATGGGTGAATGGTTCCGGATCCCGGATCGGCTGGCCCACTGGCTTGCGCGTGGCGGTGTTCCAAACCCGGGCGGTGTGGTCTTTTGAAAGCGTCACCACCTTCCCCCCATCCAGGTTGAAACGGGCGGAGATCACCGTGCCGCCGTGGAGCAAAGGGGCGCCGACTGGCACGCCCGAGCGTGCGTCCCACAATCGCGCGGTCGTGTCGTGGGAGCTGGTCACGAGCCAGCGGCTGTCCGGACTAAAGGTGGCGTGGGTCACTGCGCGCGCGTCGATGGGCAATGGTATTTCCTCCCGTGAATCCAGATTCCATAACCGCACCCGTTCATCCTGGCAAACCGAGGCCAGGCGCGTGCCATCCCCGCTGAGGGCAATGGTCTCCAAGGCCGCCTGCCGATCTTCAACCCGAAACACCATCTCGCCGGTCGCCACGTCCCAAACCCGGATCGACCCCCATTGACCGCCCGTGACGATTCTCCTGCCATCCGAGGTGAAGCGAGCCATCAGGACCGGGCTCGTATGCCCTCGAAACGTCTGCCGCAGAGATCCGCTGGCCGCATCCCACAGGCGCACCAGCCGATCCTCTCCGGCGGTCAGCGCCAACCGCCCATCCGGACTGAACTCGGCCCAGTTCACCTCGCCATCATGAAGCAACGGCGGAGTTAACGGCGCGCCTGTGGCCTCATCCCAGATCCGCGCAGTCCGATCCGCGCTCGCCGTGATAATCCGGGCTCCGCTTCGATCGTAACCAGCCGAGGAAAGGGCGCCTGCCTGGGGCAGGGCGGCGACCAGGCGGCCGGTGCTCGCCTCCCAGATTCGCGCGGTGCCGTCCCGGCTGGCGCTGAGCACATGCCCGCCGTCGGGGCGGAACGAGAGGGCGACGAGAGGTCCCGGGTGGGGTGCGGGCGCCGGCCCGCGGATTGACCAGTGGCGATGAACCAGCGCTGAGACCAGGCGGCTGGCGGCGACGGAATTCGAAGGGTCCCGACGCAGCATCGCTGCCAGGTGCGCGATACCGGCTCCGGCATCGGCATCCCGAAAGAATGCCTCGGCGTGTCGCAATTCGAGCGTGCTGATCGTGTCTTTCAGCTGCTGGTTGGCCGACTGGGCCTCGCGGGTCAACCTCAGCTGTTCCTGTTGCGCCTGGCTCTTCTCGAGGAACTGCCACGTGGAAAGCCCCAGCCCCAAGACCAATGCCAAAGCCACCGCGCCTGCCGCGACGAAGGCCAGCCGGTTTCGGCGGAACAGCTTTCGAAATTGATAGGCCCGGCTTGGGGGACGCGCCCGGACGGGCTCATTCCTGAGGTAATTCTGGAGATCAGATCCCAGGTCATCGGCGGTGCCGTAGCGACGGGCCCGGTCTTTCTCCAGGCATTTCATCACGATCCAATCCAGGTCGCCGCGCACTTGGCGAATTAACCGCGAGGGATCGGTTCGTCGGTCGCGCGCCACGGCCGTCAGTTCTTCCGGCGCCATTCCCGCCAGGCGCACCGAGGGGCGCAGCGGCTCATCTTCGCGAATGCGTCTCGGCCAGTCGCTCACGCCCGAAGGCCGGATCGCGTCGCCGTCCAAAGGCGTTCGTCCGGTCAAGAGCTCGTAAAGCAAAACCCCCAACGAATAAACGTCGCTTCGTGTGTCGATGTCGGCGCCTCGCAGGGCCACTTGTTCCGGGCTCATGTAAGCCGGTGTGCCGATGAACTGCTCGCAGGCCGTCGAAAACGTCTTGTCGGTGAGGCGCTGGTCGTTCGTGGCTTTGGCCACCCCGAAATCAATCACCTTGGGGCAGCCGGGCGTTCCGGGTCCGCCAGCGATCGTGACCAGAATGTTCGATGGCTTGAGGTCGCGATGGATGATCCCCTTTTGATGCGCATGCTGCACCGCGCGACAGACCTCGATAAACAGCGCGAGCCGATCTTCGCAACGCAGCGAGTTGCGATCGCAGTAATCCGTGATGCGGATGCCATGGACCACCTCCATCACGAAATAAGGTCGCCCGGTGTCGGTGGCTCCCGCATCCAGCACCTTGGCGATGTGGGGATGGTCCATGAGCGCCAACGCCTGTCGCTCGGCTTCGAACCGCGCGATGACGCTCCTGGTATCCATGCCGAGCTTGATGACCTTGAGCGCCACTCTGCGACGGACAGGTTCGTCCTGCTCGGCGAGATAAACCACGCCGCAGCCGCCTTCGCCGAGTTGCTCCAGCAAGTGATAACGCCCGATGCGTTCGCCCGGCTTTTCCGCAGGCGCCGCCCCCGGGGGGATCCACGCGGGGTTGGTGAAGAGAGCGAATTTTCCCTCGTTGGCTTCCGCCAGCAGCAGGGATTCAATCTGTTCCTTCAGGGTGAGATTGCCGCCGCACGCGCGATCCAAAAACCGATCCCGCTCCGCCCCGGCCGGAATCGCCCGGGCGTCGTTGAACAGTGCAATCAGTTGATCGGCGCTTGGCACAGCTGCTTTGAGGCGGGGCCGGTGAGCCCCGCATTCCATCCGTCGTGCGGAATTCGCCCCCTCATTTCCCTCACGCCCGGTCGCCGGACTGCTGGCGGTTCATTTCTCGCAGCAGCCACGCGCGGGCAAAAGCCGAGACCCGCTCCGCCGTGGCCAGGGAGATGCCGAGCTCCCGCGCCGCCTCTGCCTGCGTCAGGCCGACGAAGAAACAAAGCTTCACCATCTGCGCGGACCGCGTGTCGACCTGCTCGAGCCGGTCCAGCGCCTCGTGCACCGCCAGCAATTCCTCATCCGGCATCGGTGACGGCAGCTCGACCGCATCGAGGTCCACCCGCTCCAGATTGCCGCCCCGTTTAAGGGCGTTCTTTTGCCGGGCGCGGTCGACCAGAATCCGGCGCATGGCTTCGGCCGCCGCGCCAAAGAAATGGGCGCGCCCCTGAAACCGCACGCCCTGGTCGGGCGCAGCCAATCGGAGCCAGGCTTCATGCACGAGCGCCGTCGGCTGCAGGGTTTGCCCCGGTTGTTCCCGTGAGATCCGGTGTGCCGCCAGTCGACGCAACTCGGCATAGACCAGCGGCAGCAACTCTTCCGCAGCCTTCGCATCCCCCTCCTGCGCCGCTCGTAGGATTCGCGTCACGTCGCTCACGTCGTGGATATCTTAGGAGCCTGGCGGCGAAAGTCGAGGCGTGACCCCGCGACCCCGCGCCGTGGGATCGACGTTCTGGCGCGGCCCGGCGCGACGCGGCTTCGGCCCGCCGGGAAAGCGAGCTGGTCCACTTCCGCTCGTGGCAAGCGGGCATTCGCTCGTTGCGGGGAACGGCCGAGACTCCCGCGTGGACCGTGGGCATCCCGAACCTCGAAGGTGAACCATACCGCGACCGAAAATGTTCAGGGCGTTGCCGGTCGGCGAAGCCATCGCTGCAACGCCGACTTTGCGGCGGACTCCGGACCGGTCGATGCCGTCGGTTGGGCAGGCGGTCTCACGCCCGGCGGCAGCGGGTCGAACCGGTCTGGCGGGAGGAAACGCTGTTGGGCGACGAGTTCCGCAAGATCGGCCATCCAAGTCACGTCCCCACCCGCCCACGTCGGCACCGGGCGAACGACGACCAGCCCGCTCTTTGCGCTGACGGCCACCCGATGTCCATCCGGACTGAAGCAGGCAAACGTGGCGCCCGGGTGCTGGATGGGATCCGCAATGAGATGTCCGGTTGCGGTATCCCAAAGCAAAACCTGACCGTCGGAGGAAAGGGTGAGAATCATGCGGCCGTCGGGGCTGAACTCAGCGCGATTGACGCGCGCCCGGTGGGGAAGCGTTTGCAGCAGGGGTTCGGGGGCGTCGGGTGCCCAGACCTTCGCGGTTTGATCTTCCGACGCGGTGACGATGCGTGAGCCGTCGTGATTGAAAGCCGCGTGCGACACGCCGCCGCGATGGCGCATCGGCGTCCCGACCATCTCGCGGGTGGATAATGAGATCACCACCGCCTCGTGGGCGCGCTTGGCCAGGACGACGCGCTCTGCGTCAGGACTGAACTCCGCGTAGATTGCCAGCCCGGCATCCTCAATGGGCGGCCCGATGGGTTCACCGGTGACAGCGGACCACAGCCGCACGGTGCGATCCTTTGACACAGTGATGACGCGCTGGCCATCCGGGCTGAGACGGGCGCTTTCAATCCGGTCGCGATGCGGAAGTGGTGGAGCGACTTTCTTGCCGGTGGCCATATCCCAGATCTGCGCCTCAACTTCCGTCGTCACCAGCAGACGAGACCCCGAGCGATCGAACTCCAGACCCTCGACGGAAAACCCATGCCGCAACGGCGGCAGAACCAGAGCGCCACTCGCAACATCGAAAATCTGCACGGTCCGTCCGTCGCCCCCGGTGGCGATGCGCTTTCCGTCGGGACTGAAGATGGTGGGAATCATGGCGCCGTTGCCGGTCAGTTGCCGCACGACTTCGCCCGACTGCACATCGGTGACGCGAATTTCCCCGCCCGTCGATCCGGCGGCCAGTCGGTGGCCGTCGGGACTGAAGCCAACCCGCGTGACGGTGTTGGAAAACGCGATGGTTAAGGTGGGGACAAATGGCTCCCGCAATTCGAAGACCGCGCACGCTCCAGCAAACGTGGTCGTGAGGATTCGTCGTCCGTCGCCGGTAAACTCGGCGAGTTGCACTCCGTTGTCGTGCGGCAGTTCCTCGGTCAGCGCCCGGCCGGTGAGGGCGTCCCAAAGACGGGCGGTATTGTCGTTGGAGGCCGTGACCACCTGACGCCCGTCCGGGCTGAACCGCGCCGTGTTGACGATGTTGCCGTGGCGCAGGGCCGGCCCGTGCGGCGTCCCGTTTGTCAGATCCCAGAGTTGCGCGGAGTCATCGGAGGAGGCGGAGAGCAACAGGCTGGCGTCGGCATTGAAATTCAGGTCGTTGATCCGACGGGCATGCCGGAAGACCCATTTTGGCTGCGCGAGATCCCGGGTGTCCCAAACGTGGATTCCGCCGCCATACTCGCCCACGGCCATCCAGCGCCCCGACCGGTCGAAGCGCAGGATGAGGCAGGAGGCTTGCGTCAGCACCAGCGACGGGGAGGTGCTCGTGTTCGAGACGGGCCAGAACCGAATTCGGCTGTCGGCACAAACCGAGACGAGGCTTTGTTCGTCGCGCGTGAACTGAAGATCGGTCACGAGCAGACGATGGGCCTTCGGGGCGGAGATGGCCCGTCCGGTGGCGGTCTCCCAGAGACCCACCTCGGCCAGGAACGAGGGCTGCAGCCGTGCGGAGGCGGTGGCGGCCAACCGGCCGGAAGGGCTGAGCGCGAGGGCCACGACCCCATGCGGCAGCACCGCCAGTTCTCGAACGGCATTCCACGCTGGACCGGATCGAATTTGCGCGCCGCCTTCGCGCAAGCCGAGAATCATCACCTCCAGGCCAGGGCTCATGGTCGCGATGCGTATCGGGGTCTGCAAATCGAACACCGTGTTCAGCGGCGTGCCGGACTTCAGGTTCCAGCTTTGTGCGATTCCTGCCTGTGAGAGGGTGAACAGCTCATCCTTTCCGGGCGGTGAAGTGGCGGCGACCAAAGCGGAGCCGTTGGCCATCGGCGCGTAAATTGGGACGGAATAACGCCGGTGTTGCAACGCCGAGAGCAGGCGCAGCGTCGCGGGAGTGTTGGTTGGATCGTGACGAACAACATGCGCCAGCGTGGCCAAAGCCTTTGACGAGCTGCCTTCGGAGAATAAGGTCTCCGCCTTTTGAATCTGCATTCGCGTCACCAAGGCTTCGTTCCTCTGATTGGCGGAACGAATCCGCCACGCGGCAACAGTGGCGCCTCCCGCGAGGGTCAGGAGAGCGATGAACAGCGCGGCGCCCAGGAGCACAAGCCCGGGGTGGCGTCGAGTCCAGCGCCAGCCCGAGGCCAGCGGCCCCAGCGGCCGCGCGAGAATCGGCCTCCCGGCCAACCACCGTTCAAGGTCCAGGGCCAGTTCCTCTGCCGTGCCATAGCGCTCCGTGGGCTGCTTGCGCAGACACTTGAGGGCGATGGTCTCGAGATCGCGATCGACCGCCGAACGGAGCTGGCGGGGTGGAATGGGATCGCGATCCATGACCTGCCGGAGCGTGTCGACGGGCGTAAGCGCCTGAAACGGCGGCCCACCCGCGAGCAGGTGGTAGAGGACCGCGCCCAGTCCGTAGACATCGACCGCCGTGGTGAGTTGCCGCGTCTTTCCCGCCGCCTGCTCGGGCGCCATGTAGTTCGGCGAGCCGAGCACCGACTGGGTGAACGTAAAACCCGTGTCGTGATCCAGGGACTTGGCCAGGCCGAAGTCAGCCACGTGCGGTTCGCCTTCAGCATCCACCAGAATATTTGAAGGCTTCAGGTCGCGATGCAGGATGCCGCGTTGATGGGCATGGTGGATGGCACGACAGACCTTGACCAGTTGGCGGATGCGTAGGCGCAAGGGTCGCTCGCGCTTGAAATCGGCGCCGAGATCTCCGCCCTCGATCAACCGCATGGTGAAATAATGCGCCCCATCGTGCTCCCCGCTGTCGTAGAGCGACACGATGTGGGGATGATCGAGTTGCGACACCGCTTCGATCTCTACCCGAAACCGCAGGCGGGCTTCATCGGACAGCAGATGGCCCGATTGAATCATCTTCAGCGCCACCAGACGGTTCAGGCCAAGTTGCCGCGCGCGATAGACCACGCCCATGCCGCCGCGCGCGATCTCGTCCAGGATTTCGTAATCGCCGAAGAAACGGGACTTCAAACCCGGCAGGGCTCCGGACGGACGCTCCGATTCGGTGGCTTCAGGGGATAGCGCCAGGCGAAAGGCGCACCCGGGACAAAGATTTCCGCGCGAACTGCCAGAAAGGCTCAGTCCGCATTCCGCGCAAACCCTGGTCGCTGGGTCACTCACGTGCCTGCTCGCCGCATCGTGCCACCATGTTGGAAATGGTCAACGGGCGGGCAAGGGGAATCGCGCGTGAATCGCGCGCCCACTGTGGCCCAGCCGAGTCGCCCGGCCTTCCCATGAACCGGAAGGTAGGGCGCGCTCTCCGCAGCGCGCCGCATGTGCGGACCGCCAGCGCGGACCTCCGGCTGGCGGCGGAGCGCCAGCCCTACCTGCGATGCTCGCGTTCATGGCCCGGTACCAATGCGCTTCGCAGAGGTTATTCGCCCCAATTGGCGTGCCGCGGTGCAGGTTGCATCGTCCGCTCAGCGGAAAGCCGATGCGTCCCGCACGGCGGCACGCCGGCGGCCGGCCGCTCACGGCTTGAGTTGCAGCCTCACTTTAAAGAACTGGGCGCCGCCGGAGTTGGGCAGGATCGCCCGATACAGACCTCCCCCGAGGTGGATGGGCGTGATCGCGCGCGTCGTGGGTGGCTGGCTCAGATCTGCGGTGGCCTGAATCAGAAATTCGACGCGGTCGGCATAGGCCGAGGAAAACAGCCATTCCGCTGCCATGGTTTTGCCGGTGCCTTTTGGGCCGCCACCTCCCGCCCCGCCGCCGCCGGCGTCGTCGGGAATCTCGCCGATGTGGAGCGTTGGCAGGGTCAACGTCGCAATTGGGGCGGACGGCGTGCCGCGCCGATCGCTCGGGTCGCTGCCTTCCCACATTTCCTGGATGTTCGAGTAGCCATCTCCATCCGCATCTCCCAGGGGATCCGCCCCGATCCCGCCGAGCAGCGCCATTTCCCAGGTGTCGATCAGGAGGTTGCCGTCCGCATCGCCGTCGGATCGCGCCGGAATGGTCGCCAGTGAGATGGCAAGCACTTCAACGTTCAGGCCCGCGCAGGTCGTGCTGATGACGTCGGGCCGGCCGACGATTTGGACCACCGCGCCGGGCACGAGTTGAAAGGTGTCGGGGAAGTCGAAGGCGCCGCCACCGGCGGCGAATAGGTTAACCGGAGTTGACGCCAGGTCCGCGGTCTCGAGCGTGGTGCAGATGCCCCCGACCGTATCCGGACGAAGGCGCAAGGTGAGGTTGGTGACGGGCCGGCTGCCCAACTGGTTCAAGACGGAGTGGACCCCGGCGGTGGCGTTGGCGAGCAGAGCCGGGGGGAATGTGCCTGCCGCGACGTAATCGGGGGGGATGTTTCCGTCCCGAACGAAGTCCCGCAGGACATCCAGCGGCGAACGATACAGCCCTGGGGCGGCGTTGTTCGAGGCGCTGGACACGCGGTAGATCTCGCGGGCCAGGTTGAGCAAGGCCTGGACCTGCGGAGTGGGCGATTGGAGGACGAGCGCCTCGATCGAGTAATGCATCTGCCGCAGGTCGTAAGCGGGACGTTCGGCGGCGCTATGGGCCAACAGGTCGCGGGCATTGTCGTCCAAAGTCTGCCGACCGGCGTCCGCGGGACGGAACGGAAAGAGGGTGAGGTTGCTTCGGGTTGGAGACGCGACCGTAAGAGCGATGTTCAGGCGCGCCTCCAGCAACGCAGCCGCCGTCGTTTGGGCAATCGAGAGCGTTTGCGATCGCACCTCATTCGTGGCCACTCCGTAGGCGGACTGGGCGGCCGCAACCCAATTTTGTGCCTCCGCGTTCAGCGCTCCGCCGGCACTGCCGTAGACGTCCGGCACCACGATGGGAGGAAGCGTGGGCGACGGCAAAATGGCGACGAGTTCGCGTCCGAGCCGTGCATCGGTGGACGGAGTCACGATGTCGAAGTGCGGATCGGTCGCCGCGACAAGGAGCGGGTGCGCGGGATCAACGAGAACATTCGAGGCGACCGCCGACACGTTAATCGGATGGCCGACCGTGGCAGCAGCAAGCAACGAACCGGAGCCGTCAAAGACCCGGACGCGTGGTCCGCCCCGGGCGAACGTCTCGGCGCCGGTGGTGCCGTCGAGCGGCCGTGGCGTCAGGATCCAATCGACGGACGTGTGCTGTTCATAGCCGGACGTGGGTGGCTTGCTCGCGGCATTGGAGGGGGAGGTGCCTTTGAGCAATTCCTCGAGATCGGAAACTCCATCGCCATCGCCGTCGCTGCCGCTCCGGACGGGATCGAGGCCGTTGGCAATTTCCACGTAGTCGGGAACGCCATCGGAATCGGAGTCCAAGGTGCCGGCGTTTTGCCGGAACATGTAGGTCTCGGATTTGACGGCAGTTTGCGCCTGGCCCAGCAGTGCCCGGGCGCGGTACTGGAGCGTGGTGTTGGTGAAGATTTGGACGGGCTTCCCGGCGTAGGTCAGCCAGGGGCCCAGGGTGTTCTGCCGGTAGAGCACTTGAAAGCCGGGAGCGTCGGTCTGGAACTGAACCGCGACGCTGCGGGAGTGGAGGCCGCCGGCTGGCAGCGCGCTGACGCCGACCACGGAGGGGCCGGATGCGGCGCTGAGGCTGAAGATGGAGACGGCCTCGTTGTATTGGTTGGCCAAGCCGAACTGGGCCTGCGGATGCCCGGGGCCGAGGTTGAGCGGCGTCGGATCATCCAGTCCCCGGGACGAGTCGGCGTAGGTTTCGCTGGTCACTCCGATCTGGGGCGGGCCGCCCGCAAGCGAAAACAGGGACGACCAGTCGCCCGCGTTGGCGCGGTGGAGCAGGCGCGGGTTCGGAACCACGAAGGGCTCGAACTGAAATTGCAGCACGTTGGCGCGCGCGCTCAGATCCGTCACGCTCGGCAACACGTTGTCGTGCGTCAGGACGAACATCCCGGCGCCGGCGTCGAACGAATACCGCAACGAGCGCGTCGTGCGCGGGCTGTTCACCGGGCTGACGCCGAAGGCAAATGCGCCGTTGCCTGAGGGTGTGGCGCCGAGAATTTGTTGACCGGCCGGCGGGACAAACTCCTGGAGCACAGCCGGCAGGTTCAACCCGTCGAACTCAAACGCGGCCGCGCCTTGGCCGTCGTCCCACACCGCGAGCAAACGCGCCGGATTTCCGGCTGCCGCCGGCAGGCTGACCAGGGTCCGGATGGCGCGAGCGAGCGCGAATTGGTTGGTTGGCCCGGGCTGAAACGTGCCCGGGATCGGCTCAGCCACGGCGTAGGCGGTGAAATTGCTCTGCCCCGGACGATAAACGAGAAACTTCGCCAGCGGGTTCGCTCCGAAACGGCCGGCCACGTAATCCACACCCGACGGCAGCGGGCCGAATTCGAGAAACGTCTCCTGCGGTCCAAGGGCGTGGCTGACCAGCCGCAGCGCGTCGGTATTGCCGCGGGCGAGCACGGCCATCACCGCGGGGCGGCCGTCCCGGAAGATGACCCGGTTGCCGCGATCCCAGCGCTGCGCGAGGACGTCTTCCTGCAGGGGAACAAAGGTCGAACCGTCGTTGTTGCGCACGGTGGTTGCGCGATACGCCGGCGTGTTCCAGACGCTGGCCACGACCAGATCGTGGAGCGGAGTGTTGCCGGCGCCTCCGACGTCGGCGGCGACGACCTGGTTGGGGCCAACCGCGTTGATGAAGAAAGTGGCTGGCAACCCGCCATGGCTCGGATCGTCGGCCGCCACCACGTTAACGCGGTTCGCTGATTCAGCGGTAAAAGCCAGTCCCTGGGAGACGGTGTTAAACAGATAACCGACCGAGAACCCGGTCACGTCGGCGATGCCGCTTGCGCGCGGTTGGGTCCAAGCCGGTTCGCCGTCCGGCGCCTGGTAGGCCACGCGGTAGGCGCCGGTGACGCGATCGACGATCACGGAGTCGATCAGGCCGTCTCCATTGAAATCACCGCCGGCGGCCCACTCGGCCGGGCCGTGAGGGTGAACAAACGTGTAGTCGTCGAGCGAGGCCGCCGGGAGCGGTCGCAGCGCGAGAACGATCAGGATTGAGGCGAGGGCCAGCGCGGATCGACTGGCCGCGCCGCCGGCCATCCGAGTTGTGGAATACCCATGACCGGGGCGTCTGCCGGCGAGGACCGCGCGACGGGGCGGGCCGTTGGCGGCAATTTGGTGGATCGAATCGTTGGGGAACATGGCGGTGCCTTTGGGTGAGCCGGCGGAGGAAGGAGATAGCGAGTGCACAGGAATCAGCGCGGTGTTGGGTTACTGGATTTGGACCGGATTGGTCGGCATGACCTCGGCGATCTCCCGGGTGTCGGGATGGAGCCGGACCAGAAAGTACTGGTAGGTGGCGTCATCGATCACCGGTTGGGTGTCGAGCAGATACAGCTCCCAATCCGGTGCGGACGGCGTGGGCGTGGTGGGAATCAGCCGGATGAACGGGTCGTGGACGAACACGGCTTGGGTGCCGTTGGGCGTGAGGCCGCGATCAAATGCGATCTCCTCCATCAGCGGCGTCACCTGCGTCACGTCCTGGGAGACGTCCGGGAAGGCGGCGTTGGGAATCTGGGCCCGGTAGACGACGAGCGGAAAGAGCCGGCTTTGATCGCGGGCGCTGCGGTAAACGTGGTCCAGCGGATCCGCGGTGCCGGTCGTGGCGTTTGTCATGCCGGGCGGAAAGAACGGCATGGTCACCGCGCCAATGCGAATGCCGACTCCCTCGAAACGTTGCTGCGGAAACGGCAGAAACTCCGGATCGGCGAGATTAAACATCCGGGCGTAAACGTGGGGGAAATTGGTTGCCGTGACCGCTGGAAGTGAACGGGCTGGCCACGCCACATTGGCCAGGGGCTCTGGCGGCGGGACCTGCCAGGTAAACTGCTCGGTGTTGCTCTTGGGTCCGATGGATCCATCTTTGCCGACCGCGCGGATGAACACGGCGTAGTGATTGCCGACCGTGATGTCGGCCTCGGTGGTGAAGACAGGTCCTTGACCAAAACTTGGACCGATGCGGCGGGATAGGAACGTGAGCAACTTGGGCTGCGCCATCGGAACGCCTGGCAGGGGCAGGCCGAGCTCAATCGTGTTGGTGAGCGTCAGATCGGCGGAGAGAGCCTTTCCCGGCGGAAGCGGCGCACCCGCGACCCAAACCTCGAAACGTTCCACTCCGTAGGGCGGACAAAACCATTGCAGACGCATGCGGGCGTTGGTCGACGTCCCGACGGCTGTCAGTGGTGATAGAATCGGGGTGGGCAACGGCGCGTTGGGCCCGGTCTTGACACAGCCGATTCGAACCATCGGGCTGGCGTTCCCGTGCTCGTCGAATTGCTGGACGAAGTAACAAATGTCCGAAGGCTGGGCGGGCATCGAGCCGTCGCAGCAGATGGCTGCGTCCGTTTCCGCCGCGTCCGCCTCGCGCTGGCAAACGAGCGTGAGTGGACCATTCTCGACCCGACGATAGAACTTCACCTCCTTGGTGCCTGGCGAGAGGTGGGCGGTCACACAAATGGCGTCGTTGGTGTCGTCGCCGCCGTGTGGATCGTGAACCGTACAATCGCCGCCGGGGCGCACCCGGCGGGATTCCATCGTGCCGGTAAACCGGACGGGCCGGACCGATCCGTCGGGCGCGGGGATGATGGAGGAGCTGATGGCAAATTCGGACACCTTGCCGTTGGCGGCGCCGACGCGGCAATAGAACCGGGGGGCAGGGGAGGGGACCAGCGGGTCCTTGGGCAGGGCAAAGGCGATCGTGGCGGTGTTCAAGCCCGGGACAAAGAACTGTCGGGCGATGAACACACGTTGGGTGTTGAGGCCGGCGAGATCATAGAAGAACTCGGTCCATTCAATGGCCGGACGCAGGCGTTCCGTGGTGAGTTGGAAGTGCCGTGCGTTGTTGGCCAGGCCCGGCGTCGGAACGGGAGTGCTTTCGCCGATGAAGCGGGCGGTGGGTTCGGTGCATGTGATTTCGATGTCGCCGTCACCGCCCGCAGGCCCGACTCGGTCGCGCAGCACGCCAAACGCCGGCGCGCTGTGCGGGCTGCGATTGCCGCCGGGGGCGCAGGCGCCGTGGTCAAGCGCGACAACCGTATACCAGAAGGTCACTCCGGACTGGGTGGACGCGAGCGGTGACCCGGGGCCGTTGTCGAGGTAGCTGTTGGTGGGCGAACCGGCGAGGTGCGGAATGGGGCCGGCGATCAGGTTGAAGCCTGGGTCGCCGGCATGGGCGTGCATCTCGGGCAGGCTGGTCCAGCGATAGACGTAGTACGCGGTGGTGACATCGTTGGTGTTTGCGTTCTGGTTCCAGACCACCTGGAGATGTTGCTGGGGCGCGCCGTTGTAGGCGTAGTGATTTGACACACGCACCCGGCTTGGCGCCTGCGGCGGCATGCGGTCGCAGACCGTGATGCGCGTGCCGCGGGAGACGAGACCGTCGCGTCCCAGCAGGTCCCGCGCGGTCAGGAAATAGTAAAACTGCGCGCCGTTGACGAAGTCGTCCTGGGGTTGCTGGGTGTTCGGGTTGAAGCGGTCGTTCCAGTCGGAGTAGAAGAACGTGGTGGCGTCGACGACCAGATTGGCCGCTTCGGCTTCAGTGTAATCGCGTGGTTGCAGCACGGGGACGTGATTCAGGCGATGGACGAGGGGATTGGACTGGACGGCGGCCAGGAGGGCGGCGTTGGAAGGCGGCGCCAGGTGCCAGTTGTTTTGTTCGGCCAGTGCCGCCGGGACGCGGTAGACGTTGAACCCGTGCTGGAGCATGGAGAGACGTCGGAGCGCGTCCGGAGTGGACCAGCGAATCTTGGTATTGAGATCGCCCTTCGGCGTGATGTCGGGAACTTCCACCGGGCGGCCTGGAGCAGGCAGCACCGCGGGTTGTCGGGCGCGGACGGTGGAGCGCCCGACCACGGCGAGATCTTGCTGGCTGGCCACGTCGAAGACGCGGACTTCAAATGTGGTGCGGGTGCCCGCCGGGCCAGGGATCGCCGCGGCGTGTGCCCAGCCCAGGCAGAGGGCGACGCCGGGATGCGCGCGCGCCATCAAAACGAGGTTCCGGAAGTGGTCCGGGTCATCCAGGGAGCCGCGGATGACCGCCGACAATTTCTGCGCCAGAGGCAGCTTCGGATCGGGCATCAATTTCTGAAACAGACTGTTGACCGTTTCCTCGAGGTAATTGAGGTCCTGGCCCAAATGGACTGAACGCTGGAGCAGGGGTTGGATGACGGTCGCATCCGTCTGGACGCGCAGGATGGCCTGCCGTTCGTAGTTGGCGGTGGCCGCCGCGTCACCGGGTTTGGCGTAGACCGCGAAGGTGCGTGAGCGCAAGGCTGCAGGATCTTCCGTGATCCAGGTGAGATACGCCCAGTCACGGCTTTGGGTGTCGTAGGTGGTGGTTCCGGCGACGAGGATGTCGTCGCCGGCCGAAGCTGCCCGGGTCACGGCCGGGAGCAGCAGAAACAGCAGAAGGACGAGCCGACCAGCGACGGCCCGCGAAGTTTGAGCGATGGAGAATGAGTTCATGGAAATCTTGCGGTAAAAGTCGTCGGAGTTGGTGGAGAGCGGAGGAGTCGCGCCGAGGTTAGAAGTCGAGCTTCCACTTTCCTTGCTTGAACGTGAGCGCGACGGATTGTTCCAGGCCAAGGCAGATCGGGCAGGGCCCGACGGAGCCGCCGACGGTGCCCTTGGCCTTGACGGTGAGACCATCGAGGACGTTGGGATCGAGCCCTTCGAGCACGGCGGTGCCCGTGAGTTCGCCCTTGATGCCAACAAGGCAGAGCGCTTCGCCGCTGACCCCGGCCTTCATCTTGGCCAGGAAGGTGGGCCCTTCGAGAAACACGCCGGCGCCGAAGCCGAGCCCGGCGGAGATGTTGAAGAGACACGAGGCCGGGATGCCGATCAATTCGTTGATCGGGATCCAGCCTTCGCCGTAGGCGTAAATGCCCGTGAAGGGCGGCGTCCCGAGCAAACTCGCGGCCTCCGGATCCCAAAGGCGGATCGGATCGAGCGAACAGGTCCGCCCAAAATAAATTCCGCCAAAGACATCGTATTTGTTCACCCGCATGCCGGCGGCGGCGCTCAGATAATTTTCGTCCGCACCCAGCGCGACGGAAGCTCCAAGGAAGTTGATGGCGAACGTCTCGTAATCGAGCTTTCCCGTCAGCTCAAAGCTGCCGCCCAAACCCCGCAGCGGGAAACCCACTCCGTCATCATCGAAGCTGAATTTTGTTCCGACGCTGGCCCGGAGATCGGGGCTGATCCAGCCAACTTGAACATCCTCGGCGCCGAGCGTGACCTCGGTGATCGCGCCGGAGGCGCCGTAATTGCAGCCCGCGCTGCCCTGGGAATCGAGCTCCTTGATCTGCAAATAGCCGTTGAATTCGAGCGCACTGCCGAAGTCGAGGCGCGCCCGCAAATCGACGCGAGCTTCCTTCAGCGAATCGCCGTTGATGTGGGCGTAGCCATTGAGCTTGGCGGTCGCCGCCATTTGGTCGAGTGGCGCCAACAGCCCGGCAAAGGTGCTGTTCAACTCTTCGGCCGTTTCGCCAATGACCAGCCGGATGACGTTGTTCAACTCCTGGAACACTGTGTCGGTGGCTTGCCGCAGCGCCGCGTCGACGTCGTAGAGACGTTGCTTGTGCACCACCTGGATGCCGGCGACGAGCGGCAAACCGTGGAAACGATCCTCAATCTCCCGGCGGATCCGCTGCTTGATCTCCTCAGGTGAATAGTCGTCCACCGGCGAGTCCAAGGCCAAATCGATGTCCTGGATGAAACTGCCCACATCGGAAATCATCGCGGGCACGGCTGCGGTGATTTCGGGTGCGTGGAGACTGAAGAGATCCTGGAGCTCGGCGCCGAGGCCGCCGGCTGGATCGGCCATGGCGGCCCGAACCTGGGCCAGTGCGGTCCGCAGGTTGGTCAGAACGAGGTGAATCTGGTCCAGGGTGGGGTCGGCCTGCTGCAGAATGGGCTGGACGAATTGATCGAGGAATCCGCCGGCAAATTCCAGGGCGGCGTTGTGGACCAGTGTCTGCATCAACTGCGCGGCGAGATGACGATTGCCCGCCGGGTCCTCGGCCAGGATGGACTCAACTTGCGCCACGGCTTGTTCCGCTTCCGCGAGGTAGTTCGTCAGGCGGCGCATCATCCCGGGTTGATTGAGTGCTGCGCCCGCCATCCCCTGCAGGCGATTCCTCACATTCACCGGGTCGGTCTGGAAGGCCGCAGTGACCTCATCACCCACCGCGTCCGGCCAGTTTGCCGGATCCAACGGATCGTAGGCCGCGACCAGCGAGTCGTAGAGTTCATCGACCTTGGGCTGGATGGACTGATCGAAGATGCCGCCGAAAAACGGGTGCAGATCGGCGCCGAGGATCTCGTCGAGGCGCCCGCAGCCCGTCAACAGGTCCCCGGTGAAATCCGCGCCCGCATCCGTGGCGAGGTCGATGGCCTGATAGGCGAGGTTGGCCAGGTTCAGTTGCGGCAGTCCGTCGAATTGCGCGCCGAACGTAATCTCCGCGTTTTCCGCGCTCAGGTACTTGAGCTGGTTCTCGGCGCTCAGCACCATGAGATCCTTGACGATGGGAGCGCGGGACCGGAAGTCGCGGGTGGTCGACGACCAGGTGAGCGGATAGTCAAAGTCGATGATCTTCAGCCAGGTCCTGCGGGCGCGGGGGTGGTAAGCATCCGTCCCGCTTTCTCGATACTCGTTGGGGGACCGATTCTGGGCATAGCCGCGGTTCCGATCATCGAAGTAGGCGGCGGTGAAGAAGTTCATCCCGGCGGGCGATTCCCAGCCGTGGGTGGGCCACCCGCCGAGGAGGTGGATGGGGGCATTGGAGCTGCCGCCGACCGCGCTCGTCTGGACGTGGACCTGGAGGTCCTCGAAGAACGGAACATCCATCGAGGCGGCGATGTTCACCCAGCCCACGGGCGGGGCGGCGCCGCTGTTTTGATCGGCGGGCGAGATCTGATCGTGGCCGTTGAAATAAACGTCCGCCACCGGGTTGAGCGTGTAGACCTCCTGGCGTGGACCGGCGAGACGGATGACATTGGGCAGCTTCAAACGGGAGTCGAGATCGGCGGGCCCGACGGCGCGCGGGATGAGGTTGCCATCGGGCGTGAAACCCAGCGTGCCGTAGAGCGGTTCCTGGACGTGGGCGATTTGGGTGCGGGCGCCCAGCGTGAGAAAGGCGTTGGTCACGTTGCACAGTTCCTCGGGGTCGCGCCGGAACTGCAGGGCGAGCGCGTCGAAGTGCCCGTTCCAATATGCGAGCGGGTGATTGGTCGACGGTGCCGGCATGGGCGTGTTCTCGATTCCGCCCAGGCAGTTCAGGCGCAGGCCGGCGAACGTCTGGGAAAATTCCGACGGGAATGGCAGGTCGATCTCGCCGTCGATGCGCGACTCGATCATCCGGTTGTCGAGTGCGCTCAGGCCGAAGTTGGCGAAGTCAAAGTGATAGCCATAAAGGCTGAGCGTGGGGGGAAATGAATTGGGGACGGCGTCGTGGATGCCGCTGACGCCGCCGCGACGGGCGTAATACTTGGAAATGCCTTTGAGCTGATAAGCGCCCGTCGGGCGACCGGCCAGTGTGCTCTGGCCCTGGCGAAGTCCGTCGACGCCAACGGCGACGTTCATGCCGGCGTAGTCGGCAAAGCCGCGTTCGTAGCGGACCTGATTGGGAGTGCCGGGGCCGTCGGGGCGTTCCAGATAGGCGGTGTTGGTCGCGGCGACGCCGGTATAGAGCAACGTTGCCGGGCGGAGCACCAGCGGCGCACCGATCTGATCTCCTCGCAGCGCGTGGCCGGGCATGTGGAAGCTGGCCTGCGTAAACGTCGCGGCCTCGTGCGCAAACGCCGCCAGGGACTCGATGTAGCCCCAGCGCAGCCGATGCGGCGCGTCAAAGTCGCCCCCGGCGACCAGCCCGCCGTCGCGCGTAAACCGAAGCACCCCGTTCGTCGGCAGGAGTCGCATCAGGCGCGTTGTGTCGTCCGGTTGACAGTCCACCCCGGTGCAGCCCGTGCCGTAGTTCAAAACGACCGGGCTCACTCCCGTCAGTTCGCTGGCCTCCGACTCGATCAGGTCGCCGGCGATGGCCATCGTGCCGCCCGCCAGCCACGCGATCTGCGCGTCATAAGGAAAGTGCGTGCGAAATGTTCCGGGCCCGACCGACAGCCCGGCGGTCAAACGCGCGACGCATTGGGTGTCCGCCGTCACGCTGACGCGCGCGGTGACGGTCAATCCGGCGTGATACACGCGGTCATTCGATCGCTTGAGGGATCGCCCGGGGTTCTCGAGAACCCCATCCACCGCGGCGAGCTGCTCGTATTCGTCCGATCGGACGTGAGTTGCGCCGTCGGGAGCCACCGTCAGGTCGAAGCGACCGGCGGCCACGCGCCATGTGATCCCGGTGGTTCGCCACCAGATTGGCTTGGACTCCTCCACGGCGTAGATGGGTCCCGACGGGGTAAAGACGACGTCGCGGCTCGGACGAAGCGCCGTGTCCAAGGGCACCGCGGCGGCCATGAAGCTGTGGCGCAGGCGGTGCCCGCTCGTGTCGGAACGATATCCCAATCCTGTGGGGAGATGGACGCGGAGACCGCTGACCAATCCCTGAGGTGTCAGCGCGGCGGGCGGCACGAGCTCCATGCGGACGTTGAGAACCTTGGTGATGCCCCCGGCCGGAATTTGGATCGGGATCTCGTCCGCGTCCGCCTCGGCATCGCCGTTAACCAGCAACCGGACGTGCAAATCGGTTCCGTCTCCGTAGGTAATGCCCGGGAGTCCGGGGATGAGTCCGCTCTGGTCGTCGATGCTCAAGAGTGAGGTGGCGTGGGACCCCGGGGTGGTGCCGAGTCGCGGCGGGATATTGTCGATGCTGCTGAAGGTGGTGTTGAGGGCGCCGAAGCGGAGGTTGCCGTTGAAATGGAGCAGTTGGGCGGCGGAGGAAGACGCGCTGCTGTCGGTGCGCGCGCTGGCCGGGACACCGGACTGTTCGAGATGCGACAGCGTTGCGACCAGGCGATAGCGATGGTCGACGGAATCGAGCTGGATCCCGGTCGCCGGCCGCACCTGGATGGTTCTTGTCGCAGTTTGCGCCCAGGGCGCATGCGGATTGTCGGGCGGCGGGGGCGTGTAGCGGAACAGAGTCCGATTGAAGTTGGTGGTGCTGGCGTCGAGGGGAACGATCTGGCCGGTCGTTTGGTCGACGAGTTGATAGGCCAGCGTGATGGGCACAGCGTCGGCCGGGGCGGCCGCACCCTGGAAGTTGTCGTAACGATGCAGCGTGTAGTCGACGTCGACCGCGAAGGCGCTGCGATCGGGATCGGTCCGCACCGCGGCGGACTGGGTGAACGTCACCTGATCGACCGTGCCGACGACATTGAACCCGGCGTCGGCGCTGACGAGGTTGGTGAAGTGGATGAATGGCTGGGGCGCGTTCGTCAGGCGGTCGCTCTCGCGAATTCCGCCCGGCACGAAGACCCGCAGCTCGACCGTGTACCGGTCGTCCGGGCTGAGGCGCGTGGCGGGGCGAAGCGCGGCGACATTGGTGCGAGAAATGTTCGCTCCCGCGGCGAGGCCGAACGTGTTGGTCAAATTGTAGGTGGCATCGGGCGGGGTGGTGCCGGTGGAGTCGAAGAGGGGATGCGGTAGACCCTGGGAATTCAACAGCCGGTAGCGGAGGTAATAAGTGGTGGCCAGGATGGCCGCGTCGGGGTTGGTGGTCCGCACGCGACTCTGCACGAGCAACTGCTGGCGGTTGTGCACCCGGTCGAGCGTGGCGGCGTCCGCGTCGATGACATAGCCGGTGTAATTGGTGGTTTCCAGGCCCTGGATGGCGTGCGTCAGCGCGCCCGCGGCCGGGCGGACAACTCCCACGATCGCGGCGAGCAGAGCCGTCATCAGAAAAATTCGCATTGCCTTCATATGGTGTTCCGTCATTTCCGTGAGGCCCGCTTTGGCCTCACGAGAGGTTTAAGAAGAAGTTTCGAAAGGTAACAAAGGAGGCTGGCCCCGGCCGGAGCTACTCCGGACCTCGGAGGAGTGGCTGCTTCACGTAACGTGTCGGCACCGACGAGATCGGCTCCGTCAAATCGGTCGCTGCGCTGCGCCGACCCACCACCCGGACATACCCGAGGTGGCCGCCGCCATCGGCGTTCAACGCTTCAATTCCCCTGGCGTCGCCGGGTGCAACGAAGCGGAGCCAGTCCAGCCAATGTTGCCAGCCGCCGGGAAGCACGTCGGCCGATTCGATGTTTAAAATGCCGGTCCGGCCCCAGTGATGGCGCCACCAGTCCGCGGAATGCAGGCTCCATGGCCGCTCCTCAGACCACCACTCCCGGAGGTGATCCGGAACCGGGCCGTCTAACTCGCGGATCAATCCGGCTTGGGCGATCCCGATTTGGCCCTGCGGCTTGACGAAGCGGGCCAAGTAATTGAGGTAGAGATCGTCCGTCCCGTAATAGACAAACGAATCAATGGACACGATGGCGTCAAAGAAATCGCCGGCGAAGGGCAGGTTTCGCGCATCGGCCTTGAGCGGAAAGACGCCATCCCTGACCCCCGCATCCTGGATGCGCTGGTGGTTTTCGGAGGCGTTGAACCACAGGTCGGCGGCCCAGACTTGGACGCCATATTCGCGGCGCAAAAAGATGGAGGACAGGGCCCGTCCGCAGCCCAGATCGAGCACCCTCATTCCAGGCCGAAAGTCCATCGTTTCACCCAGCCATTCAGTCAGCCAAAGGGGATTTGCGCCCCCGCTCGCTCCAGCGAGAATCCAGTCCGGGTGGTAAGCGGACGAACGCGGGAACCGTTCTGCGGAAATGGGGTTTACGTGGCTCATCATAGTCGGTCAATTGGCGAAGCCGGGATTGGCTTTCGTGGAGGTTTAAGAAGAAGTTTTGAAAGGTAACAAAAAGTCCGGGTGGATTCGCCCGATCCGGCTCCGTGACCGGGCGCCCTCGATTGGGGCCGGCGATTTCCTGCCGAATTGAGCCAGGCTCGCGCTCCGGGCGATCCCGGGCGGCGTCCGCAGGGGATCCGGGCCGCTTGCTCAGCGGCCCAGGTGGTGTCTCGCACCGCCGCTGTGGGCGATCCGGATGGTTGGTTTTCACTCTTCCAACCGATGCTGGCGTCTGGTTTTCTGGCGGCCAGTTCGATCGATGGCTCATGAGCGACGATGTGAAACCCATATTTGCGAGCACGCACTGGAGTGCCGTGGTGCGAGCCGGAAATTCCAGTTCACCCGAGGCGCGTGAGGCCTTGGCCGAACTGTGTCAGGCCTATTGGTATCCGCTCTACGGCTACGCGCGCAGCGCCGGCTTTGCGGTGCCCGAGGCGGAGGATTTAACCCAGGGCTTCTTCAGCAAACTCCTGGAAAAAAATTACCTGGGGGTTGCGGATCGGAGGCGGGGCCGGTTTCGCTGGTTCCTGCTCACCGCCTTCAAGTGTTTTCTCGCCAACGAATGGGATCGAACCCAGGCCCAGAAACGGGGCGGCGGCCAGGAAATCGTGTCCTTCGACGGTGTGTCGGCCCAGGAGCGTTACCAGCTGGAGCCGGAGCACTCGTCCAGTCCGGACCAGCTTTTCGACCTCCGCTGGGCCGAAGAACTCCTCGAACGGGCCCGGAACGAGGTGCGCAAGGAATATGCAGTGCCGGGCGACGACGCGCGCCGGCGAAAGTTCATTCAGCTGGCCCAATATTTGCCGGGCGGAGACGCGGGCATGAGCCATGCCGAGCTGGGGGTAATGCTCGGGATCAGCGAAGCGGCAGCCAAACAGGAGGTCTACCGGCTGCGCAAGCGGTTCGGCGAATGCCTGCGCGAAGCCGTGGCCCAGACCGTGGCGCATCCCGACGAAGTGGACGATGAGATTCGATATCTGATCGACATCGTTTGCCGACGGTAGCTAACCAGCGACCTCGGTGCGTCGAAAGCCCGAACCGCATTTGTCGGCGGTCCGGGCTTTGCGAGGTTCTGGCTGGGGCCATCGCGCTAGCCACCACCTGCCGGCCGAAGAGGCGGACCGAGCGGCACCGGCACAGGAGGAATCAGGGGATGAACTTCGTTCGGCTCCTGCTTCCCATTGCCGTTGGTGTCCTGCCATTCTTCCTCGAATTGCCCATCATGGTCGCGATCGTAACGGCGGCGGTCCCACCGGTGTTTGCCATCCGCCGGGTGGTCATCCCAAAAATACGTGTCCCACCGGCCGTCGTGGTTGGTGTCCTCCCATCGTTCTTCCCGATACCCATCCTCATTCGCGTCAATGTGCGCGATGTCGTTGGTCCCGTCGCCATTCCAATCGTAGTAGAAATGGTCCGGAATGCCATTGGTGTTCCAGTCTTCCGCCTGACAATTCCACGTTCCGAGCGCGAGGAGTTTGAAAAAGCGGGCTGGAGTGTCGGGCTGCAATGCCATCGTGTTTTCTCCGAGAGCGAAGGCAATCGGTTCCTCGGCCGGCCGCCAAATTGCCGGCAAATTTGGAGCGAGGACGTCGGCCGACAGCACTAGATGACTGCCGCGCGGTGCGGCCCAGCTCAGCTCGAAGCCCTCGGCCGTCCGCTGGAGGTGCAGTCTCGGTGGGGTGAGCGCATGCAGAATCACGTCCACTGGTTCGCTGCGGGCCACGCCATCGACCACCTGGTAGGTGAATGTGTCTGAGCCAGCGAACCCGGCTTCCGGCACGTAGAGAAATGCTCCGTTCGCTTGCAGCGTCAGTTGGCCGTGAGCGGGCGACGCAACGAGCATGGCGCGTGGGCTATCGCTGTCCGCGACGTCATTGCGGAGAACACCGGGCGCATCGACGAAATACGCCCCTTGGAGAGCGGAGAAGGCGATGACATCCGCGCGCGCGCTCGGGGCGGTGTGGTCACCCGGGTTGTAGGCTTCGAAGGCGAACTCGCCCAAATCAAGCGGGGGCGCCTCCGGCCGGTCCACTCGTTGTCCAAGGACACGAACTGTCGCCCGAGCTCGTGGCGTCGCGCCGTCCCCCGGCGTCAGCACCATCTCCACTTGCTGCGGGCAGTCACCGGCGCCCATGATGAATTGTTCGGCGGACGTCTGGAAAGACCAGTGTGATTCTTCGATCGCTGCGGCCTCCAGAACTTCGAACCCAACGAGAAGTTCAAATCCCGTCGGGTTCAGCACCAGCACTCGGGACCGAGCCGGGGAGTGGGTCTGCTGGATGTCGACGTTATGCTGGGCTTCGTTGTTGGAGAAGCTGGTGTCCTGCGGAAAGAGAATCCGGCTGTAGAGACATGAGTGGACCACGCCGGGCGGGGCGCCGCTGATGGAGGGGGTCCACGCCGCCTGGATGTCGAGGCGCGCCCCGGGCGGTAAGGGCCCAGCCACGACGACGTTGGTAATGACGTAACCCTTGTCCCCATTGGAATGAGGATAGACGCCGATTTCCACGCGGAAGTTGACCGCCGAGCTCGCTCCAAAATTGGTCACTCGCGCGATCACGACGTTGGGCACGTCTTCCCGCACGTTGGGATCGACGGGATAGAGATCGACGGACGGGTTAGGAACACCGGTGTGGTGCTGGAATCCGAGGTCGGTGCGGCCCGCGGCGGGCCAAACTCCCTGAGCTGGGAAGTTGGTTGGCAGCTGAACGAATGGCGGCACATTCGTCATGGCAATCGGAGTCCCAGTTTGGGAGGTGCCCAGTACCCGATCGATGGCAGCGAATGCATCGACGAGCCCGTAGCCCCAGAATGGATCCCAACCGGTCACGCCTTTGTCTTCTGCTGTATCGAGGATGAGTTGGCGAACATCCGCGGCGCTCATCGGACGGCTGGCTTGGCGGATCAGCGCCGCGACTCCGGCGACCTGCGCCGCGGCCATCGACGTGCCGGTCAGGGGCACGAAGTTCGTGTCGGTGTTGAAAACGGCGGTGTTGATCTCCACCGCCGGAGCGACCACGTCCGGCTTGCGGGCACCGTCCAGGCGCGGCCCGCTGCGGGAGCGCTGATACAGGCTGGCCAAAGCCCGGTCGGGCGTGCCGTGATCGTCCGAACCGGCCACGGCCAGGGCGCTGTCCGCCGCGGCGAACTCGCCCACCAGCGAAAAATGGTTCGTCTGCGTGCCGGTCGCGTTGCCGAGAGCGGTCACCACCACAATGTCGTTTCCGACCAGATCATTCACCGTTTGCGAGGCCGCGTCCTGTCCGTCGCTGGCGGCATCGCTGGCCAGCGCGAAGAGGACAACGCCGACGCCCCAAGCGGTCCGGTTGGTGCGACAGGTGTGCAAGGCGGCAATGGCGGAAGACGTGCGCCGCGACTGGCTCGCGCCGGAAATTTTCAAATCAATGAGACCGGCACCGGGCGCCACTCCCCGCATCCGGGGCGCGGGAACGCCGCTCCCCAGGGCCGCTGCGGCCACGGCCGTGCCGTGACCCGAATTGTCGTCCGGATCAACGTTCAAGCCAGACACCAGATCGGCGCCGGCGATGAACCGACCGGCGGGCAGGCTCTGGTGAACGCCGTTATCGACTCCGCCATCAATGACGGCGAGATTCACGCCCGCCCCGGTGATCTGGGGGTATTGGTCAGCGACCGAGCGTCCCGGGGACGCCGTGCTGCTCGTGACGCGCAGGGCTGCCACGCTAACGTCGAGGGCTTCGCGCAATTCGTGATCATATTCCACCATGGCGACCCGGGGGTGCGACGCCAGTACACCGACGCGATCGACCCGGACGTTGTCCAGGGTCACCAGGGTGGGCGCGCCGATGACATGCGTGACCGTGCCGAGGGCGCCAAAGAACTCGAGATCGTCGAGACACGGCCAGGCGTTCAAATCCAGGATGACCGGAATTGAGGCTGAGGGGGGCATCTGCTCGATGACATCTTCTATCCCGTTGCCGTTGGCGTCGCGATTCCAGCGGCGCAACTTTGGCTGCCAGCTTCCTGGGGTCCACGGCGCATGATCGCCCCGCGAGATCCCGGCGTGCTGTGGAAAATTGCACCACCCGCCCATCGCCAATTGATCCCAAGCTCCGGTGGTTGGATCGAATGTGCCCGTCAACTGCAGATCCTGAACCAGCGGCAAAACGATGCCATCAATCTCCCAGGTGAGGCGTAGAGTTGCCTCCCCGGCCACGGCGCTGGCCGAACCGGCGAGGTTGAGCCGGAAGGCGGACTGAAGAACCTCCACGCGTTGCATCCGAAAGCGGTGACCTTCCAGTTCGAAATCGGGGAACTGTAACTGGCGCGGATCCACGAGCGTAACCCGCCACGAGGTGGGGTCGACCGTCGGCTGAAGCCGGAACGTGACGCCGCGTTCGATCAGCGGGATGCGGATCTGCGAGTTTGCAAACCGCATAGCGGCGGCGACGCCGTCAGGCAGCGTCACGATCGCTTCGCTGCCCGTTTGATATGTCACGGTGAGATTTTGCTCACCGAGTGGGCTCAGCGGCTGGGAGAATCCGGAGCCAAGCAGCAGGACGCTGCCGCGGCGTCTTTGGAGGCGATCGTCGGGCGTCTCCCGCACGGCCACCGCGCTGGCTAACGGAACCGTGGGACCGCCCAGCGACGGTGCGGACCCGGACGCCGGCAGAAGCTGGGTGCGCAGGAGGAACCGGAGCTCGCTGCAGTCGGAGGAAACGTCGCTGACTTCGAGGGTCGAGCGGATGCCGGCCCCGTTGGCTGACTCCACGTAGAATCGGACGGTTGTTGTGCCGCAGCCCGGGAGGCTGAAGAAATAGTCGTCCTGCCCGGGAGGAATTTCGGCTCGAATGCGCGCCACCCCTCCTGGGTGTTCAAGCTGAACGTAAGCCTTCTCGTTGGCGCCGGCCGGGACGGCCACGTTCGCCGTGAAGTATACGCCGCAGGAATCTGAAGCTCCGCTGTCTCCGCAGTCGAATTCCTGCTGGAGATACGCTCGGTTTTGGCCGGCATTCCCATTTTGGTCGGCCCCGATCCGGGCCTTGCCGTTGACCAGACGTGGCCTGAGGCCGCCGGGCGCGGCGCCGGCGGGTGCACCTACCTTCCACGGCGCCGTGGTCGGCCCGTCGAATTTTCCATTTTGGATGTCTGAGCGAACGGTGCAGACGGTTGAGACAAATAGGAGCGACATCAGAAGCAGCGCCTTCGGTCGCGACCGTCGGGTGAACGGCGCGGTGCGGGCGCGGCATTTGCATAAGCCAAAGCACATAACAGTTTTCCTTTCCTTTGAACCGGTCTTGTTGATGAACACGGGCGTCGAATCAGCCGATTCCAAATCAGGCCCATGGACGCCTTCACCGGGGCTCTAGAGAATCGGGAATCTCCACTTACAAAAAATTTTCGTCTGGCTCCGGTCTTCGCAAATTCGTGGCTTTGATTTCGCTCGGCACGGCGGTGGGCGTGGCGGTGACATATTTTTGCGAACCATCTTTTTGCCGGCGCTGGTTGAATCAACTCGCCTGGCGATACCGGGCCTGCCGGTTAATCGGTGTGCAGAAAGACTGGCAAAAAGGTTGTTGGGCAGAAAAATTGCCACGACAGTGCCCAGCAGTTGGGAGGGGTATGGCGGTGTCGACGAAAGAAGAATGAACGACCGGCGTCGCCTGGCTTTGACGCAGTCCGTTATGCGCCGGCCCCGTCCGGTTAGGGCCTTGGGGGTGGGTGAAGACCGGCGGCTTCGTCTTTCTTTCCCTGCTTTTCGAGCATGACGATCAGGCAGTCACGAGCGAGGGCCACCAGAGGATTTGCCGGTTCAAGAATTTTTTGGGCGAGAGTCAAGGCCCGCCGGTAGACTTCCTCGGCGTCGGCATATTTCTTCTGCCGTCCCAAGGCGTAGCCAAGATTGCAGAGCGCTTGGATAACTTTTGGATGTTCCCGCAGCTTGGTTTCGCGGATGGCGAGAGCCTCGCGGTAATGGGTTTCCGCTTCCCCCCACTGCTGGAGCGCCCCGTGAATTCCGGCCAATGTGTTGAGGGTTTCCGCGATGGGAAGCTGGCGATCGCCGGGCAGGTTTCGCAATGTGTTCAGGGCGCGGCGCAAAAGGGGAATGGCTTCGGCGGGGCGTCCGAGGCGATAGAGGCCGACCGCGAGATTGTTGAGCGCCGTGCCGACCAGGGGATGTCGTTCACCAAAGAGCCGCTCGGCCAATGACAGCGTAGTGCGCAGCACAGGCTCGGCCTCGCGATAGTCGCCTTTGCGAATCAAGATCTCGGATAATGTCACCTGGATCTGGGCAACGTCTTCATGAGTGTCGCCGAGAAATCGCGTCGCCTGACGCGAGGCTTCGCGGGCGGCGGTTTCGGCTTCATCGAGTCGACCGTCTTTGTCCAGGACGCGAGCCAATCCGTTGAGCGAACGGGCGACGTCCGGGTGTTCGGCGCCCAGCACGCGTCGTTGCAAGGCAAGGGCCTGACGCAACAACGCTTCGGCTTCCTTGGGCTGGTGACGTTCGAGGAGCACCGCGGCGACGTTGCGGCTGGCCACGGCGACATCAGGGTGATCCTCACCCTGGGCCTTTCGAACGAGACTCAATGCTTCTCGTTGCTGCGCTTCCGCCTCCTCCAGTCGGCCGCTTTGCTTGAGCAGATCGCCCAGTTGGCTGAGGGTGGGAGCGAGGGCTGGATCAGCGCGCCCCAGCAATTGGGTGCGAATCGACAGCGACTCTCGGAGGAGTGGTTCGATTTCGACGAACTTGCCACGATGATCCAGGACCCACGCGAGGTTGTTGAGCGAATGTGCGATCTCGATGTGAACGGGTCCGAGGAATTTCCGTTGCTGCTCGAGCGCCTCGCGGTGAAGCGTCTCGGCCTCCGCTAATTGACCCCGCCGGCCGAGAACCAGGGCGAGATCGTTAAGCGCAACGGCCACCTCGGGGTGCGCCGGGCCGAACACCTGCCGACGTCCGGCCAGAGCGGCCCGCTGGCAGCGCTCGGCGCTCTCGTAGGCGCCGAGGTCGGTATAGATGAGGCCGAGCAGATTTTGGAGCTCCGCCTGCACCTCGCGCTGCCCGGCCAGGTCCCGCTCCACGCGGGTGGCCGTCTCATCCAGGATCTGGCGCAGCAGTGTCGTATCCTGCCCACGCGCTTTCGCCGGGCCTGCTGCGCGGAGCATGTCTTTCAAGAAGCTTTTTACCTGCCGACTCTTGCTGGCCGCGATTTCCGCCGATTCTTTTGCGCGCTCTGTTTTTCGAAGTTGCCAAAGGACGCCCCCAAATCCGGTCAGAGCTGTCGCCAGCAAAGCCCCTAAAAGCGCAGCGATGGCCGGCCGGCGCCGCGACCACCGCACGAGCCGCCCGGCCGGACCTACCGGACGGGCGCGAATCGGGCGATTCTCGAGGAAGCGCCCCAGCTCCTCGGCCAGCTCCAGCGCATTGGGGTAACGGCGGGGCGGCGCCTTTTCCAGGCACTTCAGGCAGATCGTCTCCAAGTCCAGCGGGACCTCCGGACTCAATTGCCGCGGTGGGACGACCTCATGGTCGATGACTTGCAGGAGAACATCCTCGATCCCGGCGGCCTGAAACGGAGGACGACCCGTGAGAAGATGGTAGAGCATCGCGCCGAGCGCGTAGACATCACTGGGCCGTCCAACCGTGCCGTGTTGCGCGCCGATCTGCTCGGGCGGCATGTATTGGGGCGTCCCCAGCATATGGTTGGTTTTTGTCAGGTCAGATCGGCCGGAGCCGTCCGCGAGATGTTTAGCCAGGCCGAAATCCGTGATGCGCGTGCGCCCGTGCCAATCAATGAGAACGTTGGATGGCTTGAGATCGCGGTGGAGAACTCCTTGTTCATGGGCGTAGTGAATGGCCTCGGCGACAGACCGAACGATTTCCGCGGCGCGGCGAGGCGCGAGGGGTCGATCGCGGACCAGTCGGCCAAGGTCCTCGCCCGCGACCAGCTCCATCGAAAAAAAGTGAACACCGTCGGCTTGCCCAACTTCGTAGACGGGGACGATGCCTGGATGCCTGAGCTTTCCTGCGGTGCGGGCTTCCGCTTGGAACCGTTCGATTAGGGTCGCGTCAAAGGCCGGCCCCGAAGACCGGATCACTTTCAATGCCACCAGTCGATCCAGGCTGCGCTGGCGCGCTTGGTAGACGATCCCCATGCCACCTCGGGCAATTTCCCGCTCGATCTCATAGTCTCCGAACAACAGAGGCGCGGCCTGACCCGAGCGTGGGATTAACGGGCTCGGAGTTTTTTCCTCCAGTTGTCCCGGGACGGCGGAATCGATGGACAAATTGTCCGGGTCCGGGAATCGCGAATCAGTTGGCTGCTCGAGTGCGAACTGGACGAGGCACCGGAGGCAGAGCGCGTCTTCACTGGCCGTTGAAAACGGCGCCTGGCAGGTCGGGCAGCGCAAAGAAGTTTGCATGTCGTCCATGACTCGATTCGGCTTGGCTAAGCTCTGGTCGGAGCGCGGAAAATATTAATCGCCGGCCAGCAGCTCCAGCAGATAGCGGCGTTCGTCGTCCAGGTCATCGGGGCGCGCAACGGTTTGGGCAACTTCGTCCCGGAACAGCTCTCCGCATCGCTGACGCAGACGGTGTACCGCCACGGAGACGGCGCCCGGGCTCAAGCCGAGCGCGGCTCCGGCGGATGCGCAGGCCGCCTGATCGGCCGGCCGGGTGAGGAACGGTTTCAACTGGGTGAACAGCGCCGCTTTGCCCGCGCCGGCCAGCTCCGTCTGCAATCGTCTGAGAGCTTGAGCCACGACGGCACGGGCCCATCCGCGATCGTAGTCGCGTTCTGCGGAAACGGCTCCATTTCCCTGACTGATAGCCACGCGATCTTCCAGGCTCGCCGACCCGTCGTCATCCCACGGGACGAAGGCGACGGCGCCTCCACGTTTGGCGGCGGAGGCTTTGATACGGTCGCCCGAGAGATAATGGCGGAATGAGGTGAGCAGGAAGGCCCGAAACCGGCCGCGCGCAGGATCAGCGGCCCGGATGTAACCCTTCTCCAAAAAATGGGCGAAAAACGCCTGAGTGATGTCTTGCGCGTCGTGGGGTGATTGCCCGTGGCGCCGTGCGTAGATATAAAGCGGCTGCCAGTATGTGCGGCACAAAATTTCCAAGGCTTCTTGGGCGCCCGGGCCGGATGCCTTGCCGGCCGCGAGAACGAGGCTCCACCGCGTGGTCGCGATCCAATCCGCGCGGGCAGATGCAGGATTCTCGGCGCAATCCATACCATCGGTATCCAAGCACAAGCGGCAGCACCCCAGCAAGGGCGTTTGCCGACGCGGCGCCGGGCTGGGGCGATTCGCTGGCCCTCCAATTGACGGCGGCCTTGGCCGTGACCGAGGAACGGAACGAGATTTTTTGTTTGGCAGCGCCGGCCGGTCTGAGAGCGTTGCGCCATGAGCCTCCATGCGGGATTAAGGGCACGATGCTGCCCAGGTTGGCCGCGCCTCTCGACCGCGGCCGCCTGCCGGCTGCTCGCAGTGTTGCTGCTGGCGCTGGGTGCTGCCGGCGTCCCCGCCGGCGCCGCCATCTACAATGTGCGCGACTTCGGGGCCACCGGGCGGAAGGAGGATGATGCGCGGCCCGCCATCCAGCGGGCGATTGACGCCTGCGCCCAGGCCGCGGGCGGGACGGTCTTGATCCCGCCCGGGGATTACACATCGGGCACGTTGCATCTGCGCAGCCACCTCCGAATCGAGATTGCGGCCGGCGCCACGTTGTTCGCCGCCAAGAACCCGGCGGAATACTCGTACAAGACCATCTCCGCCCAGGCCGCTCTTTTTTTCGGGGAGGAGCTCGAAGACGTCGCGATCGAGGGGGCCGGAACGATCGATGGCCAGGCGGAATATGACTGGCGGGAGGACGACTTCGAGCGCGGTTTCAAGCACAAGGAGACGATGATGGCTTTGGGGAAGCCGCTGCTGCGGCCGTTTCCAAAGGGATTTCCGAAACGCCAGGTTTTTCCACGCCTGGTCTGGATTGGACGTTCGCGCAATCTCCGCTTCACCGGGCTGCGCTGGCTCCATTCGCCCAGTTGGTCCATCAATTTGTACGGTTGCGAACACGCACGCTTCGACCGGCTTTTCATCCACACCAGCCTCCAGGAGGGTGTCTGGGCGGACGGCATTGATCTGGACGGCTGCCAGGACGTCTCGATCGAACGGTGCCACATCGAAACCGGGGACGATTGCATCATCTTCATCTCTTCGACCTCGTGGGGGCCGGCGATTCCCTGCGAAAATATCGTGGTGAAGAACTGTCAATTATCGTCGGCCTCGGCCGGGGTCAAATTCAGCGAGGGCAACGTGGCGGGCGTTCGCCACGTGCGGGTGACGGACTGCCTGTTGACGAACGTCAATCGCGGCTTTGTGTTCAGCACGACGCTTGGCGGAGAGATCAGCGACGTGGTGCTTTCCAACCTGACCATTCACTGCCGTCGATTCGATTGGTTCTGGGCCGGGGATGGTGAGCCGTTCTTCTTCCGCGTCACGCGACTGAGTGAGTTCAACCAAGAGGCGGCGAAGCCGGGGGAACGTCCGCCAGGAAGCATTCGCGACATCGTCATTCGCAATGTGGCGGCCCGCGCGCAGGGGACATTGCGCTTTCACGGCCACGCTGAGAAGTGGATCGACGGGCTTCAGCTCGAGAACGTGCGGCTCACGATGTCCGCCGATCCCTCGGCGCCGTTCGATTACGCCCGGCACGCCGTGGACATTCGCCGGGCTGCCAACGTCCGCCTGCGCGGGGTGGCCGTCGCCTGGGGCGAGCCGTCGTTCCCGGGGTGGCAGAGCGCGTGTGCGGTCGAGGATGCGCGCGACCTGGTGCTGGAAGGTTTCTCCGGTCGGGGAGCGCCGCTCGCGAGATCTCCGGCGCTGGCTTTTCGCAATGTCAGCCAGGCCAGGGTGACGGGTGCCCGTGCCGTGGAGGGGACGACGGTGTTCCTTCAAGTGCTGGGCGAGCGCAGTTCGGACCTCCGGATCGAGAACACCGACCTGCGCCACGCGGCCACCGCCGTTGAGGTTGGGGAAGGCGCCACCACGAATGCCATCACGGTGCTGGGGGGCATTCCGGCCCGAGACCGGGTCACGGCTGGCGCGGGGCCGCGTCGGAGCGATTGATGCGACCGTCGGGCTTGACGGCACGCGGAAGGGGCTGGGGCGCCTTCCGTTCAACCCGTCCGCGAATGTGGCGCCGCCACGGGCTTGGACTCGGGCGATCCGAACTCGCGCAGCCAGATCGACAAGACCACAATCGAGCCAACGGCCAGGAATTCGCTTTGCCAGTTTTGAAGCGATTCGAACCAGAACCGCGCACTACCCATGTATTGGAGGATAGAGACGGTGGGTTGACCATGCTCCGCAAGGTCGGCGTTGTATTCGGCGGCTCCGCTCCAGACGTGGCCCACCCAGGACAGCAAAAACAACCCGAACAGCGCGAGCCCGAGCGAATGACGGTACAGCCCAAGCCGCCAGCCGCCCCGACGCACGGGACCGGGTGCGGCGGCGTCCTGCGCGTGCGCGGCCGGATCCTCGTCCACCTCCTCCTTCCGGTCGGGGTCCTTCGATTCAGCTGAGCCCTTCTGGTATAGAAACACAGTCAGGAAGACGTAGGCGCTCATCTGGAGGAACTCGCTCTCCCAGTTTTCGAAGACCGCCTCGAAGAAGTGGGCGCTGGTCAAATACTCGGGGAAGGAATCGGACAATTGGCCTTGGCGAAGGTGTTCTCGTCGGTGTTCGCGATATCCCGCGACGGCCTGTCCGCACAACAACAGGCCGAACAGGCCGAGAACCACGAGAGACAATCCGTTGTTGCGTAGAATCCGACGCATCGGATGCGGGTTGCGGAGACGCGTTTGGCCGTCGCCAGCGCCAGTGGGTGTCACCGCCCGGTGACTGTCACCGGCGATTGGCCTTCAATTTTTTCTCCAGGTCGAGGCCCATCTGGTAGTGAGCCCTGATCGTCGGCAGCGTTTCGGTCGCAAATGCTTTCAGCTCCGTGTTGTCCACTTCGTGGGACGCTTCCTCGAACAGTTTCACGTCCTTCTTGTGATCCTCGACCATGGCCGAAATATATTCGCGGTCGAACTCGTCGCCGGTGAAGCGGTCGAGCTTGGCGATCATCTTTTGGTGTTTGCCTTCCGCATCGGAGGGAAGGACGGCATTCGCCTGGGTCGCAATGGAGTTCAAACGGGTCCCGGCTTTGCCGTGGTCCGTTACCATGCGGTTGCCGAATTCCCTCACTCCCGGGTCGACGGCCTTGGTCGCCGCCAGGCGACCGAGCGCCACTTCCATCGCGCCGCCCTCGGCCGCGGTCTTGGCGAAGGTGTAGTCGCGTTTGCTGAAAGTGCCCGGGCGGTCCGTCCGATCGGCAGCCCGGGTCGACGTGGAAATGGACATGAGAACGGCGGCCGCCAGGGCCATCCGACCGGGCCGAAGGGCAGGGGCGATGAAGATTTTCATTTGAGCGGTTTTCAGCAAAACAAATGCCACGGGTTGTCCAGCGCGGGATGAGCGCGGGTTCGATCAAGGGAAAGCGGGGAATGCTCGGCCGCGCGGGTGGGCAAGCCTCCGGTATCGATTGCAATTCGCCGGATGGCGGAGGTGAACGAACCGCAAATCGCTCGACCTTGGCGAACGGATGGGCCGGCGCCGCGCCCGGTTTGGGAAGGACTGCCGGCGAGAGTCTACGGACCGAGGAGGGATTGGGCGCCGTCAATGAAGACTTCGGTGCCGGAGATATGGCAGGAAAGGTCGGAGGCGAGAAACAGCGCCAGCTCAGCCACCCGCCTCGGGGATGCGGCCTTCCCGGCAGTCAGCGGAACTTCTCCAAAAGGGCGCGGCGGGCGTGTTTGGATGGAATCGAGATGGCGCCGCTTCAGCGATTGATCGATGGCGGTGTCCACCGAGCCCGGGCAAATCACGTTGATGCGAATCCGGTATTTCGCCACCTCCAGGGCCGCCATCTTGCCGAGCGCGACCAGGCCCGCCTTGGAGCAGGCGTAAGCCGTCGCTCCGGATTTGCTGAAGACGCGCGTGCCGTTGATGGACGAGACAATGATGACACTGCCGCCGGATTTCCGCATGAGGGGCAGGAAATATCTCAAGGTGAGAAACGTTCCGGTGAGATTGATCCGCAGGGTCTGCTCCCATTCTTCGGGCGCGATTTCGTCCAGGGGCGCCCAGACGCCGTTGATCCCGGCGTTGGCCACGATGACATCCAACCGGCGCCAGGTTTGTTGGAGGGCGTGGGCCGAGGCCTTCTGAAACTCGGAAGACGCGGTGTCGCCGGGGAAGGACTGAAACTCAGTGGCGGGGTTTGGCAGATTTTCAGCGGTCTGTTTGAGGCCGGGCCTGCTGCGATCGACCAAAGCGAGTCTCGCTCCGGCCTGCGAGAAGAGCGCGGCGGTGGCGGCGCCGATCCCGGAGCCGGCGCCGGTAATCAATGCAACCCGGCCGTCGAGGCTCAGGTTCGGCAGAGCCAAGGGGAGGCGCGCCTCCAGATCCCGCGGCGCCGGTGCGCCGCGGCGCGACAACGCCCGTTTCTGCGCCGATCTCCGGTTGGCAACAGCCGGTCTCATGGCTCCTCCCAGAGGTCCCTCCATTTGGCCGCTCCGCTCGCGAGGACGCCGCGCACGCGGGCCGTGCGGTTCTCCCGCCGGGGAGCGGCGTTGGGCTCGTTGGACAAGATCACCGCCTTGTAGGAGACGGGGCGTCCGCAACTTTCGTTGAAAAGGAGCTCACCGAACCAGGTGTTGGCGTTGATGCACTCCAGGCGAACGGCGCTGCGGATGTCCCAATCGCCGAGTTCTGGGCAGTTGCCCGTGACGGCGACCCACTCTCCGGGCTTCGTCGGCGCGCTGTTGACTTGGTAGTAAACGATGGACGCGGCCGACAAAGGTGTCTCCCGCACGCTGAAAACGAAAATCGCCCCGGTGGGCACCGTCAGGGCCTGAAGGTGTCCATTCTTCACTTCAACCCTGGTGCCGGTGAGCCGGCACGAATGCACGCCGTCGGGAAGTTCACAATCGCCGAATTCCAGCTCTCGCGCATCGCCCTTGTTCAGAATCATCAGCAGCCGGCTCCCGCGATACCTTCGCACGAACGCGTAGAGGTCCCGCTCCACCACCTTCGGCCAGTGGCCGCCCCATTGCACGGCCTGGTTGACCCGGCGTTCCGCTCCCAAAATTCGGACCAGGGAAAAAACCCGGCTGCTCGTTGCCCATTTTTCCATCATGGGCCGGTTGTAGGGATCGCCGCCTCCATCCGTGTCATTATGGAGGTGTTGTTCCGCGCCATAGTAGAGGCAGGGGATCCCGCGGGCGGAGAGAACGAAGGCCGTGGCAAGTTCCACGACCATCGGGTCGTTGTTCAACGTCTGCAGCCGCGGCATGTCGTGGTTTTCAAAAAACGTGACCAGCTCGGTCGCCGAGCGGTAGAGCGTGTCCTGGTTGAGAATCTCCTGCACCAGGCGGAATCCCCCCGGCTCGCGGTCGCCGAGACAGCGCCGCAGCGCGTAGGCCAGGCCGAAGTCCAGAATGGACATGCCCGACTTGTTGGCAAAGTTGACGGCGGCCGGCTTGTCCGGCCCGCTCTCGATCCACTCTCCGAAGATGAACGTTCCTGGTTTGTGAATCTGCAGATCGGTGGAGAACTCCTGCCAGAACCAAAGCGGCATGTGCTTGACCGTGTCGACCCGCAACGCGTCCACGCCCTTGTCCAGCCAGAGCTTGATCGACTCCTTGATGTAGCGGCGAAAGAGAATGTTGTTCTCGTTGAAGGTGGCCAGGCCCTTGATCTCGGCGTTTTGCAGCTGCCACTCGTCCTTCCAGTCGGTGATGTGCCCGTAGTGATGATACCAGTGGTCGACGTCGTTCTCGAAATCCGCAATGAGACGGCCGTCGTCGAACAGCCTGCCTTTGCCTACATCCGTCTGGGGCGAGCTGTGATTGCAGACCACGTCCAGGACCAGCTTCATGCCCCGGGCGTGGAGGGCAGAGACCAGCCGGTCAAAAATCGTGCGCCCGTGCTGAAAGAGGCGGACATCGTCCGTGTCATTGACCCAGCGGCGATTGATGCGCTTGAAGTCGCGGGCCCAGTAACCGTGGATGGGCGCCTTGTCTTCGCTCGGCGCGTCCACCTGCTCGAACAGCGGCGTCAGCCAAAGCGCAGTCACGCCCAAATCCTGGAGATAATCCAGCTTGTCGAGAATTCCCTGCAGATCGCCGCCCCAGTAGCGATCCCAATTGCGCCGGGTGGGGTCGCTCAGCTCCGGGCGCTTGCCGTTGTTAGTCGGATTGCCGTCACAAAAGCGATCGACCACGATGAGGTAGATCACCTCGGAGCGAAATTCCACGTCGGAGACGACCAGCTTTGAATCCGCCAGCCCGGCCGTCGGCTTTTCTTCAGGGCGATGCATTCCCGGTTTTGGTTAAGGCCGGTGCGTCGGGGGAGAACGCGTCCTGGCACGCGGCGAGGCGCCATCGCTGCACCCGTTGCTGCTGCTCCTGCGCCGAAAGCTCCAGCGCGGCGAAATCCTGTCCGGCGGCCAGAAGTTCTTCCAAGCCGAGCTCGCTCAGCGCCACCCACATCAGGCGCTTGCCTTCGATGCCCAGCGTCAGCACCTCCAGCGCCTCGAAAGCCGCCAGCGAAGCTTCCTCCGGCTTGACCAGGCTGAGCTTCAGTCGGGACAGTTTCTCGGCGAACCACGCGGTGGCGCTTTTGAGCTGGTCGACCTCGCCCCCGGCGCGGACCAGCATTTCCTGCACGACCCGCTGATCGAACTCGAGCTGGGCCTGCAGGGTTGCCAGCTCAGGGGACAGCTCGGGCCGAAGATCCCTCCGTTTCAACTCGCCGACCAGGCCCAGGGCGGCGACGGACCCCGCGAGATGGTCATTCAGGTAGGTGATCAAGTTTTGCTGGGCGGATGCATTCACGGTATTGGTGGTTGCGAGCGCGCCTTTAGCGAAACACATGCCAGAGGAACCGATCGGCCGGCCTGTTGCATTCCGGGTGGAAATGCCGCGCCGCTGTTCCGCCGTCGTACCCGGCGTTCCGGTAATCGGGGAGAGGGCACGGCAGATTGCACGGTGGGGAGTCGCCGGATTGCAGATTTCAATGCGGGAGGAGGGATGGATCGGGCCCGCGGAAAGGGGCGGGCGTGAAGCCGCCAGTTTTTGGGAGGATTGGGACCCTGAATTCGGTCCGGGGCGCTTGGCATCGCGTCGGCTGATGAGGCGTCGTGACTGCCAACGGCTTTCTGGAACAACTGGCCCTCGACTTGACCGTGGCCGTGGCTAGGCTTCTCAACGGCGGGCAGCTCCCGCAGGGTGCCGCCGCTCCGGCGCTCACTGGTCTGACGACCGCGCACCTGGTCGCCTCGGCGGCTGTCGTCGCCGGCCTTTTGCTCGTGCTCAGCGTCATCCGCTGGGTGGTCGGCCGGGTTGTGCTGAAACGGTGCGGTGATTCCCCGACGCATCCGTGGCGTTGGGTCGCGCTCGTCATCAAGGGGCCACTCACTCTTCTGATGTGCGTCTATGGCGTCTACCTCGCGTTGGCGCCGCTGCTCATCGTTGGAAGACCAACCGGGTGGGTCAGACAGACGGTGGAAAAGCTGTTCGACGTCGGCTTGTTCGCCGTTGTGTTTTGGATCTTCATCCTCCTCACCAAGGCCATCGAAGCCTGCCTGACGGTGTGGGCTCGCCAGACGAAGACGCGCATTGACGACATCCTGCTGCCCTACGCAACGCGGAGCGCCCGGATGTTGATCCCGGCGGTGGCCGTGATCCTCGCTCTGCCGCTCATGGACATTCCCAGCCGCTTTGACGATGTGGTCCGCAAAGGCACGAGCATCTTGATCATCGTGGTGGTGGGCTGGGCCTTTTGGCGGGCCGTCGGGATTGGGGAGAGAATCACGCTGAGCTACTACGACCTGGCGAGCAAGGACGACGTCCGCTCGCGAAAAATTCTGACCCAGGTTCGAATCCTGAAAAAGGTTCTACTGTTCTTGGTCGCGGTGTTCACATTGGCTTCGACTCTGATGCTGTTCCGGGAGGTACGGCAGCTTGGGACCAGCATTCTCGCGTCAGCCGGCGTGATGGGCATTATCCTCGGCGTGGCGGCACAACGGACCATCTCCAATCTGTTCGCCGGCTTTCAAATTGCCATTACTCAGCCCATCCGCATTGGCGACGGCGTGAAGATCGAGAACGAGTTCGGTTGGATTGAAGAAATCACTCTCACGTATGTCGTGGTCAAGCTGTGGGACCTGCGCCGACTGATTGTCCCGATTAATCAGTTCATCGAAAAGCCGTTCCAGAATTGGACGCGCACCTCGAATGCGATCCTTGGGAGCGCCTTCCTTTACCTGGACTATGCGGTTTGCCTCGATCCGATCCGGGCGGAGTTCAAGCGGATTGTCGAGCGCTCAACTTGTTGGGACGGGAAGGTCTGTTTGCTGCACGTGACCGACGCCAGCGAACGAGCGCCGCAAATCCGGCTGCTGGTCAGTGCCGCGACTTCGGGGGCGAACTTTGATTTGCGCTGTGAGGTGCGGGAGAAGCTGCTCGCCTATATCCGCGAGCATCAGCCCGAGGGCTTGCCCCGGACGCGGACGTTTGTCGACTCGGCCCATGGCGAATCCCAGTTTGAAGACAAGGCTGAAGCTGCCGCATTCGCGAGGAATACGGGCGGCGCAGTCGTGCCCAGCCCGTAATTCCAGGAAGCCGCTTTAAAAAACGAACCATGCCGCTTCACGATGTGGAGGTGCCGAAACGCCCGGCCACCGCATTTCGGCCCTTTCCGAATCTGTGGGTGCAGGCGATTGTCCGGTATCAAGTCGATCGCAAGGAAGCCGGCTGGGTGAAAATCTATCTCTCACGAAGGTTGCTCGCAGAGCTGAACCTCACCCCCGAAAAGCTTCTCTTTCCCAAGAACAAGTTCCGCTAGCGAAAAGCGGGTTGATTTGGTGGTTGGTTGGGCTGCAGAAGCCAGACCACGCGGTAGAAGCTCTGGGGGCGATTGGACGTGTCCGGGTCGACCACTTCAAGCGTTTGGCCGTTGCCCTGCAGGAATTCGGCGCCCGGCACCGGTAACCAGGAAGCGTTGGGATCCAAGGTGGGGGAAAATTCCACCCGATAAATGCTGCCGAGGCCTGATTCGAACGCGAACCGGATCTGGTTCTGCCGATAACAACACACCCCGACGAAGCGAACGTCGCTGATCCGGCATGTGCCCGTGGATTTGCCCAGACGCGCATTTACCGGCTCACTCAAATCGACGAAAAACGTTTCCGTCCCTTCGGGGTTTTTGTCGCCGAACACCGTCACTTCGATCTTTCCCGTCGTGGATCCACGTAAAATGGTCAACGTGCCGGACGTGCCGGCATAGTCGGCGCCTTCCACCATAGTGCCCTCCGTGGCTGTGCCACGCCGGGTCGCGTAGCGAACGCTCACATCGCGCGTCAGCGCCCGGGACAGCGTGACTTCAAAGACAGCGGTCGACGAATACGGCCAGGTTGCGTCGGAGACGCTGGTGTCGCTAATCGACATCGTGACCTCGTCATCGATAATAAACACCGAGGCTTCTTTGGTGAGCTCGTCGAGGCCCGCCTCTCCCGTGGCGTTGCTCAACGTGACGTTAAAAACCTCGTCACCTTCCACCAGCGGGTCGTTGCAAATGGGGATTGAGAGGGTCTGCTCGGCTACGTCGCCATCGGCAAACGAGACCGTGCCGGACGTCCGGGTATAGTCAGAGCCGGGTCCACAGGAGACCCCTTCACTGGCCCAGCCGCTGGTGCCAAAGCGGGTCGAGGTGGCGAAGTCGACGGTTACGGCGCCGTAGCTCCCGCCGGTGCGCTTGACTTTGAGTGTGCCGACCCCGGACGGTTCGTCCTCGTTGGCCGCATAGGTCAGGGCGCTAAATCCCAGCGTGCCGGGGTTCGCCTGGATCGCCGCGCCGAATTCACTGGTGTCATCGGTGGCGAGATCGGTGGCCGTGGCGCTAAACCAGGCGTAGGGAAATAGGCCGGGAATCGTGGCGGAAAACGTTGCGGCGCCGCCTGGATCGGTGGTGACGGCGGCGGAATCAAGATAGGTTTCGCCCTCGCCATGGCCCGACGAGTTGCGCGTTCGGCTGCGAAAAAGGTCAATGCGATACGATCGGCCCGGGTTGCTGTTGAGCGTTCCGCGCACGACGGTGGACCCGCCAACGGCAACCAGTGCGGTAATTTCGGGAAAATTCTGCAGGTGATTCGGGCCAGTATCGGCATCCGTCCCAACATCGTTGGCGGTGACGCCAAATGCATCCTCAGTGCCCCCTTGCAGATTGATGCCCAGCCCGCCGTTGCTGAAAATGGCGTTGTGCCCGATCCAGTTACCGGTGGTGTCCGGCCCAGCGAGTTGGACGCCGTCACCGTTATTGAAGGCGATGCGATTGCCCTCGCCGGCCAGGGTGCCCCCCAGGCGATTGCCGCCACTTCCCACGCTGAGAATGATTCCAGCCAGCGCGTTGGGCAACGGGCTGGCACCATCGGCGGTGGTGCCGATGAAATTGCCCTGTAACGAATTGCCGGACGAGAGGAGCCCTTCGAGGTGGAGTCCGACCAGATTGCCGGAAATGAGATTGCCCTGCCCCGGGGCGCTTCCGCCGATGAGGTTTCCACCTGAGTTGAGGATGCGGAGGCCGGCGATGGCGTTACCGTGGGCGGTCGTGCCCGTCGCGTCGGTGCCGATGAAGTTGCCTTGTATCGTATGCCCGCCTCCGCCTTCGAGGACCACTCCGTCGCCGGCGAAGTCGCGGAGAACGAGCCCTCGCACGGTGCACTCACGAGCTCGGATGTGGAGTCCTTCGGTCACGGCTCCGCCGCCGCTGATCGTGATGAGCGGTGTGCCGGAGTATCCGGGGTGGGTGGTGCCGTCGATGGTGACGGACTTCGTGATGATGGGCAGCGACGGCACGGTGATGCTGACCGGACCGCTGCCGATGGCGAAGTGGATCTCGACGGGCTCGTCGTAGTCGTTGACCGAGAGCAGAACTTGGGGAAGGGAACCGGGCCCTAAATTGGCCGGCGTGTTGACGGTGAGAATCACGGCATCGGCCGGATACCCAGCTGCGGCCAGACCCAGGATGAATGGAAACAGTCGATGTATGCTCATAAACGGGGCGTTTTCTGTGTGGCACCCATTCATTCGTTTGATCCGAGTGAGACTTTGCAGCGATCTTTCGAGGCCAGCGGCGTGGAGCCGTGGACGACAGGGCGAACTCGAACATCTGCAGCTGGTCGGGACGCACGCGGCGTGTCACCCGTTCGAGAGCCGCTTCGGTGACGCAGGTGATAAAAAACTCGCGCCAACTTGATTTCGTTACCCCAGCTCTGCAGCCGGCTCGATCAGCTGCGGCGTGTGGGGATGCCTGATCGTGGCTCATGTGGTTTTAAATACTGTGGCCCCACTCACTTTTCGCCCTGGCGCAGCCCGACTTTGCAACAAATCTTCCAACCGGTGCAACTGGACCCCGTCCGGGCCGCGGATACGAACGATGTCTTTCTGGGTGGACCACGCTGGCGAGTGAACCAGGAGGCGCTGTTGGGCATTTCGCGCCGGAGCCGCCTGGTCATTGCGGACACGACAGACCACAACATCCAATTTGAGAAGCCGGAGCAAATCGTGCAGGCGGTTCGGCAAATGGTGGCAGTGTTGAACACTGAACAAAAGCCGCGGCCGTGAGGACGCCCCACCGTGTTTAGCCAGGAGGCTTTATTTTTCTCGCACGCGATAGAACGATTGGAGCTCGTTACGATTCGGGATCATCGTGGTGATGATCCAGGTCGAATCGGGCGCATTATCCGCTGCGAGAGGAAGCCCCCTTCGGACAACTTCATGACGAAGTAATGGCGGTTGTCGTGGACGCCGACCTCGAAGATTGGGACGACGGTGTGAGGCGGTTTTGGTCTCGGGGGAAAGGTCGAATCGCCTGGGCTCTCAAATTCTCCACGGGGCGCGGCAGGCGCGCGATCGCAGGCGATTGGCCTGGTCATCTCCCCGGAACGACTCGGCTTCGGGATCCCACCGCAACGAGCGTTCGAGCTGATAGCTGATGGTCGCGAGATGCCCAAGGGACGCGGAGCGGTGTCCGATCTCCTCATGGGCGCTCGGGCGGCTTCGCTGGCGGACGCACTCCAGCCAATTGGCGTGATGGCTGTTGCTGCCGATGTTGACCTCGCGGGTGGCAAGCCGGATCTCTTCGAACAGGCTCGCCGGGTGGCCCTCGATAGGCCCTCCCGTGGACATGGAGGTGACCCAGCCCCGCTCTCCAACAAACACGCCCCCGAAATTTCCGGCTAGCCGCGCTTCCGCCGGCACGGCGTGGTAGAGGTCCTTGACCTGGCCCCAGTGATCCACATGGTGCAGCAGGGTGCCGTTGGCGTATCGGAAGGTTAGCGTCGGATACGCGCTGTCGGCCGGATGCAAAACCTCGACCGGCCCGCTCGTTTCCATCCCGATGGCGTATTGAATCACGTCGGCGGCATGGGAGTGATAGCCGGTGATGGCGCCGGCCCCGAAGGCGTCGCAGAACACCCACGGCACAACGCCCGGCGGCGGATTGCGATGATAGGCCGAGTGATAGGGTCGCCAGGTTGCCGGGCCCACCCAAAGGTCCCAGTCCAGCCCTTCCGGCGCGGGCTCGGAAGGCAGGCGCGGATCGAGCGGCACATACGAGGGGCCAACCGTCGGCACGTGTGTTTTGGCCCACAAGGTGAAGACCTGCCTGACCCGCCCGAGCCCGCCGCGCCGGACGAACTCGACCACCTGCCGGATGGTCGGGATCGACCGGTACTGCGTGCCGGTCTGAAAGACACGCCCATGTCGGCGCATGGCGTCGACGATTTGTCGCCCTTCAGCCACCGTCAGGGAAACCGGCTTTTCGCAATAGACGTCCTTGCCGGCCGCGGCTGCGTCGCAACTCGCCAGCGCATGCCAGTGGTCCGGCGTGACAATGACCACCGCGTCGATATCCGGTCGGGCCAGCAGTTCGCGGTAATCGTTATAGGCCGCGCACCCCCGGTAGGCTCCGCTTGCGCGCGCCAGGGCATAGGTCTCGTCCGCCAGCCGCCGGCCGGCTTCACGACGTTGCCGATCCACGTCACACACGGCAAGGACCTGGGTGTCCTTGCGTCCCAGGAACACCTGCAGGTGGCCACTTCCCATGATCCCCCGGCCGATCAACCCGATGCCAATCCGCTCGCTGGGCGGTGTGGCCCCATCGGCACCGCGGGCGGACGACGGGACGATCCAGGGGCCGATCCCGGCGGCCGTCAGCACGGCCGACTGACGGAGAAACGCGCGGCGATTCGGTCGAAGCGTCATGGGTGGCCTCCCTTTGGCAACTGGAGACTCACGGTGTTGAAGAAGCGGATGCACTGCTCAATCTCCGGCGTGGATTCGAGAAAGTTGTAGGAATACTCGAGCCCCCACATGGTGGGCCGCAGGCCCAGCCGATGGATCTCCCGGATGAACTGTTCCGTGTGCGCTGCGCCCGTGCCCCAGGGCACGTCGTGTCCCTTGTCCGTCAGTTCATTGAGATCATGCATCTGGACGGTGAGCAGGCGGTCTCTGAGCATTTGCACGGCCCGGATGGGATCGACACCGGAGCGCATCCAATAACCGACATCCGCGCAGGCGCCCAGGTAACGACTGCGGCCCTGGCAGGCTTTCAGAATGCCTTCGGGATTCCAGTAATTGGGGGACGCCTTGGCGTCGTGGTTGTGGAGCGCGACTTGGATGTCGTAGGTCTGGCAATACCGATCGATCGTCGCCAGGGCCTCGAGTTTCGGTTCGGACATGAACGTTTCGATGCCGATCTTCCGACCAAACTCGAATACACGGCGGCAGCCGGCTTCGTCGCCGGGGATATCCTGGAGGTAATACGTCAGCAGCCGCACGCCCGCGGCGTCGAGCTTCCGCCGGATTTGCGCCAGTTCGTCGTCGGTCAATCCCGGCTCGAAGTTTTTTGGAATTTCCCGGCTGACTTTTTGAAAGCTGAGCCCGCCCATGAACGGGAGGCCGAGCGCGGCCGTTTTTTCGATGGCCTCGAACAAGGTGAATTTGTGGAAGGTGTAGGCTTCGATCCCCAGACGCCAGCCGAGCGTCTCCTGGGCGCGGATCGCGGGAGTCAGCAGCGCGCTGGGGATGGTCGGCGCGGGTAGGTCGCCGAGGACGAATTGCGCCGCCCCCAGATAGAACTCGAGCATTTGGGGATCCCAGAAGACGCCGGGGTTGTGGGCGATGGTGCAGTAGAAGGTCCGCCCGCGTCCGTAGTGTCGGGCCCACGCCAGCGCGTAATCGTTGTCGGCCCGCTCCAGGCGTCCGTAGTTCGGCCCGGTCTTGAGGTCCGTTTTCGCCGGATCGATGCTCAACAGCACCCGCACGCGACGGCGCGAATAGGGATCGCCAACCCGAAAGAACTCGTCACGGTACGAAAAGCCTTCGGTTGGAAAAGCGCGGGTCAGCGGATGGCTTGGTTCCTCGACCTTGATGAACACCTGCTCGTCGCTGGCCCGGTGATTTGCGCCGCGGGCGCCAATCATGGCGCCGAACTCGGGCCAGTCCTCGATCGCGCCCGGCCAGCGGGTAAATCCCACCGTCGTCCCGTGCACGCCCATCAGGCCGCCACCGCCATGGACAAACTCGACCAGGTTTTGTCGCCACTCGGCGTTGGTGAAGCAGTTGCCCACGGTGTTGTTGAAGAAAACCGCGTCAAAGCGACGCAGGCTGTCCCGCGCGAACACGGCAGGATCATGGCTCACGGTGGCCTCAAACGCTCCAGTCTTCTTCCCCATCAGTGAAAAGGCAGCGTCGGCGGTCCGAATCGAGGGGTGGCCCGGATAACCCACGTTGAGATTGAAAATTAGAAGGTGGCGGGGCTTGGCGGGATGGGCCGGGGCCTGCCCCGGCAGCGCCGCCGCGATCTTCTGTTGCTCGGGCTCCGAAAGGTCCTGGGCGCGCGTGCTGGATAGGCCAAGCACTGGGGCCGCCAGAATGACGGCGGTGGTGGTCAAGGTGCAGAGATGGGCGGTCGTGGATCTCATGGAGTGGGCGGAGGCGTTGTTCCGTTTTTCGATTGCCGCTGGATGTGAACCGAGCCTGACGTCTTCGCTCTCCGGTCAAGTTGACCACGGTCAACGAATGAACATGGGAGGTCCGAAATACTTCCGCCATTGCTTGTCATGGGTCGGCAAAGGCGTGGCCTCCGCGGAGGGCGAACTTCTGAATGACCCGCCGAAGATAATGATTGTGGTCCGGACTGCAGCCTGGCTTGGAATGCTCGCGGTGCTCGTCGCTCTGTCGCGCGGGGAAGCTGGCGTGCCGCCTGCGCCGGCAAAGGACCGCAGCGCGCCTTTGAGCCCCCCTACGCCTCAGGAATACACCCGCTTCGCTCTCCAGCACGACGGTGATCCCGGCCTGGGGGCAAAGCTTTTTGCGGACGAAGGGCGACTCGGCTGCACGCGGTGCCACTCCATCGATGGCCGGGGCGGCCGCGCAGGCCCGGACCTGGCGACGGTGGGAGATCAGTTCTCGCGAGCAGATCTCATCGACGCCGTCCTCCACCCCTCAGCGGTAATTGCGGTTGGCTATGGCACGACCATCGTGGAGACGCGATCCGGTGAGGAATATTCCGGTGTTTTAAAGCAGGTGGCCAACGACGGCATCGAGCTGGCCTGTGGCGACGGTCGACGGCGACAGATCCCAAAGGCTGAAATCACCGAACAACGAACCGGCGAACTGTCCCTGATGCCCGAGGGGTTGGCGGCCGGGCTCGCCCTGGCCGAGTTCACCGACCTCATCGAGTTTCTCGCCAGCCGGAAGGAACCGGCGCACGGGGTGGTCACCCACCGCGGCATGCCGGAGGACATACCGGTGATGGACCCTCCAGTGTCGATTCGACCCTTTTTGTCGGAATCATTGCCCGTGCCGAGGGCGGGCGGGGTGGCCGGCCGGCGAATCCAGAGCGGGCTGGTCTGGTTTGCCCAAATGCCGGGCGACAGGCGCTCGTTCCTCGCGCTCGATCAATCCGGCATCATCTGGCGGATCGAGAAGAACCTGGACGGGGAGCGTCGCAGCGTGTTTGTGGATCTCACGCCCGAGGTGTTCAGCGCCAGCGGGCCAAACGGATTGCTCGGCCTGGCGTTTCATCCGCGCTTTCACGAGAACCGGAAGTATTTCCTCAAGCATCAGGTTCTTGAAGCTGGGCGCATGGCCACGCTGCTGGTGGAGCGGACGGCTTCCGCGGATGGCCATGTCGACAGCGGGCGGCCATCGCGGCGGCTTTTAAAGATTGAGGCGGTGGCGGAACACCACAATGGGGGCTGCATTCAATTTGGACCCGACGGTTACCTTTACTTTGGCATGGGCGACTCGGCGCCGAATGACGATCCGCAAGGGCATGGCCAGAACCTGGGGCTGCTGTTCGGCAAAATGCTGCGGATCGATGTGGATCACCGCGACTCCGGTTTGGAGTATGCCGTTCCCGCGGACAATCCGTTTCGCGATCGTGCGGGCGCGCGACCGGAGATTTGGGCCTGGGGTTTGCGCGAGCCGTGGCGGTTCAGCTTCGACGCAGCGATGGGCGACCTCTGGGTGGCGGACCTTGGCCAGGAACGGGGCGATGAAGTGTCTCTGGTTCGGCGCGGAGAAAACCATGGCTGGAACGTCTATCAGGGTTTTGAACTGTTCTCCAATCGCCACCGACGCGAGGGCGTCGCGTATTCCGCGCCGCTGTTTTCAACCCGGCGCCGGCACGGTTCCGCAATCATGGGGGGATTGGTCTATCGGGGCGATCCGACCTCAACATTTTATGGAGTCTACATCTTCGGCGATTACACCTCGAAGCGCATCTGGGGCCTGACGCAGGAGGGTGGCGCGCTGCGCACCGTGCGGCAACTGGCAGTGTGTCCCCAGCCGATCACGGCGTTCGCCGCCGACGCGGCCGGCCAGATCCTGGTCGTGGGCCAGCAGGGAATGATCTACGAGATCGATCTGCGGCACGCCCGGTTTGAGGAGGCGCGCCCGGCTGGTCCTGAGTGATTAATCCGTCACCCAACGAATTAATCACTCAGGACATTAGCGCGTCGGCGCAGGCGAACGATTAAGCAGGGCTTAAACGTCGAAAGATCCAGAACCGGCAATTGGACTTGGACTTGGACTTCGAACCGTCCCGGGTCCGCTACTGGGCCGGGAGATTCCCGGATGGGGCCGGGGCGTCGTCGATGTTGCACGCGACGCGAAAGCCGACGTTGAAAACGCGTTGGTATTGTCGGTAGGGCAGCCGGTAGCTGGAGGTCGCGCGGAAGGGGCGGTCGCGCCAGGAGCCGCCCCGGACCACCCGCTCCGTTTCGGGTGGGGCGTTTTCGACGTCGTTGCGACCGTCGTCGCCGCGATAGGGATAAGGCCGGTAGGCGGACAGGGTCCACTCGGCGGCGTTGCCGTGCAGATCGTAAAGGCCCCACGCGTTGGGTCGATACCGCCCGACTGGCACGGTCACAAATCCCCCATCATCGAAGCGGTCGTCGCGCGGGAGCCAGTCGTCGTAGCGGCCGGGATTTTTCATCGGCCGTTGGGCTGAGTAGTTGTCCAGCGAAGTGTCCGCGGCGAATTCGCGCAGCCGGCGGTCGCCGAGATTGGCGTGGCGCGAGTAATCGGCTGCCAGCGGCCCGAAGGAAAACGGTTCCGTGCTGCCGGCGCGACAAGCCCATTCCCATTGCGCTTCGGTCGGAAGGCAGAACGGTTGACCGGTCCGGTGGGAGAGCCATCGGCAGAAGGCCATGGCGTCGTTCCACGACACGCGAACCGCGGGCTGGTCAGTCTGATCCTGGTCGTAACCGACGGCGCCGAACTGGTAACCGTGGCGATCTTCGGGCCGGCTCTCATGGCCTGGGCGAAATTCCTGAAACTGCCGGTTGCTCGTCTCGAAGCGGGCCAGCCAGAACGGCCGGACAACGACTTCGGCGGTGGGTGTTTCGTCAGAATGTCCGGTGGTCGAGCCCATGACGAAACGCCCGCCAGGAACCTGGACGAGCTCGAGGGAGACACCTTGGCCGAGTGCGATGGTGGTTCCGTTCGTGGCGGGGTTATTGGAGGGGGCCATCGCGGCAACCGGGGAGACGAGCCTGGGGAGGGAGTGGGGCGCAGAGTCGGCGATCGGGCCCAGCGAACGCACCGGGGTGGCGACCCGAGATCCGGGCGAGGCGAGCGCGGGAACCGGCGGAGGGGGTGTCGCGGGATCCCATTTTGTTTCCGGTATCTCTTCGTAGTCGGGGAAGGGGCCGGTTGGCACGAACTGTCGGCGCAATTCCAGGGCCCGCGCCTGGGCCGTCTTGAGCTGTGCGCAGGTCAGATGGCCGTAGCCGTTCGTGAACTGGGGAATCTCGCCCCAGGTCCCGTAGTATGGGGCGTTAAGGTCGGCCCACGCGGCCAGACGTTCGAGAGAATCGCCATCCAGCGCCACGCCGTGGTGACCTTTGCGCAAGAGTTGCCCCAGTTCGGTGGTGCTGAAGTGATACTCCATGGGGACAAACATTCGCCGGTCGCCCTCGATGCCCGGCCGCCGGACGAACCGCTGGAGCTCCCAGTAGCTCGTGGTGAACTTTCCGCCGCCGGGCCAGTGGCCGGAAAGCTGCGTGCTCCAGTTCGTCAGGAGCACTCCGCCGCGCAACGAGGGCGGAGTGCCGTGCGCCGATCCGTCGTGGCAGCGCAGGCAGTGGCGGTCCAGCAACGGCTGCACTTCGCGGGCAAAGCTGAACCCGCGGGCGGGCCCGTGCCACTCGTCGATGGTGGACGGTGCCCGCTGCAGCGCGGCGCTCGGGCGGCTCACCGCCGCCACGTCCTGGCTCTCGTGGCAGCCGATGCACGTCACGCGCTCGCCCGGCAATCCGACGAACCAGCTCCGTTCCAACTGCAGCGCCTGGCCCTGCGCGTCGAGCGGTTGCACGCAGACCGGCGTGTTCGCGGGCATGGTGAAATTGGCGGATCCGTCCGGTTCCACGGGCACGGTTCCCAGGATCCGTTTGACATCCCAAGGGCCGTCGGCCCCCAGCGTGCCGTAGAGACCGCCCATGCCCCGCTTGGCAAAGTAATACTCAATGACCCGAAGGCGTTTCACCGCGCCGCGAGGTATGTTCCGCAGTCCGGGACCTTCGTTGACGTCGACAATGAAGACCGAGCATTTATCCGTATCCGGCCTGCTGCGGTCCTGGATGACCGGCGGCCGCGGGCGGGTCTGCACCGGGGTGGGCCAGAGCAACGCGGCGCCTTCGACTTCGTGGATCAGAACGATGTTGTCGAAGGCGTCCACCAGATAGAGGCCCCAGAGTGAGTTGGGGGTGAGCTTGGCGGAAACGAGGTGATACTTGGCGCTCAGGGGCGCCGGCATGAGAAACTGCGGCCAGACGCCGTCAACCAATCGATCACGGACGAGGGGTTCGACCACCTTGCCCCGGCCCGGGATCTCCTGCACGACGCCCTCGGCGTCGCGTCGGCCCCGGCTGGGGTCGAGCACCAGCAATCGGCCCGAGCGCGCTGTGCCGTGGTGGCCGCTGGCGATGCCGATGACTTGATGGGGCTCGCCGGGGATGGCTTTGGCGTAGAAGAAGGAACCGGGAAACCACGAGCCGCTGCCCCGAAACTCGCGCTGGTCCGTGCCGTCGGGATTCATGTGAAACAGGATTCGCGAGTTCGCGTGAGATTGGTCGGCGTATTCCCAGCGCAGGTAGAGCACGCGCCCGTTCGGCAGGAGCGTCGGGCCCCAGTCGCTATCCTGTTCAAAGGTCAGCTGGCGAACTTGCCCCGTGCGCGGATCAAATCCGTAGAGGCAGGTCATGGCGTCGCTCCCAAACAGGCAGGGCAGTCCCTGGTAGGCCGCCGTGGAGGCAAAAATCACCCGCCCATCGGGCAGATAACAGGGATCGAAATGGGCGACATCGGTCCCGTGATCCGGCGAGACCTGGCGCGGCGCGGCCTCTCCGATACGCAGCTCCCACAGGCGCCAGTTTTTTTCCGTCGCTCCATTCATCGCGAAAAGGATGCGGTCGGCGTCGAAGTGCAGCACTGGGTCAATAATGGTTTGGCCTTCGGCCGGACGGAACAGCGCGGTCAGTTTCACCTCGGAGCGAAGTCCGGAAAGAATGGCCAGCGTGTCGTCGAATTCCCTTTGCCGCGGAAGAGTGTCGCTTGTGGACCAGTTGGACGTACCCGCGCCAAGCGAACGACCTTCCGCGCGCCGCGCCGGCGCGCGGGTCCGGCGGTGCACGAGCAGAATGCGATCGAAGTCCAGCAGCGGATTGGCCAGGAGCGCCTCCCGCGCCAGCGCCGCCAGAGCCGCCGATCGCCCAGGCTCCGGCTCCGTCATCCGCCCGGCCGGAAGCCCCGGCGGACCGCTGTCGGTCCGCGGGCGCCGCGAATCCTTCGCCGGGTCAGGTCCGCCGGAGACTCCGTCGCGCTCCAGGGCGTCCAAGCGGCGCAGATACTCGCGACCGTCCGGATACTTCCCGCCGTACGTGGCGATGAGATCCTCAATGGCGAGACGCAGGGCCGCCGGATCGACTTTTGGTTCGGACGCGGCGGGTGGAGTGACAGGGACGCCACCCTGCGCCGAGTCGACGGGCTTGGCACCGGCTGTGGCAACCTGGCCGGCGGCCGGTTCGGGCACGGCGAGGCCAAGGGCGACGATGGCGAGGGCGCAACGTCCGATTCGCGCCCTGCTCGGTTGATGGATGGGGCGGGGCGGAGGAACGCGCGGCGTGCGCCGGGCATCACGGGATTTTGTGGCGTGCGTTGAGGTGGTCACAGGGCGAGTAACGGGCCGTGGGCCGTTGGCGAAAAAGAATCACGGTCGGGAGGCCGGCGAAGCGGTCAGCGTCGGGCGAAGGTCGCGCTGGGTGTAGTCCGGCCAGAGCGGGCAATTCAGGTCGATCCAGCACTTGACGGCGTGCATCTCGTCGCGGTTGAGGGTGATGCCGTGATGGCCTGCACCGGCTGCGAGCACGTGCCACAGGCGACTTTTCAATGTACCGAAACTCAATGGGCTGGCCAGCTGATGGGGCAGGCTCCATTGCATGTCGAAGTAATGCACCCAGCCACCGCTGATGAGCGTGCGGTAGGAGGCGGGCACGTGGTGCGGGTCGAGCGTGCCGGTCAGATCCAGGTTGCGGGCATCGTGCGCGTCATGGCAGCGGATGCAGTGAGTGTTCCAGACCGGCTGGACGACATTTTCATAGGCGAAAGGCCCGGCGCCCCAGGGCGGCGGTTCGAGCCGATGCGGAGGCCGTTGCAACGCCAACGTGGATCGGCCGGTGCTCGTGACGTTGCGCGGCTCGTGGCACCCGAGGCAGCTGCGCTGTTCTCCCGGCTGCAGTTGCACGACGCTGCGCATCCGTTGGATCTCGTTGAGCTGGTCGTCGAGGAGTTGAAAGTAGAGCACCTTTCCCGCGGGTGCGAAAAAGCGGGCCGAGCCGTCGGGTTCGACCGGGATCAGGCCGAGCGCCGCCTTGGCCACGTAGGTAGGCCACCCGGACGGGCCGCGCACCAAATCGGTCGGCGAGGCGTAAAAGCGCTCGAACGGCGGGTGATCCTGGCGGTAATCGCCACCCGGCAGTTGCTCCAGATCGGCTCGGACTTCCTGACAGACGCGCAGGTATCGCGCCCGGCCGCGCTCCACGTCGGGTCCAAGACCGGCGTAGACATCTTCGATGATGAACTCGCCGTCGTCGGTGGTCGGCTCCGGCGGCAGCCGCGAAGCGAGCTGAGGCGGGGGCGTTGCCGTTCGCAACGGCGACGGGCACATGCTGCTGATTGCCGGATCGAAGTGCAGCAGTTCGCGGTTGCCCCATCGGTCGATGACGTAGAGACCAAAGTGGCGCTGAGGTGCGTGGCTCACCAGGTAGTAATCCCGGGCCACCGGGACCGGATCGCGAAAGCACTGCTGGCGCGCCCAGTCCATATTGAAATGGGGGCGCGAATCCGGCGTGATGTTCGTGACCGCCCCGGGATTGAAACGGCCCTGCCCCGGAGAAATCAGCGCGATCGGGCCATTGAGATCGCCGCCGTGCGAGATCAAGGTCGCGCAGAGTTCGTCGGTGCCTGGCACTTCGCGCCCGTTCATGTAGCAGTAGCGGGTGTTGTTGCCGAAGATGAGCTCGGGATGCGTGCCATCCGGACGAATTGCCCACAGCGTGTGGCCGAAGTCCGCCCCTTTGTCCAGATACTCCGAGCGCGTCCAGAGGATGCGCCCGTCGCGCATCACCGAGGGTGCCCACTCGCTCAGGTTCGCGTACGACAGCGGGCGAATGCCGCCACCGTCGGCCTCCATTCGAAACAGCACGAAGGCCTGCGGCCGCCAGCAGAGGAAACGTGCCTTGCACCGGGTCGAGACGAAGGCGAGCCCCCCGTCGGGCAGTGGGCAGGGATAAAAATCGTGAAACGGGCCGTCGGTCAGCTGCCGCGGGGTTCCACCGGCTGCGCCCACCGAGAACAGATGGAAATAGCCGCCTGGCGACGTGCGTTGCGCAAAGTAGATGGTGCGCGCATCAAAGCTGGCCATCGCATCGCGTGCCACGCCGTCCGGCGTGTCCACAAGCCGGGTGAGGGTGGCGGACGCGGGCTCCAGGCGGCCGTCGCCGCTGGGAATCTCGAGAACCCGAACCCCGCCGCCCGGGCGCCATTTCGCATCGAGGATGTCGCTGTAATTGTGGGACGGCTCGTACGGCTGGCGGGCCACGAACAGAATCCGGGCCAGCGGCGCGAGCTCCGGGTCCCGCAACATGAGGCGCCGCTTGGCCAGGCGGGCTTCGAGATAGGCCGCCTCGGGATCCGCCGCCCCCGGACGTGCCGGTCCCGCGGCCCCGCCCGGCTCGAGGTGAGTTCGCATCCGGGTCAGCTCCAATCGCTCCCGGGCAACATCCAGGCCGCGTGCCGCGAACCGCGCGATCATGTCTTCGAACTGCCGCCGCACGCGCGTGACGGGATCCGCCGCCTCAATTTTTCCCCAGGACTGCTGTTCGGAAAGAAAGGCGAATCTCAGGCGCTCGGCCCAGGTCGCGTTCAGCGCCGGAGCCGGGGTTGCGCCCGTCCGGCTCACGGTGATCCATTGCTGTCCGTCCTGTGACAATTGCACGGCGAACGCCACAGGGACACGGTCCCGGTATTGCCCGTCGCGATCGCGCGAAAAGACAACCCTCGAAACGGTCGCCCGTGCGGGCAGCTCCACTTGCGCCCACTCGACGCCTCCGCCCGCAGCGATCCAGCTGTGCGCATTGCCATACCGCCCATCGTTCAGGTGGGCCACCTGATGATAAGGGTAGCCCGACAGGCACGAAGACGCCGTCGCTTTGGCCCCGGCCCCGGCGCGCGCGAGATTAGTTTCCGGATCGACTCCGTAGACCTCGAGCTCGTCCAGGCATGGCTCACCGCCGGCTGACTCCTCAATGACGAAGCGCACGAACTTCGTGGGCTGCGGCGCAAACGTCACGACGTTCGGGCCGGCTGCGTCGATGGCCGCGGGCGCTCCCCGTCCGTGGCCCGCCAGCGTGGCCGCGAACAGCATGGCGAGGACACACTTCATTCGGCCCCAATCGTGGGCTGAAGCCGTGTCGACGCGATGGATGCCGGAATTCCGCGCCCCGTGAACGCAGCGAATCGATCCGCTCTCGTTCGAGTTCAGCTCCCTCCTCCAGCCGCCGCCCCGCCGCCGGCCGCCCCCGTCGACGGCGGAGGCGTTCAACCCGGGAATTCCCAACGAGCGAGTGCGCATAAGCGAGGGCGATGGCGCACGACGACGAAAGCGACGGCGACCGGTTCGAACCGAATAAGCCTCAGCGCCGAATGCCAACGTGCGCGGTTACGGTAACTGGTCACGGTGGACGATTTGGCAGGAACCGAAACCTTGACATGGATCAAGTCGGATCGGCATCCACACCGGGGCAGGCGACGGGTTCGGTCAGAAAATGCTTTCGCTCACGACGGGCGGCCGCGTTTCTCTGCAGCCGGGCGGGAACGCGCCAGGGTGACGGGTGCAGTTCCCGCCGATCACATCACCGTCCCCATTCACGCGCCGATTTTTGCGGTGCGGGCGGGGTGGGAGAGGGAAAGGCCCCGAGGCCGATGCTCCAGTCCGGAGCGGAATTATAAAATCTGCAGCCCGTTCCGGCTAAGGGTTGTTCGCGGCCAGGGAGACGCAGACGATCTCGTGATCATTGCGCGCGTAGATACGACGGTTGGCGAAGGCCGGGTGAGACCAGACGACCGGGCGTCCGGGGTCATGGTTGTCCGGGTCGAGGAGATGGGCCCGGCTGGTTTCCTCGTATTTCTCGGGCGACAGCCGGGCGAAGATCAGATCGCCCTGTTCGCTGAACAGGATGGCCCGCGGCCCCTGTTGAATGACAAACGCGTGGCCCCAGCGGGCGGATTTGCCACTCGTCGGAGCGAAGGTTTCCCAGCGCCGCTCGCCGGTTTGCAGCTCGAGGCAGCGGAATTGTCCGTAGCTGCATGGGCTGTAGATGTAGCCGCCCCGGATCAAGGGAGTCGCCATGACGCTGTGCAATCCGTCGGTGTCGCGCTCGCTGACTTTGCGGCTTTGCCAGACCGGTGTCGCGTTGGTGGCGGACACCTTCAGGAGCAGCGAGCCATTGTAAAAGGAGGTAAGAAACAACTGGTCGCCAATCTTCAGCGGCGTGGGAATGGACATGCCCGAGCGGATGGACGGCTTCAGCGCGTGCGTCCAAAGCACCGCACCCGACTCCGGGTCGAGGGCATTGACGGCTTCCGGGTGCCAGAGGATGAGTTGCCGACGGCCGCCGAATTCGTGGATCATCGGCGGCGCATAGCCCGGCTCGGCGGCGGTGAGCGCGCGCCAGAGCACCCGCCCTGTCTCCTTGTCGAAGGCCACGGCCACGCTGCCCGGTCCGCCCGCGAGACAGATGAGCTTCTGACCGTCCACCAGGGGATGACCCGCAAAGCCCCAGACCGGTGTCTTCACTCCAAATTCCGTGCCGAATCGTTTGGACCAGATCAAGCGGCCGGCCGTGGCCTCGAGGCATCGGAGATCGCCTTCAGCGCCGAGGGTGTAAACCTTGCCGTCGGCGATCGTTGGCGTTGCACGCGGGCCGGCCGCGTAGCTCACGGTGTAGCGGCAATCGTAAGGGTGTTCCCAAACGATCCGTCCACTCGCTGCATCCAGGGCGAGGACGCGTTCCCGTCCGGGGATTTCGCCTCGGGAAAACGCGTTGGTGGGCGCCGCGGTTCCAGCGGCCCGTTGCCAGTCCAGGACGAACACACGTCCGCCGGCGACCGCCGGCCCCGCGTAGCCGCCTCCGATCGACGTTCGCCACTGATACGTCAATCCGCCGGCGGGAAGATTTTCGACGAGGCCAGTTTCGCGCCAGATCCCGTCGCGCTGCGGGCCCAGCCACTGTGGCCAATCGTCGGCGCTGGCGGCCAGCGGGGCCAGCAGCAGATGGAGGAGAGCCAATGGGCGGAACCTCGAAAGCTTTGGCGGGCGGTGCATAGGCGTCGAGATAACCAGCCGGCTCGACAGGTGGAAAGGCTGAAAGTTGACCGGCGCAACGTAGCGCACGCCTCCGGCGTGCAGGTGAGGCGGCGTCCCCGCCGGCCGATAGGCGGACGGGGGAAGCGGACTGGATACGGCGACGCCAGGAGGCGTCGTAACTTGCCCGCGAGGACGCGTGCGCTACGTAGCGCACGCCTCTGGCGTGCAAGTGAGGCGGCGTCTCGCCGCCCTGTGAGCGGATGAGGGTAGCGGACTGGATACGGCGACGCCGGGAGGCGTCGTAACTTGCCCGCGAGGACGCGTGCGCGACGTAGCGGCGTCTCGCCGCCCGATGAGCGGACGAGAGAAGCGGACTGGATACGGCGACGCCAGGAGGCGTCGTAACTTGCACGCGAGGACGCGTGCGCGACGTAGCGCACGCCTCTGGCGTGCAAGTGAGGCGGCGTCTCGCCGCCCGGTGAGCGGACGAGGGAAGCGGACTGGATACGGCGACGCCGGGAGGCGTCGTAACTTGCACGCGAGGACGCGTGCGCTACGTAGCGGCGTCTCGCCGCCCGATGAGCGGACGAGGGAAGCGGACTGGAGACGGCGACGCCGGGAGGCGTCGTAACTTGCACGCGAGGACGCGTGCGCTACGTGGCGGCGTCCCGCCGCCCGGTGGGCGGACGAGGGAAGCGGACTGGATACGGCGACGCCAGGAGGCGTCGTAACTTGCACGCGAGGACGCGTGCGTTACGTAGCGGCGTCCCGCCGCCCGATGAGCGGACGGGGGAAGCGGACTGGATACGGCGACGCCGGGAGGCGTCGTAACTTGCACGCGAGGACGCGTGCGCTACGTGGCGGCGTCCCGCCGCCCGATGAGCGGACGAGAGAAGCGGACTGGATACGGCGACGCCGGGATGCGTCGTAACTTGCACGCGAGGACGCGTGCGCTACGTAGCGGCGTCCCGCCGCCCGATGAGCGGACGGGGGGAAGCGGACTGGTTTCGGCGTCGCCGACGCGATGAGCCGACTCGTCGAAGCCGGGATAAGTTCTGGGTGTGAAAGCAAAAGCCAGGTGTTGCGCGATCATCGCGGCCAGGGGAACTGGCGGGTGGCGCGGGCGTTGGCGGTGTCGCTGCCTTCGGTCAATTGATACGCGTGATCCAGTTCGAGCCTGGTGTAGCGATTCGTCAGGCCGGAGGTCGGCCACCACACTTCGACCTGTTCGATCCCGCTCGCAGCGCCCAGGCCGATTTCCTGGGTGAGCGGCGAGGCGCCGAAGCTGCCGCCGGAACAAACCATGCGATGGATTTCGCGCGGACGCCCGGCGGCGTTGTCGCGCACGACGACTTTGATGCGGGCTCCGATGGCGGAGCGGTTTGACCTGGTGCCGGCGAGTTTCAGCTTGAGCCAGTGATGGGCGTTGCCCGGGTTGGCGAAGACGGCGTCGTAGAACGTGTCGCCGGCGTAAGCGCCGCCCATGTTGGCGATGACCTCCTGGTGCCCGTCACCATTGAGATCGGCAAAGGCGATGCCGTGCCCCTTTTGCAGATGGCCAAAGCCCCCGGCGGTGGTTACATCCTGAAACGCGCGCCCGGCATCGTTGCGGAACATTTGATTGGGCAACAGCGACCCGAAGTATGGCGTGCCGGTTCCAGCGTAAAAGTCGAGGTAACCATCATTGTCGAGATCGCCAAAGTTGGCCCCCATCGTCAGGAGCGGGCGCCGCAGGTGGGCGGGTCCGGTGACATCGCGAAAGCGACCGTCGCGGGTGTTCTGGAACAGCCGCGGCGTTTCCGCGTGGGACGGTTGACCGAGCATCATGGCGACGATTTCGCCGAGGGTCACGTGCCCGACATTCGCGTCGAAGTAGGATTGCCCATCCGTCCCGTAACCCGAGACGAAGAGATCGAGCCAGCCGTCATTGTCGTAGTCCCAGAACCACGTCGGGAAACTGATTTTGGGCTCGGTGACCCCGGCCGCAGCTGCCACCTCCTCGAACTGGACGCGGGCGGGACTGTTCGTGCCGCGGGCTCCCCGGTTGTGGAACAATCGGTTGGCCTCATCCAGACACGAGACGTAGAGGTCCGGCCAGCCGTCGTTGTCGAAGTCGCCGGCGGTGACGCCGCGGACGAAGGCGACCATGTTCACGCCGGCAGCCCCGGCCTGATCGGTGAAGGTGCCGTCGTGATTGTTGATGAACAGTGCGCAGGGATGCGGCGGGCTGTTAGGCAGGGATTCGCCGCCGATGAACACATCCAGCCAGCCGTCATTGTTGGCGTCAAACCAGGCCACGGAAAGGGCTGGAAAAAACGTCAGCAACCCGGCGGCCTCCGTGACATCGGAAAATGTTCCATCGCCGTTGTTGCGAAGCAGGGAGTTGGGCATGCGGCCGAGTTCGCGCATCCACGCGCCCCGCACGATAAAAAGGTCGAGCCAGCCATCATTGTCATAATCCGTCTGCACCACGTTCAGGCCGCCAGTTTCCCCGACCAGACCGGCCTGGACGGTGACGTCCTCAAACCGGCCGTCGCCCCGATTTCGGTAAAGGTGGCTTTGGGTCGGCGGAGCTGAGTCGGTCAAAAACAGGTCGGTCCACCCGTCGTTGTCGAAGTCGTCGGCCACGACGCCGCCGGCGAGCCCGTTTCGATCCGGACCGACCAAACCGAGCCGGGTGGCCAATTCGGGAAACCGCGGCAGGTCGGCCTCGGAGCGAAAAACGGAATCGGGGATGAGATGCTCGGCCGGAACGTCCCAGGGATACCGACCGAGGGTCATCGCGGACACGTTGAGCAACCAGCGCGCGCCATAATCGTTGGGGCGCTGGCGGGCCAGGTCGAGAAACACTTTGAAGGCCTGCTCCGCTCCGCGACGTTGGGAGTGCTGGCCGCCGCCGGAGATCGGGAACAGACACGAATCCGGATTGTGGTGCCCGATACAATTGTCCAGCTCGCCGCGGCGGAGGTAGGCGAGACCTTCGAGCAGGCGGACGTCGCGACGGCTCTTGGGGCTGATTGGGATGCCTCGCCGCGCGGCTACGGTCAGGAGGTTGGTGACGCAATCGAGACATCGGTCCGGGTCGCCGATGTTCAGATATTCGTTTCCCAGAGCCAGCCGCACGGCCACTTCGGTCTGGGGAGCGAGCGGAGGCTTGGACTCCAATTGCCTCTCAAGCTCTCGGGCTCCGTTCTCGTTGCGATAGGGGGCGCTTAGTCCGTTGGTTCGCTCCCAGGCCTGCAATCTCTCCGCCATCCGCTGGGTTCCTCGACTGGGCTCAGCTCCAGCTGAGCTGACGATCGTCGCCAGGAGCAGACAGCCGACCGTGCGCGCAGCGAGGGCGGGGAACGATGAAATTTTCACTGCACGCATTGAGCCGCAACGCAGTGGTGGCGTCAACGCGGGCTTCAAGGGCAGTCGAGAACCAGGCGGAAGAACGCCTGACCCGTCGGCGTGCCCACGAAATACGCATTGGGATCGGTCGGGTCGACATTCGTCCACTGGCCTTCGGTAAGCGATGCCCGGGACTGCAGGATGCCGGCTCCGGACCAGCGCACGGTGACTTCGCCAAACGCGTCTTTGGCCATTTGCAGGCGCCCCAGGGTTTCGCCGGGCACATCGGAGAGGGTGTAAAGAAGCCCGCCGGAGTCGGGCGCGGTGTCCACGGTTTGGAAGCTGGTGTTTTCCGCGTCAAAGACCAATCCGATGGCGGGCGCGGTGAAAACCGGCAGGCCGTCGCTGGCGTAAGTGGCGTTGCGGGAGATGCGAAACTCGAAATCGGCGCCGACCCCGCCCGGCTGGATCGCCCAGTCGAGTCCGTTGATGGCGCCTTCGTTAAACGTGCCGTTCTTCTGCTGATAGCCGGCGCCACCTTGGATCAGCATTTCGGATCCGATACGGAAGGGGTATCCGCTGCTGCTGTTGTCGCCATCGACGAAGATGTTGTTGTAAAAAATGGCGAGATCGCTGGGCGCATGCAGCTGCACCCGGATGAAGATGTAACGGGCGTCGTTCGTGATGAAGATGCTTTGGTAGTCGCTGGCCGTCGTGGAGTCGACCGCGTCGGCGTAGGCCAGCGGGACGGCGGCCCAATCGTCGAACGATCCATCAATCGCAATCGTGGAGACAAACGCCACGGTGGTGCCGGCAACGATGGGGTTGTTAAAAAGATCGCTCACGCCGCTGACGGTCAGGCATTGGCGGACGCCAAAGGTTTGGGCGGTGGTGGTCAGGATGACTTCCGCCGGGTTCTCAGAATTCGGCGCGGCGCTGACGACCTGGAGGCCGCCGCCGAGGTGATAATTATCCGTCTGAGCCGCGGAGGTCGCGTCCACCGGTTCGGAAAAAGTCACGGCGATGTGGGTGGCGGCGGCTTCGACCCGGGTAATTACCGGCGGGGTTCGATCGATGGTCACGGTGAGGCGGGCCGTGCGGCTGGTGGCGGAAGAGGGCAGGGGATTGCTCACGACCGCGTGGTAGTCGCCCGCATCGGCGGCCCGTGCCGCCGCGATTACAAATGTTGCATTCGTCGCGTCCGGGATGGGGGTCGTTCCGTGAAACCATTGATAAGTCAGCGGGGCCGAGCCGGAGGCGCTGACCGAAAACGTCGCGGATGCTCCCTCGCTGACCGTTTGATCGGCGGGTTGCGTGGCGTCGGCGATGGTGACCGGCGTGGCCAGCACGGAAAGGACGGCGGCGCGGCTGGTCACGTTCGGTGAAAGCGGGTTGCTGATTTTGAGCTGATACGACCCTTGGTCGGCGGCGAGGACCGGGTTGATCGTCAGGGTGGCGGCATTGGCGCCGTCGATGGGTTGTCCGTCTTTGGTCCACTGGAAGGTCAGCGGGCTCGACCCGACGAACTCAGCAGCGAAGGTCGTGGATTGTCCGGCGACGATCGAGCGATCGGCGGGCTGCGCTGGGTCCGTGAAGATCACCGGAAACTGGGACGCGGCGGTCAGGGAAAGCCCGAGCACGAAATCCGTCGTGTCGCCGGCCGTCTGGTGAAGTTCCACGGCCAGCACATTCTCGCCGACGACGAGCGAGGATGCCGGCAGACCGAAAAGTTCAACCGCGCCCGGCGTGGGGGGTCCGCCGGTGGCCGGAGTATTGAAGCCGACCGGCCCGGCGGGAAGGCGGAGGCGCTTGGCTTCAATGCCATTCAAGTAGACGACGGCGCCATCGCTCAAATAATTGGAAGCCACGAGAACGACACCGGCGGGATCGTTGGCCCAGTTGAATCGGGTTCGGAAGTAGGCGGTGGGGCGCCCGGGTGGCAGCGAGGTGGCGATGGCCGCCGGGTAAACGCCGGGCGTTGCGCTGTAGCCGAACAGCCCGGAGCCGGTGGTCCATCCGTTGCCGGTGTCGTCGGATGCGGGCTCGCTCCACGCCGCGCCGAGGTCGGTGCCGCTGGCGTTGACCTGCCATGGACTCGTCGTCAGGGAGACGAGTTGCACCCGGCCGACGAAGGGCTCGGGCGCAGAGGCAAACGTGTATTCCAGGCGATCGCCGGCGTCGGGCGCGAGATCGACGGCGACGAAGCTGGAATTTTCCGCTTCGAGGAGCAACGCGATCGTGTCGCCGGTGAACACGGGCTGGTTGTCGGCGGCGTACGTGGCCGCGCGGGCGATGCGGATTTCGAAGTCCGTGGCGTTCTCCGTTGGGGTGGCTGACCACTCCAGTCCGTTGACGGCGCCTTCGTTGAATCCGCCGCCCTTCTCCTGATATCCGACTCCACTTTGAATCAACACCTCCGATCCGTAGGCCAGGCCCAGGGGATGGAAGCCCGTGGCCGGGCTGTTGTCTGTGTCGATGAAGATGTTGTTGTGCGACGTGAACGGCGAGTTGGGCGTGTGCAGGCTGAAGCGGAGGTAAAGATACAGCTCATCGTTGGCCACGCGGACCTCGGCAAAGTCCGCGCCGGTGGGAGTTCCCGCGGAATCACGATAGGCCAGGGGCACGCCGGCCCAGTCGCTGAACGAGCCGTCGATGGTGATGTGTTTGTAGGTGCCGGCAGGCGCCGGGAGAACCAGGCCGGCCAGGGCCAATGCGAGCAGACTGCGGCGGCAGAAGGAGCGGGAGCGGGTTTTCATAATGCGAATTCTGATGGCACTCGGAGACGAACCGAATCAGGACACACCGTGGAACGGCCCGGAAGGAGACAGGCATCCGGGCCGGTCACAGGTGACGCCACTGTGCCGGGGAACAACCCGAACGCCAGCCTAAAAACATATGGAGGCGTGGCCGGTTTGGCCCGGCTGGAGCAGGACCGGAAAAGAACTGCAGAGCGGGATCATACTATTTGTCGACGGGCCGCTCTGCTGTTAGGGTTCCCCCGCAACCCCGAAAGAAGGCTTCAATCCAAACTGAACATGCACACTCGACTTGGGTTTCGTGGCAGGTCGATGGCCGCTCTGCTTCTGGCGATGGTTATCGCTGCGCCACGCGCCTCGGGCGTGGTCATCGATGGCGACCCTCCGTACTTGCTGACGAACTGTGATGAAGTGAGCCTGCGATCCGCCATTGCTGCTGGCCAGACGTCCATCGGATTCGACTGTGATGGCGTCATTCGGCTGGGCGAAGTTCTCACGATCTCCGGACGCACCCGGCTGGATGCCCGCGGGCATCATGTCACGTTAACTGGAAGCAATGCGGTGCGGCTGTTTGTGGTGGAGTCGAACGCGTTCCTCGGTCTGCATGGGCTCGTGTTGGCGGACGGAGCGGCCACGGGGACCAACGGTCACCCGCTCCAACCTGGCGGTGCCGGAGAAGGCGGGGCGGTGTTCAATCGGGGCCGCCTGGAAGCCGTAGCGTGTCGTTTCACCGGCCATCAGGCCTCAGGTGGACGGGGAGGGCCTGGCACCAACGGCTTCATCGCGGGCGGATCGGGTGGTCCCGGGCGGGGCGGGGCCATTTATAGTCAGGATGGAATTCTGGCTCTGACCAACTGCATCTTTGAACTCAATTTGGCTCGCGGTGGCCTGAGCGGCGGCCGCTCGCCAACCGGCGAGGCGCAGGGGGGTGCCCTCGCCAACCGCCAGGGAACGGTCCATCTGTCCGGGAATGTTTTCCGGCAAAACCGGGCGATGACGGGCTTTGGCAGCCGGGCCGACGGCGGGGCCATCTTCAGCACCGGCTCCACCACTTCCCGGAGGGACGAGTTCGCGCTGAACAGTTGCCTGGCCGGTTCTCACCAGGATGCCAGGGGCGGGGCGATTTGCCAGGAGCAGGGCGATTTCGAAGCCGTCGGCACAACCCTGACCGGCAACTCGGCGCGGGGCGGGGCGGGTTCGGGCGACGGCAGTTTTCCCGGCGGGCGCGGTCTTGGGGGCGCTGTCGCCATAGGCGGGAGCCCGGCATGGATGAGTCACTGCGCCTTCGTCGGCAATACGGCCCGTGGTGGGGACAGTCCGGGCGTCGCTGGATCGGCCCACGGTGGAGCGGTCTATAATGGTCGCCTGCTGACTGCGTTCAACTGCACGCTCACCGACAACACCGCCCGGGGTGGCGAATCGGCGCACTTCAATCGCGGCGTTTCCGAGGGCGGCGGTTTCTACAACGTTTCCGAGGGCGTTCTCCAGTTGACGCACGTGACCATTGCCGGAAACACGGCCACCGTGGGCGGAGCCATCGCTTCGGCCCAGGGAGCCGTCGTCCTGCAGAATTCGATCCTGGCCAACAGCCTGGCCGGCAGCAATTGGTTTGGGACCAATCTCACGGATCGAGGAGGAAATCTCTCGTCCGATTTGAGCTGTCCGCTCGTCCCGCCGCTCAGCTTCATCAATACCGATCCACGCCTCGGCCCGTTGTGGACCTATGGCGGTTCAAGCCCCAGTTTGCCGCTGCTCGCCGGCAGCCCCGCCATCGATGCCGCCGTGGCGGTGGACGATGCCAGCGCACCTCTGCCGTTCACGGACCAGCGCGGCCGAAGCCGTCCGTTCGGCCCAGCATCCGATAGCGGAGCCTTTGAGTCGTGCGCGCCGTATTTCGTCCTCGGCGCCGTGCGCGGATACATGCCTGCCTCCGGCATCAACGTCGGCGCCAGCCCGGGCGCGAGCGTGGCAACGTCGGATAACGCCGGCTTCTACGCCCTCGGCGACCTTGCCGCAGCCGAGTACGTCGTTGCGCCGCAAACTCCGGACATCATCTCCATTCCCAGCAATCGCGTGGTTTCAATCACCGCGGATCTGCCGGGAGTCGACTTCACCTCCTACCGCTCGAACGCACTCGTGATCGAACGCATCGGCAGTCACGCCATCCGGGGCGTGTTCGCCGGGCAGCCCGGTTTGACGTATCACGTCTTTGCCTCGACGAATCTGGAGACGTGGCAGCCGTGGTCCACCCACACCGTCGAACCGAGCGGTCTGTTCGAATTCCTTCCGCCCGGTGGCCCGACTGACTCGGCGCGGTACTTTCGGGCCGCCGGCCCCTGAAGCCTGCGCGCGAACGCCGCTGGGCACGATGCCGTCCGGCTCAATCTTTAGTCCGGCGCGGAGAGATCTCTGGCCAAGGCGCCGCCGGTCGTTTACGGTGCGGCTTGATTCATGGGAATCCTATGCTGGCCACCCGATTGTTTCCCGGCCGGGCGTTGATCTCGCTGCTGTTGCTGACCGCAGTCGGCATGGTGACGCCGAGCAACGCGGCGACCCTGGTCACGAACTTCTTCAGCGTGGCGACGGACGACTTCGCCAACCCGGAACGCGGCTTTTATCTGCACACCGAAACGCGGGCCAGCGCCCCGTCCCCCGTGCCCAATAATCTGGCGCTGCTGCGGCTGAATGGTTCCCGCGATCCCAACGGCGCCTACGTGGCTCACGTGTCCCTCGTGCTCCGTGTCATCTACCTCGATACGTTTGCCCAAGCGCCAATCAGCTCAAATTTTTTGGCCACCATCGAAAGTGATCTCACATCCATCCGGAACCAGGGAGACAAGGCGATTCTGCGCTTCGCTTATTTCGACCGGCCGGACCGTCCGTTTCCGGAGCCTTCCAAGGCGCAGATCCTGCAGCACATCGCCCAGCTGACGCCGCTGCTGCGCCGCAACGCCGATGTCGTTGCCGTGTTGCAGCACGGATTCATCGGCGCGTGGGGTGAAGGATACTACACGGATGTTTTCTCGACCGCGGGGCAGCTGTTCACGGCGGAGAACTGGCGGGACCGCGCGGAGGTCATCCAAGCGCTGCTGGACGCGTTGCCGTCGACCCGCATGATCCAGGTGCGGGTGCCGCAACAGCGGCAGAAGTTCCTTGCCGGGGTGGCCGCGCCGTTGAGCACGCCGCCGAGCGCTGAGCCCGCAGGCTTTGACGGCAGCGCAGCGTCCCGGATCGGGTTTCACAACGATTGCTTTCTTGCCGATGCGACCGACGCGGGCACGTTCTCGGACTACGAGCAGTCGACTGAGCCGGCCGATACCGCGTTGCTGCGCGCGTATCAGGCGGCGGAGACGCGCGTCACTCCGATGGGCGGCGAGACCTGCCTGGAAAATGCGCCCGCGGATGATTGCGCTGGATCCGGCGGGCGGGCCGACAGCGATCTCGCGCTGTTCCATTACTCGTTTCTCAATCAAAGCTACAACGCGAACGTGAACGATGATTGGGCGGTGCAGGGGTGCGCCGAAGGCATCAAACAAAAACTGGGCTACCGGCTCGAATTGATCTCGGGCGTGTTCCCCAGCGAAGCGGCGGCGGGCCGCGTGATGCCGCTGCGTCTGGAGCTGCGCAACAGTGGCTACACAGCCCCGTTCAACCCGCGGGGCATCGAGCTCATCCTGCGCCAGAGGCTCACCGGCCGGTGGTGGTTTGGGGAGCTGTCTCGGGACGTCGATGCGCGTCGTTGGGGTCCTGGCCCCAACCGGGTGATCGACACACGCCTGGTGCTGCCCGCGGACTTGCCAGCGGGTTCGTACGAGCTGTTGCTCAGTCTTCCCGATCCGGCGCCGGCGCTCTACGCGCAGCCAGCGTTCTCCATCCGGATGGCGAACGATCAGGTTCTGGATGCGGCCGGTCAGCCGCTGATCGGAGTCTGGGAGTCAGCCACCGGGTTTAACCGGCTCGGACACTTCCTGCTGGTGACAGCCAGCCCGACCGGAGACGAACCGTCCGGCGACGAAATACCGATCCTGCCGTATTCGGCGATTCGCGAGAACTACCAGGTCTGGCGGGTGCGAAACTTCGGTTCCGGAGCGGAGGGTGATCCGCAAGGGGACGACGACCAGGACGGCTGGAGCAACCTGGCGGAGTACGCGCTGGGGACGAGTCCCAAGGTGGCGTCCAGCAGGCCGGTCCTGGGCAAGGTTGAAGACGGCGGGTTGACACTGAGCATCCCGAAGGCGCCTGGAACCAAGGACGTGGCCTACGAGGTGGAAACGTCGCCGACGCTGTCGCCCGCAAACTGGTCGACGAATGGGATATCGGTCCTCGCAGACAACCCGATGGTTTTGCGCGTGCGTCGCGACGCGGCCGGAATAAGCGGCTTCCTGCGCCTGCGCGTGCGCCTGAAGTGACGCGCCCCGGTGGCGGAGACGCTTGATTGGGGATTGGCGAAAACCCGGCGCCCGGCTCGGGCGTCGCGAATCGAAAATCAAAAACCCGAAATCAAATGTCAGGGCAGGTCGGTGCCGCCCATCAGGAAGCGGTCGCATTCACGGGCGGCACCGCGTCCTTCATTGAACGCCCAGACGACGAGGCTTTGGCCGCGTCGGCAGTCGCCGGCCGCAAACACCTTGGGGATGCTGGTCTGGAAGCGGCCATGATCGGCCTTCACGTTGGAGCGCGGGTCGCGTTCGACGCCGAGCGCTTCGAGCAGGGGTTGCTCGGGCCCGAGAAAACCCATCGCGAGGAGCACGAGCTGCGCGGGCAGGACCCGCTCGGTGCCGGGCACGTTTTTGGGAACGAACTGGCCCTTGTCGTTTTTCTCCCACTGGATTTTAACCAGGTGGACGGCCTTGACCTGGCCATCGGCATCGCCTTCGAACTTCGTGGCGGTGGTCAGGTAAACGCGCGGATCCGCGCCGAACATGGCGGCGGCCTCTTCCTGGCCGTAGTCCATCTTGTACACCTTGGGCCACTCGGGCCAGGGGTTGTCCGTGGCTCGCTCGGCCGGCGGTTGGGGCAAAATCTCAACCTGCGTCAGCGTTTTGCAGCCATGACGCATCGAGGTGCCGACGCAGTCGGTGCCGGTGTCGCCGCCGCCGATGACCACCACGTCCTTGCCGGCCGCGGAAATCGGGCTGCCTTTTTTGGCGCCATCGAGCAGGGCCTTGGTGTTCTGATGGAGGAACTCCATGGCGAAATGGATTCCCTTGAGCGCGCGGCCTTCGATGGGCAGATCGCGCGGCTTGGTGGCGCCGGTGCAGAGCACGATGGCGTCGAAGTCATTCAGCAGCTGCTGGGACGAGATGTCCTTTCCAACCTCGGTGTTGCAGCGGAACTGGACGCCTTCCGCCTCGAGCACCTTGAGCCGGCGGAGGACGACGTGCTCCTTGTCGAGCTTCATGTTGGGGATGCCATACATGAGCAGGCCACCCGGGCGATCGGCGCGTTCGAAGACGGTGACGGTGTGGCCGGCGCGATTGAGCTGGGCGGCGGCGCAGAGGCCGGCCGGGCCGGAGCCGACCACCGCAACCTTTTTGCCGGTGCGCTTGGCGGGGACTTCCGGTGTGATCCAGCCTTCGTCCCAGCCGTGATCGACGATGCTGCACTCGATGTTCTTGATCGTGACGGGCGGGCTGTGGATGCCGAGGACGCAGGAGCCCTCGCAGGGCGCCGGGCAGACGCGGCCGGTGAACTCGGGAAAATTGTTGGTCTTGTGCAGGCGTTCGAGCGCCTCCTTCCACAGGCCGCGGTAGATCAGGTCATTCCACTCCGGGATGAGGTTGTTGATCGGACAGCCGCTGGCCATGCCGCTGATCAGCGCGCCGGTGTGGCAGAACGGCACGCCGCAATCCATGCAGCGCGCGCCCTGGTTGCGCAGCTTCTTTTCGTCGAGATGCTCGTGAAACTCGCGCCAGTCCTTCAGGCGTTCCTTAGGCAGGCGGTCGGAAGGCAGCTCGCGGGCGAATTCCTTAAATCCAGTCGGTTTTCCCATGGCAATGGCTCAGTCGATACGGAGATGGATACTGTCGTTGTGTCAGGCGTGAAGTGGGCGTGTAGTGGGCGGCTCAGCCGCCGCCGACGCGGGCCAGGTCGCGGGCGTTTTCCTCGAACGCCACCAGCATCGCCTGATCGCCCGTCAATCCCTGGCTGTGCGCCTTCTTGATGCAGCTCAACATGCGCTTGTAGTCCCGCGGGAGAACCTTGACGAACTGGGTGCGGAACTTGTCCCAGAGCGCGAGAATTTTCCAGGCGCGCTGGCACTTCGTCGCTTCCGCGTAACGCTCAATGAGCCGGCGGACCGCCTCTTCCTCGGCGGCGTCCTCGAATGTGGTCAGCTCGACCATCTGCGGGTTGCAGCGGGTCTTGAAGTCGCCGGCTTCATCGAGCACATAGGCGACCCCGCCGCTCATGCCGGCCGCGAAGTTGCGCCCTGTGCTGCCGAGCACGACCACCCGGCCGCCGGTCATGTACTCACAGCCATGATCGCCGACCGCTTCCACCACCGCGTCCGCACCGGAGTTCCGGACCGCAAAGCGTTCGCCGGCCATGCCGCAGATGAACGCCTCGCCGCCCGTTGCGCCGTAGAGCGCGACGTTGCCGGTGATGATGTTTTCCTGCGGGGCAAAGGTGGACCCCGCCGGCGGGTAGACGATGATCCTTCCGCCGCTCAGGCCCTTGCCGAGGTAATCGTTGGCGTCGCCTTCGAGAATCCAGGTGAGGCCCTGGGGCATGAACGCACCAAAGCTTTGCCCGGCGCTGCCCTGGAAGTGGATCTGAATGGTGTCCTCGGGCAGGCCGGCGGCCCCGTGCAGACGCGTGACTTCGCCACCGAGGATGGTGCCGACGACCCGGTTGATGTTTTTGATCGGCAGGGTCGCGCGGACCTTTTCCTTCCGCTCAAGCGCCGGGGCGCACAGTTTGAGCAGGGTGGTGTTGTCGAGGGCCTTGTCGAGCCCGTGATCCTGGGGAATCTGACAATAACGCCCGACCTCGGGGCCGGCCTCCGGCTGATAGAGAATTTTTCCGAAATCAAGGCCGCGGGCCTTCCAGTGATCGACGGCCCGGCGGGCTTCCAGCACGTCCGTGCGCCCGATCATCTCATTCATCGTGCGAAAGCCAAGCTGGGCCATGATCTCGCGGGCTTCCTGCGCGATGAAACGCATGAAGTTGACCGCATGTTCGGGCTTGCCGGTGAACCGCGCGCGCAGCTCGGGGTCCTGGGTGGCCACGCCGACGGGGCAGGTGTTCAG
>JBGATF010000025.1:0-150265 GCA_044229355.1 Limisphaerales bacterium
GGTTGATCGTTAACAGGAGCGTCTGGCACCCCATCCTGGAAGCGGCCAACGCCGCTTCGACGCCCGCATGGCCCGCTCCCACCACGATCACGTCGTATTGTTTTGGATAAACGAACATCTCGACCCAGCGTATCAATTCCCAGACCCGCGTGGCAACCTCGTGCGCTCGCTTCCAACCACGAGATCCGTTCGGCGGCACGCGGTAGGCCATGCCCACAGGACTACGTCCTGACTAAAGCCAACGCCAGACGGGAAGGCTCTCCATTCCAATCCCACCACAAAAATCCCGGGTTTGGCTATTGCGCCGGACAATTAACGTTAATGTATCTCTATATTCGTCGATTTCATCGAGCGAACGTTTCTCTGAAAGATCTACGCTGCAAGTCCCGTTCTCTTCCCGTCGGGATACAGCGACTCCTCGAACACACAGGAAGGCGTCACTAACCTGCGTGGCCTTGGAAACATCGTGCCATGCGGCCTCCCCGGCTGACTTTCCGGATCCGAACAACGACGACGCACATCAATGAACTCAACACACCTACAGTCCCCACAGCCGCGGCCACCCCAACGTGGCTCTCTGTTTTTGATCCTCTTAACAATGGCTTTCCTCTGCGCAAGTGATGGCGCGACGTGGGCAGAGACGATTACCGGCGCGTTCCGCTACGCGGACTTCAATCCGGTCACGGGCGGAACCCAGCTGCGTCCGATTCAGTTCTGCAAGGTCGAGGTCCACAGTTTTCGTCCTCGCATCGGACCCATCTGGACTTGGGCCAAGGACCTCGACACGACGACCGACGGCAACGGCCGAATCAACGTCAGTCTTCCGTTCCAAACCCGTGGCGTCGTCTACGCCGTTCGGGTATTTGCACAGAATTACGGAGTTGCCGTGTGGCCCAACCAATTCGCGGCAACGGGCCCATTTTCGGAAGAGCCCGGCAAACCAGACGGCGCCGCATTCAACCCAACCGTAAGCAGCTCTGCGGATGTCGTGGATTTCTCTTACGATTTTCAGGACTCATTCACGCCCCAGCATTGGAACATCGCGGACGCCGTCCGGCGCGGCTGGGACTACGTCGCAGCCCGACGCGATCCCTCCGAGTCTGACCCGTTGCCCGCGGCAAACGTGCAACCCGGCTTTGCCTTCACGACGTTCTATAATCCGGTCAATAACACGCTCGAAATTCAGAATCAGTTCGTCTTCGATGACATCACATTGCTGCACGAATTTGGTCACTTTGTGGAGCACCAAATCAGCCACTTTGCGGCCATCCCAACTTCCCATGACGGTTGTGTGGCGCGGGATCTGTTCGGCTCGATCGTGAATTCGCCGGAGCATGCGTGGATGGAGGGCTTCGCGGATTTCTTTGCCCAGGCGGTCGTGGCAAACAATCCAACGGGAACCTTTCAAGGACCTGCCGCCGGAACGTTCTCGGTCGGCCAGCTGGAGAACACGCCGTGGGATTGCCCCGACGTCCCGGCCGGCACCAGCCCAATGGCAGTCGAAAACGTCGTGGCAGGAATTCTCTGGGACTTGTTTGACGCCACGGGGGGCTGCGGCACGCCCGAATCCCACGATGAGCTGCAGGGGTTCGACACGGCGATCTTGCAGATTGTGGATCGCGAACTGGACGGTCCCAATGCCCCCACGCTGGTCGACTTCCAAAATGCCTGGATCAACCGCGGGTTTCCTGTCCTGCCCTGGGTCAACATCCTCCGCCATTACGGCCTCGCTTCGCCGCCGCCCGCTCCGTCGCTGATCTGTCCGGCGGACCTCACCGTCGCCGCCTCGGGCAACTCTTGCTCCGCCACGGTCACCTACCCTTCACCCGCCCTCGACCAGCCTCGTCGTTGCGCGAGCATCCTTTGCGTCCCCGGCTCCGGATCCACGTTCGCCCTCGGGAGCACAACCGTGAATTGTCGCGCGATCGAAAACGGCCAGGTGCTCGCAACCTGCGCCTTCAATGTCAACGTACAGCCCAGCCCTTCGCTCCCTAATCCACACGGCAGCGGCCTGCTCGGAGTTTACTATGACAACCCGGACTTCACCCAGCCCAAGCTGGCCCGCGTTGAGCCGGTCGATTTTGACTGGGGGCTGGGGTCGCCCGGGCCTGGGCTCGCGCCCGATACATTTGCCGTCCGCTGGTCAGGGAAGATCGTTCCGCGTTACACCGGCGACTACCGAATCTTCACGGTCAGTGACGACGGCATCCGTGTTTGGATCGACGGGTTTCTGCTGATGGACGCGTGGAACGATCACCCGCCGACCGAGTATTACGGCGATTACCCGCTGCAGGCCGGCCGGGAGCACGAGATCGTGATCGAGATGTATGAAAATGGCGGTGGCGCCGTGGCCAAGCTTTTGTGGCAGAGCGCGTGTCAGCCCAAGGAAATCGTGCCGGCTTCGCAGCTCCTGCCCGCTCCCATCGAATGCCCGACGCCGGGACGACCCAGCTTCAATGCAAACTTTATTTACGGACGTCCAGCCGGGGTTTCGGTGTTCGGATCCGCGGTCGTCAATGGCGGCTGGCTGAAGTTGACCACTCCCACGACTGCGTACGGCATCGCCTACATCGACAATTTCAGCGGCAGCCAGCCGGTCTGGGGATTTGAGGCGCGTTTCAAAGCTGCCTTGTTCGGTTCGCTTTGCTGCGGCAATGGCGCGCTGCCGGCCGACGGCTTCAGCTTCAATCTCGTGCCGGCCGCCACCGTCTTGCCCAACCCCGACTACGGCCAACCGGGAGAGGAAGGCCTCGACCAGGGCCTCGCGGTAAACTTTGACACCTGGGATAACGGCTTCGGTGAAGGCCCGGCCATTGAAGTGAAGTGGCTCGGTCAAGTCATCGCCCGCCAACCTTTTCAGGCCTCGCAAAGCCCGGCAGGCATCAATACGCCGACCGCCGCGGCCCGCGACACCCGAATCGTGCTCGACTCGGACGGCCGCCTCACCGTCGATTACGGCGGCGTCCGCATCTTCAATCTTGTGCAAACGCCGTACACGCCCCAGGTCATCGGCACACCGAAATGGATCTTCGGCGCCCGCACTGGCGGGGCCAATGACAATCACTGGATTCGCGACCTTTCCATCGTCGTCAATCGCGCCAATATTCCGGGCCTCTTCAGCACCGGGGTGGACGCCCTCCGCCAGCCGTTGCCGGACAACGCCGGCGATCCTCACTACGAAAATCCCGGCGTCATCAGCACCCTCCCATGGGTGGCCCGGGGTTCCGGCGGCTTTCCGATCCCACCGTGGCTGGCCGACAATGGCGGATCGGCCTGGATTAGCGTGACCGACAACACCTACGCGGCTCCCGACATCAACATGGAGTACACGACATCCTTCGATCTGCGCGGCCTCGACCCGCTCACGGCCGCCATCCACGGCTGGGTCGCCGCCGACAACGAGCTCGTCGACGTCCGCCTCAACGGCGTCAGCACCGGCGTACGCACGGCGCCGGAAGCGGTGCTCACGGGCGAAGCGTTTGCCACCTGGCAAGCCCTGGCCATCACCGGCGGTTTTCGCCCCGGCGTGAACACTCTCTCGTTCATCGTGCGCAACGGCTCCGGCGGCGACAACCCAAGCGGTCTGCGCGCGCAGCTCTATGGCTGGGGCACTCCGCCGCCATTGATGAAGCTGGGCCTCGGCTATTCGCTCCGCGCGGGCGCCTTCGTTTCCTGGGGCTCGCTCCCGCACAAACGTTACTACCTCGAATCGGCGCCGAGCGCAGCGGGCCCATGGTCCCCAATTCCCGCCAACGGCGTGGACTCGGGCGGCTACCTCACCCAGGTCAATCAATTCTTCCTCCCCGGCCAACGTCCGCCCATGTCGTTCTTCCGCGTCCTCGAGGCCCCATGACGCGACGCTCCGGCCCGGGGTCACAGCCCGCACCAGTCCAGCATGTTTCCACAACGTCCCGGGCGCTTTTGCTAATCGATGAGCGCCCGGGCCCTCCAAAAACGAAAAATGTGCACGATGAACGATTTCCGCCAGCCGCGTTGTCGCCGGATCGCTCACGTTGTTAGGTCATGCGGATGCGCCGCCCGCAGAATTCCGCTGCCGTCCGGGAATGGACGCCCCTGGGAATCGGCCTGAAACACAGAAAGAACTGGTCACGGTCGGCGCGCCGTCCGGACCACTGCGAAACGCATCGTAATCATGAATGGGGCGAGGACGCCGCGCTCGTGTCCACGCATTCCCGGAGCACCGCGCCACAAATTCGGCCAAAGAGATCCTCGGAGAAATCCAGCGTCCGTGAACGTCGGCGCAGAAGACCCCACTGTCGCCGCAGTCGCCGACGTCCGACCGGCAGCGTGGCCAGCTCGCCACGGGCAATGTCGTCAGAGGCCACCCAACGCGGGAGCACAGCCACGCCGAGATTCAACCGGACGAGCTCCTTGATGGCTCCTTCGTCGGTCACCTCGATATCCGGAAGGACCGAGATTCCTTCCTCCCGGAAATAGTGGGTGATCAAGGCGCGCGTCTCATCATCTTCGCCGGGAAGGATCAACCGGCACGGAGCGGGAGGTGTCAGTTCCACCCGACGTTCCACGGCCCATGGGTGCAGCGGGTGCAGGACAAAAACAAGTTCATCCTGGGCCAGCTCCTCAAAAAGGAGGCTTTCCGATCCGGCAGGTCGCAGGCCGATCGCGAGGTCCACCTGGGCCTCGCGGAGACGGTCCTCCATTTCCGGCCCGGCCCCCAGGGAGATGCTCACCGGACGGTCGGGACAACTGTTCACGAACTCACGCAGCACTCCCGGCAGGGCGATCCGCGCAAAGGCGGAGGGGACACCGATGCGCAACGGCCGCGCGACCGACGCCGCGCCCGTCGCATTCTGCAGCTGGCCGTGCAGCAGGTTCAGCCGGTCCAGGGCCGACTCCGCGAGCGGCAACAGCTCGCGCCCGGCGGCAGTCAGGACCAGACGCTGTGGCGTCCGCTCGAAGAGCCGGCAAGCCCAGCTCCGTTCCAAAGCCGCCAGCGCGCGGGAGATTCCCGACGCGGATAAACCCAGTTCACTGCTGGCGCGACGCATGTTCAACAGGCGGGCCAGCACGATGAACAACCGGAGATGATCGTGATCAAAAATTGGAGCCATCGCACAACGATTGCTGTTCTGAAGCAGCAGGTGACACACCACGCGCCAACGCCGGACGCCAAACAATCGCCGTCCCACTTCAACTCACCTCAGCGGGTCCCACCATCGCATTCTTTGCACGGATACCATGAATGAGCCGCCGAGGAAGGGGTGTTCCCGTTCGTGATCGCCGACCGCGGTGCGCCGCCCGCAACACGGGAATGCGCCGCACGCACGCCGGGGCATGGCATCGCCGTTGCTAAAGCCCGGCCATGCGTTTCGCTCGTAATCGAGCCAGGGTCCATCGACCCCGGGGCGAGGGTTGTCTGAAGGTGGGGTTCGTGCCGACGCTGGACAGCGCTCCGCTTCTCGTGGCCCAGGAGCTTGGCTTGTTTCAGGCCCACGGACTTGACGTCCACCTGCAGCGCGAACTGGGCTGGGCCACCGTTCGCGAAAAACTTCTCCACGACGAACTCGACGCCGCCGTCGCTCACGCGAGCCTGCTCTTCTCCATCTATTTCGGTCTGGGCGGCGTTCGGCGCCCTTGCGTGACCGGCCTGCTCTTTGGCCACCACGGGACCGCCATCACATTATCCACCGCAGCCTGGCATTCAGGAGTGCGGGATGCGGCGTCTCTGGCGGCGCAAATCCGTCACCCAGCCCGCGCGCGCCGCTTCAAGGCGGGTGTCCCGCTGGAGTACTCCGCGCCGCACCTGATTCTCGATCGCTGGCTTCGCCTCGAAGGATTGCAGGCGGGAGTCGATCTCGACGTGGCCTTCGTCCCTTCAAACCTGATGCCCGGTTGTCTCCAGGCCGGGCATCTCGACCTCATCTGCGTGGCCGAACCGTGGAACTCCGTCGCGGCTCTCGCCGGCGATGGCGTCGTGACGGCAACGGGCGCGGACCTCAAAGTGGATCATGCGGACACCGCGCTGGTCGTGATGCAGGACCTGGCTGACGACAGTCCCGAGACGCACGAACGCTTGCTCGCGGCCATTCTCCAAGCCGCGGAATTTTGCTCGACGCCTGAAAATCGGGAGGAGCTGGCTCGAATCCTGGCGGCGCGCCATCGCCTCGATTTGCCGATCGCCGTCCTGCGCCACGCCCTCGACAGCCCGATCCGATCCCCGGCCGCGATCAAAAATGCCCGCGCCACGGACGAAATTCGCTTCTCGCCGATGTCGGCGGTCGCGCCAACCCGGGAGAATGCCCGGCAGGTCTACGACACGTTTTTCGCGCTCGCCGACGAAACCGTGCGCCAACAAATCCGCCCGGAATCCATCCGGCGAATCTTCCGCGAAGATATTTTTACCTCCGCCCAACGACGCGCCCGTTCCTCCCGACCATCCATACCGCCAAAGACGCGGGACCCGAACCCTCGCGCCGCCCGCCCGGTCCGACCGGCCGCTGGCGACCGCGTCCTTTTCAATTTGGACCCGCAGCGCCCCGCGGCCATCTGCCCGGTCGGCGCGCTGGTCTGAAGCCTCCGTTGCCAAACCCGAACCGAACCTCCACTCCATGAAACTGAAACTGAAATTGAAACTGATAGGCCCTGAACGACCCGATCAATCCACCCCCAACCGCCGGCACCAGCCCGGCCCTCTCCTCCCGGCGCTGGCCGACTGGGCCGCCCGCTCCGTCGCTGCCGCGACCGCGTTGAGCCTCCTCTGCGCGCCCGTCGACGGCCTGGCCAGCGGCCTGCCGACGTCCCGCGTCAACACGACCGGCCTCGCCGTCACCGATGACACCGTCACCGTCGGGCAGCTTCACTCCGCCACGGGCACGATGGCGATCAGCGAGACGGGCTCCATCCAGGCCGAGCAACTGGCCATTGAACAGATCAACGCGATGGGCGGCGTCCTCGGCCGCAAGATCAAGGTGATCGTCGAGGACGGCGCCAGCGACTGGCCGACCTTCGCGGAAAAAGCCAAGAAGCTTCTCGTCAACGACAAGGTCGCCTCGGTCTTCGGCTGCTGGACCTCCGCCTCGCGCAAGGCCGTCCTGCCCGTGTTCGAGAAGGAAAACGGCATGCTCTATTACCCGACCTTTTACGAGGGTCTCGAGCAGTCCAAGAACGTTATTTACACCGGCCAGGAGGCCACCCAGCAAATCCTCGCGGGCCTCGATTGGATCGCGAAGGAGAAAAAGGCGAAGACGTTCTATCTGATTGGCTCGGATTACATCTGGCCGCGCACCTCAAACAAGATCGCGCGCAAGCACATCGAGAACGTGCTCAAGGGAACCGTCATCGGCGAGGAATACTACGCGCTGGGCCACACGCAATTCGGCTCGCTCATCAACAAGATCAAATTGAAGAAGCCTGACGTGATCTATGCCATCGTCGTCGGCGGCAGCAACGTCTCGTTCTACAAGCAGATCAAGGCCGCCGGCATCACCGGAGACAAGTGGACCCTCCTGACCATCTCGGTGACCGAGGACGAGGCGCTCGGCATCGGCGGCGAAAATCTCGTGGGCTTCTACTCGGCCATGAAATACTTCCAGAGCCTCGAGAACCCGAACAACCAGAAATTCGTCGAGGCGTTCAAGGCCAAGTATGGCGCGAAGAGCGTCATCGGCGACGTCACCCAGGCGGCCTACCTCGGGCCGTGGCTGTGGAAGCTCGCGGTGGAAAAGGCCGGCAGCTTCGACATCGACAAGATCGCCGCGGCCTCGCCCGACATCGAGTTCAAGGAGGCCCCGGAAGGCTACGTCAAGGTCCACCCGAACCATCATCTCTGGAGCAAGCTGCGCATCGGCCAATGGAAGCCGGACGGCCAGGCCAAGGTCCTCTACGAGTCGGGCCTGATTGAGCCCGACCCGTTCCCGAAAGGGTATCAATGACGGATGGATCGTGAAGCGCCGGCGCCACCTGAATTCCGCCTGAAACCTTAAGCTGCCTTTTCTCATGCTCGCCTACTCCAGTTCCGAACTCTGGTCGATCTTCGTGATGCAGGGCTTCGCCGGGCTGAGCCTGTTCAGCGTCCTCCTGCTGATGGCGCTCGGCCTGGCGATCATCTTTGGCCAGATGGGCGTGGTGAACCTGGCCCATGGCGAATTCATGGCGCTCGGCGCTTACACGGTCTATCTCTGCTCGCAGATCACCCAGAACTACCTCCCGTCGCTCGCCCCGGTCTATTTCCTCATCGCCATCGCGGCGGCGTTTGTTGTCGCCGGCGCCGCCGGGCTCCTGGTCGAGTGGTCGCTCATTCGCTTTCTTTACAAGCGACCGCTCGACACCCTTCTCGCCACCTGGGGCCTCAGCCTGATCCTCCAGCAGGCCTTCCGCCTCACCTTCGGCGCGCGGGAGGTCACACCCACGCTCCCCAACTGGCTCATGGGCTCATTCAAACCCACGGAATCAATCGACATCCCCATCAACGGCGTCTTCGTCATGGGCCTGACCCTCGCCCTGACCGGCGCCGTCTGGCTGTTCATGTACCGCTCGCGCCTCGGGCTCCACATGCGCGCCACCGTGCAGAATCGCGCCATGAGCGGTGCCGTCGGGATCAACACCCGCTGGGTCGATCGCTTCACCTTCGCCCTCGGCTGCGGCATCGCCGGCGTGGCCGGCGCCGCCTTCACCACCATCGGCTCCACCGGCCCCGACAGCGGCTCGCGCTACATCGTCGACACCTTCCTCGTCGTCGTCTTCGGCGGCACCGCCAGCCTGTTAGGCACCATCGCCTCCGCCTTCGGCATCGCCCAGGGCCAGTCCATCTCCGAGTTCTTCCTCCAGGGCACGATGGGCAAGGTCGCCGTCCTCCTCGCCATCGTCTTCATCCTCATGGTCCGGCCCCAGGGCCTCTTCGCCAGCAAGGTCCGGACTTGAGGGCGCCCGTGTCGATCCGCAACCGATCCACCTTCCCACTCATTACCGCCGTGAATCCCCTCGTGCAACGCGTGTTCGCCGGCAGGTCCGGGCTGCTCAGCCTCGCCAGCCTCGCCTTCATCCTCGTGCTGGTGCTGCCCCTCAGCCTCGACCTGTTTCGCCTGAACCTCGTCGGCAAGTATCTCACCTTCGGCTTCGTCGCCCTCGGCCTGGTCCTGCTTTGGGGCAAGGCCGGCGTGCTCAGCCTCGGGCAGGGCGTCTTCTTCGGCCTCGGCGGCTATTGCATGGCCATGTTCCTCAAGCTCGAGGCCTCCGATCCCGTCAGCACGAAGATCCAATCCACGCCCGGCATTCCCGACTTCATGGATTGGAACCAGCTGACCCACCTGCCCGCACTCTGGGTCCCGTTCAAAAGCTTCCCCTTCGCCGCCGCCGCCGTCTTCATCGTGCCCGCGATCGTGGCGTTCGTCGTCGGGCTCGCCATGTTCAAGCGTCGCGTGGGCGGCGTCTACTTCGCCATCATCACCCAGGCGCTCGCCCTGATCCTCTCGCTCGCCATCGACGGCAACCAGGGCTACACGGGTGGACGCAATGGAATCACCGACCTGAAAACGCTCCTGGGCTGGGACATCCGCACACGCCAGGCCCAATACACGCTGTACTTCGTCACCTGCGCGCTCCTCTTCCTCACCATCCTGTTCTGCCAATGGCTGCTCTCCGGCAAGCTTGGCAAGATGCTGCTCGCCATGCGCGACCGCGAGGATCGGGTGCGCTTCTCCGGGTATGATGTCGCCGCCCTGAAAATATTCGTCTTCACGCTGGCCGCCGCCTTCAGCGGCCTCGGCGGCGCCCTCTTCGTCCTGCAGGTCGGCTTCATCTCACCGTCCCTCGTCGGCATCGTACCCTCGATCGAAATGGTCATCTTCGCCGCCCTCGGAGGCAAGGGCTCCCTCGCGGGCGCCGTCCTCGGCGCCCTCGTCGTCAATACGGGCAAGAGCCTGTTCTCGGAAACGTTCCCGCAACTGTGGCTCTTCTGCATGGGGGGGCTCTTCATCCTGGTCGTCGTCCTGTTCCCCAACGGACTGGCCGGCGGTTTCGACCAGCTGCGCAAACGAGCCGAAGCCGCCTGGGCGACCTTCCGCGCTCGCGCCGCCACCCCCGGCCCCGCCGCCTCCATCCCCCTCGCCGCGCCCGCCAAATCCGAACCCAAACCATGAGCAGCAACACGGATTTCGTCCTCGCCATCGAAGGCCTCACCGTCTCCTTCGACGGGTTTAAGGCTGTCGACTCCCTCAACCTCTACCTCGACCAGAACGAACTGCGGGTCATCATCGGGCCGAACGGCGCCGGCAAGACCACCGTGCTCGATCTCATCTGCGGCAAGACCCGGCCCACCGAGGGCAGCGTCCGCTTCCGCAACCGCGAACTCATCGGGCTCGCGGAACATGAGATCGTCCGAACAGGCGTCGGCCGCAAATTCCAAACCCCATCCATCTACGAGAACCTGACGGTTTACGAAAACCTCGAGGTCTCCTTCCCCCGCGGCCGCAGTGTCCTCGGCTGCGTCTTCTTTTCCCGAACCCCCGACGTCGTCGAGCGCATTCATCAGGTCGCCGCCGAGATTTATCTCAGCGATTTCCTCGACGTCGAAGGCTCCCAGCTCAGCCACGGCCAGAAACAATGGCTCGAGATCGGCATGCTCCTCATGCAGGAGCCCGAGCTGCTCATGCTCGACGAACCCGTCGCCGGCATGAGCCCCGTTGAGCGGGAGCAAACCGCCGAGCTCCTCAAACGCATCTGCAAGAACCGCTCCATCCTCATCATCGAACATGACATGGAGTTTGTCTCCCGCATCGCCCACAAGGTCACCGTCCTGCACCTCGGCAAGGTGCTCGCCGAAGGCTCCATGGAGGATGTCCAAAACAACCCCAAAGTGATCGAGGTCTACCTCGGCCATTAACCCGCCCGCCCCGCCATGCTCACCGTTTCCAACCTGTGCTCCGGCTACGGCCAAAGCCGCGTCATCAATGACCTCTCCTTTCAGCTCGGCCCCCAGGAGATCCTCGCCATCATGGGTCGCAACGGCATGGGCAAGTCCACCCTGCTCAAGTCGCTGATCGGTCTGCTCCCCCGCACAGCCGGATCCATCCGCCTCGGCGACGACGAAATCGCCGACCTCCCGCCCCACGAACGCGTCCGCCGCGGAATCGCCTTCGTCCCCCAGGGCCGCATGATCTTCCCGGCCCTCACCGTCACGGAAAACATCCTCACGGGCGCGCGCGGCAAGGTGGAAAAGTCCGTCTTCGACGAGCTGCACGCCCTCTTCCCCATCCTCCACGAGATGCGCGGCCGCAAAGGCGGCAACCTCTCCGGCGGCCAGCAACAACAGCTCGCCATCGCCCGCGCCCTCGTCACCGGCCCCCGCGTCCTCGTCCTCGACGAGCCCACCGAAGGCATCCAGCCGTCCATCATCAAGGACATCGCCCGCGCCCTCAAAGAAATCCGCCGCCTGCGCCAGATCGCCATCGTCGTCACCGAACAAGTCGTCAGTTTCATGATGGACGTCTGCGATCGCGCTCTCGTGATCGACCGCGGACGCTTCGTCCACGAAGCCCCCCGCGAAGGGCTCGACGCTGGCCGCATCAAGCAGTTCCTCGCGGTCTAGACCCTCCACCGATGCGCCCCCCGAGCGTCCTCATTCGCTGGCATCAGCCAGGCCGCAAAGCCCATCGCGCGCCGGAGCTGCCCTCGCACCCGCCAATTTGCCCCGCTCCCAACACCTCGGCATTCATCAACCCAAGCGCGAGCCACCGGCCCCCGGCCGTGCGTTCCGCTCCAACCTCAACTCAACACCTCCAACCACAACAACCCGTCGCATGAAGACCCTGATCAAAGTCGACCTGAAGAAAGCCCCGGAAAAACAAGACGTCATCCACAATCGCTGGCACCCCGACATCCCCATGGTCGCCTACGTCAAACCGGGCGACGAGTTTCGCGTGGAGTGCATCGACTGGACCGGCGGACAGATCAGCGACGACGACAGCGCCCGGGACATTCTCGAAGTTGATTTGAGCAAGGTGCACTACCTGAGCGGACCCATCGGAGTCGAAGGGGCCGAGCCCGGCGATCTGCTCGTCGTGGACCTGCTGGACATCGGCGTGTTGCCGGAATCCGCCTGGGGTTTCACCGGCATTTTTGCCAAGACCAACGGCGGCGGATTTCTCACCGAACACTACCCCGACGCCCGCAAGGCCTGCTGGCACTACAGCGGCATTTACGCCAACTCCCGACACATTCCGGGAGTGGAGTTCGCCGGCATCATGCACCCGGGCCTGATCGGTTGCCTGCCTTCCAAATCGCTGCTCGACACCTGGAACAAACGGGAGGCGGAGTTGTTCGCCACCAACCCCAACCGGGTCCCGCCGCTGGCTGCGCTGCCCTATGCGCCCACCGCGCACATGGGCCAGATGAAAGGCAGCGCCGCGCGCGAGGCCGCCGCCGAGGCCGCCCGCACCGTCCCGCCCCGCGAGCACGGCGGAAACTGCGACATCAAAAACCTCAGCCGCGGATCCAAGGTCTATTTCCCTGTCTATGTCAAAGGGGGCGGGCTCTCCCTGGGCGATATTCACTTCTCCCAGGGCGACGGCGAGATCACCTTCTGCGGCGCCATCGAGATGGCCGGCTACCTCGATCTCCGCGTCAGCCTGATCAAGGGCGGCATCAAGAAATACGGCATCGTCAACCCCATCTTCCAGCCCAGCCCCATCGAACCCCGCTACACCAATCACCTGATTTTCGAAGGCATCTCGGTCGACGAACAAGGCAAGCAATACTACCTCGACCCTCACGTCGCCTACCGGCGGGCCTGCCTCAACGCCATCGAATACCTGAAAAAGTTCGGCTACACCGGCGAGCAGGCCTACGCCATCCTCGGCACCGCCCCGGTCGAAGGTCGCATCAGCGGCATCGTCGACATCCCCAACGCCTGTGCCACGCTCTACCTGCCCACCGAGATCTTTGCCTTCGATATCACCCCCAACGCGACGGGACCCAAGAAATACCTGAAAGGCGATATCGATCTGGCCACCGTCTGACGCCGCATCCTCCTCCACACACCATGCCCCTCTACGAATACGACTGCCCCGCGTGCGGACCGTTCGCCGCCTGGCAAAGCGTGGCCCACCGAGATCAGAAGATTTCGTGCCCGAGTTGCGACCACGCCGCGCGCCGCTGCCTCTCGCTCCCTCGCTTGCGCCTGCTCAGCCCGTCCACCCGCCGGGCCCATGATGTCAACGAACGCAGCCGGCACGAACCCGGCCTGCGCAAATCTCATCAATGCTCGAGCGGTTGCGGCTGCGGCCGCGCAGCCGGTGCCTCGTCACCCGCACGCCCCAAAGCCAAATCAGGCCCAAAACGACCCTGGATGCTCGGACACTAAACATCCCGACGGCCCCGGCTTGGGCCTGGGCTTGTCCCAAAGAAAGCCCGAGTTCGCAGCGACGAACCGGTTCGTCGCGCGCGGCGGGCCCGTCTCCCCACCCGCCACGTCCTGCCGTGGCCATCTTTCTGCCACTCATCTTTCTGCCAATCCCGGCAGAGCAAACAGATGCCGGGCAAAAACCTCACCGCAACGAGAGCATGCCCTACAGCTCCTTTTTGCAAACCCGCTTTTCCCAGCGCCACACCACACCTGCTTCGTGATCGACGGCTTGACCGACCTTCGAGAATCCGCACTTCGCCAGGACCCGGCCTGACGCATTCTCGACCGGCAACGTGTGAGCCCGGATCACCCGGACCCGGGCGTCGGCCATGGCAAACGACGAAAGAGCCCCGGCCGCCTCGGTCGCGAACCCCTGGCCTCGAAATGGCTCGTGCACGCCATAGGCAATCTCCACGACACCATCCGCGTCAGGCGGTCCGGTGAACCCACATTGCCCGACCTCCGTTCCATCGCATTTCCGGACCACCTTGAACCCTCGAGCCCACGGGTCGTGCGGCGGCGAACGTCGCACCCGGGCCAGCCAGGCCGGGTCCACGTGCCGCTTGTCCTCGGGGCTCATCCGTTCGTATCCGTCCAGTGCCTCTTCTTTGCTCAGCTGATGAAGCTCCAACGATGGCGCGGGTATCACCATGACGATCAACGTTTGAATCCGGGATGCACCCGCCAACCGGGGTTTTGGGGCAGCCCGCCGGATTGATAGGCCCCAATGTCCGCCGGGATCGTTCGCTGCCTTCCATTGAAGTCGAGTTCCGGCGTCGCGCTCAAATGCGCCGCGCCGATCAAGGGCCCGCCCGTCCCCGGCCAGAAATCCATCCGGGGCGCACTCACGAAAATCCTGGCGACGTCCTTTTCATCCATGGCCACGAGACCATCCGACGCCATTCCGGGCCGCCCGCCCACGACAACATTTCTTCTCAAGGTCGCCCCACCGCTTGGCCCGGCCAGCGCCGCTCCGCCCGGGCAAACGATGACGTTGTTGGCGATGAGCACATTGGCGGCGCCGGCCCAGCGCAGGCGGACCCCGACCGGCGCGTCATAGATCGTGTTGTGAAGGATGCGCACATTGCGCACCTGGCGCAGCGCCGCGTGTGGAGCGGCCGTGATACCGGTCGCTTCGCAATGAAAGATGACGTTGTTGCGAATCTCGGCATCGGCGATCACCTGAATGCCCTCACCGGCGTTCCAGATTGCATTGCCCTCGACCGTGTTGTTCGTCGCTCCACCTCCATAAACGAAGATGCCCGGGTAACTCCGGCCGATGTTGGTGTCGTGAATCACGTTGTCGCGAACGACATTGCCCGCTGACCTCACCTTGATCTCGATGCCGTCATTTCCTCCATCGCTCGTCCCGCGCAGGTGATGGATGTAGTTCCCCTCGAACACCGAGTCCGTGGTGCGGCAGCTCCCGTCATGGCACCCGATGTACATGCCTTCGCCTTCGGTGGGGCCGGCGTCGCTCAGGCCGGTGTGATGAATGTGATTGCGACGAATGACAAATGCCTGGACGTCGCCGCTGTTCATGGTCAAGGCGTTGTTGCCGGTTTCGAAGATCTCGCAGTCTTCGAGGGTCACGTGGTGCCCGCGGATGAAGCGGACGCCGGAGCTGCCGCCGCGGAAGCGCAGCCCGCGCACCACCAAGTACGAGCAGTCGACAAACTCAATGTTGTTTTGCCCGTCATCCCGGCCGCCGGGGTGCGTCAGCAGCGGCGTTTCGCCCGGGGCTGCCTCGATCACAATCGGGTTCCCGGGCGTTCCCCGCGCCTTGACCGCACGCCGACCGGTCTGCGAGTAAACTCCTCCGTGCAACAAGAGCCGGTCTCCCGGCTGCAATGCATTGGCCACCCGCTCAAACTCCTCGTCTTCCTGGGATATCGCCGCGCGAATCTCATGGGTCGCGGCGGGAAGGGCAGGCGGAACGGTCACGAGGCCCACGGCCGCCGCGCCGAGCGGAATCCAGGTCCGGAGAAAACGAGCCGTCGCCATGGAACAAAACAAACTCAAGGTTTTGGCCGAGGCTCGCCGGCCGCCGGAGCAGACGGCGCCGGTGGTTGGGGCAGCCGGATCAAGTGCAGGGAGTCCGCATCAAACCACGCCTCGCCGGCGCGGGCGCGAATCTCGCAGACCATCTCGCGTTCGTCGTCCCCGGACAGCACCTCGAATTCGTGGCGCAGCACCACCCAATCCCGGGTGTCGGTCAGGTGATTCTGGCGTTTGTCGCCGGAGATTCTCAGGCCCACACCGACGCCAGGCTGCGCGGCATTGGTGAGCGCCACGACATTGGCCGAGCGCACGCGGCCTTCGAGCGCGTAATGGCCTTCGGGCAGCAGGACTTTCGTGCGCCAGGAGGCGACGGTCTCCGTGTTGGTCACCTGCAGGTGCAGCGTCGGCCGCTGGTCCAGCCGCGGCTGGTCCTGCAAGGCCTCGCCCTGGTTCATTTTGGCGGCCCAGCCGGCCAGGCGCGCGGTGCCATCCGGTGCAAACCGGATCGGAACCGGCTCGGGGGCGTTCAATTGTTCGAGGAGGTTTTGATGGCGGGCGATCAATCGCGCCTGCATCTCTGCGCCGCAACGCGCGAACTCGGCGGCCTCCGCCGGCTGCCGGGCCGCCGCGGTCAGCCGGGCCACTGCCGCGTTGACCCGGTTGGTCAGCACGTCGAGCTGGAAGACGTTCGTGAACAACTGACGGGTTCGCTCCTTGAATTGCCGTTGGCCTTCGGGAGATTCCAAGACGGCGCGTGTCACGAGGCTGTTCCTTGGCGGCCGGATGGGATGAGTGGTGGCGGCAAAACCCCAGTCGATTCCGTGGGCTAGAAAGACGAAGCGATCGCCCTTTGGATCGTGGTAGAGCCGGTAGTTGTTCCGGTTCATCGCATACCCGTCCGTGTGCGAGGTAAACATCTCCACGACCAGGTGGGACAGGTATCGATCCACGTCCAGCACCTGGGGCAGGCGCCGCCAACGCTCCGCGCGATCGGTCAGCTGGCAGACCGACAGCAGCCGTTGAAGATCCGCCTGGCTTGAGTCGGATCCGCCGTCTTGATCGAGCTTCTCACCGATGTCCTGCAAATAGGCCTCATACAGGTTGCCGTTGGGGTCATCGAAGAACGTGCGGAGGAACTCCTTGTTCATCGCCTCGATGACGACATACAGGCCGAGCGGGCGGCCATTGACTTCGACGAAGGCATGGCCGACGCGGGCGGCCGGCACTCCGGCGTCGCGGAACATGCGGGTGGCCATGAACTCGGCCAGGTAAGTGCCATCCTGGCTGGCGTTGTTGAGCATGATCTTGCTCAGCCCATGGAACCGTTGGCGGGGGACAAACCGGTCGAACTTCACCGCGATGCTCGGCTTCTCATTGAACGGGCGAAAGCTGCCCATGCCCTTGAGATGAACCGCCACGTCACCGAACACGTTGGCGCCGTCCGTCAAGTTCGCGCGCACGTAGCTGCGATCGTTCCGTTGCAACACCGAAAGGCCATTCGTGTCGACCTGCAGCCGCAGCGTGTGAATGCGGGGATCATTGAAGAAGCTGTCGCCCGCCGCCGCCCGGGCGTCCGTCTCGACCCCAAACGAGAAGGCGAGGAGCAGCGCGACGATAACGTGCCTGAGAAAGCCGGCGCTCCAAGTATGGACCTGAGTCGGGTTCATGAACGCAGGGTGCGGTTCCGCGCCGTGCGGGACCCGCAGAAACTCTCGGACGCCCTTCGCGTGGGGGTAGTCCCGACCGTTGGAAGTTTCCAGGCTTTCTGCGCCCGAGGACGGGCGCACCCCGGACGGCAGGGCAAGCCTCTCGCCCGCTGCCCGTTGGCGTCATGAAGCGAAGTGTTCAGGGCGGTCCTCTCGATCCGAGAGCAGCCGGCGGCGGGTGCTCTCGATGCGGGCTTGAATCAGTTCGTGTTCGTGCCGGTCACGGGCGGCGAGCTCCTCCTCGAGGTCCTGGATGCGTTGTTCGTAGGCGCGCCGGCGCTCCTCCAGCGGCGCGTGCAATTTTTCGAGGCGCGCCGCGAGCTCAGCCACCTCCTGCTCGGCCCGCTGCTGGCTCGAACGCGCCACGGACCTCTGATGCACCAGCCGTTGCACCAGCTCACTCATCATCCAGCGGGCCATATGCGGCAGCAAACGGGCGCGCAACATGGCCGTCGCCTTGGCCGCGCGGGCTTCCGCTGCCAGGGCCCGCTCCCGCCACGCCTCCACCTCTCTGCCGTCCAGCCCGTCCATCCCCGCCGTTACCACCGCCAGATCGTCAGTCAACCCGGACCCGGCAAACGCCGGACGCCGGCGCCGCCACCACCACGCGGCGGCACCCGTCAGCAAGCCCAACAAGGCCACCGTGACGAGAGTGGCCCGCAATCGGAACGATCGCTTCTGGGACGCGAGCTCCTCCGCGGCTTGCCGACGCTCGGCTTCCACCCGGGCCTTCAGCTGGCTGGCCTCCGTGCGCGCGCGTTGCAATTCCGCCTGCAGGCGGGCCGCGCTGCCCGTGGCGGTGTCGGTTTGGAGCTGCGCCACCAACGCGTCCAGCGTGCGCTTCCGCCGCGCATCCACGCGATCCCCGCGCCGCGCAATGACGGAGCCCGCGTCATGGTGATCCACAACGTTCAGCTCCTGCCACCGGCGCGCGCGGACCGCCTCGCTCATGTCTGGATCATAGCTGCAGTTGGGCCGCAAAAATCCCGCAAGGAATGCCAACACCGCACGATCCGACGCCGGCGCCAGATCGCGCAGGTCCCGACGATAGCGGCTCACTGTGGACAACGTCGCCGTCTGCAGAACCGGGCCCCGCGTCGCCCCGCCATTTCCCTCCCGTTCCTCCGACAGAATCCAGGCCGTCGATGTCCCGGTGCTGATGTCCTCGGGCGTGCGATCCGGGCGCAGGAACGCAGACATGAATCTCCGGAGCTGGCCCACGTAATCCTCCAGCACCACCCGTCCGGCGTCGCCCAACGACCAGAGCTCCGCCAGATTATCACCCAGGGGAAACTCCGGGTCCTCCCGGCGAAAGGCGGCCTTCAGCTCATGGAACCGGGGGTCGTTCAACCGCGCCACCGCGCGCAACGGCCGTTCGCCAAAGCCATGCTCGATCATCGCCCCAAATCGTTCCCGCGCCGCGGCAAATCTCGCCCGCAGCTCGCTCCCGGCAGCCTCCACCGCCGTCGGATCGTGCCGCCACACCGCCGGCACCCGGGGCATCTCCGTCGCCCGCAGCACCGCTGTTTCGTCCGGATGGAACACCGTCAGCGCCACAGGAGTGATGATGTCGCTGTCGATGATCTCCCCGATCGACCATATCCGCGGGCCCGCGGCCGTGGTTTCGGCCGCCGCAGCCAGAGAAGCCAGGCCAAGCGAGAGGACGACAGCGATCGCACCCACGCGCACCGCCCACGCAAAACCGGCGGATGGGGCGGTCGCCGCCGCCGCCGCCAGGACTGGCGAAGGCCGCAGCCGCTCTCGTATTTGCTTAATTGCCACGCTGCAAACCCAGCCGGAAGAAACCACCAGCCCCTTCCGGCGGATAAATCAGTTCCACATCCCGCGGTGCCGTCTCAGGCGCAAAATCTTCAATCGTCGTCCACGGCTCACCCAGGGTCGGGGCGTATTCGACCACATACCCCACGCCGGCCGCCAGCCGGAATGAAAGGCGCACCTGCCCGTCCGGCAGCCGGATGAGGCCGCCGATCTTCAAACCGCTGGTCGCATCCCGCGGATCCGACCCGAGTCGGTACTCGTCGCGGTTGGTCAACCCGTCGCCGTCGGCGTCCCCGCCGGCATCCGCCGGATCCAGGGGCGAGAAGCCATGCGCCAGCTCCCACTGGTCCGGCAGGCCATCGCCGTCCAAATCCCCGTCGCCCGACGACACGATCAACTGCGCCGGCGGGCTGTTCACCGCGGCGACAATGTTGGACACGGTGACCGAGTAGGCACCGGAATCGCCGGGTTGAACACCGGCCAGCGCCAGGGTCGGCCCGATGCGCCCGGGCAGGGGAACTCCGTTGAAATTCCACTGATACGTCAGGGGCGTCGAGCCGATGGCCGACACCGTGAACGTCACGTCCGTGCCCGGGGCGACCTGCCGGCTGGCCGGCGCCAAGGTGATCGCGGGCCCAAGGCTGGCGTAGGTCACGTTCAGCTCTGCGTCGAAGCTGACATCCGAGCTGTTCGTGCTCGCCTGATGGACTTCCACGGCCAGGACATTGGTCCCCGACACCAGCCGCGATGGATTGATGGTAAATGGATAGAATGTGGACTCCTCCGGCACCGACAAGGCCAGGCTGGCCAGCGTCGTGTTGGTGACGGGTCCCAACGGCATGTTGTCGCGGGCCACTTCGAAGCCGTTGAGATAGACGACTGCGCCATCATCCCGCAAAAGATTGAGCTGCGCGGCCGACACGGTGCCGGCGGCATCGAGGACAAATCGTTGCCGGAAATAAAATGCAATGGAACGCACGCCGCCGGTGATCTGCTGGATCACCGTGGCCTCATCGATATCGCCAAAGCCCAGCTCGGCCGGACCCGAGCCCCAGGACCCGTCGTTGAACGCGGCCCCAGTCCAGTTCAACCCGGGATAGGTGCCGGCGTCAAAGTAACGCCAGGTGGAACCGACCCCCACGACCGTGCTTTCACGGAACTTTACGCTCTGGACGAACACGGTCGCCGGAGCCGTGTCGCCCGGAGTGTCGCCATTGTCGATGGCGCGGACGGTGATCCGGTGATAGCCAGGCACCGCCGCCCACGTCACTTGATACGGCACGGCCGTCGGCGCGCCCAGCAGTTCGCCGTCAACCCGAAACTCGACGCGGGCAATCGCCGAGTCGGGATCCGTCACCGTCGCCGACAGGATCACGGAGTTGCCCTCGGCGATGATTGCGCCGTTCGTCGGACTCGTCAGCGTGACCACCGGAGGTTGCGACGCCACCAGGAATTGCACCGGCGCGCTCTCCGCCGTGGCGTAAACGCGGTCCCACGCCACCGCCGTCACCGTATGCCAGCCAAATCCCGCATCCGGCCAGGCGAGTTGGTAGGGGGGCGACGTGACCCGGCCGAGCCGATTGGTGCCCTCGAAAAACTCCACCCGGGCGATCCCGTCATCGGCATCGGAGGCCAGCGCAGAAAGCATGACCACGCCAGGTCCGCGCAGGACGGCGCCGTTGGTTGGGCTGGTCAGGCTCACGGATGGCGCCAGGTTCACCACGTTGTCGCGGCCCGGAGTCGGGAACCACGCAAACCAATTCAAGGGCTCGTTGCCGAAACCGGTCAGCGGCGCGCGCATGAGCGAGAGACCGCTGCCATCTGCCCCCACCGGCCACGGAAACGCATCCCGATAACGCACCCGATCCACCACGATCGACGGAACAAACCCAAAGTCCGGCCCGGCCTCCGCCACCGGCACGTCCGGCTTGACCAACTCGACGGACTCGCCGCTGTTGTCCAGCTTGCCCTGCCAGGGGCCAAAAAGCCGCGCCGCGACCGCGCCGTAACTCTCCTGAAACGCCTCCAGCGCCGCGTGGTTGGTCGATGGATCAAAGCTCACCACCAATACCGTCTCTCCCGGACCCAGGGTGATCCCCGACGGAAAAACGTAGTCGACCGCCTCGCGCAACCGCCACGTGTTCGTCGGCGCCGCCGATTGATACAAGGCCACGGCCGATGAAGTCACGTTCCGCAGTTCGATGAACTCGTCGCGATCATTGTCGACGCCGCCAGCCAATTCCCGGGGATGAAACTGGATCTCGCTGATGACCACCGGGCCCACCAACGGCGGTCGATTGAGCGCGCCCGCACCCGTCCGGAACGCCTCGACGCTGCCCGGCTGGTCGACGCCGAACGAGCGGCCCGCCAGGGCGACAATCTCTTCGCCCACGCTGGTTTCAAACCGCCCGAAGGACACGCCGCTTTCCGACGGGCCAAACTTTGCCCCCGTCCGGTAGCCGGTCAGCAGGCCGTCAGGCTCGGCCGCGAAGAGATAAACCTCATCGCCCCGGGCGGAGTTCAGCGCGAAGGACGACAGTGCGCCGGGTGTCGGGTTAAACTGGTTCTCGTAAACGACGAGGTAACCCCTGGCCGGCACGCGGGACCCGGGCGGGAACTGATATTTGCGCGGCTGCCCACGATCGTCACTCAACCACCACCCGCCGACCTCTTGATCCGCTTCCGAGGGATTGAACAGTTCAATCGCGTCCTCCAACGGCAGGTCGCTGTGCGCCAGAACCTCGTTCACCACGAGCGTCTCCACCGGCAGATAATTTGCCTCTTCCGGAGAGGCCGTCCCCGGAAAGGAGACGATGGTCGGCCCGCCGTCCGGCAGCCGGCCTTCGGAGACGCCGGCCAATTGCGGCCCGAAATCCACCGCGTCGATCAGGTTGCGCGCCGCATCAAACAACGCGAGGGTCTCGCCGCCGCTGCTCAGCTTGAAATCCACGTGCCGGGCGCCAGCTCCGGGATCCTCATCGGCGATGAATTGCCGATACCCGCCGGCGGCGATGAACGACAACGGCGGAATCACGGACTTGGCCGGCTGCGCCCGATTGTCCGTCAGCCCAAAACCGGAGAGCTCCACCGGCCGCGAGAACGGGTTGAACACTTCAAACCAGTCCGGGCCGGTTGCATCACTGGCCATCCACTCGTTGATCCGCAGCCCGGAGGGTGGCTCCGTCTCGGCCGCCGCCGCCGCCGCCCCCGGCGTCGGCTGGACGAGACCCCAGTCGCCGGTGCCGTCCGTGGTTCGCCCAATGGCCAGATTCGGGACCTGCAGTCCGAACGTGACGGACTCGGACAACACGAAGCGGTCCGCCAGCAGCGTGAACAACGCCACAGTCTGGCCGTCGTTATCGAGGGCAAAGCCGGTGTGCAGTCCCGGCGCGTTGGTTTCACGGTCACACCACACGACCAGATGGCCGTGCGCCGGCAGCGTGGTTCCCGGCGGAAAGACAAACTTGCCCGGACGCAGAAGGCTGTCGCTCAGGCTGAGGCCGTCCAGGCTTTGCGCGGTCCCAGTCGTGTTGTAGAGCTCGATGTAATCCGGCGAGGTGGATCCGTTGGTCACCGCGCCGCGATTATCCGCGAGGATCTCGTTGAGTGCGATGCGGCCGGGCCGGGGCGGGGCGGCCACCTCGAGCGAGAGGCCAAAGGCGACGCCGGGGCTGACCGAGGAGCTGCGGTGGACGCTCGCGGCAATGACATTCTCGCCCACCACCAGATTGGTGGGCGTGACGTAGAACGGGCCTTCGTAAACCGCGTTGGTCACGGAGCGGTTGGCGGGCGTGAGGTTGCCCACGAACGACCCGGGCGCCCCCGCGACGCCGAGCCGATGGATCTCGGCGCCGTTAAGCCAGACAACGATGCCGTCGTCGACGATGTGTTGCAGTCGCAGGTAGGCCGTCGCCGGGTCGCCGGAAAAGTTGAAGGTCGTCCGGAAGTAGGTGACGACGCGCGTCCCGCGGGAGATCGGGGTGAGGACCGGCTCAGGCAGCGGGTCGACGGCATCGGCGATCAACGGAGCGCCCAGGCTCCACGCGCTGTCGTCGAAGCCAAGGCCGCGCCAGGCCGCGGGCGGAGCCGGGCCGTTGGTGTTGAAGCGCCAGAGCGTCGATCCGTCGATCGTAATGAGCGGGTCGAAGGATGGCTCGGCGCCATAAAAGAAGGAGGATTCGGCTGAGTCGAGCGACGGGTGGCCGTCCGCGTCCGTGTAGACGCATTTCCAGAAATACGATTGGCCGAACTGCAGCCGGTCGAAGGGAATGGGCAGGGACGTGAGGTTGGTGGTGCTGGTGGTCTTGAAAATCGGGGTGGCGTAGGAGCTGTTGGTGGAGCGGATCCACCAGGTGGTGGAGGCGTGGGCGGGCGCAGGGCTGGCCGTGTGGGCGTAGGGCGAGGCCACAAGCGACGCCGGGGCGACCACGGCTTCGAACTGGGCGGGAGCCACCGGCGTGGGCACGCGCGGGCGCTGAAATGTCCCCAATGCCAGCTGCCGGTTGATGGACGCGAAACGCGCGTCCGCGAAGGCGCGAATGCTGCCCAGGCCGAGCGCCGTGATGTTCGTCGGGTTCAGCAGGGTGTTGTTCAACACGAAAAGTTTTCGCCGGTATTCGTCGCGAAATGCCTTGAAGAAGGAGTCGTTGACCCAGTTCGCATCCACCCACGCCGGCGGTCCGGCAAATGTGCTGTAAAGCGGCGCGACCCCGGCCTCGCTTAGGTAAAGCGACGCGTTGGTCGCGACCGTGATGTCCATCTCGCCGTCGAAGTCCCACTGGAGCACGCCCCATTTGCCATTCTCCCGATGCCACAAGAAATGATTGTGATTGAAATTGTCCCAGCCGACGGACCAGACGCGGATGGCCATCGAGGTCAGCACCTCGTCGACGTCGAAGTTGGTCGACAAAAATGTGCGCAGGTTCGGCAGGCGCGGGCTGGGCGCGGACGGCGAGTCTCCGCGGGCCGCCCACAATCCATGGAGCAGCTCCAGCACCGGCCGGTAGCCCTTCCACCCGTTCATCTGCAGGCCGTAGGTGTTCTCGTAGCGCTGGACCTCGGTCCAGTAGGGCGGCAGGGCCGGCAGCAGCCGATAGCCGCCATACCCGAACGGGCCGGTGGGATCCGAGAACAGAAAATTGCCCTGCGCCTTGTAGAATTCGCCCGACCCTTCCTTCGCCAGGTCCGGCGACGCCAGGCGTTGCTCCGCGGAGAAGCGATCCATCAGATCGTCGTCCATCTCGTCCTGATCCATCCGCCGCGTGCCCGCGGAGCTGTTGAGGTAGAAATCCACCCAGCGCGTATACGACTGCGGCACGCCCGCCTGTCGGTAAAGGATCCCCGCAGCCACGGTGATGTCGTCATTGTCGGAAATGAAAATGCCGCTGCGGTTGTCGAGTTTTCGGTAGCGCGGGAACTGCCATTTCCACGAATTGTTCGCCGGCGCCCGCCGGTATTGGCTGCCGTGATAGCGGGCCCGCGCGTCATAAACCACGCCGTCCGCCACCAGCACGGCCGGCTCCGTCGCGTTCCAGGTCACGCTCGGAATTCCCGGCGGATCCGGCAGGGAGATTCGCCGCTGAACCGCGACATCCACCGAGCCCGGCACCGCCGGATTGAGGTTGGTCGCCAGCGTGTTCAAGCTCGCGGTCGAGATGAAACAGTCGAAGACCCGGTTGGTGGTCGAGCGATTCGGTGTCACGAAATACGCGTGCCACAAATACGGATCGTCCGCCCGCGGCGACACGGGCTCCAGGCCCGTCCCGCGATTCGCCCGAATCCGATACCGGACGATGGTTCGATCCGCGCGCCCCGGCAGCAACGCGGTGTAAGCCCCGTCGGCTGCCGGCCCGACCGCGGTCATCGCCACGGTCGCGTGCGTCTCGTTCGACACGTTGACGTCGTCCACGAAATATTCCACCTGCACGCCCGACAACGAGGTCGTGTCGGAAAACGCGCAGTTCAGACGCACGGTTTGACCGGCCCGGATGACGACCGACCGGGTCGAGTCCTGATACGCCGTAAGCGCAGTGACGACTGGCTTGGGCGCGCCTCGCACCACCGCGTTGGCCCGGCCCGGGCTGGGATTGCCCGGAGCCGGCGATGCCACCCAGTTCGCCGGGTCGTTCGGCGTCCACGCCGCACTGACGCGCTCGAGCGATCGGCCCCGATGTTGAAAGTTCGAGGAAACCAGGCCCGTCCACTCGTCATCCGCCCCCAGAGCGTCCGCTCCGATCGCCCACGGGAACTCCGACGAATAGCTCACGGAGTCCACCGTGGTGTCGAACGGGTCACGCAGACGCACCGTGCCCCGGCCGTTGGGCAGCGTTCCCTGATAGGGGCCAAACAGGTTCGTCGTCCGCAGGCCGGTGTATTGCGGGATTGCTCCCAGCCGCACCGGATCCCGGGCGACGACGATGTAGCCATTCGCCACCAGCAGCGCGTTGGTCGGAAACTCAAAGCTGATGTCGCCAGACAAACGCCACCCCGCCAGGGAGACATTGGACACGCCCGCGTTGTAGAGCTCCACGAATTCGTGCAGATCCGAGCCGAGATCGAGCACCGGCGCGCCCGTCTCGTCAAAGGCCGCGATTTCAACCGGGTGATAGTGAATCTCGTTGATGACCACAGCCGGAGCGGCCGCCGCGGACAGGCCCAGGGCCGGCAGCAGCAGGAGGCCGCACCCGGACAGCATCACGAGAAGTTGGAACACCGGGAGGCAGGCAGATCGCCACTGGCGGTTGGCACGGCTCTTCATGGCATTAAGTCGCGATATTAGTGCAGGCCCGGCCCATTTACTCAAGCCAAACCCTGGACCTGGAACCCGGCTGGCGCCCAAGGTTGGCCGCGCTCTCCGCAACGCGCCGACCTCGCGGACTTCCCGGCGGACTGCCGGCCGGCGGCGGCTTGAGCCCGCCGGAGCTCGGAGCGAAGGCGGGAGCGCCAGCCCTGCCTGCAGTGCCGGTTCAACAGGCGTCGCCCGCTACGCGGTGATCGAACGGGCGGCGCGCAACAGGGCGTTTGCTTCCGCGTCCGTGCCCACCGTGATCCGCAGGTATTCCTTCACCTCCGGAGCCGCGAACCAGCGCACAAGGATTTTTCGATTGCGCAATTTCTCCAGCCAGACCTGAGCCGGGAATTTGGCGGGTCGAGTCAGAAGGAAGTTGGTGGCGCTGGGCAGAACGTCGAAACCCAATCTCCGCAACCCGTCAGCCAGTCGTTCCCGGGTGGCCTTGATCCGCGCGAAGTTGGCCCGGTAATACGCCAGGTCGTCCAGGGTGGCCAACGCCGCCACCTGACCGAGGCCATTCACGTTGTAGCTGTCTCTCAGCTTGTCCATCGCGGCGATGAGCTCCGGATGTCCCACGAAATAACCCACCCGCTGAAAGCAAAGCGAATACGCCTTGGAAAAGGTTCGGGCCACCAACACGTGCGGGTGTCGCAACGCCAGAGCCAGCGCGTCGCCCCCGGCAAAATCCACGTAGGCCTCATCCAGCACAACCACGCCCCGCTGCCGGCGACACAACCGCTCCAGCTCCTCCCGCCCATACTCCCGGCCGCTCGGCGCATTCGGCGTCGTCACCAGGGTCAACGCCGCCGAAAAATCCCACGCGCGCGACTTTTCCAGCAGCGGCAGGGCGGGCAGGCCGAAGTCCGGCAGCAGCCGGACCGCATTCCGCCGCGCGCCGTGAATGTCCGCGAGCACCGGATACAGCGAGTAGCTCGGGGCGAAATATTGCACGGTGGACCGGCTCTTCTCCGCCCGGCTGGCCCGCGCCTTTTCCCCCGCCGGCTCCACAAACGTCCGCACCGCGAGCATCAGGAGCTCGTCCGAACCGTTGCCCACGATGATGTTCTCCGCGCGGCAGCGGTGCAGCCGCGCGAGACGCTCCCGCAGCGGCTGCGCCGTCGGGTTGGGATAGAGCCGCAGCCGGCCATCGACGGCGCGGCGCACCGCGGACAGCACCTTCGCGGACGGCGGATGCGGATTCTCGTTCGTGTTGAGTTTGATCAGGCCTTTGATGCGCGGCTGCTCGCCCGGCACATAGGCGTGCAAACGTTGGACCAACGGCCGGACAAGCCGGGCAGGGTTGGGAGCGGCACTCATGGCGGTCTTAGCGGCCCGATTTTCCGGCGCGGATCGCGGCCGACCGGCCGTGCGCATCCAGCCCCTCGAGATCCGCAAACGTTTGCACCGCCCGCAGGGATTTCTTCAACGCGCCCTTGGAATACTCCACCACGCTCGTGCGCCGTTGAAATTGATCGACGGTCAGGCCGCCGAACGACGCGCCCGCCCCGCCGGTCGGCAGGGTGTGACTCGGCCCGGCAACATAATCGCCCAGCACGGTGGGCGACCATGGGCCGAGAAACAACGCCCCGGCCGTCGTGATGCCCCGGGCCACTTTCGCTGGCTGACGGGTCATGACTTCGCAATGCTCCGGCGCCAGCCGGTTGGCCAGCGCGACGCCGGCCGCCAGGTCCGGCACCTGGATCAGCCAGCCGTTCGCCGCCAGCGCCCGCTCGATAAACTCACGGCGGGACAGTTTCGGCAACTGCCGCGCCACCTCCTTCTGCACCGCCGCCAATACCCGGGCCGAGGTCGTCACCAGCCAGACGCGCTCGTGGCCGGATCCGTGTTCCGCCTGCGCCAGCAGATCGGCGGCCGCAAAGGCGGGGTTGGCCGAGTCGTCGGCCAGCACCAGGACCTCACTCGGGCCAGGCAACAAATCCACCGAGACCTTCCCAAATAGCAGTCGCTTGGCGGCGACGACATACGCGTTCCCGGGCCCGAAGATTTTCTGCACCGGCCGGAGGATCGCCGTGCCCAGGGCCATCGCCGCGATCGCCTGCGCGCCGCCCACCCGATAAATCTCCGTCGCGCCGGCGATCCGCGCTGCGTGCAACAGTTGCGCGTTGATCCGCCCTTCCTTATTGCACGGCGTGCACACCACGATCTCCGGACACCCGGCCACCTTCGCCAAAAGAATGGTCATCAGGCACGTCGACGCCAGCGGCGCCGTGCCGCCCGGGATGTAAATGCCAACCCGCTGGTAGGGATCAAACTTTTCGCCCACGCTCGCCCCCTGCGCGTTCTTCACCGACCACTCCCGTCGCCTCGAGCGTTGCGCGAACAACGAGATGTTCCGCCCCGCCAGGTCGACCGCCGCGCGAAAGGCATCATCACACTGCAGCGCCGCCGTCATGAGCTCCGCCGTCGACACGCCCAGCTGTTCCGCCGTCAATTCCGCGCCGTCAAATCGTTTGGTCAGCTCGAGCACCGCCTCGTCCCCCCGCGCCGCCACCGCGTCCAGAATGGATTGCGTGCGCCCGGTGATGACGGGATCGAATAGGCTCGACGACGACGCCAGTCGATCCAGCCGCCCGGCATACCCGCTTTCGTTCCACCGCAATATGTTCATCGGGCAAACGTTACCGGTACGCCCGCCGGGAAAACAACCTGGAGTTTCGCGAGACCCGCCTCCTTCGGCCTGCACGCTTGTCAGCAGACAACCGTCGCAGGCACGCTGCCCACGTGCTGCGCGAGATCGTCACCACTTGGCGCGTGCGGGCGACCCGCGCCGCCCGGCTCCTCGGCCTGGCCCGCGAACACGCCGCCATCGCCGCCCGCCATGCCCGTGTCGGGGCGCACTGGCAGCCCCATCTTGAATTCTCCCGCCAGGCGATTCTGGCCGCCGCAAGCCGCTGCGCCCGGCATCGCTCCGCCCTCATCGTCGGCGCCGGCAGCTGCCTCGACCTTCCCCTGGCCGAAATCGTGTCCCGCTTCGAACAAGTCTGGCTCGCCGACGTCGTCATCAGCCCCGCCGCCGCCCGCTGGGCCCGGCAACATCGCGGCCGGATCCAGACCCTGCTCTGGGACACCACCGGCGCGCTCGATGCCGTGGCGGCGCGCAGGTCATCGCTGACGGCATCCGAAGCGGAGCACCTTTTTCGAACCAGCCGGCCCAGCCTTCCGCCGCGGTTGGAGCCCGACCTTGTCGTTTCCGCAAATTGCCTTTCGCAGCTGGGCCTTGTCCCGGCCGACGCCCTGCCGGCGGCGCAGGGCGACGACGGATTGCCCGATCGCTGCGCCCGCGCGGCGGCGTCAGCCCACCTGGATTGGCTGCGATCGAGCCGCGGCGTGGCCGTCCTTCTGGCGGACATCGCGCGGCTCGACGTTTCACCGGACGGCCGGGTGCTTCACCGCCACGAACTGCTCGACGGCCTCGGGCTGGGCGCGCCCGATCAAACGTGGCGCTGGGAGCTGGCCCCGATCCCGGAATGGGACCGATCGTTTCACCGGTTCCACGAGATCGGGGCGTGGCTGGATCTCCCGTGCAGCGCAGGTCACGCGGGTCGGCCTTGAAACGTCCGGTCCGACCTTCGGAGTTTGGCCTTCGGAGATCGGAGTTTGAACTTTGGATTTCCTACTTGGCCGGCGCGGGCTTCGAAGGAGGCGCCGGGTTTGCGGCAGCCGGGACGAATTTGAGCGACACGCCGTTGATGCAATAGCGGGTGTCCGTCGGGGTGCTGAACCCTTCGCCCCTGAACACGTGTCCCAGGTGGCCGTTACAGCGCGCGCAATTGACCTCCGTCCGGATCATGCCATGGGTAAAGTCGTCCCGCGTTTTCACGTTTTTCGCGTTGGCCGGGTCGTAGAACGACGGCCAACCGCAGTGTGAATCGAATTTTTCCTTCGAGGAAAAGAGCTCGGCGCCGCACCCGGCACAGACGTAGGTGCCGGCGCCCTGCTTCTTGAACTCTTCATAAGCTGCACCGAACGCGGGCTCAGTTCCGGCCTGGCGCAACACCCGGTATTGCTCCGCCGAGAGTGATTTGCGCCATTCCTCATCCGTGCGTTGCACCGGCGTCACGGCTTCGCCTGCAGTGGCCGGGCCGCTTCTGGCGTCGGCTGGTTGGGACGGCTTGGCCGGCGAGGCGGGGTCGGAGGTCGAGTTGGTTTTCATGGGAATGGTCGTGGGCTTGGCCGGCTGGCACCCCGCAATCGCGGGCACGAGCAGGGCCGCCAGACAGGTGCAGAGGACAGTCTTCATGGAATGAGTCTATTCGTTCGGCAAGCCGGCGCAACCGGGTTGATCAAGCGTGGCCACTGGAACACGAGTCGCCCAACGACAGCGCTGCTTCCGTCGCCGGATCAAAGAAGCGCGCCCCCGCCAGATCGAACACCAACGCGTGTCGGGATCCCACGGCGACGCCGGCGGACCACCGCTCCGACGGGATGTGCTGCACAAATTCCGCGGAACCCGCCCGCCAGCGGACATGGACGTCCGCACCCATGTTCTCAACCGTCACCACTTCCGCCCGGACTTCGCAACCGTGCGGAACCGAGCGTCGAGCGTTCCCATCGTGAATCCCCTCGGGCCTCAATCCCACCACGATTTCGCCGCCGGCGCGGCCACGTTCCTGCAGGCTTGCGCCCTGGGTTTCGGTCAGGCAAAGGGACAAGCCTGCGCCGTCGGCCGCGGGCCCGGCGGCGTGAAACCACAGCGCCCCGCCAGCCGGGGCCAGTCGCCCGCGAAACAAATTGAATGGGGGCGAACCGATGAATCCCGCCACAAATGCGTCGGCCGGACTGGCGTAAAGGGTGGCTGGCGTTCCCACCTGGTGGACCACGCCCCGGCGGAGCACGGCGACACGGTCGCCCAGGGCCATGGCCTCGTTTTGGTCGTGAGTGACATGCACCACCGTTGCGCCGAGTCGGCGCTGCCAGGTTTTCATGGCGGCGCGGCACTGCGCTCGCAGCGGTGGATCGAGCGCGGACAACGGCTCGTCGAGCAGCAAGGCCCGCGGGCGCAGAACCCACGCCCGCGCCAGAGCGGCCCGCTGCCGTTCGCCTCCGGACAACGCCCGGGGCAGCCGATCCAGGGCCGCGCCGAGATTCAGGATGCCTTCCACTTCGCCCAGTCGCTGTTCGATCTCCGCCCGACCCAGCCCGCGCAGGCGCAAACCCAGCGCGATGTTTTCCCGCGCCGTGAGCTGCGGCAGCAGCGCGTCGCGCTGGAAAACCATGGCGAAATTGAGCGCGGCCGGATCCGAAGGCGCCGGCTCGCCATCGATTTGCATCGCCCCAGCCGTGGGCGCCTCCAACGCGGCCATCACCCGGAGCAGGGTCGTCTTTCCGCTTCCCGACGGCCCAACCACCGACAGCCATTCACCCGGGGCGATGTCCAGCGTGACCCGGTCAATCGCCCGCACCTCGCGGCCACGGCGGCCCGGGTAACTCTTCGTGAGCTGTTGCAGCGTGATGCGCGACACAAATCGTGAGTCTCCGAAACACCCTGGAACCTTACGAGCGCAAAAGCTCGGACCAGCGTCCGAGACGTAGCGCCGGCGTCTTCGCCGGCACGTTCCGACGCCTCCCGGCGTCGGCGAATCCCGGTTCGCCTCCTGCATCCGCACATCAGGCGGCGGGACGCCGCCCAACTTGCACGCCAGAGGCGTGCGCTACCCCGTCCTTTTTTCTTTTCAGCCGGGGCCAATTGACGATCATTCGCCCCCTGACTGGCCGGGAAGCCCGGCCCGAACCCGCGGTTGGGTTCCAGTCAGCGCAAACTCGATCGATCGTGGAATTTTGTTCCGATGAAAATTGTTCTCGCATACTCCGGCGGCCTCGACACATCCGTCCTGCTCTCGTGGATTAAAGACACCTATGGCCAGGCTGAGATGATCGCGTTCTGCGCGAACATCGGCCAGGAAGAGGAGCTGAAGGGGCTCGACAAAAAGGCCCGCAAAACCGGCGCGTCGAAAATCTACATCGACGATCTCCAGGAGGAATTCGCGCGCGACTTCATCTATCCGATCCTGCGTGCCGGCGCCATCTATGAGGGTCAATATTTTCTGGGCACGAGCATCGCCCGGCCGCTCATCGCCAAGCGCATGGTGGAGATCGCCCGCGCGGAAAAGGCGGACGCCATCGCCCACGGCGCCACCGGCAAGGGGAACGACCAGGTCCGCTTTGAGCTGACCGCCGCGGCGCTGGCCCCGGAGCTGGAGATCATCGCGCCCTGGCGCGACGCGCGCTATCGCAAGGATTTCCCGGGTCGCCAGCAGATGATCGACTACTGCGAGAAAAAGGGCATCCCGGTCCAGGCCAGCGCCAAAAAGCCCTACTCGATGGATCGCAACCTCCTGCACATTTCGTATGAGGCCGGCATCCTGGAGGATCCCTGGTACGACTCGCTCGATCCGAAAAAGAACCGCAGCTATTTCACCACGCTCTCCGTCCTTCCGGAGGACGCCCCGGACAAGCCGGAGTTTGTCACCCTGGATTTCGTGCGCGGCGACTGCGTGGCCGTCAATGGCCGGCAGCTGTCGCCGCTCGGGGTGATGAAGGCGTTGAACAAGGTGGGCGGCAAACATGGCGTCGGGCGGGTGGACATGGTCGAAAACCGGTTTGTGGGCATGAAGAGCCGCGGGGTCTACGAGACGCCGGGCGGCAGCATCCTGCACTTCGCCCACCGCCAAATCGAGTCGCTCACGATGGACCGCGAGGTCATGCACCTGCGCGACTCCCTCATCCCGCGCTACGCCGAGCTCGTCTATTACGGATTCTGGTTCGCGCCCGAACGTCTCGCTCTCCAGGCGCTGGTCGAGGAAAGCCAGAAGAACGTGACCGGCACGGTCCGGGTGAAACTTTACAAAGGCGGCATCTACGTGGCCGGACGCAAGTCGAAGCTGAGCCTCTACAACCCGCACATCGCAACGATGGAGGCCGACCCGACGAAGGCTTACAACCAGGATGACGCCACCGGCTTCATCCGGCTCAACGGCCTGCGCCTGCGCGTTAACTCCGCCGTCAACGGCCCGAAGAACCTGTCGAAAACCCGCTGACCACGGCCCCGCGCCCGGTCAGTGCCTCGGTCCTAACCTCGTCGGTCAAGACCGAGATTCTGCACGATGCGCGTGGTCGAGAGCGGTTTGTTCAAGGTGTAGAAGTGCACCCCGGGGGCTCCGGCTTTGAGCAGCTCCGCGCACTGCCGGGTGGCGTATTCGATCCCAAACTCCGTCGTCGCCGCGTCATCCTCGCCAAACTTCTCCAGCGACCACTGGAGCGCCGCGGGAATCGTGGCGCCGCAGACGCTGGTGAACCGTTTGAGCTGGCCCGTGCTCAGCATCGGCAACACGCCTGGATAGATCGGCACCGTGACCCCCAGCCTGGTCAGGTAATCGCGAAAGGCGAAATAGTCCGCGTTGTCGAAAAACAGCTGGGTGATGACAAAGTCCGCGCCGCGATCGATCTTTGCCTTCAGCCGCTGCCAGTCGACTTCGCGGCCCTCCTGGCAGGCGATGTGGCCCTCCGGAAAACCGGCGGTGCCAATCGACAACCCTCCGAGCTCCCGCAGAAAGGACACGAGCTGGTACGAGTATTCGAACCCGCCCGCCACCGGCTTCCATTCACCCGTCCCGCCCGGCGGATCACCGCGCAACGCGAGGATGTTGTGCACGCCCGCCGCCCGCGCCTGCTCGACCACCGCCCGCAGCTGCTCCTTCGTCGACCCCACGCACGTCAGGTGCATCATCGCCGTCAACCCATGCTCCTTCTGGATGCGGTTGACGATCATCAGGGTCTTGTCCCGCGTGCTCCCCCCGGCGCCGTAGGTGACCGAGCAAAAGTCGGGCTTGAGCTTCATCAGCGCCGGAATGGTCCGCTCCAACAGATTGCGATCGCCTTCCTCCGTCTTCGGCGGAAAGAACTCGAACGAGATCACCGGCTGACGCGCCCGTTCCCGGGCCACGTGAATGTCGCGAATCAACTGCACAGCACGGGAGGATCGGCAATTCGAGCCAAAGCTCAAGCCTGCAGTCGGGTTGCCTGCGCCCATCCCGGCTCGCTTCCTGCATCCGCGCACCAGGCGGCGGGACGCCGCCCAACTTGCACGCCAGAGGCGTGCGCTACGTAGCGCCGGCGTCCTCGCCGGCAAGTCCCGACGCCTCTGGCGTCGACGAATCCCGGTCCGCTTCCTGCGTCCGCGCATCCGGCGGCGGGACGCCGCCCAACTTGCACGCCGGAGGCGAGCGCTACGTAGCGCCACAAATCACCCGAGCTTTTCCTTGCCTGACCGTGGACCGGCTGATCATTCTTGGCCCCGCTTTAACATCCAGCCTCGTCATGAACGCCCCCCTCACCTTTCGCCAGCCGCTTTGGTTGGCTCCGCTCGCGCTCGTCACCCTGACGGCGCTCAAGTCGATCCCGGCGCAAGCCGCGGAGTGGCCGCAATACCGCGGACCGCAGGGCAACGGCATCACCGCCGAGAAGATCTCGACGCGCTGGCCGGCGGAAGGGCCGAAGGCGTTGTGGCGGGTGCCGACGCCCACCGGCTTCAGCTCATTTGCGGTGGCGGACGGCCGGGCGTTCACGTTGATCGCCCGCGAGGTCGAGGGCGTGCTGAACGAGGTCTGCGTCGCCCTCGACGCGTCCTCCGGCAAGGAGGTCTGGGCGAAGCCGCTGGGCTTCGCGAAGTTCGATCGCGGGGGCGACTCGGGGGCCGCGGGCAACAACGGCGGGGATGGTCCACGGTCCACTCCCACGGTCGAAAGCAACCGGGTCTATGTGCTCAATGGCGCGCTGGTCCTGAGCTGCCTCAAGGCCGAGTCCGGCCAGCTGCTCTGGAAGAAGGATCTGGTTCGCGAATTCGGCGCGCGCAACATCTCCTGGCAAAATGCGGCGTCGCCCCTGCTCGATGGCAATCTGCTCTTCGTCTGCGGCGGAGGCGCCGGCCAGGCCCTGCTCTGCTTTCACAAGATCACCGGCGGCCTCGTCTGGAAGGCGGAGAGCGATAAAATGACCCACGCCACCCCGATCGCCGCCACCCTCCAAGGCCATCGGCAGATCGTCTTCTTCACCCAGTCCGGCCTCGTCTCCGTCGTGCCCGGCACCGGCGCCGTCCTTTGGCGCCACCCGTTTCCGTTCCGCACCTCCACGGCCGCCTCCCCGGTCGTCGGCGGCGACATCGTCTATTGCTCCGCCGGCTACGGCGTCGGCGCGGGCGCCGTTCGCGTCGGGTTCGATGGCTCTCGCTGGTCCGTGACCGAGCTCTGGCGCAAGCCGAACGATCTGATGAACCATTGGAGCACGTCGGTCTACAAGGACGGCCATCTTTACGGCCTCTTCGGGTTCAAGGACTACGAGCAGGTGCCGCTGAAGTGCATCGATCTGGCGACCGGCGACGAGAAATGGTCGAAGGGCGGCTTTGGCCAGGGTGGCACCATTCTCGTGGACGGCAACGTGCTCGCCCTGGCCGAAAATGGCGAGCTGGTGCTCGTCGAGGGAAACCCGGCCGGCTACCACGAGCTGGCTCGCACCAAGGCGGTCACGGGCAAGTGCTGGAACAACGCCGCCGTCGCGGAGGGCCGGGTCTACGCCCGCAGCACCAAGGAAGGCGCCTGTTTCGACCTCACGGTGAAATCAGCCGCGCCCTGACCCTGCCCCTGACCGCGGTCTTGCTTAGTGGCACGGGGAACCGGTTACATTTCGGCGTGGCCGACACCCTGGTCGTTAATGAGATCTACCTGAGCCTGCAAGGCGAGAGCACGTTTGCAGGGTTGCCCTGCATCTTTGTCCGCCTCACGGCCTGCAACCTGCGCTGCTCGTACTGCGACACGGCCTACGCCTTCACCGAAGGCCGCCGACAAGCATTCCCCGAAATCCTGAGCCAGGTCCAGGCCCTGGCCGGGCGCTACCAGGCCACGCCCCAGGCCGCGTCCGCGGGCCGTCTGCCGCTGATCGAGTTCACCGGTGGTGAGCCGCTCCTCCAGCCAGGCGCCGCCCCGCTCATGCACCAACTCTGTGAGCTCGGGTTCACCGTCCTCGTGGAGACCAGCGGCGCGCTCGACATTTCCACGCTGGACCCGCGCGTCCGGCGCATCATGGACCTGAAATGCCCCAGCAGTGGTGAGGTCGGCCGCAACCGGTGGGAAAACCTGCCGCACTTGCGCGACACCGACGAGGTCAAGTTTGTGATCGGCACGGTGGAAGATTACGAGTGGGCCCGGCTCCAGCTCCAAACCCACCGTCTGGCCGAGCGATGCCCCGTCCTGTTCTCCTGGGTTGCTCCGCTCTCCCGCGAACAACAGCATCCGGCCCTGCAACCCGTCCCGGCCGGGCAGACCGCGCTTTCCCGGCGGGACCTCGTCGAACGCATCATCGCCGACGCGTTGCCCGTGCGGTTTCAATTGCAGATGCACAAGGTCATCTGGGCGCCGGACCAGCGCGGCGTGTGATCGATCCCGCGACCGGCAACCCCACCCAGGCATGAAGGCCACCGACCGACCCCAGACCCGGCGCGTGCTGGATCGGCTCCGGCGTTTCGAATCCCGCAACGTCACGGCCATGGCCGCCGACGGCTCGTGGCCCATCGTGTGGGAGCGCGCGCGCGGCGGCCACGTGTGGGACGCCGACGGACGGCGCTACCTGGACTTGACCGCGGCGTTCGGCGTCGCGGCGGCCGGCCACGGTAACCCGGCCGTCGTTCGCGCCGGGCAGCGCCAGATGGCCCGGCTCGCGCACGCGATGGGCGATGTTCATCCACATCCGCTCAAGGGCGAGCTGGCACGCGAGCTCAGCCGGTTGACCTACGGCCGCTGGCAGCCGGGCGGCACCGGCAAATGCCTCTTCGCCAACTCGGGCTTTGAAGCGGTCGAAGCGGCCCTGAAAACGGCGCGGCTGGCCACGGGACGGCCCGGGGTTATCGCGTTCGCCGGCGGGTATCACGGCCTGGGCTACGGCGCGCTGAACGTGACGCACCGGGATCATTTTCGGCGGGACTTTCGCAACCAGCTTCGCGAGTTCGGGCACTTCGTTCCCTTCCCGACCCGCTCCGGGGAACTGCCGCCAACATTGAACGCCGTGCGCCGGGCGCTCCGCCGCGGAGATGTCGGCGCGGTTCTGATCGAACCGATCCAGGCCCGGGGCGGAATTCGCGTGCCCGCAAACGGATTTTTGCCCGAGCTGCAGCACCTGTGTCGTCGTCACGACGCGCTGCTCATCCTGGACGAGATCTACACGGGGTTCGGCCGAACCGGCCGCTGGTTTGCCTGTGAGCACAGCGGCGTCGTCCCGGACCTCATCTGCCTGGGCAAGGCGCTGACGGGCGGGTTCCCGTTGTCCGCGTGCGTCGGTCGCGCCGACGTCATGGACGCGTGGCCGGTCTCAACGGGGGAAGCCATTCACACGAGCACGTTTCTCGGGCACCCGGTCGGGTGCGCCATGGCCCTGGCCCAGATCGCCGAGATCCGACGGCTGGACCTCCCGCGGTGCAGCGCGAGGCTCGGTCGCCGACTGTTGAGCGCCCTGGCGGAAGTGCGCGCGCCCGGGCTGGAGATCGAAGCGCGCGGCGTGGGATTGATGGCCGGGCTGGCCTTCATGGAGTCGCCTCCGCACGGCGGTCGCATCCGATCGCCTCGCCCGGCCACGGAGACCGTCTGGGGATTGGTGACCGCGCTCCTGGACCAGGGCTTCATCTTTTTGCCGGAAGGAGAGCATGGCGAGGTGCTGGCCTGGACGCCACCGCTGACCATCGCCGAACCGCAACTGCTCGCCAGCGTCCGGGCGGTTACGGCATTGCTCGGGAGGAGACAGTGACGCTGACCGAGATGCGGCGGTTGCTGGAGACGGGCGGCATTCAACTGACGCGTTCGCTGGGCCAGAATTTTTTGCATGACGGCAATCAGCTGCGACGAATCGTCGAGCTGGCGGAGGTTCGGCCTGGGGATCGGGTCTTGGAGATCGGCCCTGGGCTTGGCCCGTTGACGGAACAATTGCTGGCGGCGGGCGCGGAAGTTTGGGCCATCGAAAAGGACGCCCGCTTGGTGCCGATTTTGCAGGAACGTTTTGCGCGGGAGTTGGCGCAGGCCGAACCGCCGGGACGCCTCAAGCTCGATCTGGCGGACGCGCTCGCCGTGGTCGAGGAGCGGCGCGAATGGGCGGGCTGGGCCCTCGTGGCCAACCTGCCGTATTCGGTGGCGTCGCCCATTCTGGTGGAACTGGCCCAGGCGGACCACCCGCCGGAACGGCTCGTGGCCACGCTGCAATTGGAGGTGGCGCAGCGACTCATGGCCGCCGCGGGCAGCGATGCCTATGGCATCCTGACGTTGCTCGTGCAGCTGCGCTACCGGCCCGTGTCCCTGTTTCGGGTGCCCGCGACCTGCTTTTTTCCGGCCCCGGACGTGGAATCCGGCTGTCTTCGGCTGGATCGCCGCGCGCAGGAGCTGCTGCGACCCGAGCTGCGCCGGGTGTTCTACCGGGTGGTCAAGCGGGCGTTTTCCCAACGGCGGAAGATGATGCTGAAACTGTTGCGGGGGGACTGGCCCGCCCCGGAGCTGGAACGGGCGTTTGCTGACGCGGGAGTCCCGTCGACGACACGGGCGGAGGCGGTGAGCCTGGAACAATTTGTTCGACTGACGGAAGTCCTGGCGGCAACGTCGGCGGCATGAGCGAGGAAATCTTCGACGTCGTGGATGAGCGGGACCACGTGGTGGGCCACGCGCCGCGCGGCGAAGTGCATCGTCTCGGCCTGAAGCATCGGGCCGTTCACGTGTTGGTCTACGACCTTGCCGGCCGGATCTTCCTGCAGAAACGGTCCATGAAAAAGGACTGCTTTCCCGGGGCGTGGGATTCCTCGGCTTCCGGGCACCTGGATCGGGGCGAGTCCTACGAAGCCTGCGCCATGCGGGAGGTTTGGGAAGAGATCGGCGTGAAGCTGGATCGGCGTCCGGAGCCCTTGTTCAAGCTCGACGCGTGTCCGGAGACCGGCCAGGAGTTCTGCTGGATCTACCGGACGAACCATGAGGGGCCGTTCCAATTGCATCCGGACGAGATCGAGCGCGGCGACTGGTTTTCCGTCGCGGAGGTCGACCGCTGGGTGGCGGAGAAGCCCGGGGAGTTTGCCGCGGCCTTCCTGGCCATTTGGCGCCGGCTCGGGCGGGGCGGATCTCCGGGGTAGCGCACTGGCCGCCAAGATGATAGACTTCCGGCCGCTCTACGATGACGTTTCGAAACCGACCCAATGTCGAGTGAAACTCAGGTCAACACGTTGCCCGGGCCCGCTGGCGCCAGCGAGCGCGCCTCGCGCGCCCGTCCCATGAAATCGTCGCGGTGGCCGCTCTGGCGCCAGCTGAAGGATCTCCTGGAGGAAACAGCGCCCGCGCCGGAGCAATTATCCTTCCGGCTCAAAACGGTCGAGCGCGACGTCATTCTTCCCGTCAAGGGCGTCTTCGTCCTCATCCTCCTCTACAATCTTTACTTCTCGCGCTGGTTTGAGGATGTCTCGCTCCCCCAATCCGTCGCCCAGCAGCTGATCGAACGGTTCTTCCTGATTTACCTTCTGGTTACCGTCGTGGTTGCGGCCGTCCTCCTGTTCGGCCGCAAGCTGCCCGGCTCGATGATCCAGCGGGTCATCTTCACCTCCAGCTTCCTGGACGGGCTGTTTGTCGCCACGTTGGCCTACGTGACCGGCGGGTTTGCCAGCATCGTTTACTGGCTCTTCCTCGGCCTCATTGCCCGCAACGCCCTGAGCTGCCCGCTGGCCGCCCCGCAGCTCATCCTGAATTTCTCCGTCAGCCTCTGCTACCTCGGCGCCGGTCTGCTGGACGTCATCATCACCGACAGCAGCCGCGACTTCGCCGAGCCGGTGCCCGGGGTCGACACAACGCCCGAGCCGTTTGTGCTCCGGCTGATCGTCCTTTGGATGACGACGATCTGCTGTTACGGCGTGCAGGTGCTGTTCGAGAAGCAGCGGCGCGCCGCCGAAGAGGCGCGCGAGTTCGCGGTGCGCCAGGAACAGTTGCGCTCGGCCGGACATCTCGCCGCCAAGATCGCGCACCAGATCAAGAATCCGCTCGGCATCATCAACAACGCCGCGTATTCCCTGCAGCGCTCGCTCCAGGAAGGCAAGCCGGTCAACCCCCAGCAAATTGAGATCATCCGGGAGGAGATCACGCGCGCCGACAACACCATCACCAAACTCATGGGCTATGCCCAGCTCGCCGAAGGCAAGGTCGAGCGCCTCGCCGTCACCGAAGAGGTCGACCGCGCCATCGATCTCGCCCTCCCGCCCGCCGCCAAATACCCCGTCACCGTCATCCGCGACTACGCCCCCACCCTGCCCGTGCTCATGATGCAGCGCGGCCACCTCTCCGAGGTGCTCGTCAACCTCATCCAAAACGCCCGCGAAGCCATGGTCGGCGGACGTGGCACCATCAAGATCGCCGTCCAATCCGGCGAAGGCCAGACCGTCATCATCACGGTGGCCGACGACGGCCCCGGCATCTCCAAAACGCGGCTCGACAAAATCTTCCAGGCCTATTTCACCACCAAGGAAAAAGGGACCGGCCTCGGGCTCGCCATCGTCAAGCACAACACCGAGCTCTATAACGGAACCGTCCACGTCGAATCCGAGCTCGGCAAGGGCACCAAGTTCACCCTCACCTTCCCCACCCGCACCATCCGGACCCAATCCCCGTCATGAGCGCGGCCCTTCCCCCCGTCCTCGTCATCGATGACGAAAAAAACATGCGTCTGTCCCTCCAAACGATGCTGGAGGACGAAGGCTACGCCGCCAAAGCCGTGGACAGCGCGGAGCAGGGGCTGGCCCTGGTCGCCCGCGAGCCGTTCTTCATGGTCATCACAGACGCGCACCTCAACGGGATGAGCGGCTACGATCTGCTTTCGCGCCTGCGCCAGTCGCACCCGGAGCTGCCCGTGCTGATGATTACGGCCTACGCCACGCCCAAGCTGGCCGTCGAGGCCATCAAGGCCGGCGCCATTGATTACCTCGCCAAGCCGTTCGAGCCAGAGGAGCTGCTGCACGCGGTTTCGCGTTGCGCCGAACGGTTCAAGCTCCTCCAGGAAAACGCCCGCCTGCGCACCCAGGCCACCCAGGAGTTCGATGTCGATCAGATCATTGGCAGCTCGCCCAGGATGATCGAGCTGAAGACCCTCATCCGCACCGTCGCCGTCGCCAACGCCACGGTCCTCGTCGTCGGCGAAAGCGGCGTCGGCAAGGAGCTCGTGGCCGGAGCCATCCACAGCCTGAGCCAGCGCCGCCTGAAGCCCTACGTGCGCATCAACTGCGCCGCCATCCCCGAAAACCTCCTCGAGAGCGAGCTGTTCGGCCATGAAAAGGGGTCCTTCACCGGCGCCTTGAAACAAAAGCTCGGCCGCGTCGAGGAGGCCGACGGCGGCACCATGTTCCTCGACGAGATCGGCGACATGAGCCGTCCGCTGCAGGCCAAGCTGCTGCGGTTCCTCGAGGACGGCACGTTCAGCCGCGTCGGCGGCAACGAGGAGCTGAAGGTCGACGTCCGGCTGATCGCCGCCACCAACCGGGACATCATCGACGCCATCCGCCAGAACCAATTTCGCGAGGACCTCTTCCACCGCCTCAACGTGGTTCAGCTCCGGCCGCCGCCGCTCCGGGAACGGGGCAAGGACGTGCTCGCGTTGGGGGACTTCTTTCTCCGGCAGTTCAACGCCGCCATGGGCAAGCAGATCCTGCGCTTCTCCCCCGCCGCCCAGCAGAAGCTGCTCAGCCACCACTGGCCAGGCAACGTCCGCGAGCTGCGCAATGTCGTCGAACGCGCCGTCATCCTCGAGAACTCCAACGAGATCCACCCGGCCAACCTCCCCGAGTTCCACCTCGAAACCCGGCTGCGCAAGGGCGAGCTCCCCATCGTTCCTACCGACCGCTCCATCGACGATGTCATGGCCGGATTTGAGCGTGAATTTATCCTCAACACGCTGGCCCAAAACCGCTATAACCTGACCCGGACGGCTGAACAGCTGAAGATCAGCCGCCACGCACTGCGCTACCGAATGCAACGGCTCAACATCCAGACCGACGCTGACGAGGAAGGGACGCCTGCGTCCAGCCGCGAGACATCATGAACCCCACCCTCACCCTTCTCCTGGCTCAGACCCAGCCAGCGGACGCCCTCACCGACACCCTGAAAAACGCCCGGCGCACCGGCAACCCGGAGCTGCTGGTGATCCTCGCCTGCGTGGCCGGCCTGGCTCTCGTCCTCCTCGTTTGGGCCGTCTTCTTCCGCCGACGCCCCAAAACCACCCGCGGCTCCCTCGTCGTCGAAAAGCGCCGGAAAGGCTCCGAAGCCACCGACAAAGACTCCGAACGCAAACGCCGGCGCCGGTCGGAACACGGACAACGCTGGGGCCGTAATCCGACTCTGGCGGAAACCGGCGGTCTCCCCCCGCCCCGGGCCGAAGATACCTCCCGGGGCGATGAACCGATCGTCGAAACGCAAACGGCCTCCACCCACCAGGTCAACGCGGCCCCCGAACCCGAACGGCCCCGCATCATCCGCCCGAGCTAAACCCGGCCCGACCGCCTACCAGAACGGATTCTCCGCGCATGGAACAAAGCGCGATCATCACCCGCAAAAGCGCCTCCAACCTCGCTCAGGCTTTCGTCATCCTGCCCAAGCCAAAGCGGGAAGCCATGACCGCCCTCTACGCGTTTTGTCGGGAGGTCGATGACGTCGCCGACGAAGAGTCGGTCCCCGTCGACGAACGCCGCCGACAACTCGCCGCGTGGCGCGAGGACATCGGCCGCGCCTGCCGCGGAGAAACGCCGGAGTTCGTCGTCAATCGCGAGTTCCAGCCCGTCATCCAGGCCCACCGCTTGCCCTTCACCCTTTTCGACGAGCTGATCCGCGGCTGTGAAATGGATCTCGAGATCAAACGCTACGAGACCATGGCGGACCTGGAGCAATACTGCTACCGCGTCGCCTCGGTCGTCGGTCTGCTCAGCATCGAGATCTTTGGCTACCAAAACCCCGCCTGCCGCGACTACGCAGACTCCCTCGGCAAGGCGCTCCAGCTGACCAATATTCTCCGCGACGTCCGCACCGATGCCGAGCGCGGGCGCATCTATCTGCCCCTGGCCGACCTCGCCCGCTTCGGCGTGCGCGAGAGCGAGATCCTCGCCTTCGAATACTCCGACCGGTTCCGACGCCTCGCTGTGCATGTCGCCGCTCGCGCGCGGGACTTCTATCAGCGCGCCCGCCAGACGCTTCCTCACGAAGATCGCCGGTCCATGCTTGTCGCCGAATTGATGGGCTCGGTCTATTGGCGCCTGCTGCGCAAGCTCGAAGGCCGGCACTTCAACGTGTTTGGTCCCCAACCCACCCGCCTCAGCAAGGCGCACAAGCTCCTCCTCATCGGCCGCGGCTGGTCCCGCGCCGTCTTCGGCGGGTTCGCCCCGAGTTACGGCCAGCCGTAACCCGACACCCACCGGGAACCCCCACGCCGCGGTGCCAACACGCCGTCTCATCGTCAACGCCGACGACTTCGGTCGATCCCCCGGCATCAACGCCGCCGTCGTTCGCTCGCACGTCGACGGCATCCTCACCACCGCGAGCCTCATGGTCAACGAGCCGGCCTGCGCCGAGGCCGTCGCCCTCGCCCGGGATCACCCGCGCCTCGGCGTGGGCCTGCACCTCGCCCTGCTCTGCGGCCGATCCGCGCTCGGTCCCGGCCGCATCCCCGGCCTCGTCAACGACCGCGGCGAGTTCAGCTCGAATCCCGCCGGCACCGGCATTCGTTACTTTGCGCGCCGCGGCCTCCGAGCGCAGCTCCGCGATGAACTCCACGCCCAGTTCGACCGGTTCCAGCAAACCGGCCTGCCCATGGACCACGTCAATGGCCACCTCCACATGCACCTCCACCCGGTCGTCTTCGACCTCCTCATGGAGCACGCCGCCGAGTGGGGCATCCAACGCCTCCGCCTGACGCGCGAACCGTTCCGTCTCGACGCGCGTCTTTCCTCGGGCCACTGGCTCTACCGCATCAGCCACGCGACGATCTACCAAGCCTTGTCGCGCCGCGCCGCCCCGGCCCTGCAAGCGCGCCGCATCCACCACACCCGGCACGTCTTCGGCCTGCTGCAAAATGCGCGCGTCACCGAGGCGTACCTGCTGAAGCTGCTGCCCGCATTGCCCCCGGGCGATTCCGAGCTTTACTCCCACCCGTCCGTCGATGAGTTTCCGCACGAACTGGCCGCGTTCGTCAGCCCGCGCGTCAAGGCGCTGGCCGACGAGCTCGGCGTGCAACGCATCCGCTACGCCGACCTGTAACCCGCATATTTCATGCTGAGCTCGAATCGCGAACACCCTGATGGGAGGACGGAGGGTGGGGCGCGCGCTCCGCGCACGCCGCCAAACCGGTTCGCATCAACGGGTCGCCGGCGCGCACGGAGTGCGCGCCCTACCTTCACCATGAAATATTCAGGCTAAACGTCACCATGCAAAAACTCCTTTTGTTCCTGCTCGCCGCCCTCTCACTCGAAGCCCTCGGTGTGGTTTACCTCAGCCAGGGCCTCAAACAGCTCGGCGAGCCCGCCGGCTATAGCCCCCGCGAGATCGGCCGCCTGATCGTCCAGGGCGTCACCAACAAGCACGTCCTCCTCGGTGTCGCCATGGAAACCGCGTTCTTCGTCATGCTCATGCTGCTGCTCCGCAAACATGACGTCAGCCTCATCTGGCCGCTCACCTCGCTCGGCTTCGTCCTCACCGCCCTCGCCGCCAAATTCATCCGCCACGAGGAGGTCTCCAGCCTGCGCTGGAGCGGCGTCGCCCTCATCGTCCTCGGCGCCGCCCTCGTCGGCTGGAGCGAACAGTTGAAGAAGCCCGCGTCGGAACACCCCAGCGCTCCTCCCACTCCCAATCAGCCCGCCTGACGGTTTTCTCGGACCCGCCTGCTCAAAGTGCAAGTTCCCGGGTGACCTCGCGGTTGGACTCCAGCGGCCGACGGGCTGGAAGGCCAAGCCTGTCCAATATCTTCCACCGCCAGAGCTCCCATCGGCTCGGCCGCGAATACCGCCAACTCACCGCAACCCTCCATTGGCTCGCCCCCGGCGGCGCGCTGATGTGGTAAGGCCGTTGCCCGCGGAACTCGACCGCCTCGCCAGGGCTCAGCGTCCGCGGACGTAGAATTATCGGAGGGGCCGACAGAATCGGCGGCGGGACCGGACCGGACCGTTCGACCACAGCGGATCCCACGCCGGATTGCCAAATGCCGTCACACCGGCACTCCACCATGGGCGGCTGACATTCGACCTCGCGCGCGCCCGCGTTCGAGACAACCAGGACAAAACGCCCTTGCCGGAGAACCAGCTCGCCAACCAACACGACCGGTGACGAGCGCGGCCCGAAAGTTCGAAACAAAGCGAATCCCGGCAGAACGATCGCCACGCCAACGATCGCCAGCCAACGCACTGTCCGCGGAGAGAAGAAGCGGGCACTCATTTTGAGCGTCGTCAGCCTGGCCGCAACCGCGCATTTCTCCCAGCTCCAACTGGACGATTCGGTTGCAACACCCGGGTAATCTTCTGCCCCAATTCCCCGGCCATCCCCGCCGTGCCGCTCAGCGCCCGCGCTTCGTTCGTCTCTGATTTTCCTTCCCGTTGCCGCCATTTCTTCGGCATTCTGCATCGTATGGGTAAACGCCGAGAGGCGCGGGAACGCGCCGTGCAGTTTCTGTTTCAGCATGACTTGAACCCGCCCGACAACGTGGACGCGGCTCTTGAGCAGTTCTGGCAGGGCCAACGCTCGGCGGAGATCGCCCGCGACAAGGCCCGCGCCACCTGGGGCGAAACCGTCCAGCCCACGGAGCCCACGCCGGACGACATTGCCGTGCGCCTGTTTGCCGATCCCCTGATTCGCGGCACGCTGCAGCACCGGACGGACCTCGACCAGCACATCCTCAAGCACTGCCGAAACTGGGAGCTCTCGCGCATCGCCGCCGTCGATCGCAACATCCTGCGTCTCGCCGTCTACGAAATGTTGCACCGCCAGGACATCCCGCCGGTGGTCTCGATCAACGAAGCCGTGGAGATCGCCAAGAAGTTCTCCACCCAGGACAGCGGCAAGTTCGTCAACGGCATCCTGGACAGCGTCAAGGCGGAGCTGATGCGCCCCGCGCGCCTCGCCACATGAGACCCCGGACGAAGACAACGAAGCGATGAGCGCCTGGGCCGATCTGCACCTGCATACCAAGTTCTCCGACGGGACCTACACCCCGGAAGAGCTGGTCGCTCACGCGCATCGCTGCGGGTTCAAGGCCATCGCCCTGACCGATCACGACACCATGGAAGGGTGCGTCCGCGCCGGGTTCGCCTGCGAAAAGGTCGGCATTGAATTCATCCCCGCCACCGAGCTCACGTGCGAACACGACGGCCATGAGCTGCACCTGTTGGGCTATTATCTCGACGCCACCCATCCGCAGCTGGCCGCCGATCTCGCCAAGTTCCAGGAGGTCCGCCAGGGGCGCATTCTCGAGATGGTCACGCGCCTCAATCACCTCGGCATTCCCCTCCAGGCCGACGCCGTCTTCGCCCTGGCCAATTGTCACTCGCCCGGACGACCGCACGTCGCGCGGGCGCTGGCCCAAGGCGGCTGGTGTTCGAACCTCGACGAGGCCTTCGAACGGTTCCTGAAAAAGGGCAAGCCCGCCTGGGTGCCCAAATTCAAGATCTCCGCCGTCGACGCCATCGCGTTGGTGCACGAGGCCGGCGGCCTCGCGGTCATGGCCCACCCGGGCCTCAACCATTGCGATGAGCTCATCCCCGTCCTGGTCGAAGCGCGGCTGGATGGCCTCGAATGTTTCCACAGCAAACACTCCACCGTCGCCACGCAACGTTACCTGGAGATCGCCGATCGCCACCGGCTGCTTGTCACCGGCGGTTCAGACTGCCACGGCATGAGCAAGGGCAAGCCGCTCATCGGCAGCATCAAGGTCCCCTACGAATGCGTCGAACGGATGCGCAACGTCGTGCTCCGCCGCGCCGGCGAAGGCGGCTTCCTCATCGCGGGCGACGCCGGAACGGCCCCCCCTCCCGCCTCGGCCTGATCCGTCCGCGCCACCTCCTTTCCAACTCATGGGCCTGTTCCAGAAATTCAAGCAGGGCCTGCAGAAAACGCAGGCCAGGTTGTTCCACGAGATCAAGCGCATCGTCACCCTCTCGCCCAAGCTGACCGGGTCGACGCTCGAAGAGCTCGAGGCCGCCCTCCTCGCGGCTGATCTCGGGACGGGCATGACCCAGCAGATCCTGGGCGCCGTCAAAACCGCCTACGAAACCCAGGGCCGATCCGGCCTCGCCATCTTCGACGTCGCCGAACGCGAGGTGGAAAAATGCCTGGCCGCCGCCCAGGCGCCGCTCCGCCGCCAGCCTTCCGGTTTAACCGTCGTTTCCATTGTCGGGGTCAACGGCACGGGCAAGACCACCACCGCCGCCAAGCTCGGCCACCTTCTGAAAGCTGAAGGCCGCTCGGTCGTCCTGGCGGCGTGCGACACGTTCCGCGCGGCCGCCGTCGAGCAGCTCAAGCTGTGGGGCGAGCGCCTCGAGGTGCCGGTCGTCGCCGGCGCCGCCAATGCGGATCCGGCTGCCGTCGCCCACGACGGCATCGCCTCCGCGCAGGCGCGCAACGCGGACTACCTTCTGGTGGACACCGCAGGCCGCCTGCACACCAAGCACAACCTCATGCAGGAGCTGCAAAAGGTGCACCGCGTCATGGATCGAAAACTCCCGGGCGCACCCCACGAGACGTTGCTCGTGCTCGACGCCACCACCGGCATGAACGCCCTCAACCAGGCTCGCGAGTTTCACAAGGCTGTCACCTTGTCCGGACTCGTCATCACCAAGCTCGACGGCACCTCCAAGGGCGGCATGGTCGTCGCCATCCAACGCGAGCTCGGCCTGCCCATCAAATTCATCGGGCTCGGCGAACAACCCGACGACCTCCAGCCCTTCGACGCCAAACAATTCTCGGAAGCGCTCTTTTCGATCAAGGAAGGGGCCTGAGGAGTTTGCATTTTCATCTCCGGGCAGGGCTGGCGCTCCCTCCTTCGCTCAGAGCTACGGCGGGCCGAAGCCACCGCCGGCCTGGGGCGGCACGTTGATCCGCACCGATCGGCCCGCTGCGGAGAGCGGGCCCCACCCCTCGTTCCTGGTAATCCCAGCGTCCGCGGAAATTTAATCCGCCCGGATGCCCTGCTGCGCCGCCATGCCGGCAAACACGCCCCGCCGGCGCAGCAGCTCCTGAAAACTGCCCTGCTCCACGATCTCCCCCTCGTTCAGCACCACAATTTCGTCCATCGCCGCCAGCGTGGACAGCCGGTGGGCCACGCAGATGACGGTGCGATGCTCCGCCAGGTGATCGATCGCCGCCTGCACCTCAGCCTCGGCATTCGCGTCGAGCGCGCCGGTCGCCTCGTCCAGCACCAGGATCGGCGCGTCGCGCACAAACGCCCGCGCGATGGAAAGCCGCTGGCGTTGCCCGCCGGACAACGTCGCCCCCCGCTCGCCCGCCGGGCCGTCGTAGCCGCCCGGACGCTCGAGGATGAATTCATGGGCGTAGGCATCGCGCGCCGCCGCGATGACCTGCTCGCGCGTGGCTCCCTTGCGTCCACACGCGATGTTGTCCGCAATCGATTGATCAAAGATGACGACCTCCTGGCTGACCAGCGCCATCACCTGGCGCAGGTCGTGCGTCGAGTAGTCGCGGAGGTCCACGCCGTCGATCCGCACGGAGCCGCCGGACGGATCATAGAACCGGAACAGCAGGTTCAAGACGGTGGTCTTGCCCGAGCCGCTGGCCCCCGCCAACCCCAGCTTGCGCCCGCGCGGGATGGTCAGGCTGAAATCCTTGAGCACCGTGCGCTCGCCGAACCGCATGGTCACCCGGTCGAAGACGATGCGGTCGTTGAAGCCGGCCAGCAGACGGGGCTGGGCCGGCTCGCGCACGGAGGGTTGCTCGAGGAGAATCTCCCGCAGGCGCACGACGCCGACGCCGGCTTGTTCGAACAGGATGTGCAGGCCGGCCAGCTTCTTGATTGGCTGGAAAAACAACAAAACGCCGGTCAGGAACGACGCCAGTTCGCCCCCGCTGCGGCCGGCGCGGAAGACATACATCAGCAGCACGCCCAACCCGATCGCGGCCACCACTTCGATCACCGGGTTGACCAGCTCCTTGGCCTGCACGCCTTTCATGCCGGCGTGGACGATGTCGCCGGACGTGCGATGGAACCGCGCGCGCTGTTCCTCCTCGAGGCCGAAGGCTTTCACCACCCGGACGCCGGCCAGCAGTTCGATCAGCTGGCCGGACTGCATGACGCTCGCGCGCAGCCCGGCCTTGGTGGCGCGCCGGGCCTTTTTCCCGAGGCGAATCAGCGGATAGAGGCAAAGCGGCAGCAAAACCAGGGCGGCCAGCGTCAGCTGCCAGTCGAGCCAGCAGAGGCAGCCCAACACGAAGATCAACGTGAGCGGTTCCTTGATGAGATCGGCCGCGCCCTGGCGCAGGCTGCGCAGCAGGTTCAGGCTGTCCGTGTTGACCCGCGTCAGCAAATCCCCAGTCGACGCGCGATTGAAGAAGTCGAGCGACAGATCGTTCAGCTTGTCGACGATGTCGAGCCGGATGTCGCGCACGACGCGTTCGCTGACCCAGCCCATGCAATAGCTGCTGAGATAATCCGAGGCCGCCCGCAAAAACATGGGCAGAGTGAGGAAGATGAGCAGACCGTAGTAATGCCGGGTTTCCATCGGCCGGCCGACGCGGGGCAGGTAGCGATCGACCCACTCGCGCAGGCTCGCCTTGGTCTCCAGGACGAACGCCGGCGTGGTCACCGGCCGCGCGGCCACGTGTCGGGCCGCCGGCTCCGGGTGTTCGTCGAAGCGCTCGGCCAGCGTGCTGATCACACCGATGACGCTGGCGTTGAACAGGGCGAAAAGAAGCCCGAAGCCGACGCTGGCCAGGAGCCGAAGCTTATAGCGGCGCAGGTAGGTCCAGCCAAACCCGAGGACCGTGGCGATGTTGTTCATCCGCAGGTCAGGACGGCGGCGGGGACGGGGGCGGTTCCTGCGGTCCGGATTGTCGTTTGAGCTGCCGAGAAAGTGCGCGCTCCAGGTCCACCAACATCTTTTCCTTGGCCACGAGCTCCGCCTCCAGCTCGACGACGCGCTGGTCGCGCGCGCGCAGGCGGGTTTCAAATTGATTCTGGATCCGGGTCAGGCGTTCCTCGAGCTCCAACACCTGCTCGGCGCCGGCGTGGTGCGACGACAGCAACTGGCTGCGCTCCGCGGCCAGCCAGCGAACCAGGCGCTCCCGCAAAAGTTGAAAGAACGGAGGGTTCGGCCCCCGGCCGCCACCGTCCTCCGGCGGCCGCGCGGCCCGCCCTCGCATGTGGCCAATCTCCTCCTCCATCCCGCCCCGGCCCGCGCCTTCGTCCGGCTCCACGCCTCCCGCCGGGTGTTCCAAAACCTGAAACGGACCGCCCATTCTCGCCCGCTCCATCGTGACCAGACGCGCCGTCACCGGCCCGCTCGGGCGAGGCGTCCCGGCGCCCAGCGTCCCCGCCGGAACAATCGGCGGCTCCGGCAGCGGCCGACGCCGGCGCAACGCCCAAATTCCCGCCCCCAGGACGACCAGGGCCACGCCGGCTCCCACCGCCAGCGATCGCGGATCGAATCGTGAGGATTTGTCGCTCTCCGCCCGGTCGGTTCGTTCGGTGCGGCGAGCGTCAGCGGGCTGAGCTGGCGGGGTCGTCGGCCCCGCCGCAGCCGCGAGCCCAACCCGGTTGGTTGGGGGCTTGCCCGCTGAACCTCCGGCCGCCAGCGCCGGGGCCAGTCCGTTTGTTCCGTTGGTGGCTTTCGCAGGCGCCGGAGTACCCACCGCCTGGGCCACCGCCGGGGACGAGGACGCCGGGCTGCCGTTCGTGCCGGCCGCCGGCTTACCCGCCGGCTTGACAGGCGGGCGGGCCGCCGCCACGGCGACCGGCCGGTTGGTCGGGGTGCTCCCCGGAGATTTCAACCCGAGCTCGACCAGCGCCACCGGAGCAAAAAAGCCCCGCTGTTCCACCGACTGAGGCTCACCCACCGTCACCGCGCCCTTGTAAAAAGCCGAGACGAGCGATCCTTCGGCCGGCCAGCCGGTGCTCGATTGGGCCGTGGACGCCGACAACGTGCGATTGCCCGGCGCCAGCTTGAAGCCGTTCGCCAGCAGGACGGCGCACGCCGGGTCATTGGTGCCGCCGGGCTGGTCGACTTCCAAATCCGTGGCCAGATACGCCGCCTTGTGTTCGTGCGTGGCCGAGTCAAAGAGCCAGCGCTGGTGCGCCACGATGTAACGCGCACACAGCTCGCGCCGGCGCGGGATGCTCGCGGCCATCTCCCGCGTCATCCACGAAGCCACCCGCGGGAATTGCACCGTGTAAAACATCAGCACCTCCACCGGCTGCTGGATGATGCAAAACGAAAAGCCGCCCGGGATGTCCAGCCGTCCCGTTTCCCGCCACGCCACCGTGCGGGAGTAAGGCGGTGCATGCTTCGACAGCACCGTGAGCACCGGCGACACCGTCCGCGTGCTCGGCGAATCCTTCAGGAACGAAGAGAAAATCGGGTTCAGATAACTGGCCGGCTTCAACAGGTCGGACAGCTGCTTGGTCGTGCTGCGGCTGGGGATCCCGTGGAGAAGAATGACGTCGGCATTGAGGGGCTTGAGCACCGCCGCAGCCCGCTCGAGATACGGCGCGAACGCGGCGGCCGAATTGGTCGGCGGCGCGTCCGGAAGTTCCACCAGCCACGTTGCCACCGTCAGCGATTGCGCGGGGGCGGCAACCACTGACGACAACGTTAACAACAGGATCGACAGGACTCGTCGCATGCGGAATCGATGGCAGCATAAGTACGGGCCGCCGACCAAATGTAAAGCCCGTGTTTCGGCGGGATCAGGGACATTTTTGCCGATCGACTTCAGGCCCGTCCCAAACCCGCTCGCGGTGCAATTCGCGACGTGAGCCCAGGGCGGCCCGCCCGCCTAACCATCCCGGCCGATGCGACTTCTCCCGGCGTGAGCCGGCCCGGAAGGCGCCCCTTGAAGATTGCGCGTGGAGAGTTTTTCGGCATGCTTCCGCCCAACACTTACTTTCGCCATGAACATCTCCCGCCGCCATTTTCTCGCCGCGTCCGCGGCCACCTCCGCTGCTGCCGGCCTCCTCCTCCCGGCCCCCGGCGCCCACGCCGCACCTTTGGCCACCCCGCCCCGCAAACGCATCAAGTTCGGGATCTCCACCTACTCCTATTGGCACTTCAAAACCACCCGCGTCCCGATCGAGACCGTCATCGAACAAGCCGCCATCCTCGGGGCCGAAGGCGTCGACATCCTCCATCGGCAGATGGACATCCCCGAACGGCAGCCGCTCACGGCGGATGGACGCGCGTATTTGCGGCGGCTCAAGCGCCACGCGTTTCGCAATGGCATCGATCTGATCTGCCTGTCCACCCACCAGTCCTTCGTGAACCCAAACCGCGAAAAGCTCGACGCCGAGGTCGAGCACACGAAGCGATGCATCGAGATCGCCTACGAGCTGGGCATACCCAGCATCCGCATCAATACCGGCCGCTGGAACACCGTCGACTTCGACACGCTTATGGCCCAGCGCGGCGTCGAGGCCGTGTTGCCCGGCTACACCGAGGAGGATGGATTCCGCTGGTGCATCGACGGCATCCGCCGCTGCCTGCCCAAGGCCGAGGATTGCGGCGTCCTGCTCGCGCTCGAAAATCATTGGGGCCTGGCCCGCACCCCCGAAGGCCTCCTGCGCATCCTCGGCGAAATCAAATCGCCCTGGCTCGGCGCCCTCATGGACACCGGCAACTTCCTCGAAAATCCCTACGTCAAGCTCGAGCAGATCGCCCCCCAGACCGTCTTCGTGCAGGCCAAGACCTATCACGGCGGCGGCGAGTGGTACACGCTCGACCTCGACTACAAACGCATCGCCCGCATCCTCGCCGATGTGAACTACACCGGCTACGTCTCGCTCGAGATGGAAGGCAAGGAAAACCCTGACACCGCCGTGCCCAAGAGCCTCAAGATGCTCCGCAAGGCCTTCGATTCGTAGGCCGGTGCCTCCGCAGGTTTTCGGTGACGCTTCGTCCGATGTCCGGAGCGCGGGAATTCTGCCCGCAGCGGCTGGAATCGGCGGCCCGGGCCGACAACTTCGGGATGCACTGTCGCGGGCCGCCGGCGCGGGCCGACCTTGCCCACGCGGACTGGTTCATGTTATCCGCAGACATGACCGCCCCGACCCTGACTGCGGAACCCCCGTCGCGCGTCCGCTGGCACATCGTGGCGCTTCTCATGGGCCTCTGCTTCATCAGCCATGTCAACCGCACCGCCATGTCCGTCGCCGGCACCGACCGCATCATGGACCAATACGGCGTCGACCCCGTCGCCATGGGCGGCGTCTACACCGCGTTCCTTTTGATCTACTCGCTCGCAATGATCCCGGGCGGGCTGTTCATCGATCGTTTCGGCGCGCGCCGCGCCTTGCTCCTGGTCGGGCTGGGCTCCGCCATCTTCGGCGCGTTGACCGGCATCGCCGGCTGGGCGGTGACGACCGGCGCCATGCTGATCCCCGCCTTGTTGATCGTCCGTGGCACCATGGGCCTGGTCAGCGCGCCGCTTCACCCGGCCGCCGCCCGCGCCATCGCCACGTGGTTTCCCTTCGCCCAACGAAGCTGGGCCAACGGACTCGTGACCGCCGCCGCCATCGCCGGCGTGGCCTCCTGCTATCCCGGCTTCGGCTTCCTCGTCCACTACTTCGACTGGCCGGCTGCCTTTCTCATCTGTGCCGGCCTGACCACCGCGCTCACCCTCGCCTGGGCCCGTGTGGCCGCTGACGACCCCGCCCGTCACCCCCACGTCAATGCGGCCGAGCGCCACTGGATTCAAGGCGACTCCGGCCCGGACCCGGCGTCGGCCACCCCACCCGGCCGGCCGACGGCCGCCGTTGAAAGCTGGGCCACCCTCGCGCGAAACCGCAATCTGCTCATGCTGACCTTCGCTTATGGTGCTGTCGGCTACTTCCAGTATCTCTTCGCCTACTGGATGCAGTATTACCTGGTGAAAGTCCTCCACGTCGACGCCACGCAAAGCAAAGTCTACGCAAGTGTTCTCCAGGTTGGCCTTGCTCTCGGCATGCCGCTCGGCGGATGGCTCTCCCAACGCCTGACGTCAGCGCTGGGAGTCCGGGCCGGACGCGCCCTCGTCGCGGGCGGCGGCATGACCCTCAGCGCCGCGCTGTTGGGTGTGGGCGTCCTGACGCACGACCCCGGCTGGATTGTCACCTGGTTTGCGCTGGCCCATCTTGCCATCGGAGCCAGCGAAGGGCCCGTCTGGGCGACGGCGGTTGACATCGGTCGTCGCCAGGGCGGCACCGCCGCGGCCATCTGCAACACGGGCGGCAACGTCGGCGGCCTGCTCGCGCCGTCGCTGACCCCTTGGATCTCCACCCATCTCGGCTGGCCCGCCGGCATCGCGCTCGGGGGCGTCATCTGCCTGCTCGGCGCCCTTTGCTGGTTTTGGATCGACCCCCTGGGACGTCACAAGACCAGCTTGTAGCCGACCCCGTGCACCGTCAGCAAATGACGCGGCTGATCCGCCGGGTCCCCCAGCTTTTTGCGCAGTTGCACGATGACTTGATCCAGGGTTCGCGTGGTCCCGTGGTAGCCGTAGCCCCAAACCTCATTCAGCAGGCGATCCCGCGACAGCACCTCCCCCGCACAGGTGTGGAACAGCCCGAGCAGCTTCAGCTCCCGCGCCGTCAGCTCCTCCTTCGACCGACCGCGCCGCAGCTCGAACCGCCGCGGATCAATCGTCGCCGTTCCGATGACGAACGGCTCCGCCATCGACGGCCCCCCCCGCCCGTGGGGCCCGCCCGCCTCGGCCGCCACCTCGGTGGGGACCCGGCGCAGCAGCGCCTTCAGCCGCGCCACCAGCTCCCGCACCCCAAACGGCTTCGTCATGTAGTCGTCCGCCCCCAGATCCAGCCCAACCACCTTGTCGATCTCCTGGCCTTTCGCCGTCAGCATCAGGATCGGCGTCCGGATCTTGCGCGCACGAATCTGCCGGCACAGATCAAAGCCGCTCACGCCCGGCAGCATCACGTCCAACAGAATCAACGCCGGCTGAACCTGCGCCAGCTGTTCCAACGCCCGATCGCCTCGCGTGCAGGTGACGACGTCATAACCCTCGCTCCGCAGAACCTCCTCCAGCCCCAGCAAAATGTGCGGGTCATCCTCGACCACGAGTATTTTCAACGTCGGTTTTGGGCTCATGCTCGTGCTCAGGTGCGCGTGGGCAAGACAAGGGTGAAACAGCTGCCGCCGCCGTCGCGGGGCGCATAGGTGACCGTTCCGCAGTGAGCGAGGGCGATCTGGCGCGCCAGCGTCAGCCCCAGGCCCGAGCCCTGCACGCCTTCCGCCAGCGAGTCGTGGGCCCGGTAGAACTGCTCAAAGATTTTCTCCTCACAGCCCGCGGGCACGCCCCGGCCGCGATCGCAAACCGACACCTCCGCCCGATCGTCGTGCCCCTCTGCCCGCACCACGACGTCGATCTCCTTCCGCTCCGCCGAATACTTCTCGGCATTGGCCAGCAGGTTGACCAACACCTGCGCCAGCGCGTCCCGGTCCCCCCGAACCTGCGTCGCGCCGCCCGCCGGCCCGCCCCTCTCCACCCGGCAGTTCAGCGTGAAGCCCTCGCTCTCCAGATGCGGCCGGTAAAGCTCGACCGTCTCCTTCACCAACGCCGCGAGGTCGACCGGCGCAAATTGATAGGTCTTGTCCCCCCGCTCCAGCCGCGCAAAATCCAGCACGTTGTTGATCAGCCGGGTCAGGCGCGCCGCCTCCGTCGTGATGATCCCCAGAAACTGCCGCCGCTTCCCTTCGTCGAGCACCCGCCCTTCCGCCAGCATCTCCGAGAACATCCGGATCGAAGTGAGCGGCGTCTTGAGCTCGTGCGAGACGTTGCTGACAAAGTCGGTCTTTTGTCGCGCCAGCGTCAGCTGTCGCTGCAGATCCACGACGATCAGCCAGCTGCCGATGGCGATGGCGAGAACGAGCACGCCGATGAGCAGGCCGACCGTCAGGCGCGTCGAGGCGATCGACCGATCCAGGCGCTGGGAGTCCACCAAATACGCCGCCACCTCCCAATGCGGCAACACCTCGCCAATCTCGGTCGCCACATACGGATGTTTCCAAAATGCCCCGGCGGACGCCCGGTCCGGGATCGCATTGGCCGTTGCGCTCCCCGCGATCGCGCCGTAAATCGGGCCGCTCCGCGGCGCGTTCGACGCCTCCAGTTCCAGGCCGAACGTTGGCACCTGGATCGCCGCCCCGGCCACCGTCGGCAGCACTCCGTTGCGCGCGGGAGGCGGATTCGTCTGGCCCACAAACCGCGTCCCCGGAAACACCACCGGCTGCCCTGCCGCGTTGATCAAGGCGACTTCGATCTGCTCGCCCAGCGGCGCCTCCAGATGCAAGGCGTCGCGCACGCGCTCGACCAGACGCGGCAGGCTCACGCGCGCGCCGAAAACCAGCGGCCGATCGAGCTGCGGCCGGTACCAGAACAGGACATTCAATTGATCCTGAAGAAACCGCGCCACCGTTCCGGACTTGCCTTGCCGCACAATCTGCCGGAATGCGGTCACCTCCGGCGCGCTCTTCGACTCGCCCGGATCCGCCGCGGCCGTGGCCACGTCCTTCGTCGGAGACACGATGCGGGCAGCCTTGCTCTTCGCTGTCATCTCCGCGGGCGGCGCGGCCGCGTCAGGCCCGGCTTTCGTCCCGCCCCAATAAACTTCGAGCGGCTGCCGGCTGCACAGGAAGCGGATGTACTCCGTGCGGAACTGCGCGCCCTCCGGCCCTTCCATCATCGACGGCGAGATCAAATCGCCATCCAGCGCCACCGCGAAGCCGACTTCCGCCAACGGCCACTGCCGGCGCAGGTCCCGATCGAAGCGCAAGGCCACCAGAGTCGACTTGTCCGCGCGCAGCAGCGTGTCCACCTCCGCCTCAAACTCCGCGCGCAGCTCGTCCACCGACGCCCGAACCCGCGCCGCGACCGCCTCGACTGCGCCCTGGTAAAGCAGGGTCTGCTGCCGCTCCAGCACCGCCGCCTGATCGCGGAGCGATCCCACCGCCAGCCAGGCCAGCACCAGGCTCGGCAGGATCACCGCCACCACGAAAACCAGGGCGACCTTCCGCATAACCCAATCATTACCGGCCTCGACCCAAAACCGTCGAGCCCCGACTCCTTCATTTCGCCGCCAGCCGCCCGGGGCTGCCGGCCGCCTTCCGCATCGTTTCCACCACCGCCGCCGCCGCTGCCATCAAGGCTTGGTCACCCGGATTTCGACCCGTGACCAGACGCGCGGCCGGTTCGAGAAAACGCCCCAGCTGCAGATGGCGCACGGCCTCGAGAGACCGGGCTTTGCCGGCCTCGTCGCCCTGGCTGTAGCGAACCAATTCCCGCTGGAGATCGCTTTGCATGGACGGAGTGATCAGCTCGGCCCGCCCCACCATGACCCGTTTCACCTGGGCCGCCTTCGGCTCCAGGCTCAAGGGCAGCGTCCGATCCGTCCACGCCTCCGGCAACAGATACAACACCCGCAGCCCACGCTCGCCGAACCATGAGTCGTCCCACGTCCTGACCATCGCCCGCGCCTCCGCCGCATACAGGCCGGCTTCCACCAGAGACGCAGCCAGCGCCTCACCCAGACGCCCGCGCACCGCGGTCACCGGCGCGAATGCAACCGCCTGATCCAGGCTCACCCCGGCGCCGGCGCCAGCCGCCAGCCGATCCACTTTCACAAAGCGCGCCTCGTCTCCCCGCACTTCGTAAACATAAAAATCCCGCAGCTCCTCGGCGCCCCGGTTTTGCAGTTTCAGCTCCACGCCGCCGGCCGCAGATTGGGTCACCGTCAACGGCGCCCTAAAATTCCCCACCCCCCGATAAAACAGGAATTTTTCGGTCTCGCCGTTGACCCGCAGGATGTCCGCCTCCGTTTCTCTCGCGGCGTAGTAATGGCTCGGCTTTGTCGCGATCCGGGGAACCTGGTCGCCGACCCGGACCTGACCGCTGGCCGGCGCCGGCACGCTTGCGCTCACCTGTACGGAGTCCCAGCGCAAACTCTTTGGGCCAAAGACGTCCTCCGCCGATGCCGGCACCGCGAAGTTCGCCTGGGGATACCACTCCGTCATCGTCCCCTGCGGGAACTTCACCTGAACGTTGAGCGTCAGGTCCGCATCGGCATAAAAGTAGATCACCGGCGTCTCCATCCGTTGCAGCGACATCGCGGTGGCTTTGCTGACCAGGGCCACTCGCGCCAGGTCGATGTTCGTCCGCCCGGATTTCGGCCAGTTATGAACAAAGTCCGGCAGGTCCGAGGTCACCAACGGATTCCAGGACAGTTGCACGCCGTCGGCGCCCTGCACCGAAGTGAACGTGCCCCACTCGTGGGCGACATAGTTGGGCGCCGCCCCCAGGTTCCCCGACAGACCAACACCGGCCGCACACAAAAGGGCGGCCCCGAATTTGCACACCATCGATTTGGTTTTCATACGCCCTCATTCCACACCAAATCGACGGCGAAGTTGTCAGCCGGCTGTCAGTCGTTTGTAAAAGTTTTGTCAGAAGGGCTATCCGGAACGATTCCGTGGGACGGCGGACGGTTGCGCCACGGATTCTTGCGAAGGCCCAGGCGTGAGGAGCGAGCGAACTAGGATGAAATACGCAAGCAACGAACAGCGAAGTCCTTCGCAAGGAGATCCAGCAAACGGCAGTCGGCCAATGGAATCGTTCCCGCTAAGGCGAGAGCAGGCGGGTTCGATAGTAATGCACGCCGGCGCAACCAGTGCCCTTGTCGTAAACCGTCATTGGTCCGCCGATCCCGACAAAATCCTCCGCCCCGCTCACGGGGAGCCACGTGACAAAGTCGGCCGACCGTTCCAGGGAATAATGTCTGCCCGCCACCGTGTGGACAACCAGCGCCGTATCCAGGCGGATCTCGGCGACTCGTGCCTCGGTGATCGTCGCGAGCCCCGTGGCCTTGCGAATGCCGGCGTTGACAGCTCGACTCAGGACGACCGAGAAAGTCTCATCCGCTTCGGGCGCCGCGTCGGGTTTCAATTGGACGGAGATGGATCGGGACGTCACGCCCGGCGGGAACTCGAGAGTTCCGCTCACCGGCTCGTAGTCCTGGCCGGCCACGGCCGTACCGTCTTGCGTTGCGAAGTCGACCGTGACGGTATCCGGGCAGGCACCACCCAGGGTGACCTGAAAGACCGCCTGGGCAACGCCATTGCTGCCTTCCGCAACCGTGATGTCCCGGATGGCCAGACCACCGCTCACCACAATCAAGGGACGAAACCGGGCGGGATGGGAACTGGTGCTCATTTGCCAAATCACAGTCGCCGGATCGCCAAATGCCAGAGTCACCGGTCGGATATCGGTTTCCCCAAATGCCGCCCCCGCAGCTCGCGCCGCCTCCCAGTCGCGACCATACTCCGCCGCCCAACCTCGAATCTGCATTGAAACCGTCTCGCCTCCGCTGAAACCAAAGATCGGATAAGGCCTGGGCGCTTCAATGATCCCGGGCGTGACCGTCGACGACCAGCCGAGCTGACTCGAGACCAGGACGCCGTTCACGAAGGCGCCGTAGACCAACGACACCGATGTCGGGACCGGAACGGTCGAGCCATCCTTGGCGTTTTGCAGGAATGCGGGATAAAGCGACGCGTTGTTCAGCGTGATCCATCCCTGCGCGAACGCTGCCGAGGCCTGCGCCAACCAGCAGCAACCGGCGACTATCATTCGGTATTTCATGGTAATGCCCCTTGTCTTGTTTTTTCTCACCGCAGCCAAATTCACGAGCCAATGCCGTCCGGCCAACCAGCCCACATCATGGCGTTCGCCGACGCGCCGGTCAACGCCCGGTCCCGCCAGGACCAATCCCGGAACAGGACCGCGCGCAGGTGTGGCCGGCCGGGACCGTCGCCACTGGACGCCACGCCACGCCACGCGACGCCACGTCACGTCATTTCCCTAAACCGGCACCCCGACGACTTCAGCGATCGGCCGCCGCCATCGGATTGACGCCCATCCTGGCCGCCCGAGCACGCGTCACGGCGTCGACCAGACGCGATAAAACCGCTGCGGTTGACCAGTCGCTTCCGGATCAGAGAACGTCAACTCGCCATTGCGGCTCGCGACCACGTCCACGGCGGTCCAGGTCTTTAGGTCCGATGACGCTTCGACCACGTAACTGGCGTCGTTCCCGACCTGCAGACTGAAGCGGCCGGACGCATCGCGCCGGATCTGGGCCAGTCGAAGCGCCGGGACGCTTGCTCCCGTGAATTGAGTCAACTGAACCGGAGTGATTTCCAGAAAGCAGATCTTGTTGTTGCTGGCACCCGTGCCATTGCTCACGGTCAGACGTCCGTCTGTCACGGTGACGGTGTTGGTCCCGGTCATCCATCGGGTGGACGTGGTGGGCGTCCCGGCGATGGTCAGCAGACCCTCGACGTTGATTCGATAAACGCTGTCAAATGCCGTGGCGTCGCCGGACACACCCCAGACCCGATACGTGCCGTTCGGCAGGCCAATCTCCCACGTCTGGGCACCGCCGGTCCGTTGCATATGAGTCAGCGTGTCGTAACGCTGATCGGGCGAACGGGTCGAGTTTCGATCCCGGGTGGAGGCGGTGTTGGTCGAGTTCCAGCCGTAGGCGAAGCCATTGCCGCGATTGCCGAAGACCGCCCCGACATCGGCCAGGTAACCGGCGGGCACCGTCGATCCGGAAGGTTGGAAGTTGATCTTCACCACCGGAGTTGAGGAGGTTACGGCCAGCGAGCCGGCCACATGGGTGATGACATAGTTGGCGTCGGCTGCCCCACTGGCGGTAATGGGATAAGTGCCCACCGGGCTGCTCGCGGTCGCGGTGGTGGCCAATTTCACCGGCGCGTCGAGCACGGCTGCAGTGTCACCATTGACAAGCCCCACATACGTGGCCGTCAACGCCGGCAAGGCCGCACCGTAAAGCTTCGCCTTGTTTTGCGCCCGGACGGTCAGGGGGGCGCGGAGCACATCGATCGTCACCGAGCCGGTCACTGCCAGAAAGGTTGCGAGATCGGTCGGGGTAAACACCACCGTCAGCACCCGCCCGGTTCCCGCATTAAGCACTGCACCGGCACCGGGCGTATAAACGAACGACCCGGGCGCCGAAGCCGTCGCATTCAGCTGCAGCCCGCTCAATGGCGTGCCATAGGTCACGGCCGCAGGGCGGCTCCAACCGAGAACCGGTGGCGTCCGCACCGCGTCGCTGTCATCCAGCTGCCGGAGATACGCGCCAAGGTTGGCGAGATCGACGGAAGTCAACGCCACACCGCGGTGGGCCACAATGGCGTCCTCAACGGTGGCCGCCGAGCCGTCGTGAAGATAAGGGCCCGTGGCGTACACGCCGAGCAAGGTAGGCGTGTCCAGACCGGTCAAGGGACCGCCCAACCGCCCGCCGCTGCTGGGTTTGATCGTTCCCACGTCGCGGAACACTCCGAGCGCGCTATCCGTAAAGCGCGTCCCGGCGTGGCACTGGGCGCAATTCAATTGCTGGAAGAGAGAACGTCCCGCCAGCGCCGCTGCCGTGAGAGTGCCGTCGGGATTGCGTTCGGGACTGAATCCGTGAGCGGTCAACGAGCTCACGTAGGCCGCCAGCGCATCGAGATCACGGCTGAGACCCGCCTTGCGGTCCCCCAGGGCAGTGGCCCGGGTGCCCGCATGGAAATCGGCGTCGTTCATCAGGCCCGTTCCGCGCGCAAAGTCGCGGATCTGCCCTTCAAAATCCTGCACTTCATCAAAATTGCCGGTCCAATGGAGCGGCCCGTGCGCCGTGCCGCCATGCCCGCGCAGGGTGATGGTGTTCCGCAAACCTTCGCCGAACTGGGTGAAATCCCAGACGCGCCCGTCCTGGCCGCCATCGTTGTGGCAGCTCGCACAGCTGATGTATTGCTGGAACGCCACCCGCGTGTCGCGCGTGTCGTAGAACAGTTGCTTGCCGAGCAAAACGTCGGGCGAAAGTTGTTCGGTCGCGACGCAATTCAACGTGACCGGTGGAGGCGGAGGCGTCCCCGCCCCGGCCGCCAGCGCGCTGACATCGTGGATCGTCACGGTCCGATCCATGAAGTTGTGCACAAACAGCGTCCGTCCATCCGGCGCGAGGACCAGCCCCTGCGGCGCCCGCCCCGCGTCGAAGCGCAGGATCTCCTGCCCGGCCCATGCGTCCGCCACCGCCACCTCCCGGCTGCCCTCCAACGCGGTGAACAAAAAGTTGCCCTGCGGATCGAAGGCCGACGCGCTCGCCATGCCCGCGTTGTCGAAATCAACCCGGCGGCCGAGATCCTCCGTCTGCGTCGCCAGGATCAGCCGCGACGCGATGCTCCGCATGGCCATGTCATGCGTCAGTTCACCGCCGTTGCGGAGACGCCCCCGCTTGATGTTGTCCTGCTTCGACGGCACCCAGGCGGAGAGACCGTCCGGAGAAATCGCCGCGGCGCCCAAATAATTGGGAATGCCCTGGGCGGAGTTCGACGTATCCGCCACCTCGCTGTGTTCCAGGATGCCGGTGGCCAGAAGCGTCATGGCCGTCGCGTCGATCATCAGGACCTCGCCGCCATGCTTCACGCCCGCCACTGTCGTGTCCACGATCGCGGTGTCTTCGCCCGGCAGACGGGGTGTCACGAATCGCGTGGCCAGCACCCGCGTGCCATCGGCCGTCACGGAGACATGGCGGACGTGCGGGCCGACAGTCGTGGCGCCGATCACCGCACCGCCGACAGGATTCAGCTTGAGCACCTGGCCGCCATGCTCCAGGGCCACATAGAGGCTCGTCCCGGCGGGATCGAAAACCACGCCATGCGGTCGCGATCCCCGCGGCAGCGCCACCGTTTGCGCCACGCTCAAGTCGCCGCGCAGCACGGTGAGCGTGGACGATTCCGTGTTCGCAACCCACACCCGTCCGTCAACCCCCATTGTCAGAGTGCGCGGCGCCCGGCCAACTTTGACTTCTGCCAGCCTCGCCCGCGTGACCGCATCGAACACCGTCACGCTGTCGTTGTCCGGGTTCACCACCCAAAGGCGATCGTTCGCGCCGGTGCGATCTTCATAAACCACGCTTGAGGACTGCGTCGGCCGCGACGCGGTCAAGGGGGCGTGCACCGCCTGCCGATAGCTGGCGGTGACCGTGCGCCCCGTCTGATCGCGAACGGTCACGGTGATCAAATACCGTCCGGGAGTCGCATACGCATGCGTGATGCCGGGAAGGTCGGCGAAGGCGGTGTCAGGTGTGCCATCGCCGAAGCTCCAGGCAAACTGTGGATTCAGCCCGCCGACGGCCCGCGCGGTCAGTGTGACGGGAGTGCCTACCGGCACGGCGGCGCCGGAGAGCGCCTGAACCGTGAGCACGTCATCGACCACCCAGGAAAATGTCGCGCTGACGGCTGGAGTGTTGCCATCCGTAACGACAATCGTCGGAGAGAACGTGCCGGCTTGATTCGGGACACCTGAGATCAGTCCCGACGAAGGGTTGAGCGAAAGTCCCGGAGGCAGTCCGGTGGCGCTCCAAGTGAGGAGATCGCCATTGGGATCGGTGGCCGATAGCTGTCGTTGGGCCGCGACCCCGATCACGTTGGTTTGAGGTCCGGGCGAGGCGAAACTCGGCGGAGCGGGCAAAGCGAGAGCGTTCACGCTGAGGGTCCAGCTTTCAATATCGTGATTGTTGAATTGGCCGCCGGTCGCTCCAGTAAAACCGAACCACGCCTGGCCGCCGACGAGCGCTGGCAGATCCACGGAGAGGGTGATGACCGGAACGGCGGGACGCTGCACGACATTGCTTGCGGCGAGAAAGACCCGGAGCTGATTGGCCGGGCCGTCGTATTCGACCCACGCGGTTTGGCTGGCGGCGTTCTCCAGGTCCCACGCCGGGGTGTAGGTGGCGAGATGCGTTGCCACGTCGCCGTTGCTCAGGACGGCGACGTGGTTCGCATTGGCGTCGCCGGTGCCCGCGTAGTTATCGATCTCCACAGCCAGGCTCTGGCTGAGGCCCCCGTAGCCCAGGCCGCTGCCGCCGACTCCCAACGCATTGGGACCGTTCGCCTGCACACAAAAGGTCAGGCCGTCGGCACCGTCGGCTGTCCCGTGGATCCGGTAAACGAACCGCGTGCTGAACGATGTGTTCGGGCCGATCGGCACCGCGTTGGTGATATAGGCCGAACCGGCCTGGTTGGCGGCGTTTGAAGCCAGACGCAAGGCGCCGGCGATGACCGCAGCCCGCCCGTTGAGACTCAGTCCACTGGTGTTGGCAAAATTCGCGAACGTGCGGGCCAGCGTGGCGGGTTGCACCGACCAGCTCACATCCGCGATGTCCGAAGTTCGACCGTCGGTGACCGTGATGCGCGCGTTGAATGTCCCCAGCGCGGTGGGGATTCCGGAGATCCGCCCATCGCTGCCGCCGATGGCGAGACCTGGCGGCAGGCCCGTCGCGGACCAGCTCAGGACACTGCCGGCAGGGCCGCTGGCAAACAGAGCCAGAGAGACCGCCTGGCCGAGGTACGAAGACTGGTTGCCGGGCGGGACGACGTCGACGGCGTTGATGGCGTCCACCAGAATCGTGCGGGAGACCGAGTGCACGCCGGCGGCGTCGAGCGCGAACAGCATCCAGTATCCCGGGGTCATCACATTGAGGCTGGCGTGGGCGGTCAATTCGTAGGTGCCGGGAGTGACCTCGGTGAACGGCAGCGAAAGGAACCGCACGTCGGTGTTCACCGAGTGGGTGATGGCCGACATCTTGATGAAGCTGAACTTTTGCATTCCCGGCGTGGCGGTCACGGTGAACCTCGTGCCCACCCCGATGGCGGCGGGCGCGCCGGCGATCGACGGGCGGGTCGCCGGCGTCCCGTCGGCGTTGAACAGATTCGGCGGGGTGAACAACTGGACGTCCTGATGGTCAGCTCCGCCAAGACCGCCCCCGCCGGAAAGAATCCTCCCGTCCGGCAGCAGCAACGCGAGCGAGTGATAGTTGCGCGGCACGGACGCGTCCGCCACCGGCCGCCACAGTCCGCTGGCCGGGTTCCAAACCTCCGGCGTCAGAATCGATCCCGTGTCGTTGAACTTCAGACCAGACGTGTTGCCGCCCATGACCATGACCTCGCCATTGGGCAGGATCGCGGCGTTGGCAAACTGACGCGAGAAGGCCATCGGAGTTCGCGAAGTGACGACGGGCGAGCTGCCGCGCACGTCCACGGTGTAGACCAGGTTCGTGCTCGTGCCGGTGGTGGTGTCATTCACGTTCGCCGTCGTGTTGGCGCCGCCGCCCGCAACCAGAATCCGCCCTTCGTCGTACATCACCCACGATCCTTCCTTCGGATAGTGCGTGCCCGGAACCGTCGTGCCCGCCGCACTGAGCGTGCCACTGCCTTCCGGCGAAACCCAATGCATCGTGTCCGTCGGCCCGAAATGAATAAGCCGCCCATCCGGGGCGAGCGAGAGGAACGGATGCCAGATGTTGATGTAGCCCGGCTCGGCCGTGACGGTGTTCCAATCAATCCCCGTCAGGCGGCTCCAGCCGACCGCAGAATCCCAACGCTCCGCCGTGCCGGATCCGCCGCTGCCGCTGACCGTCCAAACCCGTCCGCTCGGAAGAGCCACGCTGGTGTTGTACCAGCGCGGATCGTTCATGTCCGGAGTGCGCGTCCACGTGTTGACCCGCCAGTCAAAAAGACTCGCACGCACCGTCGTGTTGCGCCCCCCGTTGACCAGCACCCGCCCGTCCGGCAACATCACCAGCGCGCCGCAAAACATGTCGTGCGACGGATGATTGAACTCCCGGAACTCGCCCGTGGCCGGATTCCAGGTCGCGGCAAAGGTGAACTCCGGCCCCGCCGGAAACGTCGTTCGCTGGTTGGAGGCAAAGGTCAGAATTCGGCCATCCGGCAAATTGGCGGCGGAGACCGGAATGTGGGGCGTCCACGGAATGATCGAACTCCACTCGCCGCGCGTGCTGCGCAGGTTCGGCGGCGTGCCGGCGGGCGCGAAGAAGACCTCCTCCTGCGGCAATAGCGCCGCCACCTCGGCCGCAAATGTGTCCCCGGCCACATGCGGATCCACGTCCGCGCGCACGGACGGCTGCGCCGTCACGCCCCACAGCGCGCCGCCTAACAGCGCCGCCGCCACCGCCCGCGCCCAGCCGGCGGCGTTGCGCAGGCCAGGCCTGAGGTTCAGCGACGCGTCCCTGCCTCCGGAGTGCAGGCGTCCTCGCCTGCAGAAACTCAAGGACGACTGAAGGGCTTGGATGCATCCCAACCGGTGGAAAAATCCATCTTCCTGCGCCCGAGGACGGGCGCACCCCGGGACCGGTAGGGCTGGCGCTCCCGCCTTCGCCCGGGGCTGCGGCGGACCGAAGCCGCCGCCAGCCGGCTGTCCAGATTGCGGCGCGTTGCGCAGAGGGCGCGGTGTCATCCGATCGAAAATGTCAGGGTGAGGTTGAATCATGGGGTGATGAAGGATTGAGATTGGTGCGGACCAGAAAAGCGTCCCGGGATGAGGCCGGGGCGGCCGCCTTCGTGGCGACGAACTTGTCGTCGGTGAGTGTCTTGAGAAAAGCAACCAACGCCGCCTTGTCGTCGGCGCTCAACCCGAGTCCGGCCACGGGATGCTTCGCCAGGTTCGGATCAAGCGTCGACGTCCGATGCAACGGACCATTGTAATGCTCGACCACATCTTCGAGCGTGGCGAACCGTCCATCGTGCATGTAGGGCCCCGTCAGCGCCACATTTCGCAGGGACGGCACCTTGAACTTGCCGCGATCGGATTCCAGACCGGTGACGGCCATTCGCCCGACGTCGCCGTCGTGTTCGGGCAGGCCGTTGTTGAGAAACTGCTGGTTGCTGAACAAATTGCCGCCGTGGCAGTGAAAGCAGTCTGCCCCGCGCAGGCCTCGCGCCGGATCATGCTCCGTGACGAACAGCTGCAAGCCGCGTTGTTCCTGCGGGCTCAGCGTCGTCAATTTTCGCGCCGCGCGATCGAATTTCGATTCCTGCGAAATCAAGGTGAGGAGGAATTGCTCCAGTGCGCGGGCGATTCGCTCCGAAGTCACGCCGGGGCTGCCAAACACGGCGTGGAATCGATCGGCATAAGAACGGTCGGCCTGGAGCTTGGCCACCGCGCGATCCAGGGATTCGTTCATCTCCTTCGCATCCTGGATGGGCAGCAACACCTGCTCCCGCAGCGATCGGGCACGGCCGTCCCAGAAAAATTCCCGGGCCCAGGCCAGGTTGGCCAGGGCCATCGCATTCCGCCGCCCGGGTTGTCCGCTCTCCCCCACACTTTGACGCCGGCCGTCCGAGAATGCGCGCGCACGGTCGTGACACGACGTACACGCCTGCCGACCGTTGCGGGATAGTTTCGGCTCTTCGAAAAGCCGCCGGCCAAGCTCCACGCCTTCGACGGTCAGCGGGTTGTCCGCCGGCAGGGTCACTTGGGGCAGTCGCTCCGAGATCGCCAAAGGATAGGGCGCGCCGTTGCGAGAGGCCGACGGGCCTTTCCCTTTCCCATCGAGGGCCGCCAGAGGGACCTTTTGATAGGTGTCGGCCTGCACGTTGCGGACCCGAAAGGCGCGACTCACCCGCACCTTCATCGTCACCGCGAGTGGATCTCCGGCCCGGGAATGCGTTGCGTTGGCGGTGCCCACCACCGCGCCATCGTCGAGAATTGCAGCGAGATCCATCCCGAGGCGCACATGAGCCGGCCGCCGACCGGAAAACTGGACCGGCAACTCAACCGTCATGGCGGGCGTCGGCCCCGCAAGGTGATAGGAAAAGCCCGCCAGCAGGTTTGAACCGTAATGACCTTCCATGGCCAGGAAGACATATCCGGATCGCCACCCCCAATGCAGACCGCACACATCCGGATGCAGCGGATGCTCCGCCGGCCAGGCCTGCGGATCCAGCGCGTCCGTCGCGGCATCCAGCCCGACTCGAAATCGAATGGCGCGAATGTCCTCCGCCGGGACGCCATCTGCCATCGCAGACCATCGGCCGAGGTCCGCCCGGAAAAGTGCGAACCAGTCCTTCGCTTCGATCCACTGACCGTTCGTCCGTTGCAGAGCCAGCCCCGAAAGCAACCCGTCGATTCGGCTGAGTGACATCGGCGCCCCCTTCGCCCCAATCACTTGTTGATTTAGCTCCAGGCGTCGGCCGTTCCATTCAGGCTCAATCTCAATCTGCAGCTTCTCCGCCACCGCCAACCGGGGAAGCCACACCAGGCAAAGAAATAGAAATGGCCAGGACGGCAGGAAATCCCGCGCGTCTGGCCATCCTGGCGAGGTTATACAATCCTTGTCGGTCACGGAGCAGCAAGCGTGTATCACAACTCCGTGACCCAGAGCAAATCTTCGTTGCGCGATTGTTTACCCTCGCCGCGATCTCCCGCCGATCTCCAACGCGAATCGCCTCCGGGGTGCGCCCGTCCTCGGGCGCAGAAAGGTGAGAATTTTCCAAAGCTCAGAATCCTCCAGCCTCTCAGTCGTTCTTGAAAAGGTAGGGCGCGCTCTCCGCAGCGCGCCGCCGGTGCGGACCGCCGTGCGAACAACCGGCTGGCGGCGGCTTCGGTCCGCCGTAGCCCCGAGCGAAGGCGGGAGCGCCAGCCCCACCGGGTTGCCCGACAGGCGTCGTGACGAGCCACGTTCAGCGCTGTCGGATCCAGACGTCCCACGTTGGGATCCTGGGTTCTGGATTCTGGAGCTTGGATCGGGGTCTGAGCGTCGACATCCTGTTATGCCTTCCTTTGCTTATATCGCGTTGGACCGTCGGGGCGTGGAGACCCGTGGGGCGCTCACGGTCGGAACCCAGTTGGAAGCGCTGCAGGCCATCCGCGAGATGGGCTTCTTCCCAACCAAGGTCGTCGAGCACGGGTCACCCACACCCACAACCGCCAATTCCCGGACGAGCCGCCGGACGGACGCCGACGCCGAACGACCCGGCACCACCCGGCCCCGCCGGCCTTTCCGTCGTTCGTCGCCCGGATCGGGTCGGCTGAAGCCCCGCGTTCTCGCCGCCTTCACCCGCCAGACGGCCACCATGCTCGAAGCCGGCATGCCGTTGCTGCGCGGGTTGCGCCTGCTGCGGGAACAGGAGTCAAATCGTGTCTTGAGCCGCACGATCGACGACCTCACCGAGGCCATCGAAGGTGGCGCTTCCTTGAGCGAGGCCATGGCGCGGCACCCGCGCGTCTTCAGCCGCCTCTACCTGCAAATGATTCGCGCCGGCGAGATCAGCGGCGCCCTCGATGTAGTCCTGCGCCGCCTGGCCGACCTCATGGAAAAGGCGGAACGAATCAAAGGAAAAGTCACCACGGCCCTGGTTTATCCCGTCGCGGTCATGCTCGTGGCCATCGCCGTCCTCGGTGTTCTCGTGGTCTTCGTCGTGCCACGCTTTCAGGAGATCTTCGACGGGCTGATGAATGGACGCCCGATGCCCACCTTCACCCGGTTCGTGATCGCAATCAGCCTCCTTGCCCGCGACCACGCCCTCATCGGGGCGGTGGCGGGGGCCGCAGTCGTTGCCGGCCTTGTCGGACTCGGCCGCACCCGGGCCGGGCGGACCTGCTTCGATCGCGCCAAGCTCGGGCTTCCGCTGTTCGGGGATCTCTTTCGAAAAACCGCCGTGGCCCGGTTCACCCGCACGCTCGGCACACTTGCGTCCAACGGCGTACCCATCCTCCAGGCCCTCCAAATCGTGCGCGAAACCGCCGGCAATGTCGTCATCAGCCACGCCGTCCAGAGCGTGCACGACGCCGTGGCCGATGGCGAACCCGTGGCCGTGCCCCTGCGGAGCAGCGCCGTCTTCCCATCGCTCGTCGTCGGCATGGTGGACGTCGGCGAACAAACCGGCGCGCTGCCCGAGATGCTCAATCGAATCGCCGATAACTACGAGGAGGAGATCGACCGCTCGGTCGCAGCGCTCACCTCCCTGCTCGAACCCCTGCTCATCGTCTTCCTCGCCATCGTCGTCGGCAGCATCGTCATCGCCCTGTTCCTCCCGCTCATCGACATCGCCGTCAACGCCGACTCGATGGACCGCAAGGGAGAATGACCCGGAGCCCGACCCGCCCGAATAATTTTCCCCTGACAAGTTCCAGCCCATCCACAAGATGGGGCGATGAACATCCGACTGGTCCTCGCGTCGCTCATCCTCGCCTCAGCCCCCTGCCTGCATGCCGCGGACGACGCCTGGCAAACCGGCGATTTCCGCTGGCGTTCGAGCGGACCCTTGATCGACGTGCAGACCGGGCAGAACGCCGCGGATCCGCACGTGGCCCTCAAGGACCCGACTGTCGTCTTCCACGACGGGCGCTGGCATTTGTTCGGCACGCTGCGTAAACAGTCGGGCCACGTCTGCATGGAATACCTGAGCTTTTCCGCGTGGGACCAAGCCAACGCCGCGCCGCGCCGCGAAATATCCTTCACCGACAAATATCACTGCGCCCCGCAGGTCTTCTATTTCACGCCGCACCAGCGGTGGTACCTCCTGCATCAGCTCACCGATCCCGCGCGGACTCCTGCGATGGGGCCTTACGTCTCCACCAGCACGAATCTGGCGGACGCCGGTTCCTGGACGAAGCCCCAGCTCATGGTGACGAACCCCGCGCCGAATCAACGCTGGATCGATTTCTGGGTCATCTGCGATCCGCAGAAGGCGCATCTCTTCTACACGTCGAATGACGGCAACCTGTGGCGTCGGGAAACCGCGCTGGCGAAATTCCCGTTCGGCTGGTCGGCGCAGACACTGGCGTTGCGCGCGGACATTTTCGAGGCGTCGCACACCTACAAGCTGAGGGACCGGGACGACTACGTGACAATCATCGAAGCACAGGGAGGCGGCCGCCGTTATTACAAAGCCTATCTCGCCGATCGCCTGGAAGGACCCTGGCGCGCCCTCGCAGACACGGCCCAAAAGCCCTTCGCCGGCCGCGCGAACGTGGCGCCCACGAACAATTGGACCGCCAGCATCAGCCACGGCGAAATGCTCCGCAGCGGCGTGGACGAACATCTCGAACTGGATCCAACTCACCTGCGCTTCCTCTATCAGGGCGCCAGCGATGGTGAGTATCGCGGTCAGAAATACGGCGGCATCCCGTGGCGGCTTGGCCTGCTTGAGCAAGTGCCGTGAACGTGCCCCGGCCTTGGCCCCGCCCGGCGCACGAAGTTTCCCCGCCCTTCCATGACGCGCGGAGGGAGGGCCCGCCGCGTGCGCGCCCGCCAACGGTTACGCTCGACAGATCGCAGGCCGAAGCTTAGAGCAGGTCTCCATGGCAAACCAAAATCTGGTCGCACTGGGCCTTATTTCCTGGCTGGGGCTCGGCGTCAGCGCGGGAGCCGAGGCGCCGCCCCAGGTTCAAAGCGAACCGGGCCTGGTCGGCTACTGGAAACTGCAGGGAGATTGTCGTGACTATTCCGGTCACGGGAACCACGGCGTGAACCATGGAGTTGATCTTCAGCGCAGCCAGTTCGATGGGCTCCAGGCTTACATCGAAATTCCCAGGCACGATTCGCTCCGGCTTGGAACCGGAGACTTCACGCTTTGCGCGCGCATCTTCACCGAAACAAACCTCGACGACGTGGTGGGCGACATTCTCGATCTTTACGATCCTGCCCGCCGTCGTGGCCTCACGCTCTCGCTCGGCTCGAGCGGAAGCGGGTATGCGGGTCCGGGAGACGATCGCCACGTTTTCTTCGGCATCGACAACGCCCACGCCACGGAATGGGAGGATTGCGGACGGCCAGGCCCGACCAGTCGATACGTCAGCAATTCCATGCTGGTTTATCGCGGGGATCTTTACGCTGCCACGACCGATGCCCGGGACGAAGCGGAGCGGTGCCACGTCTATCGCTACGAGGGTCGGCGCCGCTGGAAGGATTGCGGCCGCGTCGGCGCCGGCCGGACGACCGGCGCGGGCCCGCTGGTCGTGCACCAGGGCGAGTTGTATGCCGTGACCTGGACCTACGATTGGACCCGGGTTAAATCGGGCCAATACGACCCGGGCCGGGTCTACCGGTACGCGGGAGGCACGAATTGGGTGGACTGCGGCCAGCCCAGCGACAACCGCACCCTCAATACCGCGGCCAGTTACCGGGGCCGACTCTATGTGGGCGGCGGTCCCGAGACCTGGGGCGTCTTCGTCCGCGAACCATCCGGCCAATGGACCGCCTCCAAAATTTTTTCCAAGGAGGGCGAGCAGCGTCTGTTTCCCCATGCCATGGCGCGTTACAATGGACGCCTCTTCACCGGCTATCCGTGCGTCTACGCCTTCGATGGCCGGGAGTGGATTTATGCCGGCTTGCCAGGACCGCTCAACACGACGCCCACATTGCAGACCCATTCGTTCGCCGTGTATCAGGGCAGGCTGTGTGCGGGGACTTGGCCGGAAGCAAAGGTGGCGCAATACATCGGCGGCGAAGACTGGCAGCAGATCGGTCGGATCGGGATCGACGGGACGGAAGTGAACACTCTCACCGTTTACAACGGAAAGCTCTATGGCGGCTCGATCCCTCGCGCCGAGGTGTGTCGCTACGACGGCGACTCACGCTGGACGTCACTGAAACGATTCTACTCGCCGGACGGGTGGCAGCCGGGACCTCCGGGCAAAGCCAAGACGCGGGAGGTGAACGAGTGGAGCCGAGTCACCAGCCTGGCGATCCATGCCGGCAAATTATTCGCGGGCATCGGCAGCTGTACCAGCGCCGTCGTCGACACGCCGCCGGATCCGGCGGATGTCCTCGGCAAGGTTTTCTCCATGGAAGCAGGCAAGTGCGTGTCGTCCGACGAAGACCTGGGTCCGGGCTGGCGATACCTCGTCGCCGTGCGCGCGCGGGGAGTTCTCAGACTGCACGTGAATGGAAAGCTTGTCGCCGAATCGACGGCCTTCGACCAAGGAGACTATGACGTCTCGACGGATCAGCCACTGCGCATCGGGTTCGGTCAGACGGATCATTTCGCCGGGAAGATTTCCGAGGTGCGAATCTACAACCGGGGCCTGACCGCAGCGCAAATTCGAAGGCTTACGGCGTCATCAACCCATTAACAATGAGGGTGAACGTTCGGGGTCACTGTTCGCCCCGTGCCCGAAAGAACTGGCGCGGATATTGGGCGGCGTTGGCCGGGCGGAACAAGTAGCGGCCCGCCGCATCGGTCACGTTGGTTTGCAAAGGCAACCAGCTTGTCAGGTTGGTGGACACTTCCAAGACGTAGCGGCGCGACGGCGTTCCTGCGAGCGTGAAGGTGGGCCCGGTCGGCCCAGAAGCCGCCGCCACGAATCTGAGCGTGTCTGAAGCCGGTCCGAAGACGACCCGGCGGGGCGCAGGTCCGATCGGCCAATCCACGCCGTCGAAGGAACCCACCCCGGAGAATGTCACGTCGCCGCTGGTTGCGCCCGGCGTGGCGTTGTAGGTCAGGTCACGTTCGCCGGAGTCAAAAAACGGACCCCACTTCACCGTGTGATTCGTCGAATCGTAGCTGCCGCCGTGGCTGATGTTGGACGCCAACCACCCCGCCGGAATCCGGTCGGCCACGGCATAAACCAGCACCTGTTCGTCAGGCACAACGCGCACGGTCACGGGCAACGCTGTGGCTGGCGGGAGAAAACCCGGCAGCGGGCTTTCCAGATTATTGCTGCGCGCTCCGAGGCTGGACGGAGAGATGAAACCTGTGTTGACCCACCACAAGGGCGCATTCGTCGGCGGTGAGTTCGTGAAGCTATAGCGCTCACCATTGAGCCAGAGATAGGCGGCGCGCGTGACGTAGCTGATCGGAATGTTCGTGGGGCCGGAGCGCCAGGTTTCGCCCGACAACCAGGCCAGCGTGTATTCTTCGAGCTCAGCAAAGGTGAGTTGATCATCCGCGGGGGCCGCATCCGCTGGGTGACGTCCGTCCGCCTGCAACGGGTTGGTTCCCGTGAGGAATTCTTCCCGGTTATTCCGGCCATCGTGATCGGGATCGCCACCGGCATCGCCGTTCGTGTCGCTCCCGAAGTACCTCCGCTCCCAACCATCCGGCAAACCGTCCCCGTCGGTGTCTAGTTCAACGAAGTCCACCCGCGTGACCTTCCCGCGGCTGGGGATGGAGGTGTTGCGGGAGACGCGGACGCCGGAATGGTCCCGCACGCTGAGGTAGATCAGGCCGCCGACGCGCGAACTGTTCGTGTCGCTCAAGGGCAGAAACGCCTCGAGCGGCACGCGCAACGAGTAACGGTCGCCGTAGGCCGGCGTCGTGCCCATGCGATAGCGGGCGACAACGGGACCGTTGGCCGTTTTGCGGGCTTCGATCACAAGGTTCGTGTCGGCCGCGGTGGCGGGTTGGCCGGCGAGCGCGATCACACCCCAGAAGACGTTGTCCGGCTCGGGAATCTCGGCCCGAAGGTTGGTCCGGGCGGAAGGGAGACCTACGAGGATGAGGACGAGACCCAGAGCGAGCCGCGGCGAGAGGGAGAGCTCGCGGCGGAGGGTGCGGGCGAGATCGCATCGAGTCTGGGCAGATGATTTTATCTTCATGGCAAAGTCAGTTGGAGAACGGGTCGGCGATTAGTTGCCGGCGTAGCTGTAGGTCTGGAAATAGAGTTTCACGTCGGAAACGGAATTGAGGAATGCATCCAGACCGGCGTCCGGTTCGGAAAGGAGGGAGCCGCCCGGGATGATCAGCAGCCATTCCGTGTTCCATGCGCTGCGCCCGATGAGCCGCGAGTCGCTGGTGGTCTGGGCCTGATTGTAAATTCCGGCGTCATGATAGGCGGGGAAGCTGCCGTAGCGCCGCACCTGGACGAAGTCGCCGCTGATGCTGTCGAACGTGGGGTTCCAATTCGGATCGCTCAAGGAGCTGGCACCGATCGGGAAGGGGATGGGGATGACCTGGTCGCGCACGCGCCATTCGCGGGTGGCCAGATCGCTGCCCGTGGGCGAGCGCAGGACATCCATGCCAATGGGTACAAGATAGACGCGGGGAGTTGCGGCGATCTGTCCGCCGTCCGCGCCGCTGAACCAGACGCCCACGCGGCTGATTTTGGTGGCAAACTGGCTGGGATCATATGCGCTGTCCCCGGGCCCCAGCGGCCAGCCGAAGAAATTCAGGCCGAACGTCACGGTGGTGGAGAACCGGAGCACGAGCGCGGGCTGAGCTCCGGCGCTCTCCGGGGCAAACGGACGGCAATAGCGCCGGAATTCCGGAACGTTCCAGAGGTTTTCGACGCGCGCCCGTTGCAGCTGCTCGCGCCAGCGGGAGTCGCTCTCGCGCTCGCCCTCCGCGCCGATGCGATAGAGTTCGTGGCGCAGGGAGAATCGCGCGTCCTGGGACTGCGGATTGTTCAGGCCGAACTGTGGCTTGAGCACGTCGTAGTTGGCCATGAGCCGGCCCAGCGGGTCAGCCAGGCCTTTGAGACCGACCACCGGCTCGCCGTTGATCATCTGCCCCAGGCTGCGCTGCCGGATGATGTCGGTCAGGAACTCGTTGCCTGAGCGCGCGTCCTGGCCCAGAAAGTTCATCTCGTAATCGTAGGCCGCGGCCGCGAGGTAGACGTAGCGCGCGGCCAGGTCGTAGGCGGCGCGATACTTTTGCAGGGCGTCATTTCGGAAAATCCGGAAGGTCATGTCCTCATACCGCTGCTCGGCTGTGGCCGCCGCAGTGCGTTTGCGAAAGAGCATCAGCTCGTTCAACGTGCGCTCGCCCTTGGCCAGGGTCGCGCGGTATCGGCCCATCGCCTGGACTAGCGCCTCGCGCTGATTGAAGACCTCCAGGCGTTTGGCCGGCTCGTCGCGCAGCTTGCCTTCCACTTCCTTCACTCGCTGCAGAACCTCAAATTCCCCGGAGGCCACAGCCAGGTCCAGCTCCGTCGCCAGTTCCACCGTGTCCTTACCCGCCTCGACAAAGTTCTCCGCCACCTCCAAGCCGTCGGCCGTGCTTTCCAGAACTGTCGTGGCGATGTTCTCCGCCGCCTTGAGTTGGCCTCGCAGAGCGAAGGAGGGGTCCGTGGCCAGCCCGGCGGATTTGGGCAGCGCCTCCATGATGGCGAAGTTCGTATCTTCAACCTCATCGGCCACCCGCCGCAGCACGATCTCGGTGCCCTTCAGTGCGGCAATCGTGAAGTTGAGGGTGGTGATGACCCCGAGCTTGGCGCTGAGCACGGTGATCTCGTGATCGTTGATATGATGCTGAGCCTCCAGCAGGGCGATGGCGTCTTCGATATCCTGAATCAACCCGTGGTAATCAAGCATGGCCTGCTTGAGCTTCGCGTGTTCCTGCACGATCTCGGCCAGGCTCTCCTGCAATTCGCCGGGCGCGCGACGCTGACCCCACGCCGCGGGTGCCGTGAAGGTGTAGCTGCCGGCCACCTGCGGATAGGACACAGGCAGGACGCTCGTCTCCACCGTGTTGGCGTCATACTTCCGATCGGATCCGGGGAAGAAGACATGGGCGGTGTCGCCGTCCTCGATCGGCTTGAAGAAGCTGGTGAACTGGGCGCTGGCCGGAGCGTTTTCACCGGTCAGCTCCGCCGTTTCCACATACATGTAGTGGTAGAGGTCGGGCCCTTCGTAGGCGCTGGGGTAGGTGCGGCCGGGGCCGATATCCCCTGCGTAGGGGTAGCCGAAGATCTCGATGAGCTGATTGCGGAACACGATCTCCTGGTCGCGCACGTTCGGAATGAATTCATCGGCGTCGTCCTGGTTGCGGCGGAGCAGCGAGGTGAACTTGTTCGCCTCGTCCCAAACCTTGACCGCGTTGTTCATCGCCTTGAGCGCGCGATCGCGAATCTGGCCGAAGTGCGACGCGCCAAAGAGCCGATCTTCGACCAGCATCGGATCAATGTCGAAGGGCACCACGCCCTTGGCCAGCCCCAGCGGGTTCAAACCGCGATCCGACTGGTCGAGCCGCAGCTGGATCTCGCTCAGGTGCGACGCCACCTCATCGAGCTCGCGCACGGTGGTGCGATCGATCTTGGTGATGCCCGTGTGGTTGGTGTTGGGATCGACGGCTGGCAGGATCGCGTTGGCGACCATCCAGTCGAAGAGCGCGCCCTGCGCGGCCCGCCGGCTCCACTCGGTCACGCCCCAGGCGCGATCGGGGTTCGTGTCCTGGTAGCCCTGCCACTGGCCGCTCGGGTCATCCACGTAGTTGAAGCGATAGGTCAACCCGGCAATCTCGCTGCCGGTCTTGGCCCGGGCCGCGGCGGTGCGCGCGAACTTGCGCTCGTCGGTGTAATCCACCTGCACCGCTACCCCGTTGACCAGCACATTCTCCGCCCGAGGCACCCAGGTGAAGTTCGGATGTCGCAGCAACGCATACCACGTCTTGATCGCCGTGAGGTAATGGCCCCAGGCATCGCCGTGGCCTTGCGGAAACATGATGCGCGCGTCCTTCTCGTCGATGAAGCCGTCGGTGTTGAAATCGTTGATGTTGAACGCCTGCTGATACGCGACTTCGCCGTCGCCGAGGGTGAAGTTCCAGAACAGACGGTTGTAAACCGGCGAGGCGCCCACGCCGGCGCGGCTGTCGTCGCGTCCGCGGAGCAGCACGAGCTCCTCTTCCAGCGACGAGTCCAGCTGATTTTGGAAGGCGAAGATCGAGGTGATGGCGGATCCATATTCGCCGTTGCCTGTGCCGAAGCCGATCGTCGGATCACTGGCGTCGGCATAGGCCTCGTTGCCCAGCAGGACGTAAAGATCGGCGATGCGCGACGCGACCAGCAACAAGGCGTTGTTGGCCGGCCCGAAATTAACCGCGGGCGTGCCGTCGATGCTCAGCCGTTTGCCCCGCCGCAGCACTGTTTCATAAGCCTCGATCAGCCCGATGCTGTTGATCGATCCCGCGTCCGGGTTGAACGCGACGTCCCCTTCATATCGGCGGCCGGCCTGAATGAGCATCGAAGCGAAGGTGTTTGCCTCGCTATGGAAATCCGCCACCCGCTGATCAAACGGATTGAGCCCGCGCACGACCCGCTTGATCCAACCTTCCACCAGCTTGGCCCGCGGCTCCGCGCCTCCGGCTGGATCGCCGGACCAGTCGCTCCACGGCACCGCCCCATTCACGTTGAAGCCGCGATACCGCATGACGAACCAGTTATCGCCGAGGGTCAGCAGACTCGACTGGCCCCCGTCTCCCAGGGTCACGTAATTTACCCCCCGCCCGTCCGCCGGGGTGTAAGCCGTGAAGATCAGCCAGCCGCGCGGATCAATCACGTCGCCGCTCACTGGATCCACCACCGGCAATTCGGTCGGATCCACCGTCCCGTCGTCAGGCTTGTACCACCATTCAAACGTCAGCCGCTCCGGCTCCGCGCCAAAGTCACTGCTATGGCGCACCGAGATCTTCTCGCTGAACACATTGGGCGGCGCGATGTCGTTGAGCTGCCCGGCGAAGGGCCCGTCATCGATGCGAATGACATGCAGACTCACCGGCAGTTCCAGTTCCTCGTCGCTGTTTTCGGCCACCGTGACGTAGCGGGGCGGAATGCCGGTGGGCGCAGTGGACGGCACACGGGTGGCCCCGGCGATGATCGCCGGCGTGGCGTTTTCGCTGCTGTCGAGCGCGCTCACTGTCTGCTCATCAAAGCGGTAGTAGCGCACCAGCCCGGACTCGGTTCCGAGCAGACGCTTCGCGCGATCCTTCGCCACGGTGAAGCCCGTGCGGACTTGATCCCAGATGCGAACGTCATCCAGCTGTCCCCGAAAGAACCCGCCCGTGATTCCACGCCCGATCCAGAACGGGCCGCCGCCTGCGTAGACCGCCGCCGCCGTGTCGCTGGCCAGCGCGATCCCGTCGCGGTAAATGACACGCTCGCGGGTCGTGCCGTTGAATGTCACCGCCCAGTGGTGCCAGTCCGTGTCGGTGACGCTCTCCGCGGTCACGAGCGGCGTGTCGGTGCCGGTCTCGCCGAAGCTGAACACGAATCGGTTGTCGCTGCGAAAGCCCGCTTCCATTCCCGCGAACGGCTCGGCTGTGCCCTGGCCGACCACCGATTGCTGGCCCCCGAGGGATCCGCGTTTAACCCAGAACTCCAAGGCGAAGCTGCCGCCAGCCAGAGTGACGGCATCGCCGCCGTTCAAGAAATCGTTGCCGTCGAAGCTGAGGGCGCCGCCCGGAGCCGGCAACGGCGGAGGCGCGTCACCGATTGCCGCGGTCAGGGCCTTGGTCTCCGGCAATTGCTCCAGGACGACCTGCCCGGCGTCGTTGGTGGTGAAGCCGACCCGTAAGGCGCGATCGGGCTGGCCGTCCCGGGGCGACACATCGATGCCGTTCGGGTTGCGCGACAGATCGTAGAGCGCGTCGAAAATCTTGTCCCAATCGGTGGTGCTGCCAGTCTGGCCGTCGAGATCCTTGATGCGTTCGCGTTCGCGTTCAGTGAGAATGTTCAGGAGGTAAAAGGGCTCGCCCGACGTGCGCAGCTCGTCGAACACACCGGTGAACGTGAACCACTTGTTCAACGGGTCATAGGTCAGCCGCTCGCCGATGTCCGGGGGCAAATCGTCGAAGACAACCTTTCCGTTTTCTAGGTGCGTGTGCAGGCCGGACGGCAGCTCGAATTGCGCGCCTGGACGCGACAGACCGGCGAGCTCAGGCACTTTCAACACCCGGCTGCCCACGGGATCGAACAACCGCACCACCGAGCTGAGCAAATTGGTCCCGGTGAGATTGATCGTGGGATTGGACGAGTCCCAGATGATCTCAGCGCTGGCAAAGTTGAAGACATCCGGCAAGCCGCGCTTGCGACGGATGAGTGTCTCCCCGATCTGCAGCACCGGAGCGTCCGGCCACCGGATGACGTAGGTCACGTCCACCGGGAGCTGACCGGCGTTGGCCGTGGTGCGTTTTTCGAGTAAACCGAGGCAGGAACCAGCGGGGAGATCGTTCGTGCCGTTCCCGTCGAGATCGTAGAAGAACGTGGGCTGAAGGGGGTACCACCAGCGGGCGACGACGTTGGCCGTGAGCTCGGCGCCGAAGCCGGCCGCGCGGGCGTAAAGCTTGCCGTTGTAGTCTTCCCAATACGGACCGCTGACTCCGTGTGAATTGTCGCAGAGGGTGAGAATCGACAGGGGATAGGGCGGCGCGATCTCGTTGCCGGCGACGCCCGAGTAGCGGAAGGGATACTGTGGCGTGGTCTCCACCACGCGAAACGGCTGGATGCGCCAATCTCCGTCCGCCGGGTCCCGATACTTCAAGAGCGCGTAAGGCTCGGAATAGTTGTTGAACCGGTTGAGATCGTCGCGCAGGGCGAAGAGAGCCTGCCCGGCGCCTCCGTTGGCCGGCGCGAGCAGCGCATGCTCTTCATTGGGGTTGAAACCGGGCAGAGTTCGATCCGGTTGGTTGTAGACCCGCAAGGCCAGACCGTAGCTGAAGAAGTCGAGCTCGCCGCTGCCGAGCGTGCTCGCCACGACAATCTCGGACGGGCTGGCCGGCCAGCGCGGCGCGTATCGCACCGGCTGGTAGGCCCAGCTCACCCGGATGGCGTTCGTCGCATACCAAACCACAACGAAATCGTCGTTGGGCGACGCCGTGTCGCGGTTGACGGGAATGATGGGCCCTGTCCGGGTCGCGCGATCGTAGGCTCGCTCCGCACCGGCGCCGTCGTAGAAAGCCTTTTCGAAATGCATCCACCCATTGCGACCGGGGTGGTCCCGATGAAAGGGGCTGCTCACCCGTTCGCCGATGTCGACCGCGACATTATCGGCGGACGGCGGCAGCACGCGGGGATCGTTCCAGACGAACGTGCGGACCACTTCGAAATACGGTGGCTGGGTCTGGGGGTTGACTGCCTGCCCTTCGTTTTGCAGGTAGTAGAGCACGGAGTAGCCGGGCTGGACGGCGCTGAACACTTTGCTTCCGCTATCGAGATTTGCTCCCGGGCTGGTCGTATGCGACAGGGCCTGGACGGCGTAGGCAAAGCCGGCCACCGCCGGCTCGGCCTCGACCGGTGCGCCCGCAATGTGCGTCTGCGGCGTGCGCGGCCAGACATTGACGCTGAGGACGGAGACGGGCGGAGCGTTCGTATCGAGCGGATTCGTGCTGGTCGGCCATTTGACCCGCGCGGTGACCGGCCGGATGGCGTAGAGCTTGCCGGTGGCTGGGCTGAAGTGAAACGAGTTCTGCGGCGTGTCTCCCGCTTGCGCCTGGAGGAGATCGATTCGGGGCGCCACGCCGGCGACCGTGCCGGCCGGACGGGTCACGCGGCGGCCGATGACATTGGCCGGAATGGCGAGGAAGGCCCGCGGCACGCCGTTGAGGAAGCCGCTGCCGACGATCTCGCCGCGCGCGTTGATGGCCTCCGCGCTCGCCAGCCGCCACACCACCTGATCCTCCTCCGGGATGACGTTGTTGAGATCGTAAAGCTGGCCGGCGCTGTAAAGCACCGCGCGCAGATCGTTGGAGACCGTGGCGGTGCCGACCACCTGGCCGAAGTTGTTCAGCGCCCGGGCTTCGCTGGCGGCGCCGCCCGGCAACGTGCCGAGATCAGTCAGGATGCCGCCGCTCCCGAGAAAGGCGCGCTGAACCAGGCCGGTCCCGCTGGCCGTGTTGCCCACGCCGGCGATCAGGCCAAATCGGTTGATCGCATAGGCCACGCTATGGTTGCCGCCCGGGAGGAAGCCGAGCGCATTGGTGGTCGCCGCGGTCCAAAGTGTGGCCTGCCCGTGACCGGCCGCGTCGTACGACGCGCCCACGATCAGATTCGAGATGTTCAGACCAAACGCCTGCGCGGACTCGGCGTGAGTGGCGAGCGGATTCAGCTGGCGTAACGAAGGGCCGTTGGTGAAGAGAAATCCACGGAAAAAGCCACCCGCGACCGTCCCGTAGCCCGCCGCTACGCCATCGTCGTTCAACGCGGTGCCGAACGTCGTCGTGCCCCCGACCAGCGTCCCGAGATCGACAATCGCGCCGCTGGCGCCGCGCCGCAGAAATGCGTGGCTCGACCCGATCGCGTCGGGCGATGTGCCGATGACGTCGCCGGCGTTGTTCAACCCCGCACCGTGACTCGTCGTGCCGCTCAGCGTGCCCACCTCTACCGAAGACCCGCCTGACTCCAACCCTTGAAACACGAAGGCTCGTCGCGACTGGCCGCTGGCATTCTGCGCCGCATCCGCCAGAGCGGCCCCGACGTCGTTCAGCGCCGCGCCGAAGGAGACTGGTCGATTCGGCAACGCGCCCAGATCGATGATCTTGTAAGCCGGCCGCGGCTCAACCCGCACCGAGAACCTGCGCTCAGAGCTGAGAAATCCGTCATATGCGGTCAGCACGATCTCCAGCGTGCCCGACTCTCCGGCCGCGGGTGTCACGGTCAGCGTGCGGTTCGTGCCGGTGCCGCTGAGGGCCAGGCCGGACGGCGGCACCAGGTTGGAATCTCCCGTGCGGGCCGAGACGATCAATGAGTCCGCGGAATTGTCCGGATCGCTGACCTGAAAGCCGAGCGGGCCGAGGACGCCATCCTCCAACACGACCTGATCCGCGATCTCCGAAATCAACGGCGGATCGTTCAAGCCCTGCACGGAAAGCAGCACGGCATTGGTGTCGCTGAACTGTCCGTCGCTCACGACCAGCGTGAAGGAGACCTCGCCGGAGTAAAACGGCGGCGGAGTGTAGAGCACGGGATTGTGCAGCCCATTGGTCACAAGCCCGGTCACCCGATTCAAAACGCCCGTGGTCAGGCTCGTGATGGTGTAGGTGAATGTCGCCGAGTCGACGTCGTACCCGGCCAGGTAGACCGGCCAGTCGGTGGAGTTCTCCGACACAGCCCGCACATTCCATCCAGCCGGTTCGTTGTTCGTCCGGGTGATCCAGGCCGGGCCATTCGGGTAGGTGAGCGCGCCGTCTTTGCCTTTGTTGGCCGAATCCCTGGCCACGATCGATCCCGCTTCATCCAGGCGCCAATAAGCCAGCAATCCCGACTCATTTCCCACCAGCGGCTCGAACCGTTTGCCGACAATCTCGGCCGCTGTGCGTGCCACGGACCACACGCGGACGTCGTCGAGCGCGCCCTGGAAAAACGAACTCGTGATCAACGGCGATCGGCCAAGGACAAAGGCGCTGATCCCGCCGAACGCATTCGTGCTGATGTCCTGGGCGATGAGCAAGCCATCGCGATAGATTTTTCGCAGGCCGGTCGCCGCGTCGTAGCTGGCGGCCCAATGGTGCCAATCCGTGTCGAGTTGCGGCTCGGTGTCGAGATCGTTGTTCCAAAATCCCAGCGTGAATCGGTTATTGTCGCGAAAGCCCACGTGCAGCCCGCGGTTCGGCTGGTTCGTCCCCTGCCAGGCCAGGATGTCCCACGTGCCCAGCTCCGCGCGGCGCGCCCACGCCTCCACTGTGAACGAGGTGTTGGTCAAGGCCAGCGCGGGCGCCACCACTTGATCGTCCACTCCATCGAAGGCCAGCGCGTGCTTCGGACCGGCAATGGGCCCGTCGTTCACATTCGTCACCGTCAACGTGAAGCTGTCGCTCGCCGTCCGGTTCTCACCGTCCCGCACCACCAACGTGATCAGCGTGCTGCCAAACGCGTTCGGCTTGGGCGTCAACGTCACCGTCCGACTACCCGCGCTGCCGCCGAGCTGCAGCCCGTTGGCATCCACCAGCGCGGAGTTCCCGGAGGTCGCCGTGACGGTCAGGCTCGCGGCGGGAGTCTGCAGGTCCGAGACCGTGAAGGGCACGACCAACGAGGCCTCCTCCGCGATCGTCCGATTCGACACGTCCGAGATCGTTGGAGAGGACGACGTGATCGTGAAGTTGTAGTTCGTCCCTCCTCCCGTCACGCCATAGCTGGTCGGGGCCAGCGTGACGCCCGGAGACGTGGCGGTGAGCGTGGCTCCGGCGAACGGGACGGTGAGCGGAACCTGGTTCGCCGTGAAGATATGGGAAATTTGAAATGCGCCGTTGAATGACGTCGCACCCGTCCGCTGAACCGCGATCGAAGAGTCGAAGATCCGCATGGCAAAATGGTTCGTGGAAACAAACACCGCCTCGGGAAATGTGGTGGGAAAGTTCGCGGCGGCGACCTTTTGCCACGTCAACCGCAGGTTCGCGGTGCCCGACGCTTCGAAGTAACGCACCCGCATCTGATAGGCCACGTCCTGCACGAGAAAGATGATGCCGCTGCGCGTCTGCGAACCATGCTGGCCGTCATTATTCGAGACGACGCCGGCGAGGGCGCCGGAAGCGGGGCCGATTTCCAAGGATGACCCGTCGTCGCTCGTCAGGTTAAAGATGTAGTTGCCCGAGTTTGTAGGGGTGAAAATCGTCGTGGCTTCGAGGTGGAAATTGTCGACCGGGCTGCCCGCCAGACCGAGGACGGTGGAGTTGAAATTGAGCGACGAATAGGTCGCGTTCGTGGCGATGAGCGGACCCATCTGGACCGTGTTGTAGGGGACGCCCGGCACGCGAAGTTCAACCGAGCCGCCGAAGCTTCCGCCAATTATTCGACCTGAGACATTCAGCGACGCCGTGATTTCCGGGAGTAGATCCCCGCCGGCGAACGCCGTCCCCCGGATCGTCGAGGGGTTGAAGTTAAGTCCGGATGCGGTGTCGGGAATCACTTCGTAAGGCACGCCGTCCGGCAGGAAAAAAGAATAAAAGCCGACGGGTGTCGTGAAGTTCGTGGCCACGATCGCTGAGCTCGGCGGCTGGGTCAGGAAGACGCGCTGATTGACCACGCCCGGGATGCGCCCCTGGATGGTGGCGGCCCGAACGGCCAGATCGCCAAACACCAGCACCGTCGCCACTGCCAGAAGAACACCTGCGCTTCGACGCGGTGCCCGACAGTCGCCGGAGGAGATGCCGTTTCTGATTCGCTGATCTGACAAGCTTCGATCCTGGATCATCTGATTGCTCATAATGCGGAATTGGTGGTGAAAGGGGCTTGGTGGCGTATTGAGGTCACTGGTTCAGCACTCCGGTGGTCGACACACGGGAGAGACGAAAGCGACCGGCGATATGGAGATCGTCTTTGTGCAGCCCACCCACTCGCTCCCGGTAGGTCCCGGCCAGGGTGCCGTAGCCGTAATCAGGCGCCGCGCCTCCGCCCGGATCCGTCGCGGTGAACGTCAACTCGATGTGGCGGTCGATGGCATATGCTTCCGGCACGAAGTTGCGGAAGGTGGCATCCAGGTTGTCGTGGTCAGGGTGATACTTGTGCCGGAATGGATTCGTCGGCGTGGTCGGAGCGATGCTCAGCGTCCCGCTCAATTGGTTCGACACGCCAAAGTTCCCTGACAACGGCAGGAACGTCGTGCCCCCGGTGTCGAAATCAAAGCCGACCGAGCTCAGGCGGCGCCCGACCAGTTCGCCGTCGCGCACTCCCGCGCCGCGAAAGCCGGGCAGGAGCGCCGGATCGGTGATCAACACGTGACGGCCCGGCGCGGCGGCTCGGCGGAGCCCGGACGGGTCGTTCGTGTAAACCCCGTCCGCCCACATCTGAATCACCTCGCGCAACAAGCGCGTCACGCCGTTGGTGTCGACGTGGAGCAGCAGACGCAGGTTGACCTCGGAGCGCGTCGGCGTCGGGTTGGTGCTGACCCCAACGCGGGAGATGGCTCCGGTCAGCGGATTGGTGACGAGGTTGCCCGAGTTCACCTCCGCCACGGCATTGAGAGTCACCGTCCCAACCCACAGTCCCGCGTGGGAACGGGCACGTTCCAAAGGCGTGGCCGGTCCGCCGGCGATTGACGTCGACGTCTTGCTGGCCGTCACCGGCAGGCGATACAACGTTCCTTGGCCGTCGGATATCTCGAGCACGCACTCGTGGTCCAACCCGGCGAAGTCCTGGCGCCGGACTGCCAGCCGCAACCGTGTCTCGGACGCCCCCGCGAGCGCAAACGCGTAGGGCACCGGCAGCACCGGCCAGGAGTCCGCGCTGTTGGTCGTGAAGCGGTAGTAGGAAAGAACCGACGGCGGACAGAGATCACGCACGGTGACGTTCCGGACGGCGGTCCCGAGATTGCGAATATCCAGAGGCAGTTCCAGCAGCGAGGTTCCGTAATTCAACCCGTCGCCCTGCGGCACAATCAATCCGAACGGCGCCGTAAAATCGGAGCGCCCCTTGGCGAAAACCCAATAGGCAATGCCTCGTTGCATCACCTCTGATCCGCTCACCAAAGCCCACTGGCCCGAGGTGTTCAGCCGATAAATTTTTCGCAGCTGACCGGTGGCCGGATCGACGTGGGCCGGAGTTAAACCGAAAAATCCGGCGAACGTGGGTGCATGCGCCGGATCGACGGGAAAGCCCACGAGGTTGTAGTTGTCGGGCACCCACTCCAACGGGCGCACGCGCGGCGTGCCCGTCACGCTCCAGGAAATCGGCGCCGAGTTGGTGACGTAGAGCAGATACGGACGGTTGGCGTGGACGGCGAACAACGTGTTCTGAAACGAGTCCACCCGGTTTGTCGGCAGGAACCGCAGCCAGGACGAGCGATTCCACACGGACTCGTTTGGGTCCTGGATGAACTCCAGCGCTGAAAGGCGCCCCGAGTAGGTCCAGGCGCTTTCCAGCGGCAATCCGGAGAGGACTGCTGCCGCGTCGTTGTTCTCCGGCTGGACTTCCAGCCAAAGCGAGTTCCAGCCGGGTTGGAGGGTAAAGGCCTGGGTCGCCATGGGCGCGGCCGCGACTTGGGTCAGCCCCAGCCACCCGCCCAGAAGAACCCCCAAACTCGTTGCGAAAGAAAAGCAGGACAGTGGTTTCATCACGTTCAGCATTGTGTTTCGCCCGTTCCCAAGACATCCGGGGAAAATCCTTTCGCGAAAAATAGAAATTTTTTTGGGCCGGTTCGCTGCCCGTCCTGGTGGAAGCCGTCGGGAAGTGTCCATGCCAGGGGCGGGCCGCGGGCTTTCAGCCCGATGCGGCCGGGGCCGACGACGACGCCCGAAGGTTCGAAGGCGCGTGATCGAGTCCACCGCTGCGGATCCCACGATGACGGGATCCGCACTCTGATCTACCAACTTCGAGTTGCACCGCCCCGCTGAGGGCGTGGCCGAGCCGCGGTGGCGCTGCGGTCCCCGGACCGCAGCGCAGCGTTGCCGCGGTCGAGCTTGGTCTCTTGAGCAGCCGCTCGTCTCGCCGCGAGGAATGTCAGGGCTGGAAGTTCGGCGGGGTCGGCTGCAGCCGATCGACGAAGAACCATCGCGCCCAGCGGCTGTAGAAATCGTCGCCGGTCGCGTCGCTCAAGCGCTTTCGTAAACCAAGAAGCTGCTCCCGAGGCACAGCCTCAAATTCACCCTCATCGTTCATTCGCAAGCCGCCCAAAGCCTCGCCCAAGTCGGCCAGCCAATTGGGCCAGGGTCGGGGAATTTCCCGCACGTCCCACAATCGGATCGTATTGTCCGCGGACGAGGTCGCCAGCCGCCGGCCATCGGAGCTGAGCCGCGTGCGCAGGACCATGGCGCCGTGACGAAATGGTTCCGTGACCGGATAGCCCGTCCGCGCGTCCCAGAGCCGGGCCGTGCCATCCTGGGAGCCGGTGACCACCCGATTGCCGTCTGAAGTGAAATAGGCGACCCAGGTGCGATCCGCGTGGCGGATCGGTTGGGAGACTGGACGCCCGTTGGTGGCATTCCATACGCGCACGATGCCTTCCTCGGTGCTGGTGACCAGCCACGCGCCGTTGGGGCTGAAACGGACGGCGCACACTCCTTTCTCGTGGCGAATCGGCCCGAAGCGCGGGACGCCGCTCGCCGCGTCGAGCACCTGCGCGGTGCGATCGGCCGAAGCGGTCGCGAGGGTTTGTCCGTCCGGGCTGAACACTGCGGTCCACACAATTCCCCGATGTTGCGGGCTTGTCATGAGCAGCTGCCCGCTGGGCACCGACCAGACCCGGGCCCGGCCGTCCAGACACGCCGTGGCCAGCCGCTCGCCTTTCGCGTCGAGTTCGATGGCAAGAACCTGATCGGGATGTTCCAACGGCGGACAGACGGGCCTGCCGGTCCGCGCCTCCCAAACGCGCGCCGTGCGATCATCTGAGCCCGTCGCGAGAAGCCGCCCGTCCGGCGAAAACACCACGTTAAGGATGTTGTCGCCATGGCGCATGGGGATGCTCACCGGCTCGCCGGTAAAGCCGTCCCAAATGCGCGCCAGCTTGTCGTTGCCCGCCGTGGCGACCCAGCGGCCGTCCGGAGAAAATGCCGCCGCGGAAATTCGGCCGTTGTGGCTCATCGGCGCACCCATCGGTTCTCCGGTGTGTGCATCCCTCAGCTGGCCCGAGCTGCGAGTGGTCGTGAGCAGACGGCCGCCGTCCGGGCTGAAGAGCAATTCTCGCGAGGGCTCTTCCTGACGAATGATCAGGCCGGTCGGGCTGCTCATACGCACGTCCCACAGCTGCGCCGTCCCGTCTTCCGAGGCCGTGGCCAGAAATTCTCGATCGGGCGCGAAGCGAACCGCATTGACCGGCCCGGCATGTTCGAAGGGCTGCGTCAACGCCTCCCCGGTCCTGCCATCGAACACTTGCACCGCGCCCTCCCGGGACGCCACAGCGACGCGTTCGCCGTCGGCACTGAAATCGGCGCTGAGAAGGTATCCCGGCAAGGCCAGAGGTGGTCCCAGCGGTTGACCCGTGTGCCAATCCCACAGCCGTGCCGGCTCCAGGTACGCCCGGGTGAGCAGCCGCCCTCCGTCCGGGCTCAGCGCCAGTCCGGTGATCTCGTTCCGGTGAGCCTGCACCTCGCGCAGCGTCGTGCCGTCGGCCAGACTCCAGACCACCCATCGCCCAAAGCCGTCGCCGGTGATCAACTCCTGTTCGCCCGGTGGGAAAAGGAGATGGTCCACCCGGTTGCCGCGGTAAAGCGCCGGGAAGGCCAGCCGACCAGTCCGAAGATCCCACACCTGAATCGTCCCATCCGGCGACGCCGTCGCCAGGTGTTGACCGGTCGAACTGAAATGCAGGCGATTGATGATGTGAGGATGACGGAAAGGCGGGAAGGCGGGTTCACCGGTGGGCGCGTGCCAAACCTGGACCGTATTCGTCCCCGGATTGGTCGCGATCCAACGTCCATCCGGACTCCACTCGGCCCGAGGATGTTGATCCGCCGGCGGGGGGAATTCCAAGGCCGCCCCCGGCGCGCCCGAACCGAGCGGGACCACCCGAACCACGCCGTCGACCAGCGACACCAGCAGACGAGTGCCGTCCGGGCTCAAGCGCGCATCGAGGGCCGGTTTCTCATTCGGGAAACTCCACACCAGCGTCATGCTGCGCGCGTCCCACCAGCGCACGACTCCATCGTGCGACGCGGTCAGCAGTCGGGCGCCGGTCCGATCAAATTCCACGGAGTTAACGCGCGCCCGGTGCACGAGCGGGAGGCCGAGCGGCAGCGCAAAGTTGCGCAGGCTTAACAGGGACAACAGACGGCTGGCGACGCCCGAGTTCGTGGGATCCATGCGGACGAACCGGCTGAAGTAGGCAAGTGCCGCCGGGGTTTTGTCGGCCGCCGCCAGCTGTTCAGCTCTGGCCCACTCGAGATCGCGGACATTCTTCGCCAGCCGGACATTGGATGCTTCGGTCTGTAGGCGGGCGTGTTTGACCCGCCACGCCATCACGGAAGAAACCGTCGCGACCGCCACCAGGGCGAATGCGACCGCCGCGAGCGCGACGGCTTTCGCGGGCTTGCGCCGGGCCCATTTGATGATCCGCTCAGAGGTGGACACGGGCCGCGCCGATACGGGCTCATCCCGCCTCCAACGATCCAGATCGTCGGCCAAAGAATCGGCCGACCGATAGCGACGGACGGGATCCTTTTCCAGACACTTGAGGCAAATAGTCTCCAGATCGAGCAGGCGCGATCCGCCCAGCGCGCCGCGGCCCGCGGCCCGCACGCCGGCCGGCGCCGGCCGGAGCTTCGAGGGAGGCACCGGCTCCTCCTCGAGAACCTGCCGGATGGTTTCCAGTGTGTTGTTCCCGGCGAACGGCGGGCGGCCCGCGAGGAGTTCGTAGAGAATGGCGCCCAGCCCGTACACATCGGCGGCGGTCGTCAGCTGCCGGCTCTCGCCGCGGGCCTGCTCCGGCGCCATGTAGCTCGGCGTGCCTAACGAAGCAAACGTCCGGGTCAACGAGCTGTCCTGTTCCACCAGCCGGGCCAGACCGAAGTCAGTCAGGAACGGCTCGCCCAGGGTATCGAGCAACACGTTTCCGGGTTTGAGATCGCGATGCAGGATGCCGCGTTGATGCGCGTAATGGACCGCCCGGGCCAATTTCGCGAGCACCAGCGCCGCCCAATCCGCATCCGTAGACGGCTCCGACTCGCCGTCTGCGTTCCCGAATAAGTTGGAGACCGCCGCGGGCTTGGCTCGTGAAAGCGTTCCTCCTTCAACCAGCTTCATGGAAAGGAACGGTTGCCCGTGATCTTCGCCAATTTCAAAAATCGGAACGATGTTCGGGTGGTCCAACCGGGCGGCCGCCTCAGCTTCGGTGCGAAAGCGTTGGAGAAAGTCGGGTGCCGCAAATTCGCCCGCCAGCATGACCTTGAGCGCCACTTCTCGATTCAGCTCGCGATGACGCGCGCGGTAAACGACGCCCATACCGCCCCGGGCTATTTCGCCGAGAAGATCGTAGGCGCCAAAGGCGCGGGGAAACTTTGCCGCCCCAGGCTCCGGCCCTCCCAGCATCTGCAGAAAGGCGCAACGCGAACACCAGCCCTCCGGCGAATCCGGCGGCATCGGCGCCTCGCAAACCCGGCATCTCAACGGCATCATCGTCGTCAAACCGCCACGCAAACGCCCTCAACTCAACGCCAGCCCTTGCCCCCAGGACCGGTTCGATCGCCAGACTTCACCTCGCCAGCGCGCCCACCAGATAACGAATCTCTTCATCCACTTCCTCCGGATGCCCCACCGTCTGCGCAATCTCGTCCCGGAAAACCTGACGAAACCGCTCCCGCAACCGGTGCAGGGTCGAGGTCACCGCGCTGACCGACATTCCCAGGCGCGCCGCCGCCGCGTCGTAGGATCCGGCGCCGGTATCCCCCGTGATCATGTCCTTGAGCACTTCGAATCGCTGTTCGGTGCCCGCCACCCGACACTCCCGCCGCAGGCGTTCGCCCACCTGCGCCAGCACCGCCTGCGCCCAACGCCGCTCAAACAATCGCTCCGGGGTCTGATCATCGCGCGGCTCGAATTGATACCGCTCCTCCGCCGTGACCCCATCCAACGCGATAATCTCCCGGCCGCCCCCACGCTTCAAACGCCGCTCCTTGTCCCACTGGTCGGAGAGAAAGTGGTTGAACGACCCGAGGAGAAACGACCGGAACTTGCCGCCGTCACGCGTCACCCGGCCCAGCGCTTGCCGTTCCAGGAGATCCGCGAAAAAGCCTTGCGTCAGATCCTTCGCCGCATCCGCGACATGACCGCGCCGCCGAGCGTAGGCATAGAGCGGAAACCAGTAAGCCCGGCAGAGCTGTTCCAACGCGGCCAGAGCAGCCTCCGAATCCCCACGACCCGCCATCAACACCAGACTCCAATGAGTCGTGCGAAACTGTCGAACGTCTGCGCGTGGCAACAAAGGATCTGAATCCGCGGCTGACATTGCCCGACATTCTTCCTCATTCGCCTGCCGTACGCCAAGGCCGTTTCCTCGACCGCCGGCTCGCCCCATCTCAACTCAGACGACGCTACCCATCGAGCCACTCGTCACGATGCGCCGCCACAAAATAATCGTCGGTCAAATGCGGATACGTCCGACAAACCCGATCGATTTCCTCTCGTTGCCCCGGGCTGAGCCGCTCGCCTGGATCCAGGCAATACGTCCCCGGCAACAGCCCCTGCCGCCGCAATACTTCGTGAATCCCCGGTATGCAGCCGGCGAATTGATGGCCGGGATCAAATAACGCCGAGTTGGCGTCTGTGACCTCGCTCGCCAGCCGCAGCCATCGTGACGAGATCCCGGCCCGGCCGGATTCGGCGCGGCACGCCGCGTGCAGTTCCACCGCCCGACGAGTCCAGACCGCCCAATGTCCCAACAAGCCTCCCACGATCCGGCGTTGCACCATTTTCCCGCCCACTTCGAACCGGCACGCCGTCAGGAGATCCATCACGATGTTGTCGTCGTTGCCCGTGTAGAGCGCGATGTCGTCCCGCTCGGCCTCGATGACCGCCCGCACGACATCCAACGTCTGATAGCGATTGAACGGCGCGATCTTGATCCCCACCACATTCGGAATTTCCGCGAAACGACGCCAGAAGGAGAGGGCCAGCGGACGCCCGCCTGCCGCCGGTTGCAGGTAGAACCCGAAGATGGGAAGAACTTCGGCCACGGCGCGGCAGTGGTCGATGAGTTCGCGCTCGGTCGCCGCGTGCATCGCGCCAAGGCTGAGCAAGACACAATGGTATCCTAGCTCAGCAGCCAGAGCCGCCTCGGCCAGCGCCTGCCGCGTCTGCCCGCAAACGCCCGCGACCAGGACAAAATTATCTGACCGGCCTTTCATCGCGGTCGCCGCTGCGCTCGATGGATTCTTGCCGCCTCGAGTGTGGACGAAGGGCTGCAAGCGCGGCCGGGATTCATTGGCGGTGTCCAGCGCGAGTTCGAGCACAGGACGATAAAGCCCGACTTCCGGTTTCCGGATCGCGAACTGCGTGGTGTGAACGCCCACGGCCAGTCCGCCGGCTCCAGCCGCGCGGTAGTAACGAACCAACGCGCGCTGGTGCCGCTCCGACAGACGGCGTTGGCGCGTGAGCGCCAGGGGACACGCCGGAATGACCAGCCCCTTCCCCAGTCGCCGGCGCAATGCCTCAGTATTTCCCATCGCGTGTTTCAAAATGAGTCGGGCGACCCAGGTTCCGTCCGCCGTTCGCCACCCAATGTCCGATCCAGGACACCATTTGCTCCAACGAGACCCGCGGCTCGCCCAGCGCCCCGCAGATTCGGCCGGCGTTCCCGACGATGGCGTGCGTGGACTCGGAACCGACCAGCCGCGGAGTCCGCCCGTACACGAGTCCAAATCGTTCCGCAATGTCCCGCACCCGAAACATCTCCGGCCGGCAAAGATTGAAGACCGATGGTGGCGTTCGAGCCAAACCGAGTGAGCGGAGAATCATTTCGTTCGCGTCCCCCTGCCAGATGCAGGTGACGTAGCCGTTCCCGAGCTCGATCGGCTCGTCCGCCCACACCTTTCGCGCGATGTCGACGAGCACGCCGTAACGAAGTTCCACCGCATAGTAGAGGCGCAACACGGCCATCGGAATGCCGCTCTGTCTCGAGTAATGATCGAAAATTCGTTCCCGGCCCACGGCCGCGTTCGCATACTCGCCGAGTGGTGTTAGCGAATCGTCCTCCGTCGCCCCGCCGCGATCGACGGGGCTCAAGGGATAAACATTGCCGGTCGACAACACCACCATCCGCGCCTGCGGGTATCTGCGGCAAATTCGATCCGGCGCGAGGGTGTTCACCGCCCAGGTCAGGGATGGGTTCTGGCCGGTGCCAAACTTCAGCCCGATGAGCGAGAGCACATGGCCCGAGTCCGGCAACTGCTCCAGGGCTTTCGCGTCCAACAGATCCACGCTCAACGTGCGGACGCCGCGCTGCTCGAGCCATTCTCGCGCCGCCGGATCACTAAACCGACTCACCGCCACGACCTCGAGCGGATGCCCGGCCGCCTCCGCCGCCCGTCGGGCCAGCACCGAGAGCGTTGGGCCCATTTTGCCACCGGCGCCGACCACCACCAGCGGACTGCGCACCGACCGAATCGCCTCCGTCAGCACCGCAGACGGCCGTGTCAGCAGCTCGTCCAGCTGCGCCTCGGTTTCAATCCGGTCCGTCGCTGACCCCGCATCGCCGTTTGGGTCGCGCAAGCTTTCCTGGTCGCGTGTCGTGTCCATTTCGCTCGGGCGCCGGGGTCGACCTTCGAACGTCTTCGACCCCGGCCACCATCGGGCCCATTAACCAACAACCCCCGCCCAATGCCAAATTCCATTTCACCAAACCCGGCGCTGGGTGTCAGGGCTCTCACTTCAACGCCAGGCTGACCCGGTAGAATTGCATCTGCACCCCCGGGGGAACCGGTGCTTCAAACTGATCGCCACCCACGCGCGCCGGGCTCACCGGCACATCGACAAATGGCTGCCCGAGGTCAGCCGTGGCCTGCACGCTGAATCGTATCTTGCCCGCGTAGGCCTCGGGCCAGCTCCAGGCCACCTTAAGCTGGCCGCCGACCACCTTGAGCTCAATCTGCGGCGGGCCCACGTTCGCCGGCGCCGAGCCCTTGCTCGTCGCATCCAGCAGGTCCGTGCCCTCCAGCGCTTCCTGAAAATTGCTGATGCCATCGCCATCTGCATCGCCGCTTCCGTTCTGCCCCAGATTTCCAAACAACAGCATCTCCAAATCGTCCGGCAGCAAATCGCCGTCACTGTCGTTGACCCCCACGGCCGGCACGCTGTCGAGCCCGAGCGCGATCACTTCCAACGCCTGCCCTGGACAGCCCCGCGGCGGTCCATCGGTGAAGCCAAACACGTGCACGGCGCTGCCGGCTGGCAGGCTGAAGTTTTCCAGCAGCCGATAGGGCTCGCCTGAGGGCAGGAACAGGCTCCACGTCGTCCCACCGAACTGCCCGTCAAGCGGCACGCAGTCCGAGTTGAACGTGTCCGCCCGCGTCACGAGGGTGACGTTTGTCGTCGGGCGCGGCTGCATCGATGCGAGGATCTGATTGGCGACGCTAAAGGCCGACGTCCGGTCGTTCGGAGTCAACGCCGACGCGGCGAGGTAATTTGTCGGCAGCTCGCCCGTCGAGAGAAAGCGGCGCAATGTGTCGACGGGCGACGGATAGGCGCCGGGGGCCGCGTTGTTGGACGCGCTGCTGATGCGATAGATGTCGGTGGCCAGGGCCCGCAGGGCCTGGCTCGACAGGTTGGCCGGCGCCACCGCATTCGTGGCGGTGCGATACACTCCGCGCAACGCGAACGCCGGCTCCCCATTCGGCCCGAGCTGCTCAATCGCCAGCAGGTTGGATTGAGAAAGACTCACCCGCGCCTTGTCTGTCAGGCGAAACGGAAACAGCGTCAGCTGCGCTGCCGTCGCCACCCCACGTGTCTGGAGAACCTCGCCGACCTTCCGTTCCACCAACAGCGCTGCCAGCGTGTCCAGCACCCCGAGCTCTTGGATCGAGCGCAGGTGCGTGACGGAGCCCTGCGCCGCTTGCGCCGCCGCGATCCAATTGTTCGCCTCCGTGGCCAGCGGACCTCCGCCATAGACGTAGTTCACGGTCAGGCCCGCCGCGACTTCAGGCACGGGTCGAAATCCAATCAATTCCCGGCCCAGAGCCTTATCCGCCCCCGGCGTGGCCAGATCGAAATGTTGTTCGGTGGCAACCGCCAACAGCCGCTGGCGAGTGTCGATGACAATGTTCGAGAGCGCGACCGAAGGGTTCAGCGCACCCGGAATGTTGAGGCTGGCGGTCGCGCCATAGCGCAGCAGAGCTCCCGGCCCATCGTAAACGCGGACCGGAGTTCCCGGCGCGCTGACCGTGACCGCGTTGGCCACGCCGTCGATTGGCCGCGGCGTCTCCACGAAATCAACCGAAGTCTTCAGCTCCACGTGCCCCGCCGGCATGCTGGCCGCACTTTTCGGATCGGAGCCCTGCAGGATCTCGTCCAGATCCGAATATCCATCGCCGTCGGAATCCGGACCGCGTCGCGGATCGAGCCCCTTGGCCACCTCGACGAAGTCCGGCACGCCATCCCCGTCCGAGTCCAGCTGGCCCGGCGCCTCCGTGAAATGATACGCCGCATGACGAATGACGGACTTGGCCGTGCCCGCCGCCGGCTTGGCGTAATACGAAACCACCGTGTCCTGGAACAACATGATGGGTCCCGCATACGTCAGCCAATCGCCGCTTTGCTTGAGTCGGTATTGCACGATCGCTCCCGCCTGACTGGTGGTCAGCGTGACTTGAACGCTGGTTTTGTACGTCCCGGCCGGCGGGGCGATCTTGACCTCCACGACTTCATCGCCGATCGGCGTCGTGACACTGAAGATGGAAAGCGGCGCCGCGTACTGGTTGACCAGGCCAAAGTGCATGAGCGGGTGCGCGGATCCGAGCGGCACGGGTGTCGGATTGTCGAGACCGTTGCTCGAGCTGACAAATGTCTCCACGTTGGCGCTCAATTGCGGGAGCGCTTCGGTGTTGAAACGCGAAGTCCAATCTCCGGCGGTTAGCGAACGCAGCAATTTTGGAGTGGCTGACACAAAGGGCTCGGCCTCGAACTGGAACACGTTGGCCACGCCGGTCAACGCCGTGAGACCCGGCAGCGCACCGGCGGTCCCCGCGGAATATTGGCCGCCATTTGCATGATAGTTTTTAAACCGGCTCGAGGTCGACGCGCCGGCGTCCGCCGTCAGCATCGTGAAGTCGCCCGACGCCAGCGGTGCCGCCCCGGTGAAGTGTCCGCCGGCGTCCGCGGCGAGGTCCTGCAGCGGCGTCGGCGCGTTCACTCCGTCGAAGTTGTAAACCCGGGCCAGTTGGCCGCCGGCGAAGATGACGAGCAATCGCGCGCCCGACGGCTGGGCCAGCACGAAGACCTGCTGAATCGCGGAGCCGAGGTTGAAAACGGTCTCGGCGCCCAGCGCGAACACACCAGGCGTCGGCTCGATCACCGAACGCGAGCGCAGCGCGCCCGTGGCGTCTCCCGCCTGGAAAAAAAGAAACTGCGCCAGGGCGGCACCCGTAAAGTTGCCAGGTACAAACGCCGAGTTCGCCGGCAATCCGGCCGCTTGCAGGGTCAGCAACAGTGAGCCGCCGGCCAGGTTGTAGACGCGGAACGTGTCGCTGCCGTTGTTGCGCAGAAGCACCGCAGCCATCTTGGCGGCCCCGGTCTTGATCGACACAGCGTTGCCGGCGGCGAACGGCGTGGGCTGAACCAGACTGGCGCCCATCTGGGTGAATACCGCCGCATTGTTTCGCATCAGGCTCACCTGGTTCGGCGCTCCGCTGTTGTTCGCGATCGAGCCGACCAACAGGTCTTCCAACGGCGTGTTCCCGCCCCCCCCAATGTCCAACGCCACGACCAGCTCGGGTCCGAGCGTCGGCACAAAGATCGGCAGCGGAACGCCCGGTGTCGCCGGGCTGTTCGCTTCCACGACGTTGAGACGGTTCGCGTCGGGAGACGTGAACACCAGCGCGTCGCGCCCGGTCGCCAGCACGCGGCCGACCGTGAACCCGCTCACGTTCTCAATCCCGCTCGCCCTCGCCGCGGCCCACACCTGCTGCCCCTCCGCGGGCTGCAGCGCCACCCGATAATTGCCAGTCGCCCGATCCACAATGACGACGTCCTCGCGGCCATCGCCATCAAAGTCCCCCGTAGCCGTGAACTCGGCGGGTGTTTCGTAAACAAATCCGCTGGCAGAAGCTGCCGGCAGCAGAGCGGACAGCACCAGACCGCTCCAGACTCGGCCCAGGAATCGGAGCCAGCGTCGGCCGGCGTGGGCAGTGGGATTCGAATGCTTCATACAAAATGCTCCAGAAATGAACTCAGGTTGGAGGATAGGTTTGCTGATCGTGGCGCACGATGAACGGATCACAGGTCCACCTCATTGGTCGGAATGACTTCCTCAATCTCGTGGTTGGCGCCAAAGCGGACGAGGAGATAGCCGTAGCGGGCGCCGGTCACCACGGGTTGGGTGTCGAGCAGGAACATGTCGTAGGTGGCTCCCCCCAGCGGCGAGCTGGAGTAACGGAAAACGCCAATGAACGGATCGCGGATGACCGTGACCTGGCCATAAGGCGCGACCGTGGTTTGTTGATAGGCGATCTTTTCCATCAAAGGTGTGACCTGCGTGACATCGCCGGAGACGATCGGGAAGCTGGCGTTCGGCACTTGATAGCGGTAGACCGCGAGCGGCAGCACGGTGGCACCACCTTTCTTGGCGAAGAGATAATTCAGCGGCGACGTGAACGAGGAGATCATCGCGTTGCCGTTGGTGGGCGAGCCGACGATCGGTAACTTGGCGCCGATGCGGATGCCGACGGGATACGCCTCGCTCGGCAGCGCTGCGGCAAGAATCCCGGGATCAAATGGCGCCTGGCCGGCCGGCAGCGGCCGATCGGGCCACGGCACCTGGGGCCCGCCGCTCGACGGCTGGCTCCAGTTGAATTTCTCCGCGTTGCTGCGCTCGCCCACCGTTCCATCCTTGGCGATGGCCCGCACATACACGTAGTAGGTCTTGCCCAGCTCAATCGACGCCGTGATGCGAAACTTGGCGCTCTCGCCGAAGTTCGGCCCGATGAGAATTGTGCGGTAGACGCTGAAGTCGTCCTTCTTCGCGTCTCCCGAGATCTTGAAGTCAACGTCGGGATCAACGCGCACCTTGTCCGAAAGTTTGGGCGCCATTTGGGTCGGCGTCACCGCATCGCCCTCGATCGCGATGCTGACCTCGAACCGCTCGACGCCGTAAGGCGGACAGAACCAGGTCACGTCCATGGCCGGGCTGCCGAGGCTGCCCGCGGCCGCGATCGGCGCAAGGATCGGCTTGGCGATGGGGGTCGCACCGCCGACCGGGACGCAATTGCCGATCGGAACCAGCGCGCTGGCGTTCCCGTTCTCATCGAACGCCTGCGCGAAATAACAGACATCACCCGCGTTTGCGATCGGCGTGCAGTCCTGGATCACCGCGCTCGCGTTCGTCGTCCGGCCCTGCTCGATCAACATCAGCGGGCCTTCGTCGACGCGTTTGTAGACCTTGACCTCCTTGGTTCCCGCCGCGAACGACAGGAGAAGCTCGATGCAATTGTTGGTGCCGCTTCCACCAGGCGGATTGGGCTCGTGCCGGTCGCAATGCCCCTCGCCCAGCGGACCCAGCACCACCCGATTGCAATCGACGCTGGCCTGATACGTCACCTGACGGATCGCGCCCGCCGTGGTCGCACCGGCCGAGCCCGTGCGAAAGGTCGAAACTTTCCCTCCGCTCATGCCGACCCGGCAATAGAACGGCACCGGTGAGTTCTGTAGCTGCGCGCGCGGCCACGAAACATCCGTGCTGACTCGCCCCAGCGTCCCCGGATAGTAAACCCGGTGCAGCAGGTTGGTCGGGTCGGTGTTGAACGCGTAAAACTCCGCCCATTCGATCGCATCACTGCTGCGATCGCACGCCACCCGGAAATACGCCCGAGTCGGGTCCCCGGACGACAGCACCAAATCTTGGATCGTCGGGCCGGCCATCACAGGCTGGCAGCAGGTGATGCCGACGACGCCGGTCGGCGCATCCGGACCGGTGCGGTCCCGCAACACTCCAAAGATCGGCCCGGAATGAGCCGAAAAGTTTCCGCCGCACGCGCCGTTGTCCAGCGCCCTCACCGTGTACCAGAACGTCTTGCCCGCATCCGCCGGCATCTGCGGCGAGCCGGGGCCGTTGTCGAGAATGGTCAAACGGGTCTGCCCCGGCACGTGCGCCACCACGCCCACGAGGTTGGGATGCATCACCGGGTTGAGCGTGTCCTTCAGGTAGTCGCTGTGATTGGTCCACCGGTAAACGAAGTAGGCAACGTGCGTCTCCTGCGCCGTGTTGGTGTTTTGCAGCCAGGAAACTTTCAGCACCTGCACGGGCGCCTGGTTGGGCTGCTTGGCATAGTCGTTCTCCACCGCCACGCCCCGGGGCGACTCCGGCGGAAGCCGATCGCACATCGTGACCAGCGTGCCCGCCGAGGTGAGGCCATCCCGCCCCAGAATGTCGCGGGCCACCACGAAGTAATAATATTTTTCGCCATTCTGGAACGGCACGTGTCCGGGCTTGTAGCGATCGTTGTCGTCGTGGACGAAATAAGTCGTGTCATCCCCAGCGGGGCTGTTGGTGTTGAAATTGGCCACGTCGGCTGCGGTGAAGTCCTTGCTTTTCAGGATGGGCGATTTGTTGACGAGCGCCACCGGCGGGTTGCTCGGGTTGTTGCCGAACTGCGCCGCGAGCTGGGCCAGCTGGCCCCGGGCGGGTGCGATGTTGTGGAAGTTGTGAGGCAACGCGTAGTTGGTGGTGACCCGATAAAGGTTGAAGCCGTAACTCATCAACGACAGGCGACGCAGGTCGTCGGGCATGATCCAACGGAACTTGGCGTTCAAATCGCCCTTGGCGCTGGTCACCGGAACGTCCGGCACCTGCACGGGCGCGCCCGGCGCGGGCAAAATGGTCGGAGCCCCGGCCGTGACCGTGACACGGCCCACCACGGCGATGTCCTGAAGCTTGGCCGGATCATACTGGCGAATTTCGTAAGTGAACGAGCCGACCGGCGGAACCTGATCGGCGAACCCGTTGCCCAGGCAAAGCGTCACGGCCGGATGCACCCGGGACAGCAGAATCAGATTTCGGTAGTGCTCCGGCTCCGCCAGCGAGCTGCGCAACACGATGGAGAGTTTGTCGGCCAGACTCGCGCCGCTGGGCGGCACCAATTTTTGAAAGAGGTTGTCCAGATGCTCCTCCAGCAAGGCCGGCACTTCGCCCAGGTTGCCCGCCCGCTGGATCATCACCTGGATGACCGTCGGATCGAGCGTCAGGCGGGAGACGGATTTCCGCTCGTAAAGCGCCGGCGAGTTGGCGTCGCCGTTCTTGCGGTAGATGGCGAAACTGCGCTCCTGGATTAGCTCGGGCGTGGACGCCTGCCACAGCAGGTAGGCCCACTGACGGTTTTGCGCGTCGGCGATGGTGGTGCCGGCCGAGTAGAGCAGATTCTCGAGTGGCTGCGGCTGGGCGACAGCGGTAGAGACCAGCAGCAGTCCGGCGAGAGCGGTGGCGAGCGAGCGACGGGACGTGTGCCGTCGCGACCAGGATTGGATGATTGAGCGGAAGGATTTCATTGGGCGTAAAAGGCTCGAGGTTAAAATTGGGTTCGTCAGCGTCGGGCGGTTCAGAAATCCACATCCCAGCTGAAATTCTCGTAAGTCATGAAAAGGTCCTTGCTGAAGTCGAGGCAGACGGGGCACGGGCCGACCACGCCCGAGAGCGTGCCGCGCCCGGCCAGGGCGATGCCGTCCGGATTGGCTTTGCCGGTCAACGCGACCTCGCCTTTCACCGTGAGCAGACAGAGCACGCTGCCGCTCACACCCATCTTCATTTTGGCCACAAAGGTCGGGCCCTCGATGAACATGCCCATGCCGGCACCGGTCCCGGCCGAGATGTCGAACATGCAGGATGACGGAATTCCCAGAACGACCTCGGCAATTGGAATCCACGCCTCGCCGTAGAGATAAACGCCGGTGAACGGAACCTTGGTGCCGAGCACAGCGGTGACGTCGCGGTCCCAAAACAGGAAGTCCAGCGTACAGGTCCGGCCGATGAAGATGCCGCCGGAGCCCTCATAGCCGCCTTGGCGAACCCTCGCGGCGGCGGTGAAGTAATTCTCGAACTCGCCGAAGGCCATGCCCGCGCCGACGTAGAGGATCTCCAGAGTGCCGAACTTGAGGCTGCCCTTGAGCTCAAGGCTGCCGCCCAGCGTAACCAGCAACGGCACCGCAAAGGGCGCGTTGGTGGGACCCGGGTCGAGGGTGAACTTCGCGTTGACCGTCGCTTTGAGCGAGTTGTTCGTGCCACCCCAGAAACTGCACGGAATGTCGATCGCGCCCATCGTGACCTCGGTCGCGCGCCCGCTCACCGGCAGGCATTCGGTCGGCGTGCCCTCGGAGTCCAGTTCCTTGATCTGGAAGTAACCTTTGAACTCGAGGGAATCCGGCATCTGCAGCTGCGCCGCCACGTCGAGCCGCAGGAGCTTGAGCGAATCGCCATTGATGTGCGCGTAGCCGTTCACCTGGCCGGCCGCCGCCACGAAGTTCAGCTTGCCGAGCAAGCCGCGCAGCTTCTTGTCCACAAACGCCAGCGCCTCGCTCGAGAGATCCCGGATGCAGAGGCTGAACAGCCCAAACTCGCTGTCCGTCGCCTCCCGCGCCGCCGCGTCGAGATCATACAGCCGCTGCTTCATCGCCACATGCACCGCCCCCGCCAGCGGCGTCGCGATGAATCGATCCTCCACTTTCTGCCGGATGAACCCGATGAACTCGCCCGGGTCCACATCTTTCACGTCATATTCCGAGTCGAGGTCGTTGAAATACTTGGTCACGTCCTGCTTCACCTTCGCCACGGCCGCCACCATGTCCGCGTCGTGCTGCACCCACAGTTCGTGGAGCTCCTGATAAAACGGTTGGCCCGTCTCAAGGCTCGCCCGGACCGCGGCAAACTGGTTCTTCACCGCGCCCAGGGTCGCGTCGATCTGGTCAAACGAGCTCTGGTAGGCAGCCAGATATGGCTCGAACTGGCCGTCCAGGGTGTCTCCCAAAAGATCCATCAGCTTCTCGGCCAGCCCCGGATCCAAGTGCCGCAAGGTCTCGCCCACCAAGACCGCCGCCGCCCGCCGATTGCCATCAGCGTCCTTCGCCAGCAAATCGCGCGCGGCCTGAATGCCCCGGATCGCATCCTCCAGCTTGAACTTCATGTCTTCGATCAGCCCGCCCGCATCGACATCCATGTGGCGCATGCGATCGATCAGGTCGCCCGCGTTCGGATCGAAATATTGATCCACGAGGAATGACCAGATCAGCGGGTTGTCCGTCACCTGGTCATGGAAGAAGAACGCCAGGTCGTGCAGCCGGTTGAGCATCGCGTAGCTGTAGAAGTCGTGCGGGTCAGTCCGCAGCATCGTGTCCATCGCGCGATAACCCACCTCCATGTAAAAGCGGTTGGTGGCAAAGCCCGCCTCCTCGAACGCGTCCACCAGGCTGAATGACTTTTCCGTCAGGCTCACCAGGTTCATGTAGGGCGCCGTGTCCGCCTTCGCGCCAAAGAGCAGCTCCACGTTCTGCGCGCTCAGGTATTTCACCTTGTGCTCCGTCGAGAGCACCAGGATATCGGACTTGATCGGCTGCCACGAACGGAACCAGCGCACCGTGCCCTGCCACTCGAGCGGGTAGTCCAAGTCGATCACGCCCAGCCACGACACCTGCGCCCGCGGATGAAAATTCTCGTTCAACGAGTTGTTGTGGTAGGTGTCCAGGCTGTAGTTGGCCGGATACCCCGTGTTGTCGTCGTCAAACAGGGGGTTGGTGAAGTAGTTGTTCACCGCCGTGCCGTAGCCGTGGTTGGGCCAGCCGCCCATGAGATAAATCGGCGCGAGCGGCGAGTTGGTTTTGGCCGAGGTGTGAATGTGGGTCTGGACATTCTTGAAGAACGGCACGTCGAGGTCCGCCGCCAGGTTCATAAAGCCTCGGTCGGCATTGAGGTCTCGCGTTTCCCAATCGTTGTAGTAGGCGTCAGTCACCGGGTTGAGCGTGTAAGGCTCGTTGGTCGCCGCGCCGTCGATCTTGAAGTTGTTGGAGACCTTCAGCCGCGAGTTGAAGCCCGGGTCCAGCAGGATCTCGCCCGAGGTCACGTCCTTGGCCGAGACGATATTGCCATTCGCCTTGAACCCAAGCGCGCCGAAGAGGGGCTGCGGCACATAGGTCGCATGGCCCTGCACGCCAAGCACGAGATAGCCCACCGCCGGGTCGCACGCGACGGCGTCGCTTCGATCAAATTGAATGGAGCGGGTGATGAAATCGCCGTTCCAATACTCCAGCAGCTTATACAGGCCGGCTTCGTTGCTCGGTATCTTGGCGCTCTCCAGCGCGCCCACGCAGCTGAATTTGAGCTCCTGAAAATTCTGATCGAAGTTCGAAGGCGTCTGCACGTGCACATGCCCCTCCGTGCGCGAATCCTCATTCTGGCTGCTGAGATAGCTCAGGCCGTAGTTGCTGAAGGCAAAATCGTACCCGTAAAGCTTGAGCTGGCTCGGAAACGATCCGGGCACGGCCTCGTGAATGCCGCTCACGCCGGACCAGCGCGCATAATACTTCGAGCGGCCCGTCAGGTTGTATAAACCGCTCGCCTTGCCCGCGAGAACGCTCTCGGCCTGAACCGCGCCGTTGACGCCAACCCGGAAGTTCAGCCCGGCGTAATCGCCAAAGCCATTGAGGTAACCCGGAGTCGCCGGCCGCTCGACCTGCGCCAAATCCGCCGGCGTCGCGCCGGTTAACAAAATCACCCCAGGCCGATCCTCGGCCGCCAGGTTGGACTGATCGCCCCGAAGGAAACAACCCGCCGCAAGGAAGCTCGCCTCCGACCACGGCGTCGTGCGCTGGGCAAATTTGGCAATCGCTGGCGTCGCAATCCACCCCCAGTGCAGCGGCTGCGGCGCCACCAGCGACCCCGCTCCCGCCAACCCGCCATCCACCGTGAAGCGCAGCTCCCCGCCTGCCGGCGCTAAGGTCATGACCTCGGCGCCCACTCCCAGGCCGCACCCCGGACAGTCGCGATCGTACCGATTCGTCACCGCCTGCACGCCGCTTAGATAGCTGTTGGTCGGAACAACTTGATCACCGACAAACCGGATCTGACCGCTGCCCACCCAATGGATCCCCGCATCGTAGGGAAAGTGTGCGACAAATGCGCCCGCTGACAGGTTCACGTCGAGCGTCAGCAGAGCGCTGCCATTTGCGTCGGCCGTCACCACGACGGTCGAGCTGCCAATCGATTGCAGATACCGATGATATTGCTCGTTCGACCGCTTGGACTTCATGTCGGGCTCGATCAGCCCGGGCGCAGCTTCGAGGTTGTTGAGCTCATCGTGCCGGACGTACTGCACGCTCGTCGGCGTGAGCGCCAGCCGCCCCGAGGCCACCAGCCAGCGCAGCGAGCTCGCCCCGATCCAGAATGGCTTCGTCTCCTCGCTCACATAATGCGGTGTGCTGAAAACCGGGTCCGGGCTCGGAGCCAGGCTCTGGTTCAGCGGCACGGTCGAAAAGCTGATGCGCGAACTCAGCCGGCGGCCGGCCGTATCCAGCCGATAGCCAAGCCCGTTGGGCAGCGTCAACGTGACCTCCGCCCGCGCGCCCGTCGTGTCGAGCACGACATTCTTCCGCTCGAAGCGAAGGTGCGACGCCGTGTCGAGATCCGGCGCGGGCTCGTTCACCGCCACCGACCCGGACGCGAGCGTGGCGTTGCCGTTGGCCGCCAGACGCACGTTCAAATCCGTGCCGTCGCCATACGTATGCGAAGGATGACCGACAATAAATCCGCTGTTGTTGTCGACCCCGAGTTGAGTGGTGACGTAGGCGTTCGGCACGACAACGCCCAGAGGCGGGATGTTATCGATGCTGGCGAAAGTGGTCTGGATGCCGCCGAAGTAGAGGCTGCCGTTGAAATGGAGCAGCCGCTGCGCCGCACTCGCGAGGGTGTTGCCCGGAGACGGAGATTGCCCGGGCGCGTCGACGTGCGCGATGGCCACCCGCGCGAAGTAGGTCTTGTTGACCGAATCGAGCTGCACGCCCGGCGCCGGCTCCAGGTTCAAAGTGTCGGAAACGAGCAACGTCGCCGGCTGATACGGGGCTCCCAATGTAAAGCTGGCCACGGAACGGTTGACCACTTGATTGGTCGTCACGAGCGGCATCACGTCGCCGGTCGCAGCGTCCACCAGCTCGAAGTTGAAGTGCACCGCCACCGAGGCGTTGGCCGGCTGCGCATAAAAATCATCGTAGCGCCGCAGACGGTAGCTGGCCGCGACGGCGAAGCTCCGCTTGCCCGGGATCGATTTCACCGCATAGGTCCGCGTGAAGGAGCCGGATTCCAATGTGGCGAAGGTGTTCAACGCGGCATCACCGCTGACGAGATTGGTGAAGTGGTAATAGGTCGCGGGGGCTGTATCGGTGATGTCGCCCGTCGGGGCAAAGCGCACCCCGGAGCCGCCGGGCCGCTTGAACAGGCGCAGTTCCACCCGGTGGGTTTGATTCGGGTCGAGCTGAACCGCCGGGCGCAGCGCTGCACCGTAGGTGCGGGTCGAAACCTTGACCGGGCTGCCGAAAGGAAAGATCGGCAGCGTGACGTTGTCAGAAACCGTCAGAGCGGTGGCGGTTCCCAAGCCGATCCGCAACGGAACGGCGTTGGTCCCGGCGTCGAGCAGGCGGAATTGCATCTCATACTCCGTGGTGGCGGCCACGGCGTTCGTGGTCTGGAACCGCACCTGGGCGCTGACCCGAATCGCCTGACGGTCGTAGACGTCGCTCGGAAAGTTGGCGTCCGAATCGATGACGTATCCCGTGAAGTTGGTCACCGCCAGGCTGAGGATGTCCTCGCTCGTCTGCGCAGACGCTTGTCCGGCCATCGTTGCCACGAGCGTCACAAGCGTCATCAACGCCATGCGCGCGCTATGGACGAGGTCGCGCCCCGAACGGCTCACCAAGTTCGCCTCCTCACCGGAACTTGGGCTCGCCGGCGTCTTTTGAATTCCGCGCCGCGACCACCGCAACCGACCAAAAATTAATTTCATGACTTTGCTTCAGCCGATGCCACGGACTGAGAATGTCCGCGGCGTTTTCTCATCGGGCGAGCCTCACAACTCGCGCCGTCTGATGAAGAATTATCACGCGCTCGAAAATTACGGCCATGCGCCTTTGGCAGTAGAGATGAGGGGAGACTTTGGTAGTAGAGAACCGACACCGTGCGGGGACATGTGAACGCCGCTTGAAGTCATTCTCGTCCGATAAATCGCACCGTGCTTCTGGATCGAAAGAGCTTTACCAACCACGACACTTCCGTGTCCCACGTGGGACATGAAATCAGTCGAGCGGATCCGCGTGGCTGGTCAGCCGAATGCCCGATTGGGAGTCGAATTTACAGGGCGATCTCGGCGCCGACGTTCTCGTCGGTGAAGACCTCGAGCAGAACGGGGCTCACGAGCTGCAACACTTCCGTGTCCCACGTGGGACATGAAATCAGTCGAGCGGATCCGCGTGGCTGGTCAGCCGAATGACCGAATGGGAGTCGAAATTACAGAGCGATCTCGGCGCCGACGTTCTCGTCGGTGAAGACCTCGAGCAGAACGGGGCTCACGAGCTGCGACAGTTCCGTGTCCCACGTGGGACATGAAATCGGTCGAGCGGATCGGCGTCGCTGGCGCGTTGTGAGCGCGAATGGGAGGCGGAGACTACAGGACGACCTCGGTGCCGATGCCGTCGTCGGTGAAGATCTCCAGCAGAACGGAATGAGGAACGCGGCCGTCGACGAAGGAAACTTTTTCCACGCCCGCCTTGATCGCGGCGACGGCGCTGTCGACTTTCGGGATCATTCCCTTGTCGACAATCCCGGCCTGCCGCAGAGCCGGCACCTCGTCCGTGCGCAGGTGCGGAATGACCGTGGCCGGGTCCTTCGGATCGCGCATCAAGCCCGGCACATCGGACATAAAAACGAGGCGGCGGGCCTTCAGCGCGATCGCGGCCATGGCCGCGGCCACGTCGGCATTGCAGTTGTAGATCTTGCCGTCGTAACCCCGCGCCGTCGGGCTAATCACCGGCGTGATGCCGCGATCGATGCAATCGAAAAGCGGCGCGGTGTTCACCTCGACCACCTCACCCACGTACCCCAGCTCGAGCGGCTCGCCGTCGGCCCCTCGCACGTCGGCCTTGCGACAGCGGAAGATGTCGGGGCCGGCAAAGCCCTTGGCCATGCCGCCCAGCCGATTGATCGTGGAAACCACCTCCGGATTGATCTCCCGCGACAGGACCTGGTCGACGATCTGCACGGTCGCCTCGTCAGTGACCCGCTGGCCCTGGATGAAGTTTGCCTTGAGCCCTGATTTCTCCATCGCCCGCGTGATCGCCTTGCCACCGCCGTGGACCACGATGGGGTTGATCTCCACGGCCTCCAAAAAAACGATGTCCCGCGCAACTCCGCTGCGCACGGCGGCGTCCGGCGAGTCCATGAATGAACCGCCGTATTTCACCACAAACGTGGCCCCGCTGAACTTCTGGATGTACGGCAGGGCCTCGAGGAGCATCGCGGCCTTGGAAATCAAATCTTGCATGCCGGGAAATCAAAAAACGATCTGACCGCGCTTTTCAATGCGGTTCTTCGACTGTTCGACCGCGGATGGCACGGACGAACGTGGATAATCGATGAGATTTCCAACGGGGAAGGTTCGACCATTTTGGCGATGGATCCAATCGCTCCGGCCACGCAGCGGCATTGCGATCATGAGACGTCCGTGTTCATACCTGCCATCCGTGGTCACCCGGCTGGCCCGTGGTGGCGAGCGGCCACGCGATCCTTGACCGACGTCGTATTCTGGCCTTAAACAGGCCCATGAATCACGCGCGACCTTTCCGTCTCGGCATTCTTGGCTCTGGGAAGGGGTCCAATTTCGCGGCGCTGGCCGATGCCTGCGCGTCCGGGACGGTCGCCGCCGAGGTCGCCCTCGTGGTGAGCGACGTCGCCGGCGCGGGGATTCTGGAGCGCGCGCGGGAACGGCAGTTGCCGGGCGAGTTCATCCCACCCGGAAAATTCCGCACCAAGCTCGACGAGGAAGCCGAGCGCGTATTTGTCGAACGGCTGAAGGCAGCCGAGGTGGACCTGGTCGTGCTGGCCGGTTTCATGCGCATCCTCAAGGGCGATTTTCTCCGTTCGTTTCCCGACCGGGTCATCAATATCCACCCGTCATTGCTGCCGGCATTCCCCGGCCTGGAGGCGTGGAAACAGGCGCTGGATTACGGGGTCAAGGTCACGGGTTGCACGGTGCACTTCGTCGATCAAGGCGTCGACAGCGGCGCCATCATCGGGCAGGAGACAGTTCCTGTGCTGGACGGTGACACCGCAGCCACTCTGCACGAGCGCATTCAGGAGGCCGAACGCCGACTTTACCCCCGCGCGGTCGACGCCGTGGCCCGCGGCCAGGTCCGGATTCAAGGCCGGCGGACTCTTAAGGCGGACGGGCGCGGGTGATGGGTTGGCAGCCGGTCAGATCATCTCGGCCTCGAGTCGTTCGGTTTCGGATTTGAGGAGAGCGGCGACGCGATGCTTGATGATGTAGAGGTGGTTGGCGGTGATCTTGAAGGCTTTTTCGATTTGATCCGTGCTCCAGCCTTTGACGACGTAGCAGTCGAAGATTTGCAGATGCCGCGGGTCGACCCGCTGCCGGATGCGTTCGCGGGCGGCCTCCAGAATATTCCTCTGCCATTCCTCCTCCCACATTTGATCGATTCTGGCCGCGTTGGGGTCGGGGATTCGCTCAATCAAATCGGTCTCGCCGGGTTCGGGCGCCCGGCGTGCCTCGACATTCTGTCGGCGGTTGTTTTTGCGGAAGTGCTGGATGATGCGCCGTCGCACGATGACGAGGAGCCAGTTTTTGAAGGAGCCGCGCTCGGGATCATACCGAAAGTCGGGCATGTGCTGGGCGACGGCGACGACGGTTTCCTGCACGACATCTTCAGCGTCCGACTCGCTCATGCCCGCCCGGCGGGCGACGGTAAAGAGGAGTTTCCAGTAGGTGTCGAAGAAGCGTTGCCAACCGGCCTGGTCATCCCAGTTTTTCAGACGCGTGACGAGGCTGCGACGCGTGGACGCGTGCGTGACGATGGCATCAGGCATGACCCAGTAATTGCCGAGCTGTCCGGGGGAGGCAATCAAATATGCCGGGCGGGAACGGGGGGAGGCCTTGGCCAGGTGGGGACGTTTGGCGACGCGATACTTCAGGGGGGCGGCGCCCGCTCGGGCCGCAAGCTTGCGCGAAAGAAGGAAATGTCCGGACGCATCGGGGCATTGGGGAGGAAGAGGCGTCTCGCCCCGGCGTCGTAGGTTCCCATAGGAAACCAGATTGTCCCGTGCTCTGAGGAACCCACTGCGCCCTCGAGCGCGATCGAGAAGTGCGGCTGATCGACCGGGCCGAAGGCGATCTCGCCCAACCCAAGGTCGCCCAGCATCAATGGAAACTGGGCGGAGACGGAGAGTTTGACCGTGGAATCGATGGCGAGGCCGCTGGCAGTGCGGGCCTGGAGGGTGTATTCGCCGGCATTGGTCAAGGTGACGGAACCGATCTTGAGGACCAGGCCGGCTCCCCCCGCGACGTGTTCCCCATGCATCAGCCATTCCACCGTCGCCAGCGGCCGGTCATCGTCGGCAATCTGGACAGAAAGAATGGCGTCCTCGCCTGCGGCGACCTGTCGGTTCAACGATTCGAAGACCGGCACCTGCACCACGGCGGACGTCGATCCGAAATCGTTGGTCGTTGTGATGGTGTAGCGACCTGCCTGGGCCAGCTGGATGTTGGGCAGGCGCAATTCCGATGTGACGGCGCGTGGCAAGGGCGTTTCGTTCAGGCTCCACTGATACGACGGTGGCGCGATGGTGTTGCTGACTCCGGCGGCGGCCTGGTTGCCGGCGGTCACGCTGAGGGCGATCGACGTCCCACGTGGCACGGCCCGCGATGCGGGGACGGAGGTCAACCTGGGCGGAGTGCCGGACCGCCAGTTCAGCCGGATAACGCCGGCGCTCCCGAGCGAGCCGGAGGCGTTCGTGGTTGCGCCCAGAGTGTCGACGGCGACGAGATAGGTGACGGTGTTGGCCGTGGGGCTGGTGGGGCGGCGGTGCGGGCTGATTTGCGGCGGGCCAAAAGGTCCGATGAGCGTATTGGTGTCTCCGAGGTAGACCCAGGCTCCGTCGTGGCGTCGATCGATCGCGCAGACGACCTTGTTTCGTTCGAGCCACTTGTTGTCGGCAGCGCGGACGGTGCTGTAGTTTGTGTGGTAGACCGCGAGCAGGGTGTTGGTGCCGCTTCCTCGTGTGTCGAGGAGAAGGTTGGCGTTGGTGGGAACCGTCACGTAATAGAACCGGGTCCGGCCATCGCCCAGCACTCCGCAGTGCAACTCTCCCGGTTCGGGCCGAGAGCCCTCGGTGTTGAACGTCTGGTTATCGGAAGCGCCCAAATCGATCGTGATGCTCCCGCCGTTTGGGCCGCCCGTGGACGGTCGAAAGCCGCCGCCGCCCGCCTGCTCGCCGAGGGCCAGCAGGGAGTCGTTGAGCTTGTCGTGGGAAACAACGTTTGCCAGCGGCCCAAACTCCAAACCGGCTGCGGCGCTGTCGATGAACCGGCCGGGCGCGCTCGTCCGTCCAACGCGAACGTGGTACTGACCGAGCGCCGGGATCCCGACGTTGGTCAGCGTCAGCGTGCGATTGGTCGCGCCGTCGTTGGTCCGGCCGTTCCGAAACCATTGGTAGACGGTGTCCGGCGCTTCCGGCGTCACCGTCACGGTGAACTGGCCGGTAGCGCCGGGCCTAACAGCGAGACTTTGCGGCTGGGCGGCGATCCGGGGCAGGGTGGCGACAGCGGCTTCCAGATCCCAGCTCAGCAAGTATCTGCCGGAATCGCCGCCCGGCCCGTCGATGGCGATCGGATAATCGACTCCCGCCGTCACCGAAAAGACGGCCTGACTTGTGAAATAGCCGCCTCCATCGTCATCTGCGGCAACCGGACTGAGCGTGGCCAGATCGGCGCCGCTATAGACGGCCAGCACCGTGTCGAACGCGCTGCCCGTGGTGGTGAAAGTTGCCAGGCCGGAGACGGACGGGCGCCATAGATACCAGACCGACCGGGACGCGGGGTTGCCGGCATGAAACGGTTCGGGATCCTCGAACGTGGCGGACGCGTTTGAGCCGGAGAGAAACCCATGATCGGTGACCAGCGTCACCCGGTCGGCGAAGTTGTCACCTCCCGGCACTTCGACGGCTTCAATTTCGAGCAGGGCGGGAGGGGAGGTGGTGGCGCTCAAGGCATTGGCAACGGTGACCGAGTAGCTGCCGCCACTGGCGAGCGTTGTCACCGCCAGGGTGAGACAAGGATTCGTGGCGCCGGGAATGAACTCGCCGTTGCGCCGCCACTGATAAGTCAACGCGTCGCCGGCCCCCTGCACACAGAACTCGGCCGGGTCACCCAGGACAATCTGGAGGGGTTGCGGCGGAACGGTGATCGCCGCCCGGCCGAGCACGGCCACCGTCGCGACCGTGCTGGTGGCGGCGCCCCACGCGTTGGAGGCGACAAATTGATAGGCACCCGTGTCCTCCGGGCTGGCGCCCGCCAGGATGAGGGTTTTGGCGTTGGCTCCGGGAACGGGCACCGCGTTCTTCAGCCAGCGGAAGAACAACGGCTCGCCGCCACTGGCCGCCCCCGAGAGAAAGGCGCCATCTCCGGACGCGATCTGGATGCTGTCGGGAGATCGAACGATCCCGGGAGGGATCTTGAACTCGAGCGAGAGCGGACCCAACTCCGACACCCGATCAAACCGATCGCTGTACGCGGCGGCGCGGAGCGTGAGCGTCTCGTTGAACACCAGCGGACGGACAAAGGCGGCACCGGCCTGGGGAAGGGATCCATCCGTGGTGAAAAAGACGTGCCCGTCGGCGTAGCCGGTCCGCAACTCGAAGACGGCAGTGTTGGCCAGGACCCCGGTCGCGGCGCTCCAGGGTGCGCCGTTGATCCACAGTTGCAGCGGCGCGACCGCTGCGACGCCGGGCGAGAATTCCGACGTGTTGCCGCCTGCGTCCATGTCGGTGGCGGTGGCCGTCACCAGTCGCCCGGGCGACAGAGGCGTCTCGGGCAACAGGCGAAAGGGGGCGAAGCCCGTTTCGTCCGTGGTAACGTCGACTGCGCCGAGGAACACGTCCCCTTCCCGGATGACATCGGGATTGGCGAACGCGCTGGCGAAGCACTCGATGGTGAAACGTGAAAAGGGAGCGCTGAGGAGGCTTCCTGCGATGAGGGATTCGCCGGGGGCGCCGGCGACTGCATTCGTCACGGTCGGAAAGTTTTGCCGGCCGTTCGCGCCTGCATCGGCGTCGAGCGGATCATTCGTGGTCACGCCGTCCAATTCGAGATCAATGCCGAGGGCGTGATTGGCAACGATCGAATTTCCGAGGATGGAATTGCCTTGGTTGGTGGGCCCGATGACGGCGACCCCGTTGCCGAGGTTAAAGCCGATGCGATTCCCGCCGGTGCCGCCGGCCGTGCCCACGCGATTGTAGGAGGCCTGCAGGCGAATCCCGTCCCGCCCATTGCCCAGGGCTCCCGAGCCCGTGACATCCGTGCCAATCCAGTTACGTTCCATCCGATTGTAAAATGTGCCGGCGTCGCGGATTGAGATTCCGTCCGTGGCATTGCCGGAGATCAGGTTGCCCGCCCCCGCCGCCAGGCCGCCGACGACATTGCGGGAGGCACCGTCCTGGATCAGCACGCCGAGATTGTTGCCGAGCGTCCGCCGGCCGGAGGCGTCCGTCCCGATCCAATTCCCGATCACCTGGTTGCCGACGCTGGTCACGCCGCGGACGTGAACGCCGGCACCTGGATTGCCGCGGTGACCTCCGATGACATTCCGCTCGGTGGGCGAAGGGCCGCCCACCTGATTGTCATGGGCTTCGGCGATCAGGATGCCATTCGCGTCGCCAATCGCGTTGGTGCCCGCGGCATTCACGCCGATGAAATTTCCGGCGATGACATTTTGAAAGGCGTCGGCGCCGGAGATCAGCACATTGTTGGGGGCACCGGCCATGAGCACGTTGCGGTCGGCCGGGGCGGGGCCGCCCACGCGGTTGAACGGGGTGCGCAGGTAGATGCCTCCGCCATTGGCGATTGGGATGAGCCCGCTGGGATCCGTCCCGACGAAGTTTCCCGAGAAGACGTTATGGCCGTGGCGATCCACATTGACGCTGAGCGCGGCGCCGGGAAATCGGTTGATGACGAGCCCGCGGACCAGGCAATTGCTGGTGCCGATCCGCAGGGCGCGCACTTCGCCGGCCGGGCTGATGAAGCGGCCATCGAGCTCGATCTTCAGCACGGCATTGTTCAACACGGGATCGGTATTGGGAGCGGCGCCCGGCTGGCTGTAGCCGTCGACGAGGGTTGGCCGGGTCAGGGTCGGGAGAGGGGTCAGCGGCGAAATGGTCTGAACGCCATTCCCGGGGATGTTGAACGAGATGGTATTGGTGCCGGAGGCGGTATTGGCGGCCTCGATCGCCGCCCGCAAGGAGCCCGGCCCGGCGTCGAGCGTGTTGGTCACCATGAACTCGGCGGACCACGCCGAGGCCGCGAGAACGCCGATCAGGAGCACGACAGTGGCGATTCGCATGGGTGTGTGTCGATCCATCCCCGGCGGTGAGTACAGCGGAAATGTTGATCGGCGTTCATGATGGCTTCTTGCCGGACAAATTCAACTTTGTTCCAAGGTCGCTGCAGGTAGGACGGCGGCGCTCTCGAATTCTTACCATCGGCGATGACGTGCTGGGAACCGCCGTCAATTCGCCTGTAAGACGAGTGGGCGGCCCGGCGTACAGGGGACATGTGCCGGGTGCGCCATCTGCCTGCCACGATATCATCACGCCGAGCGCCGGGCCGGGCAACCGCGGCATTCGTGCGGTGGTCCGGACTGACCGCGAGGGCAGCCAACGGACGCGCGGACCGATCTTGCCACGGACGGGGCTTCTCGTTCAGCGTTCACGGGCAAATCCAAATGAGAATTCGGCGGTGGCAGTCTGTGCTGTTACTGGGTCTGGGACTGCGTCTGGATCTAGGACTGGCTCTGGCTCTGGCCGTGGCCCTGCCTGGATTGGCGGGGGCCCAAGCGGTCGATCCGGCGACGTCAGCGCCTGGTGCGGCGGAAGTTCTCGGAATTGAAGGTCAGGTAGAGTATCTCGGCGCGGGCGCCGCCCGCTGGCACAAGGCCTATGCGGGGCAGCTCCTCGATCCGGGAGATCGTCTGCGGACCGGCGCCCGCAGCCGTGTGCTGTTGCGCTTTGCCAATCGGGAAACCTTCCGGCTGGACGAGCGCGGAGTGCTGGAGGTGCCGCAAAAATCCCGCTGGAGCGGCGCCCTCGATCTCCTGCGCGGCGCGCTCTATTTTTTTCACCGGGACCGACCCGACCACCTCGAGATGCGCACGCGGCTCGTGCAGGCGGTGGTTCGGGGCACGGAGTTCGTGGTCAAGGTCGAGGACGATGGAACGACGACCTTTCATCTGATGGACGGCGAACTGTGGTTGACGAATGCAGCGGGGGCTTTGGTCCTTCGGTCTGGAGAATCAGCGCGGGTCGAAGCTGGCACTGCGCCGCGCCCCACGGCATCGCTTCGGGTCCAAAACGCCATTCAGTGGTGCCTCTACTACCCGAACATTCTCGACCTGGACGAACTGGCGCTGGCGGAGGATTCGCGAGCGGTGCTGGCGGATTCTCTCGCCTCATTTCGGCGAGGGAACCTGCTGGCGGCGGCGGATCTTTATCCGCCGGGGCGCCAGCCCGACAGCGCTGGCGAAGGCCTCTACCTGGCGGCGTTGCTTCTGTCCGTCGGGCGAGTCAACGAAGCGGAGGAATGGATCAAAATCGCGTCGACCTCGGGGGCTGGTTCCTCCTTTGCGGAAGTGGCTACGGCGTTGCGACGACTGGTGACCATTGTCAACCGGGGCGCGCCACCCGGAACGACGAGCGTGGCTCCCAAGTCGTCGAGCGGATGGCTGGGGGAATCGTATGCGCGACAGGCGACAGGCGATTTGGCGGCGGCACGCGCCGCCGCCAACGAGGCGGTCCGGCGCGCCCCGGGATTTTCGTTCGCCTGGTCGCGCCTGGCGGAGCTGGAGTTCAGTTTCGGGCGGCGGCCGGAGGCACGGCGTGCCATTGAGCGGGGGCTGGCACTGGCGCCGGAGAACGCGCAGGCCATCGCGATCCGCGGCTTTCTGTTGGCGAGCGAAAGCCAGCTGAACTCGGCCGAAGCTGAATTTGCGCGGGCCATTGCGCAGGATCCGGCGCTGGGCAATGGCTGGCTGGGAAGGGGCCTGGTGCGAATCGCCCGGGGGGAAAGGGATGCCGGCCTGGCGGATCTTCAGTCCGCCGCCACGGTGGAACCGCAGCGCTCGGAAATTCGCAGCTGCCTGGCCAAGGCCTTGGCCCTCGTCGGGGACGACCGCCGGGCGGTGCATGAACTGGGGTTGGCCAAGGCGCTCGAGCCTCGGGATCCCACGCCCTGGTATTATTCCGCGCTGCTGCTGCACCAACAAAACCGAGTCAATGCCGGCATCCGCGAGCTGGAACGTTCCCGGGAGTTGAACGACAACCGCCAGGTCCATCGCTCGCGCTTCCTGCTGGACCAGGACCAGGCGGTGCGCGGAGCCAACCTGGCCAACCTTTATCATGACGCCGGCCTGACCGACGTGGCCATGCGCGAGGCAGCCGAGGCGGTCAGCCTCGACTACGCCAATTACTCGGCTCACCTGTTTCTGGCCAACGTCTATGATCAGCTCCGGGATCCGCAACAGCTCAACCTGCGCTACGAAACGCCCTGGCTGGCTGAGTATTTGATGGCCAATTTGCTCGCGCCGGCCGCCGCCGGCATTTTCTCCCCGACTATTTCCCAGCAGGACTACGGCCGCCTCTTCGAATACCGCCCCTGGGGCATCGCCTCGGCGACAGATTATTTCAGCAGCGGCGATTGGACCGAGTCCGCCGCGCACTTCGGGAACCTGGACCGTTTGAGTTACTCGCTCGAAGGAAGCTATCGCCGTCGGAACGGGCAGCGCCCAAACAACGATCTCGAACGCTCGACGGTCTGGGCGCGCACCCGCTGGCAAGTCTCGCCGGCGGACAGCATCTGGCTGGAGGTGGTCCGCGACGACTTGAAATCCGGGGATGTGCGGACCTTGTATTCGCGGGCGCAAGCCAGCGAGACGCTTCGGGTGCGGGAGCGCGAGGAGCCGCTCGTGCTGGTCGGCTACCATCGGGAATGGGCTCCCGGCCATCACACGGTTGCGCTGGCCGGACGGCTGGAAGACAGGCTGATCGTCACCAACAACGACCAAACAATTCTGGAGCTGGATCGCTACTTCGATCCTCCCGCGGCGGGTTTTTACCCCCACGCCCAGGCCTACCGGAATCACTTCGAGATCTTCTCGGGCGAAGTTCAACAGATTGCGGAACAAGGCGCGCATCGCGTCGTCTCCGGCGCGCGGCTGCAATCGGGGACATTTGTCACCGACGACTCCGTGGATGCCGGGGACTACCGGCGGCGGGTCGAGGCCGGCCTGGTGGACGCGAGCGGCTACCTTTACTGGTCGTGGGATGTGGTGCCGCGGCTCACGCTGATCGGCGGGATGAACTACGAGTATTTGGAATATCCGGCGAACCATCGTTTCAGCCCCATCACCGCTGGCGAGCAATCCGCTCATCGCTGGAATCCGAAAGCGGGTGTGGTCTGGAATCCGGCGCCGCCCACGACGGTGCGCGCCGCCTACACGGAGAGCCTTGGCGGGGTCAGCTTCGACCAGAGCATTCGGTTGGAGCCAACGCAGGTGGGGGGAATCAACCAGGCCTACCGGAGCCTGATTCCCGAGTCCGTGGCGGGAGCCAACACGGCCCCGCGCCTGCAGATGGCTGGACTCTCGGTCGCGCAACGTCTGCGAAACGATCTTCACCTCGGGCTTTCGGGGGAATGGCTGCGCTCCACCGTTCGGCGCAGGGTGGGAGTGCTCAGCCTGGAACAGGATCCAGGCGGGTCGCTCGTCCTGGTCCCGGGCGCCGCGCGCCAGTCGCTCAGGTTTGATGAGCAGGCCATACTCGTCACCGCCCACCAGCTGCTGGGCGACGAGTGGGCGCTGGGCGCCCGTTATCGGGTGAGCCGGACGGGGCTGGAGTCCGGGTTTGACGATTTGGGAGCGGACTTCCCGGGTTTGCGGGGCTCCACGCAAACCGCCATCTCCCAGCAAGCCGACGTCTTCGCTGTGTTCAATCATCCGGCCGGCCCGAATGCGCGGGGCGAGGCCACGTGGATGGACCAGACGAGTGACGGGTATCATCCTGCGCGCGGCCGGGAGGATTTCTGGCAGTTCAACACGTTTATCGGCTATCGCTGGCCTCGCCGGCAGGTGGAGCTGCGCTGCGGCGTCCTCAACCTGACGGCGCGGGACTATCGGCTCGATCCGTTGAGCGTCACATCCGAGCGGCCCCGGGAGCGCACTTTTGTGGCGCAGTTGCGTTTCAGCTTTTAACCTTTCTTCAACGCGCCCCTTTCCCCATTCTCGCGCGGTGAAGGCGTGAAGATTTCCGGAACCACTCGCGGGAAAGGAAAAGGGTTTTGGCTGGGCGCGATCCTAGCGATGGGATTGGGGTGGATTCTTCTCCTGCCGCGCATCGGCGACAGCCTTGCCCACCTCAGTTTCGATCTGACATTCCCCTTGCGTCCCAATATCCCCGTGCAGGAAGTGGCGATGGTCTACATGGACGACGCCACGCATCGGACGCTTGGCCAGCCTTATCTGGATCGCTGGGATCGGGGCTTGCACGCGCGTTTGCTGGATCGGCTGGTCGCGGCGCGGGCCCGGGCGGTGGTTTTCGACATCTGGTTTGAAGGCGAGACAACCAACGATGTGGACCTTCTGCGCTCCATCGGCGCCGCGCGAGCCGCGGGGACTGAAGTGGTGCTGGCGGCGCTGGTCGAGACCGAGTCCGTGATGGGCGAGAATGTCGCCCAGCGGGTGATCGCACCCTTCCGGGACCGGACCCGAACTCCCGGAACCCGGCCATTGACCGATGCCGCCGGTCACGTTCCCTGGGCCGTTTCCCAGGCTGGCACGCCCGACCGCGTGGCGCGCCGGCATTTTCGGCCCGAAGTGGACGCTCAAACCATAGCCGAGCGTGTGCGCGAACTGACCCAGCCAGCCCTCCGCCCAACCCGGGTGCAGGGTGCCTGGCTCAACTTTTATGGGCCGCCCGGCCATCTCCCGTTCTACAGCTATCATCGGGTCCTGGCGGAAGGTGACATTCCTTCCGGCAGCTTTTCCAATCGCGTTGTGTTCGTGGGGGCCAACGCGGGCGTGCAATTCACCGGTGGAGCCGGCACGGACCATTTTCCTTCGCCCTACATCGGGACCGGCGGCGCCCGTTATCCCGGCGTGGACCTCAACGCCACGGCTTACCTCAACCTCGCCCGGAACGAGGCGCTTTACCGTTTCCCGCCCTGGCTGGAACTGCTGCTGGTGGTCGCAGCCAGCCTTGGCCTTTCCTTCGTGATGTCCCGGGCAAGCGCGTCCTGGCTGATGCCCGTCGCCCTGGCGGCGGCCATGGTGGTCATTGTCGGCTCCTTGCTCGGAGCGTGGATCGGGCACTGGTGGTTTGCCTGGACCGTCATTGTTTTGATTCAAATCCCGGTTCTTGTTGGCTGGAACCTGCACCAGCGCTCCCGGCAATGGGCGGCGGAAAAGCGCCCGTTGGCGGGCCAGCCCGCATCGGCACCCCCCCCAGCCGGATCATCGAGGCTCACCAACACCTCACCGCTCGCCGCCGCGGCGCCTCGTTCTTCCTGGCCGCCGCCGATACCGGATCACGTGCTCGTCAAACGTGTCGGCGGAGGCGCGTATGGAGAAATTTGGCTGGCCCGGACGGCGGTCGACACGCTCCAGGTCGTCAAGATTATCCGTCGGGACAGCTTCGACTCGGACGCGCCGTTTGAGCGGGAGTTTCGCGGGCTGCAGAAATTCATGCCGATCTCCCGATCGCACCCGGGGCTGGTCGACATTCTGCACGTGGGAAGGGACGACAATGCGGGGATCATCTATTACCTCATGGAAGCGGCTGACGACGCAGCCCGGGGAGCGGCCTTCGACGCGGAGACGTATTTGCCCGTCAACCTGGGCGACTGGATGCACCGTCGTAGCGAGATCGATTTGGCGTCGTGCCTGAAGGTGGCGTTGCCCCTGGCTCAAGCCCTCGGGCACCTCCATGCCCATGGCCTGGTCCATCGCGACATCAAGCCCGGAAACATCATCTTCGTCGGCGGCAAGCCGAAACTGGCGGACATCGGGCTGTTGACCGAGATCAATTCCAAGGTCAGCCCCACCTACGTTGGAACCGAGGGCTACATCCCGCCGGAAGGCCCGGGGCGCCCAACGGCGGACGTCTTTGCCATGGGTCTGGTGCTTTACCAGCTTCTGACCGGGCTGGAGCGCGGAGAATTTCCTTCGCTGCCGGATGATGTGCTGCAGCACCCCGAGGCCGAATCATACCTGGCGATTAACGAGGTAATCCTCAAAGCCTGCGCGCTGGATCCAGCCGATCGCTTCGCCACCGGGACGGATCTCGCCCGCGCGTTGCAGGAGGTCTCGTCCAGCCGGGTGGCGCCGAAGCCGGCGCAGGACGTTTAGCCTGAATATTTCTTGGTGAAGGTAGGGCGCGCATTCCGTGCGCGCCGCGACCTGTTGACGCGAACCGGTTTGGCGGCGTGCGCGGAGCGCCCGCCCTGCCCTCCGTCCTCCCCTCAAGGTGTTCGCGATTCAAGCTCAGCATGAAATAGGCGGGTTAGAGCTGGCACGCCAATGGCAGGAGTCAGCGGGAAAATGTGATCTCCCGGGGCGCGGCCTCGCCCGCAACCTGAATCCAGGCGGAGCGCTCCCGAATTTCCAGGCAACGCACGACGACATTCGTCCTGCCCACACGCACCCGGCCGGACTCGCCGGGCGCCAGCGATTGATCATTGATCAACGCCAGCCGTCGATCGGCCGGCCCGGCGACGCCCTTGAGCATGAGACGATCGGGAACCGGGGTCGGGACGACGGGGAGGGGCCGGAAGGGCTCCGCATCCAGGGCGTCCCGGTGGTTGCTTTTCAGTTCCAACACCCGGGACGGCTGCGCCTGGTCCAGCCAGCTATCCGTCCCGTCGAGCATCCAGGCAATCACGTCGTGGTCCCGATAAGTGTTCGCGGCGGCGGTCAATACATCCAGCTGGCCGCGGGTATAGGTGTTTCGCCGGATCCGGGCCTGTTCCACGCGGTCGCCCAGCGAGACCATGTAACGGCCGGCGAGCCACTCGCAAAACCCTTCCTCGGTGTCGGCCTGCAATTGCCGTCTTGGATCGTCGTGCTCGCGGAGCCAGGCATGCCCGTACTCATGGGCGCCCACCGCGAGAAACTGGTTCTTTAACAGGCCGCTCAAGATGTAGACATGATGCTCCCGATGGCCGTCGCGGGAGACGGTGTGACAAAAGCCCCGAATTTGCTCGGGGTTCTCGAGGTGCGGCCGCCGGCGGAATTCGCGAAGAAACTCGTCCTGATTTGCCAGGTGCAGGTGAAGGTTGTCGTCGGGAAACGATGGCCAATCCGAGAGCATCCGTCGCCACTCTCGCGAGTGTTCCCGGTAGAGATCCAGGGCTTGTGCCTCAGAATCCACGATGTCCTGTCCATCCCAGGGACAGAGGAGGCGTCCGTCTTCCAGCCGGCGCATCGTCTTGGGATGGACCGGGAGGTGGCAGGCCCAGCAGCGATTGGTGGCCTGCTGGCAGGACTCGCAGTAGTAACGGCTGATTTCCCGGATGGGGTCCTTGGCGACGTAGCGGCCGACTCCGTTGGTCCCGGAGGCGGCAAATTTCTCCTGACAGAACTCACAGCGCTCGCGGCTGGCGGCGGCCACGCTGAACGAGAGGAAGAATCCGCATAGCGCCAGCACCAGGCCGAATCTCCAAGTCTGGAAGGTCAGCCGCTGCCCGCAGCGGGTTTCTGCGATCGACGAAGGTGGGTTCAGTTTCATGACAGCTCAGGTGCGACAGGTTGTTGGGTAGCAAACGGAGATTTCCCGGCCGGAAGGCGGCCTGAGGAATCCCACGAACAGCAGTACGCCAGGGGCGGCTCGATCTTACAAAATTCAGTCCGGCTGTAAGATCGCCCGGGGGCCCGGCGTACCTGAGGTCATGCAGAATTCGGCTGGCAATAAATCTCCCGGAGCGTCCGGGGGACCCGCCGTCTTCGCAATCACCACATAAACCCAATCCCTATGAAATCCCCGACTCGAGGCCCCGCCCGGCTTCCCATCCCGCAGACTCCGTTCGAATCGCAATCATCCTCAACCGATCGTCGCCCGCCCGGCTCCGTCCGCGAGTTCCGCCATTGGCTGGCGGCGTTTCTATTCCTCTTCTGGGCCGGCGCCACCCACGCGGCCGTATTTCAGGGGACCCTCCAATACGAGGACCTGAACCCGGCGACCGGGAGTTCGCGAAACCAGCCGATCGTCGGTGTCGAGGTCACCGCCGTTCGCATGTCCCCTTTTCCGGTGGTCACCAAGGGCACGACGACCACCGATGCCACGGGATTCTTCCGGATGAATTTTGTGGCGGCGGCCGGGGAGCTCGTCGTTGTCGTGGTCAAGGCCGAGAACAGCGCAGTTGTGGTGCATGACACCGACCTGGTGGCGGGCGACCCGTTCACCCGGCAGTTTCAGAGGATTATCACGAGCTCGGGGGTGACGGAGGATTTCAGCCATGTCTTCACCGACCGGGCCAGCAGCTCGGCCTTCAACATCGCCGAGACGCTGCGACGCGGCCAGGCGTTCGTCAACGCCCGTCGGGATCCACGCGAGATGGATTCCTTGGGCAAGGTTCATGCCCAGCCGAGCCCTTCGATTGATTTGAGCTTTTTCCGGCCTGGTGACGGACTGTTTCTGGAGAACACCCTGATGCTAAATGCGGGCGGGCTCTTTCAAGATTCCACCCTTTTGCACGAGTATGCCCATTTCGTCGAACATCGCATCGGCAGTTTCATGGCTCTGCCCAGCTTTCACGACGGGTGCATCGCGTCGGCCGACGCGGGCCGCACGGTCGTGCTGAACAGCCCGGAGCACGCCTGGATGGAGGCGTTCGCCGACTTCTTTGCCGCCGCGGTCGTGCGGGCGGATCCCGACGCCTTCCAGGGCAACCTCGACGCCGGCACGATTCCGCTGACGACGATGGAAGAGCGTCCGACCTGTGACAGTTTGCCTGCTTCGGTTCACTCGGACGCCGTTGAAATGAACGTGGCGGCGGTGCTGGCCGATCTCATGGATGGCGCGACGCCCGGCGAGCCCTGGGATCGGGTCGCCGACCGTGTCACCACCATCATTCAAATCATGGATCACGAGATGGATGACGGGCTCGATTTTCCCAACATCCATGATTTCCGACGGGCGTGGCGCCAACGCGGGCTGCCGGTGGCCGACCTGGAGCGGATTGTCTTTCACGATCTCCCGGGGTTTGGTTTCGAATTCAATTCGCCGGGCGATCAGACATTCTCGTTCGATCGCACCACGTGCGAACACATCGTCCGCTACACGGGTCCCACCCTCCACGGGTCGGTCGCCATCCCGAGCATCGTCTGCACGCCGCCGTCGGGCTCCGACTTTCCCATCGGCACCACGGAGGTCACCTGTGTTCTCCGTGACTTCGTGGAGGAGATGGATCGTGTGTCCTTCCAGGTTACGGTCGACGCGCCCACGGTGGAGGCAACCGCGGGCTCGGGCTTGCGGGGAAGCTACTTCGACACGATGGAATTTGGCACGCCGGCGTTGCAACGCACGGATGGTACAATCAATTTCAACTGGGGCGCAGGCGCGCCCGACCCGCGCCTGGGCGCGGACACGTTCTCGGTGCGCTGGACGGGCTACCTTGTCCCTCCCTACGACAGCACCTACACGTTCACGATTCGGGCGGACGAAGCGGCCCAGCTGTTCATCGGTGAGACGCTGGTCGTGAGTCAAACCGGTCACGCTCAAGTCACGGAATCGTCCGGCACCATCGCGCTGGAGGCCGGGCATCCGTACCCCATCCGCGTCGACTATTTCGAGAACACCGGGGATGCATCGATCCAGCTCTTTTACGCCTCGGACTGTTTCAGCAAACGGCTGGTCCCGACGGATCGGTTGTTTCCGCCGGTCAGCGGCAGTGGCGTCGCCGCCACGTACTTCGCGACGGCGGCAGATACGATCCCCCTGGTCACCCGGGTGGATCCAACCGTCAACTTCAGCTGGGGTGCGCGTGCGCCCGTTTCGGGCATCCACGGGACAACGTTTCATGCGCGATGGACGGGCAAAGTCCAGGTCGATTGCTCGGGTGATTACCACTTCTACACCACCACCGCCGGCGGCTCCCGCCTCAGCGTCGGCGGCCAGCAGCTGATCGACGCGCTCAATTCCAACCCCGCCTCCGAGCAGCACGGCACCATGCGTCTGGAACAAGGGCACCTTTACGACCTGCTGCTGGAGGTCAACGAACCCCAGGGCAGCGCCACCGCCAAACTCCTCTGGTCCGGACCCTGCACGCCCAAGTCCGTCATCGACGCGGAACATTTGACTCCCTTCTACGACGAACTGGCGCACGACACCGTGCGCGTCGGGGATCAATGGCGGCTGGCCGGCGAAAGCTACACGCCGGGGGGCGGTCCCTTGATCCCGACTCCGTTGAATGAGTTTACCTTTGTCGCCCAGCCTTACCATGGAAACGGCGAGGCCTCCGCTCGCCTCGCTGCGCACTCGGGCCTGGCCGGCCTGATGATGCGGGATGGATGGACGACGGCATCGCCGGAGGTGTTCCTCGGAATGGACGCGAGTGGCAACGGCGTGTTCTGGACCAAAGGCGGGCTCGGAACGCAGCGACAAGTGCGCCGGGTGGATCTCGGCCCCGATCCCGCCCCGTGGATCAAGCTTTCGCGCAGCGGCGATCAGGTCGCCGCAGAAGCCTCCCCGGATGGCGTCAACTGGCGCGTGGTGGCCACCGAAACCTGCCCGTGTTCGCCTACTCCCTGGTTCGGGGCGGCGGTGCAGGGTCCGCTCCGGTTCCTGCCCGGCTCGACGCCCTCGGCCGGTCTCGCCCGTTTTGAGGGGTTGACCCTGCAAGCCTCGGCTGAGAATGCCTGCTGCCGGCTCACACCGGGGCTCGTCGGCGCATACTTCGATGGCGCAGCCCTCGCCGCACCTCGGCTTCGTCAACTCGATGCGGGGATCAATTTCGCGTGGCGGGTCCCTCCCGACCCGTCGCTCAACCCGTCCGCCTTCAGCGTGCGCTGGACCGGATCGATGGTGGCGCGCTCGTCGGAGGCCCACACCTTCACCCTTCGCACCGATGGCGGCGTCCGGTTTTGGCTCGACGGACGGCTCATCGTCGACGCGTGGACCGGCGGGTCGCTGGCCGACCGCCGGGGTACGGTGACACTGCAGGCCGGCCAGGCTTACGATGTCCGCATCGAGTTTCGCAAAGTGGGCGCGAATGGGATCATTCAATGGCTGGAGCAAACGCCCACCCGGTCGATTCGCCTGGTGACCTCCGGCAACCTGACTCCCCTGACGCCCTCCGCTCGGGACATCCCTGGCGTGGTCAACACCGGTGTCGATTTGGCCGGGGTGGCGCTGCCTGACAACTGGAAGGACTTTCGCTACTCCGTGCAGGTGAACCAGGGACAGGTAACGTCGCCGTACGCCGCGCGCGCGGCCGGCGGGCCACCGATCGGACCCTGGCTCGGCGACCGCGTGACCTCGGCCTGGATTGCGCCCAGCGTGGACACACAAACGGACGCGGGCGCCGTGATTCGCTACTCGCTGTCCTTCGACCTGACGGGGCTGGAGGCCGGCAGCGCCTGCCTCGCCGGGCGCTTCGCGGCGGATGGCGTCACCGCCGCGATCGAATTAAACGGGTCCCCGGTGATGTCGACCACGGCGCCACGCTCCGACGCCTGGACTGACTTTGTCATCCTCGACGGCTTCAAAACCCGCGGCAACAGCCTGACCTTCATCGTTCGCAACGAGGGCGGGGGCAGAAACCCCAGCGGTTTGCGCGTTGAACTGTGCGGCAAGGCCATTCCGCGCTGCTCGGCGTTCGACGAGGTGACGCCCGGCGAGGTTTCCAATCCGTGGCTGCACGACGGCTTCCAGTTCAGGATGGAGTCCGAGGCCGGCGTGCCGTGGGCCCGACCGGAGATTCGCTCGGAGACGCTGTTGAACGGCACGGCGTTGACCGGCCTGAACTTTGGCAACAGGCTGGAGATCGCCCTGCCGCAGGCGGCCTATCTGATCCGGGCGACCCTCGTGCGTGGCGCCACGGCGCCGACGGTCAAAACCTACGATGCGAACGGAACCGAACTGTCTTCCGCGGTGATGAGCGCGGCCGAGAGAGTAACCCAGACCATCGACCTGGGTGGACATGGGATCAGCCGCGTGGTGATCACCGCCCCGCAAGGCGAGGTGCTGTTGCTCGGGTTCTGCGCCTACGCCGAGCCCACGTTGACGATTCTAAACATCACCGTGGCCGGGGGGATCGCCCAGGTGACGTCGGCGGCCGTGGCCGGGCGGACATACTGCCTGCAGGCGCGGGAGAGCTGGACCCAGCCTTGGGTCGACGTGCAATGCGTCCGTGCGACAGGTTCAGAGATCACGTTCGCTGACCCGACACCGGCCACGCACACGATGCGCATGTATCGGGTGGTGGAACGTCCTTGAGCCGGCCGGCAGCGACACCAACGCGCACACGCCTCGCCCCTCGCTCTCGAATCCCGGGCCCCCGGTCACGCCAAACCGGGTCCCGGGCCGAAAGAGCGGGGGGCAACTGTCATTATCAGCAGCCGGTTCACCGACGCAGGCGCGGCCGTGATTTTCCGAGGGACCGCCTGTCGCTCGCGCAGGCACGCCCCGGGCAGGATGGCCAATGGCGCAGCGCCTTGGGTATTTTACCATCGCGCCCGGCCGTCTTTGGCGGTCACGACCCGCACGCTGCATTTCGCGTAATTCGTTTCGGGAAATTCCCGACGGAAGGAGACCTTGAACGGGCTCGCACTTCTGGCCGGCAGATAAAAGCCGTATTCTTCTTTCTGGCCCACATCGGCGCGCCTTCCATTCCGGTCAAAGAAGTCGGCGTGAAACCGGATTTCTTTCCAAGGCACCGGACTCGCGTTGGTCATCGTCCCCAGGATGACAACCGTGGGTCCGGACCTGCTGTCCCCGAAGGCGAGCTCCGTCCCGGCCACCTGGATCTGGCTGGCGTAGCTTTGAAAATCCTGGCCCTGGTCAAAGAGGCTGGCGAAGAACGACGAGATGGCGCCGAACACCAGCGCGCCGATCAAAACTGCGGAGCCTGGATGGTAGAACAGCATCGATGTCCGGTCCTGGAAAGCGTGGCAATGCGGGCATTTCCGCGCCGGGTCGGGGATCTCCATCCGGCACATCCGGCAGATTTTCGTGGAGGGGTGCGCTTGCATAATCGATCCAGCCGCCCTGGTTTCCTTTCTAGCTGCGAAGGTAGGTGGCGATGGCGAGCGGCGCAAGTTCGCGCTCGGGCGGACGGCGCATGGGCCGGGCCTGAGAAAAGGCGCTCGACACCCCTGCGGGGTTTCGGTTTGCTTTGCCGGATTTGTCGAATTTGCATCGCGCCTGACCCAATTCAATGAACGAACAACTGCTTGCCAAAGCGAAGTCCCTGGGATTTTCGGACCGGCAGATTGCCCATCTGACCGGCCGCACCGAGGACGACGTGCGCGCGCTTCGACGCCGTCTGAAACTCGAGCCGAGCTTTCGGCTGGTGGACACCTGTGCGGCGGAGTTCGAGGCCTACACTCCGTATTACTATTCGACCTACGATCGGGGCGATGACGAGGTGAAGAGGTCGGAGCGGCGGAAGGTGATGATCCTGGGGGGCGGGCCGAACCGGATCGGGCAGGGCATCGAGTTTGATTACTGCTGCGTCCACGCGTCCTTCGCGCTGAAGGAGGACGGTTTCGAGACGATCATGGTCAACTCGAATCCGGAGACGGTGTCCACGGACTACGACACGAGCGACAAGCTTTATTTCGAGCCGCTGACGCTGGAGGACGTGCTGCACATTTACGAGCGCGAGGGCTGCTGGGGGGCGATCGCGCAGTTTGGCGGGCAGACGCCGCTGAACCTGGCGCTGGGCCTGCAGAAGAACGGGGTGAACATCATCGGCACGAGCCCGCAGAGCATTGAGATCGCCGAGGACCGCAAGCTGTTCGCGGCGATGCTGCGCAAGCTGGACATCCCGCAGCCGCCGAACGGCCTGGCCGTGAACGAAGCCGAGGCGGTCGACGCCGCGCATCGCCTGGGCTACCCGGTGCTGGTTCGACCGAGCTTCGTCCTGGGCGGCCGCGCCATGCAGATCGTCTATTCGGACGCCGAGCTGCAGCACTACATGCGCTTTGCGGTCGAGGCGTCGCCCGAGCGCCCCGTGCTGGTGGACAAGTTTCTGGAGGACGCCACCGAGGTCGACGTGGACTGCATCGCGGACGTTGGCCACTTCGACGATCCGTCGAAGGGCACGATCGTGATTGGCGGGATGCTGGAGCACATCGAGTTTGCCGGCGTGCACTCCGGCGACGCCGCGATGGTGCTGCCGCCGCACTCACTTTCCTCGAAGGTCATCAGCACCATTCGCGAGTACACCCTGGCCATGGCCCGCGAGCTCAAGGTCATCGGGCTGATGAACGTGCAATACGCGGTCAAAGGCGACACGGTCTATGTGCTCGAGGTGAACCCGCGCGCGTCGCGCACGGTGCCCTTTGTGTCGAAGGCCATCGGCGTGCCGCTGGCCAAGCTGGCGGCCAAGGTGATGGCCGGCAAGAAGCTCACGGAGCTGGGTTTTACCGAGGAGATTTGGACCAAGTATTGGGCGGTGAAGGAATCCGTGTTTCCGTTCAACCGGTTTCACGGGCAGGACATTTTGCTCTCGCCGGAGATGCGCTCGACCGGCGAAGTCATGGGGCTGGATGGGGATCTGGGTGTCGCCTATGCGAAGTCACAGATGGCGGCGAACGCGCCGTTGCCCGTCGGCGGACGGGTCTTCATCAGCGTCAGCGATCAGCACAAGAAAGCGCTGCCGGCGATCGCCAAGCAGTATGTGGATCTCGGCTTCGAGCTGGTGGCGACGGGCGGAACCGCCAACGTGCTGGAGCAGGCCGGCTTCAAGGTTGAGCGGATCTTCAAGGTCTCGGAAGGCCGCCCGAATGCGGTGGACCTGATGAAGAACAAGGAGCTCCAGCTGGTGATCAACACGCCCAGCGGCGCGACGCCCCGTTCGGATGAGGTGAAGATTCGCACCACCGCGGTTTACACCGGCACCCCGATCATGACCACGCTGAGCGGCGCCCAGGCCGCCGCGCTGGGCATTGGCGCGCTCAAGAAGTCCGGCTACGGCGTGCGGCCTCTGCAGGAATATCATTAACCGCCCAGGGAGGTCGTCCGGTTTGTCCCGCAATGCGGGGCAGAAAGCTGGGAGTCTTCCAACGGCTGGGAGTGGTCCAATCCGTGAGCGGTCCGAACGTTTCTGCGGGCGAGGACGCCCCCCCGGGGCGCGCTCTCCGCAGCGCGCCGACTGTGCGGTCCGCCGTGCGGACTGCCGGCTGGCGGCGGAGCGCCAGCCCTACCAGCTTGGTGTCGTCCGGGGTGCGGCCTACTGACGAAGCCGGTAGAAAATGAGGGGCGCCGTGGCGCTGGGCGGGGCTACGGCCCGGATCTGGTTGGTGAGCACGACGGACGAACGATTGGCCCAGGCGCCGGTGGCAGTTGTTTTGGACTGGATGGTGACGGTGGAGCCGACCTGCCCATAGAGAATCAGCTGGCGCTGATTGCCGGCCGCGAGAGTGGCTTCCAGCAGCGGCTGGGCTCCGATAATGATCACTCGTCCTTCATTGGACAGCAGCGTGGGCAGGCCTCCGGAATCATCCAGCGTGGCGGAGCCGGGGCTGAGCCGGACGGGTGCGAACGAGGAGTTGGCGCCGGCGGTGAATTTCAGGCGGGCCACCTGTTGGGTGCCTTGCGAGATCCAGCCGTTGGTGCCGGTAAACGTCATCCACCGTTGGCCGCTCGCGCCGGCATCGGCGAGGGCCGGCGAGATCGACAGCGGCTGCGAGGATTCCAGCGACAGGTTGAGGAGATCCGCCGGCGGGGTTTCCAGCATCACCTGGAGCTCGCGCCAGGGCGCGCTTGAGCGGACCTCGATGGAGATTTCGTTGGTGGTGGTCCCGGCCTGGACCAAGGCGGAACCGGCGCTGACCTCCAGATAGGAATTCACGACAACGGCGATGGTGGAGGAGTCACTCAGGTCCGGCACGCCGTGGTCATTAACCCGGATGGTGATCCAGTTGGTGCTGGAGGCCTGTTCGCGCGTGGGTCGCCACCGGAACACGCCCGTGTGGGGATCGATGACGGCGTTGGTTGGCGCGCCCGGATCCAGCGAGAACGTCAATTGGTCCGTCTCATCCGGGTCCGTCGCGGCATTGGTGATGCTCAGGCGACGGAGGATTTCGAGATCATAGCGGGCCAGGAGCGGAGTGAGGATGGGCTTGCGATTGCCGGTCACGAGCAGCTGTGCGGAGGCGCTGACCACGGAGCCGTATTCGTTCATGACCACGACGTCGTAGTCGCCCCGATCGTCGTAACTGAGGGCGTTCAGCGTCAAATGGTCGTCGTGCGCGCCGGGCAGGTTCACGCCATTTTTGCGCCATTGGTAGAAGAGCGGGTCGGTGCCGGTGGCCTGAACGGCGAAGGTCTGGACACCGCCCAGGATATTCGTCGAGCTGGAGGGCTGGAGCACGATGTGCGGCGGCAGCAGGACGAAGACCCAGGCGGGGTTGGTTTCAGTTGAGCCTGTGGCATCGGCCACCCGAACCGTGTAAGCCGCCTCGTCCAGGGACGACGCGGACGGGATCACGAGCGACTCATCCGTCGCGCCGGGGATGGGAACGCCTTGGCGGCTCCACTGATAGCGGATGGGGGCGACCCCATCGACGCCGCCGTGCAGCACGATGGGCTCGCCTTCGGTAACGACCGCGCCATGGGGATGGGTCTCGGCGACGCCTTCATCCGCGCCCGCGGTCTGGCCTGCGCCGTTCATGCTGCTGACGCGATAGAAATACCACGTGGCGGAGTCCAAGCCGGTGTCGATGAAGGACGTGACGTTGGCGCCGACGGTGGTCACCGGAACGAAGGGAGCACCGTCCCGCGAGCGTTCGATGAGGAACGCGGATTCATTGGAGGATGTGTCCTGCCAGCGGAGGAACAACTGGCTGCGATAGGCGCGGCCTGCGTTTTCGGAGGCTACAACGAGGGCGCCGGGTGCGTTCGGGGCGCCTGTCGGGTCAACGGTGGTGGCGGCCGCCACGAGGGAGGGCGCCGATTCGCCGCGCTCGTTGTAGCTGCGCACCCGATAATAATACGTGGTGTTGGCCAGCAGGCCGGCGTCCACGGCCACGGTGACATCCACGGTGTTGGTGGCGACGCGCTCGAACTCGACGCCGTTGGCCGAGCGCTCGATGACATATCCGAGCTCGTTGGTTCCCACATCGCTCCAAGCAAGCTCGACGCGTCCGGCGTCGAGCCCGCGAGCCACGAGCGAGGCGGGCGTGGGGGGCGCGGTGGGCTTGATGACCGTGTAGAAGTCGCGCACGACCGCGCTGGAGTTGAGGAACTTCGCGTCGAGCCGGTTGCTGTTGACGTCGAGAATGACGGTGCCGAGCTCATTGAGGGAGACGAAGTGAGCGGGCATGTTGAGCTGGCCGCCGAGGGCCTGACCGGCGCTGCCGGCGATGGTATAAACCACGCCGCGGCCTTGCAGGTTCTTTTGATAGGCGCCGGTGTCATTCTCGCGACCGGAGCCCGGGTCGATCTTCATCGCCGAGGTCAGGGTGCTGGACAGCCCGTAGTGTCCGTCCAGGAGGTAGGAGCGTTCATAGACATGGCTGTGGCCCATGAGGACGAGATCGACGCCGTGGCTTTCGAGGATGGGGATGATGTTTTGTCGAAGCTCGACGAGGTCGGGCTCGGAATCGGAGTCGTGAGTGCCCTTGGTGTAGAGCGAGTGATGGAAGAACACGATGATCCAGTCCTGGGCGGTGGCTTCGAGGTCGGTGCGCAGCCACTGGGCCATGGGTGTGTCTGAGCCGCGGCCGCTGGACATGGAATCCAGGCACACGAAGTGAATGTTGGCGTAATCGAAGGAATAATATTTTTCCGTTCCGGACGCGATGCCGCCGGCCTCGCCTTGCTGGGGCAGGGAGAAGATGTGGAGGTAGGGAAAGTCGGTGGCCTCGGTCGCCTGGGATGTCTCGTGGTTGCCGATGGTGGGCCAGACGAACTTGTTGCGCAGCGTGGTGGGGTACATGTCGAAGATGGCGGTCTGGTATTCGGAGTCGGTGCCGCTGTTGTAGGCGTTGTCGCCCAGGAGCAGCATCAGGTCGGTGGGCCCGCCATTCGTCGCGGCAAAATTGTTGAATGCATCGCGTGTGCTTTGCTGCCGGTCCGGGGAGCCATTGGCGGCGGTGCCGGCGTCGCCCAGGAGCCACACCCGGGTTGGCTTGCGGCTGCCGGCGACGGGCGAGGTCTGGAACCAGTAGTTGGTGCCCTGCGCCAGGCGCTGGGCCGAGTTACCGATGGAGTAGAAATACTTCGTGTCGGGATCCAGCCCGTTGATTGCCACGATGTGCTCGTTCGTGCGGGACGTTCGCACCACGTAGTTCGTGAGGTGATCCGCATCGGCGCCGTAGTAGACGACGGCGTCGGAAAACAGATCGGACCGCCAGCGGATGGTGCTGCTCGTGGGCGTTCCCATTTGCAGATACGGTCCGCGCACGAGAACGATCGGGAGGCTGGTCACCACGGTGATGCTGACGGGAGCGGAGGTCGCCGACAGACCGTTGTTATCCGTCGCCACCGCCCGCAGGGTGAACGGGCCCTGGTCCGTCTCCCAATTGAAGACATAAGGCGCTTGGGTGGCCTCGCCGATCTTGCCGTTTTGATTGTAGAACTCGACCCGGGCGATGAAGCCGTCGCCGTCGTTGGCGGTGGCGCGCACGGTGACGGGCGACAGGACTGAGGCGTTGTTGGCCGGGCTGGTCAAGGACACGACCGGGATGGGGCTGACCAGGTTGTAGGTCCATTGGCCGCCGAAGCGGGATGGATCAAACGCGAGCGTTCCGGTCTCAAGGTCGACGATGCCGTGATTGGGATCCCACCGGACCTGAACCGAACCGTAGTCGGGCTGCGTCACGGCGAAGCGGTAGGTGGTCGCGTCGGTCGAGGTGACCGAGAGCGCGGGCGTTCCATTGAGCAACAGGTCGGTCGCGTCGACATTCGCGACGGGCTTGGTGAACGTGATGGTGATTTGCGTGAGGCCGGTGATGAGCAGGCCCGCCGCCGGCACCTGGGTAGCGACGCGGGGAATGGCCGGGTTGAACAGCTCGAAGTGAATCGTCGCGTTCGTGGCCGTGGCATCAAACGGTTTGGGCGGGGTGTCGAAATCGGCGATCCCGTGGCCCGGCGCCCAGGTCACATTCACCGGGCCGTAGGCTGGTTGCGCGAAGCCGAACGAAAAGGTCGTGTTGCCATCGTTGACCAACGTGGTGGCCGGCACGCCGTTGATGAGCAGGTCGCTCGCGTCGACGCCGGAGACACCTTCGCTGAACTGGACCACGATGTTGGTCAGGAACAGCCGATCGCCGCCGGCCGGCGTGGCGGTGACGATGCGAGGCGCGATCAGGGTGGGATCGACGAAGTAAGTATAGAGGGTGGCGTTGAACCCAAAGTCCGAGCTGGTCAGCGACTGGTTGAGGGCATGGACGGCGAGGACGTTGGTGCCGTTGACGAGGTTGGTGTAGGCGTTGCCGAGGCTGGCGACGATGTAGGCTGCGCCGGCGTTGTTTGGCTCGTTCGCCTGGACGGTGGCGACCCCGTTGTAGGGCACCTGACCGGAGGGCGCATTGACCCGCAGGACCTCGACTCCATTCAGCCAGGCGATCAACCCGTCGTCGATTTGGTGAGCCAGAAAGAGGTTGGTGAAGGCCGCCCGATTCGTCACCACGAACTCCTGCCGCAGGTAAATCGTGGTGTAGTTGCTTAGCATCTCGCTCAGGTAAGTCCCTGCAATGGATGCGTTGGTGTAGGGATCGCCAAAAAAGAAGGGAGCTGGTCCACGGTGCCATTCGTCCTCCAGCTCGTACTCACGCTGGCGCCAGAGGGACACCGGGGTCGACGGCTCGCCTTCGCCCTCGAAGTAATCCCAGACCGAGTTCGAAGCGATCAGCGTTGTGCGATAATCAAGCGTGAAGCTCCATCCGCCCTGGCTGCCGACGAAGGCGTTAGGCGCATCGGACAGGTCGACGATTCCGTTGTTCGTGGCCCAAGTCACATTAACGGTGCCGAAGGCCGGTTGCGACACGAGGAAGGTGTAGCTGTTGCCCGAGCCGCTCACGGCGAACGCCGGCGTCCCGGACACGATTAAGTCGGAAGCATCCACACCGCTGACCGGCTCGGAGAAATTCACCGTCACCTCCTGCAACACGTTGACCAACGCACCGGTCGCAGGGCTCGTCACCGTGACCACGGGCGGCGTCCGGTCGAGGAGCAGGTAATTCCAAACGGCGGTTGGGGCCGTCCCATCGAACGGCAGGTCGGCCGGATAACCGAAATCGAAAATGTCGTCGTCTCGATCCCAGGTAATCTGGACCGGGCCGTAGGGGGGCTGCGCGAAGCTGAACACGTAACGCGTCCCGCTCCCGGTGACCCGTTCGGCCGGCACACCGTTCACCAGAAGGTCCGTGGCGTCGACGAGATGCACCGGCTCGCTAAAGGTCACCGCGATGCTGGTCAGGTTCGTGACGGTGGAGCCGGCGGCCGGCGTCTGGGTCGCGACGGTGGGCGCGGTGGTGTTCGGATAGGCGGTGAGCGTCACCGGCGCCGAGGTGCCGCGGAGGAGGCCATTGTCCACCACCACCGTGAGGGTGTTGTCGCCGAAGGGCGCATTCCAGACGATTCCATACGGGCTGCTGTCGTCGGATCCGATGAGCGTGCCGTTGGAGTAAAATTCCACGCGCGACACTCCGGTTGGTGAATTGGCATAGGCGGTTAACACGATGTTCGTGCCACCTTCGATGCGGCTTCCGTCCGCCGGCGCGGTGATCTTGCCAAAAGGAGTTCCTACCGCGTCATAGACGACCACGTCGATGGGCGACGATGTCCCGCTGCCGTTCTGGTCGTCGATGCCGACCGCGGTGATGGTGTGGGGGCCGCGGGTCGGGTTAGTCCAGATGGCCGCGTAGGGCGGATCGGAGTCTTCGCCCACCTTGGTTCCATCCACTAGAAATTCGACTCGGGAGATAGTTCCGTCGTTGTCCACGGCGGTGGCGGACAGCTCGAGCGACGTTGGGGCCAGGAAGGATTGGGAGTTGGTCGGAGTGGTGACGTTCACCACGGGCGAGAGGTTGTGGATGATGGTCGGGATGGCCTGCAGGCCGAAGTTGAAGCTGATGTCCGACGAGTTGGCCGCCTGCTGGTGAATCTCCACCGCGAATACATTCAGGCCCGCCACAAAGTTCGTCGGGTCGATCTGGAACGTGTCGATCGTGTCCTCCACCGCCTGGCCCGTAGCCACCAAGTCGAACGTGATCGGCGCGGGCGCCGCCGGCAGGTTCGAAGAACGGAACACTTCCCGGCCGTTGAGATATAAAACCGCCGCGTCGTCTCGTTCGAGCGAGGCCGTGATGGACGCCGCGCCAGCCAGCGCCGCCGGGGAAATTTCGAAGCCCTGCCGGAAATAGGTCGTAATAAAGAAGGCATTGGCCGGCCCGCTGTTGACGACGGTAGCTTCATCGCCGTCGCCATAGCCCAATTCCGCCGGGCCGCTGGCCCAGGAGCTGTCATCGAAGTTCGAAGCCTGCCACGCCGGGCCTTGATCGGAACCATTGTCCAAATACTTCCAGACCGCACCCGTGGCCACGAGCGTCGTGGCCACACCAATGTTGACCGGCTGCGAGGTGAACTTGGCGCCCGTATCCGAGGTGCCGATGGCCGTGAGGCGATGCGACCCGCCGGTTGGTGTTGCCCAAATCCCGCTGAACGGCGTCGCCGTCGATTCGGCCACCTTCACGCCGTCCACGAGGAAGTCGACCGACGAAATCGTGCCTGACGGCAGGTAGCCCCAGGCCGTGATGGTGATTGGGTTGGCCGAGAGGAACATCGTGTCTTCGAACGGCGTGAGCAGCGTGACCCCGATGCGTTGGACGAAGACTTTGACCTCGGGCGATTTGATCGGCGCACCCGTGCTGTCATTGACGATGACGTAGAGCGTGTTGGTTCCGGCCGGCAGATTGGTGGCGATGGCCGTATAGGGCGGCGCCGCCAGCGTGGCGAACAGGTTGCCATTGGCGTAGAAGCCCGCGCTGCCAGCGGGCGGGTTTGGGAAATCCGAGTTGATGGTCACCGTCAGCGGCACGGGATCGCCCACCGTATAAACCGATGGCAGGCGCGCCAAAACCGGGGCCGGACCGGAAGCCGTCGACCATGATGTAGTAGGTGGTGCCACCGACCGCCTCGAAGACCGCGCGGCTCCAGGTGTTGGCCTCGAAGTCGTTATTGCTGGCCACGAGGTTCAGCTGGTTGACCACGGTTCCGGTGTAGATGCCGAGGAGGGTGTTGAAATCGCTGCCCTCGGTGTCAATGGTTGTCGTGCCGCTGGCCACGGCGGTCCACTTCCACCAGACCGACGCGCCGCCGAAGGTGCCCAGCGATGGCGGCGGGATCGAGGGCTCGCCGCCGCCTGGCCCCCCGAATGGCTTGGTGGCGCCGACGTTGCTGCCGCTCGTGCTGACGGTGGGACCGGAAAGCTCGATGGCGCTGACGAAATTATCATTGGCCGGCGCCTGGGCCTGCACTCCCACGGCAGCAAGAGCCCAGAACACGAAGCCCAAAAGAACGGTGGCGAGACGACAAACAACACTTTTCATGGACGACACAGGTTTTGACTGGCGACGGAGGCTTTGACGCGACTCCCAGCACTTTGGTTCGCGGCTGGGTGCATATCCCTCGTGTACGCCATTTAGGATTACGACTGGAGACAGCATGAGTTGACGAGGGTTACATGATTTCAAATTGAATTCCAGATTTGGTTTAACGCATTCGCTCCTTTCCAACGCCCCGCCTTTGCCGGGACCACAGCAACCCAGTGTCCGGGCGCGGCCGACACCAAGGAACTGTTTGCAACCTCCGCCGTCCGGCGGTTGTCTTTCCAGCGATGCGCGACCTTATTGCTGTTCGGACCATTCTGGCGGCCTTGGTCCCACTGGCCGGCAGCATGGCCGCGGCCGCCAGCGGACCAAACCTGCCCGCCGGCCTGCCGACCAACGTCATACCCGCCACCGTCACGAAAACGATGGGGGATGTGGGTGGCAAATTCTTCGGAGCGACCCCGGACCCGGCCCGCACCCGCCGTTACTTCGTCGCCATCGAACCTGAGCTGTGGGACTACGCCCCACAAGCCCTCGACCCGGTCTGTGGCATGCCCTTTCCGCCGCCGGTCAAGGCCAACCATCGGGGAGTCCGCCTTCGCTACATCCAATACACGGACGACTCCTTCACCGCCAAGGTCATCCAACCGCCCCGCCTCGGGATTCTGGGCCCGGTCCTGCGAGGTGTTGTTGGCGATTACCTGGCCGTCACGGTCTTGAACCGCGTCTCCCAGCCGTTGTCCCTCCATCCTCACGGTGTGAAATACGACAAGGATAGCGAAGGGTCCTATTACCGGCCGGCCCCCGGCCTCGGGGCTGCCATCGGCCCCGACGCCAGGTTCACCTACGTCTGGCAGCTCAACGAAAACTCCGGGCCCCTCCCGACCGAGCCCAGCTCCAAACCATGGCTCTATCACAGCCACGTCACCGGCGACGGCGAAGCCGGCCTCGGGCTGGTCGGCCTCATTGTCGTCACTGACCCCAAGCGCGCCCGGCCCGACGGCACCCCAGCCGACGTGGATCGGGAGGAAGTTGCGCTATTTATGACGTTTGACGAAAGCGGGCTCGGCGAGGCGGAGAAAGAGGCGGCCGAGTATGGACTGCCGGGCAAAACCTGGACGCAGGTCCAGGAGATGACCGAATCCGGAGCGCGCCCGGCCATCAACGGCTACCTCTTCGGCAACCTGCCCGGGCTCGAGATGAACGAGGGCGAACGCGTGCGCTGGTATACCCTCGGGCTGGGTTCGAAGGAGGATTTTCACACCGCGCATTGGCATGGAATTCCGGTGATCGAGGATGGCCGGCGCCGGACGGACAGCGTGGAGTTGCTGCCGGCGTCGATGAAGGTAGCGGACATGGTGGCGGACAACCCGGGTTCCTGGTTGTTTCACTGTCATGTGGCCGAGCACATGGCCGAGGGCATGTTTGCCCGCATGATCGTGCATCCTCGCGGCCGGCCCGGCGCCAGCGTGGCTCCCGGTGAGCGCTACTTTGGCCTGGCCGATGCCCAATATTCGATGCGGTTCAAACGGGCCACAGCCATGGTGGATCTCAAGCCGGGCTCCATCGCGCCGTGCGAACTTCGGCTGACCGGTTCGATCTCAATTTTCGAGGCGTTCTCCGTCTTCACCCAGGCCTTTCGCATCCGTCTCGGAGCCGCCTCCAGTTCGTTCCAACCGGACCGCCAGGGATCCGCCACCGCCGGACGGAGCGGTCTCCGGATTTTGAACGCCGGCTCTCTGGGCGTCATCTACGGAGGCGTGATGGAGTTTGAGGCCGTCCTTTCCGGCGAGGCCTGGCTGAACGAGCTGCAGAAGCTTGGCCTGACCGCGAATGGGGCGATCGTTCCCCGACTGGAAGTGCCCCTCGTCGTTGAGGTCGGCCAGGCCCGCCACACCGCCAAAGCCGACGTCACCTGCCGTTCGCGTTAGCGCAGTGTCACCCGGCTGAAATGCCTCCCTCCGAATTCTGCCGCCACGACCTGACCATCGCTGACGCGGGATCTCGCGCGATTTGTGCGCCCATGCTCGCCTTTCCGATCCGGGCCGATCTGGGCCGAGCCACGCCACGCGATGGGCTTTAGGGGCTGCGCGGGCCGGGCTGCTTGGATTCCACGAGCGGCAACGCGACCTGCAATCCTTCACGCGCGAGATCGATCTGCAGCGGGCTGCGCCGTGCCGCCGCCGCTTCCCGGGCCACGTTCAGCATCGCCTCGAGCCGATCGTCCGAGTGCGTGGGATCGTGATGAAACAGAAACAGCCGGCGCGCCTGCCCGCGGACGGCCAGGTCAACCGCGTCATCGATGCAACTGTGGCCCCAGCCGATGTGCGCCTGGTACTCCGCCTCGTCGTACTGGGCATCCAGGATCAGGATTTCCGCGCCGCGAATGAACTCGACCAGCCGTTCGTCCTCGCGGCGGGCGAAGTCGGACGCGTCGGCCGGAGTGGCCGCGCCCGCCTGGCGGGCGATGAGCTTGCGCAGAAACGGCTCGTGATCGGGGATGTATACAATCGGGCAGCTGGGAACCTCGATGCGGTAGCCGACGCAAATGCCCGGGTGGTTGACGAACGCGGCGCGAACCGGCACGGGGCCGACCTTAAAATCCATCTGCTTGAGCTCCTCAAACACGACGTGGCTGGGCAGCTGGCCGAGGCCAATCGGAAAGTAGGGGCTTTCCATCTGGCCGGAGAAGATGCCGGCCAGGCCTTCGCGGGCGCCTTCGAAGCCAAAGACGCGAATCTGGTTGCTTGCCTCGTAGGCGGGCTGGAAGAACGGGAAGCCCTGGACGTGATCCCAATGGGAATGGGTGATAAGGAGGGACAGGCGCAGCGGTTGCCCGGCAAATTCCGATTGCAGTGAGTCTCCCAGGGCGCGCACGCCCGTGCCGCAATCGAGGATCAAAATCTCCCCGCCGTATCGGACCTCGACACAGGACGTGTTGCCGCCGAGCCGGACCGTGGCCGGCCCGGGCACGGGCACCGAGCCGCGCACGCCCCAAAACCGGAGGAACGGCGGCCGTTCGCAGAGCACGCGGCTGGTGTCAAATTCGCGGGGCGCGAACGGGGGCGGGGCCGACATCCGTTCGAGGATCTCAAAGAGCCGGGAGGCATCGATCGGCTTCGGCAGGAATTCATCCGCGCCTGCCTCCAGGGCGGTCTGCCGCGTGTCGTCAAAATCGCGCCCGGACATGGCCACGAGCAGCGAGTAGCGCAGCGCGTGATCCCCGCGGATGCTGGCGCAGACGCGAAAGCCGTTGACGCCCGGCATGAGCAGATCGCAGAGGATTACGGCGGGCCGATGTTCCCGGGCGAGGGCCACCCCCCGCTCGCCGTCGCCGCAATCCACCACGGACCAGCCGTGGGCCCGCAGCAACGCCGCCAGCGCGTCGCGAAAATCCCCGTCGTCGTCGATCAGCAAAATCGTTTTCATGCGCGCCGACCGCCCAAATTCAGCCGCCCACCCCCTGGGGACCGCCGCCGCCGTTCACGAGAAACAGGACGGCCATGCGCACGGCAAGGCCGTTGGTGACCTGTTCCAGCACGACTGAGCGATCGCAGTCCGCCACCTCGCTGTTGATTTCGACCCCGCGATTGATCGGCCCCGGGTGCATGATGAGCACATCCTTTTTTGTCCGGGTGAAACGCGCCTGGCTGAGGCCGAAAAGATTCGCGTACTCGCCGATGCTGGGGAACATCGTCTTGCGCTGACGCTCATGCTGGATGCGCAGCAGGTTGATCACGTCGGCTCCCTCGATGGCCTCGTCGACGTTGTAGGTCACGCGGCAGCCCATCTGCTCGAACTCGCGCGGCACGAGGGTGGCCGGGCCGCACAAGGTCACCCGCGCCCCGAGCTTGGTCAGGGCCCAAATGTTCGATCGGGCGACCCGGCTGTAGAGGATGTCGCCGAGAATCGTGATGTTGAGCCCTTCGACGCGGCCTTTCTTTTCCAGGATGGTGAACGTGTCGAGCAGCGCCTGGGTGGGATGCTCATGCGCCCCATCGCCGGCGTTCACCACGCTGCCACGGAGAAAGCGCGAGAGAAAATGCGGCGCGCCGGTGGCGCTGTGCCGGATGATGATGATGTCGGCGTTGAGGGCCTCGAGGTTGCGCGCGGTGTCCTTCAGCGTCTCGCCCTTCTTCAACGAAGACGCCTCAGCCGTGAAATTGATCACGTCGGCGGTCAGGCGCAGGGCCGCCAGCTCGAAGCTGATGCGCGTGCGCGTGGACGGCTCGATGAACAGGTTGACGACGGTTTTGCCGCGGAGGGCGGGGACTTTCTTGATGGCGCGTTCGCCGACCGCCTTGAAGGCCCGGGCGGTTTCGTGCACGAGCTGGATTTCCTCCCGGGCAAGCGACTCGATGTCGAGCAGGTGCTTTCGTTTCCAAAGCGCGGGCGGGGCGGGTGGCGGGAGGACGGCAGTGGCAGCGGGGCTCATGAGGGGGAGACAGCCGGCGACGACAGCAGATACACCACGTCTTCTCCGTGGGATTCCTTCAGGCGCACGTCGATGCGCTGGCCGGACGTGGTTTCCACGTTCTTTCCCACGAAGTCCGGCTTAATCGGCAACTCGCGGTGCCCGCGATCCACCAGCACCGCCAGCTGCACACGCCGGGGGCGTCCAAAATCGTTGAGGGCGTCGAGCGCGGCGCGGGTGGTGCGCCCGCTGCAAAGGACGTCATCCACCAGCACCACCGTCCGGCCATTCACGTCAAACGGCATGACCGTGGGTTGGATCAAGGGGGCCGCGTGTTCGTTCAGGTCGTCCCGATGCGTGCCCACATCGAGGGTGCCCACCGGCACCGGATGGCCCCAGATGGAGTGAAGGAGAGCTCCCAGGCGCGCGGCCAGATGGACGCCTCCGGTTTGAATTCCCACGACTGCCACGCGCTCGCTTTTTTCGTTCCGCTCGACGATTTCGTGGGCGATCCGCGTGAGAACCCGGTGAATGGTCTGGGCGTTGAGAATGACGTTTGAGTCAGCCACGGCCTTGGCCCCCTGCGTTGGCCCGCCCGCGCCTGCTGGATCCGGATTTGGCGGAAGATCTGGAAAGACTCGTCACCAGGCGGATCTCAGGGATTTCAACGCCCGGAATCAATGAAAAATCAGGACGACCATATTTTTACGGACGGCGCCCCCCCGGGCTGCTAGGGTCCGCGCCCATCAGTGGGTGGGATTATGCGGCGACGGGTATCGCCGCGACAATGCGCCAGCGACGGATGCTTTCGCCCGGGCACGGGCGCGCTGCGGCGTTTCGGCCGCAGCAGCAGGCCTGCCCATCGAACAACGGCCGCGGGGCATTGGTGAACACTTTAATCGAATCGCGAGGCATGGACGGAACCGCCGTTGCGGACGGGCCCAACCTTCCTGGGCCTGCCAAGCCCGGGCGCTACGCGGGCACCGCGGTGTTCCTCTGCCTCTGGATGATCATCGCCCTGGTCACGCGCGTCCTTCTCCTTCTCCAGGACCGCCACCACGTCGACCTGCACTTCACCCGCCTGGGCGGGGTCTTCCTTTGGGGCACGCTCTTTGACCTGGCGGCGGGCGTCACCGCGGCGCTCCCGTTGCACCTCTATCTCTGCGTCGCCTCCCGGCGGTGGCTGGCAGGCCGGGTCCACCGCTGGCTCATGCTCGGGTATTTTTTCATCGCCCTATACGTTCTGTTTTTTGTGGCGGCCGCGGAGTGGTTCTTCTGGGACGAGTTCAACTCGCGCTTCAATTTTATCGCGGTCGATTATCTGGTCTACACGACCGAAGTCATCGGCAACATTCGCGAGTCGTACCCGCTGGGATCCATCCTCACCGCCATCGGCCTGGTCACGGCCGTGGGCGTGTGGGGCCTGGCCTGGCTGACCTCGCGGCGGCCCGGTTGGGCGATCGTCACGCCCGGTTCGTGGAGCGAGTCCCGTCGCTATCGCTGGCTGGCCGGAGCGGCCGGCCTCATCCTGCCGCTGGCCGCGCTCGTCGCGCTTACCAATCGGATGACCCCCGATTTCGGCAACGCCTACAACCAGGAACTCGCGCGGAACGGGGCCTATGCATTCTTCGCCGCCTATCGTGAGAACGAGCTGAGCTTCGATCGCTTTTACCCCACCGTGCCGGTCGAGGACGCCCTCAAAACCTTGCGCCCCCTGCTGAGCGACGAGCCCTCTGCGTTTGCCTCCACCCGCCTCGAAGACATCACTCGCCAGATCCAGGCTCCCGGGCCCGAGCGCCGCTGGAACATCATCCAGGTCACGGTCGAAAGCCTCAGCGCGAAATATCTCGGCTGCTTCGGCAACCCCCGCGGCCTCACGCCGAACCTCGACCGCCTCGCCACTGAAGGCATCTTTTTCACGAACCTCTATGCCACGGGCACCCGCACGGTGCGCGGCATGGAGGCGCTGTCCCTCTCCGTCCCGCCGACGCCCGGCCAGTCGATTGTCCGCCGTCCGCACAACGATCGCCTGTTCAGCATGGGATCCGTGATGGCCGGACGCGGCTACGACACCGCGTTCATCTATTCCGGGTTCGGCTATTTCGACAACATGAACGCGTTCTTTGCCGCGAACGGCTATCGCGTTCTCGATCGCGCCATGGTCAAGCCGCAGGACATCACCCACGCCACGGTCTGGGGTGCGTGCGACGAGGATCTTTATCGCTGGACCATCCGGGAGGCAGACAATGCGTACGCGCAGGGGCGTCCATTTTATCACTTCGTGATGACGACCTCCAATCATCGCCCGTTCGGTTTTCCGGAAGGACGCATCGACTTGCCGCCGGGCAAACGCCTCGGAGCCGTGAAGTACACGGATTACGCCATCGGCCGGCTGCTCGCCGAGGCGCGCCAGCGCCCGTGGTTCACCAACACGCTGTTCCTCATCGTGGCCGATCACTGCGCCAGCGCCGCCGGCAAAACCGCCCTCCCCGTGGAGGGCTACGCCATCCCCGCCTTCATTTGGAACCCCACCCTCATCCCGCCGCGCACCATCGGCACGCTCTGCAGCCAGATCGACCTCCCGCCCACCCTCCTGGGTCTGATGAACTGGAACTATCCCACCCGATTCTACGGCCGCGACATCCTGCGCCTCGCCCCGGACCAAGGGCGCGCCTTTATCTCCACCTACCAAAAGCTGGGCTACTTGAAAGGCGACCGACTGGAAGTTCTCGAACCCATCCGCCGCCATCAGGCGTTCCTGCTGAACCGGGCCGACGGAGACTGGGAGCCGGCGGAGAGCGACGAGACCAGCCGGCGCGAGGCCATCGCCTACTACGAATCAGCCAGCCACCTCTTCGAGCTGAAACGCGCCGCCGATCTGGGCCGGGTGGGCCCCCCGTCGGTCCGCACCAACAACCGCCCGGAGCCAAAGCCGTGACCCATCGGTCCGTGGGAAGCTGCTTGTTCCTTTTGGAACGGCTCACGGGCCATGAACGCGAGCATCGCAGGGAGGTAGGGCTGGCGCTCCGCCGCCAGCCGGAGGTTCGCACGGGCGGACCGCACTGACGGCGCACTGCGGAGAGCGCGCGCTTGCGGTTCATGGGGAGACGCGACCTCCGAAATGGAGGTGAGTTGGGGCGATGAGCTCGGAGTGCGGGCGTCCTCGCCCGCAGCAATGTGAGGATGAGTGGAGGACTGGGAGCATCCCCACCGTTGGAATTCTCCAACCTTTCTGCGCCCGAGGACGGGCGCACCCCGGGCGACGGTTCCTGGAAAGCTTCTTGTTCCATTCGGACCTGCTCACGGGCCACGAACCGAGCGCGGTAGGTAGATGACATGAAGAAGCTGGCAGGCGCCCTCACTCGAGGAACACGCTGCCAGCCGTATGAACTACAACCTAAAGAAATCCACGCAATCCACCGCCGGTCAACCCAAACGTTATGGTCTGGTCAAGCTGGCCCAGGACGTGCACGCGCACACCGTGGTCAGCTGCATCCAAGAGGAAAGCCAACGGCCCAAGCCGCCCCGGCGAGCCGATCCCGCGACGCATTTGGAGCGGGCGCGGGAGTTGGTCCTGCACTCCGAGCAGGTGCACAGCTGCTACGAGGCGGGCCCCACCGGGTTTGCCCTCCACCGGCAATTAACGGACCTGGGAGTCCAAAACATCGTTGTGGCCCCCTTCTGCCTGGATGAACGAGGGCGCCGGGTGAACAACGACAACACCGACACCTTGGGCTTGGCGGGGCGGCTGGACCGTTATGTGGCGGGCAATACGAGGGTCTTCTCGGTGGTGCGCGTGCCCACGGTGACCGAAGAGCAGCGACGGGTCTGGACGCGGCAACGCAAACAGCTGCAAAGCCAGCGCCTGAGCGTGGCCTCGCAAGGCCGGGGGTTGGTCCTGACCCAGGGGCAGGCCATCAGCAATGAATGGTGGCGGCCCAAGGCCTGGAAAATGCATCAGACCCAGCTGGCGCCCTGGCTGGTGGAGCATTTGCAGATTTACCGCAAGATCATCGAAGTCATCAATGAGGAGCTCAAGCGCATCGACGAGCAGATCGTCGCCCACCGCCGCAGCCAAGGCTTGGAGCAACCCAAATGGGCTGGGGATTTGACGCTGGAGACGATTGAGGCCGAAGTCTGCGATTGGCAGCGCTTCCCCTCTTGGCGTAAGGCCGGTTGTTACTCGGGCTTAACCGGGGGAGTCAGTTCCTCCGGCACGTCGCACAGCGACCTGAGCATCACCAAGGTTGGCAATCGTCGGCTCCGAGCTGCCTTGGTGGAGTTGGCCTGGCGCATGGCGCGCCACCAACCTAATTACTGGCTGACCAAGAAGTGGCAGCACATCCTCGGTGCGCAGGCCAAGGCGCACCGACGCTTGCGCAAAAAAGCCATCGTGGCCTATGCCCGGGCCTTGTTTGTGGATTTATGGAAATGGAAGACCGGTCGGGTGACCGCCCAAAAGCTGGGGTGGGAGATGGTCTAATCCAAAACTTCCCCGCACCAGGAAAAGGCCTCGACCATTGAGGGGATGAGAACAATTAAGGAAAACGGCGCGCGACCCGCCCCCGCCCTTGGTCCGCTCTCGCAAAGAGCGGTCCGTTCGGTAGATTGGGCGCGCTCGTTTTCCAGCCTGACGCAACGGACAAGTCAAAGTGGGCTGAGCCCAAGAGCTCTGACCCGGATAGCAGGTTGTGCCAGGAGCCAGCAGCTCCTTGAGACACGTGGCTGGAAAAACGTCTTCCCTCTCAACCCCAAAAGCTGTGATGAGGCCCCATCGGCCACGCAACCTCGTGGCCCCGGCAAGGCGAGCCCTTCGGGCTCGCCTCTAGTTTGCTCTCGATTCCAACTCCCCAACTCAATGAACAAATAAACCCTTCTCGAGCACTGGACGCTTGACGCTTCCCATAGCAGGGCTGGCGCTCCGCCGCCAGCCGGTTGTCCGCACAGGCGGCGTCCCGCAATGCGGGGCGCCCTGCGGTTCATGGGGAGTCCCGTCCGGCCTGGCGGCGGACAAGCTTTAGCCCGAGGGTTCCGGGGAATAAAGAAAATGGGGAGGTTGCGAAGAAGCGCGGCGACATCGACGCGCGGAAGCTGCCCACGACCGGACCGGCCTGGAATCGTTTCCGTTCAGCCGCCGGCCGACTCGGCCGTGGAACCCGCGTCCAACGACGAACTGCCGGGTGAACCCTGGCGACCTCTGCGCCATTTGGCCCGGTGCTTGATGATCCAGTCCGTCAGCGCCCGCTCGAAGCCGATGTCGTAGCCTGCCTTTTCCGACTCGATCCACTTGTGCCGAAGAATCTCCTCCCGCTCAGCTTGGAACTCCTTGTAAAGCGTCGAGTTCTTCAGCAGGTCGTCGCCGGTCGAGGTTTCCATCGTTTGATTCGACATGGCCCGGGTTTTTCTTCGAACAGGTGTCGAAAATTACCACTCCCGCCGGGCATGACAACTCTGAATTTTTCGACTCCGGCGGTCCCGCGGACGTTTAATTAACTGGCGACCAGCGCCTTTTAAAGCAAACGCAACCAGGCCGCAGTCAGCCCGTCCCCAAGTGCCGCGCCTGCCGCCGGGGCAATCCCGATCCCAGGGGACCCGCCTCGCGAGGCGTTCTCGAAGCGCCTCCGGTATCCACCAGCGCCCGGATGAACTCCGGCGGATCGCGACGGCCGGCCCGCTGCCAGTCCCGCCACAGGGCCGCGGCCACCTCCGCCTCAGCCCGCCCCAGCACCGTCGTCAGATACCGATACAATGTTTGGGCCAGTCGCCCCAAGGCAATGCCACTCGTCTGCCCAACCTCGCCATGCAGCCAGTCCGAAAAGCCGAGAAAGCTGAGGAATGGCGACGAACATGGCGATGTCGCCGCCCTCGCCGGGCCGTCCGGCGCCGTCCAGAGCAGCCGCACCGTCTGGGAAAAGTTCCCGCTGTTGGCCACCAGGTCCCAGTAACGTCCGAATCGCCGGAGCCGTTGCAGGTCGACGAAATGCAGAGTCCGCGTCTCCAGCACTTCGTATGGCGGGTGCGGATGATAGCGCATCTGCCATTCCTCATCGTGCCTCACGATCGGAGTTCCACGCAGTCGCTTCAACAACCCGACTTGAATCTCCTGCGGACCCAAACCCACCAGCCGATCAAAACCCGCCCCAAAACTCTCCAGAGTCTCTCCCGGCAATCCCACAATCAAATCCGCGTGCAGATGAACGCCGGTTTGCCCGAGCAGATAACGAAAGTTCTCCTCCAATCGACCAACGTCCTGGCGCCGGCTGATGCGTTCGCAGACCTCGTCGTTGAAGGTCTGAATGCCGACTTCGAACTGCAACGCCCCCGGCGGAAATCGCGCGATAACCTCCCGCAGTCCCTCCGGCAGCCGGTCCGGGATCATTTCGAAATGCAGGAAAAGGCCGGGCCGATGGCGCTCGAGGAAAAACTGCAGCAACGCACGGCTGGTGGCCAGGTTGAGATTGAAAGTTCGATCGACAAATTTGAACTGCTGAAGGCCCCGATCCAACAGACGTTGCAAAGCCGGCAAAAGCCGATCCAACGGCACCTGACGAACCGGCACATCCAGCGAGCTCAGGCAAAACTCGCACGTGAAGGGACACCCGCGGGACGCCTCCACATAGACCACCCGATGCGCAATGTCGTCGTCCGTGTAGTGCTCATACGGCAGGCGAACTTGCGCCAGGTCCGGCAAAGGCGCCGCCCGCACCTTGCCGGCCGGACGCCCACCGTCCAGCAGCTCGCGGCACAACCTGGGCAGCTCCAAGTCGGCTTCGCCCGTCACGACATAGTCCGCCAGCCCGACGATGGATTGCCCCTCGACCTCGTGGCTCACCTCAGGTCCGCCGATCACCAGCACCAGATCCGGCCGCAGCCTCCGCAAGGCGCCCATCACCTCGGCCGTTGGCGTCACGTTCCAGATGTAGACGCCAAATCCAATGATGCGCGGCTGCCGCGCCAGCAGCGCCTCGACCACGTCGAGCGGACGCTGATTGATGTCGAATTCCACGATCCCGGCGCGCGGCTGAAGGTCGCCCAGATTGGCCAGCAGATAGCGCAGGCCAAAGGCCGCGTGAATGTATTTCGCGTTGAGTGTGGTCAGGACAATGTCCGGCATACGTCCGCACCATTGATGCCACGCCCCCGCCGGAAATCCAAAGTCCAAAGTCCGAAGTCTGCCAGTGCATCCCGAAGTTGTCGGCCTGGGCGCGGATCCCGCCATCGCGGGATCCGTAGCGGCCGAAAGCGGCCACGCGACTCGAGGTTTACTCAGGCACCGCCGATTTCAGCCGCTGCGGGCTGAAAGCCCGCGCTCCGGACATCGGGAAGTTTGAAGTTTGCGGGCCGCGCTTGAGCTGGCCTCCTCGGGCTGGCACTCTCGGCGCCCATGAATCGCATCGTCGAACGGTTTGCCCGCCTCCGGGAACGAAACGAGAAAGGGTTCGTCGTCTACATCGGAGCCGGCGATCCGTCGCTCGAAGCCACCCGCCAGCTGGCCCTCGCGTTCGACCACGCTGGCGTCGATGTCCTCGAGCTCGGCGTGCCGTTTAGCGACCCGCTGGCTGACGGTCTGGTCAATCAGCTCGCGGCCCAGCGCGGACTGGAGTCCGGCACCACCCCGCCCAAGGTCCTCGCCACCGTCAGGGCCATCCGGCGCGACTCCCCGATCCCGATCGTTCTCTACATCTATTACAACCTGATCCACCACCACGGCCTCGCCCGCTTCATCAACGACGCCGCCCAGGCCGGCGTCGACGGACTTCTCGTGCTCGACCTGCCGCCGGAGGAATCCGAAAACTACGAATCCCTCATGGCCGCAGCCGGCCTCTGCGGCATCTACCTGATCGCCCCCACAACCCCGGACGAACGAATCGAACTGATCGCCCGGCGCGCCAGCGGATTCATCTACTACGTCTCCCGCGAAGGCGTCACCGGCATGCAAGCCCGCGTCTCGGACACCATCGGCTTGATGACGTCGAAAATTCGGCAGCACTCGCCGCTGCCCATCGCCGTGGGCTTCGGAATCTCCAATCCCGACCAGGCCCGGACCGTCGCGGCCAACGCCGAGGCCATCGTCGTCGGCAGCGCCGTCGTCCAGCAAATCGCCGAACACGGCCGTTCGCCCGAACTCGTCGCGAAAGTCGCCGGGTTCACCCAAACCCTCATCGACGCCATCAAGCATTGATGACTGCGACCGCACCGTCGCGAAACGTCGGGCGCTCTCTCCGCAGCGCGCCGGAAGTCCAGTATTCTTCACCATTCTCACCACCTGATCGCGGATCTGTTCAGCAACCTGGCTTCGGCGGCGGGCGGCGGAGCGCCCGCCCTTCCTGCCATGGGTTCACGCACCCAACCTGCAACCAACTCTGATCTGAAGCTCCGAGGCTCCTATGAAATCCAAGACGGCATCCAAAGCCAAGGCTGGCTCCGACTCCAAGGACCGTTACGTCATTATCATGGCCGGCGGTCGCGGTGAACGCTTCTGGCCCGTCAGCCGCCAGGCCACTCCCAAACAGCTCATCACCCTGCTGGGCCACCGATCCTTTCTCCAACAGGCGGTCGATCGCGTCCTGCCGATCGTTCCCGCCCGGAACATTCTGGTCATCACCAACGAGGCCCAGGTCGAGGCCGCGCGCAAACAACTGCCGAAACTCCCCAGGGAAAACATCATCGCCGAACCGTGCGGGCGCGACACCTGCGCGGCCGTCACACTCGGCGCCGCGCTCGTCGGCGCCCGCTCCACCACGGCCGTCATGGCCGTCCTCCCCGCCGATCATGTCATTCCTGACGAAAAGAAATTCCAGGCCGTGCTCAGCGACTGCTTCGATCTCGCCAGCCGGGGCCAGGTCATTGTGACCATCGGGATCAAGCCCACTGAGCCGGCCACCGGCTACGGCTACATTCACGTGGGCCACGAGCTGCCGGCCCCCGCCGGCGTGAAACGCTACAAAACGTCGTTCTCCAAGGCCGCACGGTTCGTCGAAAAGCCAAATTTCGACCGCGCCCTCGAGTATGTGAACAGCCGCCAGTACCGCTGGAACGCCGGCATGTTCATCTGGTCGTTCGTCACCGTCACGAACGGCCTCCAGATGCACCAAAAAGAGATGGCCGATGCCTGTCAACGCTGGTTCAAGGTCGCGTGGACGCCCAAGCTCGCCAAAACGCTGGCCAGGGAATATCCCGATCTTCGAAAGATCTCGATCGACTACGCGCTGCTCGAGCACGCCCAGAACGTGGTCGTCGCCGCCGGAGATTTCGAGTGGGACGACCTCGGGTCCTGGAACGCCCTGGCCCGTCACCTCAAGCCGGATCCCGAAGGCAATTGCGCCGTGGGCGATTTCATCCACGTCGACGCCGCGCGCAACGTCGTCTACGATGCCCGCACAAAAAATCGCACGCCGATCGCCGTCGTCGGCCTGCGCGATTCCGTCATTGTGCTCGCGGATGACTCCACGCTCGTGGCGCACAAAAGCCAGACACAGAAGATCAAGGAGCTGGTGGGCAAGCTGGCCGCGGATCCCCGGTACAAAAAACTGGTCTAACAGCCCGTTTAAAAACTATGAGTATCGCCGCTGAGATGGATTTGAGCTTTGGCCGAGGCGTGACGACGGAGCATATCCGCGAAGGATCTGTGACCGAGGAGCAACAACGCTGGCGGCTCCTTTCTGCACGAACCCTTCGGGCTGAGCGCCTTTGAGCTTTGGGCGTGGTTTTTACTACGTGACAAATCCTTAGCGGGTATTGAGCGTCGTAAAGCCGCCGGCCAAGCAAAAATTCAACTTATCG
>JBGATF010000026.1:0-145670 GCA_044229355.1 Limisphaerales bacterium
ATGGCAGGCGCGCCAAAACCGGGGCCGGACCGGAAGCCGTCGACCATGATGTAGTAGGTGGTGCCACCGACCGCCTCGAAGACCGCGCGGCTCCAGGTGTTGGCCTCGAAGTCGTTATTGCTGGCCACGAGGTTCAGCTGATTGACCACCGTTCCGGTGTAAATGCCGAGGAGAGTGTTGAAGTCGCTGCCTTCGGTATCAATGGTTGTCGTGCCGCTGGCAACGGCAGTCCACTTCCACCAGACCGACGCGCCGCCGAAGGTGCCCAGCGATTGGGGTGGAATCGAGGGCTCGCCGCCACCCGGCCCGAACGGCTTGGTGGCGCCTACGTTGCTGCCGCTCGTGCTCACGGTAGGACCGGAGAGCACGATGGCGTCGACGAAATTGTCATTGGCGGGGGCGGCCCGAAGGCTGGTGGCGCCTGCCAAGGTGAGAAGCAGGCTGAGTCCAAGGGACGAGAAAGCCCGACGGATAGCGAGGTGCATAACAGTTCTGATGACGGTAATCACCCTACAAGCGCAAGCCGTCCGCAAAGTCCGCAAAGATTTTGAACTTTTTTAGGATTTTTTCTGGCCGCCGCCTCCGTCTTCGAAGATTCTCCCGCCGTCGTTTGACACGCCATGGGAGTGTTCGAATACCAGCCTGGAGGGGTCGCGCGTACGGTCGTCTCTGACTATCCGACGCCGGCCAAAACTGTCTTTCCATCTCAACCCGCCCCGCGCCGGGTCCTCCGGTTTCGGCGGCGCCGTCGCGCCCGGCTTTCCGTCTCCCACAGGGAATTTGAGGCAGTCGGCATGTCAGGGCGATTCGTCATCGTGGGATTCACGCTGGTCGAGTTGCTGGTGGTCATGGGTGTCATCGCGGTGGTGGCGGGCCTCACGTTGCCGGCGGTGGCGCGCGCGCGCGCGTCGAGCAAATCCACAGTGTGCATTGGCAATCTGCGGCAGTGGGGCCTCGCCACCCATCTTTACGTTTCGGATCACGACGACTACCTGCCACCGGATGGCTCGCCCAACGGCAACTCGACGAGGTCGGGCTGGTACATCGATCTGCCGCGGACGTTGTCGCTGCCGACCTACGCGGAGCTGGACTGGCCGACCGATCCGTCGCTGGCGCCGGCGCCCGGCCTGTGGGTGTGTCCGGCCAGCACCAACCGGAGCAATGGGAAGAATTTATTTTTCTATTGCTTGAACCAGCATGTGAACGACACGGGCGCGGCGAACCGGCCGGTGACGACCGACAGCATCAAGCAGCCGACGCGGACGGTTTGGTTGTTCGACAATGGAAAGCGCGCGGCGGTGGCGCAGCAGAACAATGTGTCGGTGAGCGTGCATCAGCGCGGGGCCCAGTTCCTGTTTCTGGATGGGCACGCTGCGCGGTTTCGCGCGGCCGACTACTGGGACGCGCGGGCCGATCGGGGGAGGACGGATCACCCGGAGATTCTCTGGGATCCGCGGCCGTAGGATCCCCGGGTGCGCGAACCGGTCCCGGCGCCATGGCCGGCCAAACCCGGCTGGAGCACGGTGCGGGGTGATCCTCGTCCTGCAGAAGTTCGGGCGGGCCCTCGCCATACTGGCCACGGCCTTCGTGTTGGCGTTTGCGATCGCCCAGGGCGTGCGGCGCACGACCTGGTTTAAGGACCGTTTGTACCACGAACTGCTGACCGGCACCGAGGACCAGCGTCTGCGGGCGGCCAGCATCCTGGCGGACGTTGGAGCGGAAGCGCAACTGTTGCAGGGCTTGAAGTCGCGGGATGAGAAGGTATCCGAGATGGCCCGGCGCGGGTTGGATCATCTTTGGTTCAGCGCGGCGGGGCGGCGCGCGTATGCCCGGATGGAGGAGGCCTATGCGCTGGCGGAGGACAAGAAATTTGACGAGGCGGTGGAGATCCTGGACGGAGTGCTGGCGGAGCATCCGAAGTATGCAGAGGCATTGAATCGTCGGGCGGCGGCGCTCTGGCAGTTGGGGGAATACGAAAAGGCGCGACGGGATTGCGAACAGGCTCTGGCGCTCAACCCAAATCATTACGGCGCATGGCAGGGGTTGGGTGTGAGCCAGCTGCAGCTGGGCGACTTCGCGGGCGCTCGGCGATCCCTGGAAAGCGCGCTCGAGATCGCGCCCAACGATCCGGTGTCGCGTCGCTGCCTGAAGAAGGTGGACGACTTCCTGCGGGAAATTCCGGGCGGCTCGTTCGATCGGCCCAAGCTGCGCGAGGCCGACCTCCTGTAGCAGGATCGGCGACGCAAGCGGGCCGGCTCTGCGCAATCGGAGGGCCGCACGAAGGTTGGGCGACCGTTTCGGGGCCGGGCGGCCAGTGCATCCCGAAGTTGTCGGCCCGGGGGGGCCGATCCCTCCATCGTGGGATCCGCGGCGGCCGAAAGCGGCCACGCGGCTTCAACTTTACCAAGGGGCCGCCGACTCTAGCCGCTGCGGGCAGAATGCCCGCGCTCCGGACATCGGACGCCACCTCACCGACAACCTGCGGATGCAACGCCGGGCGGCGCATTCGCGGATTCGCGCTTGGCACGGGCGCGGACTTTCCCTTAGCGTGCCGGGGTGATCCTGTTCCTCCGGTTCATCGGCGTGATGAACGCCGCAGTGTGGTTTGGTTCCGCAGTTTTCATCCTTGCGGCCGCTCCCGTGTTCTTCACGACTGGGGTTCAGTCCACCCCGCTGGGCAAGTTCTGGCCCGGAGTGATGGTGCAATTCCTGTTTGAGAGGTTTTTCTACATCCAGTGCGTGTGCGCCACGCTGGCCATCGCCCATCAATTGGCGGAGTGGGTTTATCTCGGGCGCGCTCTCCAGCGTTGGATCATGATCATGCTCGGGGCCCTGCTGCTTTTCATCCTGGCGGAGGGGCTTTGGCTGCAGCCCAAAATGCGGTCATTGAACCTCGTCAAATGGGGTCTGAACGAGCGCTACGCCGCGGTGCAGTATCCGATGACCCAACGCCAGGATGCAGACGCCAGCTTCAAACAATGGCACCGGGTTTCGCGGATCTTCGGCCTGTTCGCGACGATGGCCGTCGGCACCTTTTTCTGGAAAGTGATCCATCCCGGCGACACTCCGCGGTTTATCCCGAACAAATTCCGCGGTTGACTTCATCCGCGTCTGCCGGTCATATCGATCCCGTAAGGAAAACGGGCTTGTTGGGGAAAAGGGGGGGGTTGCCTATGAAAAACGATCATCGATCATCCAATCGGGGACCATCGGGGGAGCCAAACGCGGGCGCTGAGGCCGGCAGCGAAGAAACCATTCGATCTGAACGAATTCAAGTCGAACGAAAATTGTTCCTCTTTACGTTAAAGGAAAACCCTCGAGGTCGATTCCTTCGCATCACCGAGGAAGTTGGCGGGCGGCGCGACACCATCATCGTTCCAGCGACCGGCCTCGCTGAATTCGCCAAAATCATCGAAGAACTGGCGCAGTCGTCCGCACAAAATCCGGCTGTGTCCGGCGCAGAGCCCGGGCGGCAGCCGTAGCCACCAAGCACCAAGGGCCACACACGATCCGCAGACCCCGGCAGGACTTCACGTCGAAGCTTTCGGGCTTCTGGCTCGAGTTCTGACACGTGGGGCATCGCCCCAAAGTGATTCCAAGTCGTAGTGCTTGCGAACATCCGCCCGCATGACGTGCACGATCACATCGAAAAAGTCCATCACCAGCCACCCGCCGGCGAGGCTGCCGTCCACCGCCTTGGGCCTGATGTCCGCCTCTCGCAACAATCCATCCCGGATCTCGTCGGAGATGGCCCGGACATGCGGTTCGCTTGAGCCTGACGCGATCACAAAATAATCGGTGACGGAGGAAATCTTTCGAACATCCAGCACCAGGATGTCTTCGGCTTTCTTGTTATCCGCCAACGTCCGGCACAGCAGAGCTAACTTCTTTGCATCCATCGGGCGCGGATGTTGGGGAACCCGGGGTCAAAGATAAAGCCCGGAGTTTTCGATGGCGTCCCGCACCGCGTCGGGCACCAGGCCGCGAATCGAAAGCTGGCGCCGGACCCGCTCACGAATACCGGAGGAGGACACCCCCAGCGGAAAGCCACGGAGCTCCTGTCCGCGGAACGGCTCCGGCAATGGCTGCGAGATTTGTCCCGGACGCGGGATGACGACGAACTCGGCCAGGCGGGCCAGATCGCGGGCATCGCGCCACTTCGGCAGGCTGCCCACGTGATCCGCGCCAATCAGGTAGAACAAGGCCGCGTCGGGATGACGCTCACGATACCCGCGCAGGGTGTCCACCGTGTAGGAAACGCCGCCGCGCTCCACCTCCTGAAGATCAATCTCGACCCGCGTCTCACCGGCCAACGCCAGCCTCAGCAGACGCGCCCGGGCCGCCGCCGGGGCAGGCTCCGTTCCGGGCTTGAACGGTGATTGTGCGGCCGGGATGAAAACCAGGCGGTCCAACGTCAGCTCCTCGATCGCCGCCTGGGCGACCAGCAAGTGCCCGCAGTGAACCGGGTCGAACGAACCGCCAAAAAGACCAATTCTTTGCATGTCACTACTTCTTCGCGTCAATTCCCCAGAATTTGAAACCTGAAACCTGCAAATGGAAAGTGGTTATCGGACAGTCTTGGCCCTCACCGGCGGACCACCGGCCGGTGCGGAGCGCCCGGCCCACCAGCCCGGCTCGTTGGGCCATGAGATGTCCCAAGTTCAGCAACACCGATCAATCCGTCCGTCATACCGACGGTCCAGCCACGCCTGATATGCCCTGGCTCGATCCAACGGCGGCGAGTCTTCGCTACGATTCTCACCCAGGAGGTTGACCGGCCGGAGGCACGGGCAGGCGCGGGAAACTTCCACCGCACGATCCACGGAGGCGTCGCCCGACAACTCCCGAGCCAAGGCCACGGCCAGCGCGATCCCGCCCAGAGTTGGGCCGGCGGCGCCGGCACGGCCTTCCACCACGGCGTAGTCCGGCAGCCAGACGGGTCGGGTTTCGCTCAGCGCCGGCGGCTTCGTTCCGCACAGGAGACGCCACCACTCCACTGCGCTAATCAAGACAATGGCCGCGACGAGGGCGAGAAAGAACAACGTGACCCAGGCGTTCAGACGTGCGTTGAAGATCTGGCGGCGCAGTTGCGCGACCTGGGCTCCCGGCGCGGCGCCCGAGTCGCCCGTGGCCAGGAGCCTGGCCACTTTGGCTTCGTTATCCGCCGCCGCCGAGTTGAATCCGATGCGCGGGTCGGGATGCCCGATCTTCTGGACCGCGGCGGTGCCGGTCACGGCCAGCAGCCAGAGCAGCGGCCCGAGCGTCACGAGCGCAAGCCACGGCGAGGGACGGCTGGAGCTGCCGGCCACGCGCGCGGCGGAGGCAGCGCCCGCGGCCACGGCTGTTTCGGGTGTCGGGGCGGCCAGCGCCATTTTCAACACGATGGTCGTGGCCAGGCATAACGCCGTCGCGGCGAGAAGCTGGTTGGCGATCCCGAAGATCGGCCAGAGGGCCTTGATGCCGCCGCTGGGGTCGTAGACCGCAGCAATCAGGAAATAGCCCCAGAGGGCGACCACGGCGGCGCTCGCCAGCACATTGGCCAGCTGGTTGCGGACGTCGCCCAACGGCTTCCACAAGTGCCCCAGGGCGTCCTGCAAGAGATACCGGCCCACGCGAGTTCCGGCGTCGAGGGTGGTCAGGATGAACAACGCCTCGAACATGAGGGCAAAGTGATACCAGATGCCGAGCCAGCGGTCGCCCAGGCCCGGCAGCGCGCGCTGGAACAAGCTGGCCATCCCGACGGCCAGCGTCGCCGCCCCGCCCGTGCGGCCATACAACGACTCCTCCTTCACCGCTCCCGCCAGCTCCGCCATTCGCGAACTGGTCACTGCAAACTCCGGCCCAAACCCATTGACGCGTTCGATTGTGGCGCTGGCCACCGCGGCCGCATCCGGGCCCGGCACCTTCAGGTTCATGGCCACATAGACGCCCGGCTCCAGGGTGCACGCGGCGATCATCGCCATGATGGCCACCAGGCTTTCCAGACACATGGCGCCATACCCCACCGGACGGCTGTAACTCTCGCGCGTGATAATTTTCGGCGTGATCCCGCTGCTGATCAGCGTGTGAAACCCGCTGATGGCCCCACAGGCGATGGTGATGAAACAGAACGGAAAGACCTTTCCCGGGACCACTGGTCCGGTGCCATCCACAAAGCGGGTCACCGCCGGCATTTTCAATTCCGGCAGCACCAGCAACACGCCCACCGCCAGCAGGAAGATCGTGCCCAGCTTCATGAACGTGCTCAGGTAGTCCCGCGGCGCCAACAGCAGCCAGACCGGCAGCACGCTGGCGGCAAAGGCATACCCAATCACGCTCCAGGCCAGCGCCGGCGACTTGAGGTGAAACAGCTCCCGCAAACCGGCGCTCTCGGACACCCACTGGCCGCCCGCCACCGCCGCCAGCAACAAAATCACGCCCAGAACCGAGGCCTCGAGCACCCGGCCGGCGCGCACCCAACGCAGGTAGCCGCCCATGAACATGGCGATGGGGATCGTGGCCGAGACGGTGAAGACGCCCCAGGGCGACTCCGCCAGCGCGTTGACCACCACCAGCGCCAGCACCGCCAGCAGGATGATCATGATGGACAGAATCGCGGCCACTCCGATCACCCCGGCCACCCGGTTCAGCTCATCCCGGACCATCTGGGCGAGCGAACGGCCGTCGCGCCGCATCGAAGCAAACAGGATCACAAAATCCTGCACGGCCCCTCCAAGGACAACCCCGATCAAAATCCACAGCGTGCCCGGCAAATAGCCGAATTGGGCCGCCAACACCGGCCCAACCAGCGGTCCGGGTCCGCTGATCGCCGCAAAGTGGTGTCCGAACACGATCCATTTGTTGGTTTTTACGAAGTCCCGCCCGTCCTCGTGAACCTCGCACGGCGGCGCACGTCGATCGTCCAGGGCCAGGACCCGCACCGCCACCCACTTGGAATAGAACCGATAGCCGATCGCATACGTGCACAGCGCGGCGGTCAGGATGTAAGCCGAGTTGACGGGCTCACCCCGTTTCAGGGCCAGCGTCCCGTAGGCGAAGACACCCAGGACCACCACCAGCAGCCAAAGCAGGATCGATGTCAGCTTTTTCATCCAGGGAAACGATGGATCAGACCCGCATCTCACGCCGGGTCGACGCCACCTGTTCGTATCCGATTAGGAGTAGGAGCCGCCAGTCGATTTCGCGAGCCCAAAAAAATCCCCGGACGCCGCCCCGGGTCCCGAGCTGACCCGACGGCCGGAAGCAACCGGGAGCCGTCGGGGACCGGAAGCGTCTTCCCGGCATGGGGTCTGCGGGACCATCATCGAAGCATTCCGCGAATCGCAATTGCCGCCGTCGCGAAAAGTACTAATATGTTTGGGCCTCAATTCGCATGAGCACCGCGCTTGATCCTGACGTTCTCCTGGCTGGCTGGGAGTATCTCCGGCGCTTTCCGAAGCCCACCCAAACGCGGGGCGAGGCGTATCGACGTCACGGGGCCGTTCAATCTCTCGCCTGTCGGCGTCCGCTTGAAGAATACACGGCCCTCGTGGAGGGCTCGGGCGGAGAGCCCCACACGGTCACGTTGCGCCACTCGGTGGAGGACGACGGGACGCATGACTGGCTTGCCCGCTGCGATTGTCCGATTGGTTCGGACTGCAAGCACGGTTACGCCGCGCTGGCCGCCCTGCTCGAACGACTGACCGACGACCCGGCGTCGTTGCACCCGGCGCCTCCCGCGGGCAAGGGGCGCTCCTCGAAGGCGGCCAAGCCGAATCCGCCCGCGGAGCCAAAGGCGGTCTCGCTTCTGGTTCATGTGCGCACCCGGCTCGACCGCGCGCTCACGGCGGCGGAAACGCGCTATCTTCTCGAGATCGAATCGAACTTTCGCGAGGTCAAGCGCAGCGGCGCGCTCATGATCTGGAACGCCAACTCGCTCGGGTTCCGCCCCCACGGCAGCAGTTGGGACCGACTGAAGGTCTGGCCAAAGGTTCCTGCCTCGGCCATTGAATTCTGGAACCAGCTTGCCTATGCCGCGATCCACATCTGGGGCAGCCCCGTCCCCGAATGGATGGAGCCTGCCACCAGTCTGGAGACCTCCGATCCCGTGGTGCTGGCCTGGCGCCGCGAGGAGGCCGTCCAGCGGTGGACCACGTGGCTGGACGGCTTCAACAGCAAAGCCCAGGAGGAGATCAGCCCGACGGCGGTAGACCTCCGGGTGCGCCTTCTCCCCGGCCGCGCTGCGATCGACATCCGGCATGATCTCAAGGCCGAATTCAAGGAGCTCAAGGCGGCGGCTGGGCGGGATCTCGCGCTCTCCATGGCGGACGGATCGGTCGCCATGACCCCAAACGCCGGCATCATCTGGGCCATCCTCGGGTCACGGGTCCAGCATGGTGATTCCCCGTCGCTTCGGTATGGCGAGGTCTCAGCGGATCGGACGCTGGCCCGTCTGCTGCGCATGCCCGCGATCCAATCCAGCGTGGTGACCGCCGATGGGTATCCCTATCGCTTCGCCACCGAACGGCTGCGCTGGCAATTGACCGAACCCGATGGATCGACGGAGGAATACCGCCTCAATCTGGTGCTGGCGGATGGCTCGCCGACGCCTCCATTGTTGTTTTGTTTCACCGGGTCGCCCGGCCTGGCGGCCACGGCCGACACGATATTTGAAGGGCCGACCGTGCCGTTCGCCCGGCAGGGCTTGTCGAGCGAGATCCGGATTCCCGCCCCGGCCCTCGAGCGGGGCCCCGGGCTGGAGTTTCTGCGCGGCCTGCAGGTGGCGCTGCCCGCCCGCGTTTCCAACCGGGTGCAGGTCATCCCGTATCAGATCAAATTCCACTGCGAGCTTGGGTCTTCGGGATTCTCCGGCTCCTCGGAGTATTGTCGCGTGACGGCCACGGCGGTCACGACCGACCAGCACCAGCGGCAGGTGTGGAACGGCAGTTTTTGGGTCGACGAATTCCAGGCCGTCACGCCGAAAAAACCGAAGCCATCGGCGCAGGCCCAGCCCGTGATCTATGACCGATCGGCGCTGGCCGAAGTCGCCCGTCTGCTGGCTCCGTTGAACCTGAGGTGGAACGGCTGGCAGGCCTGCGGCGAGCTGCGGGTGACCAAACGTTTTCCCGAGGAATTCGCGGCGTGGCGCGAGGCGTTGCCGCCCGAGGTCGAGGTGGAGCTGGTCGGCGAGCTCGCATCCTTCCTGAACGGCGCCCTCGCCGGGTCGGTCCGCCTGAGCGTGGCCGAGGCCGGCATCGACTGGTTTGACCTGTCGGTGCTGCTCAACGTCACGGAAACCGATCTGACCAGCGACGAGATCAAGCTTCTGTTGAACGCCAAGGGCGGCTATGTGCGGCTGAAGGACAAGGGCTGGCGCCGCCTGCAATTCAACCTCAGCGAGGAAGAGGACGAACGGCTGGCGCGGTTGGGCTTGAATCCGCGCGAGCTCACTGCCGAGCCTCAGCGCCTTCACGTGTTACAGCTGGCGGACCCTTCCGCGCGCCAGTTCCTGCCGGAGGAACAATACGAGCGGGTGGAACGCCGCGCCTCGGAGCTGAAGGCGCGCGTCGCGCCGGAGCTTCCCGCCGGTCTCCAGGCGGAGCTGCGCCCGTACCAGCGCGAGGGATTCAACTTCCTGTGTTACCTGAGCACGAATCGATTTGGGGGAATTTTGGCGGACGACATGGGTCTCGGCAAAACGTTGCAAACGTTGGCGTGGCTCCTTTGGCTGCGCGGGCCCGACGGCCCGGACGCCGGCTCCCCCGGGCCCATCCTCGTGGTTTGCCCAAAAAGCGTGATGGACAACTGGGACCGTGAAGCGCGCCGGTTTGCCCCGTCGATCAAGACCCGTCTCTGGGCGGCGGGCGATCTGGACGAACTTCCCGGTCAGACCGGCGCGGCCGACGTGCACATTCTCAACTACAACCAGCTTCGTTTGCTCGGCGAGTCGCTGGCTCCGGTGCCATGGCAGGCCGTGGTGCTGGACGAGGGTCAGTACATAAAAAACCCCAGCTCGCAGACCGCCCAGATTGCCCGATCCCTCCGCGCCAGGCACCGCCTGGTGCTCAGCGGCACGCCGATCGAAAACCGGTTGATGGACCTTTGGAGCCTGATGTCCTTCGCCATGCCGGGCGCGCTCGGGAGCCGCGCCCAGTTCGGCAAGATGTTCGGGGGATCCGACGATCCGTTCGCCCGCGGTCGCCTCGCCGCGCGCGTGCGGCCGTTTCTCATTCGCCGGACCAAAACCCAGGTGGCGCGCGATCTGCCCGAGCGGATCGAGGAGGATTTGCTGTGCACACTCGAGGGCGAGCAGAAGGCGCTCTACCGCGCGGAGCTCAAGGTCGCCCAGCAGATCCTGCTGAAGATTCAGACTCACCAACAGCTGGCCGAGCAGCGCTTCCATTTTCTCACGTCCCTCCTGCGCCTGCGCCAGATCTGCTGCCACCCCCGGCTGGTTCAGGAGAACTCCGAGGCGCCCAGCGCGAAACAGGAGGCGCTCATCGAACAGCTCGAGCCGCTCATGGACGAGGGCCAGAAGGTTCTCGTCTTCTCCCAGTTCGTTTCCATGCTCGACCTCCTCAAGGCCGCGCTCCAGGAACGCGGCTGGCCCATCTACTACCTCGCCGGGGACACGGAAAATCGCGGCGAGTTGGTCGAGCAGTTCCAGTCCGCCCCCGGGCCGGCCGTCTTCCTCATTTCGCTCAAGGCCGGCGGCTTCGGCCTTAATCTTACGGCCGCGGGCTACGTGGTCCTCTACGATCCGTGGTGGAACCCCGCCGTTGAAAACCAGGCCATTGACCGAACCCACCGCATCGGCCAACAACAGAACGTGATTGCCTACCGCCTTCTCATGAAGGACAGCATCGAGGAAAAGATCCGGGCGTTGCAGAAGCAGAAGAAGAGCCTGGCGGAGGATGTGCTCGGCGAGGAGAAGTTTGCGCAAAGCCTGTCCCTCGACGACCTGCGCTTTCTCGTGGCGGATTGATCCGGGCTCAGGCCAGCCGGCCGAATTTTTTCTCGAGCTCGCGGTAGCTCATCTCGATCAGCGTCGGCCGGCCATGCGGGCACGTGTACGGCATCACGCATTGCCTCAGGTCGCTCACGAGGTTTTCGAGCTCGGGGCCGCTCAACGCATCGTTCGCCTTCACCGCATGACGACACACCGTTTTCGCAATCGTATCCTCGCCCAGCCGCTGCGAGTTAACCGACAGTCCTGCCGCCTTGAGCTCGTCGACCAGTTCGATCACAAACCGCCGCGCGCCCGCCACCTTGACCATCGGCGGGACCGCATCCAGCAGGAACGTGCGCTCGCCAAACTCGCTCAGCCCGACGCCCAGACGGTTCAACGTGGGCATCTGCTGGCGCAGGAACACCGCGTCCCGCGGGGACAACTCCACCGTCTCCGGCAGCAACAAACGCTGCGCTGGCACCTGCCCGCTCTCCACCCGCTGCAGCATTTGTTCAAATAGAATCCGCTCGTGCGCGGCATGCTGATCCATCAAGACCAGACCGCGATCGGATTCCAGGACGACATAAAGCTTCCCGATCACGCCCACCAGGCGCAACGGCACGCTCAACAACGGCAGCGCACGGGCGCCGGCCTCCGCCACACCCGCCTCGGACCCTCCGCGGACTTCCGGTGCGGCGACCGGTGAGGCCAGAGGAGAACCGGTTTCTTCCGGGCCGCCACCGCTCGTCGAACCGGAGCCGACCGCTCCCAGCGGCCCGTCCTTCGGGGCGGGCATTGGCCCCGCGCGATCCGGTTCCCGCCCTGCGCCCAGCTTGGGAACGACCGCCGCCCGCGGCGGGCCGGCCGCGCCTTGGTCATCCCGTCGGCCTGGCTCCGGCCCCGACTCGAGCGCGCCTCCGGTCAGCGCAGTGAACCCCGGAAGATCGACCGTCGTGCGCACTGGCGGGGTTGGTGCAACCGCCGGGGCCGGCCGGAGCGGCGATCCGGAGGAATCGGCCGGTGGAAATGAGTGGGAAATTGGCGGTCGGCGAGCGCCTGGATCCGGCTCCGGCGGGCGTTCGCCGGCGGTCCCGCCATGGAACCGAAGCAAGGTCTCGCGCACCGCCTGGGCGGCCAGCTGGCGCACCAGGCGTTCGTTGTGGAATTTCACCTCGCGCTTGGCCGGGTGAATGTTCACGTCGACGAGGGCGGGATCAATCTCGAGAAACAAACAGCAGACCGGGTAGCGACCTTTCATCAGCGCGGTGTGATAGCCCTCGACGAGGGCGTAGTTCAGACCGCGATTCTCCACCGGGCGCCGGTTGACGAACACGTATTGGTCCTCGCGGGTGGAACGCGACACACCGGGCTGGCCAATGAGGCCCCAGAGGCGGAACCGGCGCGAAGGCTCGGGCAACGGCTCGGATTCCGCGCCGACGGCGCCAGCCATGGCCTCGTGGTCGTCCGGACCAGGCACCAGACTGCTGCCCGGCAGGTCGGCCGAAAAATCCACGTCGAGCAACCGCTCCTCGCTGCCGCCGCCCAGCAAGCCGCGGACCCGTTGCCGCAACGCCGCCAGCCGATGCGGCAGCTCCGCCGCCCGGGGGATGGCCGGGAGCTGCCAAAGCGTCCGGCCATCCTTCACAAAATTGAAGGCGACGCCCGGATGGGCCAGCGCGGCGAGCGTCAGGTAATGCTGGATGTGGGCGAACTCGGTCTCTTCGCTGCGGAGAAATCGGCGGCGCGCCGGCAGGTTGAAGAACAGCTGCCGCAGCTCGATGCACGTGCCGGTCGGCGCCCCCGCCTCGCGCACTTCGAGGATGCGACCGCCGTGAATCACGACCTGCGTCGCCGCCAGCGCCGCGCCATCCCGCTCGCGCGTGGTCAGGGTCATCCGTCCCACACTCGCAATGCTGGGCAGCGCCTCCCCCCGAAAGCCCATCGTCAAAATGGCGCTGAGATCCTCGGCCCGGCGAATCTTGCTCGTCGCGTGCCGCTCCAAACACAGCAACGCATCGTCGCGGCTCATGCCCACCCCGTCGTCCGTCACCCGGATCAAACTCCGCCCTCCGGCCTGAATTTCGACCCCGACGCGCCCGGCGCCCGCGTCGAGCGCATTTTCCACCAGCTCCTTGACCACGCTGGCCGGACGTTCCACCACTTCGCCAGCCGCGATCTGGTTGGCCACGTGTTCCGGCAACAGACGGATGCGATTGCCCCCGGCCCCGCCAGCGCCGCCGGCGCCGCCAACGGGTTGGACTGAAGCGACTGTCTCTTTGGCACTCACGCGAAGGCTTCGGCGGACTGGGTCAGGGGCTGACGGCGACCGGCAACGTGAACGAGAAGACCGCCCCACCGGCCTCGCGATTTTGGGCCCAGATGCGGCCGCCGTGTTCCTCGACGATGCGTCGCGTGATGGACAGGCCGAGGCCGGTGCCCTTCGTTTTGCCGTGAGTTGCGAACGGCTCGAAAAGGCGGTCGATGATCTCCGGGGCGATCCCGCGGCCCGAATCGGCCACTTCGGTCACCACCTCGCCGCGATCCGCCCGAAAATTCAACGTGACCTGGCCTCCCGTCGGCATTTCATCGACGGCATTGAGGATCAAATTGTAGAACACCCGCGTCAGCCGCTGCGGGTGAAGCCGGACCCGCACCAGCGGCGGATCGGCCGGCAGGCCAATCGACACGGACTTGCGGGCGACTTCGGGCTGCAACTCCTCCAGCACCGACCGGACGAATCCACCGAACTCCACCGCGGTCAGCACCGTCGGCGCTCCCGTTCCCCGGGTGAACTCGAGAATGTCATTCACCATTCCCGTGATCCGCTCGATTTGGCGATGGATGCGTTGCTGGGCCGTCTGACGCGCCTCGGGCGCCGTGTTTTCCATGCAGGCCATCTCGGCGGTGATGCCGATGATGGTCAGCGGATTTTTCAGATCATGGACGATGGCGCTGGCAAACCGGCCGATCAACGCCATCCGCTCCGCCTGCAGCACCTCGCGGAAATATTGCTGGTTGAACTCCCGCATCCGCTGGCTGATCTCCTGCAGCAACGCCATGCTCACGCCGGTCGAGCGCGTCAGCAGCGATACCATGTGCTCGCACGGGATGAAATAAACCTCGCTCTCCTCCGCCGCGGTGGCCGTGGCCGAACGCGGCTGCTGATCGAGGATGGCCATCTCCCCAAAAAATTCCCCGGGCCCCACGGCGGAGAACGCCCGCCGCTCCCCGCCGCTGAACCGGGCCTGCAAGGTCACCTGCCCGCGGCGCAGCACATACACCCCGTCTCCCGGATCGCCCTCCTTGAAAATTTCCGCGCCCGCCGCAAACGAGCGAATCACCGCCTTGTCCCGCAGTTCCCTCTGCTCGTCAGGAGGCAGGGCTCGGAATAAAACACTCGTTTCTAGCGTGACCATGGGCGCGACTGTACGGCAACCGTCACCGAGGTAAAGCAGGAATCCCGGCTCCGGACTCGACACCGTCCGCGTCCGGCGCCCACAATCCGGCGCTCATGCCTCGCTCATGAAAATTGAGATGATCAACACCGGCGCCGAGCTGATGCTGGGCCGAATCCTCAACACCCATCAGCAATGGCTCTGTCGTCAGCTCGCCGACCGCGGGTTGACGGTCAACCGCCAGGTCGCCGTCGATGACTCCGGCCCCGCCATCCTCCAGGCCATTCAGGACGCGGCGGGCGCGGATCTGGTCGTGGTCACGGGCGGACTCGGCCCCACCAGCGACGACCGCACCCGCACGCTGATCGCGGAGTTCCTCGGCCGGCCGCTCCACGAAGACCCGTCCATCGTCGCGCACATCGAATCGTTCTTCGCCGCCCGCCGCCGGCGCATGCCCGCCTCCTGCCGGGTCCAGGCTCTCGTCCCAGCAGGCGCCACCGTTTTGCCGAACGCCCACGGCACCGCGCCCGGGCTCGTCCTCGAGCTGCCCGCGGGACCTGGTCGATCGTCTTCTGGCTGCGTGGTCATGCTCCCTGGCCCTCCGCGGGAACTCCGCCCAATGTTCCTCGAACAGGTGGTCCCGATCCTGGAAACGCGGTTCAGCCAGCGCGTGGCGTTCGCCTGCCGGACCCTCAAGACCTCGGGCGTTGGCGAATCGGCGGTGGAGGAAAAGGTCGCCGGACCTCTGGCCCCGCTTGTCGAGCAGGGCGTCGAACTCGGATATTGCGCGCGCGTCGGCGAGGTGGAGCTGCGCTTCACCGCCCATGGCGAGCGCGCGGCGGATCGCGTCCGCCAAGCCGAGCAGATCGCCCGGGATCTCCTCGGGGACCGAGTCTACGGCGTCGACGACGACCTCATGGAGTCGGTGGTCATCCACGCGCTGGCCGCGCGGAAGCGGACGCTGGCCGTGGCGGAATCCTGCACGGGCGGCCTGGTGTGCCATCGCCTGACCAATGTCCCCGGCGCCTCCGCGGTCTTGCTGGCTGGGGTCATTGCTTACAGCAACGAAGCCAAGCAGCAACTGTTGGGGGTCAGCGCGGACACGCTGGCGAAACATGGCGCGGTCAGCGAGGCCACCGTGTGCGAGATGGCCGCCGGCGCCCGCGTGCGTACCGGCGCGGATTTCGCCATCGCCACGAGCGGCATCGCGGGCCCCTCGGGCGGCACGGCCGACAAGCCCGTCGGCACCGTCTGGCTCGCGGTGGCCTCCCCCGCCCGCACGCTCGCCATCCGCAGCTTCAATCCCTACGACCGTGAGACATTCAAGCAGGTGAGCGCCCAGCAGGCGCTCGACCTGCTGAGGCGCCTCGTCTTGGAAAACCCTTAAGCCCGAATTTCTTTGCGCGGAAATGATCCGCGTTTCGTCTTGCATCGCGACGCCAGACTCCTAACGTCAGCCCACCTTCTTTCTGCGAAGCATGAATAACTGGGCGCGACCGTTTGTTCTTTGGTCTCTCGGGCTGCTGGTAAGCTCATCTCTGCCGGTCTCTTCCCTTGCCGCGGAACCACCTCCCGTTGCTTCCGCGCCCGGCGCGACGAACGTCGAAGCCGCGGCCGCCGCCCCGACCAACACCGTGTCCGCGGCCGGCACCAATCAGGTGGATCATTACGCGGAGACAAGGGAAATGCTGGTCTCGCTGCAGCGCGAGATGACCACCCAGGTCGCGCAGCATACGGCCGCCATCACGTCCAGCCTCGCCCAGATCCAGCCCGCCCTCGATCGCCTCCGCCAGCAACAAGCCGAGTCGAGTGCCACCTCCAACCGGACGATCCTGATCGCGGCCGGGCTGTTCGCCATCGCCGGATTTTTTGGCCTGGGGTCGCTCACCGTGGCGTCGGTCCGCGCCATGGGGCGCTTCACCGACGTCGCTGCCAATGCGGCCGCGCGCGTGCCGCTCGCTCCACCCCCCGTGGAGGCGTCCCCCGACCCGTCGTTCAAGCCCGCGGTCAGCGGGACGCTCGAACAAGCCAGCGCCCGATTCCAAGGTGCACTCGAACAGCTGGAACGCCGGATCAAAGAACTCGAACAGACCTCCCATCCGTCCACCAACGCCGCGATCGCCATCGAGCAACCGGCGGGCCCCGCCGCGCTGACCTCCGGCCCGGCTCCGGGTTCGGCCGCGCTTTCCAACGGCATCACCGCTTCCACCCCGGCCGCCCCGGGCTCCTCCTCCACCCAGACGGTGCTCGCGTCCACCCCATCTGCGGCCACCATCGAGGCGTCTTCCGCCGCCGCCTCGCATGTCGCGGTCCAGCTGGGCAAAGGCCAGGCCCTGATGAATCTCGAACAGGTTTCCGACGCTCTGGAATGTTTCGACAGCGCCCTGGCGGAGGATCCGGACAACACCGACGCCCTGCTCCGCAAGGGCATGGCGCTGGAAAAACTGCAGGATTGGGAGGGCGCCCTCGGGTGCTACGATCGCGCCATCCGCCTGGATGGAACACTGACGGTTGCGTATCTCTACAAAGGGGGAGTCTGCAACCGGCTCGAACGCCACCGGGAAGCTCTCGACTGCTATGAACACGCCCTCCGCTCCGAACGAAGCCGGCCCATCGCATCGTAACGACGACCTGTCCGCCAACCCTCTCGTCCTCGACCACTTTCTCCACCCCCGGCACGTTGGCGATCTCCCCCTGGCCGACGGCGTCGGCGAAGTCGGAGCGGCCTCGTGCGGAGATGTCGTCCGCATCAGCATCCGCGTTCAACAAGATCGCATCACCGAAGCAGCGTTCCGCACCTACGGCTGCGCCACCGCCATCGCCTGTTCCAGCCTGGCCACCGAGTGGATTCGGGGAAAATCCCTGGAGGCAGCGTTCGGCCTCTCCAGCGATCAGCTCGGCGCAGAGTTTGGCGGTCTCCCCGCAACAAAAGCTCATTGCCCGACCCTGGCCGAGGAGGCCGTCAAGGCTGCCATTCGCGATTACTGCCACCGTTCCGGAAAGAGCCCGCCTGGCCAGTCCTCCCACCAGTGACCGCTCGAGGCGGCACTGAGGACGAGGACGACGAGGAGAACGGGAGGGGTGGCGGCGCTGGCCGCGCGAACCGGTTCGCTTCAGCTCAGCCGCATGGGCATGACGACGTAGAGGAAGGGTCCGTTGATCTTCAGGACGCCGGGGCTGAGCTCGTCGATCAGCTCGAGGTAAACTTCATCTGTGCTTAAAGCCGTCAACGGCTCGATCACATAGCTCGGGTTGAAGGCGATCGCCATCTCCTTGCCCTTGTAGTTAATCGCCATCGTCTCGCGGGCCTCGCCCACGTCCGGGCTGTTGGCTGTGATGGAGAGCGAGTTCTTCCCAAAGCTGAGCTTCACCGAGTTCTGTTTCTCGCTCGTCATGATCTCGGCCCGGCGGAGCGCGTGCATGAACTCTTCCCGCCCCAAGGCCACCCGCTCGCGCGTCTCCGGCGGGATGACCTGTCGGTAGTTCGGATAATTGCCTTCGATCAGCTTCGTGATGATCAGGGTCGTCTTGCCCTTCTCATCCTTCAACGTGAAAGCCGCCTGATTGTCGGTGAACTTGACCTCGATTTCGCCTTTGTCCTGCAACAGGCGGCTGAGTTCGTTGACCGCCTTGGCGGGAACGATGAACTCCCCTTCGCTGCCGCTTGCCACCTCGACGTCTTCATCCACCAACGCCAGGCGCCGCCCATCGGTCGCCACCATCGTCAGTTTGTGTTCCTTCAGGCTGACGTAAATGCCGTTCAACACATAACGGCTTTCATCGGTCGAAATCGCAAATGCCGTCTTGCGCACCATCCCGCGCAGCTTCTCCTGGGGCAGGCTGACCTTTTTGTCCTCTTTGAACTTCGGCAATGGCGGAAATTCCTCCGGCGCCAGGCCGCGGATCTTAAAAAAGCTCGACCCGGCTCGCACTGCACAGGTGTTTTTCTCGTCCACCTCCAGCTCGATTTCCTGGCTCGCCAATTCCTTCGCTATCCCAAACAGCTTCTTAACCGGCAAGGTCGTGGCTCCGGCCTGCTTGACCGTCGCTTCCACCGACGAGCAGATGGTCACATCCAGGTCCGTCGCCGTGAGCTCCAACCGGTCGCCTTCCGCCCTCAGCAAGACGTTGGACAGTATCGGAAGTGTCGTCCGCGTGCTGACGACATTCTGAACCGACTGTAGGCCGGCGAGCAGTTGGTCTTTGGCGATGGTCAGGTTCATTGAGGCTTTATTAGATGACTCTCTTCCAAGCCAGATATCATTATTATTAAGGGCTGTGAATAATGGAAACAACCGGTAGTGTCAAGGGCGCGACAAGGACTTACGAAGCCACAACATTTGGGATAGGTCGGCAACGCCCGATCAACAGTGTGAGCAGACTGAGGTTATCCGCAAAATTCCCAGACCGATTCACCGGTTCCTCAGATGTTGCTCAGATTTTGAGGCGTTCCAGGACTCCCCGCAACGCCAACAGAACCGCGTCGACGTCTGGCGAAGTCGTTTCTCGACCCAACGAGAGTCGGACCAAGCCGGACGCTTCATCGGACGGCACAGCCATCGCCTTCATGACGTGCGAAGGCTCCAAGGCGCCCGAAGAACATGCCGAGCCGGCCGAAGCGCAAATGCCCTCCAGATCCAACCCCGCAAGGAGGGTGAGGCTGTCACTTCCTTTAACAGTAAACGCCACAGTATTTGGCAGGTTATTGAGGTTGGGCGATCGAACGGTAACGCCAAGTGACTCAAGGTCGGATAGACCGAGGCGCAGGCGATTCGCCAGCGGCTCGAGGACAGCGGGGTTGAAGACGCGCGAGACTGCGAACCGCTCAAATGCTTCGGCAAAGCCAACGATGCCGGCCAGGTTCTCGGTTCCCGCCCGGCGCTCATTCTCGTGGCCGCCGCCAAACTGCAGCGGATCCGGGTGGAGGGGCGAGCGGATAAACAACGCCCCAGCTCCTTTTGGGCCGTGGAATTTGTGGCAGCAAGCCGACACGAGATCGGCCTCGAAGGAGTGGATGGACGAGAACGGGAGCTTGCCGAACCACTGAACCGCATCCGTATGAAACAGGACCCCCCTCTCGCGGCAAAGTTTCCCGAATTCGGCCACGGGCTGGATGGCTCCGGTCTCGTTGTTGGCGGCCATGAGGGTCACGAGAACGGTGTCTGCTCGAATGGACTCGCGCAAGGCGTCGAGAGGGATGAACCCGGCCGGGTTGACGGGCAGGTAGGTGACCGAGAACCCTTCCTGGTGCTGGAGGTATTCGCAGGCTTTCAAAACGGCTGGATGTTCGATCTGGCTAGTGATCACGTGCCGGCCGCGATGGCGAAGCGCTCGAGCCGAGCCGAGAACCGCCAGATTGACGCTCTCGGTGCCGCCGCTGGTGAAGACCACTTCGCTCGGTTTGCATTTCCAGAGGCCGGCGACGTGGTCGCGGGCCCGGTCGAGCAGCGCGCGGGCCCGGCGGCCGACGTGGTGAATGCTCGAGGGATTCCCAAAGATATCGCTGAGATATGGCAACATCGCGTCCCGGACGGCGGGGTCGAGGGGAGTCGTGGCATTGTAATCGAGATAGATCGTCCGCACTGAGGCAGCCTGCCTGCCCACGCTGGAGTTGTCGATCCGGCAGGAGGTGCGTGCCGCCTAACCGCAGCGGCCGAAAGCGGCCCCGCGGCTCGAATTGTTCACTAACGGGCCGCCCATTCTAGCCGCAGCGGGCAGAAAGCCCGCGGTCCGGCATTGGCCCAATTAATCCATTGGCAGCGGGCCAGACCTGTGTTACAAACCCCGCCCGCTCGGCTTGCCGGCCTGGATTTTAAGGCGGCGCCCGCGGTCGGCGGATCGGAACGTCGAAACGAACGGTAAACTAAGATTTCAAGTTATGTCACAGCACCGCAGCCTACGGTCGAGCGGCACGTCCAGCGCAAAGCGGAACGTGCTGAAGCGCTTTGAGCGCGTCGAAATCCTGAAGAAACGCACCCAGTGGAAGGCTGGCGATCGCGTCACCGGTCTGCGCAAGACCAAGCCGGACGCCTAATCGGCCCTCCGGCTGGTTCCTCGCTGCAGGCAGGGACCGACCGCAGAGCGGCTTCCGTCGGCCGTCCAAGACAGTTCAATCCTTCCGACGTGCCACCGCCCAGACGGTGGCCGTCGTGCGCTCGTGGTTCGACTCCAAAAAGTCATTGCGGAGGCCGGCTTGGCATCCCGCCGGGCCGCCGAAGACCTCATCGTTGGCGGACGGGTCGACGTGAATGGCCAAACCGTCCGCACGCTCGGTTTTAAAGTCGAGCCTGGAGTCGATCGCGTCAGTGTCGATGGCGTTCTCATCAAGGCTCGCCGCAAGCTCTACGTCGCCGTCCACAAACCCAAGGGCTACCTCTGCACCAGCAAGGATCCCTTCGCCCGGCGAATCCTCAGCGATCTGCTCCCCCCGGAGTGGCGACATCTCGCCTCGGTTGGCCGTCTCGATCACGACAGCGATGGACTGATCTTCATGACCAACGACGGCGACTTCGCGCTGCGCCTGAGCCATCCCCGTTATGGAGTGCGCAAAATCTATCGCGTCACGATTGAGGGCGCGGTCGAGCCCTCCGTCGCCGCCCGGTTCACGGCAGGAGTGACCGATGAGGGCGAGCGGCTGAAGGCGGAGTCCTGCAAGGTGATTTCCTCCAACCAGACACGGTCGGTGCTCGAGGTGACATTGCAGGAAGGACGCAACCGCGAGCTGCGCCGTATCTGCGCCGCGCTCGGACTCGGGGTGCTGCGGCTGCAGCGACTTCAAATCGGACGCATCAAGCTCGGCGAATTGCCGGCCGGCAAATGGCGAACGTTGACAGACGCGGAGATAAAATCTCTACTCAGCCCGGTATGACAATGAGACATTGGATGTTGCTAGGCGCGTTGTGCGCCGTGGCGGTCACACGGTCGAACTTGGTTGGCCAGACGCCGACTCCAGTTCCGGCTGACCCGCCCGCCCCGCCCCTGATCCCGGCGGCGGATCCAGCACCCATCCCGTCTCCGTCCCCGGCCTCGACGCCGGCGACCAAGTCCGCGGAGAAAAAGACTCCCGCCAGGAAGAATGCTCCGAAGGCGGCGGCCAAGTCCGCGCCGAAAGCAGCGGCGGCCGCCACCAAGCCCGCCGATCATCCGTCCGCCGCGGATCTCAAGGCCGGGCCCGCGGTCGCCACGGAAAAAAATGTCAACGTGCGCGGCCAGGCCGCCATCAACAGCGAAATTGTCACTCACCTCAAACGGGGTGATGTGGTCACGGTGCTGGAACAGACGACGCTCGCCAAACACGGCACCGACGAGCCGGCAAAATGGGCTAAGATTTCCCTCCCCGCGGGCTCCTTCGTGTGGGTTCACTCCGGCTTCACCGAGAACGGCAAGGTCAAGGTGAACCGCCTGAACCTGCGCAGCGGCCCCGGCGAAAATTTCAGCATCCTCGGTCGGATCGACAAGGGCACGGAGGTGCGGGAGATCGAAAAAAAGGGTGAGTGGATCAAGATCGAGTCCCCGGCTGCAGCCTACGCGTATGCCGCCGCTCACCTGCTCTCCCAGGACGCGGCGTTGCTCGCGGCCGCCCAAACAAAGGCTGCACCCGTGGCGACCGCCGCCACCACCGCGAAACCGGTCGTGACGGATAAGCCGGTCGAGACCGTGGCCGTGACGCCGTCGCCTGCTGTCGTCATCGCGCCACCGACCGTCACTCCGCCGCCCGCCGAATCGACGCCCGCTCCCGCCCGTCCCGAGCCCAGTCCGACGACTCCCCTAACGGCCGCCGCCACGCCGCCCACGCCGCCGCCCGCCGCGCCGGAGCCGCCGCCGTCCGCGCCTGCGTCCGAGCCGGTGCCGATACCGGCGGGCAACATCGAGCCGCTGGTCAAGCGCATCGTGACCCGAGAAGGCATCGTGCGGGGCAGCGCCAGCATTCAGGCGCCCACCTACTTCGTCCTGCGCGGCCTGGATAACAACAAAACGATCAATTACCTCCACAGCGTCGACACGAACCTGGTCATCCGCAGCTTTCAACACCAGCGGGTGATTGTCGTGGGCGAGGAGGTCCTCGACGAACGCTGGCCGAACACGCCCGTCATCGACGTCGAATCGATCCAGGCGGTGCCGTAATGGCCCTGGCCTCCCTCATCGACGGTCGAGCCATCGCGGAACAGGTCCACGCCAATACGGCCGAACGCGTCGTGCGTCTCTCGTCGCGCGGTGTTCAACCCGGCCTCCTCTTCGTTCGCGTGGGCGAGGATCCCGCCTCCAAGGTTTACGTCGGAATGAAGGAGAAGACCGCGCGCCGCCTGGGCATTCTTTCCGAGACGCGCGTCCTGCCCGCGACCACACCGGAGGGCGAGCTGCTCGCGCTCCTCGAGCAGTTCAATCGTGACGCGCGCTACCACGGAATTCTTGTGCAGGCTCCCCTTCCCTCCGGCATCCACTCGGCTCGCGTTTACTCGACCGTGGATCCCCGCAAGGACGTGGACGGGTTTCACCCGGTCAATGTCGGCCGGCTGATGCTCGGCGACAGGAGCGGCTTTGCCCCGTGCACCCCTGCCGGCGTGCAGCAGCTGCTCATCGCCAGCGGGGTTAAAACCGACGGCGCCGAGGTCGTCATCCTCGGCCGCGGCGATATCGTCGGCAAACCGATGGCATCCATTCTTTGTCAGAAGGCCCCGCACGCCAACGCCACCGTCACGATTTGTCACTCCCGCAGCCGGGATATCGCCGCGCATTGTCGTCGCGCCGACATCCTCATCGCCGCGATGGGCGTGCCGGAATTTGTCAAAGCCGACATGGTCAAGCCCGGCGCCGTCGTGATCGACGTCGGCGTCAATCGAGTCCCGGATACAGCCGGCAAGGATGGCACCCGGTTGGTTGGAGATGTGGATTTCCAGGCCGTGCGCGCGGTGGCCGGCGCGATCACTCCCAATCCCGGCGGAGTGGGCCCGATGACCATCGCCATGCTGATGCAAAACACGGTGCGCGCCGCGGAACAGTCGGTGGGCGCGGCTCCCGAAATTTCCAGAAGGTAATTCATTCAAGAACACTCATGACCCCGACCCGCATTCTCCCCGACCTGCAATGTTCGCTCCTGTGTGAAGAAGTTCGCCAGGAGGCCACCGGCAATTTCATTCTGATCGGCGTGATCGATCTCGTGCGCGTGCCGCAGCTCCCCGTCACGGCCTTCAAGCTGAGCGTTTTCAACCGGTGGACGGCAGGCGTCGGCGCCTTCACGGAGAGCGTCCGGTTCATCGCGCCGGACCAGACCACCGTGCTCCGCAAGAGCGAGGTCAAGTTCCAGATGAAGGATCCGGCCATGAACGCCACCACCGTCTCGCTCTTTGGCAACGTGGAGTTCGCCACGCCGGGAACCTACTTCATCGAGGTGCTGGTGGATGACGTCATGAAGATTCGTTACCCGGTGAACCTGATCGTCGTGCAGCCTCCCGGCCAGGGCGCGCCGCCGCCCCAGGCGCCAAAATAATCTCCGATGCCGAACCACGAATCCGATCCGGACCAGACGGGGATTCGTGAGCCGTCTGATCGATTTACGCCGGCGTCAGCCCCTCCGGTTGCCGCCGATGGCACGGCGGCGGCGGAGAGTCAACCCGCAACCTGTCCTGAGTCCGCTCCCGCCACACTCGACAAGCGCGACGAGCGTGACGGGCGCGGCGAGGCAGGAGTGGAGACGCCGAGCCATGGAGAGACCCTGCCTGCCGCCTGGCAGCCGCTGACGTTTCGTGGGGTCGCGGCCTTTGCCCATGCGCGCATCGGGCGGGTCTGCGCGGTCCAGCTCATCGTCGCTCTTGCGGTCGCGGCGGCCATCGGTTGGTTTCTGCATCACGCCTGGTTTCCACGTGTGCTCGAGGCGATTCGCGCCCTGCCCCCGACCGGGGTTGTCGAACATCGCGCCCTCTCGACGCCCCTTCAATCGGTTGAACCTCTCGCGGCCGACAGCTTTCTTTCACTCTCGGTCAGGCCGGACGGTGGTGCTGGTGCCGGCGCCGCCTCCGATCTGCGGATCGAATTTCGGCGGCTCGACGTCCAGGTTTGTTGGCTGCTCGGCTGCCGGACCTTCGAATACCCCGCTGGTTATCTCATCCAGTTCAACCAGCCGGAGCTCGAATCCTGGTGGGGTGCCTGGCGGGGCACCGTGATCGCCGCGGTCGCGGCAGGCGTTATCCTCCTCCTGTTTGTCACGTGGATCCTGCTCGCGACCGCGTATGCGATCCCCGTCTGGCTGGCCGGCTTTTTCCAGGATCGCCGTCTCTCGCCCGTCGGAAGCTGGAAACTCGCCTCGGCCGCGCTGCTCGCCCCCGCGTGCTTCATGGCCGTGGGCATCGTCCTCTATGGCCTCGGGCTCGTGGACCTGCTGCGCCTGCTTCTGCTGTGGGTTCTCCATCTGCCGGCCGGCTGGATCTATCTCGCCGGTGCCGTGGCGCGCGTGCCCAAAAAGCCCGACGCCGCACAGCTCCGGGCCCGAAATCCGTTCGGCGATGCCTCCGCCAGAATCAAGCCGGCGCGCGCACCCAAGAACCCCTTCGCTTCCTGAGCTGCGCCTCGGACGGCGCGCCCCCTAGCTGGCGGGACCCGCCAAGGACCGTTGCGTCCGCCCGGCGGCTTCGATCCAGGTCAAGGGCCGGACACCCCCGCTTCATCCTTCCACGGCACCAGGGCTTCACGACGGAACCAGCCGACCGCCTGCCCGGGCAGGCGCGGATCCCATGAGTCGGGAACCGGATCTTCCATCGCCACATGACCGTCCACGAAGACCGCCTGCGCGCGCCCGCCATGGCGGAAGTGGCCGTTGGGGTAGGCGGAGCCTGCTTCCGCATCGATGTAGTAAAACTCCTCCAGCAACGGATTCGCCGGCGAAGCCGGAGCCTGGAAGTCGTTCCCTTGGGCGGCATCTGCAAACAGGATGGTGTCCGCCGGCCGGCTGATTCTCCCGATCGAGACGGGAGTTTTGCCGAGATACCGGTTGTAGCCATAGTTGCAGGCCGCGCTGCGCGCCTTGAGCTTGTGACGCGTCCCCTGGTAGTTCAACGACGGGCAGACAAAGACGCTGGCGCCGCCAAGGTATGGGTCCAATGCGCCCTGCGTGGGATCAAACTCGCGATCGCCTTCGGCGCCCGCCTTCAACCAGCCAAACCAGTAGATCCGGCCGCCGTTGGTCGATCCGGTGAGAAATCGGAAGGTGAAATCGTCGTGCTCGTCCCAATACGCGTGCGTGGCCAGGCCCAACTGCCGAAGCTGATCAGTGCACTGGGCGCGTCGCGCCGACTCCTTCCCCCTTCCCAACGTCGGCAGCAGGATGCTGCTCAAGATCGCCACCACGGCAATGACCACGAGCAACTCGATCAGAGTGAAGCCGAGCGGGCGCCCGCGCGCCCGCCCCGACGCCGCCCGCTGAATCGTTCGTGTCATCGAGAGAGAGAGGCAGGTTCAGTGCGTTCCGAGCGGACTCGATAAAACGCAGCGTCGGCCGGCAGGCTGTTCGTATCACGAAGCGATATGCGACCGCCGTCGCCTGATACGGCCGGCGAAGCGGCCTGCCACCGGATCAGGTCGAGCGATCGCTCCAGTTGATGCAGCCAGTTGGCCTGAGCCACGAACGAAACCCCCCGCTCGCCTTCACCACCGCGTTCGAAGGCCAGGTCCGAGGCCGGAGGTGGCGAGCTCGTCGAGACCGTCAGCGTCACGTCGTCCAGGTAGGCGTGAGCCAGGACGGAGCCGTTAAATTCAGCCGGGCCTGCTTGCACCGCATCACTGTAGCTGGTGACCGAAAACGCGTCGACGGCGAACGCGAACTCCGGCTGGTCCGCCAGCCGGACCGGATCGAACGGACCCAGCGGCTCGCCGTTCCGCAGCGCGCTGGTCCGCAGCACCTGGTTGGAGGCCGAGTAGGCCAGGGTTACCTGATACACGGTGCCGGTCGACAGCGGCAACGGGAAGGCAAAGGAATACGCGAAGACGTTGCTGCTCGAGACCAGCGTGGTGGACCACGTGTCGCCAAAGCCCGAGTCGCCGTAGAAATCCCACTCCACCAGATTCCGGACGCCGTTGGTTTCGTTGACGCCGGTGCCACGGTAGACGTTGGCGTCGGTCGTCATGCTCTGCTGGATCAAACCAATCGCAATCGGGAATTCCACGGGCTTGTCGGGATTGACGCCCACCCGCAGATCCGTCAGGCGCAGGGTGAAGGTCAGCGCGAAGGTGTCCTCCCGCGTCAGGACGCGGCCCAGCGAACGGTGGCAGAAGCTGTTTGGGCGGGACGAATCCCAGGTCACTTCCAGGGCGGTTTGGTCCGCATTCCAACGAAATAAACTGGCGTCTCCGGTGACCTGCCATTCCCGGGCGAATGGGTCGGTGTCGAACGGATCGGCAAACGTCTGGCCGTGGGAGCGAGCGGCGGTGGCCAGGAGGCCAACGACAAGGACGGTGAAGGCGGCGAGGGTGCGCGCCGGATGGGCTTTGGATTGGGCAAGTGCGGTCATGCGGTCTCAGGCTGCTGGCGGAGCCCGGGAGACGATGAGTCTGCCCGGGCGGTTTCAGGGTGGAGACCAGCGAGGGAGGATGGCGCGGTGGAAACCGGCGGGGCCCAGATCGGGCCCGGCACCGGAAACAAAAACGCCTTCACCCCCGCAGAGCCGGAGAATGAAGGCATTCCAAGACTTCCCCTGAAAACAGTTCAGGAGACTGGCCTCATCCTTCTCTTTTTGCGGAGAAGTGGCCGCCGACGTGGCGGCCCGACGAGCACAGCCCGGCCGGTATCCTGACTCCGGGCCTGACCTTGCTCCCGCCTTCCCACCGGACCTCGCCATCGCTGGCCGTCGATCCGGGCAGTGGCTCTGGGAGCTCGTATCCCGTTACAGTGGCGCAACCGTCCCCGAATCTAACGGGGTTCCCTGACGCCTGGGCTGTGGTTTGTTTCGGACCATAATTTTTGTCCGAAAGTATTTTCAAAGAACTTCGATGTGTTAGTATCGGCGCTAATCCCTTCCGGATTCGCTGCGGCCGGGCTTGCGCCAGCAAGCCCGCCCCCGTCATCCCAAGCCCTGAGATTCCGAAGGCTGCCTGCCGAGGCGTATCGGCCCGGGAAAATCGTCGTCATGCCCAAGGCCGGCCGCGAGGCTGAGCTCGGCCGGTTTCACCAGCAGAAACAGTCCCGTTTGCGCCGGGCCTTCCAGGCCCTCGGCGGCACCCAAGTGATCGAATTGCCGGCCGGGGCGGACACGCTCGCCACGCTCGAGGCGTACGAACGCAGCGGCCTGGTCGAGGTTGCCGAGCCGGACATCTTGTTTCGTCCCGCCGTTCTGCCGAATGACCCGTCCTTCGCCAACGGCGACCAATGGGCATTGCACAACACCGGCCAGTTCGGCGGGCTGCCGGACGCGGACATCGACGCCCCGGAGGGATGGGATCGGCTCAACTCCGCCAGCAATATCGTCGTCGCCACCATCGACTCGGGCGCCCGTTACACCCACCAGGATCTCGCGGCCAACATCTGGGTGAACCCCGGCGAGATTCCCGGCAATCACGTGGACGACGACGGCAACGGCTTCGTCGATGATGTCCATGGCATCAACGCGGTGGCTGATTCGGGTGATCCCAGCGACGACCTGGGGCACGGCACCCACGTGGCCGGCATCATCGGCGCCGTGGGCAACAATGGTGTGGGCATCTGCGGCGTCGCCTGGCGCGTGCAGATCATGCCGCTCCGCTTCCTGAGCCCCGGCCAGCTTGGCACCTTGACGGACCTGTTGCAGTGCCTCAACTACGCGCAAAGCAAGGGCGCCCGCGTCGTCAACTGCAGCTTCACCACGACGACCTACTCCAGCACCATGTCGAACGCGTTCTGGAACCTGCGCGCCGCCGGTGTCGTCGTCGCCGCCGCCGCCGGCAATGAGGGCCAGAACAACGACCTCGTCCCCAGCTACCCGGCCAGCCTCAAGCTCGACAATATCGTCGCCGTCACCGCCACCACCCGGACCGACGGATTTTCCGGCTACAATTACGGCTCCGCTTCGGTCCACCTCGGCGCCCCCGGCTCCGCCATCTGGTCCACCTACAATCGCTCTGACTCGGATTATGCCTTCGATACCGGAACGTCGATGGCCGCCCCGCAGGTCGCCGGCGCCCTCGCGCTCCTGCGCGCGCGCTATCCCTCCCTGACGCCCCCGCAGCTCATCGCGCGGTTGCTGGCCACCGTGGACCAGATCCCGTCGCTCAGCGGACGTTGCGTCAGCGGCGGTCGCCTGAATCTCGACCGGGCACTCGGCCCGCGCGATTACGAACTCGTCCCCGCCGCGTTCGCCTGGGTCGCCACCAACGGCATGTCCCCCGTCGTTCTGGCCGGCAACGGCGTGAGCGGCCCGTTCCCGCTCCCGTTCTCCTTCCCGTTCTACGGACAAAATCAAACCCGCGTCTATATCTCCGCCAACGGTGTGGTCGGTTTCGATCCGACCGGGCTGGACGTCGGATCCGATGTCCAGCTACCTGGTGGCGCCGCGCCCAACGGCGCGATCTATCCGTATTGGGATGACTTGAATCCCGGGGCCGGAGGGCAGGTCTGGGCGGGTTCCATCGGCCTCGCTCCGAACCGCAAATTCGTCGTGTCCTGGGTCGATGTTCCCCACGCCATCACCCTGGGCGGAGACTCCCTGTTCAGCTTCCAGGCTGTCCTCCATGAATCCGGCGAGATCTCGTTCCAGTATTTGAACGTCACGAATGGACGCCCGTCGCTTGTCGCGGGCAAAAGCGCCAGCATCGGCGTGGAGGACTCCTCGGGTCTGTCGGGCACCAGTTATTTATATCACGCCGCCGCGCTGACGAACGGACAGGCGCTTGTATTTACCGTGAACACCGGAGCCTCCGCACCCACCTTGGAATCGTCGCTGCTGCCAGGCCAGGACCTCATCGATCTGCGGCTCTCCGGATCGCCCGGACGAAGCTACATCCTCAGCGCCGCTCCGGACGCCTCCAGTTGGTTGCCGGTCGCGACAAACACGTTGCCCGCCAGCGGAATTCTCGAGTCATTCGAATCGCTGAACGACCCCGCCCGGTTCTATCGGGCCCGCGTGGCGCCGTAAGGCGCTCCCCGGTTCATCCTCCCGCCCGGCGGCGGCGACGAATATCCGGGTCCGATTCGAGGCGGAACTCCTCCAGACTTTCCGGACCTGACTCCGGACCAACCGCTGCCTCGGGCTGCGCCAACGTCGGCTGATCGGACACCCGTTCATCGCCGTGAATTTCGAAGGACTGCGTCCCGGGCGGCTCAAGGTCGGCGGCGGACGCCGTGTCCGTTTCCGGGACGGTGTCCACGTTGGCCGCCAGGAATTCATCCACGGTCACGGTTTCCCCCACAGTCTCGACGGCGGCAGGCTCCTGCGAATCCGAGGCGATGGCGGCGGCTGCAATGGCTTCGGCCGGCTCCACGGATGGGAGCGGCTCAATTTCCGCCAAGGTCTCCGGTGCAGCCTGCGCCGGATCGCTCGAGGGCTCGGTCGCCTCGGACGTCACGCCCGCGGCGAGCGCTGGATCTGACGGAGTGAATTCCTGCTCCGGCGCGGGAGCTTGCTCGTCGGGTTTCAAGGCAACGATGGGACGTCGCAGCAACTGCCCCTGGTAGGCATAGCCCGCCGCAACAATCTGAGCGACCCGGGCGGGGCCGGCCGGCACCTCCTGACCTGGCATCGGTTCGTGCCGGTTTTGGTCGAAGGGCTCCTCCAGCTCCGCATCGATCGCGTTCAGCCCAACCCGCCGCGCGAGATCCCGGCAGGCCCCTTGGAACGTCGCGAGCTGCGCCGCCACGTTGGGCTGCCCGGACCGGGCACCGGCCTGGCAAAGCGCGTGCACATGGTCCAGCGTGTGGACCAGCACCTGAAGCCATTGGCCTTCATTTCGCCGAAGCTTGTCCGCCTCGAGGCGCAACGTGGCCTTTTCGGAGTCGTTGGCCTTCGCCATGAACTCCGAGAACGCCCGGGCTTCCGTGGAAATTCGCTCGGCAATCTCCTGAGCGGCCTGGGTGGTTCTTGTCGCATGTTCCTGCACCCCCTGCCACTGACTGGTCGCGCCTTGGATCTGCCCGCTCACGGATTCGAGGTTTCGGATCGCTTCGGTGGCGTCGACCACGCGGTCCGATTCAAAGGCGCGCACCGCCGCCTCGTACTCGAGCCGGAACGGCCACACCCCCAGCCACGCCGCCAAAATGACGCAGCCCGCGATCAACCCTCCCGCCCACGGCTCCAGCGGGTGCGGATAATGGAACAAAACCCAGGCGGCAACACCGAGCAACGCCGCGTCGGCCAGAAAGAACGGCCACTTGTGCAGACGGGGAATAGGGCGATCATTCATGTGGCGATGTTTTCGGGCTCAGGACCGAATTGCAAGCTGTCACAGCGAGACCAATGCCAAAGCGACGGCTGGTTCGGATCCTGGCCCGCCGGCCGGACCGGCGCGAGAGCGCCTTTCGGTGGGACAATGAAAATTCCGAATTGGCGTCTTTTGGTCAGAACCTAAAGAATTGCAGGCGCGAACCGATTCAAGATCAGGCCAGGCCGGTGCGATCGAACCACCGACACGGTGTCGACCGCCAGCCCGCCCGAACGCGCGAGCGAAGTCACCGCATTTTATGAAAAGTGAAGTCCAGGACACCCACCAGAAGGCGTTGCAGGTCAACCTCGATGCCGCCCTCTATGGAACCTTCGCCGAGATCGGCGCCGGCCAGGAGGTCGCCCGCTGGTTTTTCCGCGTCGGGGGCGCCGCCGGCACCATCGCCAAGGCGATGAGCGCCTACGACATGACATTTAGCGACGCCATCTACGGCCCGTGCGAACGCTACGTCAGCCGGCAGCGCATCACCTCCATGCTGGACCACGAGTTTCGCCTGCTCTTCGAACGCCTCGATGGCAAACGGGGTGACAAAACCCGATTCTTCGTGTTCGCCAACACCGTCGCGGCCCGCAGCTACTCGCGCAAGGACGACGCCCACGGCTGGCTTGGCATCCGCTTCCAGACGGAGCCGCAAACCGATCCGTCCCAGATCATCATCCACCTCCGCCTGCTCGATAAGGAAAACCTCCAGCAACAGGAGGCTCTCGGCATCGTCGGCGTCAATCTCGTCCACGGCGCCGCCTATCTCCACGCCAACCCCGAGGCCCTTGTCGTGTCCCTCATCGACAGCCTCAACCGGCAGCGCATCGAGGTCGACATGATCGAGTTCTCCGGCCCGGACTTCCAGGCCGTCGACAACCGCCTCATGAGCCTGCGCCTCGTCCAACACGGGCTCACCGAGGCCGCCATGTTCACCGCCGCCGGCGAGGTCATCCAGCCCGCTGACTCCCTCTACAAGAAAAGCATCCTCGTCGAACGCGGCAGCTTCAAGCCGGTCACCAATACCACCGTCGACATGATGAAGTGCGCCCAGGCCATGTTCATCCAGGAACCGCGCGTCAACCGCGACGGCATCGTCCCGCTCATGGAGATGACCCTGAACAGCCTGACCGAAGGCAGCGACAAGATCGATCACCAGGATTTCCTCGACCGCGTCGACTTGCTCGGGGCTCTCGGCCGGACGGTGCTGATCTCGAACTTCGGCGAATATCATCGGCTGGCCTCCTACCTCTTCCGCTATACCAAGCAAATGATCGGCATCGTGATGGGCGTGCCGACCCTCAAGGAGATCTTCGACGAAAAGTATTACACCGATCTGGAAGGCGGCATTTTGGAGTCGTTCGGCCGCCTGTTCAAAAACGAGCTGAAGCTCTATGCGTATCCCACGCTCGATTCATCCGGCTCCCTCATCACCGCCGGCAACCTCCGCGTGGCGCCCCACCTGCGGCACCTTTATCAATACCTCGTCGAGAACCGCCTGATCGAAAGCATCCGCGACTATGATGAAACCTGCCTGCCCATTCGCGCCCGCGATGTGCTCGAGCAGATTCGCAAGGGCGATCCCGGCTGGCAACGCCTCGTGCCCCCGGCGGTCGGGGATTTGATCAAACGCCGACGCCTGCTCGGCTACGCCGAGAAATCGACGCGCAAACGCTCGTCCGCTCGCACCCAGCGCGCCGGCCTCGTCGACTCCGTCCACCTCGCCGGCGTGCCGAACGCCGCCTGACGCGATCGAGCCAGAGCCAGCGGCACCGTTGTCCGTGACGACCCCCAAGGTCGCCTGAGCTGAAGCAACGCGGAGCTGCCACCCGGGCCCGCCCCCACCGGAAACGGCTGGACCCGCCGGCCGCCCAAACTCTGCGCCCCGCAAGGCCTTCATCCCGCTCGCCGGCGGCCCGGTGCCTCCGCAGGTTGTCGGTGACACGTCGTCCGATGTCCGGAGCGCCGGCATTCTGCCCGCAACGGCCGACAACGTCGCGATGGACTGCGCCGGCGCGCCCGCCAATCAATTATTGAAATTCCACTGGTGATGGGCGATAAGGTCGCGCCATTTTCGCCTGCCTTCGCCGAGTGCGGCCGACCTGAACCGGGTCTGCGCTTCTTCGCGCGGCGGCAGTGTCCTGGCGGCTCCTTCAGCACGGACGAAGGAGCGAGGACAACATGGCCCTCCTGCGGCAATGGATTTCACGGGAGTAGTATCAACGAACGGGTCGGAACGATTAGAGCAGATGAAATCCTGGGCGCGGCGCGGGTGGGGTTCGGCGGCAATCTTCTCAATTCTTTGGCTGGCAGGCTCGCTTCGAGCCGCCGATGTGGTGTGGACCAACCTGGCTGGAGGCAACTGGAATACGCCATCCAACTGGGATCCCAACAAGGTGCCAGCCGCGGGCGATCGGGCCTTGCTGACCAATGCCGGCGCCTACACGGTGACGCTGAACGTCAACGCCTCCCTCGCCTCGCTTGCCTTGGGCGGCGCCAGCGGCACGCAAACGCTGGCCCAGGTCGCCGGTACCCTGACCCTGAGCAACGCATCCACCGTCGGTGTCAACGGCGTGCTCCTCCTGACCGCCGGCAGCATCGATGGCCCGGGAGACCTCGACGTCCACGGCGCCTTGGTTTGGCAGAACGGGCTGCTCGACGGCCCCGGCACAGTCAACCTCTACGGGGTGACCACCCTCCAGGCGACCGCCAATCCCTACTACCACTATCTCCGTGGGCGCCGGGTCCGGAATTACGGCTCCGTCCGCGCCCTCTACGGCCACTTCTATACCGGCGGCGGCTGCGTGCTCGAGAATATGCCGGGCGCTGTCTGGACGGACGACCTGCCCCACAACGCGATCTATTACAACTCCTACGCCGGCTCCGCGGCCTTCGTGAACCGGGGCACCTATGTCAAAACCAACTCGCCCTACGTTCAGTTCAGCCTCCCCTTCACCAATGAAGGGCAGGTGTCGGTCAATCAGGGCGAACTCTATTTCGCCAACGGCGGGGTGCAGGCGTCGGCCATGAGCATCGCGGCCGGCACGCGCCTGGGCTTCAACGGCGGCGCCAGCACCAACCGGGTCGGAGCCACCTACAGCGGCGACGGCGAACTCTATGTCTCGGCCGGCACGGTCGCGTTCGAAACGAACGTGGTCCACACACGCTTCAACCAGGCCGGGGGCGACGTGTTCTTCGGCGCCGCAGTCGATCTTTCCACGAGCGCCAATTTCTCCGGTGGGAACACGTACTTCACGTCGAACGCCACGGTCCTGAGCCTCGGGGCGACCAACCGGATCGACGGCGGCACGCTGCTCTTCAACACGGGCCATCCGGTCCCGCTCGGGTCGTTGACGTTCTACTCCGGCACCATCGCGGGCAGTGATCCGGTGAACATCGCGGGGCCGTCGCTCTGGCAAAATGGATTCTTTGATGGCACCAACGCGATCACGTTGTCCGGCGTCACGCGCCTGCAGGCGTCGTTAAACCCCTACTATCATTACTTGCGCGGGCGCACGATTCGGAACCTGGGAACGGTGATCAACAACTACGGCCATTATTACGGCGGCGGCGGAACAATTATCGAGAATGCCCCCGGCGCGACGTGGATCGAGGACACGCCGCACAACGCGATCTTCTACAACGCCTACGCGGGCCCGGCGACGTTCTTGAACCGGGGCGTGTTCGTGAAGACGAACATCTACTACACCCAGCTGAACTTCGCGTTTATCAATCAGGGCGAGGTGCGGGTGGCGCAGGGCGAGCTCTACTTTGCCAACGGCGGCGTGCAGGAGTCGTCGTCGACCATCGCGGCGGGGGCGCGCCTCGGGTTCAACGGCGGCGCCCACACCAACCGGGTCGGCGCGACCTACAGCGGCGACGGCGAGCTCTATGTCTCCGCCGGCACGGTCGCGTTCGAGACCAACGTGGTCCATACACGCTTCAACCAGGCCGGGGGCGACGTCTATTTTCGGGCGCCGGTCGATTTGTCGGTCAGTGCCAACTTCTCCGCCGGGAACACATTTTTCACGAATGCGCCCGTGGTCAATCTCGGGCAGTCCAACCGGATCGATGGCGGCACGCTCCTGTTCATGACCGGCCAGCCCGTGCCCTTCAATGCGCTGACGTTCTATTCCGGAACCATCGCCGGCACTGATGTCATCAACATCGCCGGACCGTTTCTCTGGCAGAATGGATTCTTCGATGGCGGAGGCGTGGTCAATCTGCTGGGCGCATCGACGCTGCAGTCCGCCGCGAGCCCGTACTATCATTACCTGCGCGGACGCACCGTGCGCAACCATGGCACCGTGCGCAGTGTTTACGGCTCATTCTATGTCGGGGGCGGGTGCGTGCTCGAGAATCTGGCCGGGGCCGTCTGGATTGAGGACGTGCCCTACGACGTGACGCATTACAACAGCTACGCGGGTAGCGCGGCGTTTTTGAACCGCGGGACTTATGTCAAAACCAACTCGGCCTACACCCAATGGACCTTTCCATTCCATGACGAGAGCCGGGTGGAAGTTCGGCAGGGCAACCTGTACCTGACCGGCGGCGGCACGCAGGTGGCCGCCTTCGACGTCGCGGCCGGAGCCGTCCTGACCTTCAACGGCGGCAGCAATGTGGTGAATCCGGGTGCGTCGTTCGGCGGCCCCGGCGCCGTGGTCGTCAACGGCGGGTTCGCCGAGTTCAACACGCCCGTCGGCTTCTCTGGCGCCTTCCATGTCTCCGGCGGAACCGCCAACTTCAACGCGGGCGGAACGGTCACCACCCTTGGCGCCACCAACTACGTCACGGGTGGAACGATCAACTTCAACACCGGCTCGCCCGTGCCCATCAATGGCCTCGCGTTTTTCGCCGGCACGATCGCCGGCACGGACACGCTCAACATCGCCGGCCCGTGCCTGTGGCAAAACGGCTTCTTCGACGGCAGCGGGGTTGTCAATCTCCTCGGGTTCAGCACGCTTCAGTCCGCCTCGAGCCCGTATTATCACTACCTGCGCGGGCGCACGGTCCGCAACCATGGCACCGTGCGGAGCGTGTATGGATCGTTTTACGCCGGCGGCGGTTGTCGCGTCGAGAACCGCCCGGGCGCGACCTGGATCGAGGATCTGCCCTACGACGTGACGCACTACAACAGCTACGCGGGCAGCGCGGCGTTTGTGAATGAAGGCGTCTTCATCAAGACGAATGCCTCCTACAGCCAGTGGCTTTTCAGCCTAGCGAACGCGGGCGAGCTGCGGGGCGCGCAAGGCGTGCTTTATCTGGCGGGCGGCGGGTCACACACCGGGCCGTTCGCGATCGCGGGCGGTGCGACGGTCAGCTTTCATGGTGGCTCGAACACGGTGGAAAACGGCGTGACGTTCTCCGGTTCGGGCACGCTCCAGGTCAGCGGCGGGACCGCCACGTTCCGCACCAACCTCACGCATGGCCGTTTTGCCCAGACCGGCGGCGATGCCCTTCTTCTCGCGCCGGTGAACCTGGGCATCAGCGGCAATTTTTCGGGCGGCACGACGCTGTTCACCAACTCGTCGACCATTGTCAGCCTCGGAACCACGAACCGGGTGGACGGCGGCACCCTGGTGCTGGCGACGGATGAGCCGGTCAATTTCAACGCGCTGACATTCTTCAGCGGGACGATTGGCGGCCGCGACGAGATTCATGTGCAGGGGCCGTTGCTGTGGCAAAATGGTTTCTTCGACGGCACGAACAGCGTTTACCTGCACGGCCAGTCCACGCTCCAGGCCGCCTTCAGCCCGTATTGGCATTACCTGCGCGGACGCAGCGTGAAAAATCTCGGAACGATCCACAGTGTCTACGGCTCGTTTTACGCCGGCGGCGGCACCGTGATTGAAAACGCCGCGGGCGCAACGTGGATTGAGAACCTTCCTTACGACAACGCGCATTACAACAATTACCCCGGCTCCGCGGTTTTCATGAACCACGGGACCTTGATCAAGAGCAACGCCTTCGCGTCGTCCTTCCTGTTTCCGGCCACGAACACCGGCACCATCCGCGTCCTTGGCGGTAACCTCGGTTTTCCGGCCAATCTGGTGCAGACCGCCGGGGCCACGATCCTTCACAGCAACACGCTCTCAGGCGGCCTGATCGAGCTGCGCGGCGGCGAGCTCGATGGCAACGGCTCCGTGGGCGCGCGCCTCGCCAATGTGGCTGGCACCCTCAACCCCGGCCCGGCGCCGGGCGTCCTCGCCGGCGTTCACTTCACCAATGCCCTCGGCGGCACGGTCAATTTGAAGCTGGCCGGGCCCGTGGCCGGAGTTTCCCACGATCAGATCAAACTCACGGGCCACGCCCAGCTCGACGGCACGCTCACCGTCGGATTGCTCAATGGCTTCACGCCCACCGTCGGACAGAGTTTCACCGTCATGACCTTCACCGCCCGCTCCGGCGTGTTCACCAATTTGATCGCGCCGGCCGGCCTCGTCTTGCAGCCGGTCTATTCCAGCACCAACCTCGTGCTCAATGCCGTCGCGTTCTCCAACGTTCCGCCGCTCATTGTGACCCAGCCCGCCAGCCAGCTCGTGCCCGCCGGCGCCATCGTGACGTTCACCGTCTCCGCCACCGGCACCGAACCGTTCTCGTACCAATGGCAAAAGAATGGCCAGGCCCTGCCGGGCGCCACCGATGCCAGCCTGACCCTCGCCTCCGTGACCCTTGACGACGGCGGCTCCTACCGCGTGCTCGTCTCCAATGGCGGTGGCTCCTCGCTCAGCTCCAATGCGGTGCTGACCGTCACACCCGGACTCTCGGTCCAAAGCCTCTCCAATCCCGGAGTCAACGGACCCCTGCACGGCGTCTTCTTCCTGAACGGCCTATACGGAGCCGTCGCCGGGCAGAACGGAACGCTCCGCCTGACCCGGGATGGCGGCCAGTCCTGGATCATCGCCGACCCCGGCGTCACCAACGAACTTTTCGACGTGCAAATGGTCGGCCCGGCCATCTGGGTCTTTGGCGCCGGTGGTCACATTTGCGTCTCGTATGATGGTGGCGTGACCTGGACGCCGATGGCCACGGACACAAATGCCCGCTTTCGACGGGGAGCGTTCATCTCCTCACGCCGGGGCTTCGCCGTGGGCAGCGGCGGCATCTACTGCTGGAACGGTCTGTCTTGGGAATACTGCGCCGGGTCCGGCCTCGATTTTTATGGCGTCCACGCCCGGGGCAGCGGACGCGCCTGGGCCGTGGGCGGCAATGGCGCCATCTGGTTCTACGACGGCACCGGCTGGCAACCCCAATATTCCGCGCCCGGCGGGATCACATTCTCCAGCGTGAATTTTTTCAATGACAGCGCCGGCCTCGCCGTCGCCAGCGGCGGCGCGATTTATCGCACCCAGGACGGCGGCCTGCATTGGGAACGAGTCGAAAGTGGAGTCGGGACCGACCTCTCCGGCATCGCCTATGGCGACGGCGCAACGGTGTTTGTCAGCGGCGCCGGCGGGACGTTGCTGGTGTCCACCGACGGCGGCGGTTCCTGGACCCGCCTGAACTCCGGCACGACGACGGATCTCGGCGGGCTCGCCTTCAGCGGCGGCAACGGGTACTACGTCGACGCCGACGGACACTGTTATCACTTCACCTGGACCCCGATCGCCGTCAATCCGCCGCCCGTGGTCGCGCTGGTGGCCCCGACGAACTCCTGGACCAACTGGGCCTGCGTTGGGTTGCCCATCCGGGCCACCGCCAGCGATCCGAATGGCTTCATCGCGAAAGTCGAATTCTTCGCCGATGAGGATTTTCTCGGCGATGCTGTGGCGCGTCCGTTTGCCATGTCGTGGACCAACGACACGGTCGGCGGGGTGACCCTGACGGCTGTGGCCTATGACAACCTCGGCGCCACCGCCGTCAGCGCTCCGGTTCACGTCACCTTCGTCCTGCCGCCACTGCACCTGATGATCCCGGTGGGGTTTGTCAAAGCCCCGGTGGCGCCGGCGTTCAAGCTGTGCATGACGGGCGAAGAGGGCCGGTCCTATGAGGTCCTGGCCACGACCGACCTGATTGAGTGGGCGCCCATCGGGCTGATGGTTGGCCGGGACGGGCTGTTTGGCTACATCGACCGGGATGCCACCAACTTCGTGCACCGGTTCTACCAGGCGCGCCAGCTCCCGCCCGCCGCGCCGTGAGCCGGATGCAGGCTTAGGTGGCGTTAGGTCCCGGTGCCTCCGCAGGTTGTCGGTGACACTTCGTCCGATGTTCGGAGCGCGGGCATTCTGCCCGCAGCGGCTGGAATCGGCGGCCCCTGAGCAACGTTCGAGCCGCGTGGCCGCTTTCACCCGCTGCGGATCCCGCGATGGCGGGATCCGCGCCCCTGGCCGGCAACTTCGGGATGCACTGCCCCTGCGGCCCGGGCGGCGATTTCGAGCGCGACAAAGGCAGGATGAACGAGTAAACGTCAGTCGCGTGCGAAAGGATATCCAACCCGGTCCGGCCTGCCGCGCATGGCGAGAGGATCGGCCTTGGGGCCAACGATTCCTAGCCGCTGTTCGGTTCCTGGCGGCCTGGGGAGCTTTGCTTGGTGGCTTGGCGGCACCCGTAAGCGCGCGACCGATCCGGGTCGCGTTGCTCGACTTGACCGCGGAGGGCAACTCGCAGCGGGACCAGCAGGCGTCCATTGCATTCACCGCGTTGCTCCAGGCGGCGTTGAGCACCAGCAGCGCATGCACCAATGTCGAGTGGGTCGAACGAGCGGAACTCAGGAAGGTGACGGACGAATTGACTGTCGCGGCGATGGGCGTGGCGAGCCTGAACGACAATCTGCGGACGGGCCAGTGGCTGGGGGCCGATCTCCTGGTCCTGGGGCGGTTCGACCGCAGTCTGACCAATCAGCTGACCCTGGTTTTGGACGCGATTGACGCACATTGCGCCGATCGGCTTGAGACGATTCGTGCGCCGCTACCGCTTGCGAACCAGGCGCGCATTCGGGAGACGTTTGCCCACTCTGCCACGATCCTTCGCGCGGCGGAGCAACTCGTGGCTGTTGCTGCGGCACGGTGGCAGGCGGAGCAACTGCCGCGCCGCGCCGCGCTCCTCACCTTCGAGCCCTCGGCGCCGTCGCTCCTCGCTTCCCAATTCAATCAGCGGTTCCGAACCGCTCTCTCCAGCGCGTTGAACCGCGAGGGCTGGCGTCTCATCACATTTTCCCGGGCCGGCGACGCCGGAGACGAATCCACGCTGGGCCTGGCCGGCCTGACCCAGGCCAATCCACAATCGTGGACGAACCTGGCCCAGGCGTATCTCTGGGGCCAGTTCACCTTGCTGAGCGAAGACGCGCGAACCCCGATATTCGGCCGGCCCGCGCTGCCTCCGAGTCAGGCCCGGCTTGTCCTCGAACTCTTCCCGCGCGCTGGTTCGCTCCTGACCGTGACCCAAACGGTCACGCTGTCGGAGGAGCTCGAGACGAATATGACCGCGTTGGTCTCGGCCCTCCGCGGATTGAACCGCCTCGATCAACAACCGGCGTCAACGGATGACGTTTGGCGGCGACGGTTGGCTGCCACATTGCTGGAGCAGGCCGAGCGGGTGCGGGTGGCGCCCTGGTCCTCGGTCGGGACGGGTTGGTTTCAGCCGGAGGCTCGGGAACGATTGCGCCGGCTCCAGCAGCTGCATGAGGCGGCGTGTTTCTTTGCGCCCGACAGCGAGTCCGCCGCCTACGCCGCGCTGGACCTGCGGTGGGGCAGAGACTACGCCTCGCATGTCACCAATCAATTCTGGTTCCAGTGGCTTGGCGCCGAAGCATGGGGTCAATATGTCGAGCGCTTTGGCCTGACAAATCCCCTCGTCATTCCACGATTCTTGTCCGGCCCGGGCGAGATCGTTGAGACGTTGACCTCCGGAGGCCGGTTTCGCCGCGGCGTGCCCGACGATCTCGAGCACGGGCAGGCCGACGAATGGATCCGACGCTGGACCGCGGAATTGCGGCGCCGCGAGTCACTGGTGGCGTCGATTCGCAACCCGCCTCCGGCCCCAATCCCGGAGCCGCCGCGCGCTCCCGGACCAACGCGCCTGCCGCGCGCCTCCGCCGTGCTCTTTTCCGCCGAACGCCCGCTCCAATTTTTTGACCTGCCGCTTCTGGAGTTTCCTCCCGAGACCATCTCGGCGACGGTCGATCCAATTCCGTTTCCGCCCACGATGGATGTGCAGTCCATCGTTGATCTCGACTGGGGCGGGGACAGGCTCTGGGTCGTGGCGGAAGGGACGGAGGCCGTTCGGGCTCCTCCGACGGCTTCGCCGCAGCCGGGAGGGCTGGCGCCTGACGCCACCCGGGGCACCACGCTATGGAGGTTCAACCCGGCCACCAAACTCCTTGAACGGATCGGGTCGCCTCAGGACAACCAGGTGAATGGCGTCGAGTGGTCGGGTGGGGCTGCCTGGGTCGGAGCGGATCGAACCCGTCTGGGTTCGGCATTCGCCACCACCACGACGCTCAACTATCTGCCGACGGCCGAGCTTCCGCGCGAGCTGTCGGTCCACGCCCTCGGAGGCAACTCCACGACCGTTTTCGCGCTCGGGCTCCGCGACGAGATCCACGGCTATGAGCCCAAGGCCAACCGCTGGACGCTCCTGCGTCCCCCGATCGCGAACGTGTTCAGCACGCTTCATGTCGCGCATTGTGCCGCGAGCGATCAATGGGTTTTGGCGGCGGGCCGAGACGTTTCGCTGCTGCACCTCCCTTCCCACACCACCACGCCCGTGGACGCGCTGGTTTTCGAAGACGCTCTCGAAGCCAGGCCCAAGGTGCACTGCCTGCGCGCCGCGGCCGATGGCTCGTTCTGGATGGGTTCGTCTGCCGGACTGCATCAGGTCCTTGCCGCCGAGCGCAAGGCGCGGAACTGGCAGGCGTTGCCGCCGGCTCTTTCCACCGTCCCGCTGCTGCCGTTGGCGGGCGTCGATCCACGCCGGCAGACCGACCTGCAGGACCAGAGGCTCGCCACGACCCTCGACGCTGTGGCCCGACGCCGGAGAGATTTTCACGCTCGGCGCTCCACCCATCCGGGCGGGCCAAATGTCATTGAGCCGATCAGCCGATTGCCTGGCCAGGTGACGGCGGTGTGCCCGGACGGAGACCACGTGTGGATTGGATGCAAATCGCCAACCGGGAGCAACGCGGTGGTGACTTATCACTGGCCCACCGAACGGTGGCTGGGACAGGTGCGGGTTCCAGGTGTGGTGCTCTGCCTGGCCGTGTCTGAGTCAACGCTTTGGGTGGGCCTGGCTGGCCCGGAGGGTTTTCGGCTCGGCAAGTGGCCGCCGGCCTTGTTTCAGATTTCGAAGGCGGGTCTGCTCGCGCAGGCGCGCCCGGTGGCGGATACCGTCGAGCGCAACTGGATCGACGCAAAGGTCGCCGCCTGGAGCCCGCGTCAGCGGGCGATCTTCGCCTTCTTCCGAGGGGACTACGCCGGGGCGGCGGCCCAACTCGGTCCGCTTGACCTGGCGACAGCCGATTTCGAGTCCCTGTTTGTCCTGGGGCTTTGCCATGATGAGCTGGGGCTGAAGAAGCCGGACATTTCCCAACGATGTCTCGATGCGATCGCGCAGCGTGATCAGCGGGGAATCATCGCGCGCGTGATTCGCGATTTGCCGGCCGGCAAGCCGGCTCTCCGATCCAGAACCCCCATCTCCATTCCATGAACTGCCGAAAACGGATCATTTTTTTGAGCCTGCTTGTGCCGATGCTGGCTGGGTGGGCTGCGGACTCTCCGACGGGCGGCGCGTCCAATCTGCTCACGATGGTGGCGATTAGCGCCAGGTGGAGCAACTCGCCCATCGCGGTCGTGCAGAAAGCGGCCGAGACCGGCGACGCCACCGCGCAATATTTTGTGGGCTGGCGCTATTACTGGGGGCAGGGAGTGGAATCCAACCGCGCGGAGAGCGCCCGATGGTATCGCCAGGCCGCGGAGAACGGGCTGGCCGCGGCGCAGTATCGCCTGGCCAACATCAGCGAGCTGGGACTCGGCGTGCCGATCAACGCCGACGAGGCTTTACGCTGGTATGAGGCGGCGGCGCGACAGGGGCATGGCCCCGCTGCCTTTGCCTTGGGCCGGACCATCGAGGCGCGCAAAGGCAATCTCGCGGACGCAGTGGAGTGGTACGAGCGTTCCGCCGACGCCGGTTTCACCAATGCCGCCTACCGCCTGTCCGAGCTCTACACCTATGCGGATCGGTTCAACGAGGCCAAACATTACCAATGGCTGCAGCGAGCCGCTGAACTGGGTCATGTCCGGGCCGCCTACCAGATCGGAGCGGCGTACCGCGTGAACCACACGACCCGGACGGCGAATCTGGCCGAGGCCGTTCGCTGGCTCAACATCGCCGCGGCAGCGGGACACTTCGGTGCCAGATGTCAACTGGCCTACATGCTGGATCTCGGTGAAGGCATGCCGGCAGATTCCGAGAAAGCCTACCAAACCCTGCTTCGCCTGGCAGAAGGCGATGCTTCGAACCCCTCAGCCCAGGAGCCGACGGGGGTCTACTTCCACCTGGCTGAGATGTGCGAGCAGGGCCGGGGAACCTCCCGGGATCTCGCGGCCGCCCGCCGCTGGTACCAACGCGTCGGCGAAGAAAGTGGAGAGGCTCTCCTGCGCCTCGGTCGGATGTATGAGACCGGTTCCGGCGGGCCGATCGATGAGTCGCTGGCAGTCTCCTGCTACCGGCAGGCAGTCGAGATGGGAAAAGCCGCGGCGATTCCTGCGTTGCTCCAGCAGTATGTCCGGGGGCATGGGCTTCCGCCGGACCCCGAGCTGACGCCGCGCATCCTCAACTACCTCGGAGGCCTGAAGTTTGGCGGTGCGGCCGAGGAACTTTACTGCGCAGGTGAACTCCACCGTCTGGGCATCGTCGTGACCAAAGACCCCGGTAAAGCCTTGGACCTGTTCACCAACGCCGCCACGCGCGGATCGGCCGAAGCAGAAGTTCGCATCGGTGAATATTGGCGTGATGGACAAATCGAAGCTCCGGACCTGAGCGAAGCCGCCCAGTGGTTTCAGCGGGCGGCGTTACGCGGGCACCCGCAGGGCCAGTTCCTCCTCGGTCAGACCCTGGCATCGAAGAAAGGCACCGCCGATCCCGTGGCCGCGTTGAAATGGACGATACTGGCTTCAAGGCAAGGTGTGGAAGCCGCGACCAAAGCTCTCCCCACAATGGAGTCCTCCGTCACCGCGGAACAGCGCGCCGCCGCCCGCCAGGCCGCGGACGCCTTCAAACCGCTGGGATCATCGAACGCTGCCGGCGGACGGTAGCCTGGATGCCCGACCGCTTTCCTGGAAGAAGGCGTGGTTGGACTGAGGCCGCGGGTCGCGTTCTCCGCCCGCTCAATGCGGCGGGGTCCGGCGCACCAGCTTCTGCACGCGGTGATTGCCGGAGTCGGCCACGTAGAGATTGCCGCGCGAATCGAGCGCGATGCTCCAGGGATTGTTGAACTGCCCCGGCTCGAGGCCCGGGCCGCCGAGGATCTCCACCGGCTGATTGCGCGCGTCGAAGATCTGGATCCGGCTGTGGCCGAACTCGCACACGTACCGAAGCCCGTTCCGGTCCACGCGCACGTCATAGGGGTAGCTCAACTCGCCAAGGCCCGAGCCGGCCCGCCCAAATGTCCCGTGCCAGGTTCCGTCTGGATCGAAGATTTGGATCCGGTGATTGCAGGAATCGGCGACGAAGAGGCGCCCGTCCGGACCAAAGCCCAATCCCTCCGCGCGATTGAACTCGCCCGGCCCGACGCCCGGTCGGCCGAACTCGAGGAACGCCGCCCGGGTGCCGGCTCGAAACGCCTGCACCCGATCGACGGTTGTGTATTCGCTGACATAGGCGTTGCCCTGCCGGTCGATGGCCACGGCGCGCGGCAGGATCAATTCGCCGGCGTTGGTGCCTTTCCGGCCCCACTGCGACACGAGCGCTCCATCCGGGGTGAAGTGGTTCACGCGTTGGTAGTGCGGCTCCACCACGACGATGTTTCCGTTGGTGTCGGTGCCCATCCCCTTGGGCTTGCCCAGATCCGTCTGGGGCAGCTGCCACGACAACAGAAATTCGCCGGCCGGAGAAAACTTCTGCACCCGGCCGGTCATGTCGATGACGTAGAGATTGTCCTGGCCATCCACCGCCACCGAGCGCGGTTTGTTGAACAGGCCGAGGGTGCTGCCGCGTCCGCCGATGACTTCGGCGCGCACGAAAACGCTGCTGTTGACGTCTCGCGTCCGCGATGAAGGCGGCGCGCACCCGGACGCGGCCAGCAGGAGGGGCAGCAGGGAGCACAGCAGGTGTCGGCGGCGGGACATCAGTCGACCTCCCTCTGGCTGGCGAGTTCCGAGTCGGAGGAACGGTTGAAGCCGACGCGGAGATCGACGGCGGCCGACATCACCTTCCAAACCGCGAGAGGCGCGAGAGCCAGGGCCAGGAGAATCACGCACATGGCATTGACCTGGGCGTTGTGTCCGTAATGGAGCAGCTGAAAAATCCGCAGCGGCAGGGTGTCGCCGCCCGGGGGATGAATGAGGACCATCGACTCCACATCCCACAGGGCCAGCAGGTAGACGACGTACCAGGCGCCGGCGATCGGCCGGGCCATCTGCGGCCAGACGTAGGAGCGGAACAAGGCCCAGCCGCGGGCGCCGGCCAGGCGCCCGGCGTCGATGAGGTCCCGATCGAGCGACCGTTCTGCTTCGCGCGCGCCCTGCCACGCCAACGCCAGGTGACGCAGGACGGCGGCGAGCCAGACGAGCGCGGTGGTGCCGTAGATGAGAGTGCCGCCGAGAAGCCGGGCCAACAGTTGGCCGAGCAAGAGGCCCGGGATGAAGAACAGCGGCCAGAACAGAAAACCCCAGCGCTGGCGGCGCAGGAGCATCCCCGCCACGACGGTGAGGCAAGCTGTGACGAGAGCGGTCGTCAACGACTGCGCGACGACCTCCGGCGACGATCTCAACAGGCCGGGTATTTCCGTCCAGGTGCGGGCTTGTCCGGTGAGTTGCGCGAGAGGCAAGGCAAGGCTGATGGCGAGCAGCGTCCCCAGCGTCCCGCGCGCGGCCTGTTTCCAGCCGGGCCCGATTCGATCCGAGATGGCCCGAGCTCCGGGCGGGCCCGCCATCCGCGGCCAGGTCGACACGCGGCCGCGCAACGCGACGAGCGCGAGCATGGGCATCAAGATCATGGGCACCGCTGCTGTCCACGCCCCGGATTCATCGAGCCGGGCGGTCAGGGCGAGCCACAATTCCTCCGGAAATACGGGCACCTGCAAAATGACAGGCACGGTAAACTGGTTGAACGAGAGGACCAGGGTGACGATCGCGGCCAGCGCGGCTGGGCCTCGTGCGGCCGGCCAAAGCACCCACCGCAACAGCGGTCCCCGGCGCAGCAACGCGTCCGCTTCGATCTGGGCCGGCTCCAACCGGTCCCAGGCGCCGAGGATCAGGACTGCGCTGATCGGCCAGTAGAGACAGGTCAGGACCGCGGTGGCTCCGGTGAGCGAGAACAGCGGGATGGGCAGCCAGGTGCGGAGGGCGCCGGCAGCTCCGAACGCGTCGAGCCAGGTGTTGACCACGAGAAACGGAGGCAGAGCCAGCGCGGCCAGACTGAACGCGAGCAACGCGCCGCGCCATGGCCGTGGCGCGGTGACCAGGGCCAGGGCCGCGAGAAAGCCGAGTCCCACGCAGAGCGTGGTGGTTGCCCCGGAGACCAGGACGCTGTTCTTGAGGAGCGACCAATTCACGGCGAAAACCTACGCTGGATACTGGTGCGCGGCGTCGCGTCAGGACGCGCGCGGTCGCGGCTCAGGGCGGCCCACGTTCTTTGGGCGCGATGCGGTTTTGGCAGGTTGCTCATCGCCGAAACAGCCCCTGCAACTCTTCCATGGCAGGCTCCAAATCGCGCACCAGCGCATCCCAGTCCGGACGCAGGGAGGCAGGAGGCGACGGGGCGGATGCGGGCCGTTCGTTTTGCTCCAACGCTCCGGCGGCGATCAACCGTTGCACGACGCCGGTCGTTTGCAGGTAGGTGTAGAGCTGCCGGGCCGCGTCCGGGTGGGGGCCACCGCGCACGAGGCCGACGGTGTTCGGAATGAGGAGGGTCTCGGCGGTCGTGGGCAGGGCTTGGATGGCGGCGCCCTCACGTTGTGCGGCGGCGATGTCGTCGGAATCCGTCAGCGCGACGTCGGCTTCGCCGCGGGTCAGAAACTGGACGGCGACGCTGTTGCCGTCGACGAGGAACGGGTGGTTGGCCGAGAGGGCGTGGCACCATTGGCGCCAGCCGTCGACGCCCCAATGCTGGCGCAGGGCCAGGAAATGCGCGGCGGTGGTTCCGAACAGGGGATACGCGAGCACCACGCGTCCGCGGTAGATCGTGTTGGTCAACTCCTGGAACGAGCCTGGCACCGGCGCGGCCGGTGAAGGGGTGGGGCGGGGGTGGCCGCGCGTGGCCACGGCCAGTCGCCGGCTGCGCTGGCCGAAGGCGGCCCAGCCGTTGGTTTCGTCGAAGACGCCGCGCGCCGCCAGCTGCCGCGTGCGCAGTTCCTCGTTGCCCCAGAAAACGTCGCAGCGTGGATGGGCCTGTTCGGCGAGCAAACGGTTGGCGAGGCCGACGGTTTTCGTGGCTTCGCTGTCGAACACGGTGCGCACCCGTATGCCGGTGGCCTGGGTGAAATCGGCGAGGATCGGCTCGGCATAGACGCGATCCTGGGCGGCATAGAGCACGACCTCCGGCGGCGAGTCGGTGCGATGGGCACATTGCGTGGCGACGAAAACCGGGAGCGCGATGGTCAGTGGACCGAGGATCATCAGGCGTTGCCAGGCCAGCTCCCTTCGGGCAAAGGCGTCACGGATCATCGATCGGGTGGGTTGCGTCAGGCCACGGCCACCTCGAGCTTCGAAGCGCCTTTGGGCAAATCAAAGCAGACCAGCAAGTCGGCGCCGCGGCGGCACCAGGTATTCCGTGCGAGAAAGCGCGGGCCCATCACCTCGCGCAGGCCTGTCTCGCCGGTCGCCGTACGCAGCCGCGGCGCCTGCGCTTTGGGCAATCCGCCGAGCGGACCGAGGTTCAACGTGAAATCGGGACAGGCGAAGGGCGCGTGCAAGGCGACGTTCGGCCCGGATCGGTCCAGGCGGGTCAGCTCGCGCGCCGCCCAGTATCGGGACAGCTCCGCCAGTTTCATCCACAGCAGGTTGTCGTAGCGGGCCGTCAGCCGGCGCACGACCTCCTGAAAAATTTGGAACCCCAGCTCCCGGCCGTTCCAGTACATCCCTGTCCAATGCGCCAACATCATGGCCGGCTCGCCGCGCCCGATGACGTCCACCATCCTGCCGGACTGCAGATCTTCGGTGATAAACCGATCTGCTCCGGCCGGAGTGGTATTGTCCCAGCCGCCGGTCCAGTCGCCGGCGCAGCCAATGATGCTGACCACGCAACGCGGGTCGTCGGTGTGGATCCCGGTCGCGTATTCGACCCGTGGGGCGACGCTTTCCGGGCCTTGATCGTAGAGGTGCCGGAAATAGTGCGGGATGTCCGCATGAAAGACGTCGTGCACCGCCTGTCGTGTCGCCTGGGCCAATTGCGGGAGCGCCTTGTTGCCGAACCCGCCCGGCGTCGTGACCCCTTCGCAGGGGAGGCCGATGTTCTTCAGGATGTTCAGCGCATAGCTGAGGTAGGCGCCGATCTCGTCGGCGCTGCGGCCGGTTGTCCATTCCCAGTTCTCCATGTAGCGCAGCGAGTGGTCTGCATGGGGATGGCCGGTGGCCAGATCGATCACGCGGGTGTGCGTGACCATTTCCGGGTGAATGTCCCAGTTCGGGGTTAGCAGGGTCCGCACGAGTTCAATGCTGTCGTTGAGCTCGCGTTGCGACCAGCCGGGCAGCATGCGGTCGAGGCGGCCGACGCACGCCGGGAACGGGACGATGCTGTATTTACCCTTCACCCCCTGGCCGGCGCACCATTCGCCGAACTTTCGGACAAACGAATCGGGGATTTCATCGGGCCAGCTTTTCCAATCGCGATGATACACCTTGTTCGCGCCGGCGAAGGCGGTGTCGAACTGGGGCATGGCAAATTTGTTGAGGTTCACCAGGCAGGTGGAATCGTCGATGATGAGGCCGACCGGTACGCGATCGCGCGGGTTGAGCACGGCGACGCCGGTGGGCACCGGCGGACGTTCGCCGGGCACCTGGGCGAAAAGCGACGGGGCCAGCGCGGTTGTCAGCGCACCCCCCGCGGTTGTGGCGGCGACCGCGCGGCCGATTTGCGTCACGAACTGGCGGCGCGTGGGTGCGGAGGCCGACGAAATTTCATCTCCGGGCTTCCGACTGTCAGCTGCTGGTTTCCTTGCTTCCATGGTGATTTTTTACTCCTCGAATTTGAGTTGTCGCACGTCGCGCTCGCGGCCGGTGTGTTGCGCGAGAATCCGGTAAAGCTCGGGGCGGCGCGCCTGGATCCAGCTGCGTCCCGTGCTGTCCGCCAGCAGGCCGGGATTCAGATCGGCGACCACCATGGCATCGGCGGCCGCGGATGTTTCGCGCAGGATGCGTCCGTAGGGATCGAGAATCATCGAGTTGCCGGTCCGGACTTCGTCGTCGTCGATTCCGATGCCATTGCTGAAGGCGAGGAAAAGGCCGTTGTCATGGGCGCGGCTGGGCAGCCAGCGCAGGAGCCATGCGCGGCCCTTGTCGCCGCGCAACTCGCGTTGGATGGCGGCCGGGCGGCGCCGGCGTTGGTCCCAGAGCCGTCGCTCGATGAGCCCCATGAGGTGGGGGTTGCGGGTGCGGCAGCCTCCGGTCTGATGCGGGGCGAGCAGGACGTCGGCGCCCAGGAGGGCCGTGGCCCGCACATTTTCCACCAGGTTGCAGTCGTAACAGATCAAAACCCCGGCCCGCCACCCGCCGGGAAGGTCGAACACCGTGTAGTCGGAGCCGCTGACGATGGCGGGGTGTTCGAACGCGTGCAGCTTGCGGTGACGGTGGAGGCGGCCGTCGGGCAGCGCGACGACGTAGGTGTTGTGCAGGCGGCCGAGGGCTGCCTGCTCGATCAGACCTGCGCCGATGGTGAGTCCGTGGCGTTGCGCCAGGGCGCTCAAGCGGCGGGAACTGGGGCCGGCGGGGACGGGTTCGGCGAGGGCGGCGAGTTCGGGTCGGGAGAGGTTCCGAATAAACCAATAACCGGTTAGGCAACACTCGGGAAAGATGATGACGTGCACGCCTCGCTGCGCGGCGCGGGCGACGAAGCGTTCCACGGTTGCAAAGTTCGCGGCTTTGTTTGCGGGCTGGCTTTGGAACTGGACCACGGCGACGCGCAGGTGGCGGCGGGGGCGTGATGTCGATGCAGGCGCGGGCCGCCGGGGGGCGATCTTCGGCGGGCCGGGGCGCTTCCCGGAGCGCGATCGGGTGACGGCTGGCATGGTGGACAAGAGTGGACAAAGACCATGGTTCAGCAATCCAAACTTTCATGAAGCTGCGGGATTCCGGACTTGCACGGACAAGGTCGCCGAATATAGTCGCGACCGTTCGACTCAATCGAACCAACCAAACATCCCAGCAACGATTTCCGGTGGGGCATCGGAAATGCGTCGGCGGCGCCTCGGGGGACGGGGCTCCGGGACGTTTCTGGCCAAACCCTGGCCGGCTGGAAGTTTGTGGTTTGCCGTAAACACGTCTGAACTGTTCTATTTATGAGCCATCAATGGACCTTTTTCCGCGCCGGGGGCTTCGACCAGGTGCGCTTCACTTCGGGAGCCGATCTGCTTGCGCTCGATCAGCTGGATCAAAAGCTGTGGGCGGCCCTGGCCTGCCCCACGCGGGGGATCGAATTCGACACCAAGACGCTGGACCTGATCGACACGGACAAGGATGGCCGCGTGCGCGCTCCGGAGGTCGTGGCCGCGGTCAAATGGGCGGGCGGCATGCTCAAGGATGCCGGCGAGTTGCTGAAGGGCGCGGACGCGTTGCCGCTTTCCGCGATCAACGACGCCACGCCGGAAGGGAAGCAGCTGCTCGCGTCGGCGAAGCAGATTTTGACCAACCTCGGCAAAGGCAACGCCACCACGATTTCCAGCGCCGACACGGCGGACACGGTCAAGATTTTTGCTTCCACCAAGTTCAATGGTGACGGCATCGTGCCGGCCGCCTCGGCGGGCGACGCGCCGACCACGGCGGTGATCAACGACATCATCGCGTGCCTCGGAGCGGAGACCGATCGCAGCGGTCAGCCGGGCGTGAGCCAGGCCAAGGTCGACCAGTTCTTCGCCGACTGCCAGGCGTTCTCCGATTGGCAGAAAAAATCCGAGACGGATGCGGCGGTCCTGCCGCTGGCCGCCGGCACCGCGGCGGGGTTCGCCGCGTTCTCCGCCATCAAGGCCAAGGTGGACGATTACTTTGCCCGCTGTCGTCTGGCTGCATTCGACTCGCGGGCGGTGACCGCGTTGAACCGGCAGGAGACCGAATATCTCGCGCTCACGGCAAAGGATCTTTCGATCACCGCGGCGGAAGTGTCGGGCTTCCCGCTGGCCCGGGTTGAGGCCGGCCGCGCGTTGCCGCTGAAGGACGGGGTGAATCCTGCATGGGCGGACGCGGTGGCCAAACTGGCCGCCGATGTCATCAAGCCGCTGGTTGGCGACAAGGCGACCTTGACCGAGGCCGATTGGGCCGGCGTGAGCGCGAAGATGGGCGGGTACGGCGCCTGGGCAGGCAGCAAGGCGGGAGCGGCGGTCGAGAAGCTCGGGCTGGCCCGCGTGCGCGAGATCCTCGCGGGCAAAACCAAGGACGCCATCACCCAGCTCATCGCGAAGGACAAGGCGCTCGAGCCCGAGGCGACGGCCATCGCCAACGTCGACAAGCTGGTCCTGCTCAGCCGCGACCTGCGCACGCTGCTGACCAACTTCGTTTCGTTCGAAGACTTTTATGCCCCGAACCGCAAGGCCACGTTCCAGTCGGGGACGCTTTATCTCGACGGGCGCAGCTGCGATCTTTGCGTGGAAGTCGCCGATGCGGGCAAGCACGCCGCGCTCGCCGGCCTGGCCAAAACCTACCTGGCCTACTGCGATTGCACGCGGCCAGGCGGCCAGAAGTTGACCGTCGCGGCTGCGTTCACCGGTGGCGACAGCGACTATCTGATGGTCGGCCGCAATGGCGTTTATTACGACCGCAAGGGCCGGGACTGGGATGCGACGGTCACCAAGGTGATCGAGAACCCGATCAGCATCCGGCAGGCGTTTTGGGCGCCTTACAAAAAGCTGGTGCGGATGATTGAGGAGCAGGTGGCCAAACGCGCCGCTGCCGCCGACGCCGCGGCGGATGCGAGGCTCGCTGCCGCCGCCACCTCCACCGCCAACGCCGACAAGGCCAAGCCGGAACCGAAGAAGATGGATGTCGGCACCGTGGCCGCCCTCGGCGTCGCGTTCGGGGCCATCGGCACCGCCTTCGCGGCGTTCGCCGGCTACCTCGGCGGGGTGCTCAAGCTGCCGTTCTGGCAGGTCTGCCTCGCCTTCGTTGGCCTCCTGCTCGTCATCTCCGGTCCGTCCATGCTCATCGCCTGGCTCAAGCTCCGCCAGCGCAACCTCGGCCCGATCCTCGACGCCAACGGCTGGGCCATCAACGGTCGGGTCAAGATGAACGTGCCATTCGGCGGCTCGCTCACGCACGTGTCCGCTTTGCCGCCCGGATCCAAGGCGGCCGCGACCACCGACCCGTTTGCGGAGCGCCCGCCGACCTGGCCCAAACTGCTGCTGTTTGTCGTCATCGTCGGTTTTGTCGTCAGCCTGCTCAATCAGTTCGGGCTGATCTATCAGATCACGGACACGGCCAGCGGCGGCAAGTGGCATCTCGGCAATCCGCCCAAGGTCGAGGAGAATAAGGATAAGGACTCCGCCAAGGGGTCGGCCACGCCGCCGGCAACCCCGGCAGCGACCAACGCGCCGGCGCAATAACGCCCGCCGATCTTAGCGCCCTTCGCAGTGCATGAGCGCCGGAGGATTCGTCCTCCGGCGCTTATTGTTTTTCAGGCGGAGCGACCTCCAGCACGGCCCTCTGATATCGCGTCAGCGCGGGCGTGCCTGAGTCGGTCACCGCCAGGATGACGTGGAGAGTTCCGTTCTGAATGCTCTTTGGAATGGTCACCGAACACACCGGCGCGCGCCGGCCTTCGATCGACACCGGTGGCCCTTCATAGCCCGAGGCCTCCGGGTAGGGAATCCACTCGAAGTTCAGCTCCTGCCCGTCCGGATCGCTCGACTCCCGCGCGTCGAGCTCCACCGTCTCCCCCGGGTGGACCCTGCGGCGCAGGGCGCCGGACACTTTTGCTGCAGGCGGATGATTCGCCGCGCCGTGCCCGCGCACACACCACTCCAGGCGAACCCGAAAGTCGTTCTGCAAGGCGACGGCCCAGCGGGCCAGAGTGTTGTCGCGGTTGGTTGACCCGTTCCACGAGTCCCGTTGATTCGCCCAGTAGGCAAAGTTTCCCGCGAAGTTGGTGTTCGGGCCGTAGCGTCCCGCCCATCCGCCCCACCCGGGTTCGTCCGGCGCGTTGAGCCCGTTGGGCAACAGATAAATGAACGTCATCGAATCGCCTTCCTTGGCCCAGTGCGTCGTGTTCGTCGGATACAGCGCACCCAGCGGCCCGTGGCCGGTGACCACGTCCCGCATGAGGTCGAACCCTCCCGCCTTGGAGGTCAGCGCGGAAAATCGATGATACCAGCGTTTGCCGTCCAACGGCGGCTGAAACGTGTTCACCAGGATCTTGAAGGGGGGCGACCGCTCCCGGGTGTGCGGCCCGAACACGTCGTAGGACGTCAGACGAATTTTTTCCTTAAACCGCGCGTAGCCCTCCGGCCCGCGGTCGAGCCAGATGCGATCCAGAGCGCGCCGAAGGTTATTGGTGGCGCCTCCGCTGTCGGTGCCCCAGTCGGAGTACCAGATCGGCCTCGGATCGGGTCCGTCGACGGCTGCGATGATCGCGCGGACGGCGTCGTCGCGATCATCGGTGCCGGACAGGGTCCGCCGCTGCAGGTCGGCCGCAGCCGGGTAACGGGGATCGTGCTGGACGAGATTGGAGTGGGCCAGGCCGTAGGCGGCGACGAGCTGGCGGACGACGCCCGGCCCGGTTCGTTCGCGATTCCAGTTTTCGCCGTCGCGGCAGCGGGCGCGGTTGGCAATGATGGCTTCCACGTCCCATTCGTTGGCATAGAGCAGGAATCGGACGAGGGACTGTTCGTCGTCGGGATCACCGCCGGCATCGGTCTCGACGATGAGCCGGAGGCGGGTCGACTGCTCGGCCCGCCCGGGTGTGAGCGGGGTGCAGGCCAGGAGCAGGATCAAACCCGGCAGCGGATGCAGGAGCGACTTCAGGTTCATTCGGTTGAGGCGGTTCGAGCCTTTAGCGTCGGCCGGGCAGCGGCCCGAGGAACCTTTCGAAAAAGGCATAGATCTGCGCGTTCGATTCCGGGGTGGGATCGTGGGTGGGCCGGCTGGTCAGGGCGACGCGATTCGTCACGCCGAGGAGCCGGTTGACGGCGAGCAGGTGGTTGAGCGCGCGCCAGCGCTCGGGGGGATCCTCGGCGCCGCCGGAAACGAGGAACGGGCGTGGCGCCAGGAGGGCATGGAGCTCGGTCAGGTCGTGGCCGTGGGCCACGAGGTCCCGGTAAGCGCCGGTCCGCGGCTGGTCGACAGCGAGAACTCCCGGGCGCCGGTTTTGTTGCCAGTCTCGTCCCAGATACCAGGGCTCCCAATAGTTGACGTTCGGCCGGGATTCATCCCAGACGATGCCGGGATCGCTGACGACCACGCAGGCGAATTTTTCGTGGAGCGCTCCGGCGAAGAGGGCCCATTTCCCGCCATAACTGTGACCGACGACGCCGATGCGCGAGGCATCGATTTCCGGTCGCCGGGCCAGGGCGGTGTGCGCATTGGCGGCGACGCACGCCAGAAACGAGAGCGGCTGCCAGGGGGGCGTGGTGGTGGTGGTGGTGTCCTGCCGATCGCCAGGTTCGGGGAGGCGGGCGTTGCCGCCGGGGGATCCGATGGACAGGGTGACGAAGCCTCGCCGGGCGAGCTGCCACGCGAAATCGCGCAGGCGTCCCTGGCGACCGATGCTCGTCTCTGGGTCATAAAATGGGACCAACACGGCCGGGAATGGCCCTGTTCCGGCCGGGGTGAGATACCAGCCCTGTTCGAAGCGACCGGAGGCGATCTCGATCCGGACGCGCTGGAGGGTCACGTTTTCCTGGCGTTCGGTGGCGAGCACGCTGAATTCGGGGCGGGCCAGCAATGGTGGCCATGGGCCCATGAACCGATGCCACGTCTGGAGAATCTCATCGCGCCGGCGGCGCCAATGTTCCGCGGATTGGACTTTCCGACCGTCCTCGAAGTAGAGGGGAGATCGGAACGCGCCGAGGTCACCGGAGAATTCGGCCGGCGGGTGGAAGAACGGCTCGAGCTCCACGGGGTCGGATGCCGCCGTGGTCGCGGCGGGGGGCAGGGCGAACGCGGCGGCCAGGGCCAGTGTGATGGTCGCCGTCCATGGTCTGGCCGACTTCGCGCGCCGGAAGGTTGGGGGTCTTCCGGCGGGATGGGCCCGGATGCATGAACGGCGGGCGATTGGCGTCATGGGGTGCCGGTGGGCAGCGGCGCGCCCACGTTGAGGCGGTGTTTCAGACAATAGGCCGCGTTGTGCACATATTTTTCGGCCCAGTATTTGAGTTGGGCGCGTTCGGCTTCGTCGAGCTGGCGGACGATTCGGCCCGGGGCGCCGAGGACCATGGAGCCATCGGGTATTTTCATGCCTGGGGTGATGAGGGCGCGGGCGCCGATGAGGCATTGGCGACCGACCACGGCGCCATCGAGGACACAAGCGCCCATGCCGATCAGGGACTCGTCGCCGATGGTGCAGGCGTGGACGATGGCCGAGTGGCCGACGGTGACCCACTCGCCGATCAGGCACGGATATTCATCCGCGAGATGGAGGACGGCGAGGTCCTGGATGTTGGAGTTGGCGCCGATGACGATGCGGTTGATGTCTCCCCGGACGACGGCGCCGTACCAGACGCTGGAGTTGTCGCCGAGCGAGACGTCGCCGAGGACGGAGGCGCCCTGGGCGATGTAGACGCCGGCGCCGAGGACGGGCTGGCGGCGGAGGAACGTTTCGAGCTGACGGTTGAGCTGGGCCTGAAGATCGGTCATCTTGGGAATCGTGATGGCACAAGCAAAATGAGGCGACCGCGAATTGTCGAGGATTGTCGTCGCCCCTGGGTTTGGCGCTTGCGTCTGCCGGCATGGCTCTGTTGGAATCTCGGCGCGCGATAAATCATGCAGCACGATTACCCGAAACATTACTGCGGTGTCTTCGGCATATTTGGGCATCCGAACGCCGCCGAGCTGACGTATTACGGGCTTTACGCTCTTCAGCATCGCGGCCAGGAAAGCGCCGGGATTGTCACGTGCGACGGGCGGGAGTTTCGCAAGCATCACGGGATGGGGCTGGTCTCGCAAATTTTCACCGGGAACACGCTGCATAACCTGGTCGGCTCGATGGCAGTGGGGCACACGCGTTACTCCACCACCGGCTCGTCGCATCTGCGCAATGCCCAGCCGCTGACGGTCGACTGCAAACGCGGGCAGATCGCCGTGGCTCACAACGGCAACCTGACCAATGCCGCGCAGCTGCGCGACGAGCTGGAAGGAAAGGGCCTGGTCTTTCAAACCACCGTCGACAGCGAGATCATCCTGATGCTGCTGGCCCAGCCGTCGCTCGGCGGACAGGACAACAACATCGTCCAGACGATCCGGCGGATCGAAGGCGCTTATTCGCTCGTCATCATGACCGAGCGCGAAATGATCGGGGTCCGGGATCCGCATGGCTTCCGGCCGCTTTGCCTGGGCCAGGTCGACGGCGCCTGGGTGCTCGCGAGCGAGACCTGTGCCCTGGATCTGATCCACGCCAAGTTCGTCCGCGACGTGGAACCGGGCGAGATCGTCATCATCACGAAGGACGGGCTGCGCAGCATCCAGGCCTTTCCGGAGCGCACCGCTCGCGCCTTTTGCATCTTCGAGTACGTCTATTTTGCGCGGCCGGACAGCACGATAAACGGGCGCAACGTCTACAAGGTGCGGGTGGAGATGGGCCGCCAGCTGGCCCGCGAGAACCCAATCTCGGCTGACATCGTCGTGCCCGTGCCGGACAGCGGCAACTATGCGGCGCTGGGGTTTTCGGAGGAGGCGCGCATCCCGTTCGAGATGGCGTTCATCCGCAACCATTATGTCGGGCGCAGCTTTTTGCAGCCGACGCAGCTCATCCGGGACTTCAATGTCCGGGTGAAGCTGAACCTGATCCCCGAGCTGGTGAAAGGGAAGCGGGTGGTCATTGTGGACGACTCCATCGTGCGCGGCACGACGTGCAAGACCCGGGTCAACACGCTGAAGGAGGCCGGCGCGAAGGAGGTGCACGTGCGGGTCAGTTGCCCGCCCCACATGCATCCCTGCGTGTATGGCATTGATTTTCCGGATCGGAAAAAGCTGATGGCGGCGACGCACACGATTGACGAGATCCGGAAGTATCTCAATGCCGACTCCCTGGCCTATCTTTCCCAGGCCGGGATGGTCAAGGCCACGGGCCTGAGCGAAGACACGTTTTGCATGGCGTGCTACGACGGCCGTTATCCAGTGCCGTACGATCCGAAGCTCGAGAAGGACATCATGGAGCGCCGGCGGTTCCAGGCGTCCGGGCTGGGCGAGGATCTCGGAAACGAGGTCAGCCAGATCCGCTTGCTGTAGGAGAAATCTCCGCGCCGGGTTACGTGCCCCAGACGTTGCTCCCGGGCAAAAGGGTCGACCATAGAAGCATGCCTTGGCGCTGATCCCCTGATGGCGTACTTCCGCTCCGGATCGACCCGGTTTGGCAGTGGACCTCGATGGTGTTGGATTGGAGGGCGAATACCGCCATCGCGGCATCCGCAGCCGCTGGACTCGACCATGCGGGGCTGGAGCTTCGAGCGTTGCCGTCGGGCCCAGCTGCTGCGGGCGGAAAGCCCGCGGGCCGGACGTTCTGCGTCGGCTTGCCCTCATTGACGGCCATCCAGTAGCCTGCCGCTCTGATGCGCCTGCTTGATCGGTACCTGCTGCGCGAGTTGGTCGTGCCGTTCGCCTACTGCCTGGCGGGCTTTCTCATCTTTTGGATCTCGAGCGATCTGCTCACCCAGATGTCGGACTACCAGCGGCTGCGGCTGCGCGCGCGCGATCTGGTGGATCTCTACGTGGCCCTGAGCCCTGGCATCCTGGTTTTGACGCTGCCGATCGCCTTCCTGCTGGCGCTGCTGTATGCGTTGACCAATCACGCCCGGCATCATGAGCTGACGGCCATCCGGGCGGCGGGGGTCAGCCTGGGGCGTCTGGCCGCGCCGTATCTGGCCGTGGGACTGATCCTGAGCGTCGCGGTGTTTGTTCTGGGCGAGTATCTGGTGCCGCTGGGCAACGACGCGTCCGAGGAAATTCAGGCGCGGCATCAAGGCGAACAGAAGGTGGCCTCGAGCAAACGCCAGTGGGAACCGAAGGTGGGCTTCGTGAACATGGCCGACCGGCGTTCGTGGTTCATCGAGAGCTATCACCTGTTCACCGGCGAGATGATCCGGCCGCACGTGGTTTGGGCGCCGGCAAACTCGTCGCAGATTGAGCTGATCGCGGAGCACGGCGGGTGGACCAACGGGGCGTGGACATTCACGCGGGTGTTGCGATTGACGTACCCGTTCCCGCTGAAGCCCGGGATGGAGCCGAGCCAGGAGGAATTGCCGGAGGTGACCATGCACGAGTTTTGGGAGACGCCGGAACAAATCCGGAGCGAGGTTAAGATCAGCCGGCTGACCACCTTCAAACAGGCGCGCAGGACGTATCTGTCCATCCGGGAGATCGCGGATTACTTTCGCCTGCACCCGGCCGGGATGCCGGAAAAATTGAGGGCGGTGCTGGAAACCAAACGGCAGGGGCAGCTGGCGGCTCCGTGGACGTCGCTCGTCGTCGTGGTCATCGCCCTGCCGTTTGGCGCGCGCAGCGGCCGGCGCAACGTCGCCGTGGGTGTGGCCAGCAGCATCTTCATCTGCTTTGCCTATTTCGTTCTTCAACAGATTGGGCTGGCCTTCGGCAGCGGTGGCCACGTGCCGCCGTGGATCGCCGCGTGGGCGCCCAATATTCTTTTTGCCGCCACCGGGCTGGGCCTGAGCTGGCGCCTGCGGTGACCGGATTCTCCACGCGATGCCCGCATGAGCGATGAACTTTCCGAACTGCGCGAGCGCTACGAGCGTCTGCGCGTGCTGAACGACATCAGCAACGTGATCCACGCCACGCTCGATTCGCAGCAGGCCCTCAACCTCATCCTGGCGGAGGCGGTCCGGGTCATGCGCGCCTCCAGCGGGTCCGCCGTGCTCGTGAATCCATCGACCAGCTCCCTCGAGATTGTTGCCTCCCACGCGCTCCCACCGGGTGCCGCCAGCCTCAAGCTTCGCGTCGGTGAAGGCATCACCGGGTGGGTCGCCCGCACCGGCCGCTCCGCCCGGGTTGACGACGTCCGCACTGATCCCCGCTATGTGCTGGTCCGCCCGGAGGTCCGGTCGGAACTGGCCGCGCCCATGGAGGTGGAGGGGGAGGTCCGAGGTGTGCTCAACGTCGATTCGGATCGGGTGAATGCGTTCTCCGCCGCCGATCAGGAGCTGCTCGAGGCGCTGGCCCGGCAGGCGGTCAAGGTCATCCACACCACCTGGCTTTACGAACAACTGCGGCTGAAGGCGCGCCTGTTCGAATCCTTGGTCAAGGTCGGCCAGACCATCAACTCCACGTTGAACGTGGATGACGCCCTGAACGCGGTCGCGCGCGAAGCCTGCCAGCTCATGCGCATGCGGCTTTGCTCCATCCTGCTCCTGGACGAGACGCGCGAATGGCTGGACCTGCGGGCGAGCCATGGGGCGGGCGAGGACTACGTGCAAAAGCCGCGCTTGAATGTCTCGGACAGCCTGCTCGGGATGGTCGTGCGAAGGCGGAAGCCGGTCCAGGTCCCGAACGTGCAGACGTCCGGAAGATATCAACATGTCGAGATCGCCCAGCGTGAAGGGCTCGTTTCGCTCCTAAGCGTGCCCTTGCTGTTCGCGGGCGAGGCCATCGGGACCCTCAACATCTATACCGGGGACACCTACCGGTTTTCCAACGAGGAGATCCGGATACTCTCCGCCCTGGCCGAGCTTTCGGCGCTGGCCATCGAGAAGGCCCGGCTCTACGAGCGCATCGTCGACGTGGAGGAGCAGCTGCGGCAGAACGAGAAGCTGTCCGCGCTGGGCCTGCTCGCCGCCGAGGTGGCGCACGAGATCCGCAATCCGCTCACGGTGATGAAGATGTTGTATCACTCGCTCGATTTGCAGTTTCCCGCGGGCGATCCCCGCTCCCGTGACGCGCTGATCATGGGCGAGAAAATGAATCATCTGGATCGCATCGTGGAACAGATCCTCGATTTCGCCCGCAGCGCCGAACCGAAGCTGGCCGCGGTCAATGTGGATCGGGTGCTCGACGATCTGGGACTTCTGACCCGCCACAAGCTGGTCAACCAGAACATCCGGGTGGAACGGCGGCGGGCGGTCGACCTGCCCTCCGTGCTGGCGGACGCCATGCAGCTCGAGCAGGCGTTTCTCAACCTGATGCTCAATGCGGTCGAGGCCATGCCGGAGGGCGGCGAGCTGACCATCACCACGAGGTCGGTGGCGGCGCGGGACGCCGCGGCGTCGATGAAGGTGGTGATCGAATTTGCCGACACGGGCGCGGGCATGTCCGAGGAACAAACCCGGCGGCTGTTTACTTCGCTCCTGGCGACGACGAAGGCGCGCGGCACCGGCCTCGGTCTGGCCATCGTCCGCCGCATTGTCGAGAGCCACGGCGGCGAGGTGGGGGTGCAATCCCGCCCGGGGGCTGGCACCACGATTTCCGTGACCCTGCCCACCTGACGGCTGACTTTCTGCGCCCGGTCGCGCTAGCGCGCTCCCCAGTGGGTGTTCTTCAGGAACGTCAGCAGGTCGGCCAGCTCCTGGCGGCTGAGCTGTTCATCAAGTCCCTGGGGCATCACGCTGACTGCGCCGGGGCGCATTTCAACGATGTCCGAGCGGGGCACGCGCGTCTCGGTGGTGGGACCGGTGGCGAGGACGATTTCATCCGCTCCATCCTTGCGAAGAACGCCGCTGACCTCTTCGCCATCGCGCATGGCGACGATGAGCGGTTCGTAACTGCGGACAAAGCTGGCGCTGGGGTAGACGATGGCCTCGAGGAGGTCGCGTTCGCTGCGCACCTCGCTGATTTTGGTCAGGTCGGGCCCGACGTGGCCGCCCAGGTACCCGATGGCATGGCACGAGGAGCAGGCGGCGCGCGGGCTGTTGAAGATCGCCTGGCCGCGGCGGATGTCGCCGTGGCCGCTGATCTCGGCGAGCAGCGATTCCAGGCGGGCAGCCTGTTTGGCGGCGTCCGCGTTGAGGCTGGCGAGGAGCGGTTCGGCCTTTGTGCGCACCGAGTCGGGGAAGTTCGTCAGGCGCGGCCGCAGGGTTTCCGGGCGCAGTCCGGAAAGCCCTTTCGACTGCTGCAGCCCGTTGAGCAACGCCAGGCCCACGGCCTCGGACGAGCAATGTTCAAACGCGGCCACGACCTTGGGCAGCTCAAGTGGCCCCATCGTTTTGGTGGCGTCGGCAATCTGCCGAAGCTGGGCTTCGGTGAGCAGCGCCTTGGTCAGGCCGGCCACGGCCAGCGAGCGGACGGCGACCGGCTGCGATGCGGCGGCGTTGCCGAGCCAAAGCGTGAGGATGGGCTCGTCGACATTGGCAAGGCCGCCGGGGATGGCGGCCAGCGCCTCCAGCCGGGTCTCGGTCGGCTGCGATCCGTTGCGGCCGATTCGCTCCAAGGACGACGCCAAATCACCAGAGCGGGTCTTTGCCGCCGACAGGGCACGGGCGGTCGAGACGGCCTGCCGTTGTACGGCGGGTTCGCCGGGCTGAAGCGCGGCCACGAGGGCGTCGATCCAGGTGGCGGGCGTTTCCTTGAGGCTGGCGCCGGCCATGGCGCGCAGGGCGGTCAGGCGCGAGCCAGCGGCGATGTCGGGGCCGCCATGTGCGATGGACGCCAGAATTTCCTGCACGGCGGCGGCGCGGGCGAAGCGGGTGAGCTGACTTTGCAGCTCGGCGCGCTCGCTGTCATTGGGCGAGTTTTTGGCCAGCCGCTCGCGAAACCCGCCGGCCAACGCCGAGCCCCAATCGGCGTGACGCCCCGCGATCCAGATGGCGGTGGCCCGAAGCGTCGCGTGGCCGGAGCCGAGGTGCGGGAGCACGTCGGCAGGCTGGATGTTCCCGCTGGGAACCTGGTCCAGCACGACCAGCGCGGCGCGCAGCGCCGCGGGCGACGCGCCGGAGCTCAACTGCGCGCGGGCGGCGCTCGTGTTGCCCAGCTGAATCAAGGCGTGGGCGACGCTGCGGAAAAGGATTTCGTCGCCGTCGCCGGCCACGCCCAGCGCGGCGAACAAGTCGGTTGCGCCATCCGCGGCACCGAGACGGCCCAAGCCCTCGGCCGCCACCCGCATCCGATGAGCGGACTCCGCGTCTTGCGCCGCGTGCGCCGCCGCCTGTTGGAGAGCCTCGCGGAATTGTCGGTCCGATTCGGGAGCCGCCTTGAGCGCGGCCTGTTTCAACTTGGCCAGGGCGGAGCCCTCGCGCACGGCGGGTGGCTGGGTTAATCGCGCGTAGCCTGGGCGCCGTTGGGCCGGTGACAGACGGGGAGCATCGGTGCGACGGACCCGGTAAATGCCGCCCAGCACGTCGGCCTTGGCCAGCTGGGAGCTCGGGCAACACAGTTTATACCAGCCGCCGGTGTCAACGACGAGCAGCGAGCCGTCGGCGTCCTCCAGCACGTCGGTCGGGTGAAAATCCGGGTTGGCGCTGACGAGAAAATCGCTGTCGGTGCTGGCGTAGGTGGCGCCGCTGGGCCGCAGCTGGTGCCGGGTGATCTTGTGGAGGTTGAACGTGCTGGCGAACAGGTTGTCCTGGAAACCCGCGCCCAAGACGGTCGACTGGTATCGGCACAGCCCGCTGGCGGCGCCTGCGCCGAACTGCACGATGGGATGCGTGAGGTCCGGCCCGGTCCGCGGAACCCGGACGTCGTCGAGCACGTCGTTCTCCTTGCCGAACACCGCGCCATAGCTGGCATGACCAACGCCATCGCGGAACCCGGGCTGGCTGAAATCAATGAACGTGCTGGTGAACATGGTCTCCCCGTCGGCGGTGAAGGCCACTTCCACCGGATTGTCCATGCCCCCCGTCATGATGATGTCCAGGCCGCTTCCGTCCGGCTTTGCGCGGAGAATGTGGGCCGCGCGATCGTTCCAGATCCGCCCGTTGCCCAGCGTGTGCTTCTGTTCCGCAAACGCCCCCTTCGTCCAGTAGATGTAGCCGTCCGGCCCCAGATACGGACCATGAATGTCATTGGCGCAACCCGTCAGCGTCCCCCCCTTGAACCATTCCTCCCGCCGGTCCGCCACGCCGTCACCGTCCGTGTCCGTGAACTTCCAAATGCTCGGCGGACCGGCGACGTAGACCGATCCCCCATGCCACAGGCAGCCTTGCGGGAACATCACTTTGTCGGCAAAGACCACGGCGCGATCAAACCGGCCGTCACCGTCGGTATCCTCCAGGCGCAGCAGGCGGTGGGTCGGGTTTTTGAGCTGCTCGGCCGGCGCGACGTTCGACCCGGATGAGTCCGTCACGTAAAGGCGGCCTTGGTCGTCGAAGCTCGCGCTGACCGGGCGCGGCACGAGGTTGGTGGTGGCGACCTCTTCGACGGTGAAGCCGTCAGGCACGGTGAACTCGTGGCCCCGCAAGGTGATCATGGCGGCGAACGCCGGGCCGACGGATGCGAGCGCGCAGGCGGTGAGTGCGAGGTAAACGCCGGAGGTCGGCAACATGGCCGGCAACGGGAAGGCGGGCTTCATGGGCTGCATCCTAGACCTCACAAACCCGGATTTTCCAGAGCGAATAATGCATCGGTTGGATCGCCAGCCGCGGCCCGCTGCGGCCGTGCCCGCCGAAGCATCGCGAAGGCGGGAGAGCGGGCCCTACCTTGCGGTTCATGGGAAGCAACCCGGATTGTTGCATGTAAATTGCGGGCACGAACACCATTGGTGATTTTTGATTGGTGATTGTCGATTGACGATTTCCAAGTCGGACAATCCGCAATCGTAAATCAAAAATCGTAAATCAAAAATCCTCTTGGTTCATGGGAAGTCGGGCTCTGCCGCCGTTCGGACGGCCGTCTTCGGGCTGGCCAGGCCGGTCCGGGCTTCCTATGTTCCCGCCACGCATGAAATGGCACCTTCTTTTCCTGGCCGGCTCTTTGACGGGAGCTTCGATGTCGCTTCCGGCGGACGAGGGCATGTGGTTGTTCAACCAACCGCCGCGCCAATGGCTCCGCGAGCATCACCAATTTGAGACGACCGATGCCTGGCTGGAGCATCTCCAGAAAGCATCCGTGCGGTTCAACTCGGGCGGCTCGGGGAGTTTCGTGAGCGAGGATGGCCTTTTGATCTCCAACCATCATGTGGGCGCCGATGCGTTGCAGAAGCTCAGCACGGCCGAGAAGAATTATCTGCGGGACGGCTTTTATGCGGCCACGCTGGCCGAAGAAGTGAAGTGCCTCGATCTGGAGCTGAATGTCCTGCAATCGATCCAGGACGTGACCGCGCGGGTCAACGCCGCGGTGCCGGCGGGGGCGGATCCGGGCAAGGCGTTTGCCGCCCGGCGCAAGGTCATTGCCGAGATCGAAAAGGAATCGCTGGACCAGACCGGACAGCGCTCGGATGTGGTCACGCTCTGGCAGGGCGGCGCGTATCACCTTTATCGATTCAAGCGTTATACCGATGTCCGGCTGGTCTTCGCCCCGGAATCGCAGATCGCATTTTATGGCGGCGATCCGGACAATTTTGAATTTCCGCGGTTCGATCTGGATATCTGCCTGTTTCGCGCCTACGAGAACGGCCAGCCGGCCAAGGTGGCGCATTACCTGAAGTTTTCCCCGGCGGGCGCGAAGGACGGCGAGCTCGTGTTCGTGTCCGGGCACCCGGGCCGGACCAGCCGACTGCTGACGGTGCCGGAGCTGGTGTATCTGCGGGATCACGCATTGCCCAATCGTTTGAGCACGCTCAAGCGCCAGGAAGTGCTGCTGGAAGCGTGGAGCGCGCGCAGCGAAGAAAACGCCCGGCGGGCGAAGGAGGATCTCTTTGGCATCAAGAACTCGCGCAAGGCGATCGACGGCCGGCTGGCGGGTCTGCTCGATCCGGAGCTGATGGGCGGGAAGATCCAGGCCGAGGACGGGTTCAAGACGCGGCTGCGGTCGACCGCGGGCCAGGAGGAGGCGCTGTCCGCCTACGAGAAGATCGCGGCAGCCACCGAGACTACCGCCGCCCAGGCCAAGCGATACAACCTGCTGGAGGGCGGGCAGGGCTTCGGCGCGGACAGCTTCGGATTGGCGCGGACGCTCCTGCGGGCAGGGGACGAGCGGCCCAAGCCGAACGGCGAACGGTTGCGGGAGTTTTCCGAGTCGGCCCGGGCGTCGCTGGAATTCAGCCTCTTCTCCGAAAAACCGATCTATGCTGACCTCGAAATTCTGCTCCTGACGGATTCGCTGACCTTCCTGGCGACTTCCCTGGGTGGCGACGACCCGGTGGTGACGCGGGTGTTGGCGGGTAAATCGCCCCGCGATCGTGCGGGCGAGCTGATCCAGAAAACGAAGGTTCGCGACGTGGCGTTTCGGAAGAAGCTTTATGACGGGGGCGCCGCTGCCGTCACCGCGGCGAACGACCCGATGATTGAGCTTGCCCGGACCATCGACACCGAGGCGCGCGCGTTGCGCAAGGTGATCGAGGAACAATCCGAGGTGAAGCAACAGGCGCAGGCGGCGATCGCCCGCGCCCGCAATGCGCTCCTCGGGACGGCCGGCTATCCCGATGCGACCTTCACGCTCCGGTTGTCGTTCGGCGTCATCCGGGGATACGAAGAAGATGGCCGCCCTGTTCCCGCGACGACCACGCTGGACGGTCTTTATGGTCGGGCTCGCGAGATGAAGAACCGGGCGCCGTTCGATCTTCCGCCGCGCTGGGCCAAGCGCAAATCGCGGCTGAGCCTCCAGACCCCGTATAATTTCGTCAGCACCTGCGACATCATCGGCGGTAACTCCGGCAGTCCGGTGGTCAACCGGGCCGGGGAATTTGTGGGGATTATTTTTGACGGCAACCTGCAGAGCCTGCCTGCCGATTACGCCTTCAGCGAACGACAGGGTCGCGCCACGTCCGTGCATTCAGCCGCCATCCACGAGGCCCTGAGCAAGGTTTACGGCGTCAAGGCGCTCGTTCGCGAATTGGTGGACGGCAAGCGGCCGTAGCGCATCGGTGTTGGAGTTGCGGCTGGCAGATTGGCCTCCGCGCCCACGCTCCACCCCACCCGTCGCGCGCCTTTCCCGTCTCGCTCGCGACGGGCGTCAATCGCGAGCCGACTGGCGAGTCGTCTGAGCGGCCGGCCCGGCCAGTTCCACGACCGTCACGCCCGGGTTCGCGCGGTTGAAGTCGCGATCTCCGCGCACCGAGGGATGGCGTTGCGCCAGTTCCCGGCCCTCGACGGTGTCGGAAGAAAACCGTTCGCCCGCGACGACCATCACCGCTTTGCCCTCCTGGACGCGGAGCCGAAGCGATTTGCGGATGGCAGGACCGAGCTTGCCGCCGGCCCCGCTGGAACCCCACCCGTGAATGACCTTGAGGACGCGCTCGCCACTTTTTCGGGCCGAGTCGATTTCCGCCAGCAACCGTCGGCGGGCATCGTCGACGGTCGGCAGCCCGGCTTCGAGGTTGATGGTGCGCATGTGGGCGCAGTCTGGGCCGGGGGCTGACGATGAATCGAGCGCAAACCTGGGCGGGTTGAACCTGGGTGGTTTGAAGATGCAACGGGGACGTGAGTCGGGGCCATGAACGCGGACACAGCCGGTAGGGCTGGCGCTCCGCCGCCAGCCGGAGGTTCGCAGGGCGATCCGCATCGGCGGTGCGCCGCGGAGAGCGCGCCCTACCCTCGGTTCATGGGAAGAGGCGGGACGTCCGATGCGGACGTGAGTCGGGGCCATGAACCCGGGGTGTCCCGCAATGCGGGGCAGAAACGTCAGGACGACTGGAGGTCTGGGAACATTGCGGGGCGCCCTACTCCCGGACCGAATTCGTGAGCGGCGGAAACGTCAACCCTAACAGTCATCATGAAACTCCCGCTGCTCTCCGTCCCACGACTTGTCGCGGCCTGCCTGTGCCTTGCCGGCGTCGCGTCCGCCGATTTTCACGTTGCGCTGAATGGCTCCGACCAAAACCCGGGCACGATGGCCCAGCCGTTCGCCAGTCTGGAGCGCGCGCGCGACGCGGTGCGCGAGGTGCGCACACGCGGCCCCTGGCCGGCGGGAGGCATCACGATTTGGCTGCGCGGAGGCGACTATTTCCGGACCAATGCGCTGGAGCTGTCCGCGGCCGATTCGGGCCAGCCTGGGGCGCCGGTGGCGTGGCGGGCGTTCGAGGGCGAGTCGGTCCGCTGGATTGGGGGTCGGAGGGTGTCCGGGTTTCGACCGGTGGCCGATCCGGCGGTGGTTTCGCGGCTCGACGCCACGGCGCGCGGGAAGGTGATGCAGGCCGAGCTTCCGGCCGGCGGGCGGTCAGAGTATCAGGGACTGAAGTCGCGGGGGTTTGCCCGGCCGACCACACCGGCACATGCCGAGCTTTTCTTTGCCGGTCGCCCGATGACGCTGGCCCGCTGGCCGAACACGGGGTCCTGGGAAAAGATCGCGGGCTTTCCGGACGCGAGCGGGATGGGCGACGACCACGGCGGCCGGATCGGGGATCTGGCCGGAGGCTTTTTCTATTCCGGCGATCGTCCACGTCGCTGGCGGGATGTGAGCAACGTCTGGGTGCACGGCTATTGGGCGTGGGACTGGGCGAACTCCTATGAGCGGGTGGCGGCAATGGATGTCGAGCATCGCCTCGTGCGAACGGCTGCGCCGCATGGCCTTTATGGGTTTCGCAAAGGACAGCGGTTTCACTTTCTGAACGTGCTGGAGGAATTGGATGAGCCTGGAGAGTGGTTCATCGACGCGCCGGCCGGGGTTCTTTATTTCTGGCCGCCGTCTCCCGTCGAATCCGGCGAGGCCCTGCTGTCGTTGTTGGACCGGCCGCTGGTCGAGCTTTCCAGCGCGAGCCATGTGACGATCCGCGGGCTGGATCTGGAGGCCACCCGATCCAGCGCGGTGACGATCACGGGTGGCGAAGGCGTGCGGGTCCAGGGCTGTCGCCTGCGCAACCTGGGCAATCTCGGAGTGAGCATCAGCGGCGGAACCAACCATGGGGTGATGAGCTGTGACATCATCGACACGGGAGACGGGGGGGTGTCGCTGGATGGAGGAGATCGGAACACGCTCCGGCCGGCGAATCACTTCGTGGAGAACTGCCATTTTCAGCGGCAGGGGCGCTGGTCGAAGTGCTACGTGCCGGCGGTGTTGATGAACGGGGTCGGCCAGCGCGCCTCGCACAATCACATTCAAGATCACCCGCATTGCGCGATTCTATTTAATGGCAACGATCACCTGATCGAATTCAACGACATTCACCACATCGCGCTTGAGACGGGAGATGTGGGGGCGATTTACACGGGACGGGATTACTCCTATCGCGGGAACCGGATCCGGCAGAACTACATTCACGAGACCGGCGGCGTGGGCATGGGCTCGATGGGGGTATACATGGATGACTGCGTGAGCGGGACGGAGGTTTACGGGAACGTGTTTTACAAGGTGCACTGGGCGATGTTCATCGGCGGCGGCCGCGATCATCGGGTGGAGAACAACCTGTTCGTGGATTGTGATCCGGCGGTGCGGGCCGATGGACGCGGGCTGGATCCCTCGCCGGTCTGGCATGGGATGGTGGACGACTACATGCGCAAACAACTGCGGGCGGTCCCAGCGGAGCTTTACCGGGCGCGGTATCCGGAGATGAAGACGCTCGACGCCTATTATGGGGCGCCGGCGGGACCGGCGGTCGAGGGAGCGGCCTTTCGTGGTGTGCCGCCCGAGCACAATCGAATCGTGCGGAACGTGTGCTACGGGAAATGGCTGGACGTGAGCTGGCGCGCTCAAGCCGCGATGTTCGAGGTGCGGGACAATACGGTCACCAACGACACGCGTTTGGTGTCGGCGGAAAGCGGGTTTGCGCTGCCAAAAGATTCACCCGCCTGGAAGGCCGGATTCGAGCCCATCCCTTTTTCCAGAATTGGTCTGAGCGACGATCCGGATCGGCGGCGTCTGGCCCGGATTAAACCTTGAGATCCTGTCGGAAAAGTCAGTGGGCGCCTCACTCACTTTTCGGAACGGCTTCAAGGGTGCTGGTACAAGACCATGGATTTTCCGGGCTCGAAGACGAAGACGTTCGTCGAGAACCCTCCGACAATGTTGTATTGGCCGCCCCAGACGAGTGCGGATTGACCGGTCCAAACGCCGACCGGTTCGTTGCGGCCTCCCGGTGCGCCAACCTCCGAGGTCGGTGACCACAAGCCGGTGGTTGGGTTGAACCGCCCGCCGGAGGGAAGTCCGGAGATTCCTCCGAGGATCAGCATTTCTGTGCCTGTCCAGAGCGCGATCGGGTTGCTGCGAGCGTCGGGCGCGCCCGCGGCCTGGAGTCGAATCCACACGTCCTCCGCGGGACTGTAGCGGGCACCGTCGTTCAAATAACCCGCTTCGTAACCGCCCCAGATGATCATTTCGGATCCGGTCCAGACGACGCCGAGGCTCGTGCGGGTGGTGGGACGTCCGGCGATGGGCAAGGCGGCCCAGGTATCCGACGTTGGGTTGTAGCGTCCCCCCGTGGCGATGGAAGCGCCCGGGCCGCTTCCGCCCCAGACGATCATTTCCGAGCCTGTCCAGACGGCGTCGACAAAGGCGCGGCCGTCGGGAGCGCCCGTATTGGACATCGGCGACCAGGTGTTGGAGGTCGGGTTATAGCGGGAGCCATTGGCCAGGTAATTGGTTCCGTCGTGGCCACCCCAGATGATCAGCTGGGATCCGGTCCAGACGGCGGTTGACGCCTGGCGCGGCGTGGGCACGCCGGCCCCCACCGAGGTCGTCGTCCAAACGTCGCTAACCGGGTTGTAGCGGGCGCCGGAATTGAACCATGTCCCGACGTTTCCCCCGCTGCGGTTTTGTCCGCCCCACACGATCATTTCGGTCCCGGTCCACACCGCCGCGTGACCGGTTCGGCCGATGGGGGCGTTAACGAGGGACGTGGCGGTCCATTGGTTCAGGGCAGGGTTATAGCGGCCTCCAGTTCGAGTATAGACGTTCGTTCCGGACCCGAACCCGGTATTGGCGCCACCCCAGACGATCATTTCGGTCCCGGTCCAGGCGGCGCTGGGCAGCGAACGTCCGGCTGGCGGCTGGCTGGCTGCGAAAAGGTCCCACGTATTGGCATTGGGATTGTAGCGTCCGCCATCACTCGCGCCGACTCCGTTGTTGACGCCTCCCCAGACGACCATCTCCATGCCCGTCCACAGAGCGACGTGAGACGATCGTGCGGACGGGCTGCGGACCGAGGCGGTTGTCGTCCAGGAGTTGGCGACGGGATCATAGCGGCCGCCGGTGTTTAGAAATCCGGTCGCGCTTGAGCCGCCCCAAATAATCATGCGGGTACCGGTCCAGACGGCGGTGTGATTGGCGCGCGCCGAGGGAGGGCCGACGGTACTGACGGGGGTCCACGCGTCGGTGGCGGGATTGTAACGTGAGCCGGAACTCACACGGGTCAAGGAGTTGTCGAGCCCGCCCCAGAGAATCATCTCGGTGCCGGTCCACACCGCGGTGTGTCCGTAGCGGGCGGCCGGGGCGCCGATGGTGGCCAGGGGAGCCCAGGTGTTGTTGGCTGGATTATAGCGGGCGCCGTCCTGGAACGGGTTGGTGTTGTTCCAGCCGCCCCAGATCAACATGGCTGACCCGGTCCAGACCGCGGTGTGTTCCGAGCGGGCAGCGGGGAGGCCGGTGCCGGTTGACGTTGCGGCCCAGGTGCGGGTGACGGGGTTGTAGCGAGCGCCCGTTGCGGTGGGGCCGGAGCTGGAGCCGCCGCCCCAGATCACCATCTGGCCGCCCGTCCAGATCGCCGTATGATCGGTGCGGGCGATGGGCGCTGCGGTCGTTCCCGCGGGCGACCACGTATCCGTTGCGGGATCGTAGTGGGCCCCGGTGTTCACCGCCGTTCCGCCGCTGGCGCCGCCCCAGATGATCATTTGCGTGCCGGTCCAGATGGCGGTGTGACCCACTCGCGGGGTGGGCGCACCGGTCGTGGAGAGCGCTGTCCAGGTGTTGGCTTGGGGATTATAGCGGCCCCCGGTGTTCAGCTCTGTGCCGGAGCCCGTGCGGCCGCCCCAGACGATAAGCTCGGTGCCGGTCCAGATCGCGGTGTGTTGGGAGCGTCCGTCGGGTGGAATGACCTCTCCATGCTCCGACCAGCCATCGGGCAATTGGGTGGTGCCAAGTCGTCGGTAACCGGCGGCGAGAAGCGTGGCGCTTTCGGTGGCGGAGAGGACCAGGCCGCCGGAGGGAACTCCGGCCTGGCCGTTGGCAGAGAGATTGGCGAGGGCCGCGCCGGGCGCGAGGCTGTTGCTGGTGACGGCTCCATCGGCCAAGTGGCTGGCGGTGACCGAGTCGGGCGCAAGCTGGGCGCTGCCGACCGCGCCGGCGGCGATCTTGGTTTGAGTGATCGCGCCGTCAGCCACGCTGGCGGCCATCAGCGCGTAACCGACCGCCGCGATGCGTTGATCCGGACTTAAGAGCGTGGTGCCACGAACGCCATCATTGAACCACACCCGCAGGCGGACGTCCGACTCGTTGAAAACGGACACCGGGAGGACAGCCATGTTCGGTGTCGTCGCGTCGCCGAGGAGGACGGAATAAAGGCCGGATTTGACCGCGATTGAAACGGCGTTGTCGGGCTCGCCGTCCGGGGGCGCCAGGTCCGCGGAATTGCTCCAAAGAACATGCCCGTCTCCGCCGCGGACCAGGGCGAATTTAAACTGGCCGTTGCCGGTGAACGGCTGGTTGTCGACGCTGACCACTCCCTGGAACGAGACCAGTTGCGGCACCTGGGCGACGAGAGAGGGTGTCCAAAGGGTGAAGAAAAGAGAGAGCGCGGAACAGAGGCCACGTCGCGCAGAGGCGGGAGCATTCATGTGTTAAGCAGAGAGTTGACCCGACACGGTGAGACGGGGTGCGACCTGCCAGTGCTGCGCTTCGCGCACCGACATTCGTCCGCCCGTCCTTCCTGATTCTGATTTCAGGCCATTTTAAAGCCTAAATCGGTCGGAGTGTCACGGTGGATTACGAGATTTGTGAGGCGGATGCGAACGTGGACCTGGCACCCGGGGCCTTTGGGATGGGCGCGACCGGGCTGGGCCGGTCCGTTCAGGAGGCGAGCAATTGGCGGGCGTGAGCGACGACGGTCTGAGGAGAGATCCCGCGCAGGCACTCGAGCGGGGAGGCGAGCTTGCAGGTGGTGGTCATGCACGGAACGCACGGGAGCTTCAGCTGGAGAACGTTCGCGAGCTGTCCGTAGGGGCCGGTGCGGGCGGGTTCGGTGGGCCCGAAGATGGCGACGATTTTTTTTCGGAGCGCCGCGGCCACGTGCATCGGGCCGGTGTCATTGCTGATGACCAATTCGCAGCGGCGCAGCCATTCGACCATTTCGGGGAGGGAGGTGCGCCCGGTGAGGTCGAGAGCCCGGCCGGGGACGGCAGCGGCGATGAGGCGACCGGCCTCCTGATCCTCCATTCCGCCGAGGATGGCGAAGCGGGTGGCGGGTGAGGAATGCGCCAGCTGACGGAGCACGTCGGCGTAGAATTCTGCGGGCCAGCGTTTGTTGTTCCAGCGCGCCCCGGGCTGCACGGCGATCCAGGGGCCGGGCTCGGGATTCCACTTGTCCTGGACGGCCTGGGCGACGCGGGGTCGGATCGGGAGCCAGTTAATGTCCCAATCGATGGGCACCTTGAGCGGCGCGAGAGTCTGCAGGTACCAATCCACGGCGTGGGTGTGGTAGGACTGGCGGGGCACGGCGATGTCGTAGAGGGCGGGCGCGCCTTCGCGGTTGTCCTCGAGGCCGATGGTGATGCCGCCGTCGGCGAGCCACGCGCAGGCGGCGCTGCGGGCGAGGCTTTGCAAATCGAGCACGCAGTCGAAGCGGAATCCGCGGATGGATCGGATGGAGCGCAGGGCTTCATCCCAGTGGAGCGGCGAGGTCCAGCGGCGGCGTTCGAAGGGGATGACCCCCGCGAGGTCGGGGTCTTCCTCGAGGAGCGGGACGAGACCGGAGTCGATCCACCAATGGATCTCGGCGTCGGGGCGGTGCTTTTTGAGCATGCGCAGGACGGGCAGCGCCTGCACGACGTCGCCAAGCGAGCTGGGCTTGAGGATGAAGACCTTCACTTCACCCGGAGCGGGTTACTTGCCGAGAGCCAGGCGATCGGCCAGCCGCTGGGGCAGGCCGGCCTCCATGATCTTGCGCTGGGCCGTGGCGATGTCGTAATCGAGCCGGCGCAGCTCGATGGTGGCTTCGTCCATGTCGTAGACGACGTAGCCGGCTTTCGGGTTGCCATCGCGGGGCTGGCCGACCGCGCCGACGTTGACGAAATATTTCTTGCCGGGCTCGACCTTGAACTTGGAGTAGGTGCCGCCGCGGACCATGCTGTCGCGCACGAAGGCCACGGGGACGTGGGTGTGTCCGAAGAAGCAGACGGATGTGTTTTGGTAGGTGAAGCTGGCGGCGGCGGCGAGTTTGTCAAAGACGTAGCCCCAGCGCTGGGGTCCGTCGAGGGTGGCATGGACGATGGAGAAGCTGGCGACGAGCCGGACGTATTTGAGCTCGCGCAGCCAGAGGCGATCCTCCGGGGGGAGCTGGCGGCGGGTCCAGTTGACGGCTTCGGCGGCGTGGGGGTTGAAACCTTCGAGATCTTCGTCCGTGGAGCAGTATTCGTCGTGGTTGCCTTTGACGCAGGGCATGCCCATGCCGCGGACGATATCGAGGCACTCCTTGGGGTTGGCGTTGTATCCGACGACGTCGCCGAGGCAGCAGTAATGGGTGCACTTCTGCTCTTTGGCATCGTTGAGGACCACGTCCAACGCCTCGAGATTGGCGTGGATGTCTGCGATGACCGCGTATCTCATGCTGCCTTACAATTACCGGACAATTTCAAAGCCACGAAATTCATTTTCGGCCGGGGCGAACCGGGCCAATTCCTGACGGATGAACCGGTCCAAACCGGAATCCCGGACGGCCTGCTGGAACTCAGCGAGCTCGGACCGCTCCCCCTCCGCCACCAGCTCGACGCGCCCGTCAGGGAGGTTGCGAACGACACCGGTAACGTCATAACCGTGAGCCACCCGCTTGACCGCGGCTCGAAAGCCAACTCCCTGCACCCGCCCCGAGTAATAAACGTGAAGTTGTTCCCGGGCCATCGGTGCCATGCATTCATTTTTACCAGCCGCACCGTGAAGCCCACCGGGGCCCGTTTGCAGCTGGCCAGAGTCAAAATGAAGCCACATTCCGACCGCGCCGCGCAACGATTTTGTTCCCGCCGGATTTCGCGCTGTGCAGCTCTCCCAGACCGGGCAATAATTGGGCATGCAGAACTGGATTCACGGTTATATCGCCGCGCAAAAGGCGACGCTCGACTCCATCCCCACCGCCCAGGTGGCCCAGGTGGTTGACCTTTTCCGCCAGGCCCTCAAGGAGGACCGCCAGATTTTTGCGCTGGGGAATGGCGGCAGCGCGGCCAATGCCTCCCACTTCATCACGGATCTTGGCAAAGGCGCCTCGGACAAGCTCGGCCGCCGCTTCCGCTGCCTGTCCCTCAACGACAACGTGAGCTGGATGACGGCCATCGGCAATGATTACACCTACGACGACGTTTTTGTCCGCCAGCTCGAGAACTACGGCCGGGCCGGGGACATAGTTCTCGTCATGAGTGTGAGCGGAAACTCACCCAACGTGGTGCGCGCGGTGGAATGGGCGAAGAAGAACGGCCTCCGGACCGTGGCGTTGGTTGGAGGAAAACGGGGCCGCCTGGCCGAGATCGCCGATCTGGCCATCGTCGTCCAGGACACCCACTACGGCCGGGCCGAAGACGCCCAGATGGGCATCTGCCACATGATCTGCTACGCCTTCATGGAGAATCCGCAGCTCGGCCAGGTTTGATCGCCGGCAGGCCAGCCGTAGGTGCGGCGCCAGGTTGGGCGCCTAGTGGGAGGCCAGTCCGGGAGATTTGAGGCAACGGCCGCCCGCGGCGCGGGTGCGGAAGTGTGCGTGTGGGCCGTTTCCTTTGGAACCGCGGTTTTTGATCACCCGCGTCCCGCGTGATCGACGACCAGCATCTCGAGCTCGCGTTGATCCCGTTTTAACTCCAGCCCCAGTTGCTCACTGGCGGCTTTGCGCACGGCGTCGAATGACGGGCGTGCGTTGGCGGAGTCGCCCGGGTCCGGCAGGAGCAGGTGGATGTCGAAGCGTCCCTGCAAACCGGACTCGTCGACGATGGGGCGCTCCAACATGTGCTCCAGGCTGCGGGCGAAGGCGTCGACGGTGGCGTTCTCGAAGCTCAGCTCGCCGTCCCGGTTGCGAATCCTCAGGTTGTTCGCGGGGCCTTCGCTGGGCCGCAGGTTTTCGAATTCGCCGGCGCGGGCGGTCAGCACATACACGTCCTCGGTCCGGGGTTGCAGGCGGGCGCTCAGCCCGAGTTTTTCCCGGATGGCATTCTGCAGGGAGGTTCGTTGGTCTGAATCGAGGCTGACCAGGTAGTCGAATCGCTCGGCCGGGAGACGAACGGAATTCGCGAGGCGCAGGCGGCCGGGCGTGGTGTTGTAGGCGGTGGCGATCAGCTCGATCGCGGTGACGTTGTGGCCCATGAAGCGACCGTTCCTGGCGATCGCCCCTTCGCTGCCGTCGGGCTCGCCGGAGGCACGCAGGAAGAGACGTGGCGGCGCTTCGGCCAGCCCACGGGAATTCATCTGCCGGATGATGCGCAGGATCGCATCGTCGTCCTGATCGACCGCAAACAGCCGGTGGATTCGGCCGGGTTGATGCAGGTATTGGATGACGTGAACGGTGCCGCCGAGCACGAGCAGTGCGCCGGTGGTGGCGGCGGCGATCTTGAGTTTGGAGAGGGCCATAAGTTTGAGAATTCCTTTCCCGACGACGGTGGTTGAAGCGGTCATGCCCGCCAGGGCCTGGCCTTGCAGCGCGAGCCCGGTGACGGTTGCGGCCAGGCCGGCGGGGGCCGCCGGGGACGACTGGGCCAGCAATGCCGCCGTCAGGACCGGCACCGAGATGGCGACACCGCGTCGCACGAAGACCCGTCGAAGTTTGTCGACGGCGCGCCCGACCCGCTTGCGGGCGGTGGCCTCGTTCAAGCCGAGGTGCGCGGCAATTTCGTGCAGCGCCTTTTTTTCAAAAAACCGCAGCAGCACGGCGTCGCGATCGGCGTCCGACAATTCATCGAGCGCCTCATTGAGAACGGGCTCGAGGTCCTGCCAGCGGGGATCAACCGGCGAGGCGGCGGGTTCAGCGTGATCCATGGCGGCTTGTCGTTCGCGGTGTTGGCGGCGCAGGTCGGAGCGGACGAGTTTCGCTGCGGCGAATCGCGTGGCGCGGAATAGCCATCCGGCCAGAATCGTTCCCGGTGGAAGGCGCGAGGCCTTGCCGGCCAGATCGATAAAGACCATTTGCGCCACCTCCTGGGCCCGGTGCGGGTCGTGGAGCTGCCGGAGCGCCACCGAATAAACGAAGTCGATGTGGCGGTCGACCAAGGCCCGGAACGCCTCCTCCGAGCGGCTGGTCGCGAAATCCTGCAATAGGCGATCTTCTTCCATTGCCACTATTCAACACCCGCCGGGCGCGGAATGTGACCGGCGAAGTCCAGCGCGGGGATTTCTTCAGCCCGCCAGCGTTCCGCGGGCGTTTGGACGGCAGGGCGGGCTACGGCTGCAATTTGAGGCCGTCGAGCGTGTTGGCTTCGATCGCGATGCCTTTGCTCTGGGGCCCGGGTCGGACCGCCACGCGGGTTTGCCCAGGGCGGGTTTCGGAAAGCCGATTGCTGCGGACGGTGATTTGTTCGGTTCCGCCCTGGATCTCGATGACCGCGCCGCCTTCGGGGGAGTTGTCGACGAAGGTGTTGTTTTCGATTCGGTTTCGGTGTCCCGCGAAGTCCGGTCCGAGCTCGGGCCGGAAAAGGATGCCGTGAGCCCGGCTTTGGCGGATGATGTTGCCGGTGATCAGATTGTCCGTGTCGCGGTGGCCGATCGAGATGCCCACCCGGTTGCCTTCGATGCGATTGTTCTCGGCCAGGCCGTATTTGACGCCCCAACAGAAAAAAATGCCAATATCATTGCCGCGCACGAGATTGTTTCGGATGACGGGCCGCTGCGACCCGGAGCCCGGATGGAGGCCAAGGTTCGCGTTGTTTTCGCTGACACAATCCTCCACCACGACATCGTGGCAGATCTGCCAGCTGATGCCGTCCCCGTGGTTGTTGCGCGCCGTGACCCGACGGATCGCGATTCGGTTGCAATCCTGAACGAAAATGCAGCCGGCGTAGTTTCCATCCAATTCGTCGTTGTGTGCGCGATTGCCGTCGAGCACGAGACCCTCGATTCGAACCTCCTCGATCGAGTCTCCGCTCAGCAGGGGAAAAAGGGTCGAACAGGTGGCTCCGTTTCGTTGCCAGAGGTTCTCCCGCAGCGGCCGATCCAATTTGAAACGCCGCCCGCTGCGCCCAACCAGCGTTCGCTTGACGACCGTCGAAACGCCGCTGTCGACGTCCTTGGACCGCAGGCAGACACCGTCGCCGACGCGGAATCCCGCCGGGTCTTCCAACGTGATTTCCTGGTCATACCAATCGCTGTCGAGTCGAAGCTTCGTGGTGGAGGACGGCTCCTTGATGAGCAGCGTTTTCTCTCCGTCCCCGACGAGGTCGACGTGCGATTGGAGCTGAATGGCATTGCGCAAGCGGTAGGTTCCAGCCCGCACGCGGACCGTGCCGCCTCCCAGTCGCGCGACATGATCGATCGCCGCCTGGATGACGCGCTGGTCGGCGCCGACCAAATCCGCATCGCGTGGCCCGACGGTGACGACGAGGCGTTCCTCCCAGTCCGGTTGGCTGGCCTTGTCTCCGCTGGTCTGCCGCGGGACTACCGCCGCCGGCCGCTCGGCCGCAAATCCGGTCGATGCGAGCAGGACGGCCAAGGTCACTGAGGATCGGACGCGTCGGACCCAGGCGCACGCAGGGATCTTGGTGTGGTGCGGTCGTGCACTCGTCCCGATATCCACCACCGTCGGGGCTGCCGTTGGAATCCTCGGAATCAGCGGTTGAGTGGGAAGCGCGACCCGAAGCCGACCGGAAAACGCCGCAGTTGGAGTGAATGTAGACATGAGCTCAATCAAAACTCGTATCGAACACAAAGGGGTCGGGTAATGGTAATACTTTATCCAACGCTGGCAGTCGTTGGGGTGATGGCTCCGCGGGTTTTGGCTCGGATGGAGGGACCGCTGGTCCCTGAGTTGCCGCGTTTACGGCAGTAATCCGCCGTGGATTCCGGGAGATTCGCGCACCGGCGCTGCGCGGTGTGTCCGACGCTCGATCAGCCGTGGTCCCATTTTCCCGTCGGTCCCAATACAAAAGATGGCTGAGGTGTGTCTTCGTGCCCATTTTGAGGCGGGACGCGATCCATTGGAGCGTGACGGTGGTTTCGGCGCGGAGCCGGGTGGCGATGGCGACCTTGACGGGGTCGCCTTTTCGCCGGCGAAGGAGCTCGGCTTCGGTCCAAAGGACGGTCCGGAGTTCTTCGTCGATTATCCGGGCGGCTTTGGCTTCGGACGCCTCCTGAAGTTCCGAACCGAAGTGGCTGGCGTGGGCGGAGCGGCCCACCTCGAGGAGCATTGAATTCCGGAAGGCCTCGTCGCCGTAGCACCATCCGCGGCGAATGTTGCGGAACTCCGCGTCGGGTGGATTGTCCTGCAGCTCTGCCAGGTGCCGGGCGTAGCTGTCGCGGCCGTCCGGCGAATCATCGAATGGATCGCCGTGCAGCCGGCGGCCAACGCGCAGCCAGGGTGGGCGCGATGCGGAATTCAGGAAGGCCGGCAGGCTGCTCCAGGGAAACTGGCGGAGGGTCTCGTTTTGGGTGAGCAGCCGGGCGCGGGCGGGGTTGAGATGGACATAGTCGCAGGCGTGCGCGAGGTATGGCCCGTGCGGGCCGATGAGCAGCGATTTATATCGTCCTGCGAACACGTGCCCCCGAATTTTGTGCCGGCGATTGAACCGCGCCGTAAAGGTTCCGAGGAACCATTTCATTCCTGACACCAGATTCGGTTCGGGTGTTTCGACGACGAGGTGGAAGTGGTCCGGCAACATGCAATACGCGAGGACATGCCAGCCTGTTTTCGCGCCAGCCTCGCCCAAAGCATTCAGGAAGAGCGCTCGATCCGCGTCATCGTGAAAGATGGCCTGGCCGCGATCGCCGCGACTGGTGATCAAGTAGGTGGAACCGGGAAGTTGGATGCGGAGCTTCCGTGCCATGGGCGCGAGCTTACCGTCGGCAATCCGGGAGTCAATACGCCAGACTGACCCCGGTTAAGGAATCTTCTGCGCAATCATCAGCGCGTGGCCGATGGCTTGATCCATGTCGAAGTAGCGGTATTCGCCGAGGCGGCCGCAGACCAACAGGCGCGGGTCGGTGTTGGCGCGTTCTCGGTAGCGGCGGTAGAGCTCGCGATTGGCGCGATCCGGGAATGGATATTCGAACTGATCGGGGTCGGTGGGGCTGAAGGGGAACTCGCCGGTGATGATGGTTTGTTGGACGCGGCTTTGGTGTTCGGCGGGCAGCAGTTGGCGCCATTCAATCGTCCGGATCGGGGAGTGTTCGCCGGCGGTGGGATAGTTGACCTGGGGACAAGGCTGGACGGGGCCGGGCTGGGAAAAGGTCTGATGGACGCGGCGTTGCCCGCGGTAGTGGAGGCGGCCGAAGTCGAAGCCGAAAAGCTCGTCGATGGGCCCCGTGAAAATGAGCAGTCGTCGCGCGTGGAAGTCGTCCCGGCACTGCAGATAATCCACACCCAATTGTGTGGGGATCCCAGCGAGCATGTTCTCCATGAAACTGGCGTAGCCATTGGCGGGGAGAACCTGATGCCGATGTTGCGGGGTGAGGACGACTTCGTGCGGCTCGTTGATGCGCACCCGGTCGGCGAGCTCGCGCTCGAGCGTGTGGGGTTCGACGCCCCATTGGCGGCGCGTGTAATCGCGAATATAGCGATTGTAGATCGGCCGGGGCATTTTTTTCAGGCACGCCTCCTCGAAATTGGTGGGCTCCTGCTTTGGACATTCCGCCTCCCAGCCCGGCCATTCTGCAAAGCGGCTGCGGTTCACCGGCCAAGGCTCGTAGCGATCCCCCACCTGGCATTGGATGACCGGCGCGAACGCGTAGAAATCGGAAAAGCGTCGGACGTAATTCCATATTCGATCCGAGGAGCAGCGGAAATAATGAGGCCCGTACGTGTGAATGCGCAGGCCGCTGTCGTCGCTGAAATCATGGACGTTCCCCCCGCGATGACGCCGCCGATCGAGGACAAGCACCTCCCGCCCGCGGTCCTGCAGGCATCGGGCAATCGTACTGCCGGTCAAACCGGAGCCGATGACGAGATAGTCAACGGTTGTCACCTTCTAATGTCGCTCGCCCCCTTCAGACCGCGCCTCTGGCCGAAATCACAACTCCCGGAGTTTGACAGAGAATCAGCAGGTCCAACGTGAGATCGAATCGTCCGATGTATTCGAGATCATGGGGAAGCATCGCGGCCGCAGAGGTGTTGTTTTCCCGATCGCGGATCTGCCAGAGCCCGGTCAATCCGGGCCGGACGAGCCCGCGCACCGACGCCAGTTCGCCACACGGCGCGAGCATAAACGTCATCAACGGTCGCGGCCCGACCAGGCTCATGTCCCCCTTCAACACGTTAAAAAGTTGCGGCAGCTCATCGAGGCTTGTGCGGCGCAGAAACCGGCCGACCGTCGTCACGCGCGGGTCGTCCCTCTTCTTGACCAGAACTCCGTCGGCCGCGGCCGCACGTTGTTCGGCATCCACTGCCGCGTCCGAGTCGATCTTCATCGAGCGAAATTTATAGAGCGTAAATTCCCGGCCGAATCGTCCGGAGCGTTTCTGCCGGAAAATCACCGGCCCGCGGGACTCCATCGTGATCAGCGCGGCCACGATCAACCACAACGGCGCCAGGCCCGCCACCGCGATCGCCGCCACGCATACGTCGAACCCCCGCTTCAGCTGCATTTGAAACCGGCGCTGCGCGAGACGCCGCCGGAGTGCGGCAAGATCAGCCTCCCTCCCGCGCTCAGGCGATTGAGGCGGGTAGCAACAACAAGCTACAGGGGTATCCCCGGTTTTCATCGGTTACCGACGTGGTCTGGGAAGAGCGGCGTTAATCTTCATCCAAAATCAAAATTTGGCAACCCCTGAACTTGAGCGCGTTCCATCGACGTCGAGCCAATCCGTCCCGCGGTGATTCCCAGCCGCCTTGAATCCGTCCGCCGTTGAATGAAGCCCGTCGACGAGCCGCCAACGTCGCGCGCGACGAACCCGGAGCCCACAATGCAATGCCCATGGATCAGCTTTCGTCCGGGGAGAGCTCAAACTTTAGCGCTACCGCTTCAACGAAACGCGCGCAGCGTGGCGGCTATGAAGATGGGACAGCGAATGACGGGCTCTGCGCCACGGCTTTTACTTCGAACCTGCTGACGGTCGTTCGCTTTTGTCCTGAGATCGATCATCCACCACGTCCCGGCTCGCTCGGACGCGATTGTTCTCCAGCAGGACCTGGCCCGCGTTTTTTCCGATGCGCACCGCGGTTTTTTGTCGGCCGGACCCGGTGTCCTCGATTGTGTTGCCACGAATGACCGTGTCCTGGGTCTTTCCATCCACGAATAGCCCGAACCCGTCGTTGTCGCGGACGGTATTCTCTTCAAAGGTGACGCGGTGTGCCGCCATGGGCTCGCTCTCGGCGCGCCAATAAACGCCGCCGCGCTTGTTCCCCATCACCGTGTTCCTGCGGATGAAATTGTCGCTGTCCTTGTGCCCGATGGACATTCCGTACCCGCCGTTGTTCTCCAGCCAGTTGCCTTCCGCCACCCCGCCTCGGACCCGCCAGCAAAAGAAGAACCCGTCGTCGTCGTTGCCCACCGCCCGGCAGTCCTTCACGGAGGGACGCTGGGAGCCGCTGCCCGGGTGCAGGCCGAAGCCGCCGCAGCGCTCCACCACGCAGTGGTCCACTTCGACGTCGTTGGACTGTTGGAAGCTGATGCCGTCGCCGTTGTAGTCACGCACCAGGCATTTGGTGATGACGCAATGGTCGCCGCGGTAGAGGAAGATTCCCGCGGTGCGGCACCCATCGACTTTGGTTGGGTTTTCAGACCGATTTCCATCGATGGTGAGGCCTTCGATGCGGGCATCTTCGAGGTGGTAGCCGCTCACGACTGGAAACGCGGTGGCGGCAAAGCCGCCGTCACCCTGCATGATGTCGGCGTTCATCGAGCGGCTGAGGGTGAAATAATTGGAGCGGCCATTGAGAATGGTGGCGCAGACTCCGTGGAAATTGCGCTGGGTCCGGGAGGCCACGTAGACGCCCTGGCCCACGGCGAAGCCGCTCGGATCCTGAACCGTCATGGCTTCCTCGCCGAAATCGGCGTCAGCCGCGAGGGCGGAGCGAAACTCCCGATCTTTCTTCAAAACGGTGCGCTCGCCCGCTCCCCGCACCGTGACGCGGCTGCGCAGATGCAACGAGTCCCGCATGCGGTATTCTCCCGGGCCGATCTCCACTTCGCCCCCGCCCAGGGCGGCGACGTAGTCGACGGCTGCCTGGAGTGCGCGGCTGTCGGTTCCGACAAGGTCGGCGTCCCGTTGGCCCACGGTGATGCGAACGGCCGGCCGGGCGTGCAGATCGTTTTCCGCGTGACGGCGTGCCGCGGGTTCCGCCTGGGTTGCCGCCGGGCCAAGAACGAGACCGAACACGGCCAGAACATGGGTGGCTTTCATGGACGGGGAGACTACAGCGCCGTGCGAAAATCCGAAGCCCGAAATCCAGGGTCGGACGGGCCGGTTCAACTTTTTGATTGATGGATGGACGACATCTCCCGGCTCAGGTTTGGAACCACAGAGGACACAAAGGACACGGAGGAACTAAGAGCAGAGGGAAATTTGTCCCAGGACACGCTCTGCTCGGTGAGCGTCTGTGCTCGTTGTGGATCGCTGCGGAGTGTGGGACCGAAGGCCCAGCCGTTCGAGCCGAGGGCAGTCGCGCTGGGTTGAGAAACCGCGGACCGCGCGTTCCCGCTTGTTCCGGTGGTGGCAGCTCGCAGTTACCCGGGCGCTGACGGCATGCGACCTGAGACCGTGGAGGCGAGCACTCCGTAGACATCGGTTGCGGCCAGCCGCGTTGCAGGCAGGAGCGCCGCGTCGTCGACGATGAGGACCGGGTGTTCGCGTTCGTCGGCGGGAACGATGCCGTGGGAACCTTTCACGAGCGTCGCGTCGAGCGGGATGACATCCATCAGCATGCGGAACCCCAGCTTCTTTTTTGCCAGCCGCCAGGCGATGCGCAACTTCGGCAGGGACAATTGTGGGTCGAGGAACAGCTCGACCGGATCGTATCCGGGCTTGCGATGGATGTCCACGCAGCGGGCAAAGTCCGGAGCCTTGGCGTCGTCCAGCCAATAGTAATACGTGAACCAGGCGTTCTCGTGAGCCAGGGCGACGAGGTCTCCGGCGCGTGGGTGATCGAGCCCGGCCGCCTGGCGGGAATTGCCGGCGAGGACGTTGGCCACGCCGGGGGTGCTTTCGACGGCGCGGCGAACCGCGGGCTCGATGGACCGATCGTTCAGATAGATGTGGGCGACCTGGTGATCCGCGACGGCAAACGCGCGGCTGGCGCCGCAGTCCAACAGCTCGAGACCGAGCTCGTCCTTGATCGCCAGCCAGCCCTGTTGGCGGAACACCCGGTTCAGGTGGACGGGAGTGTCGACGGGCGTGATGCCGTATTCGGACAGGACAATGACGCGGATGGATCGGTTTTCAAAGAATGCGCACAGGTCGCCCACGATGGCGTCCGCGGCGCGGACATCATCGGCGATGCGCGGGGCCCGGGGGCCGAGGCGTTGGAGGTTGTAGTCCAGGTGCGGGAGGTAGATCAGATTGAGCGTCGGCTGGTGTCGTTCCTCAATCCATCGGGCGGATGCAGCGATCCAGCGGGAGGCGGCATCCGGGGGGCCTTGGGGCGAGGTCGCGCCGGCGGCCGGCCCCCAGAAGGTCGGGAACGGAAATTCGCCGAGGTCCCTTTTGATCTCCGGCCGGAGGGTGGGCGGGTGAGTGTAAATGTCGAAAACCTTGCGGCCGTCGGCGGGATACATGGGCCGCGGCGTAATCGTCCAATCGGCCGTGGAGTACATGTTGTACCACCAAAATAATTTTGCGCAGGTAAAGCCGGGTTGAGCCGCGCGCAACCGGTCCCAGATTTTCGGCTGCTGCACGAGGTGGTTGGATTGCTTCCAGAACTGCACCTCGGCCAGCTCGCGGTGGTACCAGCCATTGGCGACGATCCCGTGATCGGCCGGGAGGCATCCGGTGAGATACGTCGACTGGGCGGTGCACGTGACGGCGGGAAGGACCGGGCGCACGATCGCCTTGGCGCCCCGGGCGATGAGCCGGTTGAGATGAGGCGTGTTGGGCCCGAGCAACGACTCGGAGAGCCCGACGACATTGATGACGGCGGTTCGCTGCATGGCTCGGGAGGTCAGCCCGGATCGTTCATGGCGAGGGTCGGGCGCGCACGCCGGGCGGGCAGCAGCCGGTGGGTCCGAACCGATTCCGCGCCGGGCGCCGGGCGCCCGCCCTGCCTTCCGTGCTTCGAACAAGGTGCCGACATTTCCGGATCCGCATGGGCAACGCGGCGCTTAGCGCGAGAACAGCGGAACGACGCCGGGTTCGGTGCCCGCCGCCGGACGGCTGCGGTGGCGTTCCTCCAGTTCCTGAATGGCGGCGCGGACGGTCGGAGCGTCCATTTCATGAATTTCAAACCCCTGGCCGATGGCCCGCAGGAGCGTGATGGTCAGCTCGCCGCCGAGGTGCTCGCGAAATTCTTCGAGCCCCTTGAGGACCATCAGCGTGCCGCTGGAATCGGCGTGCAGCAGCTCGTTGAAGAACAGATCGAACCCGAGATTTTCAATCAGGCGAAGCACCCGCTCCGTGCTGGCGGCGTCGAGATAGCCCATGCGCCGGGCGTAAATCACGTCGAGGGCGATGCCTGCCGCGACGGCTTCGCCATGGCGGATGCGATAACCGGACAATGCCTCGAGCTTGTGGGCCGCCCAGTGTCCGAAATCCAGGGGCCGCGCCGACCCGAGCTCGAACGGATCGCCGCCCTTCGCGATGTGGTCCAGGTGCAGCTCGGCACAGGTTTGGATGAGCTGCTGCATGGCCTCGGGGTCGAACTCGCGCAGGCGAGCGCAGTCCGCCTCGATCGCCTCGAAGAACTCGCGATCGCGAATGCACGCCACCTTGACCGCCTCGATATAGCCCGCGCGCTTGTCGCGGGCCGGCAAGGACGTCAGCATTTCGAAATCGTTGATCACCGCCCAGGGCACGGCAAAAGTCCCGATGAAATTCTTTTTCCCGAATGCGTTCATGCCGTTCTTCACCCCGACGCCCGAATCGTCCTGGCTCAGCGTGGTGGTCGGAATCCGGATGTGGCGCACGCCACGATGGGCCGTGGCCGCGGCCAACCCCACCAGATCAAGAAGCGCGCCTCCACCAATGGCGATCACGTAGGAGTGACGGTCGATGTGGAACCGATCGATCTGCGAGTGAATTTCCGAGACGTGAAAGTACGAGTTCTTCACGCGCTCGCCGCCTTCCTGGATCACCGGCGGACAGACCAGCCGCACGGATGCGGCATGGTGCCGGAACCACGACTCGATTTGCGGGGCCAGCGCCGGCTGTGCGGTGTGCAGGGATTCGTCGAGCACGACCAGAACTTTCGGGGCGTGGCCGGCCCGTCCGGCCAGCGCGTCGCGCAGGACCACGTTGCCCAAACTGAACACGTTCTTCGTGAAAAAGATGCGATGCTCGAACTGCAGCGAGATCGTCCGTTGTATCAATGTCATGGCCGAGAATTGTCCACGCGCCGCCGATGTGATCGCGGCGCGGAATCTGCGTGCTTCGACGGCGGGCCAGCGCCGGATATTTAGGGTCGACCGGGCTTTCCCGGGGGGAGGCCGTCCGGGGCAAAGAAATCCCGCCACGGCCGGACCGCGGGGCTTTCAGCCCGCAGCGGCCTGGGCGGGCGACGACGCTCGAAGGTTCGGACGCGCCTGGCCTGGTTCAGCGGCGGCGGACCCGCGATGGCGGGATCCGCGCTCCGGTCCAACGGCTTCGAGATGCTCCGCACCGGCAAACGTGCGCTACAATTCTCCTGCCCGAGACTGTGAGATGCGCCCGCGTGGCTGTTCACGCCGCCGTTGTTGCCGTCGTCTGCTCGATTGATCTAGTCTGGCCCGGCATGAACAAGTCACTCGACGCCAAACTGGCGGAAGTCCGGGCCAACCCGCGGTCGCGAGCGTTCATCCTCGCAGATGCCAAGGACGCGGACATGGCGTTCGGGGTGCGGGCCCCCGGCCCCCGCGCTTACCTGGCGCGGGCGGGCGCGCGCCCCGCCCAGTTTTCCCCGGAAGTCTGGCGTCGCGATGAGTTTGGCTACCGCAACCTGCCGGAGTTCCTCGACATCATCCGCGAGGTCACCCACCAGGGCCTGATCGACATCATGCTCATGTCCGCCTACGTGAACGAGCAGCTGACCATCAAGGAGGGCTTGTTCCGAAACTCGGCCGTGACCCCGGCGGCGCGCGCCAACGACACCACGGATGTCTGGGCCGTGCGCCACGGCTGCTACACCCGGGAGCCCAGCCAGCCGTTCCGCAGCGCCAGCATCGACCACATCCAATGCGGCGAAGTGGAGTGTGCGCGGTCCGGCGGCGACCAGGCTTTCCCCGGGGCCAATCTCGGCCTCTACTCGATCACGTTCGTCAATGACCTCGACCAGGATCGCGACGCCCTGCTCTGGTATAAGGAATTTCGGGAGGAAGCGGAGCGAAAAGGTTTCCGGCATTTTCTCGAAGTGTTCGATCCCAACGTCGACAGCGGCATCGCGCCGGAAAAACTCGGCGAGTTCATCAACGACAATATCCTGCGCATCCTCGCTGGCGTGCCCGAGGCGGGCCGGCCGGACTTTCTCAAGATCGTCTACCATGGTCCCAAGGCGATGGAGGAGCTGGCCCAATACGATCCCAACCTGGTTGTCGGCATTCTCGGGGGCAGCGCCGGCACAACCTACGATGCATTTCGCCTGATCCACGACGCGCAAAAATACGGCGCACGCGTGGCGCTCTTCGGCCGCAAAATCAACAACGCCGAGCACCAGCTTGCCTTCATCGAGATGCTCCGGCTGATCACCGAGGGCAAGGTGTCGCCGGACGAGGCGGTCCGCGCCTATCATGGCGTGCTCCAAGGCAAGGGGATCCAGCCGCAGCGCGAGCTGGAAAAGGATTTGGCGCTGACCGATCAGGCCATGAGCTACGACGGAAGCGCGGCGCGACGGGCCACGGTGGAGGTCCGGAACAACCCCCTGGCCAGGCCGGCGGCGGAGAGCAAGCCCGCAGGGGCGTCCAAGAACGGATCGGACACGTGGCCGAAGCTGGCCGATGGCAGGCCCGATTTTGCGACGATGAGCTCGATCGAACGGCAGGCGTACGACACCTGGAGACTGCAACTCCTCGGGTGAGAGAGGCTGGCAAAAAGGTGGCGGGCAGAAATATCGACCCGCTGAACCGCCGGCACGGGTCGCATGATCCGGAGCGAAGAGTCGTCCAGGAGGCGCTCGTTGAAACCTCGGCGTAATGACGGGCCAAGAGGTTTAACCATTCCGAAAGACTCAAGTCAGGCCGAAAGCGTCCTGTCTTGTTTGGCCATCTTTCTGCCTAACATCTTTTTGCCAATCTCCCTTTTTGCGGATCCCCGACGACTGCTTTCAGCTGAGATCCTGTGCGGGATGATTTAGCCGGCCGTCTGCCTCAGAGCTGTTTCATGGCCGAGTCGAGCGCGGCGTAGAGGCGGCCCATCGATTCCGGAGTCTCGTCGCCCATGTTGGAAAGGCGGAAGGTGGTGCCCTTGATCTTGCCGTAGCCGCCGTCGATCAGAAATCCCTGGTCCTTGACGAGCTTTTGCAGCTTGGCGGCGTCGACGGTGCGTCCGCCGGGGCGGGCGCCGTTGTTGATGCAGCAGAGCGTGAGCGATTCGAAGCCGGCTTCGGGAAACAGGTTGAAGCCATGGCGGGCGGCCCAGTCGCGCGTCATCTGGTTGGTCTGGCGATGGCGCGCATAACGTTGCTCGAGTCCTTCGGCGAAGAAATCGTCCAGCTTGGACGCGAGCGCGTAGATGTGCGGAATGCTCGGCGTGCTGGGCGTCATGTTTTGTTCCGCGTTCTTCTGGAACTCCGCAAAGTCGAAGTAGTATCCGCGATCTTTGACGGTGGCGGCCTTGGCGAGGGCGGCGGGGGAGCAAACGAAAACGGCGAGGCCGGGCGGGAGGGCAAAGGCCTTTTGAGTTCCGGCGAGCAGGACGTCGATGCCGAGTTCGTCGAACTTGAGCGGCAAGGCCGACATGGAGCTGACGGCGTCCACGATGAACATCACGTCCGGATATTTCTTCTTGAGGGCGGCGATCTCGGCGATGGGCGACATCGTGCCGGTGGACGTCTCGTTGTGGATGAGCGTGAGGGCGTCGAACTGGCCGGTGGCGAGGCGGCGGTCAATGGCTTCGGCCCGGATGGGCGACCCCCAATCGACCTGGAGGGCCTCGGCCTCCTTGCCGCATTTTTTCGACACGTCGAACCATTTGTCGGAGAAGGCGCCCTTCATGCAATTGAGGACCTTCCTGGTGACGAGATTGCGGATGGCACCTTCCATGACTCCCCAGGCCGAGCTGGTGCTGAGATAGACCAGTTGGCGGGTGGACAGGAGTGTCTGCAGCTGGGGCTGGATCTTGGCGTAAAGATCTTTGAAGCCCTGTCCGCGGTGGCCGACCATCGGCGTGGCGAGGGCGCGGAATGTTTTCTCGGAGACTTCGACCGGGCCGGGGATGTGCAATTTGACGTGTGCCATAGAAAAATTCAGGGCGCACACGCTTTCACAACCGCCCGGGCGTGGCAAGGGCGTTCGCGGGCACGCGCGCGAGGCGGCGGGCCGTCGCGCGGCCTGTCTGGCGGTTTGACAGGTGGGGGGATTTGGGGTGAGATGCGCGGCGCTGAACCAAAGCTGATGCGTGCTATGAACGACCGTAAACATTTGCGATTTTTCCGGGTAATGGCGGGGGCCATGTTCGTCCTGATGGCGCTGTCCACTCGCGGCGCGTCCCTGGCCCGCTATGCCCGTTTTGAGCAGGCGCTCGACAGCTCGGTGACGTATGCGAACCCGGTGCAGGAGGCGACGCTGACGGCGACCTTCACCGGACCGGACGGCCGTCCGCGGAAGGTGCCCGGCTTCTGGGATGGGGGCAACGTCTGGAAGATTCGCTTTGCTCCGACCGAAACGGGAAGCTGGTCGTATGAGACGGTGTGTTCCGATGCCTCGAACAAGGGGCTGCACCAGCAGAAGGGAACGTTCACGGTGACGGCCGCATCGGGGTCGGGCCGGTTTGCCGCGCACGGGCCGATCCGGGTGGCGCATGACGGGCGTTATTTTGAGCATGCCGATGGCACGGCGTATTTTTGGATGGCGGACACGGCTTGGAACGGGCCGTTGCTGTCGACGGATGCCGATTGGGCTTTGTATTTGCAGGAGCGCACGGCGCAAAAGTTCACGGCGGTGCAATTTGTGGCCACCCAATTCCGGGCCGCGCCGACGGGCGACGTCAACAAACAGCTGGCTTATACGGGCAAGGAAAAGATCGCGATCAACCCGGCCTTCTTTCAGCGGATGGACAAGCGGGTGGAGGCGATCAACGAGGCCGGTCTCCTGGCCGCGCCGGTGTTGCTTTGGGCCATCGCGGGAGGTGGCAACCCGGCGGTGAATCCGGGTGTCTCGCTGCCGGACGATCAGGCCATCCTGCTGGCGCGATATATGGTGGCGCGCTGGGGTGGCAACGACGTGGCGTGGATCCTGGGCGGCGACGGCGACTACCGCGGGTCCAAGGCGGAGCGTTGGCGCAAGTTGGGCCGGGCGATCTTTGACGACATCGCGCACGCGCCGGTGACCATGCACCCGGGCGGCATGCAGTGGGTGTGGAACGAGTTCATTGAGGAAAAGTGGTACGGGTTTGTCGGCTATCAGAGCGGCCACGGAGACGATGACGCCACCTGGCGTTGGATCACGGAGGGGCCGCTGACGGAGGACTGGGCGAAGCTGCCGCACAAGCCCTTCATCAATTTGGAGCCGCCGTATGAGAACCATGTGGCGTATCAATCCAAGAAGCCGCATCCCGCCGCAAATGTTCGCCGGGCCATCTACTGGTCATTGCTGGGAGCGCCGGCAGCCGGTGTCACCTACGGCGGGCATGGCGTGTGGGGCTGGGACGATGGCACCACCTTCCCCACGGATCATCCGGGCACGGGGACGCCGCTCCCGTGGAAGCAGGCGCTGAAGATGCCGGCCGCGAAGGAGATGGCGTTCCTTTCCGAGTTTTTCCAATCCATCGATTTTTGGCGCCTGCGCCCCGCCCCCGTGGCCATCGTCAACCAACCCGGCGCGCAGGCGGCAGGGCGATTTATCGCCGCGGCGAAATCGGACCAGCGGGACCTGCTGGTGATTTACGCGCCGGAAGATCGGACGGTCGAAGTGAAACTCGATCTGATGCCGGAGTCGCCCAATGTCACGTGGGTCAACCCCCGAACCGGCGAACGCAGCCCGGCGGTGGCGGTGGTGACGGCCAACACCTGCCAGTTTCCATCCCCATCGGAAGGCGACTGGATCCTGTTCATGAAAATGGACAAAAAGCAGGCCACGGCCGACGCGGCCGAGCCGGCGGCGAAAAAGTAGAAGGCGGACCGGCCCCGCCGGTCTTTGCGCGGGCCGCGGGTTTTCAACCCGCCGCGACCCAAGCCGGCCACGCGGCTGGAAGATTCTCACGCCGGCCGCCGTTCGGGCTCCTGCGGGCTGGAAGCCCGCGGCCCGGATAGGTTGGGTGACGTTCACCAACACCCCTTTCAACTTCAGCTTTGCCAAAATCCGGCCAAAGCCGTTAGCTGTCGCGAAATGGCGACGGTCTCAGAGCAACTACGGCACGCACGCGAGCAGCAGCAGCTGGATATCTATCAGGTTGCTGAGATCACGAAGATCAAGACGGACCATTTGCGGGCTCTTGAGTCGGGTCATTACGAAGTTTTTTCCGCTCCGGTTTACATTCGTGGGTTTATTCGGACCTACGCCACGATGTTGAAGCTGGATCCCGTTAAGCTGTTGAAGGAGCTGGAACAGGAACTGGGCCAGGGAGGGCGGGTCCGGGAGCCGGTCCCGGGAGGTTCGCGCAACGAAGGCTCGGTTGATTTCCTGATGCTGCAGCTCTCGCGCCTGAACTGGCGCGTTTTGGTGGTGGTGGTGGGCGTGCTCGCCGTGGTGGGCCTGGCGGTCGCCTTCATCCGCGGCCGCCGGCACGAGCCCGTCGATCCGTTGAAGGGCCTTCCGCCCACGCTGTATCAGAGCAAGCCCGGGCGGTCCGGAGATACGTTGCCCGTGCCGCCGGCGCCGGCGCCGGGGCCAACGCCAGCGCCCGGGCCGCGGAAATGACTTTTTGACCGCAATCGTGTTTAAGTACGCCATGTCTCGATTCATCACAGCGCGCCTCCCGGGAATCCGCCGTCACCCGGCGCCAGCGCCGACGGCACCGTGTTCCATGGCGGCACCGACCGGGGGCCGGCGCGGGTGGGTTGGCCTTCTGGTGGCGATCGGCGTTGTGACTGGAGCGCTGGCCTGGCCTCTCCGGGCGGCCGAGCGCTATGACCTGGCCAATGGGATCGCGGCCGTCGTCAACGATTCCGTCGTGACCATCCTGGAGGTGCGCCAGGCGGCGGCGCCGGCATTGGATTTGGTGCAGCGCACCTTCCGCAACGACCAGGCGCAGCTCGATAAAAAGGCGGACCAGGCGATCAACGACGCCCAGGAGCAATTGATTGAGCGGCAGCTGAAGCTTCATGAGTTCAAGACGGCGGGCGGCAACCTCCCGGAGAGCTTCATCGACGACGAAATCAAGGATCGCATCCGGCAACAATTTGGCGACCGGGTGACGTTGATCAAGAATCTCCAGGCCCAGGGGGTCAAGACGGAGACCTACCGCCAGCGCATCCGGGAGGAGATCATCCTCAATTACATGGAGCGGAAAAACGTGCGGGAGGCACTCCTGATCTCGCCGGCCAAGATCGAGCGCTTTTATCAGACGAATCTTAACCGTTTTCAGCTCGGCAATCAGGTGAAGCTGCGGATGATCGCGCTCAATCGTCCCGCCGGCGCCGCGGCGGATGAGACCAAGGCGGTGGCTCTCGAGATTCGATCGAAAATTGTGCAGGGCGCGTCCTTTGCCGACATGGCTTCGAGCTACTCCGAGGGATCGCAGCGCAAGGAAGGCGGATCGCTCGGCTGGGTTGAAGAGTCGGCCTTGTCGCCGCTTTCCAAGATGGCGCTTTCCCTGCCCACCAACCAGTGCAGCAATGTCATTGGGATCGCGCGGGAGGCCGACGATTCCTACTGGCTATACGAGTACGACGACAAGGGTGCGCCGTTGAAGGGCCGTCATTTCAGCGCGCGGGACGCGTTCCTGGAGGAAAAATCCCTCACGCCGGACGCGAAACCCGGGCCGCTGGCCTCGCCCAATGCCTTCTTCCTCCTGGCCGTCGATGAGCGTCAGGTGGCGCGGACGCGGCCGTTGCAGGAGGTGCGCGAGGAGATTGAGAAAGAGTTGCTGGTGATCGAGCGCAATCGTTTGCAGAAACGATGGGTCGAACGTCTCAAGACGAAGTCCTACATCACCTACTTCTAGTCCACCCAACCTCGTCGCGCAGGGCTGACTCCAGCCGATCGAGCTCAATCTCCAGCGACTCGATCGTGCTGTGGCACCGGGCCTCGTCGTCCAGGGTCGTCGATTGGTGAAGGCGCCGGGCCAGCTCGGCCGCCCCGGTCGCCTGCAGCAACGCGAGCGATCCGAATAACGTGTGGGCTGCGCGCCGGATGCCGTCGGGCTGCCCTCCAACGCGCGCCTCCCGCAACGCCGCCCGCACCCCGGGAGTGTGTTCGAGATACGTTCTCGCCAGCCGATGCAATCGGGGCAAATCGCCGGAGAGCTCGGCCAGAAGTCCCTCCCGATCAAATGCGCTCGACCCAGGCTCCACCCCGGCCGCGGTTGCGCCGGGGCCTGACCCGGCCGGTCCGGCCGGTTTAACGCGGGAATTTCCACGCTCGCGCACTCCCGTGACCCGGCAGAGCGCCGCCTCCAGTTCCGTCCGGCGAACGGGTTTGACCAAGTAGTCGTCAACTCCGGCCGCCAGCGCCGCCTCGCGGTCTTCCAGCCGCGCGTGTGCCGTCAACGCGACGATGGGAAGGCGCGTCCGGACGGGAGCTGCGGAATCTGCGGAATCTGCAGAATCTGCGGGAAATGCGCCCACGAACGTCGGGCCCTCGCGGGATTGAGCGTGTTCACCATGCCGGATGGCGCGCGCGGTCTCGAGGCCGTCCAGATTTGGCATCTGCAGGTCCATGAGGATGACATCGGGTTCGCGAAGGGCGGCCGCCAAGCCGATCAGCAGCTGGCGGCCATCCGGGAATTCGGTAACCCGGTGGCCGAGCGCGTCGAGGTGAGCCCGGATCAGTTCCCGATTTACCGGATTGTCTTCCGCCACCCACACGTCGAGTTCGCGCACGGCGCGGCTCCGGGCGCCGCCCTCATGGCCAACCGCTGCGCCCGCCCCGGCGTTGGCCGCGGCCATCTCCGCCTCCTGGGGGTCGACGATCGGCATCGGCTTGGGCGGCGTCGTGGTGGCGGGCCGGAAGTTCGCGGTGAAATGAAATTTGCTGCCGGCCGCAGGCGCGCTTTCGACCCAGAGCTCTCCTCCGAGCAGGCCAACCAGGCGATGGCAAATCGCCAGGCCGAGGCCCGTTCCACCGTAGTGCCGGGTGATCGAACTGTCGGCCTGTCGAAACACCTCGAAGATGCACGCCTGTTTGTCGAATGGAATGCCACATCCGGTATCGGACACCACGAATTCCACACCTGGATTTGCGGGCGACGGGGCCCCGCCAGGGGCTGGGCGCACCGTGACGGTAACCGTGATTCCGCCGCGCTCGGTGAACTTGATCGCGTTATCGAGCAAGTTATTGACGACCTGGCGCAGGCGCAGGGCGTCGCTGCAGACGAAGTCTGGCACGTCGGGCGCGATTCGCACGGTGAAGTCCAGGCCTTTGCGGGCCGCGCGCGCCCCGAATAAACGCCAGCTGGCGGCGAGGGAATCCCGCAGCGCAAAATCTTCCGGATGCAGGTCCAGCTTGCCCGCGTCGATGCGCGAGAAATCGAGCACGTCGTTCACCAGCGTGAGCAGGTCTTCGGCTGCGCGCCGGGCGGCGTTCAACCGCGCCCGCTGCTCCGGAGTGAGCGGCGAGTCGAGCACCAGCTCGGTCATGCCCAGGATGCCGCTGAGCGGCGTGCGGATCTCGTGGCTCATGTTGGCGAGGAAATCGCCGCGCGCCTTGTTCGCGGCCTCCGCCGCCTGCCGCGCCTCCTCCACGACCCGCGCGGCGCGGGCCCGTTCCGTCACATCCTGACCAATGGCCAGCACGCCGGAGACCGAGCCGGATTCGTCGACCACCCGGGTCATGTTCCACAGCACGACGGAGGTTTCCTGGTTGCACTCGATCCCGGGGGTTTCGAGCGTGCGGATAACCTCGCCCGCCAGGGCCTTCTCGATCTCTGCGGCCATCCGCGATTGCTGGGAAGGAGGGAGGATCGCCGAAAGAAAATTCTTTCCGAGCATCTCCTCCGGCATATAGCCGAATGTCCGGTAGGCGCCCTCATTCCAATCAAAGATGGTGTGGTCGGGGCGCAGACCGACAATGATGGTGCCGGCGGTGTCGAGCAGAGAGCGCAACCCGTCCGCGCTGACCCGCACAGCCCCTGAGCGAATTGGACCCGGTGTGGAGTTCAAGCCGGGCCCATCCTGGACGAAACCCGGACCATTTTCACTCTGGAAAATCAGCCCGTTCGCTGAGGCCACTCCCGGCCCCGAAAGTCATGGAACCGCCGGCGCACACGGCCTGGGGACTGGCCGGCATTGCCAAGCGAAGGCAACACGTCACCGACGGTTCCAAAAGCAAGGGCGGCGGCCGTCGCCCGACGGAAGCGGTGCGGCCTTGCAGCCGGGTTACCACCGTTCTGGCGTCGCGCCGGCAGGGGGTGAGCGCCTGATCGACGTGACCGCCCGGAGCGTTGGCGGGTTGGTGGCCCGTGCGAATCACCGAAACGCCGATTCCACACGAGCCACCCCCTACCGCCAACCCTCGACGAGGACCGGTCCCGCCCTTCCTCCGTGGTCCATGGCCAACCCTGGAGGAGTGCACCGAGCCCTTCCGATCCCGCCGGCACTCAGCGCCGTCGTGCCCGCTTTCTGCCTCGTGGTCCAATCCCCCACCCACGAACCCCACGTTGGCCTCTGATGCATGACCTGAGCGTAGGAGCCAGGCCGGCGGATGCCCATTCGGGCGTCCCGGGGATTCAAAATCCGGACTCGTACGGAGTCGGCTAATGGAATGCCAGATCGGCGATGAGGCCAAACGGAGTCGCGCTTGGGGAACGGGTTGACGGCGGCAGGCGCGGGGACCTTCGCGCCACGTGGCCGGCTTCGGCCGGTGCGGGTTGAAAACCCGCGGCCCGGCTTTTCCCTGCGGTCCACCAAGATCCTTCCCTCCGTCGTGCACTCCTGCTACGGTCCGCCCCTTTGTTGTGGATATCGCGAAAGAGATTCAGCGCCGGCGAACATTTGCCATCATCTCGCATCCGGACGCCGGCAAGACAACGCTGACGGAGAAGCTTCTGCTTTACGGCGGCGCTGTGCAGCTGGCGGGCTCCGTCACGGCGCGGAAGAACCAGCGGGCCACGACCTCTGACTGGATGGAGCTCGAGAAGAAGCGCGGCATCTCCATCAGTTCGACGGTGCTCCAATTTGATTACGAGGGGTATCGCATCAACCTGCTGGACACGCCGGGGCACAAGGATTTCTCTGAGGATACCTACCGGGTGCTGACGGCGGTGGATTCGGTGGTGATGGTGATTGATTCGGCGAAGGGCATCGAGCCGCAGACCCGCAAGCTGTTCGAGGTCTGCCGCCAGCGTGGCGTGCCGATCTTCACCTTCATGAACAAATGCGATCGGCCGATGCGCGAGCCGTTGACCCTGCTCGATGAGCTCGAGCGGGTTCTCGGCATTGGCGCGTTCCCGGTCAACTGGCCGATCGGCACCGGCTTCGAGTTTCAAGGCGTCTATGACCGGAGGGCGCGCCAGATGCACCTGTTCGAGCGGACCGTGGGCGGGCAATACCGCGCCCCGGAAGAGGTGGCCGGCATCGATGATCCGCTGGTGCGGGAACGACTCGACGAGGCGACCTATCGCCGCACGGTGGAGGAGCTGGAGGTGCTCGAGCTGGCGGGGGAGGCCTTCGACGACGAGGCGGTGCTGGCGGGCCACACGACGCCGGTGTTCTTCGGCAGCGGCATCAACAATTTCGGCGTGCAGCTGCTCCTGGACGGCTTCCTTCGCCATTCACCGCCGCCCAAGGCCCGGGTCTTGGCCGGCACGCCGGTGGCGCCCGACCACCCGGAGTTCTCCGGGTTCATTTTCAAGATCCAGGCGAACATGGATCCCCGGCACCGCGACCGCATCGCCTTCGTCCGGGTGTGCACCGGACGATTTGAGCGGGACATGACGGTGATTCACCCGCGGACGGAGAAGAAGGTGCGCCTGTCGAGTGCGCACAAACTTTTCGGCAACGAGCGCGAGACCGTGGACGAGGCCTTTCCGGGCGATGTGATTGGGCTGGTGGGGCTGCCGGACTTTGGGATTGGCGACACGCTGACGACGGACCCGGCGATTCGCTATCGGGAGATTCCGCGGTTTACGCCGGAGGCCTTTGCCTTTTTGCACAACCCGAACACGGCGAAGTACAAACAATTCCGCCAGGGATTGGACCAGCTTCTCCAGGAGGGCGTGATTCAGGTCCTGAACATTCGGCATGCGGCTTCGAAGGTCCCTCTGCTGGCGGCGGTTGGCCCCCTGCAATTCGAGGTGGTGCAATACCGATTGGAGAGCGAGTACGGCGCAACGTCCCGTCTCGAATCGACACCCTGGACCGTGGTCCGCTGGCTGCCGGCGGGAGTGACCGAGGATCAGCTGGACGGGCTGACTTTGCCCACGGGATCGCAGGTTGCGTTCGACATGGGCGGGAATGCGGTCGTGCTCTTCGCCACCGAATGGGCCGCGAACTACTTTCCCCAGACCAATCCGAACGTTCCCCTCTCGGCTCTTCCGATCGGCACGGTTGCTGAGGGATGAGCGAAAACAGGTGTCGGGCGCGGGGACGGCGAATAATTTCGGTTAACGACTTCGGGTTTTGGACGATGGACATGCGAGCGAGGGTGCTGCACCCCGCCTCGTTATGGCCCGAAAGACGCTCGGCATCAGTTGGCTGAACGGACAGTTCCACGCTGCCGCCCTGGCAGGGGGGACGATCACGTCGTCGTGGGCGTCGCCCACGCCGGTTTCCGAAGGCGCGGACTTCGCCGCGGCGGTGGCCGAGGCCATTCGCGCCACGGGATTTAATGGCACCCAGGCCATGGTCATCATCGACCATCGCAGCCTCCTCTTTCACGTCCAGGACATCCCGCCTGCCGAAGGCAAGGTGGTCGACCAAATTCTCGACCGCCTGGTCGCGCGGGGCCATTTCTTCGAGGACAAGGCCGCGTGGGGACGTCTCGGCCTGCCCGAGGCCAAGGGAAAACATCGATATCTATTGGCGCTGTTGCCCGACTCGCTGATTCAAGGCTTGTCGGCGGCGCTGGCCGCGCACCGGCTGGAGCTGACGGGCGTTTTCCCAATCGTCGCCGTACTGGGTGACCAGCTGAGGCTCGTGGCGGCGCAGGAGGGGGAGACGGTTCTCCTCGCGGCGGACCTGGGGGACGCCATCCATCTGCTGTTAGGCACGGGCGACGGCCAGGTGCTGTTCTCGCGGACGGTCGTCACTGCGGGCCAGCAGCCGGCCGAACGTGCGGCCCAGGAGATCAACCGCACGCTGCACTACGCGCAGCAGCAGTTCAGCGCCACGGTGAACAAGCTCTTCGTTTATGGCGCCCGGGCCTATCGCATGCTCAAGGACTTCCCGATCCGCGCCGGCCTGGCGGTGGCGCCCAGCCCCGTTCCGGAGGATCCCCTGCTCTACGCCCGACATGTTTTTCTGCTGTCGCCAAAGCTGCGGCTCAATTTCCTGCCGCCGTCCGCGCTGAAGAACAAGTCGGCCAAATCGCTCGCGGCGGTGGCCGTGCTCGCGCTCCTTGTCGTAACCACGGCGACGACCTTCTTGACGGAGCTGCGCGTGCGCGCGCGCGAGCGCGCGACTCAAATTCAAACGCGCCAGCGCGCGGTCGAAGACGATCTTCGAAACCAGTCCGTGGCGCTCGCCAATGAGGCCACCCGCCATCGCGCCTTGCTCGCGGCCATCGGGAGCACCAACGATCCGCCCATCCCCGAGCTCTTCCTGCGCTCGCTCGGCGCCGGCGTCTCTCCGTCCCTGCGCCTGACCCGCGTCGACCTGCAGCCCGCCACGAACGGCTGGCACGTGCGCCTCGACGGGGTGGTGCCGGACGGTGCCGGGCAACACGTCGAGCTCATTACAGCCCTGGAGGCCGCGCTCGAAAAAGGGCCGTTCCAGGTCCGCATCGAGAACAGCACCCTTCGTCAGCTCGCCCGCGGTGAACCAGCGCCCCCGGCCCGGCCTCCCGCCCGTGAAAATGAACGGCCGTTCTTCATCGAAGGACGCTTCGAATGAACCCGAACCCGCCTGGACCATCGCCAGCCGAGCCCGACGGACCCGTCGCGCGCCCAACGTCCCCATCGGCGCCAACGCCGCCCGCCGCCGCGCCCGGACGGCCGCTCTCGGTCTCTCTCGTTCGGAAAACAACCAGCCCGTCCCCAGGGGGCACCACCCCGGCCGGCCCAGGCGGATCGTTTTCCTCCAGCCCGGTGGCGGGCCCGGCTGCCGATCGAACCGGCGTGGTCTCCCCGCTCCAACTCCCCGGAGTCGAGGCGCCCGCCTCGGCACCGGCGCCACCCGCTGAGCTCGTCGCGCCCAGGCAATCTCCCTGGGATCGGTTGGCCGCGCGCCTGGCGGCGCCTGCGCTGTCCATCCCGACGACGCTGGCTTGTCTGGGCCTCTTGACGTGGAGCCTGGCCGTTCGTCGGAACGCCCATCCCATCGTCGTCAATGCTCGAGCGACGCCCATCGACCCGGCGGGGGCACCCACGGGCGATGATGTGACTGCGCTCTCGGCCCGGGTCGCCGAGGCACGGAAGGCGATGGCCGACGATGTTCAACTGCCGCGCGTGATTTCAGCACTGGAACAGCGGGCTCGTGCGGCTGGCTTTGCGGTGGAGGTGACCACCTCTCCCCCGACAAGCCCGATTCCGGGCCTGCCCGCGCTTGTGCGGCACCCCTTCGTTTTCAAGTTGAGCAACAACACCGAGGAGGGGGAGCCGGCTTTTGTTCGCCTGCTGGCCTGGATGCGGGCCGCGGTGACGCTGGGGATCAAGGTCGACCCGGGCGCTGTGACCGTTCAGTCCCCGGGCCGCGGCCTTGGGGCCGTGAGCGTCGAGCTTGGCATTTTCACCTGGACCACCGATGCGAAAGCTCCTGCAGAATAAGGCGGTCGTAGCCTGCCTCGTGCTCGTGGCCGCCGTTTGCCTGGCGGGCGACACGCTCAAGCGGCTTTTCAAAAAGTCGGACCTGCCGGTGGCGGCTCGAGTCGTCCCTGACGCCGTCCCGCTGGTTCCCGGCACGTTCCCCATCCGGACTTCACTCCGGGTCGCGACGAATTTTTCCAACTGGCGTGATTGGGGGGCGGGGACGGCCAGGCTTCGCGATCCGTTCGGCTCCGGGCCCAGCGTGTTGCTCCCCACCAATTCCGTGGCGCCACCGGTCGCGCCGACGCCCCCAACTTTCACGGTTCAGGCGATCAGCATCGACGGCGACCGGGCCCTTGCGGTGATCAACCAGCGCGTGGTGGCCGCCGGCGACCAGATTGAAGGATACCGAGTGGAGGCCATCCTGCCCGATCAGGTCCGCTTGCATGGCCCCGCGGGAGCGGTCACGGCCGCCATCTACCCGAATCGCCAGACCTCGCCAATTGCCTCCACCGCCAAATGAGTGTTGCCATGAGATTGATTGAACGATCGCTTTTCTCCGTCCGCTCGCAGACGGCCGCGCCGCCGTGGTCCCGCCTCCTGGCCGGGCTGTTGATCCTGTTGGCCCCTGGCTGCAAGACTCCCGAGGCGGCCAACGCGCCGCAAACAGGTTGGATCGTGTCCTCCACCAACCATCTCTACCAATCCGCCCCGCCCCGCCTGTCCAGCCCGATCGCGCCCGCGCCCGCGTCCGCCTTTCAGCCGCCGCCGGAAGCCGTTCCCGGCACGAACCTCAGCCTCAGCGCGGCCAGCCGGATGAAAGCGGGCCCACCGCCGGACCAGAAATTGTATTCGTTTTCAGCGAAGGATTTGGAGGTCAAAGACGCCCTCGCGCTCTTCGCCCGCAACCACCAGCTGAACATCGTTCCCGACCCCGACATCTCCGGGAAAGTGACGGTCGATTTTCACGATCTCACGCTCGAGAAATCCATGGACGCGATCGTCGACACCTTTGGGTTCTTCGCCGAGGTCGACCAGGGGCTCATCCGGGTGAAGCGCATAAAGACCTCGTTCTTCAATGTGGACTACATCCGGCTGACGCGAACCGGCAATGGCAGCACCGCGGCCACCATCACGTCCGGCTCCGGCTCCGGCTCCGGCGGTTCAAGCGGCGCCGCGTCCACGGGCGGCGCGACCGCGGCGGGCGGCGCGGCGGGTGCGGGCGGCGGCGGCGATGGCGCGAGCGTTTCCATCAGCAAGAGCGACAGCGTCCGGTTCTGGGAGGAGTTGGACGAACAGCTCAAGACATTGTTGTCGCCGGTCGGCAAGATGGCCATCAACCGCACGGTGGGCAGCATCATGGTGACCGACCAGAAACAGAACGTGGACCGAATCGGTGATTACCTGAAGGAGATCAAGAAAAGCATCCATCTTCAGGTCGACATCGAAGCGCAGATCTTCGAGGTGGTCTTCGACGACGAATTCCACTTCGGCATCGACTGGCAAAACGTGATGGGCAGCCTCGAAAAATGGGCCATCTCCAGCGGCGGCTTGCCGGTCGGAATCCCGAGCTCGCGCCTGACGGTGGACAGCCCGATCGGCGGCCTGACACCGGGCGCGCCGGCGCTCTCGCTGGCCATCACCAAGGACCAAACGAAGGTCGTGATCGACGCGTTGAAGGAGCAGGGCCAGCTGGAAGTGGTCTCTCAACCGCGCATCCGCACGCTCAACAACCAGGCCGCCCTGATTAAGGTCGGTACCGACAAGCCGTTCTTCCGGCAATCGACCGTGGTCACCACGGGCACCGGGCCGGCCCAGACGACCACGGATGTTTCCATCCAGACGATCACGATCGGCACGGTGCTTTCCCTGACGCCGCAGATCGCGGAGGACGGCTGGGTCACGATGGACATTTCGCCGGTCATCACGCGTCTGGTGGATACCGTGAACGGCCCGGACAATTCGACCGCGCCCGAGGTCGACATCAAGCAGGCCTCGTCGTTGGTGCGGATCCGCGAGGGCAGTACGGTCGTGATCGGCGGCTTGATTCAGAACGAACGCTACAAATCCCAGCGGAAAGTCCCGATCCTTGGCGACATTCCGATCCTGGGCTACCCCTTCCGCGGCGTGTTCGACAGTAAGCGCCGGACCGAGCTGGTGATTTTCATCACCCCGACCATCGTGCGCTGACCCAGGTGTGCCGTGAGCGGTGCTTCCGGAGCGTTTCCGCAGACGCGCTTGAGGCCGGCCCGCCCGGCCCCGGGCCCCCGCTTTGACCCTCGTCAAAAGCGAACCGCTCAAGCAGACTTGCCTGGTGAATGCGGATAAGATTCAGGCGGCTCTGGCGGATCTTTCTGCTGAGAACGATCCGACGTTGAAGCATCTGAAACTGGCGAGCCTCGTGTCCGGAGTTTTCCGCGAACGCGGCATCGAGCTCGTGGTGGTGGGTGGCTCGGCCATCGAGTTTTACACCGAAGGCGCTTACGTTTCTGGCGACCTCGACCTTTGCCTCATCTCCCCGCGGCGGCTGGACATCCGCACCCGCCAGGACTTGATGGGGCAACTCAAGGCACAAGGCGGACCGCGAAGCTGGCAGGTCGCGGGCAACTTTGTCGACCTTCTGGGCGAAGTGGAAACCCTGTCGACAACACCGTTCGACGAACTGGACGCCGCCTACGGCGTAGTGCGGCTGGTTAGCCCCGAAGATCTGCTGGTGGAGCGCGTCTTGATTTCGGTCTATCCGCAGCCCGATCAAAACGCTGAGCACTGCGCTCGCAAGTTGGCGGCGGTGGGCTTGGCGGGCCAGGTGGAAATCGATTGGCTGGAAGTTCGGCGGCTTGCCGATCTGCCTGAATATCGTATCGTGCCTGCGCTCGTGGAACTCGTTGGCGAAGTCGCCCATGAACTCGGAAAACCAAGTCCCTATAATTCCTAAGGGCCGCCCCATCACCTGGGAAAACTGGCTTGCTGGACGCCGCGCCCGTCGCGAAATCGGCAATCGCGTGGCTCCTGAGATCATCCGCCGCCCCGAGGGTTCCCGGGACCGGCGCCTTCGCAACCTGTTCAATGGGGAGCGCGGCCTGCCGTTCAAGAAGACAGAGGAACTTTAGCAGGCCGCTGGCGCGCGCCTCCGCGAGCCGGGCATCAACGAGCTTGTGGGGTCGGCGGAAACGGCAGTTCGGGGCCGGGATTCCGGCGCATCTCCAATCCGGCTCCGGGCGCTCCCGCCGGAGCTTCCACGACAAACTTCGAAATGAACGCGTTCTCCTTCACCCCCACGCGCGTGCGTTGGAGGGCGTTGGTGGTGACAAAATTGGCTGAAGTCGTGGTGCCCACCACGTAAAGGCCGCCCTGTCCATCGAGGGCCAGGCCCGTGGCGGTGTCCCGTCCCTTGCCGCCGAGGAAAATCGAAAACACGTTCGAAGATCCCGTGGGATCGAATTGAGCCACGAATGCGTCCGAGCGTCCGGCATTCGTGCCCTGCCAACGCGTGCCGGGCACGGGCCCCACGACCGGGAAGTTGCGCGACATGGTCCAGCCCGCCACAAATGCGCTGCCGTCACCGTCCACCGCGACGGCCCGGGCTTCGTCCGTTTTGGTGCCGCCGAACGTAAACCCATAATCCAGGGCGAGGCCGTCCGGGCGCAGCTTGACCAAAAACGCGTCGTTGGTGCCGCCGGAATAATTCGTCCCGCGGGCGCCGGCGTAAAGGGTCGTTGGGCTGAGCGGATCGATCACGAGCGCGATCGTGTCGCGCGCGAGCAGGCCGTTGGTGACGCTGGACCAGGTCACGCCTCCGTCCGCGCTGCGGAAGACTCCATTGGTGGCGCCGGCGTAAACTACGGCGGCGTTGGACGGGTCGTAAGCCACGGCGTTGATCTGCGGGCGGCCGAGGCCGTTGGTTTGCGGCGCCCAGGTCAAGCCCGCGTCGGTCGTGCGGTAAATCCCTTTAGCCGTCCCGGCGATCAGCGTGGAGGTCGCCGTGGGGCTCATGGCCAGCCCGAGCACGCGCCGGGTGGCGAGACCCGTGTTCACCGCGCGCCAGTCCACTCCGGCATTGGTGCTTTGATACACACCGCCATCCGTGCCGGCATAAAGCAGCGAGGAATCGGCCGCGGTCAGCACCAACTGGTGAACCACGCGGCTCTTCAGGCCCTGGCCCGACCGGACAAAATTCGTTCCGCGATTCGTGCTCACGTAATAACCCACCCGGGTTCCGGCGTGGAGCTTGTCGGGGTTGACCAAATCGACCGTGAGCGAGTTGACGCCGCTCAGCGGCAGTCCGCTGCCCAGGGCGATCCAGGTGGAACCGGCATCGTCGCTGCGGAAGAATCCTTCCGGCCCGGCCGCGTATAGAATCGATGACGCCAGGGGATTCACGGCCAACGCGGTGATGTCCCGTGCGGCCACGTCCTCGCTGGTGGACGTCCAGTTCGCGCCCGCGTCGAGGCTTTGGAAGACGCCGCGGGGTGTGCCGGCGTAAATCGTGCTCGTCACGGTGGGGTGCACCACCAGCACACGGATGCCGGTATGCGTCAGGCCCGAGCTGCGCAATGTCCAGTTCGCGCCGGCGTCCGTCGAGCGCGAGACGCCGCCCGGACGCAGCCGGCCGGCGGTCGAGAGAAAATCCCGGGAGGCCGTCGAGCCGACCACATAGGCGCTGCCATCCGGACCCGCCGCGACCGCGGTGCCAATGTCTGCCGCCGAGCCGCCGAGATACGTGGAGTAGATGGGTCCGCCTCCGGATGCATCCAGCCGGAACGCCACGGCATCGCGCCCGCCGCCAAACGTCGATTGCAACGCGTTGGTGACTGGAAAATCCGCTTCGTCCGCCACGCCCCCGATGATGGCCGAGCCGTCTGCCGCCAGGCTGATGCTCGTGCCGAAATCGTGGCTCAGCGCGCCGCCGAGATAGGTGGAGTAAAGCAGCGACCCTCCGCTCGCGCTCAGCTTGGCCACGAAAATGTCCTGGCCGCCCGCGTTATTCGTCTGGACCGCGTTCACCAACGGGAAACCATCCGTCACCTTTTCGGACCCGTGCAGAATGGTGGTCACGACGCTCCAGACTTCATTCGTCAGAACTTTGGGCTCCGTCCGGGAATACTGCTGCCGCGTCACGTTGGTCACCGCCTGCACCGGGACGAGCAATCGGGCGGTCGTCACGTTGGTGATCACCTTCTCCGCGCCGCAGATCACGTTGGTCAGAAAAACATTCGTGCAGATGGCCGTGCGGACCTCGTTGGTCACGCGGAAAAAAAGGCCGGACTCAGTGTAGCCGGTCACATGGGCCTGCCCGAGCGCATCGACGGCGATGCCAAGCGCCGCGTCATCCAGCTCGCCGCCGAGGTAGGTCGAGTAAACGGGCAGGCCGGCCGCGTCCAGCTTGGTGACGAACGCGTCGGCGTGCGGCGTGTTGAAGTCCGCGATGTTGGTGCCCGCGATGGCGGGCTGCAATGCACCCAGGGCCGGGTAGACGGGAAAGTTGGTCGAGACCGTGACGCCGGTCACGTAAGCCGCGCCGGCCGCGTCCGCGGCGATCGCGTTGGCCACCTCGATCGAGCTGCCGCCCAGGTACGTGAAGTAGACAAACTGAGTGCCGTGGGGAGCCAGCTTCGCCACGAAGGCATCGCCGCCATATTTGGAGCCGCCGTTGAAATTGGTCAGCGAACCCGCGGCCGGCACGCCCTTCGGCGGCGCAAAGGTGTCTCCGGCCACGTAGACATAGCCGGCCGAATCGGCGGCAACGGCCCAGGCCCGCGTCGCCTTGGGGCTGCCCAGATAGGTCGAAAAATCCAGGCTTAGCTCCGGGTCGATGACCAGGGCGACGGTGGGATCGTAAGCGCCAAGGGCAAAGGTGACGCGATTCGAAGCGCCCACCACGAACCGGGCGTCGATCGGACGCCGGGATCCGTTGATGGTCTGGTAAGCGACCGGTCGATGTTGCCGGAACGATCCGCTCCCCGCATGCAGCACGAGGTCGCCCTCGGCCTCAAGCTCCAGGCGGTCGGCCCCTTCAATCTGCCACGCGATGTGCTCCGGCCGCGCTCCGGGCGCGACTTCGAAATCGTATTCGAACCGGGACTGGTTTCCGTAGTAAACGAGGCCGATGCCCGGATAGACGTCTTCAAGACAGACCCGTCCGAAGGTCGGCACATTGGCAACCCATTCGGCGGGCCCGCCGTGGATGTGATTGACCTGCCCCGGGACGGGCTGCGCGGCGCCTACGTGCGCTTTGGGATTGCCGTCCAGCAAACGAAAGCTCAGCCAGCGGGCGTTCGGGGTGAGCGTGGTGGTGGAAACGGCGAGGCTGACGATGTCGCCGGCGCTCGGTCGGGTGGCCCGGGGCGCATCGGGAATGGCCACGAGGGTTTCGGTGGCCCCGATATAGATCGCGTGGCCGGCGCCCTGGGAGACGTAGGAGAAACGGGGATCCGCCTGCCCCGTGTTTGGTTCAAACCAGAGCGGCAAGCGCGCAAAGGCGTCGGGCGCATCGGCGCGCCCGCCGAAGGGGGCGGCGAAGGTGACAACGGCGGCGGCGGCAAGCAGGACGGAAGATCCACCCAGGATTGGTCGCGCGATGGAGGGAGATGAGTTCACAGGCGGACCGGTGGGTGCGGCTACTTCTTTTCCTCGGGCTTCTTGTCGTCCGATGGAAGATCGGCGGGCGCGTTGGCGTTGATTTCCTTCAGCACGGAATCCGTCAGGTCATGGTCGCCGGAATTGTAGAGCACGACGCCGGTCTTGCTGGGGCCGACCACGCCGCTGTCGAGCACAAGCGTGATGCCGCGGGCTTTGGCCTGGTTGGAAATGACCGCGCGAATTTCGGCGACAATCTTTTCCGTGGCGATCCGCTGACGTTCCTCGAGCTGGCTGGTCGCGGACTTTTCGAACTGCTCGAGCTGCTGGCGAAGGTCATTCACCTTGAGCAATTTTCCCTCGGTTTCCTTTTTGCGTTTTTCGCGTTCGTCGGCCGACAGCGCCTGATTGTTGGCTTCCTCGAGCGCCTTTTTGTAGTCGTCGCCCGCCTTCTGGTAATCCTCGACGAGGTCCTTGCGCGATTTGAGCAGGCCGCTCGCTTCGTCCCGCAACGTCACGTTGGCCAGCTTCGTCTTGTAATAGTTCTCGAAGATCCGGTTCATCTCCACGGTGGCGATCTTCTGCTCGGCGGCGAACGTCGGGCCCCCGGCGAGCAGGATCGCGAGGAACGCGATGGCGCCGGCGGCTCCACGGGTGCGACGCGAGGGATTCGTGCCGGCCGGCCCGGGGCGGAATTGAGAGGATCCGAGGGACACAACGCTGGTCTTCATAGATGGATGCAGTTCGGTCGGCTAAAAGTCGCGGGTGTAACCAGCGCTGAACTGGAATTTGCCACTGCCCGCCTTGCCCGAGGAATTGTGAATGGGAATGCCGTAATCGAGGCGCAGCGGGCCGATCGGCAGGTTCAGGCGAATGCCCAGGCCCCAGTTGTCCGCATAGCGGGAAAAGTCCCAGTGGTATGAGTCGCGATACACCATGCCAATGTCATAGAACCCGGCCACGCGCACGCGTTCAATGATCGGGACGCTGTACTCCGCCGTGCCGAACCAGTAAGTGTCGCCACCGAGGGGCTCCCGGAACTCATCCCGCGGCCCGATGTCGCGATAGCGATAGCCGCGCAGGGACTCCAGGCCGCCGAGGAAGAAGCGATCGAACAGGGGAACCCGATCGGACGTGCCGTACGGCTCCGTCACGCCGGTTCGCGCCAGCAACTCCAGCAGGTGCCCCTCCCAAAACCCGCGGATGTAGCGCGCGTGCCGCAGCTCGAGCTTGTAGAAGTCGACGTCGGCTCCGAACGGGCCGCCGGCGACCTCCGCGCGGAACTCCGTGCGCTGGCCCTTCGTCGGCAGCAGGTAGCTGTTGCGGGTGTCGTAGGTCAACGAAACGCCCATTTTCGAAACCAGCCGCCCGCCTGCCTCGCTCGCGATCTCCTCCGACACATTGCGCGGCACCCGCCCGATCACCGGCCGGCCAAACGCGTCATTCGTCAAGACCGTGATGTCCCCGTGCAGGTGCGGGTTCAGGTTGATGTCGATGTTCTCCAGCGTGTAGGAGATGCCGCCGATCAAAAAGTCGCTGCCCAGCGCCCGGCGCAGGCCGAGCCGCATCCCCGTCTCCGTTTCGCTGTAGGTGTCGCTGCGGCTGACGAAGTTGAGCTCGCGATGATAGACGTCCGTGCTGAACTCGAGCTTGCGTTCCAGAAACCACGGCTCCACGAAGCTGGCGATGGCATCGCGGCGCTCCGCGCCCACCTGCAGGCGCAGTCGGGCCTTCTGCCCGGCCCCCTGGAAGCTCGGCCAGTTGAACAGGTCGAAATTGCCCTGCGTGACCTCGACGAAACCAAGGAGGCTGTCAATCGAGGTGAACCCGGCGCCCACCTGCAGATTGCCCGTGTTCTTCTCCTTCACCGAAACCACCAGGTTCCGGCGGTTGGGCACGTCCGTCGGCTCCGGCTGGCTGTCGACGCCAAACTGTTCCTCGAAGAAGTTCAGGTTCTGCAGGCGCGCCTTGCTGCGCTTCACCTTGACCATGTCGAATGGCTCGCCCGGCGCGACCGAAAGCTCGCGGCGGATGACCTTGTCCTTCGTCTTGGTGTTGCCCTTGATCTCGATCTTCTCGATGTAGACCTTCTCCTTTTCCTCGATGTCGTAGTTCAGGTCCATCGTGCCCGTCTGGGTGTTCGGGCTCTTGCGGGGAACGATGCGGGCGTCGATGTAGCCTTTGGCGCCATACAGATCCGTGATCGCCTCGGTATCCTTGTTCAGGCCCTTCGGCGTGAAGGTCTCGCCCACGCCCATCTTCAGGCTCTTCGCCACCTCGTTCGTCGGGAAGAGCTTGACGCCCTTGTAGTCGACGGCGCCGACCTTGTACTGCCTGCCTTCCGACACCACAAACTCGAGGTCCACCCGGCGCGGACCCGTCTTGAGCTGGCGGACTTCCCCCAGATCGAAATCGATGTAGCCGGCGTCCCGGTAAAATTCCGCGAGGCGCTCCTTGTCGTCCTCCAGTTCGTCTTCCTTGAGGCTCCCGGATTGGGTCAGCCAGGAAAGCCACCACCAGCGGCGGGTCTTGATCGACTTGCGCAGCTTGCGCTGGGAAAAGGCGTCCGCGTTGACGAACCGGACATCGCCGATCCGGACCTTGGGACTTTCCTTGATCTCGAACGTGACGGTGGCGCGTCCCGAACGTTCGTCCGGGTGCGGCACCGGTTTGACCTCGGTCTTCGGGTAGCCGGACTTCTCGTACAGCTTCTTGATCTCCTGGGCGTCGTTGAAGAGCTTCCGCTCGTCGATCGGCTGGCCGATCTTGCTCGAGACCTTCTTGAGCAGCTTCGAGGTCCGAAACTTTTTGTTCCCGGTGAAGAGGATGTCCGTCAGCTTCAGGCGGCCCTGGACGAGGTAAATCAGGTTGACGCCCTCGGGCGCGTGCGACTCGAGCACGCGCACGTTGAAGAAATACCCGGTGGCGACCAGGTTCTTCACGTCGTCGTTGACGGAGTTGTAGTTGTAGGACTCGCCGACCTTGAGGCGGATGTTGGCGCGGACGATGGCCTCGCTCACGGTCTCGGGGCCGACGTTGCTGACGGTGATGCTGACGATGGTGGGCGCGGCGGCGGGACCGAGCTGGGCGTGGGCAGCCTGTGGCGTGAGGGCCGCACCGCCGCAGAGGGTGAACCAGACGACGCAGCCAAAGACCAGCGACGACCCCCGCCGTTTAAGCATCCGACGGAATGTCTTCACCACTGATCTTGGCGGCGTTCTCGAACCGCGTGCACGATTTAATAAAAGTCAGGTTCACGTCACCTGTCGGACCATTGCGCTGCTTCGCAATCAAAAGGTTCACCGGCGCCGCTTCCTGATCCGGGCTCGGCCCTTCGTCGTCATCCGCCGCCGGCCGATAAAGCATCGCCACCACGTCCGCGTCCTGTTCGATGGACCCGGACTCCCGCAGATCCGACATCCGCGGCTTGCGGTTTTTCTCCTTCTCCATCTCGCGATTGAGCTGGCTGAGAACGATGACCGGAACCCTCAGTTCCTTCGCCAGTGCCTTGACTCCGTTGGAGATATCCGCGATTTCCTGCTGTCGGTTGTCGGCTCGGCGCGAAGTAGAATGGAGCAACTGGAGGTAGTCAATGACGAAAAGCTTTATGCCATACTGCTGATGCATGCGCCGCGCCTTCGCCCGCAGTTGCAGGATCGAAAGCCCGCTCGCGTCGTCAATGAACAACGGCGCCTTGGCCAGTTTTCCCGCCGCTGTCGTCAGCTTGGCAAAGTCCCGCTCGGATAAAAACCCGTCCCGAATGTTCCGCGAGTTGACCCGCGCCAGCGACGCCATCAACCGCATGACCAACGACTCGCCCGTCATTTCCAGGCTGAACACGCCGACCGGCAGGTTCAGGTTTACCGCCACATGCTCCGCCATGTTCATGGCCAGCGACGTCTTGCCCATCGAAGGCCGCGCGGCAATCACGATCATCTCCCCCTCATGCCAGCCGTCCGTCATCTTGTCCAAATCCACAAACCCCGTCCCCAGCCCGCCCAGCTTCCCTTGACGCTGGTGATACTCCTCGATGGTGTGAATCGCCTGGTGCACCAGGTCCTTCATCGTCCGGTTGCCCGCCGCCACCCGCTCCCCGCTCATCCGCAAAACGTCCCGCTCAACCTCGTCCAACAACGAATCCACGTCGCCCTGATGCTCAAACGCCCGCGTCACGACGTCCGTGCACGTCGCAATCATGCGGCGCAAAACGAATTTCTCGCGGACGATCTCCAGGTAGTATTCGAGATTCGCCGCCGATGGCACGGCGTCCGGGAGCGACGCCAGGTAAGTCAACCCGCCCACGCCTTCCAACAGGTTCTTGTCCTTCAGGCGTTGCTGGACGGTGATCAGATCGATCGCGTCCTTCTGCTCATACATCTCGATCAGCCCTTCGTAGATCGTGCGATGGCGCAGGTCGTAAAAAACCTCGGGGCCGGCCTTGAGCTTCTCAATGCAATCGCCGAGGCAATCGTTGGGCGAGAGCAGCACGCAGCCCAGCACGCCCTGCTCGGCCTCCGCCGAATGGGGCGGCAGCCGATCGAGACGGCTCAGGTCGGCGGTCGACGCTTTTTTTCGCCGCGCCTTCTTCAAATCCGCGGGCGTGCCGCTGGAGCTCTCGTCGAGGGAATCGATCACGCGTTGAGCAGACCCCAAGCCGCCCACGCTGGCAATCCAAGGTTGTTCGAGATCGATTGACCGGATTTTGACGGGTTATTGACAGAAGCGCGTTTTGTCAGTCCTCGGACCCCAAAGCGGTGGCGGCACCGTGGGACCGACTCGCCAGCCCTTACTGCGGCCCGCTGACCATCGACTTTAACTCCGTGTGAAGTGCGCGCAGCGAGGCATCGAGCGGCGCGCCTTGGCGGAAGAACTTGTCCAGGAGGGCAAAGCATTCGGCAAAATGCCGGTTGGCTTTGGACGCATCGCCCGCCGCTTCAGCGTATTGGCCCGCGAGCAACAAGGAGATGGCCAGCGTCCGGCCGATTTCGTAGGACGAGTCATACTCCCACAGCTTTCGCGCGATGCCCAGCGCGCGCTCCTGTTCGGCCAGCGCCCCTGCAGCATTGCCCTGCCGAACTCGCATCTTCGCCATACGCTCGATGGACACCGACACGTCGCGGGCCGCCTGGGCCGACTCCGGGTTGGCTACGAGTAGGCGTTCGCTGACTTCCAGACTGCGCTGGTAATGGGCCAAGGCCATGTCCGCGTCACCTGGAAAGCCGCGCCTCGCCAGAAAGTCGGCCAGCTTGTTCCAGCTCACCGAGACGTCGCGGGCCGCCTGCGCCGAATCTGGATTGGCCACGAGCAGGCGTTCGCGGACTTCCAAACTGCGCTGGTAATGGCCCAAGGCCGTGTCCACGTCGCCTGGCAAGCCCCGCCTCACCAGAAAGTCGGCCAGCTTGTTCCAGCTCACCGAGACGTCGCGGGTCGCCTGCGCCGAATCTGGATTGGCCACGAGCAGGCGTTCGCTGACTTCCAGACTGCGCTGGTAATGGGCCAAGGCTTTGTCTGCGTCGCCTGGCAAGCCTCGCCTCGCAAGAAAGTCGGCCATCATGATTAGGCTCACCGAGACGTCGCGGGCCGCTTGCGCCGAATCTGGATTGGCCACGAGCAGGCGTTCGCTGATCTCTAGACTTCGTTGGTTGTGGCCCATGGCCTTGTCCGCGTCGCCTGGCAAGCCTCGCCTCGTCAGAAAGTCCGATAGCTTGTTAAAGTTCACTAAGACGTCGCGGGCCGCCTGCGCCGACTCTGGGTTCGCTGCGAGCAGCCGTTGGCTGATTGCCAGACTGCGCTGGTAATGGCTTAAGGCCTTATCGGTGTCACCCGGCAAGCCTCGCCTCGCCATAAGGTCCGCTAGCCTATTCAAGCTTAGGGAGACGTCGCGCGCCGCTTGGGCCGACTCCGGGTTGGCCGCGAGTAGACGTTCCCGAACTTCCAAACTGAGCCGGTAATGGCCCAAGGCCTGGTCGGCATCGCCCGACAGACCTCGTATCGCCAGTAAGTCCGCCAGCTTGTTCAAGCTCACGGAGACGTCACGGGCTGCCTGCGCCGACTCTGGGTTTGCCGCCAGCAGCCGTTCGCTGATCTTCAGACTGCGCTCGTATTGGCCCAAGGCGTCGTCTGTGTCGCCCGACTTGCCTCGCCTCGCCAAGAAGTCCGCCAGTTTGTTCAAGCTCACGGAGACGTCGCGGGCCGCCTGCGCCGACTCCAAGTTGGATGCGAGCAGGCGTTCGCGGACTTCGAGGCCGCGCTGATAATGGCCAAAGGCGCTCTCAGCATCACCGGGCAAGCCCCGCATGGCGAGAAAGTCCGCCAGATTGTTCAAGCTAACGGAAACATCGCGGGCCGCCTGCGCTGACTCCAGGTTGGTTGCGAGCAGCCTTTGACTGATTTCAGAATCGCGGTTGTAATATGCGAAGGCCTTGTCCGCATCGCCCGGCATGCCTCTCCTGGCCAGAAAGTCTGCAAGTTTGTTCAAGCTCACGGAGACGTCGCGGGCTGCCTGCGCGGAGTCCGGATTCGCCAGGAGCACCCGTTCGCGGACATCGAGGCTTCGCTGATAATGGCCCAAGGTCTTGTCTGCGTCGCCCGTCAAGCCTCGTTGAAAATGAGCATCACCTAACAGAGCGCCGGCGCAGGCGATGCCTTCCTCCAGAGCACAAGCCTCAAAACAGGCCAGTGAGGTTTCGGCGTCCTGGAGGGTCGCCTGAATGGGACGGTAATGCTGTCGGTTCGCCGCAGCGAAGTACGCAGCCCAGCCTCGAGTGGCAGCGGGCCAGATGTCCTGAGTCAGGTATTCGCGCAACGCGGCCGCAAATGCCAAGCCTTGCTCCGGGTTTGCCTGGAGGTCGAAATTAAGCGAACGCAGGACGAGGCTGCACCCGGTGGGATTCGCCAGTGCAAGGTGGTACGCCGATTCGATGCGTTCAGAAAAGCTCGGTCCCTGGAACGCTTCGCAGGCTCGGCGCGCCAGTTCGGCTATGCGGTTCGCCCGTTGCACCTGGAGCTGTTCCCGCAGAGCGCGGCGGGTGGTCTCGTGGAGGTTCCAGCCTTTCCGCCCGGAGGCCGGCTCGACGGCGCTCAGGCGCTTGAGCATTTCCAGCCAGTGACGGGCACGGGCTCTCAAATCCTGATCGAGAACTTTGCCCAGAGAGTCTTCGTCGAACCAGCGCAGTACAGCGGCAGCCTCAAGGGCGCGGCGCAGCTCCGGCGGCTTGGAATCGAGGACGATTTCCAGCACTGCGAGGGCGAGCTGCCGCGGGTCCGATGCGGCCGACTGAATCCGGGCGATCTGTTCGGCGAAGTTCATGCGCAACCGGTACCGGCTTTAAAGTTGCTGAGCAGCGTGCTGACCACGCGCGGGCTGCCCTGGGCGGCTGTGACCAGAGTGCCGATGTGGTCGTCCGGAAGTTTGTCCGGGGCCAGACCCAGCACCCGCCGTCCGTAATCGCACCAATGCGCAGCGTCCCGGATGGGCGGAAGCTCGAAACACCGCACGCGAGGGGCAAGGCGGCGATTCGCTTGGAGGTCGGGAAAGGTCTTTCCACCCAGGACTACACGGATGCCGCCATACGTGTCGCAAAGTGGCAACAGGCGGGTCAGCACCCACTGGCTTGCCTCGTCGGTGGATTGTTCAAAAGCATCGAGAATCAAAACGACCGGGTGACCGCAATCCTCCAAGTCCAAGAGGAATGCCTGCCGCAGCATTTCGGTTGGACCAGAATCCCGTAAGCGATCGAAGCGGGGAAATCGCACGGCGTTTAGGTCGCGGCGAAGGTCCTGCAAAACTTCGGACAAGGGTAGCGTGTTCTTAAATTCAGCATAGGCGGCCAGAATACCCGGTTGGGTACGCGCAAACTGGAAGAACTCGGTAAGCAGAGCGCTCTTGCCGCGGTCAGACGGGCCGTGAACGCCAAGCAGCCGGTGAGGCGAGTCATTCTGCAGCAGGGAGCACAACTCCCCGAACTCCACCGTTCGGTCGGCCAGCGCATAGTCAGCGGGATGAATGACCCCGGGCCAGAAGACTGGGCTGACGATGTTTGCGGGCGCTTGTCCTCCTTCTGAGAAATAAGCGTTCAGAAAGCGCAGAGCGACGTCGCGGGCATCGGCAAAATCCATGATACGCCGATCCTGCCCCAGCGAACGCAAGCGGTTCAGATGCTCCGCCTGTGCCGCGATGGCCGCCGCCTCTTCGACCCAGCCGGTCTCACGCTCGCTCTTCTCGCTCGCGCGATAAATAAAACACGGCACCCGATGGTAGAGGGCGAGGAAGCATTCCCACTGACTGTAGGTGAAGGGGCAAGTGTTCGGGTCGAGACAGTGGGCGAGTTCGGGCATGATTGCAGCAAAGTCCCCGTAGTTTCGGAGAAGCCATCGGACTTCCGCCGCTTTCACTTTTTCGCCGGTCGAGCTTCCCACAAGGTGAATGACGGCCTGACACCGCGTGATGTAGTGATCGAGTTTCTGTAGAAGGGTACCGGCACCGTCGTGGAAATCTTCCTGAATTTTTATTTCGCGGGCGGAGGAAGTTAGTGCCTCCCGCAGCCGGGTTCGGTAACCGCGGAATTCCGCGCTGACGCAGGAAATGAAAATGCGAAACGCGGAAATCATGGTGGCTAACACCTGTCCCATAGCTTACCAGCAGACCCCAAGGCAAGGTCTTCGCCGTGGCGAAACTGAAGGATTTCGCGTTTCATCGGTTCTTTCACGCGATGCTGGTGAAGGCGCGGCGGGCGTGCCAGGCCACGTTTTCGCCGAGGAGGCGGGCTTCGGTTTCGAGGGCGAAGCGGCGGAAGGCATGTTCAGTGGGGGCGCGGCGCAGGCGGCGGCGCTGGGCGCGGAGGAAGTGCAGCATCTCGCGGTAGGTGTGGGCCCGGGCTTCGAGGTCATAGGCCGCCGCGAGCGACATCGCGGCGACGGCCAGCACCGGCAGCAGGATGGCCAGCGCACCCAACCCGGCGGCGACTGCGCCATGCCAATTCTCCGGCACCCGGACGCAATGGCTCGAGATCAGAAGCTTGCTGGTCGTGGCCACAAACGCCCCGATCGAGCCCGTTAAAAACGCCGCGCGCGCCCAGCCGTAGTGCCGGTGGGCTTTGCGGAGTTCCCGCAGGTAATAACGGACCTGGCCCGGGTCCTTCTCCTTTTTCACCCGAAAGATGCGGCCGTGCAGGTAATCATCGCGCCGGGTGGTCCAGGGCTTCGGAGGCAGCGCATGGGTAGCGCGGAGATGGAGAACGTTCAGTGTGCGCAAGACCGGGCGGAGCGCGTTGGGCAGCGGGAGTGCGAAGAGATGTCCCAAGGGCGCAGGGATGTCGCCCAGAGCGAGCGTGGAGCGGGCACATTCGGACGCGAGCCGTGACATGGCCCAGACCTGCACGGCGTGGGCGAGGCCATTCAACCGGCCCAGGCCGGGCAGCCGACGCAGGGAGTGGATCAATTTTCCGCCGTGGAGCGCTTCATGCACCAGCAAGCCGACGGCGAGCAGCAGAATTTCCAGCCCGAGCACCGACGGCACCAGCGGGCTGTCAGCCAGCTTGAGGGCCGCCACGGCGCAGAGCGTCGCCACGACGTGAGTGCCCACCACCCACAAGGCAGCGCGTTTGAAGAAGGTCTGGCGCTGTTGTGAGGTGTGGCTGGTGAACGTTTTCAGCGCATTGCAGTAATCTGCGACCGGCGGGAGGCCGGTCAGGCCACTCTGCAGGGCGGCAAGTTCGTGAGGAAGCGCGGGCGGAGTGAAGGCCCGGCGGTGATGCCAGACGTCGGGTTCCAGTTGTGGATGGCCGGCGGCGTTCACGGTCACGCGCAGTTCCAAGACCGTGCGTTCGCAGGCCACGGCATGATCGATCGTGTCCAGCGAGCCGCCGGGCTGGCCGGCGGCTCCGGCCCGGACCAGCACCACAAGCAAGTCGCAAACGCGGATGAGTTCCAGGTTCACGTCCTCGAAGCGCTCGCGCCGATCGGGCGAGCCGCTGGCGACGTGTTCCTGGATGACGTTCGAGGCGGCGAGCAGGGTGTGGGCGGTGGCAGCTTCGGCCGCAGTGAAGTCCGGTTTGCCGTCGGAGCTGGTGGCAGCGAGGAAATTCTCGCGAAACTGGGGCAGGAAAACGCGGTGCGGCCAGCCGAGTGTCTGGCAGGCTCGCGCAAAGAGCGTGTCGCCGCCGATGGCCAGCGACGAGACGCCGCACACGGGATGTCGCTGTGCGTCCAGACCCAGGTCACCGGGCAAGCCGGCCAGCCGCGCTACGAGCAACGGCTGGAGGGCGTCCGCGAACCGCGCCGGATCCACGCCGGGATGCGCGGCGGCATCGACGAGTTGGCGCGAGCCGACGAAGCCGAGCTGGACGACGAGCGGGATGGGCGGCGGCGAAGAAGTGTGCGAGGCGGTGTTCATGGGTAGGCGAGAGCTGTAGAAGGGTCGTGAGTTTGGGCCGCGAACCGAGGTGGAGGGCATTGGGCATTTCTGATTGAAAATTTGGAATTGGATATTGAGTGCGCCGGACTGCCCAACTCCCAATAGCCGTTTGCCGATTTCAAATTTCCAATTCCGAGGTTCACGGATGGGCGAGACCTCCAAAGTGGACGTGGGTTGAGACCGTGAACCCGGGGTGCGGACGTCCTCGTTCGCAGAAACGTAAGCACGACTTGAGGGCCGGGATTGTCCCAACCAATGGAACCATGCACAGTTCTGCGCCCGAGGACGGGTGCACCCCGGAGGGTTGGTTCGTGGAGAGCTGCGTGTTCCTTACGGACCTGCTCACGGGCCATGAACCGCGGACGCGGGTAGGGCTGGCGCTCCGCCGCCAGCCGGCTGTCCGTCCGGCTGTCCGCACCGGCGGCCCGCTGCGGAGAGCGGGCCCTACCTTGCGGTTCTTGGGCAGCGCCCGATTCTTGCGGCGTGCTCGGCGAGCGTGCCCCACTTGGCGAGTGCGCGTTCATAGCCAGTGCGCGGAGGCCGTGTCGGCGTCGGCGAGTTCTTCGCGACGGCGCCAGTAGCCGTGTTTTTCGATGAGCGCGCGGGCCTTCGCGAGCTCGGCTTTCGGATCGACGCCGGGCCAGTTTTTCACTCTGAACTCGGGCTTGGTTCTTCCCGCGAGCCGGGCCCGGTGGAGGTGCACATCGGCGAGAAACAGGGGCATGGGCCCGCGTTCGGCGATCTGCTGGGCCTCGTCGAGGAGGGCGCGGGCGGTGACCGCATCGCCCGCGAGATGATGCGATGCGGCGGCGGTGAGCAGGGCATTCGGAAGGTGGTTGAGCGAGCTGGCTTTGCGCAGGGCGGCAAGCGCCGTGGCCGAAGGTTGGAGCGAAAAGGAAGAGGGCGGGCGTGGTAAAAGCATGGCCCGATAGAGCGCCACCCGGGCCAGGGTGAGGTGGTCGAGGGCAATGTCGAGAAGCCATTTGTTATGCAGGGCAATCGGCAGTGTCCGAGTGGCCCGCCGCTCGGCTTCCGCAAGGGCGGCTTCAATTTCAGATTTCGGATTTCGGATTTCGGATTTTTTCTCCTGCCACGACGCGCATTCGGCGGGGGCGAGGATTAGGTCGCAGTAAGAAAACCCCCGTAACGAGTAGAGCAGCTCGAACTGGGGCTGGTCCTCGCGTTGGAGCGCCTCAGCCTGCTCGAAAAGGCGCCTAGCTTCCTCGCGCTCCCCGCTCTGGTGCAGCGCATCGGCGGCGCTTGTCCGTTTGCCTATGCGCTGGAAGAGGTCTGGCGGCTCGATGCGGTCTGCAAAGTCGACCGCGCGGCGGGCATCGGCCACGGCGGACGCCAACTCCCCCAGCGTCACTTCCAACTGGCTAAGGTTGGAGGCACTTATGGCTGTTTGTTGCCAGTTCTCCGCTTTGACGTTCGAATTCAAGCCCGCTCGCATCGGCTCCAACGCTTCGTTGAGACGGCCGAGGGCGCGGAGGTGGAATCCAGCTTGATTGAGCAGCGATGCCTGGCCCGTCTCGGATAGGTTGAGCGAAACGCGGCTCCAAGGGGTGTCGAAAAACGCCGCCACCGCCCCGAGATTCGCTCCAATGGCGCCGAGTTTATGCGCACTAAACGCCTCGGGGCCTCGCAAAATGCGGGCAGCGTAAACCTCGTCCCACGCCTGTTGCTGGCGTCCAGCGAGACAGCCGTGGACGACGGCCTGGTAGAGCGGCTGAAGGCCGTCCAGGGTGTCGGGCTGATGCTCGGTGCTCTGGCACAAATGATCGAAGAGCCGGGAGTGGGCGTCCTTAAATCCAGTGGGTTCTTTGTCCCTCAGCTGTCGGGCGAAATATTCGCGGATGAGCGGATGAGCGTCCACGGCGACGGTGCGCGGCTCGGGACTCGGGGCGTGGCTGGCGGGGTCGCGCGGCGGAAACTTGAGCTGAATCAGGTGAGCCTCGTGCAGACGCTGGAGCACGATGTTCCAGTCGTCCCGGTCCAGCGGGACGAGACGGTCGGTCAACCCGGGGATGGCCGGGGATTGGCGCAGGGCGTCGAGGCAATCCGGGCGGGCAGGCCGATCGAAGAGGCCGACGAGGCGCAGGGCCTGGAGGTCGATGGGATTGCCGGCGGGGCCTTGCAGCCAACGCTCGTACGTCTCCAGCACATGCCAGGCGCTGCGGGTCTGCGCGGTGCGTTTGTCGTTGGCTTTCTCAATGGTAACGGTGTCGCGCCGGCGGATGTCGCCGCCGCGGGCGATGAAGAGGAAGCGCCCGAGCAGGATGAGGCTAAGAGCGTGGTGCTGGTAGTCGGCGGCGGCGCTGGCGAGCTCGGCGTCGCTGCCGGTGATTTGCAGTTTGCGCAGCAGGGCGATGGCGGACGCGGTCGGCAGGTCGTCGAGGTCATGCTGTGGGGCATTGGCGGCGAGGTGGCCGCCGAGGTCGCTGAGTGCTTCGCGGCTTGAAACGAGGCAGAGGCCCGGATTTTTCTGCGCGAGCAGGCGGAGAAACTGGGCGAGGTCCGGATCGGTGATCTGCCCGGCTTTGGGGTGATTGTGCGGATACTGGAGCGGCTCGAGGCCATCGAGCACGAGAAGGCTGCGGTGAGACTGAACGAGAGCCGCGAGGCGCTCGGCCTTGCGTTCGGGCTGGTCCGGCGTGGGATCGCCGAAGTGGCGCAGACCTTCGACGAAGAAAGTGCCGACGCTGGCGGCGCCGGCGTGCTCTGAATGGCTCGAGCGCGTGCCCTGGTCGTAGAACGTCCAGTCGAAGTAAAAGACTGGATCAGGCCGGCCTTGGGCGTCCTTCCAGCCGCCATTGCGAAACCGGGTCTGCACCCAATGGGCGAGCAGCGCGGTCTTGCCCACGCCACCCCACGCGATGACGCACTGGACATTCACCGTGTCCCGCGCGGCCCAGGCGGCATCCAGCAGGGCGAGTTCCTTGTCGCGGCCGTAGAGTTGGTCGGTGGTGTGGCGGGTGACGAGTCGGGTAGCGGCGATCTTTTGGACGGGAAAGAGCCGCTGTAATTGCTCCGCCGAAGACTGCCAGGCGGCGAACCCGCTGGTCGCCGGGAGTCGAAGCAGGAAGCCCACGACTTTGTGGAAGGCGTCTTCGAGGTAGCTGCCGTTCGCTTCCTCCACGATCTGCGGGTATCGCCGGACGGTGCGAGTGAGCCAGGCAAGATGGCGCTCCTGTGCTGTGCGGTCGGCATCGGTGGGCTGGAACGGCGGCTTGCCATCGGGGTGTCCATCGTTGACCGGACCCATGGCCTGCACAGGCATGAAGTGCTTCTCGAGGAAGAGTGCGATGACGGCCTCCCATTGGGTGTAGCTGAGGCGGTCGAGTTCCGCGCGGCTCAGGCCGAGCTCCTGCTGGGCGAAAGTCTGGAAATCACGCCCGCCGGTTTGGCGGCGTTTTTCGCAGCGCTTCAGGAAATCCTCGACGGCTTTCGGATTGGCCTTCGCTCCGGCGCCCTGGCCGACGAAGTGGATGACGACATCGCAGGGGACGATGACCTGGTAGAGTTTCTCCACCAGGTCGGTGTCGGCGTATTCGAACTCCTCCTGATACACGACTTTGACGGAGACCTGCTCAAATCGGTCAGCCAGAGCGGTTCGGTACCGGCCCAGTTCGTCCGTGACGGTTGAGAGGAACAACCGGTGAGCGTCGTGTGCGGGCATGGCGTGTCTCCGGAGATTCGACCCGGACGTTCAGTCGTCGTGCGGTGACAGGGCTTTATTCGCGAAGGCGAAGTTCCATGGAGATCTGAGCAAGGCGGGATTCGAACTCGATTACGCTGATCGAGTCGGAGAAGCGCGAGATCATGTTGCGAGACTACCAGCGAGGCGGCCGGCTGCAAGGCGCGGCGTCGAGTCTCCGGGACGTTGGCCTAACGACTCTGTTCGGCGGGACTGGACACCACGCCATGAAAGGACGCCGTCATCCGTGTTATCCTGCCATCCGTGGTTAAACCGCCCTTTTTCTTTTGACCACAGATTGCGGATTTTCACGGATGGGCATTCGAGGTAGGCGCATCGCGGGCGATCCGAATGCCTCACTTCAGCCAACGCCTGCTGGGCACTCTTGTTCCGCTTTCGCGGTTTACCCCATAGGCCCGGCGTGGCTGAGTTCTGGCGTTGGAGGTGCTGAATCCGATGCCTGGGTGCACGTGAACTGCATGGGAGAGCCGCGTCTTCCGTCGGCAAAAAAGGCATCACACTATGGACCGACTACTCGATAGAAGGACCGGGGATTGTTCGTGGCGTTGGCGTCGATGAAAGGGATCGGTCCTGTGGCGTTGGTCAGGGCGAATACCGGGCTCCAGTCGGCCAGGTTGGTCGAACGTTGCAGGTCCAGCCCTGTCCTGAGTCCGCCGGTCAGGGACATCTGAAATCCGTTCGACCCAAGCCTCAGCGTCGTCGGATCGAACCTCACCGCCGTGGCAAACCGAGCCTGCACTAACTTGGAGCCATCCATCAAAAGATTCATCGGATTCGCCCGGCTGCTCAGCGCGCCCGACCAATCCAAAAAGATCTGACCCGAATCCGGCCGCGCGGTCAGGGCGATGGTTTGGCCATTGGTGAACACGTTGGCCTGGGGCGTTGTGGTCACCGCGCCCGCCCCTTCCACCCGCACCGCCAGACTCACCTGGTTGGCCGCCAGCGGCGAAAACAGGGCGGTGACGGCCGGGGCCGCGTTTGTCACGGTCAGGGTGACCGGGCTAATCGTCCCGGTGACGGCATTGCCCCACCGGACGAAATAGTTCCCGGCGGCTGGCGTCGCGGACAGCCGAACGGCGGCGCCATATTCCTGGAGCGGCCCGGCTGGCACGGAGTCGACCTGGCCATTCCCGACGAGGGTGAACGCCGGCGTCGTGGCGAACACCGCGCGGACTGCGACGTGATTCGTCAGGGTGAGGAGGTTCGACACGGTGGTTCCGGCGAGAGCGCCTTCCCAACGCACAAATTGCCATCCGGGCGCAGGCTGGGCATTTAGCGCGACGACCTGGTTGCTCAGATAGGGTCCTGCGGGATCGAGCTGGACCACGCCTCCGCCTTTCGTCTCGTTGGTCAGCCGCACGACTGGCAAATACTCGAACTCGATGGGCGCGGAGTGCGACGACATCAGGTAGTCGCGGCTGTAACCCACCGCCCGCACGATGGCCGAGTTGGAGAGCGAGAAGGCGCCGGTGTATTCGGCCGAGACGAACGACGGCTCGGAGCCGTCCAGGGTGTAAAAGATGGGACTGTTCGTGAAAACGGACTGGAAGCGCACGCGGGTGATGGCGGAGCGGCGCACGCGGTTGGTGCGGACGACGGCCTCGTCAAAAAACGTCGTGGTTTGCAGGGGGTAGGCGGCGAGATCATCGATGCGGGTCCGGCTGGTGGTGCCATTCAGGTTATAGACCGCAACTCGATCGCCCCGTCGGTTCGTGATTGTTGCGGTCACGATGGGTTGGAAAAAGTCCTGCACGAACAGGCTGACGGTTTGGCCGTTGTCCGTGATGCGGAAGGCGACGTTGGTGTCGCGGCCGATGGTGTAGGTGCCGGCGATGGGCGTGGTAGTGAACGGGTCGGGCACGAGGAACAGCCGGGCGGTGCCCTGCTGGAGCGCGGCCTGGACGCCGCGGCGCTCCGCCTGATTGGTCACGGAAAGATCCGAGCGAAAGACAATGGTCAGCGAGTCGGCCTCGCCGACGAATCGGAAATGGCCTTCGAGGTCAAAGGCGGTCGGGAACGGGCTGCTGGCTTCGAGAATGCCGCGGCGGAACAGTTCGACCATGCCGTTGGTCATCCGCACGGTGGAGGCGGGCGGGTTGGTGAACGGCAACCCCACCTGCCAGCGGGCGGAGTCGATCGCGTTGGAGGCAAATTGGTCTGAGAAGAAGGCCTCCACGGCCGAACTGATCGGCACGATGAGCCAAAGCACAGCGAGCGCTGTGAGATGATGCCTTCCTCGGAGGAGAACCGCGCGGGAAAAAACGGACGAAAAGCTGTTCGGGCCCACTTAACCCAGCCGCCAGGTGATGCGCGCCTTGTTCAGGTCGTAGGGCGACATCTCCATTTTGACGCGGTCGCCGGTCGTCAGCTTGACGAAGCGCTTGCGCATTTTTCCGGAGATGGTGGCGAGGACCTGATGCTGGTTGTCGAGTTCCACCCGGAACATGGTTCCGGCCAGAACGTTGATAATCCGACCCTCGACCTCAATGTGTTGTTCCATTCAGTGCCTGTTATGCTTGTCCGATCCTGATTTTGATTGGGTTGACCCGCCTGGGGACGTCACACACCGAAACGATCGCTCTTCACGGATCATGCTTAGTCCCAAGGAAGGCCAAAGACCGTGCAAAGCTGACGAAGCCGGTTCAAATAGCAAGCGGATTCTTGGGCGTTTTCAGCCGCTTTCTGGGCCGCGGCAGACCCCGGGGTGCCGGGGTGGAATTGACGGCGTCAACCCCGCCGGAGAGTTCCATGACCTGTTGGATCGCCCGCGCCCCTTGACCCACAGCGGCGTGGTCATCCGGGAACTCGCCTGGCTCCACGCCAATCTCGGAACGCTTGTTCCGCCAGCGGAACGGCCGTCGTTCCGGACCGCGCCGCGCCGCCCCCGATCCCGCAAAAACCCCTTTAAAATCGGGGTTAAGTCGCCCTGGCAAGGGCGTTGCTAATGGAGCCGCCATGCACACGCATGATTCCAAAACACATCAACTACGTATCCCGAATATGAAAGCATTCATGGTCCACGCTGTCGCCGTCGCGGCGGCGGTCTTCGTCCTCGACGGACGATCCCTTCCCGCGGCCGAGCTTGAGATCCGGCACGCCACCGAGATCGAATTCCAGGCCGAACGCGGTCACTACTATCAGCTCCAACGCTCAACCAACCTTGTGGACTGGCAAAACTTCGACGACGCCATCTACGGCCATGGCGGACGCGAACGCCGGCTGCGCAGCACGCGACCCGCGGACGGCGCCACGCACGAATACGTGCGGGTTGTGATCACGGACGCGCCCACCAACGGCTTGGCCCCGTGGTCCCTGGCCGGCCTCAGCTTGGAACTCGACGACGAGCCCGGGGGCGACGTGGTCAAGTTCTCCTCGGAAACGGCGGGACAGGATCTCTCCGATGATGGCGATGTCGATTCGTTCCGCTATGCCTACACCCGCCTCGGTTCGGGCGAAGGATCGGCGGTGTTGACCTATGCCTCCAACCGGGTCGACGCGTTGACGTTCTCGTTCACCGGCCCGGGAACGGGCACGTGGTCGCGCGACGAATACCGCGATGGCCGCCTGCGAGATCACGACGCCGGCCCGTTCCGCATCGTTTCGCTGGCCGCGTCTGGCGGCGCCACGGGCGCGGTGGTGAATCCGAATGTGGTGGTGGCACCGCCCGTGGCGGCTCCCGCGCCCCCGGCTTCGCTGTCGAACGTCGTCTACTATTTCCAGTCCTCGGGTGTGCCCGACCGGTATGATTTTCTGGATGATCGAAACGGGCGTGAGGTGCAAGGCGTGGTGCAGGAGGGACTGCCCACCAACTCGCTGGTCTACACTTACACGGTGCTCGGCTCGAACACGGCGTCGCTGCGCCTGAGCTTTGGTTACTACGGGATGGGCGGTGATCGATACGACTGTGACCTGACGTTCACGGATGGCTCGTCCGGACATTTCATCCGCCGCCTTTATCGGCGCGGGGTCTTGAAGGACACGGATGAAGGCGCGTTCAGCCAGCAATTGGATCTGGTGCGCCCGAGCCTTGAGAACACGAATCTGCCGCCGCTGAACACCAACGTGCCGGCCGTCTGGCCTCCGGCCGTCGTGGCCTCGGCGCCGCCGGCTCCCCTCGCGGCTTTACTCGGCCAGACCTGCTACGTCTACACCTCGCCGAACCCCGACCGCTACCAGTTCACCGGCCCGAACTACGGCTATGCCTTTCCCGGCGTCGGCCGGAGTGACCAGGAGGAGATCGAAGTCAGCCCGGGCGGCAATGTGTTCATGTATACCTATCAGCAGGGCCAATCCAACACCGCCAGCCTCGTCATCACCTATGGCTATTACAACCTCGGCGGCGACCGGGAGGAATATGATCTGACTTACGTCGACGGCAGCACCGCGTCGTTCACCCGCCGGCTCTATCGCGTCGGGGCGCTCTACCTGACCCAGCAGGGCTTCTTTTCGACCAATGCCTCCCTGCCTTACATCGTGTCCACGCCGACCAACAATCCGCCGCCCGGCGACTACCACTTCTTCATGAGCACGGGCGAATATCTGAAGTTCACCTCGGCCACCACGGGCCGGCAGACGGATGACAGCGCGCCGACGGACTTCACGTGGGTCTACACGCCGACGGGCGCCACGACCGCCGCGTTGCGCGTCCAGTTCAAAGCCGACAAGTGGGATGAGTATGATCTCACCTACAGCGACGCCACACACGGCTCGTTCCTGCGACGCCAGTTCGATCGCGATCAGCTGAAGGACACCGACAGCGGCAACTTCACCAAGGGGCTGCCGCTCCCGTGAGGATCGCGGACTGAACTCCAGGCTCATTGACCCAACCCGCCGGGCGCCCGCTGCGTCCGGCGGGTTGGGCATTTCCGTTCCCCGCCAGCGCATCGCCGGTGAGGGTTAGTGTTTGGAGTCGCCTCGGAGCAGATGCTGGGGCAGGTCCTGGAACATGGAGCCGATCGGCCCGGGGCGGATGACCCAAAGCCGGTCGAAGATTTTCTCTTTCCAGGCGGGCGGCGTTGGCCGGACGCCGAGGGCTGCTGCGAGGCCCGGAATCTCGTGATGGGTCCAGCAAATGATGACGGTGCGGCCGCGGAACGCGGGGTTTTTCAAAACATCAGCCGCCAACTGGGCGTACGATTCGGCCGCGCAGGGTGTTTGCACGGGCAATCCGAGCGCCTGGCCCAGGGGCGCGAGCGTTTCCCCGGTGCGCACGCCGTGGCCGTGTCGGGTGGCCCGGGTGCCGTAGAGCGCCGCGACCGGCGCATTGGACGTGAAACGGCAGCCCGGCCCGAGAAATGACGCGAGCGCCTGCGCCCGCTCTTCACCCCGAGCGGAGAGATGCAAGGCCGCGTCGTCAGGGGGTTTTTCCGCGTGACGAAGCAGGAGAATTTGGGCGGGCTGGCCGGCGCCCGGAAAAACGCCGACGCCCAGGACCAGGGCTGCCAGGGGCAGGAGCCTCATGGATGCGACGAGCCCGGGCCGTCGAACGAAGGGGGCGGCACCGGCGCGGCGTAGCGAAACCCGGCGGCGCAGCCGGCGAGACGCGCCCGGCGCGTTTCCAGGGACTCGGCCAGCAGGCCCGCCATCGATTGCAGGAGCGCGGACATTTCGAACGGTTTCTCCAATAGCGCACCGGCCCCGGATCCGACGGCGGTGAACAACTGGTTGGAACGCGCCGTGATGATGATCACCGGTGCCATCGGCAACTCATAGCTCAGGCGTTGCAGAGTGTCCCAACCGCTCGGTCCCGGCATGTTCAGATCGAGGATGACCAAATCGAAGACCTTTCCCGCCTTCGTGACGAGGTCCACGGCTTGTTGTCCGTCCGCCGCCGGAACCACCTGGTAGCCCGCTTCAGCCAGCATCGCGGCCAGCGAACCGCGCACGCCGGCGTCGTCGTCGACCAGCAAAATCCTCGGCGGGACGCTGCGCACGGAGGCCAGGCGCGCCCCGGGCGGCTCCTTGCGATCGGCCGTGCCATCCAGGTCGCTCGTCGCGCAGGATCGGCGGGACGAACGGCTACTGGAAGGCATGCTTGGACGGGTTGGGCGCATGCGGTTCGAGCCAGAATTCCGGCAGGTTGACGTCCAGATGGCACGTGGCGAAGGACTGACCCGCAATGCGCCGGGCACGCCGGTCTGCCGGCTCGCTGGTCAACGCCCGCACCGCTTGAACGAGAACCGGGATGTTGAGCGGTTTCTCCATGAAGGCATCCACGCCAAGATCCGAGGCCAGTCGAAATTGATGAGGGCGGGCCGTGATCACCACCACGGGCATCAGAGGGCGCGCTTGTTCCATTCGGGCATAGGCCGTCCATCCGTTCATGTCGGGCATGTTCAGGTCCAGCAGCACCAAATCCGGGGAATGCTCCATCACGCACTGCACGGCGGCGTGGCCGCCCGCCGCGCCGAGGACCGCAAAGCCTTCACATTCCAGAACGCACCCGAGCGAAGCCCGGACCAGCGCGTCGTCATCCACAATCAAGACCCGCCGACGCACCCAGGTCTGGAGCTGCTGGCTGTGCTCACCGGCCGCCGTCGGCTCCGCGCCCGCCATCTCCACCGTTTCCGCTTCCGGCTCCGGCTCCGCCAGCCCAACCCGGCAGATCATGTCGGGACGATCAAACGAAATCATCGACGCTCCTTTAGGAAAGACTTCCCGCCAATGGGATCAACGCCGCACTTTCCCCCGCGGGATCGAGGCGGTGCGCGCCTGCCGCCGGGCCTCCGCATCCCGTCGGGACCAGCCGGACGGCGGCCTCCGCCAGACGCGAAAAGTTGAACGGCTTGTGGAAAATCGCGCTCAGCGCCAGACACGGATGATCTTCGGCCTGCCCGATCACCGGCGAGCCGGACACGACGATCACCGGCACGCGCTCGCCGGTCTCCCGCAGGCGCAGCACGAGATCCAAACCGGTCAATTCCGGCATGTTGTGGTCGGTCACGAGCAGGTCATAGTGACGCGCCTGAAAAGCGGTCCAACCGGCCTCGCCATCCTCCGCCGTGTCGACGTGATAGCCCAGCGCGGTGAGGATCAACGACAGCACGTGGCGCGACGTCGAGTCGTCATCGACGACCAGCACTCGCGCCCGATTCCCAACCTGCGCCTTCGTTCGTTCGGTTCGGATGCGCCCGTCGCTTTTTTGGGCATGGTCGCCACCCGGGGTCGGTCCGGGTTGGCTTCGGCAAACGCTGTTCATATAATTTTGGGCATCGGCAACCGGACCTGCCATCGCACGGGCGCCCGGCTCAGCCACGTTTCAAGGGAGCGGGCACCGTGCCAAGTGGCTGCCACCCGGAAAATGTGGACGGCGCGCTCCCGGCTTCACCCCGGTCGATGCCCGCCTCGGCTCGTTGGCGGTAAGTCCCTGACCGCCCAAGTGGTCAGCAGATGGTCACCCAAAGCCCAAAAGCGCCGACCGACGAAGGCAGAATCGGCGGCCGGGAACTGAATGAGCGCCGTCCCCCCGACGTCCGCTGGGCCGTAACGAAGGCGCTTCTGCCGGGCACCGGTGGGCGAATCGGTCGACGTTGGTGACGGCGGGCGCGTGGCCTGCTTCCGATGCGGTTATGACACAATTGTTTCGCATGCGGCTCGGGCTGCTGGTGCTGGCCATCCTCCTGGTGGCCAGCGCCATGGTCTGGGGTGTGCAGGACTCCTGGCGGCGCATCGGAGACCTGGAACGCAAGCTCGATAAGATCGACAGCTTTCGCCTGGCGGAGGACTTCGAGGGCCGCCTGCGCTACCTCAACGACGCGATCTTCCATTATGCGGCCCGCCGCGAGAATTCCATGTGGACGGATTTCGAACGGGCCAGCACGAATCTGGATCGCTGGATCGATCAATACGATCCCCGGATGAACCCCCGCTCGATCCTGACCACTGACAACGAGCGAAAACTGTTCCGCAAGCTCAACGATGGCTACGATGACTATCTCAAAGCGGCCCGCGCGTTTCACGGCAACGAACAGGTTGGCGGCACGATGCCGGCCGAGACCTACCGCCAGGTCGGCGAATTTCAAGGGCAGGCCCAGAAGCTTTTCGATCTGATTCGGGAACTGGCCCAGGCGCATCGCACTTCCGAAACCGCCTTCGTCCATGAGGCCAACCGATCGCTGTCCATTCTCCGCTCGTTTCTCTTCGGCGCCGTCGTGCTGACCCTGCTGCTGGTTGGCGCCTTCGGCTTCGTGCTCTATCGCGATCAAATCGCCCCGCTCCAGACCCGGCTGGTTCAGCATCAGGCCATTTTGGAGAAACAGGAAAAACTCGCCACGCTCGGGACGCTGGCGGCCGGCATTGCCCACGAAATCCGCAACCCATTGACGTCGGTGAAGGCCCGGCTCTACACCCTGGACAAACACCTGGACTCCCCCGCCCTGGCCCGCGTGGACGCCGGGGTCATCAGCAGCGAGATCAGCCGGCTCGAGCGCATCGTCCAGGAAGTGCTGAACTTCGCCCGGCCGTCGGAACCCGTGCTGCGCAGCGTGTCGCTCTCCGCCCTGCTCCAGGAAGTCCACACGCTAGTGGGCCCGAGCCTCGATCAGCGCCGGATCGATCTGGTCCTGGAACCGGGGCCGGACCTCCTGGTTCTGGCGGACGCAGCCCATTTGAAACAGGTCTTGATCAACCTGGTGCACAACGCCAGCGAGGCCATCGCCGGCACCGGCCGGATCACCCTCCGTGCCCGGCCTGCGGCGGGACGGGACGGACCCGCGGCCGTCGTCGAGGTCACCGACACCGGCTGCGGCATCCCTCCCGAGATCGAGAAGCGTCTCTTCGATCCGTTCTTCAGCACGAAGCCGACCGGCACGGGCCTGGGCCTGTCCATCGCCGCGCGCATCATTGAAAAGCACGGAGGCGTGCTTCAATATCAAACCCGGGTGGGCCATGGCACCACCTTTGGCTTCAGCCTCCCGCAGTCGCGCGGGCCGGCCAAGGGAGCTGCCCCCGACCCGGCCCGACGCCCGGAATGAACCGCCCCCGACATGTTCTGCTGATCGAAGACGACACCGCCCTGGCGGCGAACTTGCGCGCCGTGCTGGAAGACGAGGGCTTTCGCGTCACCGTGTGTGCGCGCGGCGACGAAGGCGCGCGCCTGGCCCTGGACGGCGATTATGACGTGGTGCTGACGGATCTGCGCCTGCCCGGCACCGGCGGCATGGAGTTGCTCGGGCAACTTCACGACGCGTTGCCGCGGCTGCCAGTCGTCTTGATGACCGCGCACGGAACCATTGAGACCGCCATCGAAGCGACCAAGGTTGGGGCCTACGATTATTTGCAGAAGCCATTCGAGATGCCCGAGCTGATCGGCTTGTTGCAGCGGGCGGCGGACGCCGGCCGCCTGATGTCCGAGCCCGTCGCCCTGCAGGCAGTGGACCCGTCGGACGGCACTGCGCTCGTGGGAAACAGCCGGGCGATGCAGATGGTGTGCAAGGAGGTGGGTCGCCTCGCCGCCAAGCCCGTCACCGTGCTCATCCGGGGCGAAACGGGGACCGGGAAGGAATTGATCGCGCGGGCCATCTACCAGCACAGCGGCCGGGCCAAGGCGCCGTTCATCGCGATCAATTGCGCCGCCGTGCCGGAAAATTTGCTGGAAAGCGAACTGTTCGGACACGAGCGCGGCGCCTTTACCGGAGCCGACCAGCGTCGGATCGGCCGCTTCGAACAAGCCAACCGGGGAACACTGTTCCTCGACGAAATCGGGGACCTGCCGGGTCACATCCAGGTAAAGCTCCTCCGCGTGCTCCAGCAGCAGTCGTTTCAGCGGGTGGGCGGCTCGGACACCATCTCGGTCGACGTCCGGGTCGTCGCCGCCACTCACCGCAACCTGGAGGAAATGATCCGCAAAGGCGCCTTCCGCGAAGACTTGTTCCACCGGCTCAACGTCGTCTCGATCCAGCTGCCGCCGCTGCGCGAACGCCGGGATGACATCCCGCTGCTGACCCACCATTTTCTGCGGAAGTACGCGGCCGAGTTCGGCGTGTCCCTGCCTGCCATTGGCGACGACGCCCTCGCGGTGCTGGGCGCAGAGCCGTGGCCGGGAAATATCCGGGAGCTCGAGAATGTCGTCCGCCGTCTGCTCCTCGACTCCCGCGGGTTCTCGATCGACGCGTCCTCCGTGCGGCGGGCCTTGACTCCGCTGTCGGCCGGTTCGGCCTTGCCCGGAAGGGTCGACTCGCTGGCCGTGGCGGCCGCGACGTTGCTCGGCCGGGCCCAGCGCGGGGAGATCGCCGACGCCCACGCCCAAATCGTGGCTGAGGCGGAGCGCGAGATCATTTCCCAGGCCATCCGTCTGGCCGAAGGCAATCAGGCCAAGGCCGCCCGCTGGCTGGGCCTCTCGCGGTTCACCCTGCGCGAGCGCCTCAAGCAACTCGGGCTTTACCAGGCGCCCGGCGACGAAGGCCCCGGCGCGTAGGCCGTCCGCCTCGGCGGTCCCTCACGCCACCCCCCCCGACCTTCATCGAACTAAGGCGCTGCGCAGCGTCCCGCCCTCCCCGCGCGCCTCAGGTCAGGCTCTGACCACTCGCCGGCTGCCCAATGACCGCGTCGCCAGCTCCGGAAAATGTCTCCGCGAATATTTCGATCGGAGATCCGGGACATTCTCGAAGCTGTTGCGCGTGGCGCGTGGCTTGCTGAACGCGGCTCGATCGGGGACGGCTTCGGTTCAGCCGACGGTCGCCCGCCGCCACGCCCCGTCGTGCGAACGCCACGAACCTATGACGCCAGATGATCAAATGCCTCGACGAGGCCCCACCGGTGCCAAGCCGGCCGAGGCCAATCTGCACGCGGAATATTTCGAGGCCACCGTCGAACTTTGCCTCCCGCCCGCAACCCTGGCCGGCCGATCGCCGACACCCGGTGCGCCAGCGCGCGCCGGCTTCCACGGGTCGTTCCTGGAAATCTTCCAGTCCAATTCCGACGCCGGCCCAGGGAACGACGACGAGCTGTTTGATGGCGCTGAGACGGAATCCGCCGATCGTGTGCCGCGACCAACGTCCTGGGAGCGGCTGATCCTGGCGGCGACGCTGATGTTCACCACATTATCGTCGGCCGCTCAGCCCGTCTCGGACGGGTCGAGGGTTTTGCCGGAGGACCCGCCCGCGGTCGAGTTGCCACCCGCCTCGATTCCATTCGTGGAATTTCTGACCGTGGCGCCAATGACCAATCAGCCATGGAGCCGGCCAATCCCGGCCCGGGTTTGTCTCATGACCTCGGCGCGGGCCAACGTCGGCGCGGTGGTGGACGGGCGCGTGGAAGAGATTTTGGTGCGCCCGGGCGACATGGTGCATGCGGGAGCGCCCCTCCTTCGAATTTACAGCGCTGCGGGCGGACTGATGCGCGCCGAGGCGCAGCAGGCCGGCGCGCGGCTGCAGGCGGCCGAGGAAACGCTCGGGCGCTTCACCAACATGCTGGCGCGGGGCGTGGCCACAGAGCTGGAACTGTTTGAAGCCAGCCTGCGGGCGCGCGAAGCGCGGATTGAAGCGGAACGCAGCCGGGGCGCAAACGCCCTGCTGGGCGATGGCGCCGGCTCGCAGTTGGTCGTCGTCGCCCCGACCAACGGCATCGTTCTCTCCGTCGACGCGGCGGTGGGCGGCGCCCTTCAGCCCGGCCAGCCGCTGGTCGGGATCGGCGACCCGTCCCGCATCTGGATCGAGGCCTCGCTCAACGAAGAGGAGGCCAGCCGCGTGGGCCGTGGCCAGGTGGCCTGCGTCGAAACGTTTCGGGGCCCGGAGCGGATCCGCGCGAGGGTGGATTCGATCGAAGCGCAGTTGGATCCGGTGACGCGGACGAGGCGGATGCATGTGGTGCCAGACGGAGAGGCGCCGCCCACCTTGACCCTGGGGGCCTTGGTGGAGGTTCGGGTGGCCGAGCCGCGCGATCAGCTGCTCCTGCCGGTGGCGGCGGTGTTGATCAAGGACGGCGAACGCCGGGTGGTTTACGTGCAGGGCCCGGACGGAAAACTGCGCGCACGCGACGTGGAGGTGGCGGCCGCCGCCAGCGGCCAGGTCCGCGTGGTCCGCGGGCTGGCTGTGGGAGAACGGGTGGTGATCAAAGGCGCGTTGCTCGTCGACGAACGCGCCGCCCAGCTTCTGTAGCCATGCTCTCGCACCTGATCGAGACCAGCGTCCACCGCCGGGTTGCGACGATCTTCATCACGGCCGTGATCGCGGCCGTGGGAGTTCGATCCTACCTGCGCACGCCGATCGAAGCGTTTCCGGACGTGACCAACCCCCAGGTCACCGTCATCACCCAGCTGCCTGGTGCCGCGCCGGAGGAGGTGGAGCGACAGATCACGGTCCCGCTCGAGCGCGCGCTCAACGGCACGCCCGGCGCGACCACCATGCGCAGCGAAAGCCTGTTCGGGCTGTCCCTGATCACACTCACGTTCAATGATTCGGCCGATGCGTTTCACTCGCGCCTGCTCGTTTCCCAACGGTTGAGCGGCGCCGACCTGCCCGAGGGCGTCACGCCGGATCTCGCCCCGGAGGCAACGCCCCTCGGCGAGATCTACCAGTTCCGCGTGACCAGCGAGCGCCATGACCTCTACGACCTTCGCTCCGAGCTGCAGTGGAACATCACCCGCGTGTTGCGCCAGGTGGAGGGCGTGGCCGACGTGGTCTGCTTCGGCGGCTACCTGCGGGAGGTCCACGTGCGGCTCAACCCGGCCAGTCTGATCGCGGTCGGCGCGACCCCCGGCGACGTGGTCGGCGCGATCAAAAAGGCCAACATCAACGTGGGCGGCGGATTTCTCCGGAACGGGGATCAGGAGCTGACCGTGCGCGGCATCGGCTATCTGGAGAACGCCGAGGACATCCGCGGCGCCGTGCTCGTTGAGACCAACGGCGTGGCGGTGACGGTCGGCGATGTCGCGACGCTGGTGCAGGCGCCGACCCCGCGGCGCGGCTCGGTCGGGTACAACCTCCGGCCCGAGGTGGTGGAAGGATTTGTTCTCATGCGGCGGGGCGAGAATCCGTCGCTCGTGCTCGACGCCATCCACCAGAAGGTTGACGAGCTCAACCGATCGATTCTGCCGAAGGGCATGAAGATCGAAGCCTTCTACGATCGGACAAACCTCGTGTCCCACACGCTGTCCACCGTGCACCAAAATCTCCTGCACGGCTTCATCCTCGTCGTGGCGATCGTCTGGCTCTTCCTGCGCAGCGTCGGCGGTTCGGCCATCGTGGCCCTGGTGATACCCCTGTCGTTGCTGGTCTCCTTCAGCGGCCTTTATCTGATGGGCCTGCCCGCCAACCTCATCTCCATGGGCGCGATCGATTTCGGCATCCTCGTCGATGGCGCGGTCGTGCTGGTCGAGCATGTGCTCCACTCCATCCGGCACGAACATCCCGCCGACCGCAAAGGCGTGCTCAAGCTCGTGATCCGATCCGCCCTCGACGCCGGCAAGCCCACCTTCTACGCGATGCTGATCATCATTGCCGCGCTCGTCCCCGTCTTCACCCTCGAATCCGTCGAGGGCCGGATCTTTCGGCCGCTCGCGTTGACCTACGCCTTCGCCCTCGTCGGCGCGCTCGTCTTCTCGATCACCACGGTGCCGGCGTTGTGCGCGCTCGCTTTCGAGCCCCGCCACGCCGCTCACCAGGAACCCCGCTGGATGGTCCGGCTGGCCGGGCTTTACCGGCGCACCCTTGCCCGCCTGCTCGGCCGTTGCCCGTTCATTCTGGCCGGCGGGGCTGTCCTGCTCGCTGCCGGCGGCGTGGCCTTGTCGCGCCTGGGCACGGAGTTCCTGCCGGAACTGGATGAGGGCGACTTCGTGATCTTCGTCGAGATGCCCGCCAGCATCGCGGCCGACCAGGGCCAGGAGCTGCTCGTCGAGGTCCGCCGGCGTCTGCTCCAGTTTCCCGAGGTGCGTGAGACGTTGAGCGAACACGGCCGGCCCGAGGACGGCACCGACAACGAGGGCGTGAACATGTCCGAGACCTTCGTTCGCCTCCACCCGCGCGACACCTGGCCACGGGGCCTGACGAAGGAAGGGCTGATCGAGGAAATGCGCAAGTCGCTCACGGAGATCCCGGGCGTGCGTTTCAATTTCTCCCAGCCGATCAAGGACAACGTCGAGGAGGCCGTCAGCGGTGTTCGGGGCAAGGTCGTGCTCAAGTTGTTCGGCACGGATCTCGCCGCCATGCGGGCCACCTTGGAGAAGGCCAGGGACGCCCTCAAGGATGTGGCCGGTGTCACGGATCTCGATCTTTACCGGGACGCCCTCGTGCCCCAGCTGCAAATTCGCCCGCGCCGACGGACGATCGCGCGGTACGGCCTGTCGATGGAGGACGTTCAGCAGACGATCGGCACGGCGCTGGCCGGGACGGTGGCGGCGGAGTTCTGGGAGCACGAACGGCCGGTGCCGGTGCGGGTTGAGCTCGCACCCGCAGCGCGCGATGACGTCGAGACGATCGCCTCGCTGCGCCTGCATACGCCCTGCGGGGCCGACGTCGCCTTGCGGGATCTGGCCGACATCGCCGTCGCGTCGGGCGTCGCCTCGATCAATCGCGAAGGCAACAGCCGTTTCCTCGCGTTGAAGTTCAACGTCGAAGGGCGCGACATGGGCTCGGTGGTCAAGGAGGCAGTGGCCACGGTGGCCAAGAAAGTCGAGCCGCCGCCGGGACATTATTTTGTGTGGGGCGGCGAATTCGAAAACCAGGCCCGCGCTGTCGCGCGCCTGCGCCTCATCGTTCCGGTGGCCATCCTCCTCGTCCTTGGCCTGCTCTACGCCGCCATGGGCAGCGGCCGAAGCGCGCTGGCCATCATCGCCACCGCCCCGTTCGCGCTGACCGGCGGAGCCTTCGCCCTCTGGATCGCCGGCATTCCCCTCTCGGTCAGTGCGATCATCGGGTTCATCGCCCTGCTCGGACAGGTCTCGCTCATGGGCGTCCTCGTGCTCGGCACAGCCGAACGACTGCGCCGCGCCGGCCGGCCCTTGCTGGACGCCCTGGCCGATGGCGCGGCCGAACGACTGCGCCCGGTGCTCATGGCGTCGCTCCTCGCCCTCTTCGGCCTTCTTCCGATGGCCGTCGCCACCGGCGTCGGCAGCGAGACCCAACGCCCGTTCGCGCTCGTCGTCGTCGGTGGCATGGTGACCACGCTGGCCGTGTCGCTCTTCTTTCTGCCCGCACTTTATTCGCTGCTCACCCCCAGGAAGTTCATGACCCCGGAAGAAGCTGACGCATGAGACCAAGCGAGGATTTCCCGACCCGCGCGTCCACCGCGACGAGTGGGTGCCTGTTCTTTCTGTTGTTTTTTCTGGGGCTGATGCGAGGTCAACCTGCCGGCGCGGCGGAGACCAACGCGCCCGTCGTTGGCGCGATGACGTTGCGCGATGTCGTGCGCAGGTTGAACGAGCCCGGCCCGCGTGCCGCCCTCGAAAAGGAAACGATCGAATCCGCCCGGGCCGATCTGCGCGCCGCCCGGGCCTACCCCAACCCGCGCGTCGGCTTCAACCATCAGGATCCCTCGGGCCAATCCACGCTCTTTAACGGGGAACACCAGGAACAAATCAGCGTGGAGCTGCCCGTCCTGCTGCCCGGCCAGCGGGCGTCGCGCATCGCGCGAGCCCGGCTCGACGTCGCGGCCGCCGAGGCGCGCGCCGGTGCGGCCGCCATGGATCGAACCTCTGACACCATCGCCGCCTTCGCCCGATTGCTCGCGGCCCAGCAAAAGGTCGCGATCCTTTCCAACTCCCTGTCTGAGGTCAGCGGGTTGCGGGAGAAAATCGCCGGGCGCGCGGCCGGGGGTGCGGCCAGCGCCTACGACCTGGCCCGGGTCGAAGTCGAGGCCGGCGTGCTGTCCGCGCGGCTCGCGTCCGCCGGGGCGGACCTGGCGACCGAGGCGCGAGACTTGGCCGCGCTTCTGGCGGCGACCAATGGGCTTCCGATCGCGCGCGGGACCCTGGCTGAGCTGGACTCCACTTTTCGCGAGCTGCCCGATGCGACGTTCTCTAACACGCCGCCGTCCGTGGTGGCCGCGACGCGCGAGGCGGACGCGGCCGACGCCGGGCTCAAGGTGGCTGCCCGCAATCGTTGGCCGGAGCTGTCGATTGAGGGCGGGCGGGCCTGGACGCGGCATCCGTTCGGGGCCGCCAATTTTGTCGGCCTCGCGGTGGAGGTCCCCCTGTTCGACCGCCGGCGCGGCCAGCTCGACAAGGCTCGCTCCGAGGCGCGCGCAGCCGAGGCCCGCCGCGCCGTGGCCGTCGCCGAGGCGGAGTCCGCCGTTCGCCAGTGGGCGGCGGAGATCGAACAGCGCGAGGCCGCGCTCGATCGCTACCGCCGGGAGATCGAGCCCCGGCTTGGGCGCTTGCAGGAGATGTCCGTGGACGCGTATTTGATGGGGAAAAAATCGATCCTCGAACTGCTCGATGCCGAGCAGGCCCGCCGCGAGGTGCTGACCGAAGGCACCGAAACTCTCCGCTCGGCGGTCGAAGCCCGGATCCGCCACCTGGCGATCACCGGCCGGCTGCGTCCGCTGCTCGCCGCGGGAACGGCCGATCCCCATCAACCTTGAGTCGCGGCCGGATTTCGGAGCCGGATTTCGCAGCCCGGCTTCGCTCTCGACCCGGTGCCGCGATCGCTGCGCCGGTGCGCCGGTCCGCGGGTCCGCCGACCGGCCAACGGCCGTCCGCTTCTCAGTTCGAGGTCAGGAATTTCAACAGCTCGATCCGTTCCCGCTCGGGCAGCGCCTCCAGCAGGCCCTCGGGCATCAGCGACTTGTCGCTGGTCGCGCGGCTGGCCACGTTCGCCTTGGCCACCACCGACTCCCCGGCCGTCGTCCGCAAGGTCAGCGCGCTCGCCGTCTCGCCGGTCAGCAAGCCCGAGACAACATCGCCGTCCTTCGTTTCCACCGTGGTCATTTGGAAATCGGTTCCGATCACCGCATTGGGGTCGACGACATTCTCGAGGAAGTAGCGCACGCCATTGCGGCCGGCCCCGGTCAGGTCGGGACCCAGCACCACGCCTTCCCCCTTGATGCGATGGCACGTGGCGCACAGTTTTTGAAAGTGCTTCTGCCCTTCCCCCGCGGAAAACGCCCACAGCGGCGCCTCGTTGAACGTTTTTTCCAGCCGGCTCATGAACTCCAATTTCTCCGCCGGGCTCTGTTGCAGCCGACCCCAAACCGCCTGCACCCGCCGATCCACCTCCGGGTTGCGTAGCTGAGTCAGCTGTCGCACATGATAGGAGGTCAGTTGATCGCGCTTGAGCTCGCCCGCCGACACCGCGTCCAGCAACGCGAGTGCAAATGACGCGCGACTCGTCAGCGCGTTCAGTGCCGCGACCCGCTCGCCGGCGTCCCAACTCGCGAAGTGGCCGAGGATCGCCCGCGCCACTTCCGGCTGATCAAACCGCGCCAGCAACGGCAGCACGGCCGCGCGGAATTTGGACTCGTCCAGCAGGGAAAGAAACGCCGGCAGCGACGCCGGATCCTGCGCGCGCGCGAGGACACCAAAGGCGTGCTGCCGGGCGCCGACGTCCGCCGTCGCATCGGCCAGAATCTCCCGCAGTTTGGGAAAACGCGAGGCATCGCCAAACACCGCCGCCACGCGCTCCGCCAGACGCACCACGCGCGCGTCTCGTTGGGCGTAAAGCGCGGCGGCGACGTCCGGCCACGCCGGCGGCATCGGCACGTTCGCCCGGGACCGCATGGCCAGCTCAAATCCGGACAGGCGCCGATAAAGGTAATCCGGAGTGGTGGTTCCCAAATGGCGCACCGCGCGGTTCAGCGCTTCACCATCCATCGTCGCCGCGTACCAGTGCACAAAGTCCGCTAGCTGCGGCAGGCGTGTGTCCCGCGCCAGTCGAAACGCCCGATCCAAAACGTCCGTCCCGGACGACGGCCCGCCCGCGCCCGTCATCAATCGCGCCAGCGCATACCACGTCATCAGCGGCAGGTTGCGATCGTCCCGATCTTCACCGTGCGCTGCCAACCCTTCAACGAGGGACCATGCCGTGTCCGCCGGCACGCGCTGGGCCACCGCCGCGAGGTAAAGGCGCACCACCGGTGATGGGTCGGTGCGGGACAATTGGACGAACTGCTTCAGGACCGCCTCGGGAACGGGCCGCCCGTCGGCCCGCAGCTGAATCGCCCACGCCCGCACGTATTCGCTCGGATCCGCCATCGCCTGCCGAAAGGCGGCGTCGTCAAACTCCCCGAGGGTGAACAGCGCCCACACGCCGCGCAGACGCAGGGCCGGCGTGGCCCCCTGACGGGCCTGGTCGCGCACGCGACGCACCGCCGATTTAGCCGGAGAGCGGCCGGCGGTCGCCCGTTCCGCCAAAACCCGCGCCGCCATGCGGGCGTGCCACTCGTTCTTCCGCGTCAGCAACTCGGCCAGCTGGTCATCCGTCAGTGAAGCGAGATCAACTTTGCGCGGCTGGTAGGTCGCGTCGTACTGCATCCGGTAAATCCGCCCGTTGGTCCGATCCCACCGCTCGGTGTTCGGGTTGTGACAATGCTGACGGTCGGACCAGTCGATCATGTAAACCGCGCCGTCCGGCCCGGTCTGCAGATCGACCGCCACATAAGTGGGATCGGAACAGAAGAACACGTCCTGGCCCGCGTGCACCGTGTCAAAACCGGACCCGAGCCGGCGGTTGATCTGATGGTTGATCTGGTGCCCGTGCAGGTTGTGCGTGAAGAGGTGCCCGCGATAGTCATCCGGCCAGTTGTCCCCCAGGTAAATCAAAGTGCCCACATGCGAATGGCCGCCGTAGATCGCGTCGCTGCCGGGCGCTCCGGCCCCGCCCGCGCCATGGTCGTAGCGGGCCGAGGCCAGCATGAAGTTGCGAAACGCCGGATACTCCGCCGGCGGATTCGCGATGATGTAGGGCGCGTGGTTCGCGTTGGCCTGGTTCCAATAGTGGGCGCCCTGGATGACATGAGTCGTCAGCCCCCGCCCCCAATAACTTCGACAATGGGTCATGAAGATCTGGCCCTGCTCGTCGTAGTCGAGCCCCCACTGATTGCTGCCTCCTTCGGCGAACACCTCGAATTCGCGCCGGACCGGATGATACCGCCAGATGCCCGCCCGCAGCTCGACCCGATTGGTTTCTGCCGCGCCCGGCCGGCCGATGCGCGCATAATTAAAAACACCCTGGTTGCCATACAGCCAGCCGTCCGGACCCCACATGAAACTGTTCAGACACTCGTGCGTGTCCTGAAACCCGAACCCATCCAGCAACACTTCCGGCGGACCGTCCGGTCGATCGTCCCGGTTCCGGTCCGGAATGAACAACAGCTCCGGGGCGGCTCCCACCCACACGCCGCCGTATCCCACCTCGAACCCGCTGACCAGGTTCAAGCCCTCGGCGAATTCCTTGCGCGTCTCAAATTTGCCGTCGCCATCGCCATCTTCGAAAATGACAATCTTGTCCAAACCCTCGCCCGGCGGGCGTTTGGTTGGATAGCTGTAGGCTTCCGCCACCCAGAGCCGCCCGCGATCGTCGAACGTGAACGCCACCGGCTGATGCAGCTCCGGCTCGGCCGCGATGAGCTCCACCCGGAAGCCGCTCGGCACATACATGTCGCTGACCGTCCGCCGTGCCGGCGTTCCCACCGGCCCCGTAATTGGATTGGGCTGCAGCGTTCGCAAAACCGGGCTCGTCTTCAGCCGTTCCACGTCCGGTAACGGATCCTCCGCCCGCGCTCCCGAGATGATCGTCGCCACCACGATCCCCAGGAACGCCAATGGCGTCAGGCGGCGCAGGGTTCCACGAAGGCGGAAATTGCGAAGAGATGGCGGGAACGATACAACGTGCATGCCTCCGAAGTACTGAAGTCATCGCCCGAAGTCAAAGCCAGCCCACGGCTGCTTTGGAGTGCGGTGACTTGTCACCGCGTTTTCCCCCGGGCGACTCGTCGCCCGTCACCGCGTGGATCGACTCGACTACGCTGGCGCCAGCGCAGCCCGCGGCGCGGTGGCCGACCCCGCCGCCGCCGGCTCGCCCACCGTGGCGTCCTTCCAAACTACGTGCCCGCCGACGATCGTGGCCATGGGCCGCCCCTTCATCGGCCACCCGTCGAACGGATGGTTCCGGGATTTGCTGACAGAATCGCCGCGACGACAGGTCCACGCCACGGCCGGGTCGAAGATCGTGACGTCGGCATCGGCGCCGATCGCCAGCGTGCCTTTGTTCAGCCGAAGGATTCGCGCCGGGGTCACCGTGTACTTGGCGATGAGATCGAGCAGGGACAATCCGAGGCCGTGATGAAGCTGGGACAGCGAGAGGGCGAGTTCCGTCTCGAGGCCGGTGATGCCAAACGGAGCGTAATCGAACTCGACCTCCTTTTCGAAGTCACAGTGTGGCGCGTGATCGCTGCACAGCACCTCAATCGTGCCATCCAGCAGCCCCTCCAGAATCGCCGTGCGATCGCGAGCCGAGCGGAGAGGCGGGTTCATCTTGAAGTTGGTGTCATACACCGGCCAGGCCGGGCGCGGAACTGCGGGATCCGAGAATCCGTGAATCGCCGGTCCGTCGGTGGCCCAGAACCGTTCGCTGCCGGCAATGGCGGCGTCCGTGAGCGTGAAGTGATGCGGGCAGGCCTCGCCGGAGATCGGCACGCCGCGCTTTTTGGCCGCGCGGATCAGCTCCACGCTGCGCGCGCTGCTCAAGTGCTGACAGTGCACGTGGGCCCCGGTCTTTTCCGCCAGCAGAATGTTCCGCGCCACGATCATGTCCTCGCCCACCGCCGGCCAGCCCCGCAAACCCAGGACCGTGCTCCAGTAGCCCTCGTTCATGACCCCGTCGCTCGCGAGCGCGTAATCCTGGCAGTGATCCATGACCGGCAAATCGAACATCTTCGCGTACTCAAGCGCCCGCCGCATGAGGTCGTTGTTTTGCACGCAATGGCCGTCATCGGTGATGGCCACAACCCCCGCCTGCTTGAGCGACCCGATGGGCGCTAGCTCCTCGCCCTCGATTCCCTTGGTGATCGCGCCGGTCACAAAGACGTTGATCACGCCTTCGCGCCGGGCCTTTTCCCGAATCAACGCCACCGTGCCGGCACTGTCGATGGGCGGCGACGTGTTAGGCATGCACACCACCGATGTGAAGCCGCCGCGCGCGGCCGCATGCGTGCCGGTGGCGATGGTTTCCTTGGCCGACTGGCCCGGTTCGCGCAGATGCACGTGCAAATCGATTAAGCCCGGACAGACCACAAGCCCGGAGACGTCCAGCGCCGGCGTATTGGCCGGGGCCCCCGCGCGGGCGTCGGTTCCCACGGCCGCGATCCGGCCGTCAACGATGAGCACATCCGCCCTGGTGTCGAGGCGCCGGGCGGGATCGAGGAGGCGGCCGCCGCAGAGAAGCAAGGAAGTCATGCGGACCGAAGATTACAGGGAGGTGAATTGACAAGGCAAGGGTCGACGGTATAGTCCGCGACACTGCACTGCGCGGGCGTAGCTCAGTGGTAGAGTTCCTGCCTTCCAAGCAGGCCACGCGGGTTCGATTCCCGCCGCCCGCTCCAGCCTTCGCCCTCCGCTTCGCTGCGGGCTACGGCTGGCGCCGCCAGCCTATTCCACCAAACAACTCCCGGGGCGAAGGCTGCCCGCCGAAGCTCGCCCGAACGTAGGCGCGCTGCGCAACCGTGAAGCGACGCTGTTCACGTTACCCAGTGGCTCGCCCTCCGCTGCGCTGCGGGCTACGGCTGGCGCCGCCAGCAGTGGCCGCCCCGCAGGCGACGATGATGGGCCGACCGCTGATAACCGATCCTGTCGAGATGGCGGCCGCCTACCTGTTCTACGTCTGTGGCAATCACGCCTTCGTCGATGGTAACAAGCGCACGGCGCTGGCGACTTGCCTCGTCTTCCTCAGCGAGAACGGCCTGCTGCCGGACGAACGGCTCGACGCCGCCGCCTGGGAAATGCTCACCCTGGACGTGGCCGCCGGCAAGTTGGCCCGCGACGAAACCACGCGGAGGCTGCGCCAGCTGGTGACGTAGCTTGCCTGTCGCGCAACGCTGCCTGACCCTGTCTCCCCGACTTCAAAATTTATCTGTTCGCAGGCCGCCCAAAAACCCATTTTGGATCTTGTTCCGAGTCGGACGCCGTTTCATCGTGACCTTCATGCGACACCTCCAATGTCTCGCAGAAAGGCTCACCACTTCCCGCGGGTGGAGCAATTTCTGGCAGGCCGGTCGTGGACCCCTTTCTGCGGGCGGGGATGCCCGCACTCCGGAGTGGGCGGGGCCGCGACGTAATGGCTTTCGGTCTGCAACTTCGGCAACGAACGGGTCATGGCGTCAATTGGCCTTGCTGGTCCTGCTCGCGTTCGGCGCTGCCGGTTGCGCCCATCGGGAGCGCGGCCCGATACATTGGCCGGTGCACCAGTTGCGCGCGGTCCAGACCACGCTGCTGACGCCGCCGACCGGCAGCCAGTTCGATGCGTCCGGCTTGGCGATCTTCCCGGATGGATCGATCGTCACGGTGGGCAACGAGCACGGCCCGACTCCCTATCGCATCGATTTTCAGCCCGGCTTCAAGGAGGCCAAGCTGACACCGTTGACGAACTATTTTTCGACGGGCGCCGTGGCGCGGGCCGCCGGCGGCCAGCCGGTCAACCTCGATTGCGAAGGTCTGGCGCTGGACCCAAATGGACAGCTTTATCTTTGCGAGGAACGTCACCGCTGGATCCTGCGCGGGAACGCCGCCGGGCAAGTCGAAGTTCTGCCCATCGACTGGACGCCCGTGAAGCGTTACTTCAGCACCGTCGATCCCAACGCCTCCTTCGAAGGCGTGGCCGTCGGCGGCGGACGCCTCTACGTCGCCAACGAACGCATCTCGCCGGTCATCATCACCGTCGATCTGGCCTCCCTGAAGGTGAAGCGCGACTTTGTCATCTACCCGACGAAAAGCAGCTGGCTGGGCCTGCACTACTCCGATCTCTGCTGGTTCGACAATCACCTGTGGATTCTTTGCCGGCAGAACTACGTCGTGCTCGAGGTGGACCCGTCCTCGCAACGGGTTCTCGCCGAATATGACTATCGCGAGATCGAGGAGAACCTCAGCTACGTCACCGGCCTGCCGGTCGGCATCATGGAAGGGCTCGCCGTGGACAAGGATTTCATCTGGCTGGCGACCGACAACAACGGCGACGGGCGGAAAGGCGCCCGGAACGATCGGCGGCCGACGTTGATCAAATGTCCGCGCCCGTCCCGGCCAGCCCCGTGATCACTCGCCGAACTCCAGCACGCCAAATTTTTCCGGGGTGTGAAATGATCCTTTGAGCACCGGGCTCCAGGCGAGGTAGGCGTCGTTGGCCCGATCGCATCGATACAAATTCAGCCGCCAGCGCGTGCCGGGGCCGGGCTTGGCGGCGGAGAGGGCATCGATCGGCATGCGCCACTCGACGGTGAAGACTTTCCGTTTCCGATCGATCTTCACGGCCGACTGGGCCCGCCCATCCCAGCCGAAGTTTTTTTCCGGCAGACGGCAGAGGACGTCCAGACGCTCGTTGGTCGGGGCCACTTCGTATTCGGCGTAGTGATTGATATTTTGGGGATCCGCGCCGAGGAACACCTCGACGACGTCGCGTTCCCACAGGCCCATGCGTTCCCGATCGACCGTCGGCTCGTCGAACACGGTGAGCTTGGTAAAAGGGCACTCCCAGCCGAAGTAAATGTAACGATCGGAATAGAGCACCCGCACGGTCGTGGCCAGGTCCGGCCGCGCGTCGCCGTGCAACGATCCATACTCCACCCGGGCCAGGCCGGCGCGGCCCCACAGCCCTTCGTCCAGAACTCCGTCGACTTCAAAGTCCGCGCTGATGCGGCTGGCCGTGACGGTCGGAGGCGGCAGCGAACGCGCCAGCAGACGCCGGGCGTTGTCGAAGTAGATCTTGCGCAGCACGCCCGCCGGCAACCCGATCGAGCTGATGGGCCAGTCGCCCTGAATTGGCGTCATGTGCGCCCAGCTGCGATCCCGCGTCTCCAGCCAGCGCCACTCCTTGTCATAAAAAACCGCCGCCTCCTGGTCGGTCGGCCGCTCATCGTCGGCCGCCGACCCCAGGATGAGACGTCCGTAGACCATGAAGTCGGTGGCAAACAGGATGCGATCCTGGTACTTGAGAAAAAGCCGGCGCACCTTGTCGGGATCGTGCCGGCCCACCTCGGGCATGCGCGCCGCAAGGTCAGCCATCATGTTCGGCCGGCGCGTCAGGGCGCGATCGACCCAGTCAATGTCCTCCGGGTTGTTGGCGAAGTGCACGCAGACAAACGTGGTTTTGGGCTGACGCCCAATCACGCGATCGAGGGCTTCGATCAGGTTGGTGCGCGGCGGAAAAATCTTTGGATCGCCGAACCACCAGCTCTTGTGATCCTGCAGCTCCTTCCAACGCTCGTTGCGCTGGTTGAAGGGCAGCCAGAAGGCGGCCGGGTCGCCCACATGGATCGACACCGGCAGCCCGAGCTCGCCGCACCGCTGCCAGACCGGATCGAGTTTGGGATCGTCGATCTTGATCAACTCGCCGGCACCATCGCGGAGGTACAATCCCAGCCGCTTGTATTCCTTCAGCCCGGCTGCGCCCAGACGGAAGGCTTCGTCGACCTGGGCCCGCGCCCGCGCGGCCCAATCGGGCTTGTCCCAATCGCGGTAATCCAGGTTGAAGTAGAGCAGGAACCGCCCTGGCCCAACCCGGTCCGCCAGGGCCTTGTTCAAGGCGAACTCGCTCGGGCTGCCGTTCGTGCCGGGCGTGACTGTGCCACCGCTCAGGTTGACGCCCAGCCCAAGCCCGGACTGATCCATGATGCGCAAGGCGCGCCGGTAGCGCTCCTCGGTCGCGTCGATGTGCATGTGCAGATCGATTGTGCGATGCTCGGCCCGCCAGCGCGCGGCCTCCGCCCGGACCACCTCCACCGAGGCTTCCGCAGCCGAGAGCCGCTGGCTGAACACGAGGAATTGCAAAGGCAACGCGAGGCAGGCAAGGGACAAGCGGGATTTCATTGGGCGTGAAAGTTCGTGCTCAAATGACGGGAAGGCCGCTGGCAAATTCAACGCGATCCGGCTGGCACCGGCCGGGCTCGACGATTCGCGCGATGTTTTCTTTGGAGTGCGGTGACTTGTCCTCCTCCTTACCCACAAGAAGGGGTGTCCCGCAAATGGCGCGGGAAGAGTCAGCCAGGTTTGCGTGGGCGCTTTGGTGGATGGCGGAGCCGCTTGGGAGTAAGTCCGATGATGTCGCAG
>JBGATF010000027.1:0-144945 GCA_044229355.1 Limisphaerales bacterium
CGTGTAAAGCGCGGAGAGCTCTCCGTCGTCCACGTCAGTCGCGGCAAGCAGAAAGGCCTGCGCATTCGTGTCTTGGACAATCAATCCCAGCTTTTCGACCAACCTTCAGCAACCATTGTGTAGTATGAATATGGCTCCAAACAGCCGCGAATGTCGCCCTCCAGCACCCACGTCGCACTGTCCTTGCGGGACAGCATGAGGAAGCATTGCCCAATGGCGTCAGCCGTGCTTCGGCCAGGACGAAAGCCGTAGGAGTTTTTGTCCGCGGTGGTCTCGGCGACGGGGGCCAACGCCAGCAGATACAACGCCTGCATGGCGCGGTCTTTCATCGTCGGGATACCCAGCGGGCGCAACGTTCCATTGGCCTTCGGAATGTGGACACGTCTCAGCGGTTGGGGTTGATACCCGCGCCGCCTCAGCGTGCCGATGGCTTTGTGTTTGGACGCCGGGGAGTTCCAGACTTTTCCGTCCACCCCGGACGTTCGCCTGCCTTGATTGTCCGTCACCCGTTTCACGGCCAAGGCTTTGCCGGAAAACGAGCAGGTCAGAAGCCGTTGCAGGGCTTTCACCCTGTTCCAGCGACCTTCCTGAGTTGCCTTGACGATACGCGCTTGCAGCCTCCTGACCTGACGCTCGCACTGGGGCCAGTCAATCTGGTCCCAAGCGGTCGCTTGGCCGGAGGATGCACACGCGGAAATATCCGTGTTCATTTGCGATTTCCTCCTGTGAAGGTTCCACGAGCTCTCTCGTCACGAACGACCCGCTGGAAGTCTGCCCGTTTGCACGGCGGAGTGATGTTGCAACCCCTATCCACTCCATTACGGAGTGGCGTTTGCTTTTTCCAGCATCCTCTGCCCGCCATCCCCTCAGCGTTCCTTGCGGACGCGCCTGCCCCGCAGCCGGGGCGGGATGTCGGGTTTACAATGTTAGTTTCCAGTGACACGAATGAGTTAATCCCTGCCTACTACACCGGCAGTCTGAACTGTCCGCGTGTTCCAAGCTTGCGATGGAACAACCGACTGCATTGCCGATTTTGGCCAGAGCCTGTCAGCGTCTTTGGCTCGTTGGGTTTGACGGTGCCTATAGCAGTTCACTTGTGTTGGACGTGTCATTCAGCCTGTCCCTCCGACCACACTGACGCTCGCAGCCGGGGAAATCTCCTCGCAAAAATCTCCTCATCACGACGATGGAGGGATGTTGTCTCGGCAGCTTCCGACCCGGCCGTTGCCAGCCATGCCGGTGCCGATAGGCTACTGCGGACGGAACCGCAGGTTCGTCTTACGAATTTATTTTTCATATCGAACAGTCACTGGAATCTCATCTTTATTTCGCACACAAGCCGAACCCCTTGGCTTCGCAAGGCAGTTTTGTCCGCGCACCGGACACGTCGAGGACCGGCCACCGCTCCGCCGTGTCCACGCAACGGACGCGTGAAGCTTCGGAGTCGCCAGACTGTCCATGTCCACGACCTGTCCACGGGCAGTCTGCGGCCACGGCCATGTCTCCGCCACGGTTAATGCGTCGCCACGGTCACTCCACGGTTCATCCACAGTCACGCCATGAACCGTGTTCGCCAGTTCATGTCCTCGTCATGGGCACGAATAGTCCGCGGTCAGTCCCGGGCCGCGGACAATCCACGGCCGTGCCTTGTCCACGGCCGTGGCCGGGCGCTGGGCTGATTTGTCCAAACCACGTCTCAGGAGTCGCCTGAGGGTCTACGCGGAATGTTCCGTGGATAGCCACCCGAATAGCCCACGAATGTCCACGCATCGGATCAGCACTCTGCACTCTGCACTCTGCGCTCGGCTCATCGTTGATTAATAAGCGTGCCCCGTGCCTCATTGTATGGCTCCGCTCCCGCCGTCAATGTTGTGCGCCCCGCCGCCCCCCGCCTCCACATTGACTGCGCTTGCTCCGCCATGGGAGGGCACTTGGGAATCACGCTCGAAGCCTGCACATCGGGTTGAAAAGCATGAAACCCGATGAACCCGATCAGGCTTCAATCATTTCGGCCGATCGCGGGAGTTGGTCGCGGAGGATCCGCGAGAAGCTTGTTGAAGCACGCGGCTGAGGATTGATGAGGCGGTTGGCAGCTTTGAGCGGACTGAGATGTTAGCCAAGTCCTTGGAATCGCCGCGCTTGCTCAGGGAAGGGGCGTGGTGGAATCGAATCGCGTGGCGGGGCGGTCGGGTCAAAAACGATTCGCTGAGCTTGAGCCTTGCGGTGATCGTTGGCGAGGTGGGCGTAGCTTTTGCCCAGAAGAATGCCGCCGTCCTTGTGGCCGAGCCAGCGGGAGACCGTGAGGAAATCGATGCCGCTCATCACCGCGCGGCTGGCAAAGAAGCGCCGGAGATCGTGAAAGCCGAAGTCGGGGAGTTTCGCGGTCTGGCGGGCGATGAGGAGGGATTCGCGGAAGGTCCGGGCGTGTTCATCCCGTTCGCCGCGCTGGGGCGACGGAAACAGCCATTGGGAATCAGGGGCACGGTGGCCCGCCATGTTGGTCAGGACCTGGCGCAGCTGGGGATTCAGGTCCACCACGCGAGCCTCACGGTTCTTGCTGTCGCCTTCAGCCCCGATGGTGACGTGACCACGTTCGAAATCCACGTCCTGCCAACGGACCCGAAGTGCTTCCTGTTCACGCGCGCCGGAGAATTGGAGGAAACGCAGGTAATCCACGAACTGGGCTCCGTTTTTGAGCGGAGCGCCGGCTTCCCCGGCTCCGGAGGATGTTTTGCCGGAAGGTTCGGGACTTCGCGGCGCGAGGGCGGCGGCGCACAACCGGTCGACTTCTTCCGGGGAGTAGAGCCGATGGGCTTTTTTCTCGGTCTTGAACCACTGGAGCCCGTCGGCAGGGTTGGTCTTGAGATGGCCATCGATGCGGGCGGCCTTGAGCACGTTGCGGAGGCAAACAAGCGAAAGATTGCAGGTGCGGGCGGATTTGCCGGCCTGGCGCAGGGCGTGGAGATGGCTGCTGACGTGGTGTGGGCGGATTTTGTCGAGGCGGAGCTGGCCCAGCGCCTCGATCCATCGGGAGATGTGGCCGCGCTCGGTGACCAGGGTGTCGGGCTTTTTCCCGCTCGTGACGAGGCGGTCCAGGTAGAGTTGCGCGAAATCAGCGAACAGGGGAGCCAGGCCGATGGGGCGAATGCGGTTCTCGTCGCGTTCCACGAGGAGTTTTCGGAACTCCTCCTGCGCCTCGGCCGTGGTCGTTGCGGCCTCGAGGGGGACCCATTTGATGGTCTTGTGTCCGAAATCATCCTCCACCGTGATCCGGGCATAATAATTATCGTTGCGACGCCAGAGGCCCCGTACGGGATGCTTGCGGTTGTCGAGGACCTTCGTGTATTTGTGGCGACGTGCACTTAACTGCGATCCAGAACTGCGATTCGTTGCCTCGGCTTTCACAAGGCAACACTGTCGCAATTACTGTAGCAAAGTCAAGTTGGTTGGGATTTGAATTTGTAAACATTTGTTAATCAACGTTGCGCGCGTGGTGGAATGGCAGACACGCCAGACTTAGGATCTGGTTCCGTAAGGAGTGGAGGTTCAAGTCCTCTCGCGCGCACTCAGACTTTTCCCATTTCCCAGGGTCTTTGAACTCCGTCCGCCATGGGCTCCGGCAGGCAGGCCAGCCTTGTTCATTTCGCCGAGTTTGTGGAAGTGGTCGCGCCAACGCGCGGGTCGCTGTGGCGGCGAGCGCAGTCGATCGGCGAGTCACGATCGCCGGTGCCGATGTTTGACGTGATCGAGTTCCGCCTCCGGTGCACGGAGGATGCCCCACAGGCTCCAGCCGCGGCGCCCGGCGAAAACCGCGGTGAGAATGGTTTCGTAAACGATGACAGTGGTCCAGGTGCCCAGAGTCCAGACGAGGACCGCTTCGATCGGCAAGTCGCAGTGAGGTTTGAGGAACAGGCCCATCATCTGGTCGGGCACGTAGCCCCACCAGCCGTACGGCACGCCGAGCGACGCCTCCCAGAACTGGCTGAGGCCCAAGATCAGCAGCCAGCTGAGCGCAAGCGCGCGCCAGTTGATAAAGAGAAACGCCACGCGTGAGCAAAACAGGCTGGGCACGATGCTGCCAAGCAGGAGGAACAGGAAATAGCCGGGGAAGGCGCTTCCCGTCTCGCTGGGCACCGACCGCCGGATGAGCCAGGCCCCGGCGAACAAGACCAGACCGACGACGATCCAGAAGCTCAAGGTGGCGGTCCAGCCTTTGAAGACCTTTGGCGTTCGTTGCGCGTCGTCCACCTTGGAAGTGGGAAAGAGAATCAGGTCGCTCCAGACGTAGGTCAGCAGGATGGCAACAAAGCCGAGGGCGTAGAACGCAAATTCCTCGATCGGGAGAAACGGAGTCCAGCCCGGGCCCCAGAGTCCCTTCCAGCCGGAATGGAAGTCGAAGCCAGGGATCAAAATGCCGACGGTGGCCTTGAGGTTGGGGAAGCGCAGGAATAACCGGCCGAAGAACAGGTCGAGCGCGAACCCGACGGGGACGAGGAGAGCGATGGTGATGCGGGCGGCGCGACGTTGCTCGGGTGTGCGCGGGCTTCGGCTCAGCCAATAGCCGAAGACGGCGCACGGGACGATGAAGAGCGCGAGGCTGAAGGTATAACCAAGAGGGCTGGGATTGGTTTCGGGATCGATCGGTCGCTGGCTGGTGCCGATCCGGACGACGGCGATGGCGCCGGCGACGGCAAGGGTCACGACGATGGCGGCGACGGCGAGGAGATCCTGGCCTTTGCGCGTCAGCATAAATCGATCGCGGCCGCGGCCGGTTTAGTCATTGCAAGCCACCGCCAGGGTCGCCGGGGCCCGGTTTCAGGCCGCCCGGAGTCAGGCCGGGCTCGCGTTTGGCGACGAACTGCACCGCTCTCCGTTGCGCTTCCGCGATTTGCTCTGAAGAGAGTTCGGCGCGGAGGAGGTCGCGGTTTTTGAGTCCGGCGACGTGGCCTTGGGCGGCGGCGATGAGAAACCATTTCAGCGCCTCGACGCGATCTTCCGTCGCGCCGCGACCTTGCGCCAGCATCAGGCCGAGGTTGGTCTGCGCGCCGGGCACGCCCTGTTCGGCCGCCCGGCGAAACCAGCGCGCGGCGTCCGCTTCATGTTTGGAGACGGCCCGGCCGAGAGCGAGCATGAGGCCGAGATTATTCTGGGCGATGGCGTCGCCGCGATGGGCGGCTCTGCGATACCACTGAAACGCGCCCGATTCGTCCCGTGTCGTGCCGCGTCCGTGTTCGAGCATATAGCCCATCGCGCACTCGGCGACGGCATGTCCGGCTGCCGCGGCCTGCCGGAAGTATTCGAGGGCGGCGGAGTCGTCGCGCGATGCGTCCACTCCGTTGGCGCGGGCCAGGCCCCGTCGATACAGTTCCTCGGCCTGGTCGGAGCGGGCGTCTGGACCCATGGTTGCTGAGGCTGGGGTTGTGGATCCCGTTTTCGGCGTTGGGGTCGTTGGGGTCGTTGGGGTCGCGACTGGAGACGCGGTTGCGTCAGGCGGAGCGGAGACTGGGGTCGGTGGGGCTAGGGTTGGGGCTGGGGCGGCAGCGGGCGGGTTCGTGGTGGCGGCTGGCGATGAAATGAACGAGACCGCCCGAGTTGGCTGAGCGGCGGAGGCGGGCGGGATTGCGGCGTGCGCCGGGATTTCGAGGGATGCGAGCAACTCGCCGGCGGAGATCCATGCGGGAAGCCCTTCGCGCCAGACGAGATCGCCGCGGAGAATTTTTCGGTCGGCCACGTGCTGGCGAAACTCATTTTCGGGATAAGGCCCGAACTGCTCGCCGTTGATGAGAACGTGGATTCGTCGGGACATGGTCAGGCGCTGGTTAGGGGGCGTCGTTGCGCCGCCGCCACCACAGCATGAGTTCGCGTCCCACGCGATTCGGATAGGATCGAGGCACCCAGCCCTGGATCAGCTCGAACGAACTGGAGAAACGTTCGATCAGCTCCTCCTGATGACAGCCAAAGGGCGGGCCTTGCTCATCGCGGGGGGCGGGTCCTGGAGGAAGTCGGCCTGTTGAAATTTGGCGACGAGGTTTGGCTCGGTGGCCGCCGTTCGTTCATGGCAGAGCCTTATGGCGGATGGTGCGAGATCGAAGCCCCAAGGTTCGAAGCCGGCGCGGGCCCACGCCAGGACGTCGTGCCCGAAACCGCACCCAGGAATGGCGACGCGCCCGCGCGGAAGGTCCGGCTGAGCGGCCAGGAAGTCGACCAAGCCGGGCGAGGCTTCGCCCTTGTTCCAAGGCGTGTCGCCGCTCTGGTAGCGCGTTTCCCAATCGGCCGGAGTCAGCATGAGCGTCACATTTGTTCGAGCGTTTCGATGCCGAGAATCTTCAGCCCTTGTTGCAGGACCCGGCCGGTGGCGTCGCAGAGAGCCAGGCGGCTGGCGCGGGTGGCCCCCTCGGATTTCAGGACGGGGCAAGCCTCGTAGAATTTTGAATAACGCCCCGCAAGTTCGAACAGATAATTGCAGAGGTAATTCGGGCGGTAATCTTCGGCCATCGCTTCGAGCGTGAGGCCGAAGTTGATCAGGTGCCGTGCGAGGCTGAGTTCTTCGGGGGCGGCCAGGACAAGCTCGTTCCGGCCGGGTTCGATGCCATCGGCCTGCGCCTTGCGCAGAACGCTCCGGGTGCGGGTGTAGGCGTACTGCAGATAGGGCGCTGTGTTGCCGTTGAATGACAACATTTTGTCCCAATTGAAAACATAATCGCTTTGGCGATTGGGCAGGAGGTCGGCGTATTTGACAGCGCCGAGCCCGACCACGCGAGCGATGTTGGGCCACTCGGATTCGGGAATGCGATCGGCCTCGGGGCGCTCGGTCTGTTTGGCGCGAACGACCTCGAGCGCCCGCTGTTCCGCTTCGTCGAGCAAATCTGCGAGCTTCACGGTGTCGCCGCTGCGGGTCTTGTAGGGCTTGCCGTCGTCGCCGAGGATCTTTCCGAAGCCGACGTGCCGCAGGCGGACGCGGGCAGCAGCCTCGGGGCGCCAGCGGGCGAAGGCGAGAAAGAGCTTTCGGAAATGCGGGGCCTGGCGGTCGTCGACCACGTAGACAATCTCGTCGGGCGCCCAGGTTTTGAGCCGGTACTCGATCGTGGCGAGATCGGTGGTCATGTAGTTGAACCCGCCATCGCTTTTGCGAATGAGCGCGGGGTCGGCGGTCCATTCGCCGTCGCGGTTGACGAGAAACGGATCCTCTCCGGGCGGGAGGGAGCCGTCGCTGAAGATGCCGACGGCGCCGGCGCTTTCCCGGGCGAGGCCGCGCTGCTGCAGATCGGCCACGACGTCGCCGAGCCACGGATTGTAAAAACTCTCGCCGAGCGCCTGATCGAAGGAAACCCCGAGGCGGCCGTAGATCGTGTCGAATTGCACTTGGGACAGCCGGAGCATCTCCTTCCAGATGCCGAGGTTTTCCGCATCGCCGGCTTGAAGCTTGACCAGCTCCTGGCGGGCCTGCTCGAGCCGGTTGGGATCGGCATCGCACTGCGCGTTGACAACTTTGTAGAGGCGTTCCATCTCCGCGACGGAATCCTGGTCGAGGGCGGCGCGGTCGAGCAGTTCCTTCCAGCCGACGATGAGCTTGCCGAACTGAGTGCCCCAGTCCCCGATGTGGTTATCGGTGATCACGCGGTGGCCGAGCAGCCGGAGGACGCGCTGGATGGCGTCACCGATGCCGGTGGATCGGATATGCCCGACGTGCATTGGCTTGGCCACGTTGGGAGAGCTGAAGTCCACCACCACCGTGCGGGCCTGGGCGGCGGGTTGAAAAAACATATGTTCGCGCCGGCTGGCCTGGGCGAGGGCGGAGGCGAGCGCGGCGGTTTTGACCCGGAAATTGAGGAAGCCCGGGCCGGCGATCTCCACGGGCTCGCAGACGTCGGCCACGTCGAGGCGGGCGATGACGTCGGTGGCGAGCTGGCGGGGGTTCAGCTTGCGCTGTTTGGCGATGCTGATCAGCGCGTTGCTTTGGTAATCGCCGAATTTCGGATCGGGGCAGGGCCGGACGAGGATGCTGGCGGTGTCGACGTCGGGCAGGAGGCTGGCGACAGCGGCCTGGAGGCGGGATTGAAGGGCGGCGTGAATCACAGGCGGCGGAAACGATTTGAATTACGATCGACGATTGACGATTGACGTGCGGCGAGCGCTGACCGGTTCCTGGCGGGTTGAGGCACTTGCCAGATTCCTCGTGGCCGGCGAGAGAACTTCGAGTGCGGTCGAGCTCCGTTTCACAGGGCGAACGGGTTTGGGGTCGGTCAGCCCGCGCGGTTGAATCGGGGGATGACCCCGTGCGCAGCGGCCAAAGCGGGGGTATCGGCGGCAGCGGGAGGATGCGGCTCGCGCTTGCTCCAGCGGCCGGTGGACTGGAGGGGGGCGATGCCGCGTCGGGCGTCCACTATTTGCCTCCGGACTCCGCCTTGATGATCTCGTACATGGCGGCGGCGTCGGGCGCCTCTTCGAGAGCCTGGCGGAGCTCTTTTTTGTGAAGCAGCTTGGCGATCTTGGCGAGGGTGTGCAGGTGTTTCTGAAACTGGCCTTGCGGCACAAGAAACAACACCACCAAGGTGACCGGCTGGTTGTCGAGCGAGTCGAAATTGATGCCCTTCTTCGACCGCCCGAGGGCAGCGACGACCTCGTAGATGAGGTCGGAGGAGGCGTGCGGAATGCCGATGCCGAACCCGATGCCAGTGCTCATCGAATTCTCGCGCTTCTTCACGACCGCGGTGATCGCCTCGCGATGTTCGGCCTTGATTTTCGACGACTCGATCAGCGGAGCGATCAATTCGTCGATGGCCTCCCAGCGCGTGGCGGCCTTCATCTCGGGAAGAATCTGTGCCGGACTCAGAATGTCGCCTAAATCCATACGGATAGAAACACGGACAAGGTCGGGCCATTTCGCCTGAAGGCATCGGTCAATGCAAGGATTGAGTTGCGAAGCGTCCCAGCGTGCATCCTGCGCGATTGATTTTGGTGGCTCGCGAACCGCCCGTGCATGCCCGGTTGCGGGGTCGGTCGCTTGACTCAGGCGGATCCGTGACTAGACTCGCGCGATGCGGCCGCGGACCAGCGGAGGTTGGAGGTTGGCTTTTGGGCCAATCTCCAGCGAGCAACGCTGGCATTTCAACGATGAAGTCGATCGTGGCCGGATTTTTTTACCATGAGAAAGCCCTCGGTATTTGTGGTGTTCCTGACGGTCTTCATCGACCTGATCGGCTTCGGCATTGTCCTGCCGCTGCTCCCGATCTTCAGCCGCAATTTTGGCGCGAGCGACATTGTCGTGGGCGCCATCGTGGCCAGCTACTCGCTCATGCAATTTATTTTTGCGCCGGTGTGGGGACGGCTGTCGGATCGGATTGGCCGCCGGCCGGTCTTGCTGGTGAGCACGCTGGCGGCGGTGATTTCCTATGCGGGGTTTGGGTATGGAGCGACCCTGAGCGGGCAAGCGGCGCTGATCATGATTTTGGCGTCGCGCTGTTTTGCCGGAATTTGCGGAGCGAACATCACCGTGGCGCAGGCTTACATTGCGGACATCAGCCCGCGGGAGATTCGGTCGAAGCGGATGGGGCTGATCGGGATGGCGTTTGGGCTGGGATTTGTCTTTGGGCCCATCGTGGGCAGCCAGGCGCTGAAGCTGGGGCTGCATGGTCCGGGGACAGTGGCGGCCTGTTTTTGTGCGGCCAATTTCTTATTTGCACTCTTCATGCTACCGGAAAGCCGCCGGGTCGAGTCGGCGCCGGCGGCCCAACGGCCGCGGTTTTCGCAGTGGACCCATGTTCTGCGGCGCCCGACGATCGGGTTGCTGATCGCGCTCTTTTTTCTGGCGACCTTTTGCTTCGCGTGTTTCGAGACCACGCTGGGCCTCATGGTGCTGGAAAATTTCCACCTCGACGTGGTGCGCAACGCCGGGACGGTGACGGCGCTGTTTGCCTTTTGTGGCATTGCCAGCGCCTTCTCGCAGGGCGGCCCGATCGGGCGCCTGATCAAGAAGCTGGGCGAGCCGAAGTTGATCGCGGCGAGCCTGATCATGATGTCGATCAGCCTCGCGGCGATGCCGTTCATTCGGGGCGATGGTCCGTTGTCGTGGGGCGTCCTGGTTCAGTCGCAGGGCCTGCCTTGGGTGAAAATGCTGATGGCGCTGGCTTTACTGGCGATCGGCTCGGGTCTGACGCGGCCGCCCTTGTTCGGCATGCTGTCGATTCTGACGCCGGAGAACGAGCAGGGGGAGACGCTGGGGGTGGCGCAAAGTGCGGGCAGCCTGGCGCGAATTGCGGGGCCGCTGTTTGCGGGCAGCATGTTCCATGTGCACCCGGCCTGGCTGTATCTGTCGTGCGCCGGCATCTCGATCATCGCAGGCGCGATCGCCTGGCAACGCCTGGGCGCGGCCGAGCCGATGTTGGTGGCGGCCAAGGCGCAGGGGACTACGGCGTAGGCAGGTTGGCCGAGCGCTGGAGCGACCGGGGCGCACGTTGCCGGGTCCTTCGTTGCTCAGCCGGTTTGTTGTCTGCGTTCGAACGAGGTTGCCGCCATGCTAAGCCTGCCGGAGGCGGCAGATCCCAAATGACAATCCTCCGGGATCGAGCAACACCGCCATGGTGTCACCGTCGGGCAGGACCGCTTTCGGAACAACGATCTTCGCGCCGAGTTTGACGGCTCGGGAAATACAGGCATCGACGTCGTCGACTTCCACGAACAATTGCACGAGCGGACCCTGACCCGGTGGGGATGGCCAGACGCCTCCGTCCACCGGCTGGGTTGGGACGGCGTCGGTTCTGAGCTCACGGTAGCCCAGCGCGTTTGCCTTTGAGAGCTTCCAGGCGAAGAGCTTCTCGTAGAATGCGGAGGTTTTGTCGGGATCGGGTGAAACGATTTGCCAGCGAACGATGGGATTAGGCATGTGAGGATTGGGTGATTCTCCACCGCGCGGCGGAGTGCATTTCAATGATTCCGTGGGAGAGGAGGTGGTGCAGCGCGATGTTCACTGCGTCCAACGGGATGCCGGTGCGCGTGGCGATCCAGCGGGAGTGCGGACGGAACTCCGGGGTGCGGGCCAGGGAGACGATGGCTTGGGCGTGTTCGTGAATGCACGCGGCGATGATGGCGTTGGAGCTGAGGCGAAGCTTGTGTCCGAGGCGGGCGATCATCCGGGCGGAGAGCGGACGCCGGTGGCGCAGCACCTTGGACAGCGCGGAATGGTCCAAGGCCAGATCGCGGGCGAATGCGCGCACCGAATAGCGCGGGTTGCGCTCGCGTCTCTGCGCAAATTCCGTTTCGAGAAGTTCCGAAAAAATCACGGTGGCAGGATAAGACGCGGCCAATTCTCGTCAATCGGCGGCGAAGCGAAAGCGTGGCAAACCCCTCAGAAAGTTCGCCTCAGTTGGCCTGAATCGGTCCAGGGAAGCTGGCGTCGAGATTTCGATTGCCAGAGCGACTGCACGCTTTCCGCCAAATCCGAATGACGACTGAAATCCGCCGATACGCGCCACGCGAGCGCTGGCTGTGGGGCTGGCTTTGGCTCGCCGCCGTGATGATTTCGAGTGCGTCGGGCGCGACTCCGGCAGTGGAACGTGCCCCAGTGGCCGTCAACCCGCAGGCATCCGCGGCGGCGGCGGCGGCCTCCGGCGCGGCCTGGGAAAAAGAGCGGCAGTTCTGGTCGTTCCAAGGCCCACACGCGCTGCGTCCGCCTGAGATCAAAAATTCTCGATGGCCGCGCCAGCCCATGGACGCATTTATCCTGGCCAAGCTGGAAGCGCGCGGAGTCTCGCCGGCGGTGGAGGTGGACAAGCGGACGTTCATCCGGCGGGCGACTCTTGATTTAACCGGCCTGCCGCCGACGTCATCGGAAGTGGAGAGGTTTCTCCGCGATCCGAGCGGTGGGGCCTGGGAACGTTTGGTGGACCAGTTGCTGGCATCGCCGCGATTTGGAGAACGTCTCGCCAGCCTGTGGCTGCCGCTGGCGCGCTATGCGGAGGACCAGGCCCATCAGGTCGGAGACGACACGAAGTTTTTTTACCCGAACGCGTGGCGTTACCGGGAGTGGGTCATTGCGGCATTCAACCGCGACCTGCCCTACGACCGCTTTTTGCAGCTGCAGCTGGCGGCCGATCGGCTGGAAGGAACGAACTCGCCGAATCTGGCGGCGCTGGGTTTCCTGGGGCTGGGACCGAAGTATTACGATCGCGGTCGGCTGGCGGTGATGGCGGACGAGTGGGAGGACCGGGTGGACACGGTGTCGCGCACGATGTTGGGTCTGACCGTGGGATGCGCGCGTTGTCACGATCACAAGTTCGAGCCGATCGCGATGCGCGACTATTATGCGATGGCGGGGGTATTCGCGAGCACGCGGATGGTGAACCTGCGTCCGGATGGGGCGCCGGAGAAAGACATCGAGGCGACCAACATGCAGTCGGCGACGTTGCACGTCGTGCTGGATTCGGATCAGCCGCGGGATTTGCCGGTGTATTTGCGGGGCAACGTGGACCGGAAGGGCCCGCTGGCGCCGCGGGGCTTTTTGCAGATTCTCGGAACCGAAGGGACGAGCAGCGAGTTTACGCAGGGCAGCGGACGCGCTCAACTGGCAGGCGCCATCGCGAATCGAATGAATCCTTTGACTGCCCGGGTCATCGTCAATCGGCTCTGGGGTCAATACTTCGGGCGCCCGCTCGTGCCGACTCCGAGCAACTTTGGCCATTCAGGTCTTCCGCCCACACATCCGGAGTTGCTCGATGATCTGGCTGTGCGGTTCATGGAGCACGGCTGGTCGATCAAGGCGCTCGTCCGCGAACTGGTTCTATCGGCCACTTATCGGCAAAGCGCGAGTGGTTCCACGGCGGGCGACGATCCGGACAACGAGTGGCTCGGGCGAATGAGCCGGCGCCGTCTGGGCGTCGAGCAGTGGCGGGATTCGATCCTGGAGGTTTCGGGAGAACTGGATTTGGCCGGCGGCCGTTCGCAGGAATTGGATGACGCGCAGAATCGGCGGCGAACCGTCTATGCGCGCATCAGCCGCCTGAAGCTGAACGATCTGTTGATGCAGATGGATTATCCGGATGCCAATGTGCATGCGGAAAAACGCAGCACGACGACCACAGCGATCCAAAAGCTGTTTGTCATGAACAGCCCGTGGATGCTGGAGCGTTCGCGGGCGCTGGCGGCCTTGGCGGCGTCGGCTGTGCCGGGGGAAGGAGATAAGAGTCGAGGGTCGGATCGGGTGCGATGGGTTTATCTGCGCTTGTTCAGCCGCGAGCCGACCGGGGATGAAACCCGACTGGCCTTGGATTATTTGCAGAAACCGACAACCGGCCAGACGTCACGCTGGGCGCAATATTGCCAGCTGCTGCTGGCGTCAAACGAAATGCTGTATGTCGATTGAATGGTCACGGTTGAGCGAAGGCTCAGGGTCGACTGCGGCCAAGCGGTCCGCCAACGAGATTTCGCGCCGGCAGATGCTGCGCCGGATGGCGGGCGGCTTCGGCCTGGTGGGGCTGGCAGGAGTCCTTGGTCCGAGCGCGCTCGCGGGCTCCGTGCAGGCAACGTGGCCGCAGTTCCGTCCCCGGGCCAAGAGGGTGATTTTCCTTTTCATGAACGGCGGGCCGTCGCACGTGGACACGTTTGACCCGAAGCCGGCGTTGAAAACGCACGCAGGCGAGCAGCCGTCGGGCGATCTGTTCAAGAAAAGCAAAGGCAGCGGCTTCATGCCGTCGCCGCTGGAGTTTCGTCGCTGCGGGCAAAGTGGGATCGAGGTGAGCGAGACGCTGCCATTTTTAGGCCGGATGATTGACGATTGCTGCGTGATTCGGTCCATGCAGACAGACGTGCCGAATCACGAGCCGGCGTTGCTCATGATGCACACCGGCAACGTGCAGCCGATCCGGCCCGCGTTTGGCTCGTGGATGCTCTACGGTCTGGGCTCCGAAAATCGAAACCTGCCGGGCTATGTCGTGCTGCGGCCCACGCCGAAGATTGTGGTCGGGCCGGCGTTGTGGTCGAACAGCTTTCTGCCGGCGGAGTATCAGGCGACGAGCGTGATCACGGCCGACATGCGGGTGGAGAAACTGCTCGCGCACATCCGGAATGACGCCCTGTCGGAAGCGGAGCAGAGGGAGCAGTTGGAATTGCTGGGGACGTTGAACGAGTTGCACCTTCGGCGCCGCCAGGACGACTCCCAACTCGAGGGGCAGATCAAGGCGATGGAAACCGCCTTTCACATGCAGCGGGAGGCGATGGATGCATTCGATATCAGTCGGGAGCCCGCGAGCGTGCGGGCGGCCTATGGCGATTCGCCCTTTGCCCGGTCGTGCTTGCTGGCGCGGCGGCTGGTCGAGGCCGGCGTGCGTTGCGTGACCGTCTACTATGTCAACAGCGGGAACCAACCGTGGGACACCCACACCAACCACGATTCGGGCCACCGGCGATTGTGCGCGGACGCGGATCGGCCGACGGCGGCGCTGATCGCGGATCTAAAATCCCGGGGCTTGCTGGACGACACGCTCGTGGTGTGGGGCGGCGAGTTCGGGCGCACGCCCTACGCGGAGAACCGCCCGGAGGAGGCGAAGAAGTCGGAGGCCGGCCGGGACCATCATCACACGGCGTTTTCGATGCTGCTCGCGGGCGGCGGCGTGAAGGGCGGCCTGGTTTACGGGGCGACGGATGACCTGGGGATGAACGCGGTGGAGAACAACGTGCACGTTCACGACCTGCACGCGACGATCTTGCACTTGCTGGGGTTGAACCACGAGAAGCTGACCTATCGCTATGCCGGGCGCGATTTCCGCCTGACGGACATTCACGGCCGGGTGGTGTCGGACATCGTTGGGTAGGGCGCGGCGACGCGAGGCTCGGTCCCGCCCTGACGATACGTGGAGGAGGATCCAACTGCGAAATCCGCGCTGCGTTCCCGGTTCGTGGCGGGAGGTTCCGGCCTACGGTGCCCCGGGTTCGAACCGGTAGCGCATTCCAAGATTGACGCCGTCGCTTCCCTTCAGCGTGCCGCGCCGGCGGGAGAGGTTGAAGGGCCCGGAGTAGGCAGCGAGGGCGGATCCCTCGGCCTCGGCGCTGCGATGCTGGTAGAGCGCGGCCTGGCGCTGGCGGGAGATGAGGAGGGTGCCTGTGAAGTCGTAGCCCGGACCTCCTCCGGCGAGGTCGTAGATATTGGCGGCCAGCTGCGCGGCTGAGAAAATCTCAAACAGCGGAAAGGGCACGCGTCGCAGAACGACGCGGGACACATAGTTGGTGGCGGCCATGTCCGCCAGATTCGTCTGCACGAGCGGGATGCCCCGCAGGTTTACTTTGCCGGCGGGTCCCTGGGCCAGAAGCGTAAGGCGATTGGGGCGGACGATGCCGTCGAGACTGAAGCCGTTGGTGATCGCGCCCGATTCATTTGTTCCGACCAGGTTCAGATAGCCGCGGATCTGCTTCGGGCCGGCTTGGACCCATTCGCCTTGGACGGCGGCGGCGCCGAGGATGTGGCGATAAACGTAGCTGCCGTTGGTGTGGGTGAAGTGGTTGCCCTGGATGGTAAAAACGGCCAGGCCGCTCAAAGTGCCGTCGGGCAGAAATTGGATTTGGGCGAGACCGCTTTGGTAGCGGCCTCCGAGGACAACGTCCCACGAGCCGGCCGGGGACGTCTGGCCGTGAGCGACGGGGACCGACAGACTGAGGCCGAGCGCCAGGGCGATGGCCGGTATGAGGCAGGCTTTGATGAGTGGGATGCGGTTCCAGCGAGGTCGAACGTTCATTTTGAGGCGAAATAACGCGGTGCAAAGCGGACCAGCCCGGGCTGATTGCGGCAAGGCAAAAGCCGGCTGCACGGTGCCGCGACGAGTCGCGCGGCCGACCGTGCCCGCCAATTTGCTCCCCAAGCGAAACCGGATTTGGCAGAATTGTGGTATTGATGGGTCGTATGCTTGGTCCGGGATCAGAACGGGGTTTGGCTGGGCACCGCGTGTTTGCCACGACGCGGTGGAGCGTGGTCATGGCAGCGGGTGCAGGCGATTCGCCGCCGGCGCGGCAGGCGTTGGAGGCGCTCTGCCGCGCGTACTGGTATCCAATATATGTCTATGTGCGGCGCAAGGGATATGGTCCGGACGAGGCGCAGGACTTGACGCAGGAGTTTTTCGTTCAGGTCATCTCCAAGGAACATTTGCGACTGGCCGATCAAAACAAGGGCCGTTTCCGCAATTTTCTTCTGGCGCTCCTCGATCATTTTCTGGCGCGGGAATGGGTGCGGGCGCGCCGCCTGAAGCGGGGTGGGCAGTTTCAGTTCGTTTCGCTGAGCGAGCCGACGCCGGAAGAGCGCTATCGCCACGAGCCGGTGGATGAGGAAACGCCGGAGAAGAAGTTTCTGAAGCGGTGGGCTCTGACGGTGCTGGCGAATGCGCTGGCGGCGTTGGCCGGAGAGGCGGAAAGATTGGGGAAAGGGGCGCTTTTCGCCGCGGCGCGAGGTTTTCTAACCGACGATCCGGAAGACGGCACCTACGGGGCCCTGAGCGGTGCGCTGGGGATGACGGAGGGGGCGGCGCGGGTGGCGGTGCACCGTTTACGCCGCCGTTATGGGGAGATCCTGCGGGAGGAGATCGCTCAGACCGTAGATGGTTCGGATCAGGTGGAAGAGGAGCTTCGCTATTTGATGGCGGTGCTGCGGGGCGACTGAGGTCGCCCGGCCGGGAGCCGGTCGCGCGAAGCGACTGGACGCGACGAACTTCGTAACAGCGTGGACGAATTGTGGCAGAACGTGATGGGAAATGAGCGCATCTGATTCCAGCCTTGAGTCGGGCTCTGGCGCCGGTCCGCGGGATCGGGCCGCGCGCTGCCCACGGTGCGGTGGGCGCAAATTGCCGGAGTTGGGCGGCAACTGTCCGAACTGTCTGCTGGGGCTGGGCGCCTCAGAGGCGGGCGGGACGTCCGGTGCGACGGGGGAGGCCGGGCGGGTTGGCGGGCGCGGGGAGGAAACGTCGCGGCTGAGTGGGGACCGTCCGGATCATCAACGAGACGTTCCGGGCTGGATCGCGGTGCCGCAATTGACGGGATTTACGGTGTTGGCGGAAATTGCCCGGGGTGGGATGGGTGTGGTTTATCGGGCGCGGCAGCTGAATTTGAAGCGCCTGGTGGCGGTGAAGGTTTTGTTGAACGGCGCGTTTGCGAGCCCGGCATTTCTGCAGCGGTTTCAGCGCGAGGCGGAGGTGGCGGCGACGTTGAATCATCCGCACATTGTTTCGGTTTACGACGTCGGCGCGGTGGATGGGCGTCCGTATCTTTCGATGGAGCTGATCGAAGGCCGGAGCCTGGGGGAGATGGTGCGGGACCAGCCGTTGCCCGCGCGCTCGGCGGCGCGGATTGTCCAGCAGATTGCGGAGGCGGTTCAGTATGCGCACGACCGTGGCGTGTTGCACCGCGATCTCAAGCCATCGAACGTGCTGGTGGATGCGCAGGGGGAACCCCACGTGACGGATTTTGGGTTGGCCAAGAAATTTGAGCCCCTGTCGGTGGGCGCGGCCGGGTCGGCCGCCGTGGGGTTGGCCTTGGCGGATCTCACCCTGACCGGGGAGGTGTTGGGGTCGCCGAACTACATGCCGCCGGAGCAGGCGGATCCCTCCCGGGGGCCGACCACCGCGGCGGGCGACGTGTATTCGATCGGGGCGATTCTGTATCACGTGCTGACGGGTCGGCCGGCGTTTCTGGCGGACTCGGTGGCTCAGACCTTGCGCCTGGTGTTGGAGACGGAACCGGTGGCGCCGCGGCTGTTGAACCCGGAGTTGTCGCGCGATCTCGAGACGATTTGCCTGAAGTGCCTCGAGAAGGAGCCTCGCTTGCGGTATGGGAGCGCCGGAGAGATCGCGGCCGAGCTGGGCCGATATTTGCGCGGCGAGCCGATCGAGGCGAACCCGGTGAGCTGGTGTGGCCGGTTGCGTCGTTGGTGCTGGCGGAAACCCGCACTGGCGGCGTCGTTGGCGGCAGGAGCGTTTCTGCTGATGGTGGTGGCGGGAGGGTCGCCCATCGCGGCGCTGCGCATCAACGCGGAGCGAGAGCGAGCGGAGGCGGCACGGAATCTCGAGGCGGGTCTGCGGGCGCGGGCGGAGGCGGCCGAGCGGGCGACACAGCGGCAGCTCTACGCGGCGCTGCTGGAGCAGGCGCGGGCCAACACGCGCAGCGGCGAATTGGGGCAGCGGGTGCGCGCGCTCGAGGCCATCCGCCGCGCGGCGTCCATCTCGAACACGGTGGAATTGCGGCGGGAGGCGATGGCCGCCGTTTCGCTGCCCGACCTGGAGCTGGCCCGAACGCTTCCCTATCCCGGCACCTACACGTTGCGCGAGCTCGACCCGAAGTTCGAACGGATCGCGCTCGCCCGCGGCCCGCGGCCGGTGTCCGTTTGCTCCGTGACCAACGGCCAGGTCCTGGCCACGTTGCCGCCTTCGACCAACCTGGCGGCCTATGTCGCCGAGTGGAGCCCGGACGGACGGTATCTCGCGGTCAAGCGCGACCTGGTCAATGGCGGCGCCCGGGCCGACCTTGAAGTTTGGGACGTGTCCGCGCAGCGGCAGGTCTACCTGAGCCGGGATCTCCCTTGGGGCGCCATGAATTTTCATCCCCGTCATCCCACGTGGTGGCTGGCGGCCGGGGATCATCATCTATCGCTCGTGGATCTGGAATCCGGCGCGGAGATTCGGCGGCTGCCGGCGCCGGGCCCGACGGACTCGGTCCGGTTTTCCCATGACGGCGGGCGGTTGGCGGTGGTGCATTGGGTCGGCCTGCAATGGACGCTCTCGATTCTGGACGCCACCAACGGCGCGCCCCTGGTGTCGCGAGAGTTTGCAAAGGCGGGCCTTCAGCCGGTGCGCTGGAGCCGGGGCGATCGGTTCGTCGTGGTGCCGCTGGATTCGGGAGTCATTCACTGGATGGACCCGACGACTGGCCAGCTGGGGGAAATTGGGGTCCACAAGGCGGACGCGACGCAGGTCGATTTCAGCCCGGACGGCGACTATCTGTTCACGGCCAGTTGGGACCGGGAAGTAATTTGTTGGGACGGCTGGTCGTGGCGGCGGCTGTTCAGCGCGCGAGCCGACGGCTATGCGGCGCGGGTGAGCGAGGATGGGTCAACGTGCGCCTTGTTGAAGGACGATGGCGTCGCGCTCTATCGGCTGTTGCGGCCGGCGGCGCTGCGGGAGTTGACGCCGGCGGGGCGCAAGATTCGGCATGCGACATTTTCACGGGACGGACGCTGGCTGGCAGCGTCGTCGGAGACGGGCGTGTCCGTCTGGAACTTTGCGGAGAGCGCGGTTCCGGCGAGGGATGAGAGGGCATTTGATGCGCGGCCGGATTTCACCGACGACGGCTTGGAACTGTATGCGAGCCGGAGCAGCGTGGGAAACGCGGGCGCGTACCGGTGGCGATTGCATGCGGCGACGAATGCCGCGGCGGGGCCGGCGCTTGAGCGTTTGCCGCTGGCGTTTCCGGAGGACTTCACGTTTCTCAGCCTGCACTCCAATCAAGTGTATTTGACGAGCGAACGGGGGACGGCGGTGTTGCGTGGGGAGCAACTTGGCCTGGACCTCGATGCCGGGATGTGGAAAAAGACGAGCCCAGGGATCAGCGGCGTATCGCCGGACGGACGCTGGCTGGGAATCTACCGTCCGTATGGACATGCGTTGTACATTTACCGGCTGCCGGGCCTGGAGCGGGTGACCAAGCTGGAACATCCCCTGCGGGTGGCGGGTTTTGAGTTTCTGCCGCATTCGGACGAGGTCTTGATTTGCTCCCGATTTGCGACGGAATTTTGGAACACGAGCACTTGGAGCCGAAGCCGGGCGGTGACGAACATCGCCGGCCGCAGTGTTTTCTACACACCTGGCGGGAACGCGTTTTGGCTGCGGCGCGATCAGGATCCGGGGCTGTTTGACCACCAATCGCTCGAGCCGTTGCTCCTGCTGCCCGACGGGATGGCGCCCTTGAACACTTCTTCCGACGGCCGCCTTCTCGTGGTCAGCGTTGATGGGTCCCGCCTCCAGGTTTGGGATCTGGCGCAGCTCCGCTCGATCTTACGCGGACTGGATGCGGATTGGACGGAGCCGCGGGCGACGAATGCCATTTCCCGCCCGGCCGGTTAGGAAATGGGGCCAAGGGGTGGGGGCACGGTCACGCCTTGCGACCGGGTGGAAAGCGTCAGGGTAATTTCGCCGGACGGGAGCGGATTTGGGCGTGCTGGATGGCGGAGTGGACAGCCTGCTGTGCCGCCTGTCGCTTTTGGCGCAAGGCGCGCAGCGTGCAGAAGATTTCCCCGAGGCTCAGCGCCACGGCGACCGTGGCCGCGATTGCGCAGGTCGCCCAATAGGCGACGAACGCCCGGCCGTGGAGGTGCGGGGCCAGAAATGTTCCTCCCCAGACCATCAAGCCGAAGGCGATTGCGAGCAGGAGCACGGCCTGCGAGCGGCGGTTTGGAGAGGTGACGTTCGACATGTTCAAGCATAAGCCGAGTTGGGCTCCGGCCTAGACTGGGCGGATTCGGCTGCTGTTCCCAGCGAAGCCTGCAATGGGGCTACCGCAAATCCCCGGTCGACGCGGCGAGATCTAATCGCTTGACTGACTTCGGGGGCCGGGAGTGCAATCGCCGCGATGAACCCAAAGTCTTTTCAAATCAATCGTCGACGATTCCTTCAGACCACCGCTGCCGTGACCGCTGCCACGGGCGTTCCGGCGTGGTTCATGGAATTGGAGCAGGCGCACGCGGCGCCGGCGAAGCCGCTCGGGCCGAATGATCGCCCGGGCATTGCGCTCGTGGGCTGTGGAGGCCAGGGCAGTGGGGATTGCGGCGGCGCGCAGCCGCACGGCGAGGTGGTGGCGGTGTGCGACGTGGATGACAGCCATGCGGAGGCCGCGGCCAAGCGATTCAGCAAGGACGGCAAGGTCCCGGCCAAGTACAAGGATTTCCGCAAGCTCATGGAGCGCGACGATGTGCACGTGATCATCACGGGCACGCCGGATCACTGGCACACGCTGGTCAACCTGCTGGCGGCGCGCACGGGGAAGGATATCTATTCGGAAAAGCCGCTGACGTTGACCATCAGCGAAGGTCGCCAGCTCGTGAAGACGGTGCGGGAGCACAAGCGAATCCTGCAGGTCGGCAGCCAGCAGCGGAGCGATCGGAATTTCCGCCTGGCTTGCGAACTGGTTCGCAACGGCCGGCTGGGCAAGCTCCAGCACATCGTGGTCGGGCTGCCCACCGGGCCGGTGGGCGGACCGTTTCCGGAAAAGCCGGTGCCGGCCGGACTGGACTGGGACTTCTATCTCGGGCAGGCGCCGGTGATGCCGTATAACGGGAAGAATTGCCACTGGGACTTCCGCTGGTGGTACGCGTTTTCGGGCGGACAGATGACCGACTGGGGCGCCCATCATAACGACATCGCCCAGTGGGGCAACGGGACCGAACGGAGCGGTCCGGTGGAAGTTCACGGCCAGTCTCTGAAGGAGATGGTGCCCGGGGGTTTTACGGCGGCATCCAAATATCGAGTCGACTGCAAGTATGCCAATGGCGTGACGATGGCGATTGTGGATGAGAGCACGACAACTGATCGCAACGTCGTGGGCGAAGGAAAAAAGACTCCCAACGGCATCCAGTTCATCGGGCCCGACGGCTGGATTTTTGTGACCCGGGGCGCGATCAAGGCGAGTGACGAGGAGTTGCTGCAAAAGCCGCTGCCGGAGAGCGCCGTCAAGCTCTACAAAAGCGCCAACCACATGGCCAACTTCTTCGAGTCCATCCGCAGCCGGAAGGATCCCATCTGCGATGTGGAGATTGGACATCGCTCGATCTCGGTGGCCCACCTTGGGGTCATTTCAGTGCGCATGGGCCAGGCGCTGAAATGGGATCCAGAGCAGGAAGTGTTTCGGGGCGACAACGCCACCGAGGCGAACAAGTGGCTTTCGCGGGAGATGCGAAAGCCTTACGACTACAGTTTCATCGCCTGAACCGGGCCGCGGACCCGCGCGCGAGGGGTGCGACGCGGGAAGATCGCCTGCCGCCTTTGGCGCCGCCGGCGGGACGCCGTGCCCGCTGCGGAACCTATTCGCATCAACAGGTTGCGGCGCGCATGGAGCGCACGCCCTGCCTTCGCCATGAAAAATTAAGATGGGCGCCTGCCCACGCGGCGTGACGCCGTGGCTTTCCCCGGGGCCGGGCGCCGCCCGGGTCGGGGCGGGTTGGACCGTGGAGGGCGCCAGATGCGCACGCTGAAGATTCCCGCTAACCTCCCGGCGGGGGCATACGATAGATAGCTTGGCGGGCGTGGCTGGACGCGCTGGTGTCCGCGGAAACGCGCCCTGAATCGGAACGCTGGACAAAGCAAACTCTAGGTGCATCTATTACAAGCGTATGAGCGATGAAGCGATGAACAATTTTACGCCCCGGGCGCAGCAGGTGCTGGCGCTGGCGCGAAAAGAGGCCGATCGGTTCAATCACAATTTCGTCGGGACCGAACATCTGCTGCTCGGGTTGATCAAGCTCGGCCAGGGGGTGGCGGTGAATGTCCTGCAGAAGATGGGCCTCGATCTTGAAACCGTTCGCATGGAGGTCGAAAAGCAGGTCGGCACCGGCCCCGATCAAAAAATGATCGGCAACATCCCCTACACGCCGAGGGTGAAAAAAGTCCTCGCGCTGGCGGCGAAGGAGGCCCGGCAGTTGACCCACACCTATGTGGGCACAGAGCATATCCTGCTCGGTCTGTTGCGGGAGGGCGACGGCGTGGCGGCGCGGGTGTTGAAAAACCTCGATGTCGACATCGAACAAACCCGCCAGGAGATCCTGAAGGAGCTCGATCCGAACTTCAACGCCCAGGAGGAGCCGGCGGTGCCGGAAAACCCCGAGAAAGCCCCCGAGAAAAAAGGGGAGGTGAAGACTCCGGCGCTGAAGGCGTTCGGCCGCGATCTGACCGAGATCGCACGCAAGGGCGAGATGGACCCGGTCATCGGCCGGAAAAGCGAAATAGAGCGGGTGATTCAGATCCTGTGCCGGCGGACCAAGAACAACCCTGTCTTGTTGGGAGAAGCCGGCGTCGGCAAGACGGCGATCGTTGAGGGCCTGGCGCAGGAAATCAGCAAGGGCAACGTGCCGGAATTGCTGCGCGAGAAGCGCGTCATCACGCTCGACCTCGCCTTGATGGTCGCGGGCACCAAATACCGCGGCCAGTTTGAGGAGCGCATCAAGGCGGTCATGGACGAAATCCGGCGGGCGAAAAACATCATCCTGTTCATCGACGAGCTGCATACGATTGTCGGAGCGGGCTCCGCCGAGGGCACGATGGATGCCTCCAACATCATCAAGCCGGCCCTGAGCCGCGGCGAAATGCAGTGCATCGGGGCCACGACCCTGAACGAGTATCGCAAGTACATCGAAAAGGATGCCGCGCTGGAGCGCCGGTTCCAGAGCGTCAAGGTGGAGGCACCCTCGGTTGAGGAAGCGATTCAAATCCTCAAGGGCCTCCGCCCCAAGTATGAGGAGCATCATAAAGCCGAGATCACCGATCCGGCGGTTGAGGCCGCCGTCAAATATTCGGATCGCTACATCACCGATCGGTATTTGCCGGACAAGGCGATCGACCTGATGGACGAAGCGGGCTCGCGGGCGCGCATCGGCGCCATGACCCGGCCGCCGGAATTGAAGGACATCGAAGGCGAGATCGAAACGATCAAGACCCAGAAGGAAAAGGCCATCAAGGAGCAGGATTTTGAGGGCGCGGCCTCCATGCGCGACAAGGAGAAGCAGGCGAAGGAGAAGATGGACTCGATCCTCAGCGCGTGGAAAGCGAATCGTGAGGAGAAGCGGGTGAAGGTGGATGAAGAGGACATCCTGCAGGTGGTTTCCAAGTGGACGGGCATTCCGTTGAAACGCATGGAGCAGGGCGAAGCCCAGCGGCTCCTGGCGATGGAGGTGGACATGTCCAAGGTGGTGGTGGGACAGAAGGAGGCGGTGACCGCCTTGTGCAAGGCGCTTCGCCGCTCGCGCGCCGATCTGAAGGATCCCAAACGCCCTATCGGCTGCTTTGCCCTGCTTGGGCCAACCGGCGTGGGCAAGACCCTGCTGGCCAAGTCGCTGGCCGAATCGATGTTCGGCGACTCCAAAGCGCTCATCCAGCTCGACATGTCCGAGTACATGGAGCGGCATAATGCGTCCCGCATGGTCGGCTCCCCGCCGGGCTACGTCGGGTATGAAGAAGGCGGCCAGTTGACCGAGCAGGTTCGGCGCAAGCCGTATTCGGTGGTGCTTTTTGACGAGATCGAAAAGGCGCACCCGGATGTCATGAACATGCTCTTGCAGATCCTGGAAGAGGGCAAGCTCACCGACAACATCGGCCGGGTGGTCAACTTCCGAAACACGATCATTCTCCTCACCTCGAATGTCGGGGCCGAGACGCTCCGCAAGGGCACAACGATGGGCTTCGGGCCCGTCAATGATGAGGCCAACTATGAGAAGATGCGGGAAAAGATCCTGGATGAAGCCAAGCGCGCCTTCCGGCCGGAGTTTCTGAACCGGCTCGATGATGTCATTGTCTTCCGCCCGCTGACCAAGCCGGACCTGATCGAGATCCTGGACCTGGAAGTGAACAAGGTGATGGAACGTTTGAAGGGGAAGAATCTCAAACTGGTCCTGGACGAAAAGGCCAAGGACCATCTGGTCGAAAAAGGTTTCGATCCGCAGTATGGGGCGCGTCCCATGCGGCGGGCGGTCGAACGTCACCTGGAAGATCCGCTGGCTGAGGAGATCCTCAAGGGCAGCCTGCACGAGGGCGATCCGGTGCAGGTCACGGTGGAGAATGACAAGCTCGTGTTCCGCCAGACCAAATCAGCCGAGGGCGCCCTGTCCAGCTAGGCGCACCGCGCCCGGCTGGAGTGGTCCCGGCCTCGAATTGCAGATGAGCCCGGTTGAGTTCTCTCAGCCGGGCTCGCTTTTCCGGCGAAGGCGTCAGGGCAGAACTTCAACGCGGAACAGGAAGGGGTCGCCCGGTGACGGTGGAGGAATAATCGCCGAAGAGATGTCGCTCGTGGCCCGGGTCCACGAGGACAGGGAAATCCAATCGCCCACGCCGCTCCAGCCCTGAAGCTGGTAGGAGCGGCCAATCGTGCTTGGCCACTGGAAACGGAGCACAGGCCCGTTCAGGACCAGAGGGTCATTGAGGAACAATCGCGAATTCGCCTCCTGCGGATCAGTGCCGGCCACATATTCGGCGAGGTCTGTCATTCCGTCGTGGTCGGTGTCCGTCCATCGGGTTCTTGCCGGATCGACCGCTCCGAAAAGGGAAAGCTCCCAGGCGTCCGGCATCCCGTTGGCGGTGGCGTCCTCCATCGCATAAAAGCCATGGACGGCGTTCGTCACGAAGGCGAGGACGGAGTTGGTGCGGGCTGGCGGCGTCTCCAGGAATGGCAGTTCGCCGAAGGTGACGACGTAGTCGCCTGGCGGGAGGTTGGTGAACGTCTGGCTGAAGCCCTGGCCGTCGCGGACGAGTCCGCCGCGGTGGATGGAATAACGGGCCCGGGACTGGTTGCTTGTGACGCGGAGGGCGCCCGCGGGGACATTTTGGGCGGTGATGCGCACGTCGTCGATGGCCCAGCCCGACCGCTGCTCCGGCGGCACGAGCGCCGCGGAGCGCATTTCGTGGCGCCAAATGAGGAAGACCACCTGGCCCGCATAAGGCATCAGGTCAATCGTTTCCTCGGCCCAGTCGAAGTTGAATTCCGTGTAGCGTGCGAGCGGCACCGGGGCGCGCTGGGAGTTGGTTGAGATCAATACGGTGCCGGCGCGCACGTAGTCGAAGCCAGTCAGATCAAGAAATTTGTAGGAGTGAAAGAAGCGCAGCTGAGCGACGTTGGCCTGGCGCAGGTCGATCGCGGGGCTGACGAGGCACGTGTCGATGATGTTGGCCGGGTCTCCGTAAAGATCGCTGGCCCACGCGTTCGCGCCGGAATACGGAGCGGACGTGTGGCCGTCGTTGGGCCAGCCGAGAGACCAACGGGACTGGCTGTCTTCGGAGGCCAGGACGGTCCACCGATCCGACCCTGCGGCGGTTTCCAAATCGTCGAAGTAGGCCGGCGCCGGCCGAAGGGCGGGGCGGGTTTCGAACGAATGGAATTCATCGTCGTTGTCCGATACGGTCAGATTGCCCGCCGCATCGCGGACGGTGATTTTAAAGAAATAGGGACGGCCCGGAGCCAGGCCGACCAGGTGAAGCACGTGGTTTGTTTGCAGGCCGGGCTCGTAGACGGTTCCATCGAGGAATGCGGACTCACCGAATTGCACGAGGGCATCCGTCGGCTCGCTCGTGGTCCAACGGACCATGGCGTCGAAGTATCCGGGAACGATGTTGAGATCGAAAACATCCGGCCGCGTGGCGTCGATCTCGGCGCTGGTTTCAATCTCCGTGGTGAGCGAAGCATCGACATAGGAGACGCGAATCCGATCGCCCGGGCTGGCCAGCAGGGTGCCTGGCGCCGGGCTCGCGGCGAGCGGGATGAGCCCCCGGAACAGGCCGGGCCGGGTGGATTCGCGAAGAGAGATCGGCGTTGGCGCCGGGGAGGTGTCGGATGCCACATTGACCACCGCGGTGCGCTGGCCCGACAGATCCGAATCCGCGACTTCCACCGTCATGACGTCGGGCAGACCGTAGGCATTTTGGTTGAGCGAGAGCGTGCCCACGCCACCGGCGCCCGGCGCCAGGTGACGCATGACGCGGCGCAGCACGTCCGTCCGGTTGTTGGGTGCCTCTCCCGCAGCCGGAATTGCGTCGAACGGCACGGAGAGGAACACCACCCGGCCATCGCTGGCTTCACCCGATTGGGGATAGCGAAGGCCACAAGCTTTTCCGGAGATCGCCTCGACGAGGAACGGCACGGCGTTGGTCGCCGCGCGAAACGTGTCGCCGAAATCCGGGCCCATCAATCCATCCATGGGGTAGGCACCATAATCCAAGGTCAGGTCGAGGCCCTGGCCGAAGCCGTCGCCGGGATTGCCAAGGGCGCGGGGGACCCGGAAATCTTCATCACAGTTGGTGCAGTGCTGAAAGGTGCTCGCGTTGAGGGTGAATCGCTCCACGTGGAGCACGTTGGTCACGAAGTCGCCGGCGTTCTGTCGGAGCAGGCGGCTGAGCACACTCATGGACGAGAGAAAAAACGAGCCGCCTCCTTGGAGATATTGTCGAATGGCTTCCTGCTGGGAGGGTGGAATCGCATCGTTCCCCCGGGTTACGCTGTCGTTGATGCGCCAGATGACCACCGGATAACGCCTCAGCGTGTCGAGGTCCGGCTGGAGACCCAGTTCGCCCGTATTCCACACATCGTAGACGATGCCCATTTCGGTCAGGGGGAACGTGTAGGTGGAGATTGGAATTTCCGGCTCGGGTGGGCTGGCCTGGTAGGCATCCACGACCAGAACGGTGGCGCTCAGGACGGCGGTGAACGATCCCGGCCCGCCCCCCGGCTCGTTCGTGGCGACGTTGCCGGCGGAGTCGGCGGAGATGACCTCAAAGAAATACAGCTGACCTGGGATCAGGCCGGGGAATTCCACGACGTGGTCGGTGGTTAACGATTTGTTGGTCACGGAAAGACCGAGGTCCGTGAGGGAAATTCCATATCGGACAATCGACGACGCCGGTTCATCCGTGGTCCAAGCCACGGATTGACGTCCGAGAGCGTTGGTGGGGCCAAGAACCGTGATGACCGGGGCGCGGAGGTCCGCGAAGGCATGTCCGCTCTGGATGACAAATTCGCCGGAGGTTGCAGCGTGGATTTCAATCCAGTCACCATGGGCCACCTGCAACGATCGGTCGCCAGTCACAGCCGGGCCAAGGGCTGTGACGACCGCTCCGGTGAAAATGCCGCTCAATTCGGACGGGAGCAGGCGGATGCTTTCACCGGCGGGTTCAGTCTGGCTGCGGGCGGTGACTGGCACAGCCGTCTGGCTGACGAGGTTGGGTGCGATCAACTTGATCTGAATGACATCATTGGCGCGGTAGGCGGGTTTGTTGACGAGCACGATGCCTTCCGACGGACGCGGCAAACCGCCGTTGACCACCAGCGCAAAATCCTGGTCGACGTCGCCGGTGTCACGGCGCGAGTCCAGGGCGACGCGTTGGGCGCGGACCCGGAGGCGGTATTCGCCGGTTCCCGGGTTGGCGAGGCGGATTCCCTCCACATTGTTGATGGTGTCGCGGGCCGCGGGACCGGGAACCGATTGGCCATTGGCAAACTGGTTGCCGCGGTAGACCCGCCCATCGGGCGCCACGAGTTCGAGATCGAGGTCGTTGACGAGGGCCGGCAGCGCCCCAGGGAAACCCGGGCAGTCCGTGTAGGCCAGCGTGATGACGAGCGGACAGTTTGTTCGGATGACGAAGACTGGACGTTCGTAAACCTGTCCGGTCGTGAGAAGGACCGACTGATCCAGGAACTCGAAAACGTGGCTGGAATCCACCAGGCCCGCAACATCGACGCGGCCCCAGCCCTCGGCCATGTTCGGCGTGGCAGAGCCGGCCGCGGAACGGTCGAGTTCCACGGCAGCGTTGATGAGCGCCCCTTTGATCAGGGCTGGGGAGGGCGTCGCGCCGTTTTGGTGCTCGCGATAGAACTGCACGAAGACCGCCGCGGCACCCGCCACATGGGGGCTCGCCTGGCTGGTGCCTCCGAGGAACGCAAATTCGTTGTTGATCGGCTCCCACATGTTTTCCACCCGCCCCAACGACGACAACAGGGAGGCAATCCACGTGCCCGGGGCCACAAGGTCCGGTTTAATGCGACCATCGTCACTGGGACCGCGTCCTGAGGAGAGAGCCAAGGCTCCAATGCCGTCATCGAACGTCAAAAATCCAGTGCGCGGGCCCTGCGATGCACCCACGGCGATGACGTTCTTGCCCAACGCCGGGCTGCCGATTGTCTGGTTACCGGGGCCAGTGTTTCCCGCAGCGAAAACCATGAGATAAGGCTGGTCTCCGGGCGTCTCCGCGTCCGCGTCCCGAGCCAGCTCGTCAAATTGTTGGGCGGCCACGTCGTAGTGGCCCTCGGATTCAATCGTCCAGCTGCTGTTGCCAATGATCGCCCCCTGGCGAACTGCGTCATGAGTCAGCGTCTCCCGCGGGGTCTGCCGATAGTCGCCGCGCGCGTCAAAAACGCGTTGGATGACGAGTTGGGCCCCCGGGGCGACGCCCAGTCCGTACAATCCATATTCATCGCCTTCCAGGGTGATTCCGCGCCCGGCGATGATGCCAGCCACATGGGTCCCATGGCCGTGCTCGTCGGCGGCATTCGCCAAGCCGCCGTAGGAAAAAAGCGCCTTCGTGCGCCCGAGCAACTCGGTGTGGTTGGTCAATCGGCCGTTGTCGAGCCCGCTGTCGGCCACCGCGACGATCACCCCGGTGCCGTCGTAACCCAGGCGCTGGGCAAAGGTGGCGTGGTTGATGGCTGGCCCACCGACGACCGCGGCGGAGCTCTCATCGCATAGCCGGGGGGTGGCCGCAGGCTCGATCCAGAGCGCCGACGGCAGGGTGGAAGCATGTTCCAATTGACCCGGTCGAAGAGCGCCGCGAAGGACAATTCCGAAGCGATGATGGTCGGCGTGCGGGGGGACGTTGAAGAGCGCCCGAGCCTGCTCGAGCTCTTCGGTGGGCACATCCGTCGCGAGAACCAGGGTTACGTCGACGTCCGACCTGGGCCGCTGGGCCGCTGGTGGGGTTTGCCGGCGTTCCTGCAAGCGACGGTCCGTGCGCTGGGCGGGTTCGTAAGGGCCCAGCCAGCGGACGAAAGGCAGCACGAGCACGTCGGACGGCGCGGTTCCCTGCAGACGCGCCACGAAGGCGTCGTCCGGCACGTATTGAAGCAGGCGTAATCCAAGCGCTTGTAACTGTTGGCGCCACCCCGGCTCCAACGCGCTCTCCAGCTGGATCAGAAACAATCCGTTGGTGGGTTGGCGCCCGCTCACGCGCGTCGGGGACAACCTGCTCCGATCCGGAGTATGAATTGACCCCGACCGAAGTTTCACCGGCTTGTCAGCCGCTCCCGCGGTGGCCACCGAGAAACACCACGCCGCAAAAAAAAGCGCGGCTGGCATGGCACCAAGGCGGAAAATCACGGATGGACACTAGTCCAAGTGGCTGGATTGGACAAGATTGGCTTCGAACTGATTTCTCACCCAAAATTGGCCGTAGGACCACGTATGTCGGACCCGGGGGTTTACGATGTCGGCAAAAAAATCGTATGACACAGCAATCTCTGGGAATTGAAGTCGTGATGGACGCCAAGCCTCTGCGACCATCGGATCGCCGCCGGCAGTTGCGAGCAATCCGCGCGCGCTGGTGGTTTGAGCGGATGCGGGGCGTCGTGGAATCCGCCGGGGAATGGGCACCGCCAGTCCACCCGATTCCTGCGGCGCAAAACCCGACGGGGGGGCGCCTCTAGCCGTCTGGAAGTGGGGTTGGGCAAAAACGAACCGAGAACGGTCCTTGCGTGGCCGGCGGAACCGTCTTAGGGTTTCTGCGGTTGCCGCCATGTGCAAAGTCAATTCCTCACTTCACGCCCAAGTGGTTCCTGATTTTGAAGGGGCTGGTCCTACGCACTGGGTGCCGAACACGGATGTTTATACCATGGAGTCCGGGTTGGTGGCCAAGGTCGAGCTCGCCGGGATGCGCCCGGAAAGCCTCGACCTGATCATCGACAAGCGCCGGCTTATCATTAAGGGAGAGCGGACAGACCCGTCGCGCCAGCCCGGCATCAAATATCTCGTCATGGAAATCCGCTACGGCCCATTCGAGTGCGTCCTGGACATGCCGGCCGGCTATGATCTGACCCAGGCCCGGGCGGTTTATCAAAATGGCTTTCTCCGCGTCGATGTGCCGCTCGCGGTCAAACCAGTGGCCAAGTCGTTCGTGGTGTCCGTTTCGGAAGTTCCTTGAGAAGGGAACGAATGTTTGCCGCCCGCCGTGCCAACCCTTTTGCCCCACCGCCGATCGTCCGATAAACGAGCCGAACGATGAGCTCGGACACGGAATTCATACGAATCCTGGGTGCGGCGTCGGATCAGGACCCGGGCGATTCCCCAGCCGCCCGTCCTCCTCCGAAGGCCCTTCCCGAGACGCTGCCGATTCTTGGCCTGGCAGACATTGTCATTTTTCCCGGGATGGTGGCGCCCCTGCTGGTCGACACGGCGCAAAGCATCCGGCTGATCGACGACGTGGTGGAAGGCGATCGCCTGCTGGGGTTGGTCCTGCAAAAAAAGGCGGAGATCGACAACCCCTTGCCCGAAGACCTTTTTGAATATGGCTGCGGCGCGCGGGTGTTGAAGATGCTTAAGTTCCCGGATAACACCGTCCGGGTTTTGGTGGAGGGACTCTGGCGAATTCGCATCAAGGAATACGAGACCCACAGCCCGTACCTCAAGGCCCGGATCGAGCTCTTAAAGGATGTGACGGCGGAGTCCGTGCAGTTTGCTGCGCTGCTGCGCAACACGCACCGTCAGTTTCAGGAGATCATCAAGCTTAACCCGACGCTGCCCGATCAGGTGAAAATCGCGGCCTTGAACACGGAGGCGAGCGGGAACCTGACGGATCTCATCTCGGCCAACCTCAACCTCAGTCTGGAGGAGCGCCAGCGCCTTCTCGAACAGACGGATGTCCAGGATCGCCTCAACCGTCTGCAGCCGCTGCTCAACCGCGAGTTGGAGGTGGCCACGCTGACGTCGAAGATTCAGAACGATGTCGCGAGCACAATGGCCAAAAGCCAGCGCGACTTTTTTCTCCGGGAGCAGATTCGCGCCATTCAGCGCGAGCTGGGCGAAGCGGATCCCACGACGACCGAAATCAACAGCCTGCGGGAACAGGTCGAAAAAAAGAGCCTGCCGGAGGAGGTTCGCAAGGCGGCGTTCAAGGAACTCGAGCGTCTCGGTCAAATGTCACCGGCAGTCGCGGAGTATACCATTGCCCGGACGTATCTGGACTGGCTCATCGCGCTCCCGTGGAACCAGACCAGTGAGGATACGATTGAGATCGAGGACGCCGCGCGCATCCTCGACGAACAGCACTTCGGGCTGGAGAAGGTCAAGGAACGCCTGCTCGACTTCATCGCGGTCATCAAGCTGAAGAAAGACTTGAAAGGACCGTTGCTCTGTCTCGTGGGCCCACCCGGAGTCGGCAAGACGTCGCTGGGCAAGAGCGTGGCGGATGCCCTGGGCCGAAAGTTTGGCCGGATCGCCCTCGGTGGCATCCGCGATGAGGCGGAGATTCGCGGTCATCGGCGCACGTACGTCGGAGCCATGCCCGGCCGCATCATTCAGACTCTTCGCCGCTTGGAGACGAAAAACCCGGTTATTCTCCTGGATGAGATTGACAAGGTGGGCTCCGATTTTCGCGGGGATCCCTCCAGCGCGCTCCTGGAGGTGCTGGATCCTCAGCAGAACAGCACCTTCACGGACCACTACCTGGATCTACCCTTTGATCTCTCCCAGGTGCTCTTTATCACCACCGCAAACTGGCTGGACCCGATCCAGCCAGCATTGCGTGACCGCCTGGAGGTAATCAGTCTGCCCAGCTACACGGTTTCGGAGAAGCTGCAGATCGCACGACGGTATCTCGTCCCACGACAACTCGAGGAACACGGCCTGCCCCGCAAGCGGGTGCGCTTTCCCGATCCCACGCTGCGCCGGCTCATTACCGACTACACGCACGAGGCCGGGGTGCGCCAGTTGGAGCGCGAAATTGGCGCTCTCACCCGCAAAGCCGTCCGGCGAATTCTCGCGTTCGATGGCAAGGCTGCGCCTGTCTCGATCGAGCCCGCCGGCCTCGTGGACTATTTGGGGCAGCCCAAATTTATGGCCGAGACGGCCGAGAAGATTACGGAGTTCGGGATCACCATGGGCCTGGCCTGGACGCCGGTCGGGGGCGAGATCCTTTTCATCGAAGCGACCCGCATGCCCGGCAGCGGGCGCCTGACGCTCACGGGTTCCCTGGGCGATGTGATGAAAGAAAGCGCCCAGACCGCGTTGAGCTATCTCCGCAGCCAGGCTTCCGCGCTGAATCTCAAATTCAGCGAGTTCGACAAGGTCGATGTGCACGTCCATGTGCCGGCCGGGGCGACACCCAAGGACGGCCCCAGCGCCGGTGCCACCATCGTCGTCGCGCTGGCCTCGTTGTTTGCCCAGCGCCTCGTGCGGTCGGACGTCGCCATGACCGGCGAGATCAGCTTGCGAGGCCGAATCCTCCGGGTCGGCGGCATCAAGGAAAAAGTCCTTGCCGCCGCGCGCTCCGGCTTGAAAACGGTGATCCTGCCCGAGCAAAACCGGAACGACTGGCTGGAGATTCCGGCTGAAGTTCGCAAAAAAATGAGCGTGCGCTTCGTCAGCCATATCTCGGAACTGATCGACGAAGCACTGCGTCCGCGATGATGTCAGACGCGCGTGATGATTCCCCCGGTTGTTGGAGATGCCTGATGAAACCTGCTCCGAGGATTAACCCGGTTCTCCGCACGTTGGGTCAGGCCTTCCGACGGGCTGTTCCGACGGGGCTGTTGATTTGGGCGGGGGTCAGCGCGGCCAGGGCAGTGGAGCCCGCGGGCGCCGCCAGCCCGAAGGCGAGCACGACGATCCCGGATCCCGTCCGGGCCGGCCGGGAGATGGCCGAGCGCCTGCGCTCTGCGGGACCGGAGAAAAGCGCCCACTTTGATGGCTGGATGACGGTGAGCCGCGCGCGGGGCACCAATCGATTTCCCATCCAATCCCGGATTGAGGTGACGGCGACCAATTGGCTGGTGCGCTACGTCGCCGGTGCCACTCCCCCGGTTGACATTCTCACCACGGTTCACACGCGTGGCTTCACGAACATCCACTTTGGATTGAGCGGAACCAATTCCGCCTCCGGCCCGTTGACTTCGCGGGAGCTTTTCGAGCCATTCGCGGCATCGGATTTCTGGCGCATCGATCTAAGCCTCGACTTTCTGTCCTGGCCCGGACAGCGCCAGATCGGGAATCAAATGCGGAAGGGACGCGCCTGTCGAATTCTGGAAAGCGTCAATCCCGCCCCGCTGCCCGGAACCTATTTCCGCGTGGAGTCCTGGGTGGATGTGGAGACGGACGGCATTCTCAAGGCCGTCGCCTACGATTCGGCAAATCGCCCGATCAAACAATTTGAGGTGGGGAGATTCCGGAAGGTCAACGGGCAGTATCAGCTCGAGGAGATGTCCATCAGCCGGCCTGATTCGCGGGAAGAAACCCGCATTCATTTTGATCTCAGCCCGTGACGAGCGTCCCAACTTTTTGTCCTAGCACGACGCGACGCAGGTTGTGGGGGCGGAAGAAATCGAAGACGATGATCGGCATTTTGTTGTCCATGCAGAGAGAAAATGCCGTCGAATCCATCACTTTGAGCTGACCCTGCAACGCTTCCAGGTAGGAGATTTGCGAGTAACGTTTTGCCCGCGGGTTCTTCTTGGGATCGGAATCGTAGATGCCATCGACCTTGGTCGCCTTGAGAATCACATCGGCGCCAATCTCGTTGGCGCGCAACGCCGCGGCGGTGTCCGTCGAAAAATAGGGATTGCCCGTGCCGCCGCCGAAAATCACGACCCGTTTCTTCTCGAGGTGGCGGACGGCGCGCCGGCGGATAAAGGGTTCGGCCACCTGATGCATGGTGATCGCGCTCTGGACTCGAGTGGGGACGCCAGCCTTTTCCAGCGCATCCTGCAGGGCGAGCGCGTTGATGACCGTGGCCAGCATACCCATGTAGTCGGCAGCGGCTCTTTCGATGCCGCGCTGACTGCCGGCGAGACCCCGGAAGATATTGCCCCCGCCGATCACGACCACGACCTGGACCCCGATGGCTCGGACTTCACGGATTTGCAGGGCCATGTCGTGCAGTGCCTCCGGGCAGATGCCCATCCCGCTTTCGCCGCCAAGTGCCTCCCCACTGAGTTTGAGCAATATCCGATGATATTTGGCGGCTTTCATGAGCGACACGCGTTCTACACGCCGGGGGAGCACCCGTCAATCCTGCCACGGATGCCTCATGCAAGCGTCGATGCGATCGCCGGTTGCGCCGGTTTTAATTCCGTTTCGACGCTTGACTCCCCCCGGGGGGGTCACCATATTTCACGGCTCTTTTGAATTAGTGGTCAGTTCGCGCATCTATACATCTATCAATATGGTCAAGCCGAAGGCACGGTCCGCTGGGAAAACACCCCGGAAGCCCGAAAAACACCCAGTGGCCAAGAGCCGGCCACCCGCCAAGAAATCGGCAGGAGGGCCGACGGCTGCGGCCAATCACAACTCCCACAAGGTAGATCATTCCCAGGCTGGGCCGGCGGGAGCCCCGGGTGCGCCGGGTGCGGTTCAGGGCCCCGGCCCTGAAACGCCGTTAAATGTCGCCCAGCAGACCATCAGCACCTTCAAGAGCTCCTCTGGCGTTGACCTGACGGAAAAGGTCAAGGAACTCGTCCGGCTCGCCCAAGAGCAGGGCTATCTCACCTACAACGACATTAATGATGCCCTTCCGGACAACATCGTCAGCCCGGAAGAACTGGACGAGATCTACATCAAATTGCGCAACCTCGAGGTTGAGATCGTCGACCAGGCCGAGGTGGATCGCGTCAAACAGCCGGAGCCGGAGGAGGAGGAGGACAAGGGTCGGCTCGATATTCTGGACGATCCCGTCCGGATGTACCTCAAGCAGATGGGGCAGGTGCCGCTGCTGACCCGCGAGCAGGAGGTGGAGATCTCCAAGCGGATCGAGACGGCGGAGAACGAGCTCAAACGGATCATTCACAGCTTTGGCTTTTCCGGAAAGGAGCACATCGCGCTGGCTGAAAAGCTCATTTCCGAGCCGCCCAAGGAGCGATTCGACCGCGTCATCGTTGACAAGAAGATCGAGAACCGGGAGCAGCATCTCAAGGATCTGCGAAAGCTGGTCAAGGTCGTCCGTCTGCTGGATCAGCAGGTGGACGATTGCTATGCCGAGCTGAGCGGTGCCTCCAACAAAGGCCGGCGGGAAAAGGCCACCGCGGAGTTCCGCAAGATCGATAAAAAACTCCAGGACAGCTTTCCGAAGTTTTTCTTCAAACAGAAAGTCATCGAGGAGATGGCGCTGGTCGCGGAGAACATCCACGACAAGATCCAATCCAGTCTCCGCACGATCAAAGAAGTCGAAGACTTGCGGAAGTCAGCCCACACGCAGCAGATTATCCAGGGCGAGCAGCGCAAGATTAAGGCGTTGGAGGAGTTCGTCCGCATGCCGTATGACGAATACCTGCGCGCCTATGATCAGTTGAAGCATTTTGCCGCCAAGGCGCTGCAGGCAAAGACCGAGATGGTGGAGGCGAACCTGCGCCTCGTCATCTCCATTGCGAAGAAATACACCAATCGCGGCCTCTCCTTTTTGGATCTCATTCAGGAAGGCAACATGGGCCTGATGAAGGCCGTGGAGAAATTCGAGTATCGCCGCGGCTACAAATTCTCGACCTATGCCACGTGGTGGATTCGGCAGGCCATCACCCGCTCGATCGCAGATCAGGCCCGGACGATTCGCATCCCGGTCCACATGATCGAAACGATCAACAAGCTGATGCGGGTGCAGAAGCAGTTGGTCCAGGACTTTGGGCGCGAAGCAACGCCCGAGGAGATTGCGGACGAAATGCAGATGCCGGTCGAGCGCGTCCGGGCCGTCCTCAAGATGGCCCAGCAGCCGATCTCCCTGCAGTCCCCGGTCGGCGACAGCGAGGACACGAACTTCGGCGATTTCATCGAAGACAAGTCGGCGGAAAACCCGTCGGACATGACGAGCTACAGCCTGCTCAAGGACAAGCTGCAGGACGTTTTGGGGAGCTTGACCGAGCGCGAGCGGAAGGTTTTGGAATTGCGTTTCGGCCTGGGCGACGGCTACTCGCGAACGTTGGAAGAGGTGGGCAAGCAGTTCAAGGTGACCCGCGAGCGCATCCGCCAGATCGAAGCCAAGGCTCTGCGGAAGATGCGACACCCAACTCGAATCCGTCAGCTGCAGGGATTCATTGAGACTGAAGAAGCTCTTTGATGCCTCTATCGGGCCCCGTAGAGCTTAGCTGCCAGCTTCTGTTTTCTGCTTGGGGCCGGGAGTCGAACCGGAGCGCCTGAAGCGGCACAGGCGGACGCCCCAATCGCTTTGGATGATGACTGAGGGCGGTTCTGAAACTTGAAGCCGGGTGCGCGGTAATTCCTGCCGCCGAGGGTCGAATTTTTCCGGAACGAAGCTGCCGGGTAGGCGAACTTCACGCACTTTGCAGCAAGGATGTTGAGCCGAAGCCGCGCTTGATCGCCGTCAGCAACTCATCGAGCGGCACGACTTTGCTGACATAGCCGTCGGCGCCTTTCTGGTGCGCCTCTTGGAGCAGGTCCTCCACGAAGCCCATTCCAGTCAACATCACGACCCGGGTTTTTGGTTGTTCCTTCTTGATGTCTTCCAACAGCTTAAGCCCGTCTTCATCCGCGAGACCGATGTCCAAAACCACCATGTCGACCGGCGCTTTCCCCAGCAGGGCCAGGGTTTCCTCGGACGAGGATGCGGTCTGAACGTCGAAACCCTGGCGGGCCAAGTAAACTGAGAGGAGCTCGCGAATCTGAGATTCGTCGTCCACCACCAAAATGCGCTGGCTCATATTGCCGGCCTTCCAGCAGACCGCGCACCAACCTCCGCGGGGTCGTAAAGTCCGAGCCCCGCGTGGCTCGCCTCGCTCGCCAAATTGTTCGCGAGTGCTGTCGAGCCGCTGATTAGCGGAGTGTCTTTTTCAGGAATGACAGGCCCTTCACGGCGATTTCGTCCCGCGTTGGCTCAATGCGACGCCAGATCGCTGCCGCCCGGGCGATGACCTTGACGTCGGTGGTGAAGGATTCGATGACAACGTCTCCTTGGTAGCCAATTTTCTTCAGCGCCTTTGCGATCGACGGCCAGTCGATATGGTCGCTCCCGGGGGTCCCGCGGTCGCTGCCGCAGGCGTGGAAATGGCCCAGCAGTTTGCCCGCCTTGACGATGGCGGCGGCCTGCTGCTTCTCCTCGATGTTCATGTGGAACGTGTCCAGGTGCAGTCGCAGCGCTTTGGAGCCAACTTCACGGAGAAGCTTTAATCCTTGATCGCACGTATTCAGGAAGTCCGTTTCGAATCGGTTCAACGGTTCGATGCAAATCCGGCGCCCGCGAGCCTCGGCGTGCTTGGCCAATGCCTTTAAATTCTTCACGACCAGCGCCCACTGTTTCTTCTGCGCTGTCGGGTCCTCCGCGTCGGCCCGTCCCACGACCGAGTAGACCGGCCCGATCAATGAAGGGCACCCCAGAAGGACCATCTGGTCGAGCAGCGTCTTGCAGTAGGTCATCGCCGTCTGCTGATCCCGCGCCGAGCCGCGGAAATCCCGCCCGGGCCCCATGCAGGCGCAAACTGAACCGCAGACCAGCCCATGCCGATCCAGCTCCTCCTTCACAAAAATCGGGTCGATATGCGAAGGGTCTTCGATCGGAATTTCCACCGTCTGGAATCCCCATTTTTTAAAGGTCTTGAAAAGGCGGGTGCTGTCGTTGGTGAAGGGTGACGTGAACAAAAACGTGTTGATGCCGAATCTCATAGGAATTTTTCGCCGAGGTTAAGAGCCGCCTGCGCTGTGTCAAAAGGAATCGACGCGCCCGCTGGCTGGAAGGTTGCAGCTGGCCTGCTGATCGACCCGGACCATGGCCGGACCAAGCCGCGCGCCATCCGACGGCAAATACGTCCTCACTTTCGTATTTAGAATAATTCTAAATCTTGACTGCGTTCGGCCGGGCTCTAGGGTGTGGGCCATGAAGAAGCAGGTGGAAACCGGCACTGACGCCGTCGGCTTGACGGAGCGCCTCGGCAAGGGCGGGCTCCGCATTACGCCCCAGCGCCAGCACGTCTACCGGATCCTGCTTGAGAAGAAGGATCACCCCACCGCGGAGGAGGTTTTCATCCGGGCCAAGAAGGGGATGCCGGAGATTTCGATGGCCACCGTCTACAACTGCCTCGATGCCCTGGTGAGTTGCGGGCTGGTCCGGCAGGTGAACCACGATCGCTCTGCCACGCGATTCTGTTCGAACATGCAGCCGCACCATCACTTTTACTGTGACGAATGCGGAGGGGCCTACGATATCGACCGCGACGCCGAACCGGCGCCCGACCATCCTCCGGTCGCCATGCCGCGCGGCTTCCAGGCCTTGCGTTATGAAGTCACCATCCGGGGTCTGTGCCCGGACTGCGTGCTCCGGACGAAACGATGACAGCTGTCAAGGTATTGCCAAATCGACCCTGAAATCTTCACCGACAAAGCTGAACTGAACCATGCCGCGAACGCGATGAGCACCGCAACCGACACCATCCAGGAATTCGTCAGCAGCGAATATAAATACGGGTTCACGTCGAATATCGAGACGGAGACCATTCCTCCCGGGCTGAGCGAGGAAATTATCCGCCTGATTTCCGCGAAAAAGAACGAGCCCGAATTCATGCTCCAGTGGCGCCTCAAGGCCTATCGCCACTGGTTGACGATGGCCGAACCAACCTGGCAGTTCGCCAAACACCCTCCAGTCGATTTTCAGAAAGTCATCTACTATGCCGCTCCAAAAAAGCGCAAGCAGGTGAACAGCCTCGACGAGGTTGATCCGGAGTTGCTCAAGACGTTTGAAAAACTTGGCATCTCGCTCAACGAACAAAAACGCCTGGCCGGCGTCGCGGTGGACGCCGTCGTCGACAGCGTTTCCGTGGCCACCACATTCCAGGCCGAGTTGGCGAAGCACGGGATCATTTTTTGTTCGTTTTCCGAGGCGGTGCAGAAACATCCGGAGCTGATCGAGAAATACCTCGGTTCGGTTGTGCCGCACACCGACAACTTTTATGCGGCGTTGAACTCCGCCGTCTTTTCCGACGGATCCTTCTGTTACGTGCCCAAGGGCGTCCGTTGCCCCATGGAGCTGTCGACTTACTTTCGGATCAACAGCGCCAACACCGGCCAGTTCGAACGCACACTGCTCGTGGCGGATGAAGGCGCCACGGTCAGCTACCTGGAAGGCTGCACGGCGCCGATGCGCGATGAGAACCAGCTGCACGCCGCGGTGGTCGAACTCATCGCGCTCGAAGGAGCCGACATCAAATATTCCACCGTCCAGAACTGGTACCCCGGGGACAAGCAGGGCAGGGGTGGCATCTACAACTTCGTCACCAAACGCGGTCTCTGCAAAGGGCGCAAGGCGCGGATTTCCTGGACGCAGGTCGAGACCGGGTCCGCCATCACCTGGAAATACCCCAGCTGCGTGTTGCTCGGAGAAGGGTCCGTTGGTGAATTTTATTCCGTCGCGTTGACGAACAACTTCCAGCAGGCGGACACCGGCACAAAGATGGTCCACATCGGGAAGAACACACGCAGCACGATTATTTCCAAGGGCATCTCGGCGGGTCATGGCCAGAACGCCTATCGTGGCCTCGTCGAGATCAAGAAGAGCGCCACCGGCGCGCGAAATTTCTCCCAGTGCGACTCACTGCTCATCGGCGACAAATGCGGCGCGCATACCTTTCCCTACATCGAGGTGAAGAACAGCACTGGCCGCGTTGAGCACGAGGCCACCACCTCGAAGATCGGTGAGGATCAAATTTTTTACTGCAACGCCCGCGGCATCGCCACGCAGGATGCCGTCAACATGATCGTCAATGGCTTCTGCAAGGAGGTCTTCCGCGAGTTGCCCATGGAGTTCGCGGTCGAAGCCCAAAAGCTCCTCGGCGTGAGCCTCGAGGGCAGCGTCGGCTGATCCGCGTCCGGCCAGGCCGCATTCGTCACCACCACCATTTCCCGTCATGAAAGAACCCATTCTCGCCATTCAAAACCTCCACGCCGGCGTGGAGGAGAAAAAGATTCTCAAAGGCATCAACCTCGTCATCCGCCCGGGCGAGATCCACGCCATCATGGGCCCCAACGGCTCCGGCAAGAGCACGCTTGCCTCGATTCTCGCCGGGCGCGACGCCTACGACATCACGGGCGGGGAGGTCATCTACCAGGGCAAGGACCTGCTGGAGATGGACCCCGAAGTCCGCGCCCGGGAAGGCGTCTTTCTCGCATTCCAGTATCCCGTCGAGATCCCGGGGGTCAACAGCACCTACTTTTTACGGGCCGCTCTCAATGAATGCCGCAAGCACAAAGGCCAGCCCGAGCTCGACGCGATGGAATTCCTCACCTTGGTGAAGGAGAAGATGAAGCTGCTCGAGCTCAAGGACGATCTGCTGAAACGCCCCGTCAACGTCGGGTTCTCCGGCGGTGAGAAGAAGCGAAACGAAATTTTTCAGATGGCCGTGCTCGAGCCGCGCCTGGCCATTCTCGACGAGACCGACTCCGGGCTCGACATCGACGCGCTCAAGATCGTCTCCGAGGGCGTCAACAAGCTGAAGAGCCCGACCAACGCCGCGCTCGTCATCACCCATTACCAGCGGTTGCTGAATTATATCGTGCCCGACTTTGTCCACGTCCTCTGGGATGGACGGATCGTCCGCTCCGGCGGGAAGGATCTTGCCATCGAGCTGGAGGAGAAGGGCTACGACTGGATCATCAAGCACAACACCGTCCAGGCCTGAATCGCTCATGAGCAGCACCCAAACTCCGCCGTCTCCGCGCCAGGTCGATCCCTACGTCAAGGCATTCCAACGCTTTGAACAGGCCGGCGCGCCAGGCCAGCCGCCGTGGCTGTTCCCCATTCGCAAAGCGGGGCTTGCCCGCTTTGCCGAACTCGGCTTCCCGACGCTCAAGCTCGAAGACTGGCGCTTCACCAATGTCGCACCTGTGGCCAAGCTCCCGTTCAAGCCGGTCTTCACCCCCACGAATCACGGGCTCTCGGCGGACTCGCTCGCGCGCTTTCCGTTCGCCAATCTCCCCGGCCCGCGGCTGGTTTTCGTGGACGGCCACTTTGACCCGGCTCTGTCGCATGTCCCGGCGTTGCCGGCCGGCGTTGGGGTGGCCAGCCTGGCCTCAGTTCTGACCACCGACTCCGCCCTGGCCGAAAAGCATCTCGGCCGTTACGTGCGCATCGAGGACAACGCTTTTGCGGCGCTGAACAACGCCTTCTTCCTCGATGGCGGATTTGTCTACATCCCGTCCGGCCTGCACTTCGCGGAACCCATCCGGCTTTTGTTCATCACCACTGGCCGCGAGCACGGCGCCGTCACCCACCCGCGCACGCTGATCGTCGCGGAAGCAGGCGCCCACGCCACCGTCGTCGAAAGCCATGTCAGCCTGGGCGCCCCAACCGGGACGGCCACCGTGACCAACGCCGTCACCGAATTCGCCCTGGCCGAGGATGCCGTCGTCGAGCACTGCAAGTTCCAGGACGAAAACCTCGACGCCTACCACGTTGCTTCGCTCCATTCCCACCTCGGGCGGGCCGTCAATTTTTCATCCCACTCCATCGTCACCGGCGCCAGGCTGTCCCGCAACAACCTGCGCGCCACGCTGGATGGCGAGCGCATCGAGGCTGTGCTTAACGGGGTGTATCTCACCGACGGCGAGCAGCTGGCTGACCATTTCATGATCGTGGATCACGCCAGACCCAACTGCGCCAGCCACGAGTATTTCAACGGGATCCTCTCGGGCAAATCCAAGGGCGTTTTTCACGGGCGCATCCTCGTCCGGCCCGACGCCCAGAAAACCGACGCCAAGCAAACCAACAAGAACCTGCTGCTCTCCGATGACGCCACGGCCGACACCAAGCCGCAGTTGGAGATTTACGCCGACGACGTCAAGTGCACCCACGGTGCCACCATCGGCCAGCTCAACGACGAATCCGTCTACTACCTGCGCAGCCGTGGCATCGGCCTCGAGAAGGCCCGCCGCATGTTGATCCATGCGTTTGCGGGCGAGATCATCGACCGGGTCAGGCACGACGCCCTCCGCGAGGAGCTGGATGGGCTCGTCTGGGATCGGCTCGAACAGTTCGAAAGCGTTGCTGTCGGGCGATGAGCGGGAGGGTCAAAGTGAAATCCGAAGTCCGAAATCCGAAGGCCGAAAGTCAGACGGCATCTCAGGCGGGTGGGCGACACGGAGCGGGACGGCTTTCCGCGCGGCTGATTGCCATTGGCAATTCGGGCTTCGGATTTCGGATTTCGGATTTCTTCCCTCTCCCATGACTCTCGAAAAGCTCATCTCGAACTTCGAGCTGCTGGGCGATTGGGAGGAGCGCTATGGCTATCTCATTGATTTGGGCAAGAAGCTGGACGGGTTGCCCGATTCGGAAAAGACCGAAGCAAACCGCGTGCACGGATGCCAGGCCATGGTCTGGCTTGTGATGGAGGCGGACCCGGGGCGTCCGGGCGCCTTGCGGATCCGTGCGGACAGTGACGCCTTCATCGTGCGGGGCCTCATCGCGGTGCTGCAACTCATCTACAGCGGCCGCACGCCGGCCGAGATTCTGGCCGCTGACGCCAAGTCCACGCTCAGCCAGCTTGGGCTGGACAAGCATCTCAGCCCCACCCGCAAGAACGGCCTGTTCGCGATGGTCGAGCGGATCCGGACGCTGGCCCGGCCCGTCGACGCTTCACGCTGACACGCTTTCGCCCATGCGCCGAATCACCAACGAGGAGATGAGGATCGGATGGGCGTACTGGCTGTCGTCCCTGTTTTTTTTCATCATGCTGCTGGGCGGCCTGTGGCTGATTTTTGCGGATGGCGGCAAGGATCGCGGCGTGGGGATTGCCGTCACGATCGTGGGTGCCGCCTTTTTCGCCGGTTCAATTGCATGGCCCATGCTGCGTCGTCGAGAAGCACAAGGGGTGACCACGGATCTGATTCGAACGGCCGAGATCCACTGTGAGGCGGTGTTCTTTCCAGCCTCCAAAGTTAAGTATCATGTCACGCTTTGGGGATCACTCGCGCTGACCGTCGGTTCAATCGGATTGTCGCTGGCCGCCGATTCAGTGGAAAACCGCATCAAGGGCGTGGTCGCTTCGGCGTTCTTTGGCGGAGTGGTTGTTTCCTGCCTGTGGTCAGCGCGGCAAGGCCGGTTTGGCGTGGCCCTTCTCGCGGACGGCGTCATTTGGAGGGAAATGTTTCGCTCGCCCTACTTCATCCCATGGAATGCCGTCGCCCGGAGCGGCCTGTTCGAGAAGAAGGAAAAGAATGTCCCCCGACTAATACCGAGTTTCGGAATTCTGGTGACGAATCCGTTGCTGGTGAGAACCAGCCGGCGCTCTCGACGGAAGATGATCAGCGCCGAGAGACAATCGGGTTGGCACCTCTATTTCTTTGCGGAAACCATCGCGGCTCCCTTGTTCTTGCTCGCGCAGATGGTCGAACTGTACCATCTTCACCCAGAATTGCGGAACGAGTTGGCCGATGGCACTGGGCTCGCGCGCGTCCAAAGACTTTCTTTGTCCGCCATCGAAGTTCCCGCCTGATCAGCCGTTCCAAGCCTGCTATGAACTCCACAGAAACTGTCACTCTGACCCGCGACGTGGACGCCGCGGTCGTTCCCGTTGGCACCAAGGTCACCTTGATGAAAGGCGAGACCGCCTATATCACCCAGTCGCTCGGCGGCGCGTACACAGTCGTCGTAAATGGGAACATGTTTCGCATCGACGGGCAGAATGCCGACGCCTTGGGAAAGACGGTCGAGCAGCGCGCCGCGAACGCCACGGGCCAGGCCCGGACTGCGGAGCAGGTCGAAGCGGAAGCCTGGGCGCAGATGAAGACCTGCTACGACCCGGAAATTCCGGTGAACATTGTCGATCTCGGCCTGATCTACGATTGCCACGTCACGGCGCTGAACGGCGCCGCCGATCGCTACCGTGTGGATGTGAAGATGACGCTGACGGCGCCGGGGTGTGGCATGGGGCCCGTCCTGCAACAGGACGTGTCCAACAAGCTGCTCTGCATCGAGGAAGTCGACGAGGCGAATGTCGACCTCGTGTGGGATCCCCAGTGGAACCAGGGCATGATGACCGAGGCGGCCAAGCTGCAGCTGGGTTTGCTGTGAACCCGACTCCCAACTGGCCCGAGCTCCGCCGCGATTTTCCGATCCTCGATCAGGAAGTGAATGGCCACCCGCTGGTCTATTTCGACAGTGCGGCCAGCAGCCAGAAGCCCCGGGCGGTGCTCGACGCCATCGTGCGCTATTACGAGCGGGACAATGCGAATGTCCACCGCGGCGTGCATGAGCTGAGCAACCGGGCGACATCAGCCTACGAAGGCGCGCGGGAGCGGGCGGCCCGCTTTCTCAATGCCCGATCCCCGCAGGAAATCATCTTCACCCGCGGCACGACCGAGGGAATTAACCTCGTCGCCGCGACCTGGGCGCAAGCTCATCTCAAACCCGGCGATCGCATCCTCCTGACCGAACTCGAGCATCACAGCAACCTAGTTCCGTGGCAGATGGTGGCTCAACGCACCGGCGCTGAGCTCGACTACATTCCGATCACGGGGGACGACGGTGCTCTGGACCTTTCGCGCCTCGACGAGCAACTCGCCCGTGGAGTGAAGCTGCTGGCTCTCACGCACATCTCCAATTCCATGGCGGTGGTCAACCCGGTGGCCGAAATCTGCGCGCGCGCCCGGCGTCTCGGCGTCATCACGGTCGTGGATGCCGCCCAGAGCGCGGGGCACCTGCCGGTCGATGTGCAGGCCATTGGCTGCGACTTCCTCGCCTTCAGCGGCCACAAGATCTGCGGGCCGACCGGCATTGGCGTGCTTTACGGCCGGAAGGAAATTCTCGCCGACCTTCCGCCTTACCAGGGCGGCGGCGAGATGATTTCCAAGGTCGAGTACTTCCACACGACCTACAACGTCCCGCCCCACCGCTTCGAGGCGGGCACGCCGCACATCGAAGGGGCCGTCGGCCTCCATGCGGCCCTCGACTATCTGGAGGCCATCGGGCGCGACGCGATCTTTGCGCACGATCAGGACCTGGCGGAATACTGCGCGCAACGCCTGCGGGAGTTTGCTGGCATTCGGATTTTTGGTCCGAGCCAGGGCCGGGCGGGGCTGGTGAGTTTCGTTTTGCCGCAGGCTCACGCGCTCGACGTGGCCACGCTGATCGATCAGCGCGGGATTGCGGTCCGGGCCGGACATCACTGCAACCAGCCGCTCATGGCCAAGCTGGGAGTGCCCGCGACGTTGCGCGCGAGCTTTTACTTTTACAACACGCGGGACGAAGTCGATCGGTTCATCGACGTGCTTCGCCGCGTGACGCGCCTGCTGGGAGCTTAGGGTGGCTTGGGCTCAAGGTGCCCTGGCCGCGGGTGGCGCCGGCAATGACAATGACACCTGGCTCGGGTGCATCAGGTAGCCGAGCAAGTCGCGGACGTGATCCGCGGGGAGCGCATCGAGCAGGCCTTCCGGCATTAATGACAATTCCGACGGCGATGCCTCTTCGATATCCGTGTGCTCCACCGTGACCGTGTTGTTCATCAGCTTGAGCGTTGTCGTGCGCGGCCCGCGGGTGGTCACGATCCCGTTGAGGACGCGTCCGTCTTTCAGCGTCACGACCGTGACCTTGAAGTCGGCCGAGACCACAGCGCTGGGGTCGACGATGTTTTCGAGGAGGTAGTCAAGATTGTCACGGCCGGCGCCGGTGAGGTCGGGCCCGGCGTCACCGCCGTAGCCGTAGAGCCGATGACAGACGGCGCAGGCGTTGTTGAACAGCTCGCGGCCGTGGCTTTTGTCCGAACTAGCCAGAACGGCTGGAGCCAGTTGCTGACGCAACGAGCGGATCCGGGCCTGTTTTTCGGGAGCCGACTCCTGTATCTCGCCCCACGCGGCCGCGAGCTGTTTTCGCAACGGCTCTGATTTGAAGCTGCGGATTTGGCGCGCATGGAATGGCGAGAGTTCGCTGCGCGGGATACGGCCTTCCGCCATCTCTTCCAAAAGTGCGCCGGCGAATGCGGGTCGGGAAGCCAGTGTCTCGATCAAGGCGCCGCGTTCGCTTGGGTGAAAATTGCGATAGTTTTGAGCGAGGGTTTCGCCGAGATCGGGATCGTCATAGGCGGCGAGCCCGCGCACGGCGGTCACGTTGAGGAAGCGAACTTTGAGCAGTTGTTCGCAGACCGCGCGGGCGTCGGGGGCCTTGGCCTGGATGAGCGCCTGCAGCGCCACGCGGCGGGTCTCCAAATCCGCCTGCGGATCGAGAGCCAGCTTCCGCACATCGCCAAGCGCCCGGCCGTCTCCAAAAAGGACGCTTAGATCGCGCGCCTGCGCGGCCAACGTTTTGTCCTTCGCGGTGGCCAGTGCGGCGGAGAACTCCGGCCAGATGGCCGGCGCATTCGCCTTGCGCCAGCCTCGAAATCCTTCAGTCATCCCCTGCAGGATGGCTTTTCGATCCGTTTCGTCGTGGTCATGTGCCGCAGTGAGCAGGCGATTCAGCGGGGCTCCGTTCTTTTCGGTCTCTTCGGCCAGGCGCCGGGCGATGCACTGGAGCGTGGTCGGAATCCGGCAGCGCGCGCCGAGATCCGCCAGGGCGCCGGGGTCGGCTTCGGCGACCGGTATGAGCCCGTACCAAATCAAGAGTGGCAGATTGTGATCCGCGGCATCCTCGGCGTGGGCCAGCAATGGCGCCGCGAGACCCGGACGCGCGGCCGGCGGCAGGCGCTGCAAGGTGGACGCCAGGACCAGCCGGACGAGCGCCGACGGATCCGTGCCGGCCAGGGCGGCGAGGTCCGCGGTGAGCTCCGGATCGGGCACGGTTTTGCTGGCCCCTGCCGGGCGGCGGCTCAGGACATCGTCGAGCGGCCATGAATCGGTCAGCAATCGGATGGCCCACGCGCGCACGTGTTCGTCGGGATCCTGGAGCTGGCGACGCAGGAAAGACCGATCGGCCAGCCCGGCGGCGTGCAGCGCCCACAGATAGCGCAACCGGAGCGGCGAAGACGTGGCGCTATCGTACCGCTGCCGCAACAACGAGCCGGCGGTGCTGAAATCGCGGCCTTCGGCGTTCAGCGCTTCCAGCCGGCGTTGGGCCATGCGCGCGGGCCAGATGTCAGGGTCGGCCAGATCGTCCGCCAAGGCCGAAAAACTTCGGGCGCTGCCGTCGAACAACCGGGGCCGGGCCGTGCCGCAGGTGAATTTGTAAATGCGGCCGGAGGTACGGTGGACTCCGGTGGATTCGTGGCATTCGCCGGTGTCGCTCCAGTCCAGCACATAAACCCCGCCGTCAGGACCCGAGCTGATCTCCATGCCGCGGAACCACGGGTCGGTGGTCTTCAAGATGTCGCCCTCATGGCGCCCCACGTAGCCGCTGCCGAGACGTTCGAGGCGCTCCACATTCACGCGGCGTCCATGCATGTTCAGCGTGAGCAACCGCTGGCGGAACGCGGCCGGCCAGTTGTCGCCTTGATAGATGGTCATGCCCACGTGCGCGTGTCCGCCTCCGTAGGCGTCGGCCTGGCCATCCCGGGAATTGACCCAGCCGCGTCCGGTGTCGAAGTGCCAATGGTCGGCGTGATGATCGATGGCCGAGTAGATGCGATTGTTCGGATCGATCGTGTGGGGCCGGACGAAATGCATTCCGGGAACCACGTGCCAGAGAAACCCGTTGACCGTATTGATGTAAAACAACTCGCCGTGCTCGTTCCAGTCGTGGCCCCAAGGGTTGGTGGTGCCGTGGGACAATGCCTCGAAGACGTGTCGCTCGGGATGATAACGCCAGATGCCGCCGCGGATCGGCACGCGTTCCGCGGCTGTCGCGCCTGGGCGCCCGACCTCTCCCGGGCTGGAGGCCCCGCACCGCCCGTAGAGCCATCCGTCCGGCCCCCAGCGCAGGCCGTTGGCGAAATTGTGATAGTTCTCCGCCGGGACGTCGAAGCCGTCCAGCATGACGACCGGCGGACCATCGGGGCGATCGTCCTGGTTGCGGTCCGGCACGAACAGCAACCGTGGCGGGCAGAGCATCCACACACCGCCACGCCCAATTTCCACGCTGGTCAGCATCTGGACGTCATCCGTGAAAACCGTTCGTCGATCGCTGCGTCCGTCGTGATTGGAGTCCTCGAGAATGACGACGCGATCGCGCAGGCTGAGATCAAATCGCTGGGCGCGCTCGGCGTACGTGTAATTTTCCGCCACCCAGGGGCGGCCGCGAGAGTCCCAGGCGAGCGCGATCGGATTTTGCACGTCTGGCTCCGCGGCGAAGACGCTGACCTGAAATCCGTCAGGCATCTGGATTCCACGGGCGGCTTCCGCGGCCGGCGGCGGCGAGCCGGAGGCGGAAGGCTCGCTATTATAGGGCGCCGGAAAATTGGTGCTGATGAGGTTCGTATGAGCGCCGGCGGCGGTGCTGCCGGCCGCGAAGCAGACCAGGGTTAAGAACTGGCAGGCTGGGTGCATGGCGGGATGGTGTCCCGTCCGCGTTTGCTTTCAAGGTCGAAACCGTAAATTGCGCTTCGCGAGCGCGTCGATAAATCGCTCGCCACTCCCGCGCGGGACGACTACAAGAGGATGCCGTGTCACGACATAATCTCGTCCACTTTGATTTCGGCGGGCGGCCTTCCGCTGCGGCGTGGCGTGCGATTTTGACGCTGGCGATTCTTCTGACCACGGGCCGCATTCTCCATGGCCAGGTTGATATTAGCGAGGAGTTGGAGCCCATCCGATCGGGCAGCCATTTGCCGGGCCTCTCGGCATTGGCGCTGAAGGGAGGCCGGGCGTTCGCGTGGGGGGCGGCCGGGGTGCGCCGCCAGGGCGATCCCGAGCGACTGCGGGTCACCGACCGAATCAACATCGGTTCGTGTACGAAATGGATGACGGCGACCCTGGCCGGGCGTTTGGTGGACCGGGGACTGATACGATGGAACAGCCGGGTCAGCGACGTGTTTGCCAATGCTCGCGCCTTTCAGCCCGCGTTTCAGCGCGCGACTCTGGATCAGCTGTTGATGCACCGGGCCGGGGTGCAGCAGGGGTCCACGTTCGAATCCCGTCACTGGGCCGAGTTGCAGGCGCGGGACGGCACGATGCGCCAGGTTCGGCGTTGGGTCAGTGAAACGGTGTTAAAGGAGCCGCCGGAAGTGCCGCCGGGCGAGTATTTGTATTCCAACCAGGGATATGCGGTGGTTGCGTCGATGCTCGAGATTGTGACTGGAAAAGACTGGGAGACGTTGCTGCGGGAGGAAGTTCTGACTCCAGCGCGCATGGAGAGCGCCATCTTTGGACAGGTCTATGACGATCGTCGGCCGCCGTTCGCACCCGTCGGCCATGATCTGAAATCGGGCGAGGCCACCCCGGTGCCACGCGTGGCGATGACGCCGGCCCAACTGGAGCATTACCAGGCGGCGGCGGCGCCCGGTGGCTTCGTGGCCTGCACGCTCGCCGATTGGTCGAAGTTTCTCCGCCTGGTTTCGCTCGATGCCGGTGGCAGATACCTTCGGCCGGAGACCGCCCGGCGTTTGCAGGCGCCGTATTCGCCCAATGCCGAGTATGGACGCGGCGTTCTGTCCGTGGAGCGCGACTGGGCCCGGCCCGGCCGGGCCTTGCATCATGCCGGCGACATCTTCGGGGAGAATTCCGTCTTCTGGATGGCGCCGGCCCGTGACTTCGTGATCGTGATCTTCACCAACTGCCGGTCGGCGGATGGCGCCGTTGGCAATGCGCTGGACGAGGTGGCCCGCCTCCTGGTTGGCCGCTTCAGTCGCGCTCAGGCCGGCCCCGGTGAGCCGGCACCCGCGGCGCCGCCGCCCGCGGCGCCTAACAAAATACGGTGAAATGCTTCGCGATCCCGGGGGCCGATGTCGGGCCCTCGGGGTCGGCGTCCGCGTCAAAATCGGGTGGAGGGAAGGACAAAAAAGTGCTTGGCAACGAGGAACGCCATGGAGACATACTGCGCCACGCTTATGGCCAGAATAAACGCGTGGATTCGAGCGGGTTACCTTTTCGTCGCAACCTTCCTCCTGACCGGCGCCGCGCGGGCCGGCGAGGCAGACATCAAGATTCCGCCCCTGGATCAGGTGAAGTTCGGAGCCGTGTCCGGCATGGCCATTCTCTATGCCGGACTGGTGGTCTGCCTGATCGGCGTGGCTTTTGGGTGGATGATTTATATCCAGACGCGAAACCTGCCGGTGCACAGCCGGATGGCCAGCGTCTCGAACATCATTTGGGAGACCTGCAAGACGTATCTGTTCACCCAGGGCAAATTTTTGATGGGCCTCTGGATCCTGATCGCCGGTTGCATGATCTATTACTTTGGCGTGCTCAGCCACCAGTCGGCGTTCAACATCGTGGTCATCCTCCTGGCGTCCATTCTCGGCATCCTTGGCTCGTATGGGGTGGCCTGGTTTGGCATCCGCATCAACACGGTGGCCAACTCCCGGGCAGCGTTCTCCGCGCTTCAGGGGAACCCCCTCGCCACCCTGCTCATCCCCCTGCGTTCCGGCATGAGCGTCGGGCTTCTGCTCGTCAGCGTTGAGCTGTTTTTCATGATCTGCATCCTGGGCTTCCTCCCGCGGGAGTTGGTCGGGGCGTGCTTCATCGGCTTCGCTATCGGCGAGTCGCTCGGCGCCAGCGCCCTGCGCATCTGCGGCGGCATCTTCACCAAGATCGCCGACATCGGCGCCGACCTGATGAAGATTGTGTTCAAGCTGCCCGAGGACGATCCGAAGAACCCGGGCGTGATTGCGGACTGCACCGGGGACAACGCCGGCGACAGCGTCGGGCCGACGGCCGACGGATTTGAGACCTACGGCGTCACAGGTGTGGCCCTGATCGCGTTCCTCGCCCTCGCGCTGGTGCTGAAGCCGCTGGTCTGCGGCACCTTGATCATCTGGCTCTTTGCCATGCGCATCCTCATGGTGATCACGTCGCTCGTCTCCTACTTCATCAATGCCAAGTTCAGCGAGGTGAAGTATGGGCGCTTGAAGGATTTTGACCTGGAAGCTCCGCTGACCCACCTCGTCTGGATAACTTCTGTCGTCTCGGTCGGTGTGACCTATGGCGCCAGCTATTGGCTGTTGCACCCGTCGGCGGAGTCGGGAACGCAGGCCTGGGGTGGCTTGTGGTGGGTGCTGTCTTCGATCATCAGTTGCGGTACGCTTGCCGGCGCGCTCATCCCGGAGTTTACCAAGGTGTTTACGAGCACCAATTCCCGTCACGTTCAGGAGGTGACAACCTCCTCTCATCATGGCGGCGCGTCGCTCAACATTCTCTCCGGCTTCGTGGCCGGCAATTTTTCGGCGTTCTGGAAAGGGCTCGTCATCATGAGCCTCATGCTCATCGCCTACAAGGTGTCCCAGCATGACTCGTTGCATCAAATCATGCCGGCCGAATACAGCTTTGCGGCCCCGATTTTTGCCTTCGGCCTCGTCGCCTTCGGCTTTCTCGGAATGGGCCCGGTGACGATCGCCGTGGACAGCTTTGGTCCGGTGACCGACAACGCGCAGTCCGTTTACGAGCTCAGCCAGATCGAGGCGGTGCCCAACATCAAGCAGGAGATTAAGAAGGACTTTGGGTTCGAGCCCGACTTCGAGAATGCGAAGATGCAGCTCGAAAAGGGCGACGGCGCGGGCAACACGTTCAAGGCCACGGCCAAGCCGGTGCTGATCGGAACCGCCGTGGTCGGCGCCACCACGATGATTTTTGGCATCATCATGTTGCTGGACGCCGTCGGGAAACAGGCCAACCCGGCGTTTAACATCGTCGGCCAGTTGAGCCTGGTGCAGCCGGAGATCATCATGGGCCTGCTCTTTGGCGGCTCGGTGATTTACTGGTTCACCGGGGCTTCGACCCAGGCGGTCGTGACCGGCGCGTATCGCGCCGTGGTGTTCATCAAGGAGAACATCAAGCTCGACGCCGAAAAGGCCTCGATCGAGGACAGCAAGGAGGTCGTGAAGATTTGCACCCAATATGCCCAGAAAGGCATGGTCAACATCTTCATCGTGATCTTCTGCCTGTCGCTCGCGCTCCCCTTCTTCAACTCGTATTTCTTCATCGGCTACCTCGTGGCCATGGCGTTTTTCGGGCTGTTCCAGGCCATCTTCATGGCCAACGCCGGTGGCGCCTGGGACAACGCCAAGAAGATCGTGGAGGTGGACATGCGGGCCAAGGGCACTCCGTTGCACGCTGCCACGGTCGTGGGTGACACGGTCGGCGACCCGTTCAAAGACACCTCGTCCGTCTCGCTGAACCCGGTGATCAAATTCACCACGTTGTTCGGTCTGCTGGCGGTCGAGATCGCCGTCATGATGAAGGACGGCACCGCCAAGACGCTGATCGGGGTGTTCTTCCTGGCCGTGGCGTTGACGTTCGTCTATCGGTCGTTCTATGGGATGCGGATCCCGTCAGAGAAGGCCTAGGGCAGAGAGAAGTCCCGGGGTCGACCCGCCGGAGTGAAAGCGAAAAGAAACAGCGGCGCCGGTTGCTACGGATGGCAGGCCGACGCCGCTGTCGTGTGACTGGAATGGAAGCGGAGGGACATGAAAAAGCCCGGCGGCTTGCGCCGCCGGGCTGAAGAGGGTCCCCGCGGGGAGGGTGGTTACTTGGTCGCGTCCTTCAGCTTGTCGCCCGCTTTGGTGGCGGCGTCCTTGACGGCATCGGTCCCTTGCTTGACCGCGTCCACGGCAGCGTCCTTCGCCTTCTCGGCGGTGTCGCTGGCTTTGTTGGCGGCGTCCTTGATGGCGTCCCCGGTTTTCTTCGCGGCCGCATCGGCCTTTTCGGCAGCCTTTTCGGCGGGCTTCTCCGAGGGCGAGGATTGTTCCTGGCACCCGGCAAGCAGCACGGCGGCGGCCACGGCGGCGGTTGAGGTCAGAACGGATTGGATCAGTTTCATGGTGTTTTGGTCAGGTTAGTTTCGTGTTCGGTCGTTCCCCGGACGACTGGTCCCCAAAGTTGAACGTGCTTACGGTCGCGACCAGGTGATCAGCCGCGGCTTCTCGTCGTCGTCGTTGCGCAGGCCCCCTACGGTAATCCAGTCGCCCTCGGAAAAGCGGTAAAGCGATGATTTGGTCTCGCCGCCCGAATAGCGGGTCTCTCCTTCGCTGCTTCCGGACAATACTTTCAGGTTGAAATAAGTGTAGGCCGTGAAACTGCCGTGCTTCTCGAGCTTGAACTCCATCTCGCCCTTGAACTGGGTGGCGCCATCCTCGGACTCCACCACGATCACGGCTTTGTGATCCTTGACCTCCAGCTTCCAGACGGTGGTGGCGCCGTCCATGGGAACGGTGGCCTTCCACTTGCCTTGGATTCGCTTCAAATCCCCTGCCAGCGGGTCGTCGGCACCAATCGCCGGGGAAAACAGCGACAACAGCAGCAGGATGAGAGCTGCGCTGCGCGGAATGCGTTGGCGGATTTGAGCGGTCATGGGCGGGACACTGCGGCTTCCGGCCTCGTGGCGTCAAGGCGTCAATTGGGCGTCAATTCGGCGTCGGTTAGGCGGTCGGCGGTTCTTTCGGCTTACGAGGACCCCGGATCGATAAACAGATTCGCCTGGCAGAGGACCTGGCAGATGTAGCGTCGTTCGCTCGCCACCTCTTCCGGGGTGGCGACCGTTCGCGTAATCTCAGCCGTGATGTAATCGCTGTAACGGCCTCGGAGGCGGTTGACGGCGGTGGTCACGGCGCCCGGAGACATGTTCAGTGACCGGGCGACCACGGCATAGTCACCCGCGTCGGTCTGAGTGCTGAGGAACGGTTTGAGCCGGACGAAAAGGTCTCCTTTGCCTTGCCGTCCGTAATCTTCACCCAGTTCCCGGACCGCCTGATGATGGAGGTCGAGAGCCCACTGACGCTCAAACAGAGTTTCCGGGGTGAGGTCGTCGACCGGTTCGAGCGCATACCGTTCCTCGCCGGAATGATCGTCCAGGGAAAGAAATTTGACCCCGCCGCCGCGCTTCTTCGCCTGCTCAAAATCCCGCAGGTTGGCCAGAAAGTAATTCAGCGCGCCGAGGAGGAATGAGCGGAACTTGCCCTTGGTCCGGTCGGCCGCGCCGAGCAGGTTGCGTTCAAGGACATGATAGAAGAACCCCTGGGCGATGTCCTTGGCGTCGGCCTCCGTGTGGCCCTTTCGCCGGATGTAAGCGTAGATCGGATACCAATACGACGTGCAGAGGCGATCGAGCGCCTCGGCCGCGCCGGCCGATCCCTCCCGGCGCGCCGCCGCGATGTCGGTCCAGTGGGTGGCCGGAAATAACTGCGGTCGCTGGCTCTCGTCGTTGGACTCTTCCGCTGGCATCAATTAACAACGCAAGGTTCGAATGGTGAGCCAGTCTAGAGAAGAACCCGGTCATTTCAAGCGGTGGATTTATCCCCGGGGTGCCGGGATGAATCGATCGCGAGCCTCAAACCGCACATGAGCATGAAGCGCGTCGGGTCGGGAGGCGTCTGGTGTTTTAATTGGCTGCGGCGTTGATGCGGCGGCCGTGTCTTGATGAGCAAGCAACGATGAAACCAATTTTCTCTCAGGCGATGTGCGGCCACCGGGGACGGCACGTCGATTCGCGGTCGGCTCGGTCCGGCGTCCGGTCGGCCGCTATTATTGTGGGATTGTCGTTGGCCGGGGCGCTGTCGCTTTCGGCGGCGGAGAAGGCCGGCAGCGGCAAGGCACCGGCGGATGCAGGGCTGAAGCTTGACGCGGCGGGATTGGAGTTTTTCGAGAAGCATGTTCGCCCCGTATTTTCAGAGCACTGCTATGGCTGCCACAGCGCGACCGCGGAAAAAGTCAAAGGCGGGTTGCTGCTCGACACGAGGGCCGGGGTGCTGAAAGGCGGAGACAGCGGTCCGGCCATTGTTCCGGGCGATCCGGACAAGAGCCTCCTGATTCGGGCGGTTCGCTATGGCGACAAGGATCTGCGCATGCCGCCAAAGGACAAGAAACTGGCGGACGAGCAGATCGAACGATTGGAGGAGTGGGTCAGGATGGGCGCGCCGGATCCGCGGATCGGCGTGGCCCAAACGAAGCCATCCGGGCTGGACGCCGCCCGCAAGCACTGGGCATTTCAGCCGGTCCGCCTGCCGCCCACTCCGCCAGTCCGCGGGCGTAATCTTGTGAAGAATCCGGTGGACGCATTTTTGCTGGCGCGGCTGGAGGAGCGGGGGCTTTCGTTTACCCCGCGCCCCGATCGCCGCACGTTGGTGCGGCGGGCGACGTTTGACCTGCACGGGCTGCCGCCGTCCATCGAAGAGGTTCGCGCCTTTGCATCGGACCCGGATTCCGATGATGCCGCCTTCGGTCGGGTGGTCGACCGGCTGTTGGGCTCGCCCCGCTATGGGGAACGTTGGGGTCGTTACTGGCTCGACATCGCCCGCTATGCCGACACCAAAGGTTACGTATTTGAGGAGGAGCGCCGCTATCCCTACAGCTTCACCTACCGGGATTACGTGATTCGGGCCTTCAACGAGGACCTTCCGTATGATCGGTTCCTCATCGAACAGATCGCGGCGGATCGGCTGCCGTTGGGCGAGGATAAGCGAGCTCTGGCGGCGATGGGATTTCTGACGCTGGGCCGCCGGTTCTTGAACAATCAGGCGGATATCATTGACGATCGTCTGGACGTCGTGGGGCGGGGGACGATGGGGCTGACGATTGGCTGCGCCCGTTGTCACGATCACAAGTTTGATCCGATCTCGATGCGGGATTACTACGGCCTGTACGGAGTTTTCGCGAGCTCCAGCGAGCCGGCGGTCAAGCCGCTGCTGGGGGCGTCGGCCATGCCGAAGGAATATCCGGAGTACGAAGCGGAGCGGAAAAGGCGGGAGGAGGAGAAGCAAAAGTATCGGGCCGAAAAAGAGGACGAGGTTTACACGCGGGTGCGAAGCCAGGTTGGAGCCTACCTCCTGGCCGTGCACGACTCAGGGAAGGCGGCGGGGGATCAGCGTGAGAACTTGATCCGCGAGCGCAAGTTGCAGCCGTCGTTGGTCGGGCATTTCCAGAAGGCGATGGAGCGCTGGTCGAAACGGGATCACCCAATTTTCCGCCCGTGGTTCTCGCTGGCGGCGCTCGACGGGCCCAATTTTCCGGCCGCGGCCCGGGAGTGGGTGTCACGCGTGGCGGCGGAGGGCCCGTCCACGAACCGGCTCAACCGACAGGTTGCTGCGCTCTTTCACGCCAACCAGCCTCCGGCGTCGTTGCGCGACGTCGCGGCGGCGTACGATGAACTGTTCGCCGCGGTGGACCGGGAATGGCGCCAGGCGCGGACGAATCAGCCGGCGCCGACGGCGTTGAGCAATCCGGATCGAGAGGCGTTGCGCGGCGTGCTCTACGGAGATCGATCCCCGGTCCTGGCGCTCAGCGATGGCGAGCTGACCCGATTCATGGACACGCCCGCGCAGCAAAAACTACGCGCCCTCCAGCGCAAACTGGACGAGCTCGACGCCACTCATCCCGGTGTGCCGCCGCGGGCCATGTCGATGGTCGACAACGACACGCCGACGCAGCCACATGTATTCCGCCGTGGAAATCCCGGGAATCCAGGCGACGAAGTGCCCCGGGCGTTCATCGAAGTCCTCGCGGCGCCTGGCCGGCCGGCCTTCACCAATGGCAGCGGCCGTCTCGAAATGGCCACCGCCATCGCCGACCGCCGCAATCCATTGACGGCGCGAGTCTGGGTCAACCGCGTTTGGGCCCATCATTTCGGCACGCCGCTGGTCCGGACGCCCAGCGATTTTGGGCTGCGTTCGGATCCCCCAACTCACCCGGAACTTCTGGATTACCTGGCCGCCGTGTTTATGGAAGGCGGCTGGTCCACCAAACAATTGCACCGCCTGATCCTGACATCCGCCGCCTACCGGCAGGGTGACGACGACAGCGCGCGAGCGTTGAAGGCGGACCCAGGCAACACACTATATTGGCGGCAAAATCGCCGCCGGCTGGACTTCGAGGCCTTGCGCGACACGCTGCTCTCGGAGTCGGGCCGGCTGGATCTGACCATGGGCGGTCGGCCCATCGACATCACGGTCGATGACGCCCCGGCGCGCCGCACGGTCTATGCCTATGTGGAGCGGCAGAATCTTCCAGGGCTGTTTCGAACGTTCGATTTTGCCAGCCCGGACACCACCAGTCCCCAGCGCTTCACCACGACCGTGCCGCAACAGGCGCTCTTCCTGATGAACAGCCCGTTCGTGGTGCAGCAGGCGACCAACCTCATTCAGCGGGGCGATGTTAAAACTGCAGGCGATGAAGTCGCACGGGTCCGGCGGCTGTACGAGATTCTGTTTCAGCGCGTCCCGGACGCGGACGAAGTGGCCATGGCGCGGCGCTTTCTGAGCTCGGCTTCCGAAGGCGAATCAGCGGTGGAGGTGCCGGCATGGAGCTACGGCTACGGGCGCTTTGACGAGAAGGCGGGGAAGGTCGAGGCGTTTGCCCTGCTGCCCAACTGGACCGGATACGCCTGGCAGGGAGGTGACAAGCTGCCGGATACAACATTGGGCTGGGTCCTTCTGAATAGCGAAGGCGGGCATGTCGGAAACGATCAGAACCATGCCGCCATTCGCCGCTGGCGCGCGCCCTCCGACGGCGCGGTCTCAATTCACGCCGCACTGAACCATCCGTCGGAAAAAGGCGACGGAGTTCGGGGACGAATCGTTTCCAGTCGCCTCGGACTGTTGGGGGAATGGGTGGCGCAGCATGGGGAGGTCGCCACCGATCTGCCCCATGTTGATGTGCGACGTGGGGACTTCATTGATTTTGTCGCGGACTGCCGTCGCAGCGTGGAATTCGACTCTTTCCACTGGGCGCCGACCGTCAAATGGAACGTTCGCCCGGAGGCGCCTCGGGCCAATGACGCGCCGTCGGAGTGGAGCGCCCGGGCGGATTTCAGCGGGCCGGCGAAAAAGGTCGAGCGACGTCCGCTGACCAACTGGGAGAAGTACGCGCAAGTTTTGCTGCTGGCGAACGAGAACGTATTTGTGGATTAGCCCTCCGGGGTGGAGTTCCCGAAGCATCGCTGCGGCGACCGATTCGTCCGTTCTTGAACCGGCCGCGCTTTCGCTGTGGTCCCGGGTCTGCGGGATCCGGTTTGTGCCGGGTGGCTGGAAGAGGTTTACAGAATTGTAACGAACAAAATCGCCCCGCCACGCAACTAACCACTGTTGATGGTGTCTAACTCGATGTGACCGAACACTGGTACAGAACACGAAGTTGGTCGGCGGCGGACTTAGCCCTGCTGATCCTACTGGCACTGGCTGGACTGAACTTCCTAATTGCGGCTCCAGCCAAGCTGCCTCCTTCCAAATCTGTTCCCAAGACGCCGCGCTTGTCCCCTAACAAGCCGTCGCCGGCCAACCGCACCATGTTCGCCCAGTCAGGGTCACATCGAGTTGAGTGGGTCCAAGAGGAACGGGCCCGGTGTCCGGTGTAGTCCTTTCGCTCCCGGCGCCGGCCATTGACACCGCTGCGCAAAGACGTATGGCCGGGGTTGGCGTCGCCCGATGAGCCAACCCCGGTTTGCTTCCGTTCAGGCCGCCTGACGTTTCCTGCCTCCCGTGAATTGTAAGTAATTGCGAGCTTCGCCCTCCCTGCGTGATCTGCCATTCTCTCAGCCATGTGCCGGCTGACGCTCGGGTCCGTTCTTCTTGTCGTTGCGCTGACTTGCAGCGCTTCCGCCGCGGGGGCGATTTCCTGGTCCGTCCCGCCGGACGGGGGCACGCCGCGTGACTTGGGCCGCGTCACACCGCTGGGGGCCGGTGAATTCCGTATTCGCGCGGCCTTTGAAGATGGCGGCCGGGGCGTCTTGCGGCACGCGGTTTCCCGCCTGGATCTGATCTGCCACAACAGTGAGGAGGCATCCCAGGAGGTTCTCGTCCATCTGGACTTATCCCAGGATGGACGTCGCACCGATTACGACAACCGGCCCGAAGCCGGCATGAAGCAACGGGATTTTTTGTTCATCCGGCCGCCGGGCGAAGCCTGGCAACAGGTGGACGGCACCACGACGGGCTGGGTCGCCACTGTAAGATTTGTCTGCCATTCGGGCGAAACCAGAGTGGGGCTCAGCCCGTGGTACACGTACAATGATCTGGTTCGATACGTAAGATCCTTACCGGAACACCCGTCCTTGATTCGGCGGGTTGCGGGGCGGAGCGACGGCGGGCGCGAGCAATGGGAGTTGGTGATCACGGATCCGGCAATCCCGGCCGCGCATAAACGGACCATCTTCTGGCACGCCCGGGAACATGCCTATGAAAGCTATTCCTCCTACGCCATGGAGGGGCTCGTGGAATTTCTGCTTTCCTCCGCGGCCGCGGGATTCCGACAGCGGTATGTCATCGTGCTTCATCTGATGACCAACGTTGATGGCGTGAGCCAGGGCTACGAGTATCGGGCCGGATACGATCTGCCGGATCCCCGCGGCACGGCGACCGGACGGCTGACGTTTGAGACCATCGATCGGCTCCGTCCTGACTTCGCCGTGGCCTGGCACAATTGGGTCGCGCCGCGGGATCGCAACGTGGTGTTCTACACGGACGGGGTGAACGGACGGGCGACGGATCGGGCATGGTTGCGGTTCACCCAACTGTTTCCATCGCTTCACGCCAACGGCCATCGCTGGAAGGACGAAACGACGCCGTTGCGGTACAATTGGGAAGGGCGGAAGCCGTTGTCGGAGGTCAACGCGCACGAGTATGCGATGAAGCGTTACGGCACCCGGATCTGGGGCTGGGAAATGCCGTGGTGGAATACGTCCGTGGACGAGGCCCGGGCGTCGGGCGCCAACTTCGCCCGGGCGTTCCTGACCACGCTCGACGAGATTCAGGCGGGGACCGTTCCCCCGGGGCAGGAAAAGTCCCGGGTGGAGGTCTCGCGATGGGCGCGCCACGAATTTGTCATCCGGGCCCGTTCTCACGTGGCCAATCCGTTTCGCGATGCGGCGTTCGTCGGCACCTTCGTGTCGCCGTCCGGCCGCACGAACGTGGTGGATGGGTTTTACGATGGAGACGACCGATGGTGCCTGCGTTTTGCCCCCGACGAGGAGGGCCCCTGGCGGTATCAGCTGCGTGGGGAAGGAGTCGAGATTTTGCAACGAGGGGAACTGCGCTGCACGGCGTCCGCGGGCCCCGGGTTTATTGGCCTTCACCCTGCGAATCCGCAGGCGTTCGCCTGGTCCGACGGAACACCGTTTTTGCCGATGGGTGACACCTGCTATGGGCTTTTCGATGACAGCCCCATCACCCCCGAACTCCGGGAGGAGTATTTGCGGACCCGCCGCGCGCAACGGTTCAATTTTGTCCGACTGACCGTCGGGCACAGTGAGGCCCGGGCGGCAGCGGACCACGATTACTGGGCCTGGGGCGGCACGCCCGAACGTCCGGATCTCGACCGCTTTAATCCGGTTTTCTTCCGGAAGTTCGACGCCCTGATGGATCAGCTGGACCGGGCCGGAATGAATGTCGAGTTGCTGCTGCTCAACTTCTATCGGCGTCCTTTCACCGACACAAACCTCTGGACGCCGGCACGGGAACGCCAGTGGCTTCGTTATCTGCTTGCTCGTTACGCTGCCTCCCAGCGCGTCTTTCTGTGGACGATCGCCAATGAGTATGAGACCCACCCGGACGGTCGGTACCGGCTTGATTACCCCGCGGATGTCGATTGGGTGAAAAACACCGCGCGATTCATCAAGGCGAACGACCCCTATCGACACCTGGTGACGGTTCATCCGGTGATCTCCGCCAGCCGCTCCCGGGACAACCCGCGGGCGCCGTTTGCGCCCCCCTGGCGGATCGGAGAGTTTTTCGGAGGGGACGATGCCATCGACGTGTTGTCCCAACAAACCGGCGGGCTGGGCGACGGTCTCGAGTGGGACGAGGCCCGCGGTTGTTGGATCGGCGATCCGACGCACGTTGTGGCGAGTGTGACTGCGGATCGCCGGTATGGCAGGCCCGTGCTCAACAGCGAGCCGGGCTATGAATATTTGCGCGGCCACCCGACGGAGCGGCGACAGGTGCATGATCCGGGAAAGATTCGGCGGACCGCCTGGCGTATCGTTTGTGCCGGTGGCTATTTTGCAGCGGGCTTTCACGGGACCCTGGGCCACAGTGATGTCTGGAATCGGATCGATCCCGGAAATCACTACGGCTTCATCCTGCGCAGCGAGGGGTCGGACGTCCAGTTGCGGACCTTGCACGAGTGCCTGTCCGAATTGCCATTCGAGCGAATGCGCCCGTGTCCGATTGTGGCGGGCGACGCGGTGGCTCTGGCCGCGCCCGCTCAAGCCTGCCTGGTTTTCCTGCCGCACGGCGGACCCGTGATGTTCGACCCGGGTGCCGGCGAAAATGGCTTCGCCGCCCGATGGCTCAACCCGCGCAGTGCCGAATCCCATCCGGCCAAGCCCGTGACGGCAAACGGCGACGTCTTAAGCTTTCGCGCCCCGGATACGAACGACTGGGCCTTGATTCTCCGGGCTGAGGCACGAAAACAGTGATGGCTCGTCAGAATTTTCGGTTATCCGATAACGTCAGTGGTAGGACAACGACAGGATTTTGCCATGACCAAGAGCGCTCCAAAGCGGGTTCGTGACGGCCGGAACTTCCAGCGGCCGGGTTTGGACGGGCGCGGACTCCTGCCTGCCAGAGGTCGCTGGGCCGGCGGTGTCACCCGCGCCGTGCCGGCCTGGCTGGCGCTGATCGGTGTGGTCGCCGGCATTTTTGCGTCGCGTCCGCTGGCTGCGGGCGCGGCCGAGTCGGGGCCGGCAGTGGTCGGTTTGGACTTCGAGTTCGCGACCGGAACCAACAGCGCATCGCCGCTTCGGTTGGTGGGGCGGGATGCGAGACAGCAGTTGATTCTGTCGGCGCGCCTTGCCGATGGCGGCGTCCGGGATGTCACTCGGAAGGCGCGTTTTGTGGTGGATGCTCCGGCGGTGATTCGAGTGGAAGAGGACGGCCGGCTCGTCCCGATCGGGGACGGGGCGGCGACGGTGCGGGCGCGGACCGACGGGGGGCAGGAGACGTCCCTGAACGTGGTGGTGGAGAAATTTCGGGAGGCGCGCCCGATCAATTTCCCGAATCAGATCGTTCCGATATTTACGAAGGCGGGCTGCAACGGCGGCGGATGTCATGGCAAGTCGGCCGGGCAAAATGGCTTTCGGCTCTCATTGCTTGGCTTTGAGCCGGCGGAGGATTATGAGCACCTGGTCAAGGAAGCGCGGGCGCGTCGTCTTTTCCCGGCCGCACCGGAGCGGAGCCTGCTCCTGATGAAGGCGGTGGCGTCCGTGCCCCACGGCGGCGGCAAGCGGATGAATGCCGACTCGGATGACTATCGCATGCTGGTGCGGTGGATGGCCCAGGGCATGCCGTATGGGGCCGCCAGTGATCCTTCGGTGGCACGAATCGAGGTCTGGCCTCCGCGCCGCACGATGAGCCTGGGAGGCGAACAGCAATTGGCGGTGCTGGCCCGCTACACCGATGGGTCGGTCGAGGATGTCACGCGCGGAGCGCTCTACGAGCCGAACGATAAGGATATGGCGCGAACTGACGAAACCGGGCTCGTCCGGCTCTACAATCAGCCGGGCGACGTCGCGGTCATGGTCCGATACCAGGGCAAAGTGACCACCTTTCGAGCGACGATTCCGCTGGGGGCCCCGGTCGGGAGTCTGCCGCCGGCGCGCAATTTCATCGACGAGCTGATCTTCGGAAAGCTGCGGTCGATTGGCATGCCGGCCAGTGAGGTGTGTGATGACTCCACGTTCGTTCGTCGGGCGACCCTGGATATTGCCGGCCGTCTCCCGTCGCCGGAGGAAGCGCGGGCCTTCCTGGAAGATCGGGCCACGGACCGCCGTGAGCGGCTGGTCGAACGCCTGCTGGGAAGCCCGGACTACGCCGACTTTTTTGCCAACAAATGGTCCGCGTTGTTCAGAAACAAACGCACCGCTGACACCCAGGCCCACGGGACCTACGCGTTTCACGGATGGATTCGAGACAGCCTGGCCGCCAACAAGCCGTTCGACCAAATGATCCGGGAGATCGTCGCGGCCTCGGGCGATATCGCGCAAAATCCGCCGGTCGCCTGGTATCGCCAGGTCAACACGATGACAAGCCAGTTGGAGGACACCGCGCAGCTGTTGCTCGGACAGCGCCTGCAGTGCGCCCAATGCCATCATCATCCCTACGAGAAATGGAGCCAGCAGGACTATTTCAGCTTCGGCGCATTTTTCAGCCGGGTCGGTCGCAAGCCAGGCTCGCTGCCCGGCGAAGACGTGGTTTACCACAAGCGGGGAGTCGCGGAGGCCGTCAACAAAAAGACCAAGCTCCCGGTCAAGGCTGCCGGCTTGGCCACCCGGCCGGCGTTGCTGACCCCGGATGACGATCCGCGCGTGGCCTTGGCCGACTGGATGACGAGCCCCACGAATCCGTTTTTTGCCCGGTCACTGGTCAACCGCTACTGGAAACACTTTTTCAACCGCGGCCTCGTCGAGCCCGAAGATGACCTGCGCGAGACCAATCCTCCCACCAACCCCGAGCTGCTCGACGCGCTGGCCCGGCATTTTGTCGAGTCCGGCTTCGATCTGAAGGAACTGGTGCGCGCCATCTGTCGTTCGTCCACCTACCAGCTCAGCGCGGTTCCCAACCAGTACAACTCCATCGATAAACAGAACTTCAGCCGTTACTATCCGAAGCGTTTGACCGCGGAAACCTTGTATGACGCCGTCAACAGCCTGACCGGCAGCGAAAGCAAATTCGACGGCCAGCCGGCCGGCACCCGCGCGGTCTGCCTGCCCGACAACAGCTACAACGCCAACAACTATTTTCTCCAGGTGTTTGGCCGGCCAGACAGCAGCAGCTCCTGCGAGTGTGAGCGCAGCCAGGACGCCAGCCTGGCGCAGAGCCTGCACCTGCTCAACGCGAAGGACATTCAGGAGAAGGTCGCCGCCGACAAGGGCCGCGCGGCCGCCCTGGCCGCCGACACGACCCGCGCGGATGACGCCAAGATTTTCGAGCTTTATCGTCTCGCGTACTCCCGCGATCCCCGGGCCGAGGAACTGCAAATTGCCCGTGCCTACCTCGAGAAGTGCTCCGCGAAAAGCAGCGACGAAAAGGGCAATCCAATCAACGGGCGCCGGACGGCCTACGAAGACATGGTCTGGGCGTTGGTTAACACCAAGGAATTTCTGTTCAACCACTGACCGCCCCTCTCGGGCCGCGCCTCGCTATACCGGGCCAATGCCCGATTGCGCTCATGGTCTGCTGGCGTTCTCCTCATCGCCGGGGCCAGCGGGGTTAATATCCCGTTGACGCTGCGTCCGGCTTGTTCGCAATATGCGCCCCGCTTTGGCCGGCGAGGCCGGCGGAAAGCAACGCAACGCTCATGAATCTCGACGCTCTTTACTCCAAGCTCCTGGTGAAAACCGGGGCCAAACTCGTGCTCGTAGTGCTGGATGGACTTGGCGACATCGCGACCAAGGACCAGAACGAGATGACACCGCTGGAGGCAGCGGCCACGCCGAACCTTGACGCACTGGTGGCCAGCGGGTGTGCCCAGGGACGCATGATCCCGGTCGCCCCAGGCATCACTCCAGGCAGCGGGCCCGGTCACCTCGGTCTGTTCGGTTACGATCCCCTGGAATTTGAAGTCGGACGCGGCGTCATCGAGGCCCTCGGGCTCGGGCTGGAATTGAAAGCCGGTGACGTTTGTGCGCGGGCCAATTTCTGCACGCTGAACGCAAAAGGCCTCGTGACCGATCGCCGGGCTGGTCGCATTCCCACCGAGACGTGCGAAAAGCTCTGCGCCATGCTCTCCGCCAAGATCAAGAGGATCGGCGACACCCAGGTTATTATCAAAGCCGGCAAGGAACATCGATTTGTCGTCATCTTCCGGGGCAAGGGCCTGGAAGGTCCGCTGACCGACAGCGACCCGAACCGGGAAGGGTTGCCCATCGCGGCGGCGAAGCCGACCAAGGCGAAGTCGGCCAAACAGAAAAAGGCCGCGCAGTTGGTGGCTGCTTTCTACAAGGCGGCGCTGCCAATCCTGGCCAAACAATCACCCGCCAATGGCTTTCTCATGCGCGGCATCGCCCACCAGCCGGCCATCCCGACCTTCGAGGAACGGTATGGCCTTCGGCCCGCGGCCCTGGCCGTCTACCCGATGTACAAGGGTCTCGCCCAACTCGTGGGCATGACCAAGATCGAAGGGCCCCAGACCATCCGCGAGCAGTGCGAACGGTATCGCGCTGAATACGACAAGTACGATTATTTCTTCATCCACTACAAATACACGGACAAGGCGGGCGAAGATGGCAACTTCGGGGCGAAGAAGAAGGCGATCGAGGATTTTGACGCGGCGCTGCCCGTGCTCTTAAGCAAGAAGCCGGACGTGCTGGTGATCACGGGCGATCACTCGACCCCCTGCGCCATGAAGGGCCACTCGTGGCATCCGCAGCCGGTGTTGCTTCACTCGGCTTGCAGCGGCTCGGACAAATTGGATCGTTTTACGGAGACCGGCGCGAACATGGGATCCCTGGGCGTTTTCGAAGCCAAGTACCTCATTCGGTACATGCAGGCGAACGCGAAGATGTTCGACAAATTCGGCGCGTGATTCGCGGCCGGGCGGCGCGGAACAGCGCCGTTGGGCCTGCCCTTCAGCCTTCGAGCTCCTTGAGCAGGCTGGAAAGCCCGCCTTCCACCGGCTCGATCTCGATCGGCCGGCCGGGTCGCGCGGTGCTCGCCAGAGGCGCGTCGGACGTTGGCGCTTTGGCGGCGGGCGGCACTCTGGCGCGCCCGGAGGTCGCCATCGGCGGGAGCGATGGAACGGAGAGGTTGGTCTCAGGGCCGTCCGGCTCGGCCTGTTCGGTGGCATCCGCGACGTGCCACTGCTTGCGGTTTTCGAGCCAGGCCTGGTAACGCGCGAACGTCCACATGCCGGACTCCGCCCCAATTTCCATGGCTTGGGCGATTTTGAAGAATTCCCCCTGGCGGATGAAGTTTCGTACGGCGTGGTTGGGCACGAGGATCTCAAGCTCCGGCACGCGAATCTTGAGATCGTCCCGATAACGCAGGCGCTGCGCCACGATGCCATTGAGGCAGTCGGCCAATTGGGCCCGCACGGCGCCCTGGGTTTCGGAGGGGAAGGACGAAACGATGCGCTGCAGGGCCTCCGCGCAAGTGGCGGAGTGCATCGTGGCCAGGACAAGGTGCCCGGTCTCGGCGGCGCCCAGCGTGAGGCGCATGGTCTCCGGTTCGCGCATTTCGCCCACCACGATTACGTCGGGATCCTCGCGCAACGAGTCGATCAGCGCCTGCTCGAAGGATGGGGTGTCTCGCCCGACCTCGCGTTGGCGGATGTAGGCCAGCTTGGGCCGGAAGGTGTACTCAATGGGGCTCTCAATGGTCACGATGTGCCGCGTGTCGGTCAGGTTGATCTCCTGGATCAAACCCGCGAGGGTCGAAGACTTGCCGGAGCCGGTTGGGCCAGTGAGCAGGATGAGGCCGTGGTGCGCGTTGATCTGGCGGCGCAGGTCGGGGTGGAGGTTGAGTTTTTCCAGCGTGGTTTGGAACGACGCCAGCAGGCGAATGGCGAAGCCGATGCCGCGGGAAGTTTGCAGGACGTTGATCCGGCAGCGCACGCCGGCGATGGTGCGCGAGCAATCATGCGAGCGACGTTCGAGGAAGCGGGGCCAATGTTCGGACCCGACGGTTTGGCGGGCCAAATCCAGCAGTGCCCCCGGCGGGATCGGCTCGCCGGCGGTGCGGAGATTCCCGCGCACGCGCACGGCGGGTGGCAGGCCAGCCTCCAGATGGAGATCGCTGGCACCCTGTGCCCGGGCGGCGGCAATAAGCAACTCGAGTGTCATCCGACAGTGTCCCGGTCGAAAACCGGAGATATAAACGGTCCGACGGACGAAAAGTTTCGCCTGCGTCGGGCGGCTATCCGGCCGTGATTTTGGCGCCGTCGGCCGCGCGCCAGAGGTACCACGACGCGATCGATCGATACGGACGCCACCGCTCGCCGTGCTGACGCAGTTCGTGTTTGTCGGGGAGCGCCGGGCGCCGATAGGCCACGGCGAACCCTTTGCGCACGCCGAAGTCGTCGACCGGCAGCACATCCAGGCGGCCCAGCTTGAAAATGAGCAGCATTTCCACCGTCCACTGCCCGACGCCGCGGATGGCCGTCAACCGCTCGATAATCTCGGCGTCCTCCATCGCGGCCATCTGGCGGGCCGTGGGCACCACTCCGTCCTGCGCCTTGAGCGCAATGTCTTTGACGGCGGCGACCTTGGCCCGCGACAGGCCGGCCGCGCGGAGGCTTTCCTCGGACAACGCCAGCAAATCCTCCGGCCGCGGAAACCGGCGCCGGGGCGCCAGGGCGATCACGCGGTTGAGAATCGTGCGCGCCGCCTTGCCGGTCAGCTGCTGGTGGGCGACGGCTTCGACCAGCGCAGCGAACGGCGTCCGCCGGCGATCGGCGCTAAGCGCACACGGCCCGACCCGCTCGATCAATTTTCCGAGCGTGCGGTCGGCCGAGACGAGGTGCTCGATCGCTTCGGCGAACGGGTTCATCCGTTTTTCTCGGCGGTGCGCAGGGCTTTAACCAGCCCATCGATGGTGTGCGGCCGGGCTTCGACCGCCGGCTTGAGCCCATGCGCCGCCAGGGCTTTGCTGGTTTCGGGCCCGATGGAAGCCAGCCGCATTCGCGGAAATTGTTTCACCAATCGTGGAAGGTCAAAGCGCGCATGAAAATTTTCAACGGTGGAACCGCTCGTGAAGGTGATCCAGTCCGCGCCGCTCTCCGTCAGGACGGCGGCCGCGCCATTGCGGTCCTCGGTCTCCGGCACGGTTTTGTAAAAGGCGATGTCGTCGACGATGCCGCCCTGCTCCTCCAGCGCTTTGCACAGCTCGGGATTCGCCACCTGGGCGCGGGCCAGGAGAAAGCGCAGGTTCTCGACGGATTCGTAATGGGCGATCGCGCCGGTCACCTTGCTCGCCAGGTATTGCTCGGGCATCACGTCAACCTTGAGATGCAGCTCCTGCAGCCGCGCCGCCGTGGTCGGCCCGACGGCTGCGATGCGCAGATTGCCAAGGGCCCGGACGTCCTCGAAGGCCTTGAAGAAGTAGTGGAAGAACGACGTGACGCCGTTGGAGCTGGTAAAGATGAGCCAATCATACTCGCCGAGGCCCTGCAGCGCTTCGAGCATCGGCATTTTGTCATCCGGATCCGCAATCTTGATGGTGGGCACCTCCAGCACTTCGGCCCCCAGATCGAACAACTGCTGGGCCAGTTGGCTGGCTTGATCCCGCATGCGGGTTACGACTACGCGGCGTCCGAGCAACGGCCGTTGCCCGAACCAGTCGAGCTTGGAGCGCAATGTGACGACGCTTCCGATGACGATGACGGCCGGGGCGGTGACCTTCGCCTGCTCCACCTGATCGGCGATGGTCGTCAGGGTCCCGTGCACGGAGCGCTGCTGGCCGGTGGTGCCCCACTGAACGACGCCCACCGGGGTGGACGGGGCCATGCCGTGATCGATCAGGGCCTGCGTGATGGAGCGGATTCGATCAACCCCCATCAGAACGACCTTGGTGCCTTCCAGCCGGGCCAGATGCGCGTAGTCGAGCGCGGACGGGCCCTTGGCCGGATCCTCGTGCCCGGTGAAGACCGTGAAGCTCGAGCAATGCTCACGGTGGGTCAGCGGAATGCCCGCGTAGTTCGGCACCGCCGAGATGGACGACACGCCCGGCACGACCTCGAACGGGATGCCCTCGGCCTGTAACGCCTCGGCTTCCTCGGCGCCCCGGCCAAAAATATAAGGGTCGCCACCCTTGAGCCGGACGACCGCGCGGCCCTCGCGGGCTTTTTCCACCAATTGACGATTCAACTCCTCCTGGGGCATGGAATGCTGATTGGCGCGCTTGCCGGCGTAGAGTATCTCGGCGCCGCGGGGGGCGAGGCGGAGCAGGTCGGGATTGACCAGCGCGTCGTGAACCACGACATCCGCGCGGCTGAGCAGTTCCGCTCCGCGGACGGTGAGCAGCCCGGCGTCGCCAGGGCCGGCGCCCACGATGGAGACCTTGCCTTTGGTTTTCATCAGGCCGCCAGCCTACCGGACGGCTGCCGGCCCGGGCAATGGCCAACGTCGTCCCGCGACCGACGCCTTCTTCTTCGACCCAGGGGAAATGATTTCAGCCGACTACGGCGCCGCCAATTTGGCGAGGGCCGCCTGGAGCTTGGCGTTGGTTTCGTCGATGCTGCGCAGAAGGCGCTCATCCTTGATCGTCCCACGCATCGTGTTCAAAAGCTCGAGCCGACCCTGGATCTGCTTTGGATCCGTCAACGAGGTCGTGCCGCCGCTCAATCCTTGAATCGTCATCGCCCGCGTGGCGATCGGGACATTTTCGTCGACCGCCATCTGATTGATAATCGCGTTGGCCTGGCCGCTCGTGCCGACGTAACTGAGGATGGTGCTCATCAGAAGTCCCTTCTCGGTCGCGCTGGTCATGCGGGGATCCTGATAGGCCGCATGCAGCGCCGGTACCGCCTGGTCCTTCAGCGACGCGGTCAGGAACCCCACCGCCTGGCGGTCGACCACGCCGTCGGGCGAAAGCAAACGCGTCTTGAGCTGCTCCGCGAACGTCGTGTCGTGATACATCGTGAGCACGTGGTAGAGATACGCGCGGGAATTCTCGTCGAGCCGGTTGGGTGAGGACACCGGCGGCGGCGTGGTGAGCAGCTCGCGCGCGGCTCGGAGGGCGTTCTCGTTGTATTTTTCCGGCGCCTGATCCTCCAGGACCTGGGCAATGTAGGCGACCTCCACGCCCCGGCCGGTGGTGTCGAGGACCTGCACCAGGACGTTCAGGGCCTCGTCGCCGCCGATCTGGCTGAGGACGTCCACCAGCCCGAGCCGGAGGGATGGCGCGACCAGAAAGTCCGTCGAGGCGAGATTTTTCAACGAAAACGCGCTGGTGCCGGTGTGCCGGACCCGCTGGCCGCTGGCGTTGACCGGCGCGTCTGTGTAGTCGACGTCCTTGTTCTGCTTGAGAAATTCGGTGACCGTGGGAATTGCCTCGGGTCCGAGGGTGACCAGGGATTCCAGATAATAAACGATGCGGCGCAGCGTGTGGTTGCGGGATTCGTCCTCGCCGTGCGGATCCAGCTTGACCAATTGATCGAGGATTTCCTGCGCGGAAAGCCGATTCGTGACGGTCGTGGTCAGCGTTTTGGTGACGGTGCGGACATCCGTGCGACCCTTGCGCGCGTCGGCCAGCGCCTGCTCAAGGTAGGCCTTTTCGGTTTTCCAGGTCGCTTCGGCTGCGGTCTGCTGGCTGGCTGACTCCGCATGGCGCCGGGACGAAACGAGCCAGCCGCCGCCGAAGCCGACGATGGCGGCGAGAAGAATTCCAAGGACGACTTTCATAGACAAACCAGGTTTAACGTTGCCTGCACGTCAGCGCATCGGCGTGAACAGAGAAAGCTTGAACGGCTCTTGAACACCTGCGGCCGAAAAATGTTCCGTAAACCAATTTCTGCGGCCCCCTGTCGTGTTCGCCCGAACTGGCCATGGCAACTGGCGGCGCCTTCGGTCTACGCGGGTTTGGCGGCCAGCGGGGCGGGGCCTTTCGCCGAGGCAGTTGCCGCGTCAGACGATTTCGGGGCGAGCGGCGAGATGGCGCGCAGCCGACTGAGGATGGGCGGCAATCGTTCGAGGACGTAGTCGACCTCCGCTTCGGTGTTGTCGACGCTGAGGCTGAACCGGACGCTGCCCCGCGCTCGCACCGGGTTGACTCCCATGGCGGTGAGGACGTGCGAGGGCTCCACGGAACCCGTAGTGCAGGCCGAGCCGCTGGACGCGCAAATTCCCAGTTGATCCAGCATCAGCAGAATCGCCTCCGACTCGACATACTGGAAGCTGATGTTGGCCGTGTTCGGCAGGCGCGGCTCGGTGGCGCCATTGCGGGCGGTTTGCGGAATGCCCTTGAGGATGCCTTGCTCGAGGCGATCGCGCAGCGCGCGAACCCGGGTGTTTTCCTCCCGCAGCCGGGACAGGGCCAGTTCGGCGGCTTTCCCAAACCCGATGATGTAAGGGACGTTTTCCGTGCCGCCACGTCGGCCCCGCTCCTGATGCCCTCCGATCAGATACGGTTGGAACCGGGTTCGCTTCTTCACGTAAAGCAGCCCGATTCCTTTGGGCGCATGCAGCTTGTGGGCGGACAGGGAGAGAAAGTCCACGCCCGTGGCCCGAACGTCCATGGGCAGCTTGCCCGGCACCTGGACCGCGTCGGTGTGGAAGAGCACCCCGCGGCTGGCGCAGATGGCGGCGATCTCGTCGATGGGAAAGATGACTCCGGTTTCGTTGTTCGCCCACATGATCGACACGATGGCTGTGTCCGGTCGAATCCGCTGGTCGAGGAGGTGAATGTCAATGGAGCCGTCGGATTCGACGGGCAGATACGTGACCGAGTAGCCCTGCCGTTGCAGGAACTCGCCGTATTTCAGATTGGCCGAGTGCTCGACGGCAGTTGTGATGACGTGCCGTTTGGTCGGTTGGAGCGCGAGCGCGCTGTGGATCGCTGTGTTGTTGCTCTCTGTGCCACAGCTGGTAAAAACAATCTCCTTCGGGTCGGCATTGATGAGCGCGGCAGTCTGCTCGCGGGCGACATCCAGACACTGGGCGACATGTTTGCTGAAGCTGTAGGCGCTGGACGGATTGCCCCAGTGCTCCGTCAGAAATGGCAACATGGCGGCGATGACCTCGGGTGCCACCCGCGTCGTCGCGTTGTTATCGAAGTAGGTCAGCTTTTTCTGGCCCATAGGACCTGACGGATGATCGTTTGTCGTCGCCAGCATGGATGAAGGCTCGGACGTTGCTCTGCCGGTGTTCCGCACGGCAAGATGAAACGCAGCCGTCAGAGTAGTGCAACGATTTTGGCCGAAACGAGAACAATTTGACGGTCGGCAGCTGCGGTTCCGGTGGACGACGGAGTCATCCAACCTGAACCGACCGTTGACAGATCCCGGATCTGTCTTTAATATCACTATTATTACTGACTAACTTATGATTGCTTCCAAGCCACCGTCTGATGGGCCGAAGGTCACGCACAATGAGGAGATCAAGGAAGCGATCCCGACGTTGGCGGGAAGCATCGCGGCCACTGTGGCGTCAGGGTCCGATCAGTTCTCCGCGGACGACCAACAATTCATCAAGTTTCACGGGATTTATCAGCAGGACGACCGGGACCTGCGGAAGTCTGCGAAGAAGTTCATCATGATGGTGCGGGGCCGCATTCCGGGTGGCATCATGAGCCCGGCGCAGTGGATTGTTTTTGACGATTTGGCGTCCGCGCGTGGGAACAACACGCTTCGCATCACCACGCGGCAGAGCATCCAGTTTCATGGCGTGCTGATGGCGGGGTTGGGGCCCTTGGTCCGTCGGATCAACGAAGCACTTTTGTCGACCCTGGCGGCGTGCGGGGACGTGAACCGTAACGTGATGGCGTCTCCGGTGCCCGCTTCGACCGAGGCGCGGGCCGCGATGGTGGGCGACGTCCACCGCGTGGTGGCGGCTTTGGCGCCCCGCACCTCGGCCTATCACGCCATCTGGATCGACGGTGTGCAGTTGAACCTGGACGATCCAGCCAGCAAGGATTTTGTCGATCCGTTATACGGGAAAACCTATCTGCCGCGGAAATTCAAAACCGCCTTCGTCCTGCCGCCCACGAACGACATGGATGTGTTGACGAATGATCTCGGGTTCATCGGGATCGTCGAAGAGGGTCGGCTGGCCGGATACAACGTGGCGGTCGGTGGCGGCATGGGGCGCAGCCATGGCAATGCGCAGACCTATCCGCGGCTGGCCGACGTGCTGGGCTTTGTCCCGCCGGAGCGTGTGGTCGACGTGGCGAAGGCCGTTTTGACGGTGCACCGGGACTTTGGTGATCGCACCGACCGAAAGCATGCGCGGCTCAAATACGTGGTGCAGGAGCGGGGCGTGGATTGGATGAGGGCGGAGGTCGAGCGCCGTGCCGGGGTGCGCTTCGAGGCCGCCCGGGCATTTGCGTTTACCTCCACGACAGACCGCTATGGCTGGCACCAGGCATTGGATGGGAGCTGGTACTTAACCTTGTTTGTGGAAACAGGCCGGGTGAAGGATGTCGCCGGGCGTCGCTTGAAGACGGCCCTGCGCCAGGTGGCCGAGAGATTTGGGCAGATCGAGTTTCGCCTGACGGCCAATCAAAACGTGATCCTGGCCAACGTGCCGGCTGGAAGCCGGGCCGGGATCACCGAGTTGCTGGCGACCCACGGCGTGCCGGTGGAAAACCAGGCGACCGTGTTGCACGGCGCGGCGATGGCCTGCCCGGCGTTGCCGACTTGCGGCCTGGCCCTGGCGGAGTCCGAGCGAATGTTGCCGGGGGTCGTGGATCGGGTGGAAAAGCTGTGCGCGGAAGTCGGGCTGGCCGGAGAGGAGATCGTCATTCGGTCCACCGGATGCCCGAATGGATGCGCTCGCCCGTACCTGGCGGAGCTTGGGCTGGTGGGCAAATCTCCCGGCCGCTATCAGCTCTGGCTGGGCGCCAACGCTTCCGGCACGCGTCTGAACCGCCTGTTCAAGGACGTCGTCAAGGACGCGGATCTGGAGGCGGAGCTGCGGCCACTGCTCGCGCGGTTCGCGGCGGAGCGCGTGCCCGGTGAGCGCTTCGGGGACTGGTGCCATCGGGCGTTGGTGAACGACCCGGCCATCACGTCGGCCTGAACGGCCAGGCGAAGGCCTACTTCCATCGATCTCCCATGGCGGACAAGCACTATCGCAGCGTGGTCAAAGCCATCTCCTGGCGGGCCACCGGAACCTGCGACACCATCGTCATCTCCTATCTGGTCACCGGCCAGGCCAAGTGGGCGTTCAGCATCGGATTTGTTGAACTGTTCACCAAAATCTTCCTCTATTATCTTCACGAACGTGTGTGGGAACGCCTTTCCTTTGGCCGCGTCAAGGGCAAGGATGACTTCGACATCTGATTGCAGACATGAGCGAACAATTGCCGCCCTATACGGCTGACGATCTTGCCCGGTTCAACGACGAGTTGCGCGGGCGCAGCCCGGCCGAAGTAATCCGATGGGCCCTGGCCCGTTCGCAGGGCCGGGCGATCGTTTCAACCAACTTCCGTCCGTTTGAAGCCGTGCTGTTGCATCTGATGACCGAGGCGCAGCCGGACATCCCGGTGCTGTGGGTCGATCATGGCTACAACCGGCCCGCCACCTACCGGCACGCCGAAAAGCTGCGCGCCCGCCTGCGGCTCAATCTCAAACCGTTTCTTCCCCGGCTGACCGCGGCTCATTACGACGCCGTCCATGCGGGCGTGCCCGAACCGACGCCGGAAAACGAGGCGCGCATCAAGGCGTTCAGCACATTGATGAAGCTCGAGCCTTTTCAGCGGGGCATGCGCGAGCTGGCTCCGACGGTCTGGTTCACCGCGCTGCGCAAGGTGCAAAACCCCAACCGCGCCGGCCTGGATGTGATTAGCCCCGACGCCAGCTTTGCCACCCTGAAGGTCAGCCCCCTCTTTCACTGGTCGGATCCAGAAATGGACGAGTATCTGGTCCGGAACGATTTGCCGAACGAGTGGGATTATTTCGATCCGGCCAAGGCGGATGATAAGCGCGAGTGCGGCCTGCATGCAGCCTGGGGCCAGGAGAAAATGGGCTCCGGCATCTGACCCTTCACCGCGGGCGCACCCGGCCTGCCCGCCCCAATACTTCATGAGCGCTTATCACCTCGATCATCTGCAATTCCTCGAAACCGAGGCCATCCATGTCCTGCGCGAAGTCGCGGCCGAGTTCGAACGCCCGGCCATCCTCTTCTCCGGTGGCAAGGATTCCATCTGCATCCTGCGCCTGGCGGAAAAGGCCTTCCGTCCGTCCGAGATCCCGATGCCATTTCTCAACGTCGAGACCGGCCATGAATTTCCGGAGCTGCTGGACTTTCGCAACCGGCGCGCGCGCGAGCTGGGCGCCAGGCTGATCGTTCGCACAGTGGATGACGCCCTCCAGCGCGGACTGGCCACCGCCGCGCCGGGTCAGATCAGCCGCAACCAGCTCCAAATCCCGGTCCTGCTCGGCGCCATCGAGGAGTTCCGATTCGATTGCTGCATCGGCGGCGCCCGGCGGGATGAGGAAAAAGCCCGGGCCAAGGAACGGTTCTTCAGCTTTCGCGACAGCTTTGGACAGTGGGACCCCAAGAATCAGCGGCCCGAGATTTGGAACCTTTACAATGCCCGCCTCAACCCGGGCGAAAACATGCGTGTGTTTCCGCTCTCAAACTGGACGGAGATGGACGTGTGGGAATACATCCGGCGCGAAAAGCTCGCGGTCCCGACCATTTATTTCAGCCATGAGCGGGACTGTTTCCGCCGCGCCGGCCAGTGGCTGCCAGTGCCACCGCTCCCCGCCGACCCGGCCAAGCCCGATCCGTTCGCCGGCGCCCGCCCGCGTTCCAGCGAACCGGTCAAACGCATGGTCGTCCGCGTGCGCACCATTGCGGACATGATCAGCACCGGCATGATCGAGAGTCCGGCGGACAGCGTCGATGACATCATCGCTGAAGTGGCGGCGGCCCGCGTGACCGAGCGCGGCTCCCGCGCGGACGACAAGGTCAACGAGGCCGCCATGGAGGATCGGAAAAAGGCCGGCTATTTTTAATCGTCTCCTTCATGCACACTTCTCATCCCATCGAATTGCTGCGGTTCAACACCTGCGGCTCGGTCGACGACGGCAAGTCGACCTTGATCGGCCGTCTGCTCTACGACTCGAAGTCGATCATGGAGGATCAGCTGGAGGCTCTCGAGCGATCCGCGGACATCACCGGCGGCGGCGCCATCAACCTGGCCAACCTCACGGATGGCCTCCGGGCCGAGCGTGAGCAGGGCATCACCATCGACGTCGCCTACCGTTATTTCGCGACGCCCAAGCGGAAGTTCATTGTCGCCGACACTCCGGGCCACGTGCAGTACACGCGAAACATGGTCACCGGCGCCAGCACCGCCAACCTGTCCATCGTTCTCGTCGACGCCCGCCAGGGCGTGATTGAACAAACCCGCCGCCATACCTACATCGCCGCACTGCTCGGCATCCCTCACCTGGTCATCGCCATCAACAAGATGGATCTCGTCGATTGGAGCGAGGAACGTTTCCTGGAAATCCGCCAGGAGGTGGAGGGCTTTTTGCCAAAGCTCGATGTCTTCAAGGATGTGAAATTCATCCCCATGAGCGCACTCCAGGGCGACAATGTGGTGACGCCTTCGGCCCACACTCCCTGGTTCTGCGGGCCCACGCTCCTGGGCCACATCGAGACCGTCCATATCGCCAGCGACTGGACCCTGAGCGGCTTCCGTTTTCCCGTGCAATGGGTCAACCGCCCGAACAGCCCGACGGACCCTAATCTCCACGATTTTCGCGGCCTCAGCGGGCAAATCGCCGGAGGGATCGTGAAGGTGGGGCAAACTGTCATGATTTTGCCCAGCGGGGTGAAGTCGACCGTCAAGGAGATCTGGACGTTCGATGGCCCGCGCGAAGAGGCGTTCTGTCCCCAGAGTGTGACCCTGGTTCTGGCCGACGACGTCGATTCCAGCCGCGGCGACATGATCATCGGCCTCGAAAACCTTCCGGGAATGAGCTCGGAGCTGCGCGCGCGCGTTTGCTGGATGAACCCCCGTCCGTTGCAGCCGGGCCGCAAGTATCTGCTGAAGCACTCCACCCGGACCATCCAGGCGATGGTGAGCTCGATCGAAGGGCGGACCAACATCCAGACGTTCGATCAGGAATCGAACTGTGCCGAGCTGGCGATGAACGATCTGGGCGAAATCCGCCTGCGCACCTCCAAGCCGGTGATTTTCGACGGCTATATCCACAACCGGCTGACCGGGTCATTCATCTTGATCGAGCCGGGGACGAACCATACGGTCGGCGCTGGCATGTTGTTTCCGCCTTCGGAACTCGTGCGCCCCGAATACGATGACTTCACCATCTGACCTGCCAGCCTCCGGTTCTCCGGCTGAACCGCTTTTGGATCCCCGCCTGCCGCCATCCAAAATCTCGGCCGCCCTGCGCGAGCAGCGCAACGGACATCAGGGTTTGGTGATCTGGCTGACTGGTCTGAGCGGAGCGGGCAAGACGACGGTCGGAACCGAACTGGAGCGGCGCCTGTTTCAGGCGGGGCGGCATACCTACATGCTGGATGGAGACATTCTGCGCCGGGGCCTGAATGTCGACCTGGGCTTCGGCCCGGAAGCCCGCCGGGAAAACATCCGCCGGGCGGGCGAAGTCGCCGCCCTCTTTGCCGACGCCGGTTGCATCGCCATCGCCGCGTTTATCTCGCCGTTCCGGGAGGATCGGGATCGCATCCGACGTTCGCTCCCGGCTGGCCGATTCGTCGAGGTCTACGTCAACGCGCCGCTCGAAGTGTGCGAACGGCGTGACGTCAAGGGTCTCTACGCCAAGGCTCGTGCCAACCAGATCAAGGAGTTCACCGGTGTTTCGGCCGGCTACGAACCGCCCCTCGCTCCGGAGATCGAAGTTCGCACCGACCTGCTTTCGGTCGAGGAATCGGTGGAGCAAATCCTGCACTTCCTGCAACGCCCCTCATCCGCGGTCACGGAGCGATGCCCACCTGACGGGCAGCCTGCAGCCCCAAGCGGGCGCTGAGGCGGAGAGGCACCGTCCCTGCCTTTGGAGGTCCCCCGCTTTTCCAGCCGGAACGGGACGCCGTCAGGCGGCCCGGTAATGCTCGGGCGGACGACTCAGCGGGGCGTGACCGCGCGACGATTTCCTCGATGGGGTGAAGTCGGGGTTTGCCGACTGGCGGATCGTTGGCGAAACCGGCGGTGCGACGGTGGGAGGTTTCTCGGGATTGCCCAGGTGTCGGCCTCCGATAAGCGAGTTCAGGTCGCCGACGACCTCGTTGATGATGCCGGCCTGATGGTGCAGATCGGCTGAGGCCGCGGCGTTTTCCTCGGAACTGGCGGCGTTGCGTTGAGTGATTTGGTCGATCTGGCTTACGGCGGTCGTGAGCTGGCGCAGCCCGTCGCTTTGCTCCGCGGTGGCGGTGGCAATGCCGTTAATCAAGTGGTCGAGCTCGCGGGAGCGCTCGACGATTTGTTTCAAGGCCTCGGCGACCTTGGTGTTCAGCTCGACGCCCCGATGGCTGGTTTCGATCGACACTGCGATGCGTTCGGCCGTCTCCCGCGCGGCCAGGGCGGACCGTTGGGCGAGATTGCGGACCTCGTCGGCCACGACGGCGAAGCCCATGCCGGCATCGCCGGCGCGTGCCGCCTCCACGGCGGCATTCAGCGCAAGGATGTTCGTTTGAAAGGCGATCTCGTCGATCGTTTTGATGATGGTGGCGATGTTGTCGCCGGCGCTTTTGATGGCGTCGATGGCGCGGCTCAGTTCGGCCATGTCGGTTGAGCCGGATTCGGCGGCGGCTCGGGTCTGTCCCGCGGTGGTGCGCGCTCCCGCCGCGTTCGTGGCCGTGGTTTGGGTGCGGCTGGCCATCTCCTCCAATGCGGCGCTCGTTTGCTCCAGCGATGCGGCCTGGCTGCTGGCATCCTCGGCGGCGGCGCTGGCCGATTCAGCGATCTGATTTGAGGCTTCAGCGTTGCGCGCCGCGGCGGCGGCGAGCCGGCTGGCGATGGCGGCGAACGGCTTGGGAATGCTGCGGACAATCAGGCCGGTCAGGATGCTGAGCACGGCGAGGCACAAGCCGACGGCGTAGAGCAAGCCGCTTTGAAACGCCCCGCGCGCCTGCCGGCTCCGCTCCGCCGACTCGCGACTGAATTGCTCGATTTGGTCGCTCACGGTTTCCATCTGGCGTTCAAGCTCCGAAAAAACCCGGGCAAATTCGGAAAACGTCCGCTCGGCTTCAACGGCGTTTTCGCTGCACGCTTTCACGATCCGCTCGGCTGAGCCGATGTAGGCATCCACCGGCTCCTGCAGGCCCTGGAGGGCGGCGGTCAATTTGGGCCCGAGGTCGAGGGATCGATTATGGGCCAAAACTTCCCTCAGCCGCGAGGTGTGCGCGGATAGCTCCGGCCCGACCTGGGCCAGTCCGGTGGAGTCCTTTTGGGCGGCGGCGCGCAAGCCCAACAGGACATCCGCCCGGAGCGCGTCATGCAGCATGTCGGCCTCAAGATGGTGTCGCAGGGCGTCGTTGGCCGTCGAGACCGCGGCGGTTTCACGGGTGACGGAGCTGAAGGCCCGGTTCGCCCACATGCCGGTCAGGATCAGCAGCCCGAGCGCGGCGCAGGTCATCGTGGACACTTTGGTGGTCACATTCCAGGTCATCGTGAATTTCTCAGCTTTTTGGAGGCACTGCACAAAATCGCAATGCGCTTCGATGTTAATGGCTGTTAGGCATCCCTTGGCTCCCCGCCCGCATTTCTATCGGACGTTTTCGGAGAATGATAAGGATGGAGTCCCGGGCCCGGTCGGGACGGGAATGCTGGACCGGGTGGCACCAGCCGGGCGCCGGACGCCGACGCGTGGCCGTCAGTTCGTCAGGAACACTCCGTCCGTGGACTCCAAACGCAGGCGGGACGGCAGGGTTCGGGGATCGATGCGAAGGACGACAGGATGGGTGCCGGCGCTCAGCGTGACCGTGAGAACGGGCCCGGGCTTGAGCGGTTTGCCGTCGATCCAGGCCGCATCCGCGGTTCCGTCCAGGTGTAAAGAAATGGTCCCATCGCGGGCGGTTTGGAGTTGGGTGGCCAGGTAGAGGCCGGTCAGACCCAGGTATTTTCCGATCGTCAACGAATTCGTGATGAGGGTCGGGGTGACGTTGCCATCAACCTGGGAATACAATGGGGTCCACCCGGGATCGCCGGCTGGGGTGGCGACGATTTTATCCTCGCCGAATTGTTCGGTGGTATGAACCCCAGGCCGAAGCCGCCAGGTTCGGGCGATGTTGCCTTTGGTGGCATCAAAGGGCCCCGGCTTGCCGAGCTCGCTCAGAAAGCGAAAGAGATCCACCCGATCCTCCGGGGTGATGCCATCGACGAGCCCGGCGGGCATCAAGGACAGGGTGCCGACGCGTCGATTGGCGATGGAATTTTTCGAAAGGGCGAGGTCCTTGCCGGTGGCATCACGCAAAACGACTTCCTGGGCCGACTCGCGCACCAGTACGCCGGAGAACTCCTCTCCGTCCTTCGTCTCGATCGAGACGGCGTGGTAGCCCTCCTTGATCTTCTTGTTGGGGAACCACACGGATTCAATGAGGTAATCGACGGGCGCGCTGGCTCCGAGACTCGTCATGTCCGGGCCGACCTTGCCTCCGGCCCCGCCGATGGCGTGGCAGGAGATGCAGCCGAGATCCTTTCGCCGGTAGACCAGCTCCCCGCGGGCGGGATTGCCATTCTTGATGACGTCGGCGGCCAGCTGCTTCAGCTCGGCCTCGGTGATTTGGACTTCACCGGCTTCCAAGCCGCTGCCGCGGGTCAGCGCGAGGACGAGGTCCGGTTCATTCCGGCCGCCTTCGCGGGCGGCCCGCAGGCCGGCCTGGGCCACGGGCAGGGGAACACCGGACTTGGGCAGGGCGCGGGCCAGCGCGGGGCCGGCGCGCCGCACGGTGAGGAGCGACCGCCAGAAATCCAGGGCATCGGCGTCGTTCGCGGTGTTTTGCAGCAGCAGCTCCACCGCCGGCCCGACGGCCTGGTTGAACTCGAGTGCCGCCAGCGCGAGGACGGCCGGGCGCCGGACGGCGGCCGGAATATCTTTGCCGGTTAATGATGCCAGGGCGCGGATGGCTGGCGCGCCGCCAATTTCGCGAAGCGTGGCCAGGGCCGCATTGCGCAGCGCAGGCGGGGTGTTGGCCGCACCGGCCAGCGTTGCCAGGGAGACGAGGTCGACCCCGGCAGGTTTCCAGGCGCCCGCCAGACGAACGGCTTCCGTTCGAACCGCGTCGCTGGACCCGCTCATCAGGCGGGCCAGGCCGCCGAGATCCCCCGCGGGCCGGGCGTCGCGCAGGCGCGCGGCCTGGTTCAAGGCCGAGAGGGCCCGGGCCGTGCCGGCGTCGTCGAACCCGCCGCTGGCGCACTGATCAAAAAGGCGACGCAGCTCGCGGGCGGTGCCGGCCTGTCCAATCAAGTCGACCCACGGACCCGATCCGTCCCGCGGGAGCGGCTCCGGACCCAGGAGTTGGCCCAGAACTTCGCTGGCCGCGGCGGGCTCGATGGCCTTGAGGGCAAATGTCAGCTGTTGCTCGTGACCGGCCGCTTTCCAGGCGCCGGCCTTGACCGCGGTCAGCCACGATTCGGCCAGATCATTCACGGTCAGCCACAGGGCGTGCTCCAGGTATTTGTCGAGCGGCCGATCGGCTGCGGTCAAGGCCAGCGCCGCGGCACCTGCTTGCGGGATGCGAGCCAGCGCGCGCAACGCCTCGACGCGAACCCGCGGATGGGGATCGGCGACTGCGGGGGCGAGCAATTCGAGCGCGCGGGCCCAGGGGATTTCCTGGCGATGGGCCAGCGGCAGCGGCGAATTGGGCCAGCCGGCGGCGGACCTCGCGATCAGCTCCGGGCTGGAACTGCCGCCCTCCCGTCCGGAGAGACGCTCTTGCCAATGGGCGAGCACGCGCACGGCCGCAGCGCGGATCTCGGGCGTCGAGCTTCTCAGCAAGTTCTCGAGCAGCGGCGCTTGCACCGAGTCGAGGCCCTGATACAGCCAAAGCGCCTGGAGACGCCCTTCGTCCGAAGTCTGCCGGCCGGTCCAGTCCGCCAACGCCGCGAGGACGTCCTTGCGCGGACGTTGGAGCAAGACGCGACGGGCTTGCCGCGTGACATAGTCGTCAGGCGAAAGGAGGTCCTCGAGCAGTGCGGGGGTGAACTTGGCGGTGAAATTCTGGCGGGCGACCGGCGCGCGTCCCTTGTGACTGATGCGCCAGATGCGGCCGTGCTCCTGGTCGCGCCGTGGATCGCGGAAGTCGACCTCGCCATGCTGGATGATGGGGTTCGACCAGTCGGCAATGTAGAGCGCGCCGTCGGGTCCCACCTTGATGTCAATGGGCCGGAACGTGACATCCTTCGTGCGCACCAGATCCGGCATCTCCCGCGTGATGTAGCCGGAGTCCTTGTCGTCGACGGCGAACCGGACCACGCGATGGGCGCGGAAGTCGCAGGTCACAAAACTGCCCTGCCAGTCCTCGGGGAAGTGCCGGTTGCGAATGTATTCGAGCCCGCAGAATTTCGGGTAGCTGCCGGGGCTGATGCTCTCGACGGTCCGGCGCGCGCGTTCGTAGGTGAAGAACATCCCCTGCGGAATCACCCAGTTGAGGCCGCCCCGCCAGGCGTCGGCCGAGCTCGCGCCATCCGTGGCGAACGACTGCCCGTAGCGATCGATGGCGTGCCCCCACGAGTTCACCAGCCCCTTCATCGTGATGCCCAGCTCCATCGTGCCGGGGCGGTAGCTCAGAATGCCGCCGGAGTTCAGCCGGGTGACGCCGTGCGGCGTTTCGGCATGGGTGTGAATGTAGATCGACTGGTTCATGTGCAACTGTCCGTCCTGGCCCCACCGCAGCGTGTGCAGGATATGGTGGGTGTCCTCAGTGCCGAACGCCGACAAAACCACGCGACGCTCGTCGGCCCGCCCGTCTCCATCCCGGTCCTTGAGAAAGAGAAGTTCCGTGCTTTGGCCCACATACACCCCGCCATCCCCGGGCTCGACCCCGGTGGGAATGAGCAGGCCATCGGCAAACACGGTCGACTTCTCGGCCTTGCCATCCCCATCCGTGTCTTCGAGCAGAATGATTTTGTCGGTGGCAGACTGGCCCGGCTTGATTTGCGGATAGACCTCGGAGCTGGCCACCCAAAGGCGGCCCTGGGGGTCGAAGTTCATCTGAATCGGTTTCGCCAGCAGCGGGTTCTCCGCGTAGAGCGAGATCTCCAGATTGTCGGCGACCTCAAACTGCGGCTGCGGAAGCGGGGTGGTATCCCGCGTCGGCGCGGGGGGAACAGGAATGACCGGCGCGGGTTTCGCCCGCACTTGTGCGGGGACGACCTCAATGACGTTCGTGCGGGGTTGTCTCAGTCCTGCAATCCTTTTCTCGGCGGCCTCGATCAGCGGATCGAACTCCGGGATCTCCCGGGCGTTCTGGCCCTGCTCATGTTTGCGGAACAGAAAGAGGTAGGTGTTGTTCTGCGGACGGTAGCGATAAAAGAAGAGCCGGTTTTTTTCGAGGATGGCCTGGCGAAGCTGCTCGGCCTGATCCGCTTGCGGTCCTTGCTCGATGATGACGGAGTTTTTCAGGGCGGCGTCATCCGCCGTCCGGATATAGGTGCCATCGATCAGGATGTCGTAGGAACCCTTGGCGAGCGCGGCGAACTGTAGGCGGTTGGGGGCGGACAACCCGGGGGGGTGGTTTCCCGGGGTGGGCCAGGGCGGGTCGACGAGTTGTTCGGTCACGAGGGCGATGCGCGCGCGATTGGTCTGATACTCGATGCGCACCGGCGTCATGCCCCACACGCCCGGGCGAACCCGGCCATCAGCCAGCAGGCCGATTCGCCAGATGTGCGATTCCCAATGGAGCGCGCTCCCCATGGCGTGCGACATGAGGCGATAGCCGTAGTCATTGAGATGAATGCCGTTGTCGGTCAGCGCGGGGATGCCGGGAGGCAGGTTGGTGTGGTTGAGCGCCGCGAACAAATTGACAAAGTGCGCGTTTTGCTGGGCGGCGAAACTGCGCGTGGCCTGGGCGTATAGGGCGAGTTGCGCGTTGTGTTTGGCGGGATCCGGCGCGAGATCAGGAAGCTGTTCGTGAGGCACCGGGCTCAGGTAGATGAACCGGACCTGCCCCCCGCCCGCCTGGCGGATGGCGCTGGCCAGCTGTTCCAGTTCGCTGCGGAAACGGGCGAGGCCCGCCTCGCCGTCAAAGGACGACGCCATGCCGTAGCCGACGACCGCCACGGTGGGTTTGACCAGGGCGAGTTGTTCCTTCAATCGATCGAACCCCTTTTCCGGCGTGTCGAAGCCGGCGCGGGAGGCGCCGGCGGGCGTGTCGGCGCTCCACCCGAGATTGCGGAATGTCACGTGGCGGTTCGGAAAATGGGTGGTGAGCATCTGCTCAACGTGGCCAAAGGCCTGCTCCCGCTCGACCAGCGTATCGCCCACCAGCACCACCCGGTCCCCGTCCAGCAGCTCAAAGCCGTTCGTGTTTTGGGCGGAGGCGGGAGAGGGGGTCAGCCCGAGCAAAGCCAGGGTGGCCAAGGCCAGCCGGCGCGAGAGGCGCCGATCCCGGCTTCGGGCCCGGCCGGGGACGGTGCCGGGCTCCCGGACGGCCTCCGGGTCAGGCTCCGGGCCGGGCGGCGGCGGGGTCCAGGCGTTTGGAATTGGGCGTGCTCGCGTCAGGGATGGCGTGGCGTTCATGTGAAAAAGCGTTTATCCGACGGTGCCGGTTCGGGCGGCATTCGGCCGGAGAAATCTCGCGGCAGTTGCCTCCCACGGCCGGTTTTGTGTTGAAGGACGGGGCCGGACCGGTAATGTTCAGACCAGCATGACGGCGACAGTTTCCATCGGTGTCGTACTGGCGGATGCCGGGGGAAGCTTGCCGGCCATGCACGACAGCGAACTGATCGCCGCACTCCTGATCTCGCTGTGTCTGGGAATGGCCCTGGGGGTCTTGGTCACCTGCATGTTTGTGGTGCTTCATTTTCTCCGAAAGAACCGGGCCTTGAACCGGCCCCGGGGCCCCTTGACCCGACGCAGCGATTTCATCCCCCGCGAACGCCGGTTCCATCCGCCATTGTTCAATCTGCCGGCCCGCTGGCTCGCGGTCCGCTCCAGCAATTCGATGCTGATTCAGTCCGCCCTTGGGCTGCACAACCCGACCCCTTGCTCGTGGGAAGAGGGGCTCTCCGCCGCGCACGAACACAAGCTGTTCATTTCGCCCCCCATCAATGGCTGGACGCTGATTATGGGCTCTCACCTGCCGGAGCCGGCGGATGACGTCGATCGGTGCTTCCGGTTCCTGCTCGAGCTGAGCCGGAAGCTGGGCCATGTGCAGTTCTTTAGTGTGAACCGGCCGGTCAACCACCATGCGTGGGTCCAGGCGGACCAGGGCGTCGTGGTGCGGGCGTACGCCTGGGCGGGACGCACCCTCTGGACCCAAGGCAAGCCGACGCGGGCCGAACTGGAGCTCCACCTGAAATGCTACGGCTACGGCGATGGCGAGGAGCGAATTGATTTCGGTCGACCCGATCCCGCGGCCATGAACACCGAGCGCCTCCCGTTGCTCGCGGCGCGATGGAGCATCGACCCGACGTCGATCGACGCCCGCATGCTGAAAGAGAACAACGGCATCGCCGGGCAGCTCTCCCGCTCCAAGGCATGAACTCGGCGCGCCCGCAGTGCCCATTGAGCCAACGCAGTCACAGCAGTTCTGTCGGGAGGTCTGCCCGCTGAACCTCTGCGTCGCGTTGCGTTTCCACCCAATTTCCTATGTCACTCGAAATGATCATCTGGGAGTACCCGAAGGATCTCACGCTCAAAAGCGGCTTTGAATGCGTGGTCCGCCCGCTGGAAGCCACGGATGAAATGGCGTTCCACGAGTTTTTTCTCGCCGTCCCGCAGAGCGAAAAAATGTTCATCAAACATCGGGTCACGGATCCCGCCGTCATCCACGACTGGTGTCAGAACATTGACTATGGACGGAACCTGCCGCTTCTTGCGGTGCTCGATGGCCAGGTGCTGGCCTGCGCCACCCTTCACCAGCACCTGGGCGGCTGGAAACGCCACATCGGCCGCGTCAGCGTCATGGTCCACCCCAAGTTCCGCGGACGCGGCCTGGCCAAGGCGCTGATCATGGAGATCATTCACGCAGCTCGCCACGTGGGGTTGGACAAGGTGGAGGCCGAGTTCGTCGGTGAGCAAAGCACCGCGATGAAAATGTTCGGGCTGCTGGGGTTTCTCCCGCTCTACCGGTTGTCCGATTACGTGAAGGACATGGATGGCGAGGTTCACGATTACTTCCTGCTCGGGCTCGACCTGAAAATCGATGAGGAGTTCGCCGGCGTCGGATAGACCGGCCCTGTTCGTTGTCGCGTGATTCCGGAGATCTGTCCCAATTGTGGCGCCTTGGTTCCCGAACGGGCCCGCAGCTGCCCGGAGTGCGGGGCGGATGAAGAGACCGGCTGGTCCGACCGCGCCCAGGCTCAGCGCCTGGGATTGCCCGATGACGAATTCGACCACGATGAATTCGTGCGCGAGGAGTTCGGGGAGGCGGCGGATTCTGCCGGGCGGCCAAAACGAAGAGCCAGGCCACAAGTCAAGCCGGCCGGCCTGCATTGGGTTTGGTGGGCGGCCGGGGTCGGCTTGCTCCTGGTGTTTCTTTACGGATTTCTTCGCCAGTTCCTCGGTCGCTAAAGACCCTCCAACGGATCGGTCCGCCCCGTCAGAGGAACGGAGTGAATAACCTCGCGATGCCGTCGCGCAGGCGGATGGGCAGCGGGCGCGCGTCGACCTCCGCCAGCGTCACCTCTCTCGCACCTCGCTGGCGTTCCTGGAATCGGTCGACCAACTGCCGCGCGAATTCGGCGTCGTAGCTCTCCACGTTCAGCTCAAAGTTCAGGCGAAGGCTGCGCGGGTCCCAGTTGGCCGATCCAATCATGGCCCAGTAGTCATCCACCACCATGAGCTTGGTGTGATCGAACGGCGGCCGGGAGACCCAAATCCGGCAGCCGCGCTCAAGGACTTGCCACCACATCGCCCGGGATGCCCATCCGACCATCAGCAGGTTGTTTCGCTCGGGCAGGATGATCTCGATCTTTACGCCGCGCAGCGCCGCGAGGTTGAGCGCCGAAATCAAGGTCTGATCCGGCAGAAAATACGGCGTCACAATGCGGACCGAATGCTGGGCGGAGGCCAGCGCGGCCTGGATCGTCCAGCGCAGCGGATCCGGATCTTCATCCGGCCCATCGGCAATGCCGCGCGCCCGGATGTCCCCCGCAGCCGCCAATTCCGGGAACCATCGCTCCCCCTTCAAGGCTTCGCTCGTCATGAAGAGCCAGTCGTCGGCAAACACTTCCTGGAGATGCGCGACCACCGGGCCGTCGACGCGGAAATGAAGATCCCGAATCGGATCTTTCGGCTGCTGGCTCGACCAATGGCCGGCCCGGATGTTCATGCCCCCGGTAAAACCTATCCTGCCGTCGACCACGAGAATCTTCCGATGACACCGCAAGTTGATTGAAATGAGGCGCCAAAGGGGAAATGCCGGCAGGAACCGGGCGTGGCGCACGCCCTCACGTCGGAGGGTTCCGAGGATCGAGGGCCACGAATAGCGCGTGCCCGTGGCGTCGATCAGCACCCGCACCTCCACCCCGCGGCGCGCGGCCGCGCCCAACGCGCGCGCGAATGCCAGCCCCGCTTCGTCGCGATCGAATATATACGTGGCCAACGTCACGGAATGTCGCGCCTGCCCGATGGCCTCGAGCATCGCCGGATACGCCGCGTCCCCGCCATCGAGGGGAAGGATCCGGTTGCCAGCCAGCAGCGGACGCTCCGCGATGATCGCGACCGCACGCGGCAGCGGCGCGAGATGGCTGAAGTCTCGCGGCAGCCAGGACTCGCCCGGCCCAACCTGGAGCCGGGTCGCCAGCCGCGGGGCGCCGACGTCGGCAAGGCCGCGTCGAAGGAGCACGGCCCGGCGGCGAATGCGATTGATGCCGAGAATGAAATAAAGAGTCGCCCCGACGAGCGGGACGAGCATGATAACCCCCACCCAGAGAACGGCTGCGCGCGAGTCGCGCCGGTAAAGGACGGCATGGCCGGCGGCGGTGAGGGCCAACCCGGTGGACACGACCAGGAGAAGCCAGTGCCCGGCATCGACGAGAAGGTTGAATCCAATCAGCCCGACCACGCGGGACAGGCTAAGGGCTGGGTGGAACGAAGGCGACGACGATTCCTCGTTCCGGCCATTGAAGATTTTCCCGACGTTGTAATCGTCGGGTTTGACGGGATTCGACACAGTGCCGCCAAGATGAACACAACGGCGACCATCACGGAACAGCCTCTGACCCTGTCCACGAACATGAGCACGAACATCGCGGCCGGCCCCGCCGGGAATACCCACAGCAAAACAGTCGGCTATTTACTCTGGCTGTTTGGATTTACCGGCGCGCACCGGTTCTATTTTGGCAAACCGATCTCCGGCACGATCTGGCTGTTCACCTTCGGCCTGCTCGGCGTCGGCTGGCTCGTGGACTTGTTCCTCATTCCCGGAATGGACCGGCGGGCGGATCGACGCTACACGGCCGGGCCCGTCGACTACAGCGCCGCCTGGTTGCTCCTCACCTTTCTCGGAGCCTTTGGCGCCCATCGCTTTTACATCGGCAAGTGGCCGACCGGGCTCCTTTATCTCTGCACCTTTGGCCTGCTCGGCTTCGGCATTCTCTACGACTTCTGGACGCTGAACGGGCAGGTCAGCGAGCGGAACCTCGACCGCCGCCGCATTCCCTGATTCATCCCCCTCCACCCCCCCTTGGTCACTCGTCACTCATCCCTTATCCCTCGTCCCTCGGCCACGCCACGCCTTGACTTCAAGCCGGTGTTTTCGAACACTGCCGGTCCTGTTTTATGGCCGATCCCAAAGAAAATGTCCTGATGGAGAAGATTGTCTCCCTCTGCAAACGGCGGGGCTTTGTTTACCAGTCGTCAGAGATTTACGGTGGCATCAATGGTTTTTGGGACTACGGCCCGCTGGGCGCGGAGCTGAAGCGGAACGTAAAGGAATTGTGGTGGAGCCGGATGACGCGCCAGCGCGAAGACGTGGTGGGACTGGAGGCGACGATCATCATGGCGCCGCAGATCTGGCGAGCCAGCGGGCACGTGGACACCTTCAGCGATCCGATGTGCGACTGCCTCCTGACGCGCAAACGATTTCGGGCGGATCAGATCGATCCGCAGAGCGGGCTCGCCTACCACTACAGCGGCGCGAAAGATCCCAACACGGGCAAGGAATCCGCGGATGTCTTCGCCGTGTTGCTGCCGCCGGGCAAGCCGCCCCAGAGCGCCCGGACCCTGGCCACCCAGTTCTATCAGCAGCGCGGCCTCGCCGCCGTCGAGCTCCTCGGTGAACGCACCGAGAAAGTCGAAAACTCCCAACGCTACAATCCGGACAACGGCGCGCTTTTGACCGAGCCGCGCCCATTCAACCTGATGTTCAAGACCTACGTGGGCCCGGTGGCCGACGAGGACAACGTCGCGTATCTCCGCCCCGAGACGGCCCAGGCCATCTTTGCGCAATTCAAGAACGTGCTGGAGACATCCCGGCAACGGGTGCCATTCGGCATCGCGCAGATCGGCAAGGCGTTTCGCAACGAGGTCACTCCGCGCAATTTCACGTTTCGCTCACGCGAGTTCGAGCAGATGGAGCTCGAGTTTTTTATCAAGCCGGACGAGGCCGTCGAGGCCATCTCGGGCCGGGTGGCCCGCCCGGCCGCCCCGGGGCACCCGGGTGAGCCGCAGGCCGATTGGGGCTGGCAGCTCTGGCATCAGTATTGGGTCGAGGAACGAATCCGGTTCTACGGCGACATCGGGCTGCCGCGCACGACGCTCGAGGAGTATTGGCAAAAGCCGGAGGAGCTGGCGCACTACGCCCGCGCCACCGTTGATCTTCTCTTCAAGTTTCCATTCGGGACCCAGGAGCTGGAGGGGATTGCGGCCCGGAGCGATTTCGATCTCAGCCAGCACGAGCGCTTCTCCGGAAAACAGATGGGGGTGTTCGACGAGGATCTGCGCACCGCCTGGGGCAAGCTCGACGAGGCCCGCAAACTCGAGCTGAGCCGGCGCTACTTCGACGCGCGACACAAATACCTGCTCCGTTCCGGCGTCGAGCCGGCCAGGGCCGAGGCCGAGGCGAAGGAGGACGCAGAAGGCCTCGCCAAGGGCCAATACATCGCCCACGTCATTGAGCCGTCCGCTGGCGTCGACCGCCTGATCCTCGCCTTGATCACCCACGCCTATTCCGAGGTGACGTCAACCGATGACAAGGGCAAGACGGAGACCCGCGTGGTGATGAAATTTCATCCGCGCGTGGCCCCGATCAAGGTTGGCGTGTTCCCGCTGCTCAAGAACAAGCCGGAGCTCGTGGCCAAAGCGCGCGAGGTTTACGGGTTGTTGCGGGAGCACATGCTGGCGTTTTACGACGAGGCCGGTGCCATCGGACGGCGTTACGCCCGGCAGGACGAAGCGGGCACTCCCTTCTGCGTGACCGTCGATTTCGAAACGCTGGGCGAAAAACCCGAGCTGCTCAACACCGTCACGGTCCGCCACCGGGACGACGGCCGGCAGGAGCGGGTGGCCATCAGCGATCTGCGGGCCTGGCTCGAGGCGCGGATTCGCTGACTTGCTTCGCGTCCGATCTCCTGCGCGATCTGCCGGAAAAAAGTTGGCCCGCCCCGAGGCAAAGCGGAGCGGGCCGGAAGTTGTAGCTTGGCACTTAGGTAGCAGGCTTCGCTACATCAAGGGTATCGACTCCGTCTCCCGGAAACTTTAAGAAACGGTCTGAGTGCGCCTTCTTCCGGCGCACGCAAGGGTCCCCATTCCCCTGGAATTGCGCCCGCCGGCCCTGCTCTGCGCCGGCTGGTACGCCATTGGCTTGGAGAACGGTCGAGCGTCCCGAAGCGGCCGACGTGTGGTGCGGCCGTTCGCAAACAGGACAGGGCGCGTCTCGATCGTGGACACGGATTCCTATGAAACCCGCAGCGCAGGCAGTCTCGAGCTTCAGTCTCTCGGTGAGTTGGGTCGATTTGGTGGTGCTCATTGTTCTCTTTGTAGGGCTATGGCGCGGACGCAAGCGCGGCATGTCGTCCGAGTTTCTCGACATCTGCCAGTGGGCCATCATCGTGGTGGCCGCCGGCCTGCTCTACGAGCCGGGCGGCCGTTATCTCGTGTCTTCGGCCCCGACTTTCAGTCTCTACTCCGCCTACCTCTTCGCCTACATCCTCATCGCCCTGGTGGTCTACGGCCTGTTTGCGCTGCTGCGCGATCGCGTGGGGCCGAGGATTGTCGGTAGCGACCTGTTCGGCTCCGCCGAGTACTACCTGGGCATGATGGCCGGCGTGTTCCGCTACAGCTGTATTGTCATCGTCGCGATGGCCTTTCTGAACGCCCGCTATTACTCCCCCGAGGAAAAGGCAGCGTCGCTCAAGTATCAGGAGGACAATTTTGGCAGCCACTTCTTCGTCACCGTGCCTGACCTGCAACAGGAGGTCTTCACGCGGTCGCTCATCGGGCGGCTGGCCCATGACCACCTGCAGGTGGCTCTCATCCGCCCGACCTCACCCAGCGGAAAAACGCCGCCGGCTCCCGGCGCGCGCCGTCGATAGCCGCGCTGCTGCGCAGACCACCGCCGGCTGGACGGCACACGGCGCCCTGGCTCACGGCACCTGCCGTGCCCGATAAAAGCGGTGCGGCAGCCGCGGCGCTTCCCGGTCGAGCAGGCCGAAAATCTCGCCGGCGGGGATCATCAGCCCAAGATTGACCCAGCTCGCGGGCAGCTCGGTCAGGTTGGTGCTCCCGAACAATTCGTACTCGCGCCCGGGCTGTCCCGTCATGCACACCTTGAACCCGGCGTTGGCTCCTTGTCCCATGAATCCAACCGGGATCAGTTGGTGCAACGGCGGTGGAATAAAGGTGATTCTGACCGCCCCGCTGACTCCCACGGCGCCGCGGTCGTCCGTGGCCACGGCGGTCAGAACGAACTCCCCGGCGCTCTCGTTGGTCCAGGCGATGGCCCAGTTCGGCCCCCGCGGGTCGATTCCCAGGCTGGTGGAACTTGTGAAGAACTCAACCTGGGTGACGAAGCCGTTGGAGTCAGCAGCTCGCGCCGGGACGGCAAGCGGCACACAGGCCCAGTTGGTCAGGCCGCCTTCCGGCAGCAGGAGCGTCACCACCGGCGGCGGATTGGGCGGGATGGGCGCGTAAACGAATCGATGGACATGGCCCCCGTCATCCACGTAGTAGCCGTAGCCGTCGACGAAGACGACGTCGCGGATGTGGCGCTGAGTGCCTGTAAACAGCGTGCCCCAGCTCGCGCCGCCGTCGGACGTCTGGAGAAGGGTCCCATTGTCGCCACTGATGAACCAGGTGTCGCAGTCGCCAAATGCGATGGCACGCAAGGTCACGCGGACTGCGGGGTTTTCATAGAGGGACCACGTCAATCCGCAATCCGTCGTGCGATAGATCACCCCGCCAGTCCCCACCGCCAGCCCGGTCGAACCTCCGGCGCAAAATCGCACGTCATTGAATGCCGCCAGGGTCACGTCGGTCTGCCGCAGGACCCAGTTTGTGCCCGTGAACTGATAGATGCGACCGCTCTCGCCCGCGACGACCGGGAACCCGCCACAATAGTCGGCGCTCAGCAGGCGGATATCGATCCCCGTGGCCTCGCCCGTCCAACTCCGACCGTCCCAGCGCAGGACCGCCCCGTCGTCACCGACGGCAATCCCCTCAGTGGGGGAACGAAAGCGCAGGCGTGTGATCCGTTCCGGTCCGGTGTAGGCCGGGCTCCAGCTGGTGCCGCCATCGTAGGAAACACAGATGGTGTGCGCCCCGGAACCCGCGATGAAGATGGCGCCGCCGACGTACTGGACGTCCGATATCTCGGTCAGGCCGGTGTTTACGGTAGTCCAGGTGGTTCCGCCGTCGCGGGTGAGGCGCATGGTGCCGTCGCGGCCGACGATTGCTCCGTTCAGCCCGTTGCGGAACGAGACGCCGGTGAGCAGGTTGGTCACCCCGGAGTCGAGCTCAACCGTCCGAAAGCCGGGCTCGACGATGAGCAGCGCCGCCAGGCTGTTCGTGATGCCGCCGAGGTTGCTGACGATGGCGCGATAGGCGCCGGCGTTCGTGATTGTCACGTTGGGGATGACCAGCGTGTCGCCGTTGGCGCCGGGCAGGTCGACGCCGTTCTTCTGCCATTGATAATTGAGCGTGGGCGTGCCGCCGGCCACGACGCGGAAGGTGGCCGTGAAGCCCTCCTGGAGGACGGCGTTCGTGGGGTGGGTGACGATGAACGGAGGGACTTGGGTGACGGTGACGGCGTTCAGCACGAGGTGGGTCGGAAAATAGGCGGGCTGGAGGGTGATTCCGGGAGGAGCGGTTATTCCGGCGAACTGCCCCGAGCGCGCGGTGTAGGTCATCACGGTGAATGAATTTCCGGCCGTGGGTGCGAAATTGTTCAGGAACTCGACGTTGAGAGTCCCGGTGAGGTTGGCCGGTCCAGAGACGCGGATTTGGTCGTGTTGCGTGCCGGGTTCCAGCCCGGCGATTTGCAGATTCACCCGCCCATTCGGGGTATTGCTGAAGATCTGCGTGACATTGTTCGAGATGGTCAGCGCTCCGAACTGACCACCCGGTTGCACGTCCGCCCAGTTGCGGATATCCGCGGCGATGTTGCCAGCGCCGCTCAGTTGGCCGCCGCGAATGTCCAGCAGCACGCCGCCGTAATTGCCTCCGGCCAACAGCGTCTGCCCGGCGAGCTGTTGGTAGGAAGCTGCAAATGAAACCGTCCCGGAGCGAGCTTCCATGGTGCCGTAGTTCGTCACCGCAAAACCAATGCTGCTGTTGCCGGCGCCGCCGATTTTGCGGAACGAGCCGAAATTTTCGACGACGGCGAAGTTGCCGGCGTTGTGGGGCATCTGCTGGTCGCCAAGGATGTCGAAGGTGGCGCCGCTGAAGATGGTCAGGGGCGCACCGAAGCCGCCGTAGAGCCAGGTGGCGCCATTGAGCGAGCCGGCGCCGCGCAGGTCGAGGGCACGATAAAGCACCTTGTTGTAGCTGTTGCCTTCGACGGTGAGGGTGGCGCTCGGGGCGATGATGGTGCGGCCGGCGCCCTGCATGGTGCCGCCGGTCCAGTGGAGGCGACCGTTGACGATGAGTTCGCCATTTCCGTCGAAGGTGCTGTTGCCCGACAGCGCGAGTATTGCGTTGGTGCCAACCTGACCGGGGCCGTTTACGGCGAGTTGGTAACTCAGGTTGGTCAAAGTCTGGGAGCCGGTGGTTCCGCCGAGCGTCAGGCCGCCGATGTTGGCGTGGCCGGAGACGAATACCGTGTAGTTCCCGGAGTTGGTGATGACAGCTTGATCGGCTGCCCCGGGCACCTGGTTGGGGCTCCAGTTGGCGGCCACGGTCCAATCGCCGCCGGCTTGATTGGTCCAAACGATGTCTGTGGCCCGGCTCTGGACGGGGGTGGCGCAGGAAGCGAGGAGGCCGAGGGCTGCGATGCGGCAAACGACAAACGGCAGTTTCATGGTTGATTCGAGGCCTAAAACGACAAGCCCGGTGCGCATCGGTAGCCTCCGTTGCGAACCGGGCAAGAACAATTCAAGCAGTTTGATATCAAAACGGCTGCGCGAATGCAACGTCGGCGTGGAGTCGGGAGAAGCGCCCTGGCGGCTCGCTCCCGGATTGCATCGGCGGGCGGGGCCGGCTATCCATCCCCGCATGATCAACTCTCCCGTTCGTTGGGGCATTCTCGGCGCGGCCGGCATTGCCCACAAAAATTGGCAGGCGATCCTTAACAGCAAGGCCGGCGTGGTCACCGCCGTGGCCAGTCGCGACCGGGACAAGGCAGGCCGATTCATCGATGCATGCCAGGCCGAGTGCCCGTTCCCGACGCGGCCGGACGCAGTCGCCGGTTACGACACGCTGCTCGCACGGCGAGACATCGATGCGGTCTACATCCCGCTGCCGACGGGGTTGCGCAAGGAATGGGTCCTGCGTGCGGCCGAGGCGGGAAAGCATGTCGTCTGCGAGAAGCCGTGCGCTATCAGCGTGGCGGACCTGCGCGAGATGCTCGACGCCTGCCGGCGAAACAAGGTGCAGTTCATGGATGGGGTCATGTTCATGCACAGCCGCCGGCTGGAAGCGCTGCGGGCCGCCCTCGACGACGGCCGGCGGCTGGGTCAGTTGAAGCGCATCCAGTCCCACTTCAGCTTCTGCGCGCCGGCCGAATTCTTCACGGACAACATCCGGGCCCACAGCACGCTGGAGCCCCATGGGTGTCTGGGCGACCTCGGGTGGTACTGCCTGCGCTTTGCGCTTTGGGCCATGGGCGAGCGGCTGCCCCACACCGTCACGGGCCGCCAGCTTTCCCAGGTCGCGCGGCGCGACAGCCCGAGTCCCATTCCCACCGAGTTTTCCGGCGAACTGCTGTTCGATGGCGGGGTCTCGGCCGGATTTTACTGTTCGTTCGTGACTGAACTCCAGCAATGGGCGCAGGTCAGCGGCACGGCCGGGTCGTTGCGCGTGGACGATTTTGTCCTCCCGCATTACGGGGCCGAGGTGCGCTTCGTCACCAGCCAGCCGGTGTTCCAGGTGCACGGATGCGCGTTCAACATGGAGCCGCACGAGCGGATCGTGGCGGTCGATGAATACAGCAACAATCACGCGTCCGCCCAGGAGACCAACCTGTTCGCCAACTTTGCCCGACAGATCCAGTCCGGCACGCTGAACCAGGTCTGGCCGGCCATGGCGCTGAAAACCCAGCAGGTGATGGAAGCGTGCCTGGGGTCGGCGGCGGATGGCAGCAGCCCCCGGCGGGTGGCGGATTGACGCCGCCTTGCCCGCTGCAAGTCACGGCTGCATGAGCGAATCTTCCGAAGAACGCGAGGCGCACGCCCGCTCGTCGCGGGCCCGCTACGGCCGGTTTGTGCAGGATTACCGGCGGGGAAGGCTGGACGACCCGGACGACGCCGCCCAGGGTGCCCGACCGGGCGGGAGCGGTCCGGTGCCGGCGGGGCCCAAGTCGGAACGTGAGCTGACGCCCGAGCGACGGGCTCGCCGCCGGGCCTATGCGCGCGAGTATCTGCGCTGGCTCAAGCCGCATCGCTACGCGGTCGCCGGTCTTTTTGTCCTCGCCCTCTTCGCGGCCGGCCTCGAGCTCATCGGGCCGCTCTTCATGCGGTTTATCATCGACACCGTCCTGCTCAACACGGGCCTGGACACGGCTGCGCGCTTGCGCCGGCTGGAGCTGGCAGGCGGCCTGTTTGTCGGCGTGGTGGTCGTCTCCAATCTGGCGAACGCCCTGCGCGATTACCGCCAGCGACTCGTCAACGTGCGGGTGATGCTGTCTCTGCGCCGGGCGCTCTTTGGTCGTTTCCTGCATCTGCCGCTGCCCAAACTTTGGGACATGAAGACCGGCGGAATTCTCTCCCGCTTGACCGGGGACGTCGATACGACGACCGGGCTCCTGCAGATGGCCATCATGTCTCCCGCCATCTCCGTCCTGCGGTTGCTGATCGCCGTCGGGCTGCTCCTCTCGCTCAACTGGCGGCTCGCCCTGACCGCGCTCGCCATCATCCCGGGGGTGATGTTGATGAGCTTTGTTTTCGCCCGGCGCGTCCGGCCCATCTACCGGGTCGTGCGCAAGGACGTCGAGGCGATCGACGGACGCGTCGGCGAGACGTTTTCCGGGATCCGGGTCGTGCGGGCGTTCGGCCGTGAGTTGCGCGAGCTTTCAGATTACATGCTCGGGCGCCATGCTGTCCTGCGGAAGGAAATGTTCGCCCACCGCCGTGAGATGGTGCTCTGGACATCGTGGGGCCTGCTCCTCGGTGCCGTGAATGTGATCATTGTGTGGTATGGCGGCTACCTCAACATCCTCGGGCGCGCCACGGTCGGGACCATCATGGCCTTCCAGTGGTACACCTTCCTGCTCCTGAACCCGGTCTGGAACATCGTGAATTCATTCTCGGAGATGCAGCGCTCGCTGGCGGCCATGGAACGGGTTTTCGAAATCCTCGAGATGCCGAACGACAAGCCCGACCCGCCGGGCGCAGGCGACGCGCCTTCGGTGGTGCAGGAAATTGCCTTCGAACATGTCGAATTCGCCTACCGTGAGGGTCAGCCTGTCGTGCACGACTTCGATCTCGTCGTGCCGGGCGGCTCGGTGGTCGCGCTGGTGGGACGCAGCGGGGCTGGCAAGACGACCGTGACCGACCTTGTCGCCCGCTTTCATGATCCCACGCGCGGCCGCATCCTCGTCAACGGCGTCGACATCCGGAAATATCGGCTGCGGACCTATCGCGACCTGCTGGCGATCGTCCAGCAGGACGTGTTTCTCTTTGATGGCTCCGTGCGCGACAACATCGCCTATGGCCGGCGGGACGCGACGGATGCGGAGGTGGCGGATGCCGCGCGGCGGGCCAACGCGCATGAATTCATCAGCAAACTGCCGGACGGCTACGCGACCTTCATTGGCGAGCGGGGCGTGAAACTCTCCGGCGGCCAGCAACAGCGGCTGGCCATCGCCCGCGCCATTCTTGCCGCCCCGCAGATTCTCATTCTTGACGAGGCGACCAGCAATCTCGACACCGAGAGCGAACAACTCATCCAAAGCGCCATGGACACGCTGCTGGCCGGGCGCACCACCTTCGTCATCGCCCACCGGCTCTCCACCATCCGGCGCGCGGATCTGATCCTGGTGATGGAGAACGGGCGAATCGTGGAGCGCGGCACGCACGACGGCTTGATGGACGCCCGCGGGACGTATCACGCGATGGTCCTTCGGCAGATGGAGTCAAACGGCCCGACGGACGAGGTCTGAGCCGGATTATCTCGTTGAGTTTGGATCGCGGTCATCTACCATCCGCGCCTTGAAGATCCGCGGGCGCCGAGCTGCATTTTTACTTTTCGAAACGCTCCTGGCTGTTGGCCTGGCGTCGCGGGCCTCGTTCGCGCAGGAGACACCCCTCGCCTTTACCGGAGCCATGGTGGTGCCCATCCGGGGCGAGGCGATTTCGAATGGAGTGTTGGTGGTGCACCGGGGCCGGATCGTGGCGGTTGGTCCGGCGGCCACCGCGATTCCGGACGGCGCAACCCGGGTGGATGCGTCGGGAAAAGTGCTGATGCCGGGTCTGATCGACACCCACAGTCACATCGGAAGTTCGGCGGGAGGAGATTCATCGGCACCCATCCAGCCGGAAACCCGGGTGCTCGACGGGATCGACGTGCGGGACGCGAGCCTGCAGCGGGCGCAGGCGGGCGGCATTACGGTGGCCAATATCATGCCGGGCTCGGGCCATCTGATCAGCGGCCAGACGCTGTATGTGAAGCTGCGCGACGCGGGCACGGTCGACGGCCTGCTCATCACCAACAAGGCCGGGCGCATTGCAGGCGGCCTGAAGATGGCCAACGGCACGAATCCCCGGCGCGATCCGCCATTTCCCGGCACGCGCGCCAAGTCGGCCGCGCTCGTGCGGGAGAAATACATCGCGGCGCGGGAGTATCGGGACAAGATTGCCCGGGCCGGCAACGATCCGGACAAGCTGCCGGCGCGGGATCTCACCCTGGAGGCTTTGGCGGAGGCGCTGAACGGGGAACGCGTGGTCCATCATCACACGCACCGGCATGATGACATTCTCACCGTGTTGCGGCTGCAGAAGGAATTTGGATTTCGCCTGGTGCTGCACCACGTCAGCGACGGTTGGATGGTGGCCAGGGAAATCGCGGCCGCCGGCGTGCCGTGCTCGATAATTTTGGTGGACAGCCCGGGCGGCAAACTCGAGGCGAAGGATCTGGACTGGGGCACGGGCGCCGTGCTGGAGAAGGCAGGTGTGCTGACGGCGTTTCACACGGATGATTCCGTCACCGACTCGCGCTGGTTCCTGCGGTCAGCCGCCCTGGCGGTGCGCGCCGGCATGTCCCGGAAGGCGGCGTTGGAGGCGATGACCCTCGCCGGCGCCCGCATCCTCGAACTGGATGACCGGATCGGCTCGCTGGAACCGGGCAAGGACGCGGATTTCGTGGTGCTCTCCGGCGACCCGCTCAGTGTTTACACCAAGGTGATCGAGACATGGGTCGATGGCGTGCGGGTCTTCGATCGCAACAATCCGCAGGACCGGCTCTGGGCCACGGGGGGCGTTGGCGCGGGCGAGCCGCGACGCCAGCCACTGTGCTGTTTCGAATCCAATTTTGGAGGAGATTGACGCGATGTCTCCGGACTTTCCACCCGACGATCGTTGCCGGCCGACCGCCACCAGACCACCGTGTCCGGCGTTCCGGGGATTTTTTTCGGCGGTGCTTTGCTGGCTGGCATCGGGCCTGGTGCCGGTTTGGGGTGCCGGCCTGGCCGTGCGCGGGGACATCGTGCACACGATGGCCGGCCCGGCGATCCGGGATGGGCTCGTGCTCGTCCGCGACGGCGTGATTGAATCGGTGGGGCCCGCCAGCAACACGGCGGTTCCTCAGGGCTACCGGCAGCTGTCGGCGAAAGTGGTGACGCCCGGGCTGGTCGACGCCCACTCGGTGGTGGGTTTGTCCGGGATGCTCAACCAGCCTCAGGACCAGGAGCAATTGGAGAAATCGGCGCCGATACAGCCGGAGCTGCGGGCGATCGACGCCTACAACGATCGCGATCCGTTAATCGACTGGGTGCGCGGGTTTGGCGTGACGACACTTCACACCGGTCATGGCCCGGGCGCGTTGGTGTCGGGCCAGACGATGGTTGTCAAAACTGCGCCGGCGGATCTGGCTCGGTCGGTGGTGGTCTCAAACGCGATGGTGGCGGCGACGCTGGGGGCGGGGGCCACGGGTGCGAAGTCGCCGGGCACTTCCGCGAAGGCCGTGGCGATGTTGCGGGCGGAGCTGATCAAAACGCGGGAGTATTTGCGCAAGCGCGCCAAGGCCAAAAAGGACGAACCGCCCGCGCGTGACCTCCACCTCGAGGCGCTGGCCGAGGTGCTGGAGGGGCGGATGCCGCTGCTGATCACCGTGAACCGGCATCAGGACATTCTGGCCGCCTTGCGGGTGGGGTCGGAGTTTGGATTGAAGCTGGTCCTCGACGGCGTGGCGGATGCGCCGCTCGTCTTGCCCGAGTTGAAAAAGTCGGGCGTCCCGGTGGTGGTGCATCCCTCGATGGCGCGGGCGCAGGGCGAGACGGAGAATCTGGGTCTGGAAACGGCCGCGCGTTTGCGCGAGGCAGGCATTCCCTTCGCGTTGCAGAGCGGCTTCGAGAGCTACGTGCCCAAGACGCGTGTCGTGTTGTTGGAAGCGGCGTTGGCGGCGGCGAACGGGTTGACCTTCGATCAAGCGCTGGGCTCGATCACGATCGACGCCGCCCGCGTGCTGGGCTTGGCCCGGCGGCTGGGCTCGCTCGAGCGCGGCAAGGACGCGGATCTCGCGCTCTTCGACGGCGACCCGTTTGAATACACGACCCACTGCGTGGGAGTGGTGGTGTCCGGCGTGCCCGTGGATGGCCCGGTGCGGTGAGGGCGGCGCCGCCTTCGTTTGGTCAAATTTCTATGCGTATCATCGGTGGAACCGCGGCCGGGCAGCTGCTGAAGGTGCCGGCGGGCTACGACGTGCGGCCGACGCCGGATCTCGTGCGCCAGGCGATCTTCAACAGCCTGGGCGAGCGCGTGGTTGGGGCGCGGGTGTTGGAACTTTTTGGAGGCTCCGGCGCGCTCAGCCTTGAGTGCCTCAGCCGCGGCGCGGCCGGCGCGGTCTGCGTGGAATTGTCGCGCAAACACGCCCGCTTCATTGAAGAAAACCTGGAAACCGCCCGGCTGGACCAAACCGGTTTTCGCCTGCGCCAGCAGGATGTGTTCACCGCCCTGCCACAATTGGCGGCTGAGCAGGCCGCCTTCGACCTGATTCTGGCCGACCCTCCCTTCGGCGAAAAGAATGTGGGTCGCCGCTCGACCTCGCTGTCGCAGCGTCTGCTGGACGACCCGCATCTGCCGGCGCTGCTCGCCACCGGCGGCCTTTTTGTCCTTGGGCACACCCGCCGGGATCAGCTGACCTTCCCTCCCTCGTGGCACCGCGTGAAGGAGATGAAGCACGGCGATTCGGTGATGGAATTTGTGCGGCGCGGGGATCCGCACTTCACGCCCGGCGATTCGTCTGCCGATGCGGCGCCTGCGACCGACGGTGGCGGAAGCAACGGTCAGGTTTGAGCAAGTGCTGGTTGGTGTGGGAAACTGCCAGCCCCTAACCACTTGAGGTGTCTCCTCTTCAACCTCATGTCTCATACTTATGAAGACTCACTGCGGTTTGCTTGCCTTGCTGGCGCTTGGGTTCGGCGCCTTCGTCCAGACAGTCGAAGCCCAGGGAACGACATTTTTGTATCAGGGACGGCTTGATGGACCGGAGGGCCCGCGCACCGGCGTCTATGATTTCCGGGCCCAGCTATACGATGCTGAGGCGCTGGGGGCGCTGGTGTCGGGGACTGTGACCGTCGCGGCGGTTCCCGTGACCAACGGGTTGGTCGTGCTGAATTTGGATTTCGGCGCCGCGGTCTTCAACGGCTCGTCGCGCTGGCTGCAGTTGCTGGTCCGCAGCAACAACAACGCCCTTTCCTACGTGGCGCTGACGCCGCGTCAGCGGCTGGCGCCCACGCCGTATGCCATTGCGGCCGGCGCCCTGACCACCCCGCTTCCAGCCGGGCAACTCACCGGCAATGTGAGTCCGAGCACGCTGCCAACCGGTGGCAATTGGCCGCTGACCGCAACGCTCACCCTGGACGGGACAGTGCTGGCGGTCGATCCCCTCAACAATCGGGTGGGCATCGGGCTGGTCTCGCCCGCCTGGCCACTTCACGTGGCCGGCAACCAGGGCGTGGTTCGGCTGGACTCGACGGGAAGCACCTCCGGTTCTGTGCTCGAACTTCGCAACACCGTGGCTTCACCGGCCTATCTCGGCGCGATCAATTTCGTTAACTCCGCCGGCAATTTTCCGGGACAAATTGGTTACACCGGCGCCGACGCGCTCACCTTCCGGACTGCGGGAACGGAACACATGCGTCTCGACAGTGCCGGCCGGTTGGAAGTCACCGGGCCCAACTCCTCGGTTTCGCTCAACACGGTGGATATCATCGGCCCGTTCCCGTTTGTGCGCGGCGTCAAGGCCATCAGCGATGGCGGCCTCGGCACGGCGGTCTACGGTCTCAGCGACGCCGGCATCGCCATCCTGGGTTCCAGCCCGAACGGCTTGGCGGGGAGCTTTGCCGGAGCCGTGTCCATCGACCAGCACTCCACCCTGGCCCGGCCGCATCTGAAACTTCGCGAGTCGCAGACCGGCGACTATGCTCGTCTCGAATTTCAGTCGGCGAGCCGCCCGTATTGGCACATCGCGGTGGGAGGCGCGGGCAACCAAATGAATTTCTACAACAGCACGAATGGCGATGTCATGATGCTCCGGGAGGACGGCACGCTGTTCGCCCGCGTCCTGACGATTATGGGCGGGGCGGATATTGCCGAGCCGTTTGTCATGTCGCAGGAGGAGTTGCCGAAGGGGGCGGTCGTGACCATCGACGAGGAAAATCCGGGCAAGCTCAAGCTCAGCTGCGAGGCGTATGACCATCGTGTGGCTGGAGTCATCAGCGGGGCCGGTGGAGTCAATCCAGGCGTGAGCCTCCAGCAGAAAGGCGTGCTCGAAGGACAGCAGCAAGTCGCGTTGACCGGACGGGTCTATGTGCAGGCCGACGCAGCGACCGGACCGATCAAGCCCGGCGATTTGCTGACCACCTCGGACACTCCCGGTCACGCCATGAAAGTGATCGACCATGCGCGGGCGCAAGGGGCGATTCTCGGCAAGGCCATGTCCCGACTCACGTCGGGCCGGGGCCTCGTGTTGATTCTCGCCAGTCTCCAATAGAGATTAAAACCGGAGGGCTCCATGAACTGCACCAAACTGTTCTGCCTGGCCGCCATCGGCCTTCTACCTTCGATCGCATCGGCCCAATACATCGACGTGCGTGTCTCGATCAAGGTCATCCTCAATCCGGCGAACGGCCTGCCGCCGGCGGGCATCTCGAACGGCCTTTTCCAGAGCGCGGTCACCAACGCCAACGTCTGGATGGGCAACTGGCTCCGTGGCTATCGCTACCGGCTCTCAGAGGTGGTCGAGATCGGCGGCTTTCATGACGTCACTGGCCCCAGCAAATGGTACGTCACCGCCCAGTCGTTCGACATTCGCGACAACCCCTACTGGACCCAGTTTCAAGCCGACGCCCAATCCGATCCGGCGTATCAACTCCGCACGGACCAGGCGAATTTCTCCGTCTACAGCGAGGTATCCTCCAACCCCGGAGGCGCCTGTCCGATTCCGCCGGGTGATTTGCACATGGCATGCATGGGGTTCGTCAACGGCGGGCCCTGGTGGATGAACCATGAGCTCGGCCATTTCTTCGGCCTCTCCCACACCTTTGGTGGCTGTGGCTGCAACGGCGGGTGCACCTTTCCCTCGTTCGGCGATGACGGCCTATCGGAAACATTGCGTGAGGCGGACTGCTACACCCTCGATCAAATCGCGCGCCGGGAATATGGGCTCTTCTACAACAGCCTGAACGCCGCCCAACAGGCGCGGGTCGATGACACCTGGTTCAATGTCATGTCCTACCACAACGCCTCGACCAAGGATCAGGTGGAGGATCGCATGACGGAGCAGCAGCTGGATCTGTACGCGGACACGGCCAACGTCTGGCGCAATTTCGCGGTCAGCGGGCACACGGTCTTCGTCAGTGTGCAGGGGGACGACAGCACGGGAGCGGGCTCGAGCGGGGCGCCGTTTCGGACCCTGCAACGCGGCGTGAACGCGGCGGTACCGGCCCGCGACATCATCCTGCTGCGGCCCGGGAGCTACGATGAGCGTCTGACACTGAACAAGCCGGTGACTCTGCGCGCGCCCCGCACCGGCTGGGCCACGATTGGCCGGCCGTGACGCGCTCTCTGCCCGAAACGAGGCCGGGGTCAGGCGGGCTGCTAAGCCGGCCACGGGCCGATCCAGGGCGGCCCGGGGCGGAACGTTGCCGAATTGAAATCGCGATATCCGGTCCGTCAAAAGCATCGCCAGCCGCGCTGATAAATGATAATGAAGTTCCCCAAACACACGATTCCTTGGCCGATTCCGATCACATGCCGGATGCACCGTCGCCGCGTCACGATTTTGCGACGACGCACTGGAGTCTCGTTCTGCAAGCATCGCGGCCTGACGACCCTTATGCGGCCGAGGCGTTGGAGAAGCTTTGCCGGGCCTATTGGTATCCCCTCTATGCATTTGCCCGACGGCAAGGGTGCGAACCCGAGGAGGCCAAGGACGCCACCCAGGAATTCTTTTCCCGTTTGCTGGACCGGAACTATCTCCAGATGGCGGATCCCAATCGGGGACGGTTCCGATCCTTTCTGCTTGCGTCGCTGAAGAACCAGCTCGCCAACGAGCGACGGGCCGCCTCGCGCCAGAAACGCGGCGGCGACATCACGGTCTTTTCGCTGGATGAACAGGAGGCGGAGGATCGGTATCGGCTGGAGCCGGCGGATCCCACCACGCCCGAGGTGATGTTCGAGCGGCGCTGGGCGGAGACGGTCCTCACGCGGGTGCTGGATCGGCTGGAGGCGGAATATTCGGGCCACGCGCTGCGCTTCACCGATGTAAAAGGCTTTCTCGTCGAGCCCAAGGGACAATCGTCCTTCAGCGAGGTCGCCACCCGGCTGGGGGTCACGGAGCCTGCCCTCAAGTCCGTCGTGCACCGCATGCGCCGGCGATATGCCGACCTGTTTCGGCACGAGGTCGCGCAGACCGTCGCCAACCTCGCCGACGTCGAAGGCGAAATCCGGCACATGTTCACCATCCTGGCCAGTTGAGAAAGTTCCGCATCCTAAACGCCCAAACGGGTTAGTACCCCCTGTGCGGAGCCCGCGGGCCCGCGGCGAATGCACGTGTCCGAGTCCGACAATAAATGTCCCAGCTGCGCCCGGGCGATTCCCGCGACCGCGCCCCGCGGCCTTTGCCCGGCCTGCCTCGTCGGCCTGTTGCTCGCGCCCATCGCGGAGCCCGACGTCGACGACGGGCCGCCCCCCGCCCCGGCCGTCCCCGCCGAACGGCTCGGCCCCTACGAACTCCTGGATGTCCTCGGCCGAGGCGGAATGGGAGTGGTCTTTCGGGCCCGCGACACCCGCCTCAACCGACTGGTGGCGCTCAAGCTGATCCTCACCGGGCGCCTCGCCTCCGACGCCGAGGTCAAACGGTTCCGCACCGAAGCCGAGGCCGCCGCCCAGCTCGAACACCCCAACATCGTCCCCATCTACGAGGTCGGTGAAACCGAAGGACGCCACTTTTTCGTCATGAAGCTGGTCGAAGGCGGCACGCTTTCCCAGCGGATCGCCGACGGACGCGAAGGTCGATCCGAACGGGTGTCGCTTTCCGTCGCTGCCAATCTCGTCGCCCGGGTCGCCCGCGCGGTGCATCACGCGCATCAGCGCGGCATCCTGCATCGCGACCTGAAACCCGGGAACATTCTGATCGAGCCTGACGGCTCCCCGGTCGTCTCGGATTTCGGTCTGGCCCGCCGGTTGCAGGATGACTCGCAGCTGACACTGAGCGCGACGGTGCTGGGGTCGCCCGCCTACATGGCCCCCGAGCAAGCGCGGGGCCGGGCGGGCGAAGTAACCACCAGTGCCGATATCTATAGCCTGGGCGCCGTGCTTTACGAACTGCTCGCGGACCGGCCGCCGTTCGTCGGATCCACACCGCTGGACACGCTCCAACGGGCCCTGGAGCAGGAACCCATCCCGCCCACCCAGGCCCGGCCGAAGTCCTCCCACCGACCCGGCGCCCGCATCCGCCGCGCCGAGCGCGACCTCGAGATCATCTGCCTCAAATGCCTCGAAAAAAATCCGGCCCGGCGCTACGCCAGCGCCGCCGCGCTCGCCGATGACCTGGAAAGCTGGGCTCGCGGCGAACCCATTCTCGCCCGCTCCAGCGGCCGGGCCGAACGCCTCTGGAAATGGGCCCGGCGTCACCCGGCCGGCGCCGCGCTCGCCGTCGTCAGCGCCGTGGGCCTGGGAGGATTTTTGATCCTCCAACGCGCCAACGAAGACCGTCTTACGGAGGAACGAAACCGCGCCCGCCACCAGGAGGCCGTCGCCCGCGAAAGCGAACGGGTCACCCGCCTCAACCTTTACGCCGCCGACATGTATCTGGCCTCGCGGGCCCTCGATCAGGGTAACCTCGCGCTGGCCCGTCGGACCCTGGCGGCCCATATTCCGCGCCCCGGTGCCGAGGACTTGCGCGGTTTTGAATGGCGCTACTATTGGCAACGCGCCCGCGGCCAGCAGGAACGGGTCCTGACCGGCTTTAGCCAGCCCGTCAATAGCGTCGCATTCTCGCCCGACGGCCGCTGGCTCGCCGCCGGCGGGGGCAACCTCGTCCGCAAGTGGGCCACGTCCAATTTCGTCGCCGTCTCCACCTTCCAGCACGAGCCGCGACTTGAGGTTTGCTCCGTCGTGTTTTCTCCCGACGGCTCGATGATTGGCGCCGGCGAATCGCGCGGCCAGCTGCGCGTGTGGGTCGATGGCTTGACCCGTCCCATCGGGGAAATCACCCGCGGCACGGGCGCCATCCACATCGTCGCCCCGGCCGTCCCGACGGGGACGATCGCCATCGGCGAGCTCATCGGTTCCGAAGGTGGCGCCCGCGGCAGTGTCGCGGTTTACGGGTTTCTCGATCTCCTCGGCCGCAACGAGAAGGGCACCATCCTTTACCGCAATGGCGGGCTGGCGTCCTTCTCCCACGATGGCCAATGGCTCCTGACTGGCGGCGGGGGCCAGACGGTCGTCCGCCACAATTTGAAAACCGGTGAGTCCAAACCGATCCCCGGCTGGAACGGGCTGCTCGAAGCGCTGGCCCTTTCTCCCGACGGCCGGCGGGCCGTCACCGCCCCCAGCAGCGGCACCTCCCTTCACCTTTACGATTTTGGCGAGGACCCGCCCTTGAGCGTCACAGTCACCCTGGACTGGCGCTGTCGGGCCCTGGCGTTTTCCCCGGACGGCACGACTGTGGCCGGGGCCGGCTATGATCACACCGTGCGCCTGCTGCACGGCACCGACGGCCGCACCTGGCATCGGTTCGATGGCCACACCGATCAGGTCTTCGACGTCGTGTTCTCCCCGGACGGCCGCTCGCTCGCCAGCGCCAGCAAGGATGGCACAGTCCGAATCTGGGACCTCAGCCAGGTCCGCCGCGACGAGATCCGGGGTGTGTTTCCTCCGTTCGCGCTTTCGCCAGACAGCCGAACCATGGTCGCCGGCACGATGGACGACTGGAGTTCGACCGTGGTCCAGCGGGATTTGACGAAGCCAGCGCAGGCTGGCGAGACCGAACTGCGGCTGCGCGCAGATCGGTTTCCCGGCCTCAACCATCAAAACAACGGGCTCGTGCGATGGCGCGCGTTCGGCGGGGCCACGCCCGAACAGTGGGCCAAAATGGAACGGTTTGTGGGCCGCGACACCAACCGCGTGACCTGGCTTTCCCGTTCCGGCGGCGCCGGATCGGATCGCGTCGCCGCCTCCATCCGCGGGGTCTCGGCGGCCTCCGCGGACGGCTCCGTCATGGCCATGGCGGACCATCGGGTGCGGCTCTGGCACAATCCCTCTTCGCGCCGACTGCCCGAGCTCAGCGCCCCGGAGCCCAGAGGAGTCCGGCAGTTGGCCCTTTCGGACGACGGCGCGCTTCTTGCCGTCGGCACTTCGAGCAATGTCGTCACCCTGTGGCGCACCAGCTCCGGCTCGAATCTTTGGAAGTTCCCCGTGGCCCCGCGGCCGGTGAACGAACTGTTATTCTCACCCAACAGCCGCATCCTCGCCCTGGCGGGCGACGACGCCACGATCCAGCTTCACGACATCGCCGACTTCTCCCGAACCAACCCGCCCGCCGGATTCGTGCCTGTCGCCCGCGTGCTCGCCGTCCTGACCGGGCATGAGGTTGGCGTGCGCACGCTGGCGTTCTCGCCGGACGGCCGGACCTTGGCCACGGCGGGCGGAGATTGGCTCAAGCTCTGGCATCTGCCCACCCTGCGCGAGGTCGGCAGCCTGCGTATGGGAGGCGATCATCTCGCGTTCGCTCCCGACGGGTCCATGCTTCTGATGCTCTGGTGGAACGGCACCTCGAAACTCCTCCGTGCTCCGAACGCCAGCGATGCGGGCGAATCGATTCCCAATTAGTTTCGCGACCGCCATGCTCAACGCGCCGATGAAGTCCGGCGTGTCCGTAAGCTTTACCGACCATTTGCGAACGCACGGTTGCTCCTCGAGTCGTCCTTAAAGTTTCGCCCCACCGGCGACGATGATCCGATCGTGAATGGCCACGGTTGTCCCGGCCTGGCCAGTCATGAAATATCGTCCAGGCTTCCACCTGAAACGCCATGAAGCTCGTTCACCGTCTCAAGACTCTCTCGCCTCCAGGACCCTGGGTCCGTCATTTGGGCCGCGTCCTTGTGGGCCTCAGTATCTTCATGGGCTTGGGGGCCAAATGCCACGACTGGTGTGCGGTCGGCCTTTTCGTGTGCGTGGCGATATTGCTCGCCACTTCCGTTGGATATCGCATTGCCTGGATCTTTTCCCCTGCCTGGCGGTCACCCGCGGCCCGCTCCGAATTCAGTCCTTACTTTATTGGGGCCGCCGTTTGGACAGTCCTCATACCGCTGTTCTGGTACCTCGGCAGCCAGACCTGATTACACGGCCTGGTGGCGCGGAAAAGATGAAGCGTCCCGCCGTAGGTATCGGATGGATAAGGCGGAATAGTCCGAAGCGCGCGCCCGCAGTTCGCCAGCGGAATCGCAGGTGCAATGCTCCATGAACCAAGGGGATTTTTGATTTTTGATTTTTGATTTTTGATTTGCGATTTGCGATTTGCGATTTGCGGATTGTCCGACTTGGAAACCGTCAATCGACAATCACCAGTCAAAAATCACCAATGGTGTTCGTGGCCGCAATTTACGTTCAACAATCCGGGTGGCTCTCTATGAACTTTACGCTAGGGCCCGCTCTCCGCAGCGGGCCGTCGGTGCGGAAAGCCGTGCGGACAACCGGCTGGCGGCGGAGCGCCAGCCCTACCGAACAAAAAGCTCTCCATGAACCGGAAGGTAGGGCGCGCTCTCCGCAGCGCGCCGTGGGTGTGAAACTCAGTCTTTCGCCTCTGGTCGAGTCACGGGCTGCCACGCTTGCCATGGGCCCAATCCGCTGCCTGTAGCTGCCTGTAGCTTCCTGGGGCACCCTCTGCTTCCACGCGCCGGTATCGGCGAAGCGACCGTTTTTCGGCGGCCCGCCGGGTTCAAACAATTTTCCGCACCTTTTTCCAAGTTTCGGTTCAGTAAAGGACAAGCGGCACTCATGGATCGCACACCCGGAGGGCCCGGAAAACCTACTTATGACACCGAAGTCTCAACGAAATACCCTCCCATGGATGGCCTGGGTATATCTGGCTCTTGCCCTCTGCGTTCTCCACCTGGCGCCCTCAACGTCTGCCCAAGGCACGCCCGGCGAACCGGTCATCACCCAGCAACCCCACGATGCCGCGGCTCCCGAGGGCGGCACGGCGGCTTTCACCGTCGTCGCCACCGGGGGCGAACTCCGCTACCAGTGGTTTTTCCGGGCCAATGGCTCGGTCACGCACGAACCGGTGCCCGACGCGACCAACGCCACGCTTGTCATCGCCCCGATGCGGGCGATGGACGCGGGCTTTTACCATGTCACCGTCCAGAATGATTTCGAAACGGTACCCAGCACCCCCGCCCAGCTCCTGCTCGTCCCCAACGCCACGCGGTTCCTGATTCGTTGCCGGGACGGCAAGCCCATCACCAATGGCTGCACCGTTACCGCCACCTTGACCAACTCGTCGGGTTACGCCGTTCCCAAAATTTGCACGAGTCCCATCGGATACCCGAACGATCCCTGGTATTGGACGGGATTCACCTGCACTGGTGGCCTTGACCTGACCCAGCTCTGGTGGTTTCACGTCGAAGCGACCTGTTGCACCAACGTTTGGATCATCCCGACCACCTCGTGCTACGGAGACTACGACCTCTTCACGTGTGACAGCTGCGGCGATTGTCCGCGGGCGCAGATCACGTGCCCCAACCCGGCCACGCTGCTGGCCCCGTGCGACCAGCCCTGTGTCGCCTACACCTACCCCAACCCGGCGGTCACGGGCGGGGGCTTGGTCAGTTGTTTGCCCGCCTCCGGCAGTTGCTTCCCGGTCGGCAGCACCACGGTCACTTGCACCGCCACGAACCTCTGCGGCGACCCCACCACGTGTCAGTTCCCGGTCACGGTCAAGCCTTGCCTGAAATGCCCCCGCTCCCGCATCTACGAATGCGGCACCCGCTGGGATTTCGATCCGCCGACGGTCGAGCCCGGTTGCGGCCCCATCCAATACGGCGTCCTCAGCACCGTGACGAACGGCCAATGCCCGCAAACCATCATCCGCACCTGGTCGGTCCAAATGGAGTGCGGCGGCGGTCTTGGCCTCATCACCCAATGTCAGCAGGTGGTCACCGTGGTCGACACCACGCCGCCCATCGTCGTCTGCGCGCCCGACAAGTCGGTCGTGTGCGGCTCCGATTGGAGCTTCGATCCGCCGGTCGTCGCCGACGACGGCTGCAACAGCGTCACCGTCCAGGTGCTGAGCGTCGTCACGAACCTTCCCTGCACCCCTCGCGCGCACATGGTGTGCACCTGGGTCGCGACCGACGCCTGCGGCAATTCCAACACCTGCAGCCAGACGGTCTACCAGGATCAATCTGCCCCGCTCCAGGTTGTCTGCCCGCCCGACAAGCAGGTCGAGTGCATCGCTGACTGGTCGTTCGATCCGCCGCAAGTCGTGTCGAGCTGCAGTCTGGTCACGATTTCGGTCCTCAACACGCTGACCAACGGATCCTGCCCGGTCCGCGTCACGCGCACGTGGATGATCGATGATCAATGCGGCCACGTGCAGGAGTGCTCGCAAACGGTCACGCTGCTCAACGCCACCAGCCTGCAGACGGTGTTCACGCTGTTCAGCGGCGCGCCGTCGAGCGGCTTTCTCCCGATCGGCGCTCCGGATCCGCGCTTCACCTTTGGCTGCCTCCCGCCCGGCATCGGCCCGGTGACGCCCGTGGTCACCACCCCGAACGCGTTCTGGATGCCCAACGGCCCGAACTCCCAGTGGATCGGGCCCACCGCCCTGAACGATGGCCCTCCCGGCGTCTACTGCTATAACGTCGAGTTCACGCTGCCCACGTGCCCAACCGGGACGCCCCGCTATGCGCTGAAGGGGCGCTGGGCTGCCGATGATACTGGCGCCATCCACCTCAACGGCTCGCCCACCGGCGTCGTCCTCCCCAATGGCTGGGCCTTCACCAACTGGCATCCGTTCACCATCACCAGCGGCCTCGTCCCCGGCCCCAACCTGCTCACCTTCTACGTCACCAATGGCCCCGTCTCCACCGGGTTGCGTGTTGAGCTCGCTGCTTCCGCCCTGTGCTGCGGCTGTTCCGATCCCTGCCTCGTCGAGATCAAATGCCCGACCAACATCATCAACACCAGCTGCCGCGACGTCGAGAACGTGACCTATTCGCTGCCGACCGCCTCCAGCACCTGCGGCCCAATCACAAGTGTCGTCTGCGTCCCGCCCAGCGGCTCGCCGTTTCCCGTCGGCACCACGGTTGTCACGTGCACCGCCACCGACGCCCAGGGGCATTCCGCTCAGTGTCAGTTCTCCGTGACGCATTCGGTCGCCAATCCCTGGCAGATCGTCTGTCCGCCCTTGGTCCAAAATGTCTCCGGCTGTCCGCCTTTGATGCCGGATCTCACCACCCAGATTGGTTTCATCACGAACTGCCCGTTTGCCTGCCCATTCCAGATCACCCAAAGCATTCCGGCCGGCACTCAGCTCACGCCCGGGACCCACGTGGTGATCTTGCGCGTGTGCGACTGCACGGGCGTTTGCCATGATTGCGATGTCATCCTCACCGCCAGCCTGCTGCCCGGGTGCTGCCTGACTCCGCCCTGCGTGATGACGCCGATGCTCAGTTTGTTCAGCGGCAAAGGCAGCTCCGGGCTTTTGCCTGCCGGTGCCGCCGATCCGCAGTTCTCCACCGCACCGCCGCTGTTCGCCGGACCCAGCCCCAAAGTCATCACCGCCCCCGCCGGCGCGTGGGTGCCGAATTCGGCCGCCTCGAAGTGGATCGGCCCAGCCGCGGGCGCCGGGATTGGCGCGGCTTCCGGAGTTTATCGCTACACCAACCGGTTCTTTCTCTGCTCCACCCGCGAGGCTCTGCTGACCGGACGCTGGACCGGCGACAACACCGGGGTGCTCGAGCTCAACGGCGTGGTGAAAAGCGCTCTGCCGCTCAGCGGCTGGGGTTTCGCCACCTGGATCCCGATCAACATCAACTCCGGGTTCGTCCCGGGCTGGAACGAGCTCACGTTCACCATCACGAACTGGTCCGGCCCCACCGGCCTGCGCACCGAGATCGCCGGACGCGCCTGCTGCACCGACTGCGTCCGGATCGATTGTCCGGGCAACATTGTGACCAACAGCTGCGCGTCGAGCACCCCTGTGTCCTGGCTCCTGCCCGCCAGCGCCTCCAGCATCTGCGGCACGCTCCAGTCCGTGACCTGCACCCCTCCTTCCGGGTCCAGCTTCCCGGCTGGAACGAGCGTGGTGTCCTGCACCGCTTTGGATTCGTGTGGCAATGCCGCCCAATGCAGCTTCACGGTGACCGTACATCCCGCGGCGCCGCCCCCGGTGATCCATTGCCCGCCGGATCGCCTGCTCTACACCTGCAGCAACAGCGCCCCGGCCTACTTCAAGATCGCCGTTTCCGGCGCCGCCGGCCCCGTCAGCTGCACGCCGCCGTCCGGCAGTGCCTTCCCGATCGGCAGCACCGTCGTCACGTGCACCGCCACCAACGCCTGCGGCCTCACCGCCACCTGCAGCTTCACGGTCACGGTCAAACATTATCCATCCGGGCCCCCGTGGTGGGATTGGCCGTGCCTCACCGCCGTGCTGGCCGACGGCGTTCCGTTCGTGCCGCAGGGCAACGCCCGGGTCGTCACTGCCCCACCCATCGACCTGCCGAGCTTCGGCCCGATTGTCGAAACTCCGGCGCTCTGCCTCACGCCCGCCCCCGGCGCCAATGTGGCCGATGTCGCCCTCCATGTTGGCGGCGCCTCCGCATTCGCCTTCACCACGGTGCTCGACCTGGAGGCGCCCGATGGTTCCACCATCGAGATCGTCGATCCCACGGACCCGGCCGGCGTGCCCACCCTGACGCTCACGCTCAGCCGTGGAACCAAGTGCTGGGACCTGAAGAAGTGCAAAGGCCTGATCTCTGACGCCGATGCCTTCCGCGTCAGCGCCGTGAACCCGCAAGGCGAGCTGCTCGATTCGTTCGTGCAGACATTTAATGAAGGCAACACCAACGCCGCCCTTACCCTCTTTGCCGAGGAGGGCGTCACGCAGTTCCCGATCACGCTGATCTTCGACCGCACCGACGGCACGATCTCCGTGGACTTCCCCGGCGACGTGGCGCAGCGCGCCTGCTGCCGCCACAAGGGCTGGGATGGAACCGTCAAGGGCAGCACCAAGGCGGATGGCGAACGCAAGGGCTGGGATGGCCTGATCAAAGGTCGACCGCTGGATGCCACCCGCGTCACCTTTACCCCGGTGCAGCCGCACCCGACCACGGGGCCGGAGATCCACCTCGTGACGCGCGGCCTGCCCGAGTTCATTGTGACGGGCGAACAGTTCAAGGCGATGGGCGACCCGGCCACCGGGCAGCCGCCCGTCATTGCCGGACGGGACTATGACAAGTCCAGCCCGCAGCTTTACACGCCCTTCAAGCGTCAGGCCGCGGCCTATGGACCCGGCGTGCACTGGGCGTCGCCCGTCGACGAATCCGGTCCCAGCCTCGACCTCGGCGAGGTCGCCAGCTTCGAATTCGCGTTCGAACACGAGCTCCTGCCTGGAAACCCGGGCACATCGCAATACATTGAGTTCCGCACGGGCGGCTTCCCGCTCGCGCAAACCAACCGCACGGGACGCCCGCCTATCTCCGCCTATCTGCGACTGACAAAGAATCCCGACGGTGTGGCCTGCACGGTGGACTTCTCCTACCTGCCCGCGACCAGCGTGACCGTCCAACTCTACCGCGGCGGCACCCTGGTCGGCGCCGGCACGGCCGACGGCCCGATCATCGGCGAAGATTCACCGCTGCAACTGGCGGATTGGCCCGCGACCTTCGGCCAGATGGGTGTGGACGGCGTGCTGCGTCTCGGCGCTCCACGCATCGTGGTGATCAACGACGGCGGCCAAACCATCGCCGGCGATGAGGTTCGCTTCGTTCCGGCCCTGGCGCCCGATGCCGAGCTGCCGGCCGCGATCTCCGTCCTCGAATGCCTGGGCAGCGAGGATGTCCTCGGCACAGTGCACGATCTTCGCAGCACACGGGCCTGTGTTTCCACGACGCTCCACATCGATCGCACCGACGGCGGCGTGGTCCTCACGTGGTCGGGCCTCGGGTACCGGCTGCAAGGAGCGGAAACCGTCCAGGGTCCGTGGCTCGACTTGGGCGGCTCGGCTCCCGTTCACCTGCCAGCCTCCGCGCCGCTGCGAGCGTTTCGGTTGATCTGCGAATAGCAGAGGTCAAACCGTTGGGGAACCACCTGGCGGCGGAGAGACGAAAGCCTCTCCGCCGCCTTGGCGTTGGCCGTGCCCCGGCCGATGAAGGGAGGTTCGTTTTGGGGCTGGCGCGAGAGCGGAGCGCCGGTCTCCGCTCTCGCTGCGTCCTTGCGCTGCGCGCTCCGCTGAGTGGCTCGTGCGGCTGGTCTGAACCCTTCACTTCACGTCACTTTGTCAGTAATCCAACTCGCGATTTGCCGGAATACCTTTCAGACTGGCCAATGTGCAATTGCTCCCGGCGGGCGCTAACTCGCGTGTTCGCACGCGAATGCTCGTCCTGCCTTGCGCTGGCGCGCGCCAGCTGGGAGCGGTGGCGGAATGAGAACCTTGTCTGAACCGGCGATGAACATCCTGACAATATCCAAAGGTATCCGACGTGCCCGATCCCTGCTGATTTTCGCCAGCCTGGCGATTGCCGGGCGCGCCGGCGGGGCGACAATTGTCGTGTCGAACACCAGCGACAGCGGTCCTGGCTCGCTGCGCCAGGCCATCGTGACAGCCAACTCAAGCGCGGGCGTTCCTGACGTGATCCAATTCAACATCGCCGGCGCCGGGCCTCACACCATCACCCCCGCGAGTGCCTTGCCGACGATCACCGATGCCGTGGTCATCGACGGCTATTCGCAGCCGGGAGCGAGCCCGAATTCGCTTAGCGCGGGCGACAATGCAGTGATTCAAATCCTCGTCCGCGAACGCCTGCTCGTTGACGCCACCAATTCGACCGTGCGCGGGGTGGCTCTCTTTCAAGTGCAACTGGGAGCGGCCCCGGGGCCGAAAGGTGGCAACGTCGTCGAAGGTTGTTTTGTCGGCCTCGACACCTCCGGGACCAACTCGCTCGCGTCGCCGGGATCCGGGATCTTCGTCCAGACGCCCGGCAATCGCATCGGCGGCACGAGCCCGGCCGCCCGAAACGTTGTCGCCGGGAAGGGCGCCGTGGGGATTGAAATCTTTGAAAGCTTCGCGTCCAACAATGTCGTCCAGGGCAATTTCATCGGCACGGATCGCACCGGCACCCGGGCCATCGGCAATACGGATCGCGCCCTCGTCATCAACCAGAATGCGTCGACCGCGCTCATCGGTGGAGAGGACCCCGGGGCCGGCAATGTCATCTCCGGCAATCTCGATCGCGGCATTACGCTGGATGGCTCGAACAATCGGGTCCAGGGCAACCGCATCGGCACCACGGTCACCGGGCAGCCGTTGGGCAACGCCCGCACCGGCGTCGAGATTGGCGGCTCCGGCAACATCGTCGGTGGCGGCCGCAGCGCCGCGGCCAATGTCATCGCCTACAATGGCGTCGATGGCGGTGGCGTGTTCACCACCAACGGCGTGGATGTCAAGGGCGGCACCACATTGTTCACCATTCTCGGCAATTCGATCTTCGACAACGCTGGCCTTGGCATCGACGTCGGCGAGAACGGCCAGGTCACGCCCGGCTACCCGGTTTTGACCGTGGTCAGCAACACGGGCCCGACGACATTGATCAAGGGCACGCACACGCCAAACGCCAGCGTCCTCCTCGAAGTGTTCACCAATCCCACGGCCGACCCGTCGGGCTTCGGCGAGGGCAAAACACTGCTCGTCTCGACCAACATCGCCACCGATGCCGGCGGAAACTTCACCATCAACTGGCCAGCGTCCCTGGCTCCCGGCCTCTTCGTCACCGCCACGGCCAATGGCAACACGGAATTCTCCCAGGCGCGAACCGTGGCCGCGCCGTCCGGGACGAACCGCTGGATCAGCGCAGTGTCCGGCAAATGGGAGACCGGCGCCAATTGGTCGCAGGCCGTTGCGCCGTTCGTCGGCCAGCCCGTGATCCTGATTACCAACGCCGGCACGAAAACCGTCAGTCAAGACGCGACCACCGCGGCCTCATTCCCGACCACACTGACAATCAACGACCTGACGGTCAGCGCGCCGGTGGGATCGGTGAACACGCTGGCGGTGGACCATAACGGGCTGGGCACACCGCTCCGGGTCCGTCGCGCGTTGACGCTCAATCGCGGTGGCGCCGTTGAGATTAACAACTCGGCATTGAGCCTCGAAGCGGGGTTCGCCAACCCGAGCCGGATTGACGGTTCTCTGATGCTCAAGAGCGGCACGTTGGTCAGCTCGAACGGCGCGCAATTGCTGATCGGAAACAACGGCTCGGGTTCGTTCACGGTCTCGAATGGGACCACTCGTGTCGATTACCCCATCGTGGGCCTTGGCCCGGGCTCTTCCGGGCTCTGGCATATCGCCGGCGGCACGAACGTCGTGACATCCACGTTCGACCTCGGCGACAGCTTGACGGCGACGGGCAAGGTCATCCTGACGGGAGGGCGGCTGGCAACGCCCGGTGTCTACGTGGGATTGTTCGGCAACGGCAGCTTGCTGGTGTCGAATGGGACCTTCGAGTGCGCCGGCCAGATTGACATCGCGTCCCAACCCGGGGCGCAGGGAACCTTCGTGGCCGCCGGCGGGACGAGCACGTTTGGCAATATGCTGATTGGCGAGAACGCTTCCGCCACGGGCGCGGTGCTGGTGGCCGGCAACGCGCAGGTGCGGGTCAGCGGGCCTCTCGATAACCATGGCAGCGTGACGCTGACCGGCGGCCGGCTGGAGGTGCTCGGAAGCGTGGACAGCGCGGCGACAAATTCCCGGCTCGCGGTGCTCGGTGGCCAATTCTCCGCCACCAACGACAACTCATTTTTCTCCAGCGTCATGGTGAGCAACGGAGTTTTTTCGGCGCGCGAGATCTTCCTTGGCAACTCACGGTTCGGCACGTTCACGGTGGAGCGGGGCGGATTCGTCGCCGTGCCGGGATCGTTTAACGGCTTCAACGTCGGGGTCAACGGGGGCACGGGCGTGGTGAATCAGGCCGGCGGCGAAATTCTTCTCACCAATACGGCGCTCAATATCGGCGGCCTCTTCAGTCCTGCCGTTGGTCGAATGACGGTTTCGAACGGAACGACCGAGGCGCGCCAGGTCTACGTGGGTGGGCAAGGTGGTGGCGTCGGCACGCTGCGGATCGAGGGAGGCACCGTCCTGGCCACGAATCTTGAAGTCAACCCGACCAGCCAGCTGATCCTGAATCGTGGGGTGCTGCAAACCCGGGCGAGTGTCGTGGCGAACAACGCGCCTTTCGTCGTCGGTGACGGCGGCGCGGATGTCGCCACATATCAGTTGCTGGGAGGCACGAATTCCTTCGTGCGAGGCCTGCGCATCGCCGCAAATGGCGTGCTCACCGGCAATGGCACGGTCGTTGGCGCCGTGACCAATTCCGGCGTGATAGCCCCCGGTGCTGCGATGGGCCGGCTCGACATTTTGGGCGCCCTCGTCTTGAACAATGGTTCCGCCCTGCGGTTTGAACTGGGTGGTTATGCGGCCGGCACGCAATTCGATGTTTTGGCCGTGGCCAACGGCGCGGCGCTTGGCGGCACCCTGGCCGTGACGCTGGCGGATAATTTCCCGTCCGTGATGACCAATGGCGCCAGCTTTACGGTCGTGACGGCCGGCCTTCCGCTCACGGGCTCGTTCGGAAACGTGGCCAGCGGCGGCGTCCTGACGACCACCGATGGTTACGCGCGTTTCACGGTTCTTTACGCAGGGGCATCGGCTGTTCGATTGACGGGACTGCAAATTGTCGACACGGACGGCGATGGGCTGCCGGACTGGTGGGAGGATCGTTACGGCCTCAACAAAAACAGTGCGGCGGATGCTGCGCTCGATCGCGATGGCGACGGAGCTACGAACGCGGATGAATTTCGCGCGGGCACCGCGCCGAATAACGGCAGCTCGGTTTTCCGCATCGTGTCACTGCAACGTGAAGCAGGCAACGTGCGGGTCACGTGGACCGCAGTGGGTGGAAAGAGCTATCGGGTGCAAACCAATGCGCCCGTTGCGGGCGGGATTGGGAGCGGCTTCAACGACCTCAGCCCGCGCATCTCGGTCGGAGGCGCCGGCGAGTTCACGACAAACTTTTTGCACACGGGCGGATTTTCCCCTGGGGCGAACCGCTATTATCGGGTGCGGATCGAACCGTAATGTCTCGGAGTGCGGCCGTCCCCGGCCGCAGAAGCGATCGAGTTTCCAACGGGCTTGGAGATGTCCCAACCGGCGGGTTGTCCCGGCGTTTCTGCGGGCGGGGACGCCCGCACCCCGCGATCGTGGCGCGGCCCTTGAGAACGCAATTGCGGGCCGGAGTGCGGCCGTCCCGGCCGCAGAAGCGATCGAGTTTCCAACGGGCTTGAGATGTCCCAACCGGCGGGTTGTCCCGGCGTTTATGCGGGCGAGGACGCCGCACCCCGCGATCGCGGTCACGGTCCGTTGAACCGTTCCTGCACGATGCTGTGGGCGTCGCCCGTGGACAGGCCCGGAGGCAGGCGGTGATAGACGCTGACGAAGGCCTGGCCGCGGGTGGCGTGGGCGCTCAGGCCGTAGATGTCGCCGCGGAGATGGCGAAAGACGCGATAGGCGAGCAGGTAGATCAGGCCGCTGGCGGCTTCGGAGGTTTCAAAGCGAAGACAGTGCAATCCGTGACGCCATTCGTGGAGCGAGGCGCGGCCCCGGATGCGGGGCAGATCGGCCTCGTCGGATTCCGCGATGAACAGACGTCGACGAATGGCGTCTTCGACGAAGCGCAGGACGCCGGGGGGCAGGGGACCTTCGCGCGGCGCGACGTGGAAAAAGTCCAGGGCGAGCCGGTAATTCATGGCAGAGAACAGATGGGCTTGGCGGAGGTCGATCCCCTGGCGCCAGAGTGCGCCGCTGATGGTGGCGGCAAGTCCGCGGTAGTCGCGCGCGGCCACGCCCACGATGGTGGAGCTGGGATCGGGAACGATCGCGGCCTTGGGTTGCTCGTAGTTCGGATCGCCGACGAGACGCAGGAGGTGACCGCCAAAACGGACCGCGTGTCCGCGATAGGTGCCGCCGAAGAAATCCTCGCCGAAGTCGCGGAGGACGGTCCGTTCCTCCGGCGTATAGCCGGCGGCGGCCAGCAGGCGCGCGGGATCGCCGGCAGGTCGGAATCGCTGCAGGGCCTTGGTGTAAAGCTCCCAGGTGTTGAACCAGCGGACCGGGTCGGTTCGGGCGGAATCCCAGTCGGCACGGTCCGCGCAGGTGAAAACGAAGAGCATGCGGAGCCGGTGCTCATCCTGGCAGAGCTGGACCAGTTCGTTGATTTGCGCGGCGTCGCTCATCCCGGTGGTCGACCGAACCTTGAACTGGCGCCGATGCGCGATGAGGAATTCGGCCAGGCGAAGCGTTTCCGCGGGAAAGCCGCCTCGCTCTTGAAATGGCGCGAAGTATCGGTCCAGGGGCACCTCCGAAAAGCCGCTGGAATACCGGTCGTGCAGCGGCCGGCTGTCGTCGGCCCGGGCGCTGATGTCGTCATCGGTGAGCGGCAGTCGTTTGGTTTTCAACGCGAGACGCACCGCGGCGAGATGGTCGGCGTCGAGGAGGGCGGCTTCGCCGGCGGCGGTGATGCCGCGGGCCGGATCGCGCCCGGCGGCGTCCGGCCCGACGCCGGCGAGGCGATCCCGCCCGGCCTGAAGGAGACGCTCGAGCGCCTCGAGTTTTTCCCGGTTGAGGACACCGCGGAGCCAATGGCCGGCGGCGACGACGTGAGGATCGATGGACGCTTCGAAGCGGTCGTGGCCGGGAAAGAGGCGTTCCAGCGCGCCGTGAATCTGGGCGAGAAACGCCATGGACCGCGCCAGGCTGCCCCGCGATTCGTAGAAGAGCGCGGACAGCTCCGGGACCGGCTCGAGCCAATCGCCGGCGGCGCGAAAGGTGGCGTGGAGTTCAGCGGGATCGACCGGGACGTCGTAGTGCTGCGACGCGAGGAGCAGGGACAAGGCGGCCCGGCTGCGTTCGGTGGAGGTGCGGGCGGCGGCGGAGCCGGCATGGCGCAGGCCGCCCAGCCCATGGATGATCGGGCTGGAAGGGCTGGTTCTTCGGCCGGTGCGCAGCTCGCGCTCCATCACGCCCCGCGAAAAGAGAGCGACCCGCCGACGGGCCGCGATCAGGCGGGCGCGCACATCGTTGGCAAATTCAAACCGTTCCCGGTCGCTGGCTGTGGGCCCCAGCAGCTCGCCGAAGGTGGTGAATCCCTGCAGGTCGATGACATCCTCGGGATGCTGGCCGCCGGTCGACGTCTGCGGCGGGCCTTGATAACGCAGTTGCACGAATGCGCGCAATCGCATGAGGAAGGCGTAGGCCTCGAGATCCCGCGGGTCGTCGAGCGTGCGGTAGATCTCGTGACTGTGAACGAAGTCGCGTCCGGCCAGCGTCCAGATGCCGGCGAGGAACACGCGCAGGCCCTCGGTTTTGAAGTCAAACCGGTCGAGGCGCTCGTGTTCCCAGGCCGCCTTTTCCCACTGCTGCAGCCAGAAGGAACGCAGGTGGAGGAAATGTTCGAACGGGTCGTAGGTGGCGCGCACGCGTTCCCGAAACGCCGTGGCGAGGCCGTGAGGATCATGGACGGCCCGCAGGTCGAGAAACGAGTTGAGCTGTTTGCCGTTCAGGTTCGGGATATCGTCGAGACAGAACGGCAGGGCCAGGCATGGAAATCCATGACGCTCCCGGAACTCGCCGGTGTGGACGACCTGCCGCTGCAATTCGAGCAGAAACGCGTTGCCCTCGAGCGCATCATCAAACAGGAAGGCGAAGTCGATGTCGGAACGTGGAGACATTTCGTTGCGGCCGGTTCCGCCGAGAGCCACGACCGCAAAGGGTTTGGTGTAGCCGAATTTCGCCTGTTGCTCTTCAGCCCACCGCCGGACCAGCGCGGTGTGGATCAAGGTTCGCGCGGCGGCGAGGGCGCGTCCGTTGGTGAGGTCCGGCTGCAAGATGAGGGCGTCGTTTTCCGCGATCCGCTTTTGATAGGCGGCCAGGGGGTCCGCGTTTCCGATTTCGGCGAGAATTTGAGACTCGTCCGCTTGCATTGAGGACCAGAACAGCAGGCGGCCCGGGTGCGGGCAAGGGGAAACACACCCGTCCGCCAGGCAGACCGGGCTTGTGGCAGGGCTCAGCGATAGGCTTCACGAGTTCCGATCTCGTGCTCACGGGCCCATGGACCCGGGACCGTTCCCCCTCTTCCGGTCCCGCCCTGCGGGCGGGCCCGCCTTCTCCCACGGAGACGGGGGCGAAGGCCCCTCCGGGAGTGGAGGTTCATGGACAGCACCCCGGATTGTTGCACGTAAATTGCGGCCACGAACCCCATTGGTGATTTTTGATTGGTGATTGTCGATTGACGATTTCCAAGTCGGACAATCCGCAATCGCAAATCGTAAATCGTAAATCAAAAATCCCCATGATTCATGGGAAGTTTTTTGTTCCGTTCGGACCTGCTCACGATCCATGAACGGCGCGCGCAGGTAAAGCTGGCCCTCGCACCTTTGCTGGCAGACACGACGCACCGCCCGTGTCATTTCGTTGGCGGGACGAACACACCTACGCGCACGAAGGTGGAGTTTCCGGCGGGTTTATCGATGGAGACTCGCCCGGCTTGGCGCGAACAACACCAGGCCCAGCGGCGCAGGTCGCTGGAGGTTTCCACCTGATACTGAATGTTGGTGAAGCCGACAATGGTGAAGGCCAGCTGCCCTTCTGTTGCCTTTATATCCATCAATTGCGGGGCCGGGGGAGTGTATAAACGAAGTGTCAACTCGGGGGAGCGCGAACAACCAAAAGGATTGCTCGCGATCTGACAATAAGTGCCGCCGTCGGTCGTGGCTGCATTGGCGATGAACAAGCTCGCATTCGTGGCCCCGGGAATGTCGACGCCATTGTGCCGCCATTGGAACGTGACGGGTTCGCTGCCGGAGATGAACGAGTTCAATTCGATACTGGAACCCAGCGATTCTACTCTTTCGACGTCCCGCCAGGGAAGTTGGCCTCGCATCACCGGTCGACCCGGAGTTGCATTCTGGATCACCTGCGCGACGGACAACTGCAGGTCGGGAGTGTTTTGGGCACTCGCGATGCGAACCATGCCAGCGCCGTCGGTCGTAATCGCGCCGGCAATGTAGAAACTCGGATCCCCCCGCTGCCGGTCGTTGAAACGAATCCACCACAAGGGCCGGCCTTCCGGATCCAACTTTGCGGCGCCTAACTCACCTCCGGTACCGAACACATCAACAGCGGCGCAGTAGACATTGTTGTGCTCGTCGAGGTGGAGAACACCGCGTGAGCCCCCGTAAGCGGTGTAGAAAAGCAAAGAGATCCATTTCACCTGCCCGCTGGCTCCCAGCTTGGCCAGCCAGATCGAATCATACGGCGACCCGCCGGGTGAAGTGTGCTGAGCCTCGACGATAATGTCTCCCGCCGAATCGATGACCAGCGAAAGGGCAATGACGACGTATGGGGGCGTGGACGCGGTCCACCGCCAAGTGCCGTCATCGCCATACGCAACGATGCGAGTTTGCGACGCATCGGCTCCGGGCCCCAGGCCGAAACAAACCAAACCGCCGGGCCCGGTGGCGACGCTGCTGATCGTGACGCTCTGGTGCGACGGGCCGTCATACAACGCGGCCCATATGCGTTCCCCGATGGAGTTCATCTTGATCAGCTCGATGAATCCTGACGGTTGGTTCTGCCCTTCGGAGGTGGTGCTGACGACATAGACGTTGCCGTGCGCATCGCTGCCAATTCCATGCGGCAGGCCTGCGCTTGGGTAGCGATTCGTCCATAACGCGGTTCCGTTGCGGTCATAACCCAAAACCAGTGTCTCCCGTACTGCAGGTGGGGCGGAGTTGGTGGCGGTCCACCCGGTGAGCAGAACCCGTCCGTTTGGATCGATAGCGCAGTCGACTAACGTCAGCGTCGCGTAGCCTGGCTCCGGGGTGCGCACGATTTCCCAATCCAGCTGCAGTTGGTGGTTTAGCTTCACGAACCTGAAGCAGCAACCTTGGTAAGAGTTGGTCCAGACATAGAGGTTGCCCTCCGAATCGAACTTCATGCGACTGTACCCCGGACTGAAGGTGGAATGTTCCATCGAGCCCACTTTGGCCTCCCAGCATTCATCCAAGGTGTTCGTTGCGCCCAGTATCAGCCCAGCGCTGGAAAGTAGACTCAGGGCAATTGCGACGTTCCATCGGGCCTGAACTCGCATAAGTCGTGGCTCGAATCTGGGCCGCGCGCTGTACGGTGTCGAGGTCCGGCCTTGGCTAATTGTAGGTCAACCTTGGCCTGAGCCTTGGTTGGATGGCTAAGGCGCGCACCGACGGCCCGCTACGGAGAGCGGGTCTTGCCTTGCGGCCGGAAGCGCAAATGAATTAGGGCAGAGGAATTAGGGCAAAAGAATAGAATCCTTCCGGCGTTATTCCTTTGCCCTAATTCCTTTGTCTAAGAATCCGCGACGAAGGATGGGGTTCATGGGGAGCCGCTTGTTCCTTACGGACCTGCTTCCGGGCCATGTACCCGGAGTGCGGGCGTCCCCGCCCGCAGAAACTCTCGGACGACCAACCGGCTGGAGTAATCCCAACCGACAGCAGTATCCACCTTTCTGCACCCGAGGACGGGCGCAGCCCGGGGCAGGTGTATGGGAAGGCGAGGCCTCCGAAATGGACGTGAGTTGTGGCTATGAATCTGCGGACTGCTCCTCCTCATCCTGCGGAGAGCGGCCCCGGCGTTCGGTTCACGAGAATTTCGGAATTTCTGCAACAGCGCCGGTGCCCCGCTTTATGGATGGGCATGAACATTCACGTGGATCGCGGTGCGGGGTTTCGTTTCCACCTCCCAATCGGAACGGAGGATCACGGTTCGGGCGGCCTGTCGTTGGCGGCGCGACCCAGCTTTTACACCTTGAGGCGCTGGGTTGGGGCGGCCGTGGTTTCGTGGCTAGTGGTGACCGCGGCCTGTCCTGCCGTTCACGCTCAAACTGGACCCGGGCAGGCCTTGAACTTTGGCGCATCGGACCAGCGGTTGACTGTGCAGGACCGGTCGTTGGCTGCGCCGTGGACGGTGGAGTGTTGGGTGCGACGCCGGCCATCGTCAGCGGTGTCGGCGCCGCTTTGGATCGGGCCGAAGACGGCGTTGAAACTCGAGCAGTATGGAACCAACGGGCACGTCGGCTTCACGGAATTCGGAAGGGCCGATTACGAATTTCCGTACACGGCGCCCGCCAACGAGTGGGTGCATTTGGCCATGGTGGCGGCCTCGGGTGAAACCTGCCTCTACGTCAACGGCGCCCTCCATTCGTGTGTGCCTGCCAGTGTCCCGCTCCCACTCAACTTCTTTGGGGGCATGCCTGGCGCCACCGGCGAACAGCTGCGGGGCGACATCGACGAAGTTCGCGTTTGGCAGAGCGAACGTTCCGCGCCGGACGTTGCTGACAATCGATTTCGACGTTTGAACGGTCGAGAGCCGGGGCTGGTGGGCTACTGGCGATTTGACGAGGGCTCTGGCGGAACGGGAGTCGCCAGCAACTCGGCGGCTGCGCATCCCGACTGGTCGGCGACGTTGACGGGCGTCGGGCGCGTGAACTCGGCCGCGCCATTCTGGCCGGAATTCGGCGCGCCACAATTTGTGGCGGGTGATCCGGGCCGGCCGGATCTAACGGCATCGATTCACGGCGGCAATCTGGCGACGACGGTTCTTCTCCAGGTGGGCGATGGGGCAAGTTTCGTCAATGCCGGGTCGGCGGCTGTCCTGCCGCCGGCGGATTCGGCCCGCGTGGTGGCGTTCCCCGTTTCGGTGCCGTCAGATGGACGGGCCATCTATGGCCGGCTGGTGGCGAGCAATGTTGCGGGGGTGACGATGATGCCGCCGGTCCCGATCCAGTTGCCCATCTTGCGGTATGAGGGCACGCGGCCGTGGACTGGGAAGTGCCAAGAGCCGTTCGTGACCACGGGGGTGGTGTCGCGGTTGGCGCCAGTGGCCGTGTCGGGGGGCGCGGGGCACAGCGCGGCGCTGCGGGCGGACGGCCGGGTGGTGGCTTGGGGGTTGACCGATGATGGGCAGGCAAACGTTCCGGCGGCCGCTTCCAACGTTGTGGCCGTGGCCGCGAGTCGCGCGCACACGCTGGCCTTAACTTCGGAGGGGCGCGTAATCGGCTGGGGTCGAAGCCGGGAAGGCCAGCTGGGAATTCCCCCGGAGCTGACCGCGGTGGCCATCGCGAGCTCGGAATTTTTCAGTGTGGCGTTGCGGTCGGATGGCGGCGTGGTCGCGTGGGGCGAGAGCCCGAACGGTGAGACAAATGTGCCGGCGATTTTGAAGTCGGGTGTGATTGCGATTGCCTCCGGGCGGTTTCACAACCTGGCGTTGCGCGCCAATGGCCGGGTGGTGGGTTGGGGGCGAAACGTGGAACGACAGACAACGATCCCGGCCGTGGCGACGAACATCATTGCGGTGGCGGCGGGGGGCATGCACAGCCTGGCGCTGACGGCCGGGGGTCGCGTGCTGGCGTGGGGGGATAACTCGAGTGGTCAGACCAATGTGCCGGCCAACGCCACGAACGTGATTGCGATTGCGGCGGGCGAATTTCACAGCCTGGCGCTGCGGGCGGACGGCCGGCTGGTGGCGTGGGGTTGGTCCGGGGAGGGGCAGACCAATCTTCCAGCGGAAGCGACGAACATCGTGGCCATCGCTGCGGGGTACCGTCACAACCTGGCGGTGCGTGGCGACGGGGCGGTGCTGGCGTGGGGGCGCAGTGATTTGGGCCAGACGCAAGTCCCGGCGGCAGCCGTCCGCCAGGACGCGCCGTTCACAGTTGAACCGGGCTCATTTCCGGTGCCGGTTGCTTCGTTCGGGGTCACGTTGCGGGCCGCCAATTTGGCGGGATCGATCGAGTTGGTGGTGATTGCGCGCGTCTTGGACACCGTGGGGCCAGACTTCCAATTGCTGGGCAGCCTGACGGTTGAAATGCTGCAAGATGACCCCTGGATTGAACCGGGCTATACCGTGACGGACCCGTGCGATCCTTCCCCGTCGGTCACGACCTCGGGGCTGAACACCGCGATCGTCGGGGAAGATGTGTTGACCTACGAAGCGCGTGACGCGTCGCGAAACGTCACCCGGCGTCAGCGCATCGTTATCGTTCGGCCTCGACCGGTGGTGGTTGCCCTGCCGGAGATCAATGGCCCTTCGGGCGCGGTCACGTTGCGGGCGAGCGTCGACCGGTTTTACGGGCTCGCCTCGGTTTACTTTCGCTACGGGCAGACGACGAACTACGGCGGGTTCACGGAGACTAACGTCATCGGGAATCTCGTGGGAGCGGTGGAAGTTTCGCGTCTGGTGACAGGACTAATGGACTGTCGGGAGTGGCACGCCCAACTGGTGGTGAGAACCTCGGCGGGGACGGTGTTTGGCCCGGATGAAAGGTTCTCGTCCACCTCGGCGCCCGGGGTCTACACACTGCCGGCGTCGGGCATTGGCACCAATGGGGCCACGCTGATTGGCGCCTTCGACCTGCGGGGCGCGCCGGGTCGCGTCTGGTTTGAGCTTGGGCCGACGGAGACCTACGGGCAAACGACTCCGCCGATCGAGATCAGCCGGGAGGCGTTTCCGGACAATTTGAGCTCGGCGGTCACGAATCTGGGCCCTGGCGTTTACTACTACCGTGCGGTGGGCAGCAATTGCGCCGCGACGGTCTACGGCGCGGCCCAGACCTTTCGCGTGTCCACCGTGCACGTGGTGACTTCCAGCTTCGACAGCGGCCCCGGGTCATTGCGCGCGGTTCTCGAACAAGCCCAAGGCGGTGACGTCATCACCTTTTCTGTTCCGGGGAAGACCGTTCTGGTGACGAACGAGCTGCGGGTGGACAAGGTGGTTAGTCTCGTTGGGGCGGGGGGGGACGAGACGATCATCAGCGCGCTGGATCTGCGGACGCGAATTTTTCATGTGGCTCCGGAGGGGTTCCTCACCATCGAAGATCTTCAAGTGTTAGGTGGCCACGGTCACCGGGGTGCGCCGAGTGAAGGGGGGAACTTGGGCGGACCGGGCGAAGGCGGCGGTGGCATCTTCAACGAGGGCCAGTTGATCGCGAACCGTTGCCTGTTTTTGGGCAACGCGGCTGGGGCTGGGGGCAATGGTCCGTTCCCGGGTGGGGGTGGCAGTGGAGGGGCGATCGACAATCGTGGCCTGGCTGAGGTGAACGACTGCACCTTCCTCTTCAACGACGCAGGTTGGGGCGGCACAGGTTGGCTGGTCAGTGGCTCGGCCGGACACGGAGGCGCGATTTTCAACGAAGGCGAACTCACCGTCCGTGGCTGCATCTTCCACGACAATAGCGCCGGCGACGCCTCCTTCGAGGCGGGCGGCAGCGGCGGCGGCCTCGCGAATATCGGCGGAGCGACCGCCCTGGTCGTCGATTGCACCTTCTATGACAACGTGGCGGGCGACGGCAGAAATGGGGGTGATGGCGGCGGAATTTTCAACACCGGCACGCTGGAAGTTAGCAACTGCACGATTCATGGGAACCGGGCGGGGACCGGCAGCACTGAACGCGGCGGCTACGGCGGCGGAATCTTCAACGACGACGCGTTCGACCGTCCGTCGGGAATTCTGGAGGTTCGGAATTGCACGATCACCACCAACGAGGCCGCAGGAAACAAGATCTTTGATATAAGCAGCTATGGACGTGGCGGCGGGGTGTATTCACTCGCGGCCTACGCGCTGATCGAGAACACGATCGTGGCCGAGAACACGACCGGCCGTGGCGTGCCGGGGCCGGATGTCGGTGGAGAGCTGGATCTGTCGCATTGCCTAGTCGGGGTTCTGGATAGCGCGGCGGTGCTGGATTTGAATGTGCACGTCGTGACCAACTCCAATCCAGGGCTGGCTCCGCTCGGAAACTACGGCGGGCGCGTGCCGACTCGGGCGCTGCGGTTGGACAGCCCGGCCATTGACGCGGGCGATGACGGCGTGAACCACTCTGCGACGGATGCGCGCGGTTATCAGCGTGTGGCCGGGGCCGGGATCGATCTTGGGGCTTACGAGCTGCAGCCGGCGACGCTGCCGTTGCAGATTCAACGCTTCGAACCGATGGCCACGAATACGGTGCGGCTGGCTTTCACCAACACGCCCGGTGGGCGCTTCGAGGTCTGGGCCACGACCAACGTGAATTTGCCGCGCCTCGAGTGGATGCCGGTGGGAGCGGCCCACGAAGTGACCCATGGCGAGTTCGAGTGGACCGACACGCTCGGGACGGGCGATGGGTGGTTTTATGAATTGCGGAGCCGTTGAAGGTGAAGAACCGCACGGAATCCAGGTAGGTAGGGCGCGCTCTCCCGCCTTCGCGATGCTTCGGCGGGCACGGCCGCAGCGTGCCGCCGGTGCGGACAGCCTCACAGACAGCCGGCGGGCGGCGGCTTCGGCCCGCCGTAGCTCTGCGCGAAGGCGGGAGCGCCAGCCCTACCTGCGATGCTCGGTTCGTGGCCCGTGAGCAGGTCCGAAAGGAACAAGGAGCTTCCCATGAACCTGACTTTGAGACTGGAGGCCATCGCCTTTCCGCCAGGTTTTGGAGTGCGGCGGTCCTCCGCCGCTTGCGAACGCCCGTCGCTCTCGAAAGCGCCAGAGGACTGGCGCACTCCAAGGCGCTGGCGCGCGGTTCACGAGCCCAACTCATGTCCATTGTGGAGGTCCCACGTCCATGAACGGCAGCACCGAGCGATCCCCGCCAAATTCAAGCCCGGCGGTCCCACCCCAACGAGGACGGGTCTGGCAACGGATCTCCGGCGGTTCGTGCGAACTATTCTTTTGCCGCCCATCTTTTTGCCAAATTCTCTCCGTCGTCGCTGGAACTTTCGCCTGAGCCCGTGCTTCCCGCACCCGAGCCGGAAGAATCAAAGGCAGAAAGATGCCTGGCAAAAAGATTGCGGTGGAAGTTCCGACATTTTCGACTGCTCCGCCCTGCCTCGGGCCGATCGATCCAGAACATGGCCATGGCTTGAATTCACGTCCGTCCTTCCCATGAACCGCGAAAGTGGGAGAGGATGTCGGTTGGTTGCGTAGGCGGGAGGCGGAGCGGCAGCCGTGCCTCGCCCTACCAGCCGCGCTCGATGCTGCGGCGCTTCCAGAGGAACTCGAACATGTTTCCTTCGTGGGGCTGGTCCCAGGAAACGTGCATGGTCGAGAGGGGGCCGAGGTTGAGGCGCTCGATGTCAGGCCAGCTGAGCAGTTGTTCCGTCAGCGCCGGATCCTTGGTGATGGCAGCGACAGCCAGGCTGTAGCCCATCTGCTGCAACATCTCGGACTGCGGCACCTGGACGACGCTGGCGTACGGGCAGAGAAATTCCTTGTTGGCCAACGGGTGTTGGAAGCTGTCGCACAGCACGATGGTCGGACGCAGGTAAACGCCGCCTTCAAACGTGACCTTGCGCGGGCCATTGCGGTATTTCGCGGTGGCGTCGGTGGCGCCCGGCGTCTTGAGGCCGTCTTCGATCTGGCTGTCGATGAAGTCCGCCATCTTGGGATTGGCGAAGCCGGACAGGCGCGCGTTGGGATCGTCGGGCCGGGTGGGCTGGATTGGCCCGAGCCGTTGCGCCAGAGCGTCGGCGATTTCCGCGGCATATTTCGGCACGACGACCGCGGAGGCATTGATGCACGAGCGACCGCCATTGTCGCTGATTGCGCCGACGATGACGTCGAGGTAGTCGCGCCAGTTTTCGATGCAATCCTCGCCGATGAGCACCTTGCTCCAGCCGGGTCCATGGAGCTGGATGGCGGGGTTGTTGGCGTATTGCGCCATGGTGTTTTTGTCGCCGAAGATGAGGGCGCGTCCGCAGCTCTTGAGCACCTCGCCAGCGCCTTCGTGGTCGGTGGGATAGAAGCCGAAGGCTGCGGCGGGCACGCCGGCGGCGATGAAGGCCTGGATCAGGCGGAACGGGGTCCAGGGTTCCTCCTTGCCGGGCTTGATGACCACGGGCGTCTTGAGGGCGATGGCGGGCAGCCAGAGCGAATTGACGGCGGGCGAGTTACTGGGCATGACCAGGCCGAGAGCCTGGGTGGTCGGGCAGAAGGTCAGGCGGGTGCCGAACTGCTCGCCGAAGCCGGCGTCGATGATGGAAAGGTCCAGGCCGCGGGAGAGGCCGTTGAGGACGGTCTTCATCTGGGTCAACGCGTGATGGATCTTGGCCATGTTGCGTTTGACCATGACGTGAGGGAGGCCGCTGGTGGCGCTGAGGGTCTCGATGTATTGCTGGGCGGACTGGGTGTGGCCCAGGTCGCCGAGGGGCAGGGTGCCGTTGAGGAAAAAGTCGCCGGCCTTGGCAGACAGCTCGATGAGCTGGGCGCAAGTGAACGGGCGGAGGGCGGCGCGGGCGGCGGCGAGCCGGGCGAGGTCCTTGCGGATAATGCCGGCGTTGACGGTGGAGACCTTGGCTTTGACTTCGCCGGAGCGGTGGTCCTTGACCTCGAACTGGTCGAGGCTGGCGTAGCTGCGTCCGAGGCGGAGGGCGGGGAGGTGGGGAACGTTCATGCCGGCTTGACCGTGGTGATGGCGATGACTTCGGAAAAATTGACAGAGAATTGCCCGGTTTCGCCCGTGGCGCGGCCGTCAGCTTTGGGCGGGAGCGACACGATGTAAGTGCGGACCGGCTTGATGTTGACGTCGAGGTATTGGAGGAAATCCTTGAAGAGCTGGTCGTCGGTGAGGGCGACGTCGATGTAGCCGGTGCCGTTGGCCAGGCCGCGGAGATAGATCGTGTAGTAGGTGACGCCCTTGCCGGTGCTGGCGGTGGTGAAGGAGGTGTTCAATAGACCCCCTCGACGATGTTCTTCTCCATCGCGCCGAACGGGCGGACCTCGGCGACGCCGTCCCAGGCATAGGGGGCGCGGGGTTCGCGGCGGATGGCTTCGTCGCGCTCGAGAAAGCGGGGCATGAAGAACTCCTTCGTGAGCGTGGTGAGTTCGACGCGGCCCCATTCGCCGTAGCCCTTGGTGACGTCGGTCTGGTTGGGATCGACGATGCGCAGGACGGCGCGCGGTTGTGGGGCGTAGTAGGTGATGGAGAACTTGTCCTCGGGCTGGAGCGGGACGCTGGCGGCGAGGCCCATGAGGGTGTTGCCGTAGGTGGGGTAGAAGCCAATGCGCCCTTCGAGGACCTCCTCGACGATGAAGCGGACGTATTGCGGGGCCATGGTGGTGCCGCCGCAGAAGACGCCGCGGATTCCGGCCTCGTAAAGATTGACCTTTTCGGCCATGGCCTCGAGCAGCTTGGGCGTGGTGAAAAGGCCGGCGATCTTGCGATGCTTGAGCAGCGTGACGCCCTGATCGACGACGTGGTCCATGTAGGCGCGGGCGACGTCGAACTGTTTGTTGGCGATGACCTTTTTGACGAAGCGCGGATCGAGATCGACGAAGTAGCACGAGCTGCCGCGGAAGTTGGCGAGGTGCTCGATGGCCAGCCGGAGGCGGCGGGGGCCGGTGGGGCCGACCATCAGCCAGGCCTGGCCGCGCGGGAAGTGTTCATCCCGGACCTTCCCGCTGAACTCCTCGTAGTCGGTCTTGTAGTCGTTCCAGCCGATGCGTTGCTTGGGCATGCCGGTGGTGCCGCCCGTTTCAAAGATGTTGAACGGCTTGCCTTGAAACGCCGCGGGCACCCACACTTCGGGCTGGAGATCGCGCAGCCACTCATCCTGGAAATGGGGGAACTTCAGAAGGTCGGCGAAGCGGGTGATCTCCTTGCGCGGGTCGAAGTTCTTCTTCGCCCAGTCGAGCCAGAACGGGCAGCCGGTCTCCGGGCTGAAGTGCCATTGGATGATTTCGCGGAGATGGCGGTCGAGCTGGGTCTGCGCCTGCTGGATGGCCTCCGGGGATACGGGGGACGTCATGGTGATGCGTTCGTGATCGGGTTGCAGTCCGTTGGACCGGACTTTTTTGTCTGGGGCGTAGTTCAGCAGGAGACGCGTGGGCCGCGCAACGCTATTTCAGGTTCACTTTGGGCACTTCGTCCTTGGTTCCCTTGGTCGGATCGGCAAAGGCGTAGAGATAGCTTTGGTTGAGCACGAACATCACCCCGTTGGCCACGACGGGTGTTCCATACACGGGATAGCCCAGGTTGGACTCACTGATGACCTTCTTCTCGCGGGACGCGGCCAGGACCGTGAAATCCCCGTCTTCGTCACCGGCGTAGACCTTGCCATCGGCCACCAGGGTCGAGCCCCACATGTGGGCCTTCATGTCGTGCACCCAGTTGACCTTGCCCGTGTCGGCGTCGAGGCAGTGAATGAACCCGGAGAAATCCCCGATGAACAGGAGGCCGGAGGCGGGATCGATGGAGACGGTGCTGATGCTCCGCTTGATGCCTTTGTAGTCCCAGACCAGCTTCGACTTGGTGACATCACCGTTGCCGGTGGGATCGATGCAGAGCAGGCGGCCGATGCCCTCGCCGTGTTCCGGGTCCTGGCCGATGGCGACGTAGACCTTGTCCTTGTAGAACACGGGCGTGGAGTTGATCTCGCTCGGGCCCTCGGCGGCGGGGTATTTGATCGGCTTGCCATCCTTGGCCTTGTAATCCGCCGGCACGCAGTCGAACCACCAGACGGCTTTCAGATAATTCACCTCCGCATCCTCCTTCTCATCCGCATCGGCCGACTTGCCGCTGCCGGCCCCGCTGATTTTGGGAAAGGGCTGTCCGGTGCCTTTCGCGGGATTCTGGTCGAAGGCGTAGAGGACGCCGTCGCCGCCGCCGAAGAAGATCTGCCACTTGCCGTTGACCTGGCCGGCGGAGGGGGAGGACCACTGGCCGTGCAGGATGCGCGGGCCGATGCGCGCGTTGTCTTCCCCCATCAGCTTGCCGGTCTTTTTGTTCAGCGCAATGAAGCTGGGCGAGTTCGGGGACGGCACGTTGACGTGAGTCCAGTCCTGGCCGTTGGAAGTGCAGACGTAAAGCAGATCCCCGAGCATGAGAATGTTGCAGTTGGAGGCGTTGTGCGGGAACACCCCGAGCTCGTCCATCATGTCGTAGCGCCAGACAATGTCGGCGTCCTTGGCGCCGGGCTCGACCGGCGCGTTGCCGGTGTCGAGCACGACATACTTGGCCTCGTCCTTGTACGGGCCGTCGTTGCCGTCGGCCATGCCGTTGACGTCGAGGCAGAGGACTTCGCAGCGGCTGGTGACGAGGTAGAGATATTTGCCGTCGTGCACGGGCGACGAAAAGAGGCCGAGGTTTTCCCAGTCATTGACCTTGCCGGATTTGAGCTTGGGCACGACGAGCTGCCAGAGGAACTCGCCGGATTTTTCGTCGAAGCACATGAGGATCGACCGGTCGCCCTGGTGTCGTTTGTCGCGCGGGGTCTCATTGTTGGTGCCGACGAAGACCTTGCCCTGGTAGACGGTGGGGTTGGCGTAGCTTTGCGAGCCGAGCTTGACGGCCCACTTCACGTTCTTGGTGGTCGCAAGATCGATGTCGTCGGAGCCGGACTTCGGCTTACCGGCGTCAAAGATGTCGGGCAGGTCGCGCGCGGGTGAGTACATGTTGCGGCCGAGATTTCCGCCGCCCCAGGAAGGCCAGTCGACGGCCTGGGTGTTGGGGGAGGAGGAGACGAGTCCGCTGGCCAGGAGCGCGGCGGTGACGAGAGGGAAGGATTTCATGAGCGGTTGGTGGTTGAGAATTGGGACGGCGGACGTCGGTCTAGTTGGCCGTGACGACGATGTTGTCATGGAACGTGCGCTGATCCTGCGGCGCGAAGGAAAAGAGACCGGGGCAGCCCCGGGTGTGGGCGGTGTTGTGGGGCACTTCGATGGTCCAGGCGTCCGGTTCGGGCTCGCCCCGTTTCCAGGCCTTGGCCCGGACCATTCCGCTGCCGTTGGCCGCGACATCGACCCGGGCCTTCAGCTTGTACCACGTATTGGGTGCCCATTTGAAGGGGACATCCTGCTTGAAACGCTCCTGGTTCGAGCTGACTTCAAGATGCTGCGAGTTGCCCTTCAAGATGACGTAGTAACGCTGGATGACGAGGCCGACCTCGGACATTTTCCGGCGGTTGCCTTCGGTCATGACGTCGACCTCCATGGTGTAGTTCTTCATCTCAGGATGGCCGATGAAGACCGTGCCGCGCTGGAAGAATTTGTTGTCGATCGTTTTGGTCAGGGCCTTGGTGCCGTCGGGACCGGGCGCCTGGCGGATCTCAAACTTGAAGCGGGCGCTGTTCCAGGGCAGGGGCGGGTAGGCGAACGCGGTGGGCGGCTCGACGTCGTTGGTCGTGGTGTTGCTCAGCTCAAACGACTCGAAGTTTTGGCGGAGCGGCAGATCGGAGAGAACCCGCCCTTTGACGTAACCCTTGAGATTGCCGAGCGTCGCCTGGAACTGTCCGGCGCTGGGCACGTTGTCGGGGCCGGCGACCAGGCGGCCGTCGGTGACCTTGCCCTTGAGAAACGCGCGGACGAGTGCCCCCGGCGGAACGTAAGGCTCCCATTGAACCGCGGCGGGGTCGACGTGGTCCTCGACCACGAAGCCATTGGCGTCGATGGCGCGCACGCGGAACGACTGCGTGCCGTTGGGCTTGAGCATGAACTCGAAGGGGATGACCTGAAGCGATTTTTTCTCGCCGGGGGTCGGGTAGGCAACGGTTTGAGGAACCGGCGCGAGCCCCGGGCTCTGGCCAGCCCGGCCGAAGCAGTAGAGCTTTTTGTCGGTCTGCAGGTAGAGCTTCCCATTGTAGGCCACGGGCGATCCGTAGCAGCGTCCGTCCAGCACGGTGTGGCTGAGGATTTCACACCCGGTCGCGCCGGGTTTGATGACGAACAACTCGCCGTTGCCGCCGGAATCCCCGCTGCCGCCCGCCACTTTATCCGCGCCCTGCGCACTGATGTACATCGCGACGTAGATCTTGCCGTCGCCGTAGAACGGCGAGCTCTGGCGCTGCTCGATGCCGAGCTTGTGTTTCCAGAGGACCTTGCCCGATTTGGCGTCCACCGCACAGAGGTCGCCCGTGCCGTTGACCTCGTAGATTAAGTCGCCCACCAGGATGGGGGACGAAGCGAGCGAACCGACATCGTTGCGCCATTGCTCGAGCTGTTTGGGCTCGAAGACGTGCGGAACGAGGGGGTTGGTTTTGGTGATGCTCGAGGGGATTTTCATGGCCGCCATGCGGCCGATCTCGGACGAGTCGAGATTTTCGGACTCGTGCACGACGATGAGATTGTCCTGGTGGCGGATGACGGCCGCGTTGATGCCGCCTTTGGCGCCGGCCTTGGCGACGGGCACGCGCCAGAGCGGCTCGCCGGTGCGCACGTTGATGGCGACCACCGTGCAATCGCCGCCCGCGGAATAAAGAACCCGTTTGCCCTGCCAGAAATCGAGCCAGGAATGGGAGAAGGTGTTGTCCTGCGGCCGGGCGCCGGGGGCGCTGCTCCAGATGAGATCGCCGGTCTTTTTGTCGAAGGCGTAGAAGCGGTCGCCAGCGGGCCCGTGCGCGCCCCAGGCCGAGGTGATCCCGCGCGTGATGACCATCTCCTGCTCGACGATGGGCGACGCTGTGCGGGAGTTCGGGAAGGTGAGCCGGCCGTATTCCTCCATCAACGAATGCTGCCAGAGCAGCTGGCCGTCCGCGCTGAAGCACATGAGCAGACCCTGGCTGCCCTGGACGTAGACATTGCCGGTTTCCGCGTCGACCGTCGGGCTGGAGGTGGAGTAGCGGAGGTAAATGATGTCCGAGAGGAAGTCGTTCTCGCGATGCTCCCAGATTTGCCGGCCGGTTTCCGCGTCGAAGCAGGCAGTGACCTCCTTGAGATCAGGGCCTTCGCCCACGAAACCGTTGATGTAGAGGCGGCCGTTGGCAATGACGGCGGCGGATTGACCGGGAAAGTTGGCGGTCCACAGCGGGGCTTTGGCGTCGACTTGATCGGGCAGGCCGGATTCCCGGGAGACGCCGAGGTGGTCGGGGCCGCGCCAGTCGAGCCAGCCGGTGGCGGCGTGGGCGGGCGCGGGCGCCGAGAGGAGGGTGACGCCGAGGGCGGCGGCGAGAGTGGGGAGCGACGGTTTCATGATTCGGTGCGCATCGGTTGCGGCGGTGACAGCAATTGGGGGACACTATTGTGAGCCGGAAAAAAGATTGCAATCGCAATAATACCTATACGTATGATTTGCCCCGCTTGACCGGGACATCTCGTGAAAATCGTCGGTCTGGCCGCGCGCGTTCGGGCGGCCGGGGGCCGGGAGACATCGACGCACCAGAACGCCGACGCCTGCCACCCTTGCTTCGGCGGGCCTGGTTCAGCTTGAACCAGGCGTTTCGCCGCCGCCTGGCCCCGGTGGAGATCACGCCGGACCAGTTCACCGTGATGCGCACGCTGCTCGAGGCGGAGCCGGACGGGCTGACCCAGCGGGCATTGACGCAACGGATGTCCAGCGACCCCAACACCGTGGCTTCCCTGCTCAGCCGCATGGAGCAGGCGGGGTTGACCCGCCGTGAGCCCCACGAAAAGGATCGGCGGGCGCATCGCATCGTCCTGCTTCCGGCCGGGCGGAAAAAATACGAGGCCGCGCGGGCGGTCGCTGTCGCCTTGCAGGCCGAGGTTCTGGAAGTCCTGCCGGCCTCAGCGCGGGAGGATTTTCTCGAATGGCTGGAACGAATTTCGGCCGCCTGTCAGTCCGCGGCCGAGCGGAGCCCGCGCCCGGGAAAACAAACGCGATGACGCGCCCGGCCGCGCGCGTCGAAGAACGAGCCCCATCCTGATCCGGGTGCCGGCCGTTCGTATTTCGGCGGACGGCGCGATGCCAATGGGGTCGATTGCCATTGACGCAGATTGACCGGTCCGACGTCTATCGTGGACGAATTCAACTGTGCCAATCGTTCCAAATCTCCCATGACCCGATCCCGATGCCCTTTTTATGAACCGCAAGGTAGGGCGCGCTCTCCGCAGCGCGCCGCCGTGCGGACCGCTGTGCGGACCTCCGGCTGGCGGCGGAGCGCCAGCCCTACCTGCGTGGGCGCGCTTCTCGTGCTTCTTGTCTTGGCGAACCACGCTGGCCACGCGGCAGCTGTGTCGCTGTTCGACGGCGTGTCCTTGTCGGGTTGGGAAGGCGAGACCAATCGGGTCTGGCGTGTGCGAGGCGGAGTCATCGTGGGTGGATCGCTCGAAGGCAACCCGCGGAATGAATTCCTGGCGACGCTCCGCAATTACACCAATTTCCATTTGCGTCTTGAGTATCGGCTGGTGGGCTCGGAAGGGTTCGTCAATGGCGGTGTCCAGTTCCGCAGCCGGCGCGTGGTCAACCCCGCCAACGAAATGTCGGGTTATCAAGCGGACATCGGCGCCGGGTATTCGGGGTTCCTTTACGACGAATCGCGCCGGAACCGGATGCTGGCGGTGGCGGACACCAACCTCATTCATCAACTTGAAAAGGAGGGCGACTGGAACCAATACGAGATCGTTGCGCGCGGGCCGGAGATCGAGCTGCGGCTGAACGGGCGGCGCACGATCCATTGGGTGGAGTCGGCCCCGGGCATGGATATGGGAGGTCTGATCGCCCTGCAGATTCACGGCAACAACAAGGCGGAGATTTCGTATCGCAACATCACCATCGAGGAGCTGCCGGCGCCCGTTGGCCGGACGACGGGGGAAGTGCTGAAGCGTTTTGGCGAAGGCCAGCCGCTCTGGCCGCGGCCGGCGTTTGCCGGCGGGCAGGTGCGGGTGAACCCGGGTGAGGTGGTCGTGCTGGTGGGACAGGAAAATCTGGTGCGCGAGCAGAAGGCGGGCGAGCTGGAGGCGTTGCTGGCGACAGGCTGGGCGACGCAAGCGCCGCGATTCCGGTCGATGGCCTGGGAGGCAGACACGGTGTATGACCAATGGCGGGATCTGAATTTCGGCCCGTGGGCCGGGCAGTTGGAGGCCGCGGGCGCCACGATGGTCATCGCCCAGTTCGGGCAGCTCGAGGCGCTGGACGGAGCCCGGCGTCTGTCCGAATTCACCGCGGCCTACCATCGGTTGCTGGACCAATTCGCCGGGCGCACGCGCCGGGTGGTGTTGATCGGCCCGATGCCCTTTGAAAAACCGTTGGCGTCCCATGCGCCGGACCTGACGGCCCGGAATGCGGACGTGACCGCCTATGCGCGGGCCGTGCGCGAGATCGCCCGCCAGCGCGGGGCTGTCTATGTCGATCTGGAGGCGGCTCTGAACGCCCGCACCTCGGCGCGGCGTTTGACGGAGGACGGACTGCATCTGACACCCGAGGGTGTCCGGGAAGTGGCTGCGGCGGTGGCGCGCCAGCTTGGGCTGGAATCGACGCCGTCCGCAGGAACGGACCCGATTCGGAAGGCCATCGTGGAAAAGAACCGGCTCTGGTTCGACTGCTGGCGCCCGGCCAACTGGTCGTTCGTTTATGGCGACCGCATGGATCAACGGTATGGCAAGGCCGGCGCGCTGGGACCTTCCCTGGGCGAGGCATTTCAACGCCAGCGACCGCTGATCGAAAAGGCCGATGCGCGCATTCATGAACTGGCGCGGGGCGGCCAGCCTCCCCCGTTGGAGCAACCGCCGTCGCCGGTCTCCCCGGAGGAAGCCCGGGCCATCTCTCCGGAGGAAGAGGCGGCGACGTTCATGCCGGCCGCGGGCTATCAGATCAACCTGTTCGCGTCGGAGCGCGAGGGGGTGGTCAAGCCGACGCAGATTTCGTGGGATGAAAAAGGGCGGCTCTATGTGGCGTGCTCGCCGACCTATCCACAATCCCTGGCCAGCGCCCCGGCGCGCGATTACATCCTCGTGCTGGAGGATACGGATGGCGACGGACGCGCCGACAAATCGTGGCGGTTTGCGGACCACCTGACCATGGTCCAGGGAGTCGAGCCCGGCGACGGCGGCGTCTATGTTTGTGACTTTGATCAGCTGGTGCATTACCGGGATACCGACGGGGATGGCCAAGCGGACGAGCGGCGCGTGATCTTCTCGGGATTCGGGATTGGCGACACGCATCAGCTGGTCAACAGCGTCTGCCATGGTCCGGACGGGAGCCTGTGGTTTTCGCAGGGGCTGCATGCGATGTCGCGCGTGGAAACACCGTGGGGCGTGGCGCGGCTGGATCGGGCGGCGGTGTGGCGGATGCGTCCGCGGCAGCTGCGGCTGGAAGGATTCTTCGGCGGCGGGATGGCGGGCGCGAATTGCTGGGGGATTGCCTTCGACGATTACGGGCAGGTGTTTCACAAGTCCGGCGATCGTCCGCACGGCTATTGGACGGTGCCGGGCATGGTGCGAGGGGCGAGCCCGACGGGAAGCAGCTCCACGACGGACGCGAACGTTTCGTATGCGAATTCGCCGGAGCAATATCATTCCGTCGGGCCGTTGTTTGACACGTCGCCGAAGACGACGGCGTTGGACATCATCGGCACGCGCGCGTTGCCCGACGACATTCAAGGGTGCGCCTTGATTGGCGGCTATTTTGGCGGGCTGGTGGAGGTGCATCGTTTTCAGGATGCGGGTTCCGGCTTCTCGACGACCCAGCTGCCGCGCCTCGTGCGGTCCACCAATTCCGCCTTTCGGCCGGTCGATGTGAGCGTGGGGCCCGATGGCGCGATCTACCTGGCGGACTGGTTCAACCCCGTGATTGGCCATTATCAAGTCAGCTACGCGGACCCGCTGCGGGATCGGACGCACGGACGAATCTGGAGGCTGAGCGCGAAAGGCCGCGCGCCCGTGCGCCAGCCGAACCTCGCGGCGATGAAGCCGGCGGAGCTGCTGGCGCAGTTGCGATCGCCGGAACGCTGGACGCGGTCTCAGGCCAAGCGTCTGCTGTTCGATGGGAACCCGCCGGAGGTTCTGGCGGCGGCGGACGAATTTGTGGCGGGCGTCCGCGGCGATTCACCGGCGGACGAACAGTTGTTGCTGGAGGTCATTGGAGTTTATGAGGCGCACGAATCTCCCCGGCCACGGCTGCTCGCCCGGTTGCTGGAGGCAAAGGACGCCCGGGTCCGTGCCTACGGTGCGCGGGTGACTGGCATGTGGGCGGACCGGGTGCCGGCGGCGCTCGATCTGCTGCGGCTGAGAGTGCAGGATGCGCACCCGCGGGTGCGGCTGGAGTCGGTGATCGCGGCGAGCTACGTGGCGTCGCCCGAGGCGATCGGGGTGGTCACGGCGGCGCTGGATCGGCCGCGGGATCCGTTTCTGAACTATGCCATGCACCAGAGCGCCCGGGCGATGCAGCCGCGCTGGGCGCCGTTGCTGGCCGCAGGCACGCTGCCGCTGGCGCGGCCGGAGCACCGGGAATATCTCAAGGATCTGTTAGGCAACCCGCCCAAGCCGCCCTCGCCGGGCGAGACGGTGTATGAAATGGCGTGCCTGCCGTGCCATCAGCCGGGCGGCAAGGGGTTGCCAGGCGTTTATCCGCCGCTGGCTGGCAGTGAATGGGTGCGCGGCGATGCGAGCCGGCTGATTCGCATTGTGCTGCACGGCCTGCAAGGGCCCGTGACCGTGCTGGGCCAGAACTACGGCGGGACGTCGGCCATCGCGATGCCATCGATGGGTGGCTTGGATGACGACCAGATTGCGGCGGTCCTGACCCACGTGCGGGTGGCCTACGGCGACGGGGCGGGGCCGGTGAGGGCGGAGGAAGTCCGGGCTGCGCGCGCAGCGCACGGCGGTCGCGAGGTGCCGTGGACGATCGACGAGTTGACGCGGTGAGCGGGCCGGGAGCGGCCGGGCACTTTTTAGTCGGCGCTGAGGCCCGCTTCAGTCCGCGCGGCAGTCCATCTCCACATCGCCAAAAGCAGGCCGGGCTGCCCTGCGGATTTCTCCGCATGGGCAGCCCGGTGATCAGAACGCGATCAACAAGCGGCAACGACTACTTCGTCGGGACGGTCTGGATCGTCTGGAGGATCCGGCCGGCGACCTTGTAGGGATCCGCCTGGGAGTTCGGACGGCGATCCTCGAGGTAGCCGCGGTAGTTGTTGTTCACAAAGCTGTGCGGGACGCGGACGGAGGCGCCGCGGTTGGCGATGCCGTAGTTGAACTTGTCGATGGACTGGGTCTCGTGGAGACCGGTCAGGCGCAGGTGATTGTCCGGGCCATAGACGGCGATGTGTTCGTTCTTGTATTTGTCGAAGGCGGCCATCAGGCGCTCGAAGTAGTCCTTCCCGCCGACTTCGCGGAGGTGCTTGGTCGAGAAGTTGGAGTGCATGCCCGAGCCGTTCCAATCCACGTCCTTGCCGAGCGGCTTGCAGTGGAAGTTGACGTCGACCTGATATTTTTCGCAGAGGCGCATCATGAGGTAACGGGCGACCCAGAGCTGGTCGGCGGCGTTTTTGGAGCCCTTGCCGAAGATTTGGAATTCCCACTGGCCTTTGGCCACTTCGGCGTTGATGCCCTCGTGGTTGATGCCGGCGTCGAGGCAGAGGTCCAGGTGCGTGTCGACAATCTCGCGGGCGATCTCGCCGACATTGCGGTAGCCGACGCCGGTGTAGTATTCGCCTTGGGGATAGGGATAGCCCGCCGAGGGAAAGCCGAGCGGCTTGCCGTCACGGTAGAGGAAATATTCCTGCTCGAAGCCGAACCAGGCATCGGAGTCGTCGGGAATGTTCGCGCGGGAGTTGCTCGGGTGCGGGGTCTTTTGATCCGGCATCAGCACTTCGCACATGACGAGCGCGCCGTTTTTCTTCGTCGGATCGGGGTAGACGGCGACGGGCTTGAGCATGCAGTCGGAGCTGTGGCCCTCGGCCTGGCGGGTGGAGCTGCCGTCAAAGCCCCAAATCGGAAGCTGTTCGAGCTTGGGAAAACTGGCGAACTCTTCGATCTTGGTTTTGCCGCGGAGGTTCGGGACGGGTTCATATCCGTCCAGCCAGAGGTATTCGAGTTTGTATTTCGGCATGTGCGTCTGTGTTTGGTTCGGTGTTCAGTTCGGCCGTTTCGCGGCTCGCAAGTGTTAGAGCATTGGCGCTGTCAGTTCGCGCGGGTCCGGCAACTCAGGCTCCGGGGTACTACGGAAAAGCGTGCGCGGTTCTAGCAATGGGGGTGCCATGCCGCAAGAGATTTCCATAGCCAGCCGGCCGCCTGCCGTCTTTAATCCTCCCGATCAGGCGCTTGCATCGAGCCTGGACCTGGCGAACTCGGCCGTTTACCCGGGCGGCAACGCTGTTGATAAATGATCGGCGTGCGCAAATCTCGACGCGCTTTTTTTCATTGGTCGAATCGGTACAGCTCATGATTGTTTAGGGCCGGCATGCTGAAGGTCAAAGATACGCTGCGAGCCACCGTCAACCTCACGTTCGACGGCCGCGTGATTAAGCATTACCACGGCCCAAACGCGCAGAGCCGCTTCGATAATGAGGCCCGCGTCCTCCGCCACCTCGAGGCCCGGAAGTGCCCGTTCGTCCCGCGCTTGCTCGAAGCCAATGCCGAACAGCTGAAAATCATCACCACCAATTGCGGCGGCCGCGTGGAACACCTCGACTTGAGGCGCCTGAAGGAAATCTTCGACGAGCTGGAACGGTTCGGGGTTCGACATGACGACCCCGAGATGCGCAATGTCACCTATCGCCAGTCGGACGGGCGCTTTTGCGTGATCGACTTCGAGTTCGCCACCATTCTTCCGGACACCGCGGCATGAAAACGAATCTGAACGGTTGCCCCGCGCCATCGTCGGCCGGCGGACGCACCCCATTGAGCTGAAATTTGTTCCCATGGAGCCCTCGTCCCCTGGCAATCCCGCACCCAGCCCACCCGCCATCCTCCGTTGGTCGGGTTGGACCGATCGAGGAAAGGTCCGCAAGAACAACGAGGACTCCTTCCTCGGCCTGCGCTTCAACGTTCAGGAAATTCAGCACCTCGGAAAATATGGCGAGGCGTCGACCGAGACGACGGATTTTGCGTTTGCCGTGAGCGACGGCATGGGCGGCGCGCTGGCCGGGGAGTTCGCGAGCAAGATCGCGGTGGAAAAGATCACGCGGCTTCTCCCCCACTCCTTCAAGAATCAGGCGGCCGGGCTCAAGGCGGGATTTGCCGACGTGCTGACCGAGCTCTACAGCCAGATTCACCGGGCATTAATCTACGTCGGCAACAGTTATGACGAATGCCGGGGCATGGAGGCCACGCTCAGCCTTTGCTGGTTCACGCCCGGTTGGATGTATTTCGCGCACATCGGGGACTCCCGGATTTACTATCTGCCCAAGGGCGAGGAGACGCTCAAACAGCTGAGCGAGGACGACACGTATGTGGGCTGGCTGTTCCGCAACGGGAAGATCAACGAGCGCGAAGCCCGCACGCACCCGCGGCGCAACGTGCTCCAGAAGGCCCTCGGCGGCGGCAACCAATTTGTCGATCCCCAGGTCGGCGCCGTGGCCTACGAGCCCGGCGATCAGTTTCTGCTCTGCACGGATGGGCTCACGGAAGGCCTTTACAATCATCAGCTGGTCGACTTGTTGCGCCCGTCGCCGGGCGCGTCGCCTCCTCCGGACGGCTCGAGTGTCTCCCGTCGCCTGGTCGAGACCGCGGTGCGCAATGACGGGCGCGATAACACCACCGCACTGGTTGTGCAGGTGTCGCAGAGTTTTTGATTTGCGATTGCGAATTGTCCCTGCGTTCGGGGTGCCCCGCAATGCCGGGGCAGAAAGGTCGATATTTCCGACGGTAGGGCGCGCTCTCCGCAGCGCGCCGCCGTGCGGACCTCCGGCTGGCGGCGGAGCGCCAGCCCTGCTATGGGAAGCGTCAAGCGTCCAGTGCTCGAGAAGGGTTTATTTGTTCATTGAGTTGGGGAGTTGGAATCGAGAGCAAACTAGAGGCGAGCCCGAAGGGCTCGCCTTGCCGGG
>JBGATF010000028.1:0-129176 GCA_044229355.1 Limisphaerales bacterium
AGCCGATCTAAAACGATCTGGCTTACCCATCGACCCGCAATGCGCACCGCGTCCAACACGCACACCACTTTCCACTCACGCCACCAGCTTGTCTAGCAGAAACTTTTGTGGGTAAAGAGGAGGACTTGTCACCGCTTTTTCCCCGGGCGACTTGTCGCCCGTCCACTCGGGCAACGCGCATCCTCCAACTCAGCGAACAGGAGCGCGAAGCCGCCGCGCTCGGGGGGGGACAAGTCCCCCCGAAGAAAAAAGCTCCGACAAGTCGGAGCACTCCAAAGCACGCCGCTTCTCTGGAGTGCGGTGACTTGTCACCGCTTTTTCCCCGGGCGACTTGTCGCCCGCCCACTCGGGCGGCGCGCATCCTCCAACTCAGCGAACAGGAGCGTGAAGCCGCCGGGCTCGGGGGGGACAAGTCCCCCCGAAGAAAAAGCTCCGACAAGTCGGAGCACTCCAAAGTGCGCAAAACCTCGTCGGCTGGTCGGTTGATGGAATAAAGAGACGCGAGACACCTGCCTAACGTGCTTCGCGCCGGGCGCTGAGCCATGCCTCCAGCGGGGCAAAACTGGCCGCGGGATCGGCCACGCCGTTCCAGCGCTCCCAAAAGCCGCTCAAGGGCGAGCTTTCGGCGTGTTGTCGCCGCTGAACGTCGCCCTCCGCTGTTGTGCCGGACGGCTTCCAATCGGGGCCGAGCGCGGCCCGCGCTTCCTGTAAAAACCGCTCGCTGGCGCGCGTGTCACCTTGTTTCCACGCCAGATAAGCCCGCAGAAAATAGCCGCCCACCGCCTTTGGATTCGTCCGGCAGACGGCGGCCAGTCGTTCGGCGGCGCGTTCTCTTTGGCCGCGCATCACAGAAACCTCGCCCAGCAGCAGCAGCGCGCCGGTTTCCTCCGGATTCAGCGCCTGCGCTTTCTCCAACGCCCGCTCGGCGGCAGCCAGGTCGTCGTCCTTTCGCGCGATGGACGCACGCAGCACACCCCACTGCTGCCACGCGCGATGGCTCTGCGGGTTGATCCGCTGCAACTCGGCCAGCTCGGTCAGGGCCGACTCCATCTGCTGCTGGTTGGCCAGACAAAGGCCGAGATAATACCGCGCATCTTCGTGCGCTGGGTTCAGCGCCAGCGCCTCCCGGAACAGTCCGATGGCCCGGCGATCGTCGCGATCGACCTTCATCGCATCCATCCCGGCTCGATGTTTGGCCCAGAACGCGACCACGCGTTGCCGCTCATCCATCGGTGCAGTCGCCGGCGCCGGACCCCCGGAACTGCCCGCGGAGACCGCCGACGCCGACGCTGATCGTCCCGGAGAATTGTTCACCCGCCGCAGTCCGGGCTGGCCCTCCACGACGTCATACATCCCATCCGCCTCGACCGAATCCACGACGTTCGTGCCGCCCCCGATCCAGTGCACCTCGATCCGGTCCACCCGGGTGGCCGGGCCCAGTCCGAAGTGCAACGTCCGGCTGCTCTGCGACAGGTAGGACGCGCTGGAGACCGACCGCGTCAGGATCGTTCCGTTGACGCGCGCCACGACCCGGGCCCCTTCCGCGAAGCCCAGCGGCCGGCCGTCGGCCAGGCGGCTGCGCAGCCTGAGCTTCAGCCAATGGCCTTTCTGCATGTCATTGCGGAGCAGTTGCACTCCCTCGCCCAGGTTGACAATGAGCACGTCCTGATCCCCATCGAGGTCGAAATCGGCGACCGCCAGGCCGCGCCCATTGTGCGGTTCGGCCAGCAGGGGGTTTAGCGGCGCGATGTTGTGAAATTGATCTCCCCGCTGGTTCCACAGCAAAAACGGCTCCTGACGCTTGAGCACCCGCGGGCGGCTATCCGGAACCTCCAGGGTGTTCCCATTGGCCACGATTAAGTCCAGCCAGCCGTCGCCATCGACATCGGCGAACTCCGTTCCCCAACCGACATACGGCAGGGCCATCTGGCCCACCCCGCGCAGGTCGGCCACGTCCAAAAACCGCAAGGTCTGACCTTTCAAATCCGACCAGAGATTGTCGTAAAGCGCGTTTTCCTGCGCCACCCAGTGAGTGATGAAAAGGTCGTCATCTCCATCCCGGTTGTAGTCGCCCACCGCGAGTCCCATCGCGCTGCGATAATCGGCCACCAATGCCGGATGGCTGATGTCCTGAAATTTTCCACCCACATTGTGGTAGAAAACATTGTCTGATATGTCATTCGCCACATACAGATCCGGCCAGCCATCGGCGTCGAAGTCGTGCCAAAGGGCGCTCAAGCTCCGCCCCTCCGGATTGCCCACGCCGAGCGCGAGGGTCACGTCCGCAAATGTTCCCTGGCCGGTGTTATGGAGCAGAAGATTCGTGCCGCCGGGGTACGACGCAGGGTTCAGGGTGAACGGCACAAATTCGCCCAGCTGAGATGACGCCCGGCTGGCATCCGCTTCGCTCGGCACGTATTGCACATAATTGCAGACGTAAAGATCCGGCGCGTGATCGCCGTCGTAATCGCCCCACGCCACCCCGGACCAAAAACCCGGCCGGTTCGGAAACGTCGGCACGCGCGTGAAGCGCCCGCTCCCGCCCTCGTTGTGAAACAACAACAGCGCCTGATAGCCGCTCACGGCCAGATCGAGATAGCCATCCCCGTCATAGTCGCCCCACGCTGCACCCATCCCGTGAATGCGCGTCTCCGGAAACTCCGTCACCGGACGGAAGGTTCCGTCGCCCCGGTTCTCATACAACCTGCACGGGGCCAGCTGTTCGGCGGGCAAAGGCAAGGCCCCACCCGCGCTGACCAAAAACAAATCATCGTCGCCGTCATTGTCGAAATCGCCCCAGGCCGCGCCGCAGCCCACATCCTCCGGCATCTGCGACGTGCGGGTCCCGACAAAGTTGGTGAAGCCGCCCAAGCCCGCCGCGCGCGTCACGTCCACCAGGGCCGGGCGGGGTGCATCCGCCGGGAGGTTTCGCGCCAGCGAGCGCGTGATGTCCGACGCCGCTTCGTCCGGTCGATACGGCGCCGGGCGAACCCGCCGGTGGATGAATACGCCAAGGCCGGTTCCCACCACGGCGAGCAGGACCAGGCCAGCCACCGTCAGCCGCAACCGTCGGCGGCGCGGGCTCAACGTCGGCGCACTCATCGCGACAGCGCACGCGGCAGTCCCGCGGCCGCCGTGAGGTCCGCCGCTTGGGGAGCCCCCAAGGCTGCGGTCGGCTTGCCCGCTGAACGGGTGCGGACCGTGACCGTCGCCGTGTCGCGCGCGATTTCGGTGACCGGCGAACTCAGGCGGTTGGTTTCGCCGAAGAGAAAGTTCAGCAGGAACTGGTCAACCTTCCGGTACTGAAGGGACACGACGATCCGGTATTGGCCGGCCTGGGCGGGGGCCGGGATGGACGGAGGCGCCAGTTCGACGCGGCCCGGCTCCGCGGAGGGACGGGCCGCCGGCGGCGCGTTGGTCGCGGCGTCCGCCAGCGCACCCGAGCAGGGAACCGTGAACTGCGCCACATCGGAGTATCCCGGAAACAGCGCCCGCCGGTAACGCACGCCCACCATCTCCCACAAATTGTGCCGATCGATCAGGTTGCCGCGCTGGTCCACCGGCTCCGCCTTGAACAGGAACGAGCCCGGCTGGATGAAGTTCTTCGCGTCCCGCTTGCCGGACGTGAACACGGTCCGGCCCGCGTCATCCGTCACGGTCACTTCCAGCCAGCTCTGGATGATGTCGAGCGGCCCGGTGGGGAAGTCGTGCCCGACCTTGTTGGAAGCCATGACCACGCGCAGGGCAATATCTTCGCCCGGGGCCACCGTCGCCGGGGCGTTGACCGAGAGCTTGACGATGGGGCCGGAGGCCCACTTGTCGGCGATCTCGGGCACGAGTGTTTCGCCGCGCAGCCAGCGCTCGGTCAGATCAAATTGGGTCTTCCATCCTTCCAGGCGGTCCTGCAGGGCCACGGGCATGACCGTGTTCGCCGCGATGAAGCGATGACTGCGATGGCGCCGGTCGCCCGCCGTGCGGTTGTAATCCATGGTGTCGCCCGCAGCCGGATCGCGGGAGGGAACGAGCGGCATGTGGCATTCCCGGCACTCGACCGTCTTGTGGGCGTCGCCCTGGTGGTTCCAATGGCTGGACGCCCAGTTGTCGTATTGATTCTGCAGTTGCACCCAGCCCACCCGGTTGACTTCCTGATCGATAAATTGCTTGTGGCAGGCGGCGCAGTACTCCGGCTTCTTGAAGGTGCGCTTGCCGAGACGATTGTGTTCGTCCGGATAGCTGCGGATGAGAAAATCGCGCGCCACCTTGGCGGGGCCGTTCGTGGCCCACTGCCAGAGATACTCCCGCGGCTGGGTCACCGTGTAATTGGCGTTGCCTTTGACGTCAGTCTCGCGAATGGCGTGACAGGCCAGGCAGGAGACGCCCTCCTGATATCCGTGCAGGCCGGTCAAATTCTCGACGAAAATGTTTTTGGTGCCGGAAAAGAGCGAGATCGGATCGTGGCACCCGCCACAATAGCGGGTCGATTCCGGGCCATTCTGCTTGGCCATCACGTCCTGGATGCCCTGGAACACCGTATCCATCGCCGCATACCGATGGGCGCTCGGCAGCCATTCGTCGACGATCTCCTGGTGGCAACCCGCGGTCCCGCACGAGCGCGATCCGGACAACGAGTGCGCATCAAACGCCCCGCCCGTATCCGTCCGGGCCAGGCTCGGAGCAAAGGGGCGGTTTGTTCCGTAAAGAAAGCTGTAGCCGTCCGGAAACTGATTGGCGTAGCGAACTCCCGCGTAAACCCAGCCGAGAGCGCCCGCCGCCAGCCACGTCACCGTCGCCACGGAAATCGACTGCCATAGATACGCCCGCACCGCGACGGCCCCATCCCGCAACCCCGCGGGTCGGGTTCCCCCGGCACTCAACGTCGGGCCCTCCGCGGGGTCGGCGCCGCCCGTCGACGGTGTCCGCCACGCCTTCCACGCCACCAGGAGGACGTGCGGCAGCAAGCCGGCCAGCAGCACCATGGTCGAGATCAGATGGGCCTGACGCCACGCCGGCGAAATCTTCGACCCCAGCAGCGCCTCCACCGTGAGAACCAACCCCGACCCTGCGCAGACCACCAACCCGCAGAGCGCGACGTAACCCAGGACCACGATTTGCGACCACGCCCAGCGTCGATAGAACCACCAGTGGCCCGCGCAATACCACGCCAGCGGCACCAGCGTCAGCGCACCCACCGCCGTGTGCAGCAGCACATTCCACTGCACGGCCGAATGAAACGGCGCGAGCGTGATCGTCAGTCCGGTCAGCGCCTCGAACAGCAGGACCGCCATGCTGGCGCGCGCCAGCCACGACTGCCAGCCCACATGGCCATGTGAACCGCTCAAGGAGCGACTCGCCGTTGCGGTGTCTCCCGGCCGCTCCTGGCCGGAACCAGCTGAGGAAATGAAGTCAGACATGACGACACGATCTTCGCGCCGGTTCGGGGTTCGCACACGCGGGGATCGTGGCGCGGACACTATCCCGGATGCCGCCCCCAAAGCTTGACTCACATCAAGGTTCGCCGGCCCTGAGCCCCATTTTGTGGCCAGCCGGCCGTCACCCGCAGCGAACCGGCCCCGGTGCGGAGCCCGCGTCGCACCAGCTCCCACGGCTCAAAAATTCCTATCAAATCACTCCGCGACTAACGCGCGACTATCGTTTTGACTCGGACGTGCGGTTTGGGCGAAATTCAGCCCGAACCTGCATCACACGAACGCGCCTTCGCCGCCAGGAGGGCGGGCTTCCCGCGGTCGAAACAATCGCCGGATGGAGCGCGGTCGAGGAATAATCTATGAATCGCTCATCCTCCTGCATCAACGCCGGTCCGGTCATCGCGTTGGCCCTCGTCCTCTTCACGCCGCTCCAGGCGCGCGCCGCCGTCGCGGTCGATGGCACCTTCAACATGGTTGAGACCTACTCCGTCACGTTCAACTACGACAATTTCGCGAACAGCTACACCGGCACGAAAACCTTCAGCGGAAGAACGTCGGGCAAAGTCACCATCCAGAACGGCACCTATTCACTGGTCAACAAGACCGGGCTGCAACTGGCCGGCCTCAGCTCCGGCTTGACGGAGCGGATGATGACGGAAGATGCGGGCACCTATTCCATCAATGGGGGCCACGTCTTCGCCCCGGGCTACGCGGCCAAAGCCTATGGAATCCTGTTTCTCGGCGCGTTCATCGTCAAAGTGCCGCTCGTCGACGGTGAGGTGCCCGCCTTTTTCAGCTCGGAATCCTATGCCGGCTCGGGTCCGTCGACGTCCGTGATCGGCGGCGGAAGAATGCGGGGCGTTTCCTTGACCGTCACCGTCTCCTCCACCTTGTCGCTCGCCGGCGGCGGCGGCAATCCGGCGGCCAACGCGTTCACCGAACAGGCGGGAAATTACGCCGGTTTGTTTTACGAAGCCGACGGGATTCGGCGGCCGTCCTCCGGCCTGCTGTCGACCACGCTGAATCCAAGCGGCGCCTTCAGCGCGCGGTTGACCACGCGCGCCGGCAGCGCGGCGTTCTCCGGTCGCTTCGATGCCCAGGGCAAAGCCACAAATCAGCTGAACGTGGGAGGCGCCACCCTCACCGCCCGCTTGCATGTCAACCAGGCCGGCGGCAACCAAATCACCGGCCAAATCTCGGGCGCAACGTGGACCGCCGACCTGATCGCGGACCGCGCCTTGTTCAATGCCAAATCAAATCCAGCGACCGATTTCGCGCACCGCTATACTCTCGTCCTCCCCGGGACCACCAACTCCGAGGCGGAGCCGTCCGGCGATGGATTTGCCGCGGTGACGATCACCACGGCCGGCCAGGCCACCTTGAAAGGCGTCCTCGCCGACGGCACGCCGGTCTCCTGGCACGCCGCCGTGGCCGCCGACGGCTCGTGGCCTGTCTTTGTCAGCCTAACCAAGGGAGCCGAGGCGCTGATGGGCTGGCTCCACTTCGATCCCGCAGGCGACAACGCCGTCGCGGGACGCGTCACCTGGTCCAAGGAACCCGGCGGCAAATCGCGGTACTACCCCAATGGATTCTCAGTGAGTTCGGACGTGGCCGGTTCCATCTGGTCGGCCGGCGACGGATTGGGTGGCGCGGACGCGTTCAGCCTCTCGCTCACGGGAGGCAATTTGCCACTCCCATTGCACTACGACGTGACCGTAACCAGCCAGGGCAAGGTCGTGCCGGCCGGGCCCGAAAAAATCACCCTCAAGCTCACGCCTTCCACCGGCCTCTTCACCGGGACGATTCAACCGGGCGGGACCGGGCCGAAGCTCGCCGTCAAAGGCGCCGTGCTGCAGGGCCAGGCCTACGGCGCTGGATTTTTCCTGGGCACCAATCAATCCGGGCGGTTCCTCATCCAATGATGACCAACCGGCCAGACAAAACGCTCGAAGAAACCACGCCGGCGCCCGCGTGGTCCAAGGCCAGGGCTGTCTGGGTGGCGCTCCTCGCCGTGGTCATGGCGTTGGCGGGCTGTGCCACTCCGCCAACCAGCGCTCGGCCCGCCCAACGCGCGCGGACCATGGCTCAGATTCTCGAGGCCACCCAGCCGGGGGACTGGCAGCCGCTGGATCCGGAATACACGCTTTACCTCGAACTCGCCGCGGGCCGGGTCGTCATCCAACTGGCGCCCGAATTCGCGCCGCGGCACGTGGCCAACGTGAAGGCTTTGGCCCGCGAGCATTACTACGACGGGCTCGCCATCGTGCGCGTGCAGGACAACTACGTCGTGCAATGGGCCGACCCTGACGTCGAGAAACCCGGGTTGGCCCGCCCGGTCAGGCAGGCCCAGCGCACGCTGCCACCCGAGTTCGACCGTCCGCTGGACCCGTCGCTCCCCTTCACGCCATTGCCCGATGGCGACGTCTACGCGCCGCAGGTCGGGTTTGCCGGCCCGTTCCCCGCGGCTCGCGATCGGCGGGCCGGGCGGACGTGGCTGATCCATGGCTATGGCATGGTCGGCGCCGGACGCGACAACGCGCCGGACAGCGGAGGTGGCACCGAGCTATTTGCCGTCATCGGGCATGCTCCCCGGCACTTGGATCGCAACGACACGTTGATCGGCCGTGTCGTTCAAGGCATTGAACTCTTGTCGGCCCTGCCGCGGGGCCCAAAGCCGATGGGCTTCTACGACCGGCCGGACCAGCGTATTTCCATCCGGTCGATCCGCGTGGCCGCAGACCTCTCTCCCGCGGAGCGCACGCCGCTCGAAGTCATGCGCACCGACACCGCCACCTTTCAGGACTTGATCGAATCCCGCCGCAATCGCGTGGAGGACTGGTTCCATCACCGCGCCGGGCGGATTGAAATCAATAATGTCCCGATTCCAGTCCGGGCCGCGCGCTGAGCGGCGACCTCCAGTGCTTGGCTTGAAGGTCCGGCCTTCCTGCGGCTCGGTGCATGGCCCGTGAGCAGGTCCGAATGGAACAACGGGCTTCCCATGAACCTGCGTTCGGGGTGTCCTTCAATGCGGGACAGAAAGGTGGTGGTTTTTAACGGTTGGGATGCTCTCGACCCTGCAGTCGTCCTTACGCTTCTGCGGGCGAGGACGCCCGCACCCCGCGTTCATGGCCCGTGAGCAGGTCCGCAACGAACAGGGGGCTCTCCACGAACCCGCGGGATTTACGATTGCGGTTCGTCCGACTCGGCAATCCGAAATCAACAATCAAAATCCCCAATTCACGTCGATTTCCGATGGCTGCGCCTGTCCCATAACCTCAGGTCGCCGCAAAGATCCGGAGCAATCCGGATGGTTCACCGTCCAATCCGGGTGTAGAACGGGCTTGCCCGACGATAATTATGACGCCCAACATTTTCCGCTGCCTTCCCGCTGGCAGCCGTCGCAAACGGACGAACGCACCGAGTCGCCGCACGCCCAGCGCAGGGGCGGTTGCCTTAGCCCTGACGTGTCTATTTCTGCTCCCAGCCACCTTGGTCTCCGCGGCTTCCGCCATGCGCACGAACGATTGGAAAGCAGTGGAGGACGCCCTTCAGCAGGGCTTGCCCCGGACGGCCATCACGAATCTGGACCGGATCATTCCCGCCGCCCTGCGCGAGAGGGCCTACGGCGAGGCGGCCAAGGCCATCGCGCGCCGCATTGTCCTGGAGGGAAACATCCAGGGCAACAAGCCGGAGGAAAAAATCACCCGGATGGAGACGGAGATCGCCCGCGCCCCCGGCGAGCTCAAGCCCATGCTGCAGACCGTGCTCGCCAATTGGTACTGGCACTACTTCCAAAATAACCGCTGGCGATTCCTCCGCCGCACCGCGACCGCGGAAGCCCCCGGAAAGGATTTCACCACCTGGGATCTTCCGCGGCTCTTCGCGGAAATCGATCGGCAGTTCACGGCCGCCCTCGCCGCGGCCGACACCCTCAAGCGCCTTCCCGTCGCGACCTTCGACGATCTGCTGCAGCGAGGCACACTGCCCGACCGCTACCGGCCGACGCTCTTTGACTTCATCGCCAACGACGCGCTCCAATTCTACACCAGTGGCGAGCAGGCCGGAGCGCGGGCCGAAGACGCCTTCGAAATCTCCGCCGACAGCCCCATCCTGGGCGCGGCCGAAGACTTTCTGGCCTGGACTCCCCAGACCACCGACACCGCCTCCCCCAGGCTCAAGGCCGTTCGCCTGTATCAGGACCTCTTGCGGTTCCACCAGCGGGACAGCGACGTGACCGCATTCGTCGACGCCGATCTCAGCCGGCTCCAATTCGGCTACAACAGTGCCGTGGGCGAGAGCAAAAGCGCGCGCTACCAGGCCGCGCTGCAGGCCATCGCCAGCCGCCATGCAGATCATGAATTGTCCGCCCTGGCCCTCGTCCGCCAGGCGGAGGTGCTCCAGCGCGACGAGAATCTCGTGGGCGCCCGGGAACTGGCGCAACGGGCGGCGCGCGCCTTCCCGGACAGCCTGGGCGGACGCCAGGCCCAAAATCTCGTCGCGTCCATCGAGGCGCGCAGCGCCGCGGTCACGACCGAACGCGTGTGGAACGCGCCCTTCCCGGAAATTTCCGTCCAATATCGCAACGTGACCAACGTCTGGTTTCGCGCCGTCGCCTGGCCCTGGGCAGACTTCCTCGACAAACGTCGCAACCGGCCGGAGTCGTTGAACAACGAAGAGCGGGCCGAACTTCTCCGCCGCGCCCCGGCGCTCGTCTGGTCCAACGCGTTGCCACCCACGGCCGATTTCAAATTGCGGACGCAACTGCTCCCGGCTCCCACCACGCTGACTCCGGGATTCTACTTCCTCATCGCCAGCTACCGGCAGGATTTCTCTGACCAGGACAACGAAATTCAATTCGCCGAAGTCTGGGTCAGTGACCTCGCCGTCGTCGTGCGCCCGCGCGATGGGCAGATCGAAGGATTCGTCCTCGACGCGAGGTCGGGCGAACCATTGGCGGAAGCCACCGTCGACGCCTGGTTTCTGGATCGCACCGGCACACGAGTCACGGTGCCGCCCGCCACCACCGACACCAACGGCTTTTTCAGCCTGCCGCCCCAGGCGCAACGCGGCTACCTGCTCCGGGCGCGCCATCACGGCCAGGACCTCGCCTCACAGTCCGAGTTCTGGGCCTGGCGACGCGAACCGCAACCCGCCCGGGATCAGACCGTCTTCTTTACCGATCGCGCCATCTATCGGCCCGGCCAGACGGTTCAATACAAGGGCATCAGCGTGCGGGTCGATCCCAACCAGGACAACTACGCCGTGCTCGCCGGCCAGACGATCTCCATCCAGTTCGTCGATCCCAATGGCAAGGAAATCGAACGGGCCGAGCATCGCTGCAACGACTTTGGCTCCTTCAACGGCAGCTTCACCGCGCCGCGCGGCCGGGTGGGCGGCAGCTACACCATCCACGTGACCAGCGGCCAGGCCGGCAGCGCTTCGTTCAGCGTCGAGGAATACAAACGCCCGAAGTTCCAGGTCCGGCTGGACGTTCCGAAAACTGCCGCCCGGCTGAACGACTCCGTGGTGGTTCCCGGGCACGCCGACGCGTACACCGGCGCGCCCGTCGACGGCGCCAAAGTGCGCTGGCGCGTCGTGCGCGCGGTCCGCTGGCCGGATTGGTGGGGCTGGTTCGGATTCTGGCGCGCCCGGCAACCCGCCAGCGCCAGCCAGGAGATCGCTCACGGCTCAGCCGAAACCGGAACCGATGGGGCGTTCCAGATCCAGTTCGTCGCCCGGCCCGACCCAGCCGTCTCGGCTGAAGACGAGGCCTCGTTCAGCTATGCGGTCTACGCCGATGTCACGGATCCGGCGGGCGAGACGCGCTCCGCCGAGCGCAGCATCAACGTCGGCTTCACCGCGTTGCAGGCCGCCCTGTCCGCTGACGAATGGCAGGTCGCCGGCGCGCCCGTAAAATTAACCGTTCGCACAACCACCCTTGATGGCGAGCCCCAGGTCGCCGAGGGACGCGTGCGGGTGTATCGACTGAAGGAGCCCGCCTCGGTCCAACGCGCGCGGCTCGTCAGCGCGCCGTCCTACCGCACTGCGAACTCGTCCCAGCCCGCCGGCGATGCCGCGAATCCAAACGAGTGGGAACTGGGCGACATCGCGGTGGAGCAAGGTTTCACGACCGACGCCGAAGGACGCGTGACGGTGCCGGTCACCCTCGGTGCCGGGCTGTATCGCGCGATGTTGGAGACGCAGGATCGCTTTGGGCGCAAGGTGACGGCGCGGCTGCCGTTGCACGTGCTCGCGCCCGAGTCAGCCAGGTTGGTTAGCAAAATTCCGCACCTGCTCGCCTCGCCAACCTGGACGGTGGAGCCCGGCCAGGAGTTTACGGCTCTGTGGGGCACAGGCTATGAGAGCGGCCGGGCCTTCATCGAGGTCGAGCACCGCGGAACGTTCCGCCAACGCTTTTGGACCGCGGCCGGCCGCACGCAACAACAGGTCAAACAGGCCGTCGAGGAATCCATGCGCGGCGGGTTCACGTTGCATGTCACCCAGGTGCGCGAAAATCGGGCCTACACCGACGCGCGCCACGTCGAGGTCCCCTGGAGCAACAAGCAGCTCGAACTTAAGTGGGAACACTTCACTTCCAAGCTGGGCCCGGGCCAGCAGGAGACGTGGACCGCCGTGGTCAGCGGACCGCGGGCCGATCGCACCGCCGCCGAAATGGTGGCGTCGCTCTACGACGCATCCCTGGATCAATTCCAGGCGCCTTCCTGGGTCCATCAGTTCGGATTTTTCCGCCGCGATGACACCACGGCCAACCCTTCCTTTTTGAACTCCGGCGTGTGGCTGCGGGCCATGCGAGGATCGTGGCGCAGCACGACCGTCAGCGCCAACGCCACGTATCGCGCGTTCCCCCCCGATCTCGTGGCCAACTTCCAGGGCTATGCTTTCGCCGGGATCCGCAGCCGCGGCGCAGGCCGCTACAACACTCCAATGCTGCAGGAAGGGATCGCTCCCGCCGCGGCCCCGGTGGCGTCGTTGGCGGCCGAAGCCGCCGGCGACAGCGTCGTCGCCCGCGCGGCCAAAGTCTCCGAGGATCGGGCCGACGGCGGCGCCGGCGGTGCGCCCGGGACCGCCGCCACCGCGACACCACCGAAGGCCCCCGACCTCAGCCAGGTCACCGCCCGAAAGAACCTCAACGAAACGGCGTTCTTCTTCCCCCGCCTGCTGGCCAGCTCCAACGGCGAGGTGCGCCTCCAGTTCACCATGCCCGAAGCGCTCACGGAATGGCGCTTCCTCGGCTTCGCCCACGACGCGTCCCTTCGCTCGGGCTTCCTCGAAGGCCGCGCGGTGACCGCCAAGGACCTCATGGTCCAGCCCAACCCGCCGCGCTTCCTGCGCGAAGGCGATCAGCTCGAATTCACGGTCAAGGTCTCCAACCGTTCCGCCGCCCGCCAGCAGGGAGAGGTTCGCCTCACCTTCACCGACGCCGCCACCAGCCAGGCGTTCGACCGCGCCCTCGGCAACACTGCGGCCGAACAAAAGTTCGACATCCCCGCCCAGGAATCCCGCACGTTTTCCTGGCGCCTCAAAGTGCCCGATGGCGCGCCGTTCCTCGCCTACAAGGCCGTCGCCGCCACCACCCGCCTCTCCGACGGCGAGGAAGGCTACCTGCCCGTCCTCTCCCGGCGAATCTTCGTCACCGAATCTCTCCCCCTGCCCATTCGCGGCCCAAGCAACCCGTCCGCCGGTCCCGTCACCAAGCGGTTCGAGTTCGACAAGCTCCTCAAATCCGGCCGGTCCAGTTCGCTCATCCACCAGAACCTGGTCGTGCAAATGGTCTCCAATCCGTCGTGGTACGCGGTGATGGCCCTGCCCTACCTGATGGAGTTCCCTCACGAATGCACGGAGCAAACCTTCAATCGACTTTACGCCAATGTGCTCGCCCGCCACATCGCCGGCAGCGATCCGAAAATTCGCCGCGTCTTTGATCAGTGGAAAGGCACGCCCGCACTCGATTCCCCGCTCGAAAAGAATCAGGACTTGAAGGCGGTGGCGCTGGAGGAAACGCCGTGGCTGCGCCAGGCCGCCCACGAAAGCCAGGCCCGCCGGAACGTCGGCGTGCTGTTCGATGACAACCGCCTGAACGACGAAACCGCGCGCACGCTTGCCAGGCTCTCCGAAGCCCAGCTGCCCGACGGCCTCTGGCCCTGGTTCCCCGGCGGCCGCGGCAACGACTACATCACGCTCTACATCGTCACCGGCTTCGGCCGCCTCCGCCACCTCGGCGTCGATCTCGACGTCGCCCCTGCCCTCCGCGCCCTGCAACGGCTCGATGCCTGGATGACGGAACACTACGAGCGAATCCTCGAAGGCGGCCGGCCCGACGATTACGTCCCGTCGTCCACCGACGCGCTGTATCTCTACGGCCGCAGCTTCTTCCTCAAGGATCAAGCCGTCGCCCCACCCCACCGCAAGACCGTCGATTTCTTCCTCGCCCAGTCCCGCAAGCACTGGCTCAAGCTCGCCTTCCGTCAGTCCCAAGGCCACTTGGCCCTCGCCCTCCACCGCTGGCCCGGCGCCGAAAACCCGCGCGTCGCCCAGGGCATCATGAAGTCGATCCAACAACGCAGCGTGTCCACCGAGGAGATGGGCATGTTCTGGCGCGAGACCGAGCTGAGCTGGTGGTGGTATCGCGCGCCGATCGAAACCCAGGCCCTCATGATCGAGGCCTTCGACGAAGTCATGGGCGACCAGAAATCCGTCGAGGAATGCCGCGTCTGGCTGCTCAAGCAAAAGCAAACGCAGGATTGGAAGACGACCAAGGCCACCGCCGACGCGGTCTACGCCCTGCTCCTGCGCGGCCGCGACTCTCTCGCCAGCGATGTGCTGGTCGAGGTCAGTCTCGGCGGCGTCGACGTGACGCCTCCTCGCGCCGGCCAGGCGCCGCGCGGCGAATTTCGGTCCGGCGCGCGCACCCCCCCGGCGGAGCCCGGCACCGGTTTTTATGAACGCCGGTTCGCCGCCTCGGAAGTTAAGCCGAAGCTCGGCGAGATCACCGTCCGCAAACTCGACCCGGGCGTCGCCTGGGGCAGCGTCCACTGGCAATACCTCGAGGACATGACCCGGGTCACCCCCTACGAGGGCACGCCGCTGAAATTGAAAAAGGCGCTATTCACCCGCGTGAACACGAAACAAGGCCCAACCCTCAATGCCGTAAAAGGCCCGCTCGCGGTCGGCGACGAACTGGTGGTCCGCATCGAACTCCGCGTCGATCGCGACATGGAATACGTGCACCTGAAGGATCAGCGCGGCAGCGGCACCGAGCCGGTCAATGTCCTCAGCGGATACCGGTTCCAGGACGGCTTGGCCTATTACGAGAACACCCGCGACACCGCCAGCCACTTCTTCATCGATTACCTGCCCAAGGGCGTCTACGTGTTCGAATACGCCACCCGCGTGCAGCACCGCGGCGAATATCAAAGCGGGATGGCCGAGATCCAGTGCATGTACGCCCCCGAGTTCAACAGCCACTCGGAAAGCCTCCCCATCGTGGTGAAGTAGGTCGGCGCTCCGGGTTGCCGGGGCTGTCCGGAGCGAGACTTGCTCCCCATGAACCGCAAGGTCGGGCGCGCTCTCCGCAGCGCGCCGCCGTGCGGACCGCGGTGCGAACCTCCGGCTGGCGGCGGAGCGCCAGCCTTACCTGCGATGCTCGCGTTCATGGCCCGTGAGCAGGTCCGTAAAGAACAAGCGCCTCCCCCCAAACTCCGAGTGGGCCAGCTCGCTCCGCTGGAGACCGCGCAGCGGTCGGATCGATGTCGACGTTCCCGGCGGACAAGTCGCCCGGGGTAAAGCGGCGACCAGTCGCCGCGCTCCAAAAAGACCCTCCCAAAAGATTAGCTGGCTCCAGCCCGGCGAATCCGGTAGCACACCCGGCAGTTACATCGTCACCATGAGTTCCGTCACCGCTTCCGCTCAGCCCGTGCCGTCGCCCGCCGCTTCGTCCACCGACGCCAACCGGTGGCCGTCCCAGGTTCGCTTCATCCTCGGCAACGAGGCCGCCGAGCGCTTCAGCTATTATGGGATGAAGGGCATCCTCGCCCTTTACATCACCAACATCCTGTTCCAAACGCGGGACTACGCGACCGAGGTCATCCATTACTTCGGCTTCGTGAATTATTTCATGCCGATGATCGGCGCCTGGATCTCGGACCGGCTCTGGGGCCGATATCACACGATCCTTTGGATCTCCCTCTCCTATTGCGCCGGCCACGGCGTCATGGCCATGAGCGACCTCATGCAGACGGTCGACGGCAAGCTGCTCTGCCTGTGGGTCGGCCTCGGCCTGATCGCGTTTGGCTCCGGCGGCATCAAGCCGTGCGTGTCCGCCTTCATGGGCGACCAGTTCCGGCCCGATCAGCGGCACCTCCTGCAAAAGGCCTACGCCGCGTTCTACTGGTCGATCAACCTCGGCTCAACCGCCTCGTTCTTCGTGATTCCGTTCATCCGCAAAAGCTACGGCTACAGCTGGGCCTTCGGCGTGCCCGGCATCGCCATGGCCATTGCCACGTTCGTCTTCTGGATCGGCACCCGGCGCTACGTCCACGTTCCCCCCACCGGCGATCGCAACTGGCTCTGGAAATTGTACTGGCTCTTCCTCCTCTGCGTCGCCGTGATCGTCGCCGACGCCTTCGCCGCCCTGCTCAAAATGGGCGCCGGCACGCGGTTCATGACCGACCTCGCCGCCGCCCTGCTCGTCATCGGCTGGGTCACCCGGCGCTTTCTCCGCGAGGTCGACACCCAGGATGGCATCAAGCCGGGCGCTTTTTTCGCGGTGTCCTGGTATGCGCTGACCAAGCCGAACGACACGCCCGGGGGCGGATTCTGGGCCACGGCCCGACGCCGCTTCACCCCGGCATCGGTTGACGACACAATCTCGGTCTGGCGAATTCTCTCGATCTTCGCCCTGGTGCCGATCTTTTGGGCGCTGTTCGATCAGACATTTTCCACCTGGGTGCTCCAGGCGGAAAAGATGGAGTCGTACTTCTTCACCGAGAACTCAAGCTATGGCTCCGTTGGGCTGCGCAACCCCGCGGCCATGGCCGCCCGCCTGACCGCACACACCAATGCCCCCTCCCGGTTCGTCTGGGAACAGCTCCCCGCGGACACGCAACGGATTATCTCCTCTCCCGCCACGCCCCCCGGTGAATTGAAGGCCACCCTCCTGACCGCGATCAATAGTGTGATCAATTCCGGCCGGTCGATCTACGAATCCAACCGGTTCGCCGGCGTCAGCCTGAGCGGCGAAGCCCGCCTGCTCATCCAGGAGCTGCACCCCGCAAACTCCCCCGCGCCGGCCGCGCCCAATCCCGTCGCCGTCGCCCGACTCAACCGGCTGGCACTCGACGACTCGTTTCCCAACGAAACCATGCCGCTCTACCGCATTGGGCCGGAGGAAATGCTGTCGATGAACCCCGTTCTGGTCATGGTTTTCGTCCCCATCATGACGCTGGGCCTTTATCCGCTCCTGGGACGCCTCGCGACCCCCCTCCGCCGCATGTCGGTCGGCATGTTCCTGGCCGGCTTTTCGTTCGTCATCGTCGCCATCCTCCAGACCCGCATCGATGGCGGCGCCAAAATCAGCATCTGGTGGCAAACCCTGCCCTACATCGTGATCACCATTTCCGAGGTGCTCGTTTCCACCACCGGCCTGGAATTCGCGTTCCGGGAAGCCGCCCCTTCCATGAAAAGCACCATCATGGGCTTCTGGAACCTCACGGTCGCGCTCGGCAACCTCCTCGTGACCCAGATCACGGCGTTTGCCGGCAAAATCCTGGGCGGCGGCGAAGGCGGCGACCTTTCCATCACCCCCACCATGTTCAATTTCTACGCCGGCCTCACCATCGTCGTGGCCATCCTCTTCGCGGTCGTCGCCGCCTTCTACCGCTACCGCGACGCCTCCGCTGCCGAGGGACGATGAAATTTTTCGGAGCGCAATACCAAATCAAATGGTTGCCAGCGAAGGCGGAATTGGCACAACCTTGGTCGTGCTTTCGCCGTACCGACGTAACATCGGCACAATACTTTTAGGAACGCTTCAACGGGTTCGCACCGAGCTGTGACCATGAAGACCGTTCTCGTGTTGGCGTCGCATCCGGATCTGCCCGAAGCGGTGCGTACCGCCCTCAGCCCGGAACGTTACCGGCTCGTCCACCGCATCGACGTGGGAGACGCCGAGCCGCTTTTGTCCCGCTCGATGATCGATCTCTGCATCGTCGAAGCCGACCACGGCCAGGCCCAGGGCATCTGGCAAATCGAAAAGCTCTGCCAGCGCGCACCGAAATGTCCCATCGTCGTCTATTGCCCGGGCAAGGACTGGCCCTGGGAGGAGGATGCCTACCTGCTCGGCGTTCATCAGGTCCTGGTCAAACCGGTCCGCCCGCGCCTGCTCAATCTGGTTCTCGACCGCTTGGCCGCCGCGCCGGCCAACTCCCCGGGCCTGACCGCGTCCCCCCGCCCCGATGCCCGCAGCTCGATCGGGCCGTCCACCGCCACCGACGACGCCGTCAGCTCAAGGGCGAGCCACACCGCCGCCGAGGCCCTCGGCATCCTGCGCAATTTCTCCGCCATGCTCAGCCACTCGCTCCGGGCCGATGCCTTGCTGCGCGAGTTTCTGATGATGATCCGGGAAATCCTCGGCGTGAATCGCGCCGCGGTTTTTCTCAAGCAGCCCCACGCCATTTTCGGAACCCACCAGGCCCAGGGCGACGGCCGCCGCCTCCGCACCGCCTGCGCCATCGGCCTTTCCCAGGGCCTGCTCGAACATTTCGAGCTCTCCTTCGAAAGCGGCATCGGCGGCTACCTGTTCCGCGAAGGTAAAATCGTCCGTCGCCACGCTCCGGAAGCCGTCGGCGATGTCGAAATGCAGAAGGAGTTCGAAATCCTCGGCGCCCAGGTCGCCATCCCCATCCTCGATCGCGAAAACCTCGTCGGCGTCGCCACCTTCGACGGGCGCGTCACCGGCGAGCCCCTGATGAACGGCGAGCTCGAACTGATCTTCCATCTGCTCGAGGAAATGGGCCTGGCCGTCAAAAACATCTGGCTGCACGACCAGCTCGCGTCCAGCCACTCCATGCTGACCGACGTCCTCCGGGAGCTCAGCAGCGGCTGCATCGTGGTCGGCAGCGACCTGGCCATGCTTCACGCCAATCGCGCCGCCCGCAAAATGTTCCACCGCGCCGCCCCCCGCGGAGGCGAGCTCGACTTCACCGATCTGCCCCAGGAAATCGGCGGCATGATCTATCGCGTGCTCAAAACCGGCGCCGGCACCGCCTCCGAACGCTACACGCCTCCGGAGTCGCCCAACCTCCTCTACCACGTCTCCGTCGTCCCCTTCCTCCGCGACAGCGGCGGCCTGCCCAACGCCGCCCTCCTCGTCGTCGAGGACCACACCCAGGCCGAGGCCCTCCGCAAACTCGAAAGCGAAGCCGCCCACCTCCGCCTCGTCAAAAGCATGGCCGACCGCATCGCCCACGAGGTCGGCAATGCCATGGTGCCCATCTCCACCCATCAGCAACTCCTCACCGAACGCTTCAAGGACGCCGAGTTCCGCGCCTCGCTGGACCACGCCATGTCGGAAAGCGTCAAACGCGTCTCCCGCCTGATCAACCAGATGCGTTACCTCGCCCGCGACGCCGTCCTCAATCGCGAGGCCGTCCCCCTCGGCCAACTCGTCGAGGAAGCCTACCGCGAAGCCCAGAAGTATCAGCCGGTCAAATCCGCCAAGCTCACCTACGACAACGGCGAACACCCCGTGATCCTCACCGGCGACCGCCCCGCCCTGCGCCACGCGCTCGCGGAAGTTCTCCTCAACGCCATCCAGGCCAACGCCAGCGACGCCAAAGTCGCCGTCCGTTCCCAGACCGAAAGCGACAGCCGCGGCACCGAGTGGGTCCACATCGAGGTCGTCGACAACGGCACCGGCTTCAGCTCCGAAGCCGCCCAAAAAGCTCCTTCCCCCTTCTTCACCACCCGCACCGTCGGCCTCGGCCTCGGCCTCTGCGTCACCCGCAAAATCGTCGAGACCCACCGCGGACACCTCACCATCCCTTCCCCCGGCAAACCCGGACTCGTCCGCATCTCCCTCCCCCTCGGCCAGGCCAACAATAACTAACGCGACGTGCGAAGTCCGAAGTCCGAAGTCCGAAGTCCGAAGTCCGAAGTCCGAAGCCCGAAGCCCGAAGCCCGAAGCCCGAAGCCCGACGTTCGAGGTTCGACGTTCGACGTTTGAAGTTTGAAGTTCTGCCACGCTACGTCAGATCCACCCACCCCCGCGTTTCCGCCGACCGCACTGCGGCGTCCATCACCGCCTGCGCGCGGGAGCCGTCGTGAAAACTTGGTGACGCCGGGCGCTGTTGCCGGATCGCTTCGACAAATTCCCACGCCTGATCATACCGGAAGGTCACCAGCGGATCGCCCTGGCCCGCGTCCCGCGGACTGCCCGGCACCGTCCAAAACTCGCGGGGAACGGTCAGCGTCGACAGGCCCGGCCCGCCCGCTTTACCCATCTGCAGCTCATTCCACTTGCCGGTGGTAAACTCATACGTCCCTTCGCTGCCGTTGATCTCCACACAGTCCAGACTTCGCCAGCTCTCGTTCCGTCCGCTCGCCAGCTTCGAGCTCTCCAGCACCCCGGTCGCGCCCGACTGAAACTCCGCCAGAATCGCGACCCAATCATCCGTGTCGTTGGGCTGGCCACCCCGCACCGGGGTGAGGTTTTTCACGTTCGCCACCAGGCGGGCCATGGGCCCGACCAAATGATGCGCGAAATCAATCCGGTGGCTCAGCATGTCCCCCAACTCCCCTGTGCCGGCCAGTTTTTTCACCTGCCGCCAGCCCAGGTTGCGCGTGCCCCAATCCTGCAACCGACATGAGCGATAATGATACGGCTGCCCCAGATCGCCCTTCTTCACCAGGTGATGCAGGTAGCGCATGGCCGGAACGAACCGGTAGGTGAACGCTGTCATGTGCCGCACGCCCGCCCGGTCGGCCGCCTCCGCCATCTCCCGCGCATCCGCTGCATTCAATGCCAGCGGCTTCTCGCAGAGCACATGCTTGCCCGAGGCCACCGCCGCCAGTGCAATCGCTTTGTGCACGAAGTTCGGGGTCGCAATAATTACGGCATGCACATCGTCCCGGGATACGATGTCCTCGTATCTCGTCGAGACCACCTGGACGCCGGTCTGCTGCCGGGCCCGTTCAAGCGTCGCCGCATCGGCGTCACAGAGGGCGGTGACCTTCACATCCTGGCACAGAGTCAGGCCCGGTAAATGGTTCTGCAGCGTGATCCCGCCACAACCAACAATAGCGAAATTAAGAGTACTCATGCGTTCTGCTCACGGTCCGTGAATCGCGCGCAGTATGCGCATCGGACCGCAAATGTCCATTCCGCGTGCCGGTCGACTGCGGCGTGCGCCCACCGTTCGGCGTCCATCGGTGATTAATCCTCGTTGGCAATAAACTCTTCCACCGCTACGGTGATTTGCAGCCAGGCGGCCCATTCGAACATGAGCACCCCGGACACCGTCACTCTCGCCCGACGCATCGCCACCGAGGCCCATCAGGGCCAATATCGGAGGGACGGGGTCACGCCTTACATTCGCCACCCGGAAGCCGTCGCCGCTCAAGTTGCCGGCCGGCCTCTGCTGGAAGCCATCGCCTGGCTGCACGACGTCGTCGAGGACACTTCGGTTTCGTCTCAGCAGCTGCTCGACGCCGGCCTGCCCGCCGAGGTTGTCCGTGGGGTGGAGCTTCTAACCAAGCGGGAAGGCACCAGCTACGAAGCGTATCTGGAACGAATCAAACCCGACCCGGTGGCCCGGCAGGTCAAGGTCGCCGATCTCCTCGCCAATCTTGCTGACCATCCTTCGGAGAGTCAGATCCGAAAATACGCAAAGGCGCTCCTCATCCTCCTTCCCTAGCTCACACCCATGCCATCTCAACTGCTCGCTTTCATCGACGACATTTACGAAGACTTGGAGCTTTGGTATCCCAAGCTCCGCCTCGAAGAGGCGGGTTACTCAACGCGTCTCGCCGCCCGGGAGCTCCGATCCTACGCGGGAAAACACGGCTACCCGGCGAAGGCCGACCTTTTGTTGGACGACGCCCGAAGCGAAGATTTCGTCGGCCTGCTGATCCCGGGTGGGTTCATGCCTGACAAATTGCGACGCGATCCAAAAGTTTTGTCCCTCACCCGAGAGTTCTTCACCCAGGGCAAGCTCGTCGCCTTCATTTGCCATGGCGGCTGGATTCCCATCTCGGCGAAAATCCTGCAGGGGCGTCGCGTCACCGGCTCGCGCGGCATCAAGGACGATTTGGAAAACGCAGGCGCCATCTGGGTGGATGAACCCGCCGTCGTCGACGGCAACCTGATCTCGAGTCGCACGCCAGCCGACCTCGCGCCCTTCGCCCAGGCCGTGGTCCGGTTTCTGGACCCGCAGGCATTACGCGCCTGACACGACTCTCATCCCCGCTTTCTCGCATCCGCACTCCTGCAACCTTTTGTCGCGTACGCGACAAAAGGTTGTACGTCTCAGCGGCTCTTCCGAAAGTCGCGAACCCGCACTCCGATGTCCTTCATGGCTGCCCTCCGCGCCCGCCACGCCTCCATTCCCAAATACCCCTCGGGCAGCAGCGGCTCCGGGAGAAGCGGGTCAAGTTCCATCAACTTGCTCCAAGCCACGCGTTCCTGGCGCCACCACTCCTGCAGGCCCGCCGCACCACCGGCCTCGTCCAACGAGCCCTCCGGTCGCTTCTCCAGGAGGGCAAGATAGTCTTCGTAGGCTTCATTGAGTCTTTCAAAATTCCAAGCGCCCCCGACGAGCTGGCGATCCGTCTCGCCTGCGCACGGGCGGGCTTCGAGGAGAATTAGCGCTTCCACGTCAACGGCCGTTTTCGAAAGCAGCTCCCGCTCGTCCGACAGCGGATCGGGCGATATCCAGACGCTATTCTGCAAGTAGCCAAAGCCTCGCTCGCGCAAGAAGCGCCGCAGCCGCTCACGCTCGCTGGCCCTGGTTTGCGGCACGTCATAGACGACCAGCACAGCCAAGGCTGGTCAGCGCATTGGCCCGGGCGACTCCGACACCAACTTCAAGACGGCGTCGACAAGCACTTCCGCGGTGCGCTCGCCCAGACTGGTCCGGGTCACGTAGGCGTAACGCTTGAAACTGTCGTAGTCCTCCTTGGTCAGGATGTAGCCGAAGGCGTCGTTCGTCAGGCCGAAGAGGAGATTGTGTTCCCCGCGCATCTTGCGCTTGAGATAAAAGCCAATGTTGGGCAGGGCCTCGCCAGGGATCGTGACGATTTGCGCGGTGCCGATGTTGAGCAGATTGATCTGCGTCGTGACCGCGTTCGCGGCCTGGCCGCCGGTCGAACCGCCCGCGGCCGCTTCGGGCATCGTCTTGAGCAACTCCCGCATCAACGGCGAATCCACCGGGAACGAAACCTTCCGTGCCGCGCAGAACAGGTTGGGCGACTGCTGCACGGGCGCTTTCTCGATCAACCGCAGCGCCTCCTCGGCGAGCAGTTCCCCAATTCGCACACACTCATTCCAGTCGCGCCGTTCACCGCCGTCCTTGGTGCGATTGTCAGCCGTGACCATGCCGCCTTGTGCGCTGTTCATGAAGAGCGCCACGCCGCCCGCCTTGTCCGCCAGGTGCTCGCACAGCGGCCCGATCAGGTCGGGACTGCAGACGCCCGCCCGGCTGCCCAGCACTTCAGGGTGAACGGCATAGTTGACCAGCGTGACAATCGGGCGCCCCGCTGCATCGATCGCCTGGATGACATGGCACCGCGGATCGTAAAGTTGTTCCGCATAGTAGTTATAGGCAATGCGGCCGCGCGCCTCGCCCGTGGCGATCTTCAGCCGGGCGGGCTGAAGGTTGGACACCGCTTCATGAATGGCCTCCGCCATGAGGGTGCAAACCCGCTCCAGATAGCGCGGGTCGCTCGCCGTTCCGCCTTTGCCGTCCGGAAAGCCATAGCAATCCGGCGCGCTGTGCGTGTGGGTGGCCCCAATGAGAATGTTCCCTCCAGGAATCTCCTGCACAGCCGCGCGCACACGATTGCCCAGCACCGCCGGGAAGCCGAGGAAATCGCCGCTGACGATCGCGACGCGCGTGCCGCCATCCTCAAACACCAGCGCGCGCACCATGAGTTCGCCCTCTTTGCGCGTCGCCGGGTTGGAGGGCCCAACCCCGCCGCTCACCGGCAGCAGCGGGTCCGGCGTGACATCACGGAGCCCAACCCCGGCGCGGAATGCAGCCTGCACCTCCGTCACCAGCACCGATACGACAAGAAACGACACCGCAAGCCTCAGGTTCATGGCGCGACGGTAGGCATCCTTGAATTTCGCGACAAGGCTATTGAAGTCACGCTATTCCCACTTTGCCCGGGGGCGCCGAGAGCGCCGGTTTGGCGGGCAGGTCGGGCGCCCCGGCTTTCACCGCGCGGCTTCGGCGAGATCACACCGCCGTCGCCCGCCACCGAGTCCCGTAGCTGACAGCATTCGGCCGGCACTCGCCGCTGGACATGATCGGGAACGTGGAGCCGAACCCGATCGCGACGGCACGGCCGGCGCGCTGGGGAGAGCGCGCCCTACTTCTTGATTCACCGGATGGTTTTCGTGCGGCCCGCGAGCAACGTGGGGTGGACTCGTTCCTCGATCAGCTTCGAGATTTGGGTGGAGGCAAATTCGACAAAGGCGCGCAGGCGTTCCGGCTGGTAGCGTCCGGCGGGAAAAGCCACGTGGACATCCACGGGCGGAATGCTCCAATCCGGCAGGAGATGAACGAGCTGTCCGCGGGCCAGCGCATCGCCAACGAGCCATTCCGGAAGAGGCGTCACGCCAGCGCCAGCCATGGACGCCTCGCGCAAGGCCGTGACTCCGTCGAGGAGAAGCACCGGGGCGAACTTGACCACGCGCTGGTCGCGGCCACGGAGAAGAGTTACGCCGTCGCGGGCATAAAAATGGGGCTGCAGGACACCCATCCAGGGAAAGCGTTTGAGGTCCGCCGGGGCGCCGGGCGGTCCGACCTTCCGGACCAGGGCCGGCGACGCCACGAGCAGGCGCCGAATCTCGGCCACCTTCCGCGCCGCGACCGAGCGGTCGGTCATCCGGCCAACGAGGATGCCGCAGTCATACCCCTCCTCGAGGAAGCGTCCGGGCCGGTTGATCAAGTGGAGCTCGGCGGTGACTTCCGGGTGCCGCTGGCGAAACTGGGCGATGAGGCGGCTGACGACGAACTGGCCGAGATCGAGCACGGCGACGATCCGGAGGTGTCCGCGAATCTGGTCACGCTCCTGGTGGAGGCGCCGGCGGGCGGCTTCGGCCCGATCCACCAAATCGCGCGCCTCGCGCAACAGCCGCTCGCCGGCCGCGGTCAGGCGCATGGCGTGCGTATCGCGGCGCACCAACGTCACGCGGAGCTCGCGTTCGAGCTGTCCGAGCTGCCGGCTGAGCGTGGGCTGCGTCGTGTTCAGCACACGGGCGGCCCCGGAAAGGCTGCCGCTCTCGCTGATGCACACAAACGCCCGCAACCGGCGCAGATCTTCGAGACCCGTCATGCGCCGAGGGTATAACGGTTATTCTTTTTCGGGTCTAGGCAAAGGCCGCCTGCCGCCTAAGATGGCCCCGCGAGCTGGTGGAGCACCGGGTCGCCCTACGAAAATGAATCGATTGAACGTGGCGGTTCGCGGGATGAGCATTCGCGGGACGACCCGGATCGCCCTGGCCGCCCTCACCGCGCTGGCCGGCTGCGGCCAGCCGGCCTCGAAGGCACCTCCCATCGTCCCGACGGTGTCCGTCGCCCAGCCCATTCCGCGCCGGGTCCACGAGTGGGACGAATACACCGGGCGGCTGGCGTCGCCTGAGACCGTCGAGGTGCGAGCCCGGGTTTCCGGGTACATCGACCAGATCCATTTCAAGGAAGGCGGCGAGGTCAAGAAGGGCGACCTCCTGGTGACGATCGATCCGCGTCCATATCAGGCGGTGGTCGATCGGCTGCGGGCCGAGCTCGGTGCGGCCCGGGCCCGCCGCGAGCTGGCAGCTGGCGAAGCGAAGCGCGCCGAGGGCCTGGCCGCCACGAAGGCGATCTCCACCGACACCTTTGAAACGCGGGTCAAGTCTGCGGCGGAAGCCGCCGAGTCGGTGCGCTCCGCCGAAGCCGCCCTCCAATCCGCCGAGCTGGATCTCGAGTTCACCTCGGTGCGGGCCCCGATTGCCGGCCGGATCAGCAACGCCCGCGTCACCGCCGGCAACCTCGTCACCGGCGGCAGCACCGCCAACACCACGCTCCTGACGACCATCGTGTCCGTGGACCCGCTTTATTGCTACTTCGACGCCGACGAGGCCTCCGTGCTCCGCTACCGCCAGCTGCATCGCGAAGGCAAGCGGGTGAGCGCCATCGACAACTCGATCGAAGCCGAGATGGCCCTCGGCAACGAGCAGGGCTTTCCCCACCGCGGCCGGATCGACTTTGTCGACAACCAGCTCAACCCGGCCACCGGCACGATTCGCGCGCGCGGGGTGTTCGCCAATCCCGATCACCTGATGGCGCCCGGCTTCTTCGCGCGGGTGCGCATTCCGGGCATCGGCGAATACGACGCCCTGCTCATTCGCGACAGCGCGATCGGCAGCGACCAGGGACGTCCCTTCGTCCTCGTCGTGGACGCCAACAACCAGGCGACGTATCGGGCGATCAAACCCGGGCCATTGGTCGACGGGATGCGGGTCGTACGCGAAGGCCTGACCGGGGCGGATCGGGTGATCGTCAGCGGCCTGATGAGCTCGCGGCCCGGGCTGACAGTGCAGCCGCAAGCCGTCCCCATGCCGGCACCCACTGTTGAGGCGCCATCCGGCGGCCGCGGCGCCGCGGCGGAGCCCGCGGGCCCCGCGTCATCAACGAACGCCGCCCACCCGACGAATTCCCCGTCTTCCGGATCGCGATGAACGTCCCGCGCTTCTTCGTCGACCGCCCGATTTTCGCGGCAGTGCTGAGCGTGATCATCACGCTGCTCGGCGCGCTGGCCTACCTGGTCCTGCCCATCGCGCAATATCCCGATGTGGCGCCGCCAACGGTCATTGTCTCGGCGGCCTACCCGGGAGCGGATGCGCAGACGCTGGCGGAGACGGTGGCCACGCCGCTGGAGCAGGAGATCAACGGGGTGGAAGGCATGCTCTACATGTCGTCCTCGAGCACCAGCGATGGCAAGGTGCAGATCACGATCACCTTTGAGCTCGGAACGGATCTCAACGAGGCGCAGGTGCTGGTGCAAAACCGGGTGAACAGCGCCCTGCCGCGGCTGCCGGAGGACGTGCGCCGGCTGGGGATCATCGCGCGCAAACAGTCGCCCGACCTCACGTTGGCGGCGCAATTTTTCAGCCCGGACGGATCCCGGGACGTCGCCTATCTGGCCAACTACGTCACGCTGCAGATTCGCGATCGCGTGGCGCGCATCAAGGGTGTGGCCGATGCCAATTCGCTGGGCGGTCAGGATTTCACGATGCGCATCTGGCTCGACCCGGAGAAGCTTTCGGCGCGGTCGTTGACGGCGGGCGACGTGACGCGGGCGTTGCGGGAGCAAAATCTGCAGATTGCGGCCGGCTCGCTGGGGCAGCCGCCGGTGCCATCCGGCGCGGCCTTTCAATACACCCTGGTGGCCCAGGGACGGTTGCTGACCGAGGACGAATTCGGCGACGTGGTGATCAAGACGGGGGCGGACGGCGAAGTGACGCGCGTGCGCGACATCGCGCGGGTCGAACTGGGGGCGAAGGATTATTCGACCAAGACCTACATGGACGGCTACAACGCGGTCTCGCTGCGGGTGTTTCAGCTGCCCGGGAGCAATGCCCTGGAAACGGCGGACGAAATCTACCGGGTGTTGCAGGAGCTGAAGAAGTCGTTCCCGCCGGGGGTGGACTACCGCATCAATTACGATCCCACGCAGTTCATCCGCGCCTCGGTCGAGGCCGTGTTGCACACGCTGATTGAAGCTTTGTTGCTGGTGGTGATCGTGGTGGTTCTCTTCCTGCAAACGTGGCGGGCGTCGGTCATCCCGCTGCTGGCGGTGCCCGTGTCGCTCATCGGCACGCTGGCGGTGATGAAGCTCTTCGGCTTTTCCTTGAACAACCTCTCGTTGTTCGGGCTGGTCCTGGCCATTGGCATTGTGGTGGACGACGCGATTGTCGTGGTGGAGAACGTCGAGCGGTTCATCTCTTCGGGGCTCAAGCCACGGGAGGCGACGATTGCGGCGATGAAGGAAGTGACGGGCCCGATTGTGGCGGTGGCGCTGGTGTTGTGCGCGGTGTTCGTGCCGACCTCCTTCATCAGCGGGATCACGGGCCAGTTTTACCGGCAGTTTGCCCTGACCATCGCGGTGTCGACAGTGATCTCGGCGTTTAACTCGCTGACGCTGAGCCCGGCGTTGTGCGCGCTGCTCCTGCCGGAGCACGGCGCCCGGCGGGATTGGTTCACGCGGGTGCTGGACGTGGCGTTGGGCTGGCTCTTCCGGGGGTTCAACCGGGTCTTTCAGCGCGGCAGCCAGGCCTATGCCGGATGGGTGGGTCGCCTGTTGCGCGTGGCGGCGATCGCTTTGGTCGGCTACGCCGGGCTGGTCGGGCTGGGTTTTTACGGCTTTGCCAAGGTGCCAACGGGATTCATCCCGGCGCAGGACATGGGCTATCTCATCGTGGTGATCCAGCTGCCGGATGCGTCGTCATTCGAGCGAACGGACGCAGTCGTGCGCCAGGTGGACGCGATGGCGCGCACGATCCCGGGGGTGGCGCACACGTTTGCCATCTCGGGTTACTCCTCGGTGTTGCAAGCGAATCAGCCGAACGTGGGCGCGGCGTTTCTGGTTCTGGACAAATTTGAGCGGCGCCGCGATCCGGCGCTGCGGGGCGAGCGATTGCTCGCGACCATCCGCAAGACCTTTTCCGGCATCCGGGAGGGGCGGGTGCTAATCCTGCCGCCGCCGCCCTTGCGCGGCCTGGGTAACGCGGGCGGGTTTAAGCTGCAGGTCCAGGACCTGAACAACGCGGGCCTGATCCCGCTGGAAGGCGCCACCCGCGCCCTGCTGGACGCGGCCCAGCGCGACCCGGACTTCACCTCGCTCATCACCGGCTATCGGGCGAACGTTCCCCAGTACCGAGTGCGCATCGATCGCGCCAAGGCCAAGAGCATGGGCGTCAGCATGGCGGACGTCGGAGAAACGCTGCAGACGTTCATGGGGTCGGTTTATGTCAATGACTTCAACCTATTCGGCCGCACGTGGCAGGTCTACGCGCAGGCCGAGTCGCGCTTTCGGATGGATCCGGACAGCGTGAGCCAGCTGAAGCTGCGGAACAATCGGGGGGAAATGGTCCCGCTGGGCGCGTTCGCGCGGATCGAGCGGATCGGCGGCGTGGATCGTCTGCAGCGTTACAACCTGTTTTACTCGGCCGATCTCAGCGGCGGCACGTTGCCCGGCGTCAGCTCCGGCCAGATGATCCAGAAAATGAACGCGCTGGCCAAGTCCACCCTGCCCGAGGGCTTCACCATCGAATGGACCGATCTGACCTACCAGCAGATCCTCGCCGGCAACACGATTGTCTTCATCTTTCCGCTCTGCGTGGTCTTCGTGTTTCTCGTGCTGGCCGCCCAGTACGAGAGCTGGGGTCTGCCGCTGGCGGTGATTCTCATCGTGCCCCTCTGTCTGGTCAGCGCCATCGGGGGCGTGTGGCTGGTGGGAAGAGACAACGACATCTTCACCCAGATTGGCCTCGTCGTGCTGGTGGGACTGTCCGCCAAGAACGCAATTCTCATTGTGGAATTCGCCCGCCAGCGGGAAGAGGCCGGCCTGGATCGCCACGCGGCGGCCATTGAAGCGTGTCGCCTGCGGCTTCGCCCCATTCTCATGACCAGCCTCGCCTTCATTCTGGGCGTGCTTCCGCTCGTGCTCGCCCAGGGCGCGGGCGCCGAGATGCGCCGGGCGCTCGGGACCGCCGTTTTTTATGGCATGCTCGGCGTGACTGGCTTCGGGTTGCTGCTTACGCCCGTCTTCTACGTCGTCATCCGCGCCCTCACCTCACGTCGTCGCCGCGTCGAAGCGACGCCCGCTCCCGTGGTGGATCACCCCGCCGGACCCTGACCAGCCCATGCCTGCCATCGCCCACCGACTTGCCCGCCTGACCCGCATCGCCGCCGTCCGGCGCCTGCCGCCGTTGGCAGCCGCGCTGGGGACGATCGCCATGGCGGGGTGTGCGGTCGGGCCGAATTACCGGCCGCCCGGCATTCCGCAGCCGGAAGCATTCATCCAGGCCGGGATCGCGGGTGCCACGACCAACGCAGTCGAGGCGGCTTGGTGGCGCAGCTTTCAAGACCCGGTCCTGGTATCGCTCGTGACCCGGGCCGAAACCAACAACCTGGACTTGCGTCTGGCTCAAGCGCGCCTGCGCGAAGCGCGTGCCCTATGGACGGAGGCGCGTTTCGACTTTTTCCCGACGGTCCAGGCCAGCGGGGGATATCAAAATCTACAGACGACGATCGCGACGCAGCCGCAACTGGACCGCGGCGGGCGGCACAACGAACTTTATCAGGCGGGTTTTGACGCGACGTGGGAGCTGGACCTTTGGGGCCGGGTTCGCCGCAGCGTGGAAGCTGCGCGCGCCACGGTCGAGTCCGTGGCCGCGTCACGCGACGATTTGCTGGTCAGCGTCCGGGCCGAGGTGGCGGCGAACTATTTCGGATTGCGGGGGCTGGAGGCTCAGCTGGGCGTGGCCCGGCGCAACGCCACCAACCAGGCGGACACCCTCAAGCTGGCCGAGGCCTTGCGGGACGGCGGCCAGGGCACGCAATTTGACGTGGCCCGCGCGCGGTCACAGCTCAATGCCACGCTGTCGGCCATTCCTCCGCTCGAGGCCTCGGCGGAGCAAACCCGCCATCGCCTCGCCGTCCTCTGCGGCCAGCCACCCGCGGCCTTGCGCGAAGAACTGGCGAGGCCCTCCACGCCTTGGACGCAGGCGCAGCCGGCGTTGGCGGTTGGGGATCCCGCCGAGCTTTTGCGGCGCCGTCCCGATGTGCGCGCGGCCGAGCGCACGCTGGCGGCGGTCACGGCGCGGATCGGGATCGAAGTGGCCGACCTGTTTCCGCGCGTGACGTTCTCCGGCACGATCGGCCTGCAGGCAAACCGCCTGGCGGGTCTGTCGACGGCCGGTGCGGACACGTGGGGGTTCGGGCCGCACCTGAACTGGGCCGCGCTCGACCTGGGGCGGGTGCGCGAACGCATCCGGGCGGCGGACGCCCGCGCCGAGGCGGCGCTGGCCATTTACCAAAAAACGGTGCTGCTCGCGTTGGAAGAAACCGAGAACAGCCTGGTGATGTTCGGGCGCGAGCGCGAAAGGTTGGGGTTGCTCCGGGAATCCGAGCGCGCCGGTGCGGAAGCCGTGGAGCTGGCCCGGCAGCGATATCGGGACGGGATCGCGGACTTCCTCAGCGTGCTGGACGCCGAGCGCACGCTGCTGAGTTTGCAGGAGCAGGTTGCCTCCAGCGAAACCCGCAACGCCACGAGCTTGATCAGTGTTTACAAGGCGTTGGCGGGCGGGCCCGCTGCGCCAGCGCCCTGAGGCCATCGCCCCTCACTGGCCAACGGCTACCGCGCGGTAAAACCCGCGGTCGCTCCGGCGCAGATCAAATAATTCAACGAGCCCGAGGCCGTCGGCCGCGATGACGTTGGAGATATCCACGAACGGCCCGCCAGGATCGGACGCCTCCTGCCATCGATACGAGCCACCCGGTGTCCCCTGGAGCCAGAGGCCGACCCCGTCTCCGGCCCGGGCGATCGAGAGGATGACCGGCGGCCCGGTATAAGCCGGGCGGGATTCCACCGCGCCGATATCCGCACCGTCACTCTGGAGTCCGTCAGCGACTGCCGGATCGTTGAAGAGCCGGGAAACGCCACGTTGATCCCAAGTCAGGCCAAAGGATTGTCCCTGATCGAGAGCGGGGCTGCCCGGGAGCGGAGCGAAGGAGTCGGTCGGACCTCCATTGTTGGTGAACGGACCCAGCTTAGCGTCCAGCGGAGCCGCAGCGGTGCCCGTTTGATCTGCAACGGCGCCAAATCCGCTGGCGGCAGTGGCGTCGCCAATGAGATTGAATCCTTCGGAGGCGAAGCTGCCGAAGACGTCCGGCCCATCAACGTCCGACCCAGCGTTGGCGGCCACGATCGAATTCCGCACGCGGGTGACCTGGATGCCGCCGGAGGCAGCCAGACCGCCACCGAGGCTGACCCCTGGCCTCGCCGGAACGTCTGCGTCACCGCCGAGTCCCCCGGACGCGCGATTGCCCGATGCGGTGATCGCGGTCAGGGTTGCGTTGCCCAGATTGGCGATCGCACCGCCCAACGCCGCGCCGCCGGCGCCGGCGCCCAGCAACCCGGAGCCTCCGACACCCCCTTGCGCGGTGTTCCCATAAAAGCTGCTGCTCTCCACCACCAGCGTGGCCAGCGCGGCGTTGAAAACCGCTGCACCCGCCGCGCCGCCCCCTACCCGTCCCAACCTCGAGGTGACCGGTCCGTCGCCGCCCGTGGCGGAGTTGCCGACAAACGCGGACCGCCGCACGGTCAGCGAACCGCCGGAAGAATTCGCAACAGCGCCGCCAAAGGCCGAGCCGCCACCGTTCCCCGTCAGCCCTCCACTGAATCCAGCCGACGTCGACCCGCCGAACGAACAATCCGTGACGGTCAGCGTCGCCTCGTTTTGGATGGCGCCGCCGCGCGCGTCCCGGGCGCTCGATGTCCCTCGCGCCCGGCCATGATTCAGCGAAACTTGGGCGATGACGCTCGTGCCCCCGGTCACGCGAAAAATCGTCATCGCGCCGCCGCCGTCGATCGCCAAATGGCGGGCGCCCGGCCCGACGATGGCCATCGAGTTCGAGATGACCAGAGTGCCCAGCGCGGGCTGGAGCGTCACCGTGCCTTGCAGGCCTGGCCGGAAGGAGATGGATGCCGGGGGGCCGACCACCCGGGCCGCGGCCGCGATGGCCTCACGCAACGTGCAATCGTAGTAGCCGGCGAGGCCATCGTCGTGATCGTCGGTCGTCGTCACCTCGAAATGATTCCCCGGTTGGGCCGTCTCCACTTCAACGGAGCCCACCTCCGAGCCGTCGCCGTCCGGCGCGTTGGCGATGCCCGGCGCGTCGAGGGGTCGAACGAGCCCTCTCTGATCCACGCCCGAGGCGCTGGCGTGGCCGCGATCGATGGCCGGGCTTGCGGGGCTGGGCAGCAGCGTGTCCGTGTCGCCGCCGTTGTTCTGTAGCGGGCCGAGCAAGGCGTCGATCGGCGCGGCGGCCGTCCCGAATTGATCGGCGGCGGTGAACCCGGTGCTGCCGTCCGCCGAGCCGAGCAGATTAAAACCTTGTGAGACAAACGGGCCGCTGACATCGATGGCGGCCGAATAGCCCGCGGCCTGGTTGCCGGCGCACAGGACGCTAAAAAAAGTGGCGGACCCGGCATTGAAGACGCCGCCATTGCCCAGGCCGCTGACGCCGGCGTTGCCCGGCCCGATGCCGCCACCGCCGCCCCCGCCGCCGCCGTAGTTTTTGCTCATGGTGGAATTGTTCACCACAAGCGAGCCCAGGTTGTGAACGGCAGCGCCCGTGCCATTGCCGCCCCGGCCGCCGAAGCGCGCGCTGCCGCCGATTCCACCCGACGCGCTGTTACCGGCGATGGTGGAATCCACGATTGCAACAACTCCGGATTCGGCGTTGTAGAGCGCCGCGCCTTCCGCCGCGCCTCCGGCGCCGCCAAAGCCCACGACCGCGCCGTTGTCCGTGCCGGCGCCGCCTCCCGCAACGCAGCCCGTGAACGTACACCGCGTGATCGCCAGCTCGCCGCGGTTGAAAATTCCAGCTCCGCGCGCAAAACCACCGGCTCCGCCCCCGCTCGGCCCAATTTGACCCAGGGCCACATGATGGATCAGAGCGCAATCGGTCAGCTCCAACCTTGCGCCCTGGGAATTATGGATGCCACCGCCCTCCGACGAGTCACCCACATTGCCGAATATTTGAGCGCCATCGCGGATGGTCAGGCCGTACATTGCCACGTTTCCGGCGGCGACGGTGAAGACGCGAATATAGCCGTCGCCACTGACCGCGAGTGCGCGGGCGCCCGGACCGTGAATGGTCACGCTCGAGTTCAACCCCAATGGTCCCAGCGCGCGGTTGAGCGAAATCGTTCCGACCAATCCCGGAGCGAAGGAGATGACTGCGGCGCGCAGCGCGTTGGCGCGTGCGATGGCCTCGCGCAGGGTGCAATCGGACGCCCCCGCCACGCCATCGTCATGGTCGTCAAGGGAGTTCACGACCAGTGGCGATTCCTGAACCGGATCGCCGGCGTCCTCATAGGCCCCAATATCGCTGCCATCGCCATCGGGCGAATTAGGCACGGCGAGGATATCCAGAGGGCGGGTGTATCCGCGCTGGTCCGTTGCCGTGCCGGCGGCCGTTCCACGATCGATGGCGGGGCCGCCGGCCATCAAGGCAAGACACTTCGTTGGCCCTCCATTGTTGCGCAGCCCCAGCGGGTCGAGATGCGGCGCTGCGTTCAGGATGTCGCCGGGGCCGGTCAGATACCCGCCGGCGCCGTCGCTGCTGAGGTTGTGCCCGGCCGAGACAAATTTGTTGGCAAGATTCCCTGGATTCGAAACCAGCTCCAGGGGCGCCCGGTCGAGGATGGTGTTGTCAAACGTGACGACGCCGGAGTTGTTAAACGAGTTGTTGTAGATCGCGCCGCCCTGCACGGTGCAATGCGTCAATTGGACGGAGGCACCGCCACGTCCACTGACATAATTGCCGTCGTTGCTGATGGCCGCGCCCTTTGCCCGCGCGGTATTGCCAGCCAAGGTGCAATTGATGAGGATCGCATCCGCCGAGGTGTTGAATTCCGGACCATTGGCGAAGCCGCCACCGACCGAGTCGGAATTGTTGCCGAAAATCGCGCATTGCCGCAGTTCGATCCGGCCATTGGCGCTGGCCACGCCTCCCCCGCGCAGCGCGGAGCACCCGCTGATGTTGCAGGCGATCAGCACCAGGTTGGCGACGGCGTCGATGCCGCCGCCGGTGTCGGACATCAGCCGACCATTGGTGAACGAGACGCCAGTAACCGTACACACCGCCCCGGGAGCGCGATTGTAGACGGCCAGCAGGCGAAACTCCGGCGTGCCGGCCGCGGTGCTGCGGGTGATCGTGGCCCCATTCCCGTTGATGGTCAGCGAGTGGAAGCCCGACGACTGCCCATCGTAGCCAATCGGTGGCAGTCCATTGGCCCCATCGATGGAAGTCGAGAGCACGTAGGTGCCGCCGGGCGCGAGGTTGATGGTGTCATCCGCCCGGTTTTGGTTGGCCGCGTCCATCGCCGCGATCAGGCCGGCGACGTCGCCATCGGCAATGTTGAACACGGCGCCCGAAGTTCGACCGACCACGCCGGGCATCGCCGAGCAGAGCAGGCCGAGCGTGGCCCGCACCAAGGCGCGACGCAGGTGCACAGAAAGGGTTGCCATGATCTGGGGACGAATGGTCGGCGATAGTAGCCGCGGGCGCGCGGGCCGTCAAATTGTCGACGGCGATCGAGTGGCGTGACCTCCAGGAAACCGGGCGTCGCTCGGAGATGGGAGTCGCCGCCGACGACCTGTCGGCTGCCCCGTTGCCGTGTGCGCCCACGAATCGGCGGGCGCCCATGAGCGATGGCGCCCGGACGCGGAAAACGAAGCTCCATCCGTTCCGCTAATTTTTCGTTTCAACAAATTTGCTGTCCGGACGCGGACATGCCAATGTGTGCGCGTGAACAAGTCCAGCAAAGGTCGGCTGCCGGGTTCCGCCCCAGGCCCGTCTCCGTCCTCCGAGACACCTCCGCCGGGCTCGCTTCTTCCGGACGAGGAAATGGGGAATCTTTCCACCTTGCAGCTGGTCGACATGATTTCGCATCGGCTGGCCATCCAGGGCATGGCGGCCTCCGACTTGACCATCCTGCGCCAGCGCGTTTCGGAGATGGAGGAGACCCAGGATCAGGCGCGCGTCGCGATTGAAAAGCTGAGTGAAGCGGTCGACAAACTGCGGGCGCCGGCCCTGCGCCTTGGCACCCTCCTGCAAAAGCTGCCGAATGGGCGGGCGTTGGTTTGCGCAAACGGCACGGATTACATCTGCACGCTCGATCCGGCCATCCCGGAAGTCTCGCTTGAAACCGGCGTTCGCGTGGTGTTGAACGAAGCCTTCGCCGTGGCGGACACCTTCGGGTTCGATCGCAACGGGCCGGTCGTCAAGATCGTCGAGCTTTTGTCGGACAACCGCCTGCGCGTCGGCAACGAATCCGGCATTTCGGATTTGGTCGTGGTCCGGTCATCGCTTCTGGCGAAAGAGAAGCTCAAGACGGGAAACGAGATTCGGCTGGATCCCAACCAGCGGGTGGGCATCGAGGTCATCGGCTCGGCCAAGCGCATTGACCGCACCTTGACGAAGGTCGAGCCGGTGCTTTGGAGCAGCATTGGCGGCCAGCAGGAGGCGGTGCAGGGCATCCGGGATTCGATCGAGCTGCCTTATATTCACGCGCGGCTGTTCAAGCGGTTCAACCATCCGGTGCCGAAGGGATTTTTGCTGTATGGCCCGCCGGGCTGCGGCAAGACCCTGCTGGGCAAGGCCACCGCGCACAATTTACGGCTGCAGGTGCTGGAAAAGACCGGCGAGGATCGCCCGGAGTTCTTTTTGTCCGTGAAAGGCCCGGAGGTGCTGAACATGTGGCTCGGCGAATCCGAGCGCCAGGTTCGGGACTTGTTTGCCCAATGCCGGGAAAAGGCGGCGGAAGGCCATCTGGCCTTTTTGTTCATCGACGAGGCCGAGTCCGTGCTCGGCACGCGTCACGCCGGCCGGATTGGCACGAACATCCTCTCCACCCTCGTGCCGATGTTTTGCACAGAGATGGACGGGCTGGAGGCGCTGCAGAATGTCGTGGTCATCATCGCGTCCAACCGGGCCGACCTGATCGATCCCGCCATCCTCCGGCCGGGCCGCATCGACCGCAAAATCCGGGTCCGGCGTCCGGACAAGGAGGCGGCCCGGGAGATCTACAAGATCTACCTGCAGCCCGATCTGCCATTGGCGGAGAAACAGGACGACATGGTTGCGGCCGTGGTTGACGCGCACTATGCGCACACGGAGGAAAACCGATTCCTCGACGTGAGCTACCGGAGCGGGCGGCATGACTATTTATATCGGGGCGATCTGGCGAGCGGCGCGATCATCGCGGCCATCGTCGAGCGCGCCAAGGAATACGCGATCAAACGATCGATCGAGCAGGGCACGGAATGCCCGATCTCGCGCCAGGACCTGTTCGATGCGCTGAGCAAGGAATATCGGGAGAACGACCTGTTCCCGCCCAGCGACATCACGGAGGACTGGCTGAAGCTGACTGATTTCGATCCCGGCAACGTCGTGCGCCTGTCGCCTTACCGCACAAGCGAGCGGCGTGAAGCCGGGAACATGATTTAGCGGGCCGCGAGGAGCGTGGCCAGTGTGGGCCGGTGTGGGCAGGGCGATCGGAGGCACTCCGGCGTCCGGCAGAAAAGCGTTGTATGGAAATCCAGTTTGGCACCGAAACGGAAATCGGCATCACGCGGGTGAACCCCGAAAATGTCGACGTGGTGGCCGAGTCCATCGCGCTGGTCCGCAGCGCGACGGCCCCGGGCGTGCGGATGCGCTGGGATTACTCGTGCGAAGATCCCCACTGCGACGCGCGGGGGTTTCGGGTCAAGGAGCTGCTCCAGGATACGGATGAAGCCAGCTATTTCGCCCAGGACGCCCAGCGCGCGCTGTCGTTCAGCGAGATCAAGAGCGACCTCGTGCTCCGCAATGGCGCCCGCTTCTACAACGATCATGCCCATCCCGAATATTGCTCGCCGGAGTGCAGCACGTTGCTGGAAATCCTCCAGCAGGACCACGAAGGCGACGCGCTGCTGATGGCCTGCGCCCGCAATCTCAACCAGACCACCGACAACCCCGTCCTGCTCTACAAGAACAACACCGACTTCCGCGGGCACAGCTACGGCTGCCACGAAAATTATCTGATGCCCCGCCGGCTGCCCTGGGAGACGCTCAGCCAGTCCATGGTGGCGTTTTTCGTCACCCGCCAGATCGTCTGCGGCGCCGGCAAGTTTGGCTGGGAGGAGGAGGACAAATTCCTCGGGCCAGGTTTTCAAATCTCCCAGCGGGCCGATTTCTTCAGCGAACTCCAGAGCGTGGACACGATGCAGCGGCGCCCGATCATCAACACCCGGGACGAGCCCCACGCGAACCAGGAGCTTTACCGCCGCTTCCACGTCATCATCGGGGACGCCAATCTTTCGATGTATTCAACCTGGCTGAAGATCGGCAGCACCGCGCTGGTCCTGCAGGCATTGCTCAATGGTGCGCCTCCCGAACGGGTCCCGCGGGTGGCCGAGCCCATCGTCACCCTCAAGCAGATCTCCCGCGACCGGTCGTGGAAGTGGATGTGCCGCGATCTTCAGGGCTACAAAACGTCCGGGCTCGACATCCAGCGGCGCTACCTGGATCTCGTTCGCGAGTTCTGTCCGAACCTGGATTCCGACTGGCAGAACGTGGTACTGGCGTGGGACGAGGTGCTGCGGGATTTGGAGGAGGACCCGCTGAAGTGTGCGGACCGGCTCGATTGGGTGGCCAAGTTCCAGCTCATCGAGCAATTTCGCCAGGCGGAAAACCTGGCCGAGGACGATCCCTGGCTGCGCAGCCTTGATCTGGCCTACCACCTCCTGGACAAGGAGGAGGGCTTGTTTTACGCGCTGCAGCAGCAGCGGGCCTGGCGGCTGCCGTATCCGCACCTCGACATCACCGGGCACAGCCTTTGTCCGCCGGCCTCGACGCGCGCCGCCGTGCGCGGGCGGTGCATCGAAAAATTTGGCAATGCGGTCCAGGCGACGCAGTGGGATTACATCCTGCTGAAGGGCGCCACGAAAAAGATCGAGCTGGACCTGCGCAACCTTTTCGACCCAACTCTGATCAAGCAGAGCTTGAAAATCATCAGTGCCGCGCAAACTGTCGACGACCTGGGGCAGCTGCCGTTTGCCAAGGTCGTCTGACCAACCCCAACCCAGCCATGCCAGACCAAATGCGAAAGCCAGCCCCGACAATGCCCTCGCCGGCCGGCGGCGGAGGCGGAGACGGCCCGAAGGCGCCTCAGGTGGAAAAACCCAACACGGAGGAGCTCCTGAAGAAGATGCGGAAGGTCGATCCCGACCAGGCCAAGCGCTACCGCCAACGCACCGGCCAATGAACGGCGACTTCCTCGCGCTTCTCCCGAAAACGCCATGGCCGCAGGGGGGGACCGGCCCCGCTGTGGCCGGCCCCACGGGCCCGGGACCCCATGCGCTAACGCGCCTCGAGGCGACCACCGTCTTCGCGTTCCACTGTGCCGAAGGGGTGATTATTGCCGGAGATCACCGGGCGACGGCCGGCAACATCGTCTTTTCGGATAAAACCGAAAAGATCCTGGAGCTCGACTCGCATTGTCTGATGGCCATCGCCGGCGTGCCGGCCACGGCGTTCGAGATGGCGCGCACACTGCAGACCTCGTTCGAGTTTTACCGCCGCAGCCAGCTTCAGTCGATGAGCCTGGCCGCGAAAATCCGGGCGCTGTCGCAATTACTGCGCAACAACCTGGCCGGGACCATCCAGGGGTTCGGCGTGGTCGCGCCGATCTTCGCCGGAGTCGATCCGGGGGATCCGGCCGCCATCCCGCAGATTTACTTCTACGACCCTCTCGGAGCGCAATTCGAGGCGGCGAACTACGCCGGCAGCGGCAGCGGCAGCGGCAGCATCAAGGCCGTTCTGAGCTACCTGGAGAAATGGGGTAACCCCAAGCCCGCGGAAATGAGCCTGACCCAGGCCTGCAACCTGGCGAACCGCCTGCTCATCACCGCCGCTGAGTTCGACACCGCCACCGGCGGCGTTCATCCCGAGAAGAAGCTTTACGCCACGATCAAGCTCGTCGCCCGGACCGGGATTCGAACCCTGCCCGCCGACGAGCAGGAACAATTCTGGAAGAACGGAAGGAAATGACCGAGGAACCCTATCGTTGGTTGGAGGCGATCTCCAATCGCCGCGAATACATCCGCGAACAAATGAAGGGCGGCACGCCGGTGTTCGCCCTCTCGCGCCCCGAAGGGGTCCTGCTTCTGGGCGTTGGCATCGGGCATTCCAAGGTCTTCGAGATCTATGACCGGCACGGGCTCGCCGCGCTGGGTCATCCCGTCGACATCGAACGGCTGCGCCAGGCCGCCATTGAGGCCGCCCACCTCGAAGGCTTCAACCGATCGGCCAAGGACGTGACCCTGCGCCGGCTCATCGGCTTCGCCCTCAGCCCGATGCTTAAACAAAGCTTCGAGCAAATCTTCTCGCCGCCCTTCATCGTGGAGTCCGTCTGGGCCGAACTCGGAGAAGCCGAAGCCGACGATGTGCTGGTCCGCCTCCATTATGACGGCAACCACGCGTACGAGCGCGGTGGCCTGATGATCGCGCACGGGGACGCCAAGCGCGAGGAGGAAGCTCGAGCCTGGCTGCGATCCAAGCTCAAACCGGAACACACCCTCAGCCAGTGCGCCGGCCTCTGCCTGGCCGCCTGGCAGGCCATGGCGGACGAAAAGCCGTTCAACGAACTGGCCGTGCCTGAGCGCCCCACCCTGACCGTGCCGGGCAAGACCGTCGAAGCGGCCTTGCTGGACCGGAGGAGCGGCGGCGCCGTGCGCTACCGGGAGCTGGAGCTCAAGTAGCGCTCCCGGCGGTTCCCGCTTGAGCGGGCGCCTCCATCTGGGGCATCGTGCGGGCCGTCCCAAGCTTGGCTCCACGCACTCTGGTCCATGTCGCGACGCATCACAGGTCTCGAGACTGAATACGGCTGCCTGATCGAGCCGCCGTTGGAGCCACGCGCCACGCTGGAGAAGATTCGGGATTGGCTGTTCGAAAACCACCGCTATGGCCTGATCGATCAGCACGACCGCGACTGGGATGAACTGGCCGGCAATGGCGGGTTCCTGTTCAACGGCGGGCGCGTCTACATCGACATGGGCCATCTCGAGTATTGCACGCCCGAGTGCGCCTCGGCCCGGGATGTCGTCCGCTACGATCGGGCCGGCGACCTGCTCCTGCAGGAAGCCGTCAGCGCCCTCGGCTGGACCGGGCAGGTCAAATTCATCCGCAACAACGTCGATCACTACACCGGCGCCACCTTCGGCTGTCACGAAAACTACTCGCTCGAACGGCGCGCTCCGCTCAACGAAAACAACGTTCTCTCCCTCCTCGCCTTCCTCACGCTCCGCGTCTTGCTCTGCGGCGCCGGGCGCGTCGGCTCCGTCCGGCCCAGCCGCTTTCGCACCGAGCCCGCGCCCGGACCCGACGACTCCGTCCCGTTCCAGCTCTCCCAACGAGCCGACTACATCCAGAACGACTTCTTCGAATGGGTTCAACACAATCGCGCCATCATCAACACCCGCGACGAACCGCTCGCCGACCCGCGGCATTACCGCCGCCTCCACCTCATCCACGGCGACACCAACGTGCTCCCGGCCACGCTCTTCCTGAAAATCGGCGCCACCCGGCTCGTCCTCGACCTGCTCGACGGCGATCACCTGCCCGGGATCGTCCTGCAGGATGCCGTTACCGCCCTGCGCACGGTATCCCGCCAGCGGCGGCCGCCGTGGACGGTCAGACTTTCCTGCGGGCGGAACGCCGACGCGCTGGAGTTGCTCGACCAATACCGGACCCGCGCCGAAGAAGAGTTCCGCGGCCGGGATCAGGAAACGGATGAAATTCTGGGCCTGTGGAAATTTGTGACGGAGTCGTTGTCGACCGACGTGCGTCCGCTGATCGGGATTGTCGACTGGGTGAGCAAGGAATTCCTGCTCGAAGAATTCAGGAAGGCGGAGGGCGTGGGCTGGGGACATTCCTGGCTCGAGGCGCAGGATCTCGAGTTTCACCAAATTGACCCTGATCGCAGCCTCGGACTGGCCCTGGCCAGCCACGAGGGCTTCTGGTCCCCGCCCGGCGTGCCCGCCGCCCGCCTGGAGCCGCCCACGGATTCCCGGGCCCACGCCCGCTCGAAACTGATGCGCGAGATCCAGAAGAACGCCTTGAGCTACTACCTCGACTGGGAGGCCGTGGAGATCCCCAATCAAAAGCGGACCCGTCTCCTGGATCCCTTCCGGCCGTGACCGCCCCCGGCTTTACGCGTCACCCGGAGTGATTGCAAAGGAGCGACGGGGCCGACCGGGAGCGAGGTGGGCAGGGCACGGAGAGTCGCGCGAAACGTTGCGACTTACCGGGTCGGCGAGGTCGGGCCGGAGTTGGTCCAGCTCTTGCACCGGCGGCGCACGGATTCCTTTCGTTCCCGTTGGAGGCGTTCGAGCTCAGCTTCCTGCTCGGCGCTGAGGAAGCCGGCAATCCGCTGGTTGAAGCGATCAAATGCGCGACCGGTCTCGACCGCGGAAGTGTAGCCGATGGCCCGCAGTTCTCCGCAGACCGCCTGCACGCTCGGCTCGATGAGTTTGGCCTGCTCCGGAGTCAGTCGCAGCTTGGCCTGCATCTCCCGCTGGATCCGGGCCTTCATCGTTTCCGGTCGTACCTCCGTGACTCGTTCCCGGTGAGTCATGGCGTAGCCGCCGTAGCCACCCGCCAGGACGCCGGCGGCAAATATCGCCGCCAGGTAGATGACCATCTTGGCCCGGGAAATCTGGTTCAAATAAACCTCCCTGGAGACAGGTGGGCTGGTGGGAGCGTCCGGCTCATGGGAACAGGCTCAATTCGGCGACCGACTCCAGCACCATCAAGTCCGGATTCGGGATTCGGCTTTCCACCCGCTGGGCTTCGACGTGGTGGCAGACTGCCATGGCCAACCCGGCGACCAACGCTGCGCCCACCAAGCACCGGCGCATCACGACCAAAACCGCCTCGAGCTCCCCGGCCGCCCGCCGGGCGAGCCACTCGCGCCGTGCCGCCAGGACGCGCGCCTGCAACACCGGAGGCATGGCCTCCACACCTTCGCTTCGACGCGCCACGGCCGCCGCACGAAACAACCGGTCCAAATCGGAGTCCGTCAAGTTCATGGAACCTATGGCGCGCCGCCGCGCCCCCCCATCAGTCGTTGAAACTGGCGCTTGAGCCGCTGGCGCGCGCGAAACGCCCGGACCTTGATCAGCGACGCGTTCCATCCCGTCACATCACGAATTTCCGCCACGGACCGCCCTTCCATGTGCAGCATCGTCAACAGCAAACGCTCCGCCGGACGCAGCGTATCCAGCAACCGGGCCACCAGGTCGCGGATGCCAACCTCCCGATCCGGCTCCAGCTCATCCGACGTGGCAAAGAGCGAATTGACGACGTGCTCCTCCTCTTCGCTCAAGTCCGACCAACGAAACTCCGGACGGATTTTTTCCGCCTGCAGCGCGTTCAGGCATGTATTCACCGCAATCCGGGACACCCAATGCTCCAGAGGCACCGCCCCCGAGTATTGGTCCAGCTTCGTGAATACTTTGGTGAACACCATTTGCGTCAAATCGTCCTCGCCTAATCGGCGCGGCAGGTGACCGCGGACCACGGAAACAACCAGCGGATACAGGTGCTCCATCAAGCGGCGGGCCTCATCTTCATTGCCCGCCATCACCAGTTGGACCGCCTGGGAAACCTCGGCCGGTTCCAGCAAGCCCGCTGGCGCCGCCGCCCGCACGGACTCCGCGTCGCTCCCACCCGCCTTCGCCGCACGACGCGCCCGCCGCGCACCCTGCTTCTGCCCCTCTAACGACCGCGCCATTCCCGCGGCGGTTACAAGCGCCGCAGAAACTGTGGGAGAGGTCAAACGCAGTCGCGCAGGCATGGCAATGCTCGCCGTCTTACCTTAATTGCCATCGCTCGAGCAATCTCCAAGTTGGGGCTTGAGAGCCCAGGCCGGAGGTCTAGGCTGGCGCCGCCTATGAAGCCAGTCGCCGCCACCCGGTACCCCCGGCCCTCATCTCCCATCGCCCTGGCCGCGATGACCTTCACGCTCACCGTTGGGTTCGAAGGCCGCGGTGCCGGGTTCAAACCGCTCCTGGCCAGGGTCGGCCCGCCGCCCGACGGGGTCGTGCGCCACCCCCGAATCAACGTGCTCAACCCCTGACCCGCGGTTCGCCAAACACGCCCCTGACTTCACGGCCGCTTGAAGTTCCAGTTCTCCCATCCTGTCTATCTCGCCCTCCTGCCCCTCGTCTGGGTTTGGATTTTCTGGCTCGCCTTCCGCAGCGACGTCCAAATCGGTCCATGGCGACGCCACGCCGCCCTCGCCGTGCGGATCGTCGTCGCCACGTTGCTGGTGCTCGCCCTGGCCGGCCTGCGCTGGATGAAACCGCTGGAAGGAATGAACGTCTTGTTCCTGCTGGATCGATCTGACTCCGTCCCAGCCGCCCAACAGGACGCGGCGCGGCGCCTGGTCAACCGCTATGCCGAGGACAAACGGAGGGAGGACAAGGTCGGCCTGCTCGTGTTCGGCAGTGACGCCGCCCTCGAAACCACGGCGAGCGACCGCATCGATCCGAAGGAAACCAAAGTCCTGGCGGTTGTTCCCACGGATCGCACCGACATCGGCAGCGCCATCCGCCTCGGCACCGCCGCCTTTCCCGAGACCGGACAGAAACGGCTCGTCCTGCTCTCCGATGGCAACGAAAACCTCGGCGACGCCATGACCTCGCTGCTGCAGGCCCGCCCGCTGGATGTCAGCCTCGATGTCCTGCCGCTGGGCGTGGCGCGCGGCCACGACGTCTCCGTTCAAAAGCTCGGCCTGCCCAGCCGCGTCAAAAAGGGCCAGACCTTCGAAGCGCGCATTTTTGTGGAGGCCGACCGCGACCAACCGGCGACCGTCCGGCTCTATCGCGGAGAACAACCCCTGGGAGAACAGAAGGTCAACCTGACCGCTGGTAAGAACCTTTTCACTTTTCCGCAAACCCTCGCCGAGCCGGGCTTTTATGCCTACTCGGTGCAAATCGAAGCCGCCGGCGATCTCCTCCCGCAAAACAACAAAGCCACCGGGTTCGTCAATGTCCGTGGCGATCCCCGCGTGCTCGTCGTGTCATCCGAACCCGAGCAGGACCGCAGTCTGGCCGACGCCCTTCGATCCTCCAAGCTCGATGTCCGGCTGGCCGGTCCCAATGCATTTCCGGGGAGTCTCGCCGAGATGCAGAGCTACGACAGCATCTTTATCTGCAACCTGGCGGCCGGCGATCTGGGCAACGACAACATGCGCCTGCTCGAAGGCGCCGTGCGCGACTTCGGGGTCGGGCTCGTGTGCGTGGGCGGCGACCAGACGTATGCCGCGGGCGCCTACCGCAACACCCCGCTCGAAAACACGCTGCCCGTCAACATGGAGCTCGACTCGAAAAAGGTCCTGCCGAAGGGCGCGGTCGCGCTTGTCATGCATGGCATGGAGTTCGGCAATGGCAACCAGGTGGCCCGCGACTGCGCGCTCGGCGTGCTCGATGCGCTTGGCCCGCAGGACGAGCTCGGCGTCATCCTTTGGGACGGCACCGAACGCTGGCTCGTCGATCTGACTCCGGTCGGCGATAAACGCGAGCACGGCCGGCGTATCGCCGGCATGAACCAGGGCGACCTGCCCACCTTCCAGGGCGTCATGACGCTCGCTCATCAGGCCCTCAAAAAATCCACGGCCAATCTCAAGCACATCATCGTGTTCAGCGACGGCGATCCCGGCGCGCCGCCGGAAACGCTGATGAAGGACATCGTCACGTCGCGCGAGACCGTCAGCACGGTCTTGATTAGCGGCCACGCCGGACCCGACACGATGGTGTGGATGGCGGAGCGCGGCCAGGGCCGCTTTTACAACATTCAAAACCCGGCCCAGTTGCCGCAGATCTTCATCAAGGAGGCCGCGGTCATTCTCAAGTCGGCGATTTACGAAGATCCCTTTGTGCCGCGGCTCGTCGCGAATACGGAGCTGACGCGGGGCCTGGGTGCCTACCCCACGCTCCAAGGCTACGTTTGCACCACCCCGAAACCCCGCGCGGAGCTGCCCCTCGTCACTGACAAGGGTGACCCGTTGCTGGCTCACTGGCAGTATGGACTGGGCCGCGCCGTGGCGTGGACCAGCGACGCCAAGGCCCGCTGGGCGAAGGCCTGGCTGAGCTGGGCGCAGTATCGCCAGTTCTGGTCGCAGATCGCACAATGGAGCCTGCGCCGCATTGAAAACGCCGACTTCACGACGGACCTTTCGATCGAAAAAGGAGAAGGTCACCTGAGCGTCGAAGCCCTCGACCAGCAGGGCGAGTATCGCAATTTTCTCAATCTCCAGTCCGTCGTCATCGGCCCCAAAGGCGAGCGCAGCACGGTCCGCCTCGAACAAACCGGCCCGGGCCGTTACGAAGCCAAGTTTCCCACCCGTGAGGTCGGCTCCTATCTGCTCAATCTCATGGAGCTCAAGGATGGCAAACTCGCAGGCGCCCAAGCCATCGGGGCCAGCGTCAACTACTCCCCGGAATTCACCGCCCCCGATGCAAATCTTCCCTTGCTCCGACGGCTGGCCGAGGCGGGCGACGGCCGCCTGCTCCAGCCTCCGGCGGCCGCCCCCAACGCCGGTCAACCGGCTCCCATTCCACCGGGCGAAAACCCGTTCCTCCATCAACGAAGACGCACCTTTCAGCCCGTGGACTGGTGGGAAACCCTGCTTCAAGTGGCGATTCTCCTGTTCGTCCTCGACGTCGGCCTCCGCCGCATCCAGCTGGAACGGGACGAACTCTCCCGCCTGCTCTCGTGGGCCAAACGAACCGCGCTTTTCTGGAAAGGAATTCCGCGCCCGGCCGAGGCCGACCAAAGCCTCGCCTCGCTCCTGGCCCGGCGCGACGAAGTGCGCAGCAAGACCACGTCCGCCGAACCACGCGCGGATTTGTTCCAACCCACCCAGCCGCCCGCGGTCGCCGGCCCCGCCGCCCCGCCTGCAAGTCCGGAGCCAGCTCGTGCATCGATCCCAAATCCCTCCGAGCCCTCCCCGGCGGGATCTCCCGACAAGCCCGGCCAGCCCAACGAACCCGAATCGATGGCCAGCCGCCTCTTGGAAGCCAAGCGCAAAGCCCGCAAGAACCGCTAAAGCAGCCGTCCATGGACCCGGCCGTTGGCTCAAATCCGGACTCGCCCCGGCGGCCCACACGAGATATAAGATGGCGCGATGAATCCTGTCGTACCCGTCCGGACCTGGTTGACGCCGTTCGGTCTGTCGCTGGTCGTGGCCTGCCTCCCAGGTGCGGCCCAATCGGCGGACGCGACCGTTTACGGGATGGTCAAGTCTCAGCAGTTCGTCCAATCCGGCCCGGGAGTGCCCGTTGCCCAGCCAACTGGCGGTTTTGGCTTTAATTGCGCCGTGCTCGCCCGATCCCCAGGCGCCGTGCTCAGCGCCACCGTCGATCCGCCCGGAGGCACGCCGGAGCGCGTGCTGGCGCTGACGGCCAACGACAGCGCGCTTCGCTACGAGGAGATCTTTGACTCCGCCGCCGCACTGGAGGCCGCGTATCCGAACGGCGGCCTGACCAGCCGCTATCTGATGACCTTCGAAACGCTCAACGACGGCGTTCAATCGGCGGATCTCAATTTCACCATCCTTGGAGTGCCCATCGGAGTGCCGCCCGTCCTCCGCGTCACGACATTCAACGCCATCCAGGCCGTCGACACGACGGCCGACGTTGAGATCCGGTGGACGAACTCCGGCGCCCAGGCGCTGGACCAAGTCCAGGTGGTCATCGTCGATGGGCTCAGCAACGTCGTGTTCCAAACGCCCGCTCCGTTCGCGACCAGCGCATTGACCGGCAACTCCAACCACGTGGTCGTCCCGGCCTACACGCTGCCGGCCGGCGCCAATTTGTTTGGCCACCTCGCCATCGCCCGCCCGGGCCTGCCCAACACCACGGCGTATCCAGGAGCCGTCGGCGTCGCCGCCATGGTTCGGGACACCGCCTTCCCCCTGCTGACGCGACCGGAACCCACCGCGCCCCGGATCGAAATCGTCAGCGCCAACCCGGCCCGGCTGCGAATCACGGGCGAGACCAACCGTGTCTTTCGTCTGCAGGCCAGCGTGAACCTGACCAACTGGCACGACCTGCTCACCACCGACACCGCCACCGGCACGATCAACTATACCGACCCGAATTCCACCGAACTCCCCGGCCGCGCCTACCGCGCCGCCCTCGGCCAGGCGCGCTGACCGGGCACCGGGGAAGGTAGAGGCGCGCTCGTCGCAGCGCGCCGCTCCCTGCGAACAACCCTGACCGTTCGCCGCGCACAAACTCTCAAGCCGGCCGCAACACGCCCTCGGCGGCGGCGGCGGAGCGCCCGCCCTACCAGCCATTGCGGCGCAACGGGAGGGCACGTTCGCCGCAGCGACGCCGGTGCGGACCGCTGTGGACACTTATCAGCCATGCGAAAACGAATTCGGATTTCGCCGGGCTGCGGCAGTATTAGGGTGACAACCATCGCCCATGAGCGACGACGCCTTGCTGAACGAATTCGCCGACGCCGGCAGTGAATCGGCTTTTGCCGCGCTGGTGCGACGGCACGCCAACCTGGTCTATGCGACCGCGCAGCGTCAGGTGGGCGACGCGTCGCTCGCCGAAGAGATCACGCAAAACGTCTTCCTCGCCCTGGCCAGGAAATCCGCCACCCTGCGCCGAGCCAAAACCATTTCGGGCTGGCTCTACCGCACGACCCTGCTCGAAGCCCGTCAGGCCTTGCGCGCCGAACTTCGGCGGCAGCGCCGGGAATCGGTCGCCGGCGAGCTGCACCAGATTGCGCGAGACGGCCAGTCGCCCTGGGCCACGATCGTGCCATTCCTCGATGAGGCGCTCACGGGACTGCGCGAACGCGACCGGATCGCGGTCCTGCTCCGCTTTTTCGAGAACAAACCGTTTCGAGAGATTGGCCTTGCGCTCGGCATCAGCGAAGACGCCGCCCAGAAGCGGGTGACCAGTTCCCTCGCCAAGCTGACCACATTCTTTCAGCGACGGGGTTTTGCCTTGAGCGGCATGGGTGCCGGCGCCGGCGCCCTTTTCGCCGAAGCGAGCGCCGCGGCTCCAGCTTATCTGGTGGCCCGCGCGACCCAGGCCGGATTGGCCGGCGGCGGCGCTTCGAAGTTTCTCACCGCGGGCTGGATCGCCGGCAAACTCATGAACCTGACCAAACCGCAAGCCGCCACCGCTTCTGCGCTGACCATTGGGATCATGGCTCTGCCCCTCGCGTTCGAAATGCAGGCGCAACAGCACGCGGATGCCACCCGGGCAAATCTGAGGAGCCGCCTGGCGTTGGCCCAGTCGTCCGCCGTCGAGATCGAAGCACGGCGCGACGCTGCCGCCCAGAAGCTCGCGGGCATGCGGGACCTTCTTTCCACTCCGGTTGGTTTGGCTGGGCCTCAGCGCGACTTCGCAAACCCGGCTGACGCCGTCTGGAACGACTCCTCGCCCCTCGCCCGGGTGCCCAAAGAAATGCTCGGCCGGCTGCGGATTAACGCGGTCGATCAAGACTGGAAAATCCAGCCCGCCATCGTTTCTGTCCTGTCGCTATCGCCGGAACAGGCGACCCAGCTGCAACAGTCGGTTGACGCCTACCTCTCCGAGATCAGCGCCCTCGAGGAGGCGCACCTCGAACGCCTGCCTCCAGGTCCTGCCCAGCGCCCGGGCGGAGCGGACCCAGCTGCTGAGCCGATCCACTTTCGCATCCATCGCTACGAACCGGAAGCCAACGCCACCCGCGTCCACCTTCGAGAGCAGCTCCGGTCGTTTCTCGGGATCGAACGAGCCGAACTCGCCGTGCGTTATTTGGACCTTGCACCCGTCGATCGGCCATTGCCCGCTCCGGGCGAGCCGCCACCCGAAGGCGACTACTTCGAACTGTCCGGCCACAGCTCCCAGCGTTGGAACTTCCAGGGCTACGAGCGCGGCATCACGCTGGAACCTCCAGCCCAAATCGGCCTGCCGCCCGGCCTCTCCATTCAGGTTACGTTCGGCCAGGATAGCATGCAGTTCGGCGGCGATCGCCACCTGCTTAATCCAGCCACGGCGCCGTCCTTGCGGACGGAGTGGGATCGGCTGGCGGCGTGGGCGGCCCCCAAATCAGGCCCGACTCGATGAAAAAAGGTCTCGTCATCGTCCTCGTCTTTGTCTTTGCCCTCGGCGGAGGATGGTCGATCCGTTTGCAGCTGCAGCTTCGGGGAACCACGGCCGAAGTTGCCAATCTTGAACGCGCGCTGGACGCGGCCCAGATCCGCGCGCTCGACGTCAGCAACGAAATCGCCCGCATCGAGATCGAACAGGCCTCGCTGAGGTCGGCGGCCGCCAGCCATGCACGGCGAAAGCGTGATTCGCGCGCACGAAGTGTCGTCAGCGATTCGGCACCGCATGACGCCACGCCCGACTGGTCTGCGACCAATGAGTTTTGTTGGATTCAAAAGAACGTTCTGATTTCCCTCGGCTTGCCGGGCTTTCGCGCCGCTGACAGTCCCGCGCGGGCCATGGCGCCCGAAGTCATGCGATTGCTCAATCGAGTGGGACGCTCCTTCGCTGAGACTCACCCCCAATTCGGCAGCCTTGCCGACCTGTCACCGGATGAGGCCACCCGCCTGACCGCCGAATACAAACAATCCCTCGCCGACGCGGCGCTCAGCCTTGATGAATCCGACCGCCCATCCGTCGCTGCGATGCTTGCCGTGGTCGATCAGATTCCGGTTCCCGGTCGCATGGCTCAGCCTCCGACCGAATATCAGCTGCACGAGGACGCCGCCACCGTCCTGGGTTTGACCGAGGGCGAGCGCGACGCGGTCCAGCAGGCAACTCGGGACATGGTTCAGCGTTTCCAAGCGCTGGAGCGCCTCCACGTGAGCCTCGAGCCGGCTTCCGCATCCGGGCCGCATGAAGCACGCTCCGCATCGTTCAGCTTTATGGTCTCCTCCTTTCCCACCGAAGGACAGGAATTGAAAAGAGACTGGGTCGAACAGCTGAATGCGACCATCGGTCACGAACGCACCAAATATCTGCTCGCCATGTCCGATAACTGGATCAGCTCTGATTTGGGATCGTTTGGCGAGGCGGAGCGGACTGTCACTTTCGAGGAGCGCCCCGGGCATTACGGCATTCAGGAACGCAGCAGCAAGGGCTACTCCAACAACAGCGGAACCAGTGGACCCGCCTCCATTCCGGCTGGCTGGCGCCATCTCATTGTTCGACCACCGAACGGTGGCCCGCCCGCGTTGCGCGAATTCTAAAATCGCAACACCTCGAACCCAGCGTCGAACCAGAGGCCGTTGAACTCAAACTGCAGGGTCGGCGGATCGAAGCTGCCGTGGAACCAGGTCAGCTCGTTGCGCGCAGCCAGAAGCCCCAACAATTCATCGAACATCTCCGGGTCCAGCCCGACCAGACCGTATCGATCGGTCCGCAGCTCCGCCCGGACCATCATCTGATGCAACACGTCGACCTCTTGGCGGGATCGCTGCACCACCCAGATCTCGGCGGCCGGCACCTTCACCGCCAGCCGGTCCAGCCGGGCGGCTGAAGTTTCTCCACACTCCACCCAAAGCACGGGCTGCAACGTGTAGTCCACCGCCAGCAAATCCGGAATAAAGGGAATGTTGTCATCGTGAAGCCGCGGCTCGATCTGGATGTTCTCCCGGAAGAAGAGAAGGAACCCGACGAGCTTGAGCAGCACATCCGCCGCGGTCTCCGTCTCGTGCTGCCCGATGATAATCTTCGCCGGCAGCGGACGGCGCCGCTCTTCACTCTTCAGATTGAAGCTGTATTTGCCACTCATCGACGCTCCTTCTTAACAAGCAAATCCACCCAGCACAACCGGCGTTTCGTAACGCCGCGCCGCCTATACCAAATTCCAAATTCCAAATGACAACTGACAAATGGCAAATGATTTGGCCCTCGCTCTCCCCAGCGGCGCCTGCTACCGTCCGCCCCTTTGTGACGCCCGAGAATCTTGATCAAAATCGCGACCAGGCACCCGTCGCGCCGAGCTCCCCCGGTGCGCCCAGCGCGCCTCTGCCGACCGCGGAGCAAATCCGGGCGGCGGCCGAATTGCTCGAGCAGGTCGCAGCCAATCGCGCCGTGCTCGCGGGACTGTCCCTCGAGGAACGCACCCGCCTCCTGACCGCAGCGGGAGAAGTGTATTGCCCCGACGTCCGCGCCCGTCGTCGGCTGGTCAAGGCGCGGATCCGCCAGCGCAAGGCCGACAAGGTGCAGCAGGATCAAACGAAGCTGAACGAGACTGGCATCCGGCAGTTGCGCCGGCAAAAGGTCTTCACCACGCCGAACGTCTTTCCGCCGGCCGACTTTGGCCAACAGGAGGTCGTGGACGACCCGGACTTTCACGAGGTCGTCGAGCCGCAGAACTGCTACATCTGCAAGCAGGACTACACGGCCATCCACCACTTTTACGATCAGCTGTGCCCGACCTGCGCGGAGCTGAACTTTCGCAAGCGGTCGGAGCTGGCCGACCTGCGCGGTCGCGTGGCCCTGCTGACCGGCGGCCGGGTCAAGATTGGTTACCAGGCGGGCATCAAACTCCTGCGCGCCGGCGCGCACCTGATCGTCACCACGCGATTCCCCCGCGACTCGGCCCAGCGCTACGCGGCCGAGCCGGATTTCAAGGACTGGGGGGACCGGCTGGAGATCTTCGGCCTGGATCTTCGGCACACGCCGAGTGTCGAAGCGTTCTGCCGCCACTTGCAGGAAACCCGCTCGCGATTGGACTTCATCGTCAACAATGCCTGCCAGACCGTGCGACGCCCGCCGGACTTTTATGAACACATGATGGCCCGGGAAATGTCAGCGGCGACCGATCTGCCCGCGTCCCTGCGCGGGCTCGTGGGCGGATACGAAGGCCTGCGCGGCTATCACCTGCTGCCCGAGGGCGCCGCCCCGCTGGCGCACCGAAAATTGTCTGGCGTCGTCGGCTTGACCCACGCCGCCGAACTTTCCCAGGTGCCGCTCCTCCCTGACGAGCTGGCCGCCCAGAAAGCGCTCTTTCCCGAGGGACGCCTCGATCAAGATCTGCAGCAGGTTGACCTGCGGGACCGCAACTCCTGGCGGCTGCTCATGGACGAGGTGCCCACAGTCGAATTGCTGGAAGTTCACCTGGTCAACGCCGTCGCCCCGTTCATCCTCAACGCGCGCCTCAAGCCGCTGATGGAACGATCCCCGGGTCGCGACAAACACATCGTCAACGTGTCGGCCGTGGAGGGGCAATTCTATCGAAAGTTCAAGACCACGCGCCACCCCCACACCAACATGGCGAAGGCGGCGTTGAACATGATGACCCGGACCTCCGCCGCGGATTATCACGCGTCCGGCATCCACATGAATGCCGTCGACACGGGTTGGGTCACGGACGAGGACCCGGTGCACATCGCGACCCGCAAACAGGACGAGCATCGATTCCATCCGCCGCTCGACATCGTGGATGGCGCCGCGCGCATCGTCGATCCCATCATCGACGGCATCAACACCGGGCAGCACATCTGGGGAAAATTTCTCAAGGATTACCGCCCCACCGACTGGTGAACGACTCCGGCAAGGCTCGCCGCATGGTTCGTCGGGTCGGCAGAACCTCCGGCCGAATTTGGAATCGCCGATCCGCCAAGATCACGGCAGAGTCCGCGTCATGAACGCGGGGACACTCCACTGCCATTCCTGCGGCGCGGCCGTGGCCAGCACCGAGAACGCCTGCGCCCACTGCGGTGCGCGGCTGGCCACGTTGTCGTGTCCCTCCTGCTTCCAGCTCATGTTCCGGGACGCCCGCTATTGCCCGTCGTGTGGCAGCCCGGCCACGCGGTGGGAACCCGAGCCCACCGACCAGTTGTGCCCGGGCTGCCGTTCCCCGCTGCTGCGCGGGCGGCTGGGAGACGTGCAATTACACGAGTGCGCCAAGTGTTTTGGCATCTGGCTGGACACCGCCACGTTCCTGCAGATTTGTGAGCAAGCGGAGCGGCGGGTTCCCCTGCCGGGCGAGGCAAACGCCCCGGGCCCGGCGGCGCCCGGCGCGACCGCCATCGGCCCGGTCCGCTACGTTCCGTGTCCGCATTGCCGCCAGCTCATGCACCGGGTCAACTTTGCGAAACACTCCGGCGTGGTGGTGGACGTGTGTCGCGCCCATGGCACGTGGTTTGACGCCCAGGAGCTGCAACGCATCGTGGCCTTCATCCGGGCGGGCGGGCTCGAATCAGCCCGCGCCCGCGAAAAGGCCGAGCTGGCTCAGGAACGAGCCCGGCTTCAGGCCGCGCAGTCCGGCGTTGCTTCAGCCTGGACCGGGGCCACCGCGGGAAGTTCCTTCCCCACCTCCGGCATCCCCGAGATGCTCGGTGAGGTCGTCGGCGCCGCCGCGGAGATTGTTTTGTCGATGCTGACGCACTCGTGATCATCGCGGATTGCTTCACGCTCGAAGTTCTTCCAGTGTTGCGCCCCGAGCACCATGCAAACGCAATCTCTCATCCTTGAGATCGAAAACGGCCTGGCCAGCCTGCCGTGTTTTGACATCCACACCCACCTGGTCGGTGGCCGGCTGGGGGCGCGCGGACTGCACGACGTTCTCCTTTATCACATGGTGGTGAGCGACCTCTACGCGGCGGGCTGCCCGGATGGCGCGCGTTTGACCCAGTATCCCCGCTGGCCCGACTCGCGCGAGGCGACGCGCCGCTTGTCCGCCGTCATGCCGTTCCTGCCGCGCATCCGTAATACGAGCTCGTTCTGGGCGGTGCGGCTGATCCTCGAAGACCTTTATGACTGGCGCGAGCCCATCACCGGAGAAAATTGGCTGCGCCTGCACGATCGAATTCGGGAGCGGGCGGATGATCGCGCATGGCACCACCAGGTTCTCGATCGCCTCAACATTCGTCGCTCGGGCACGGAATTGGCCCGGCGCGGGAACGGCCAGGACGACGATCGCCTGCAATATGCGCTGGAGTGGGGCTTTTTCACCCGCTGCCAGTGGGGCGAATTCGACACCGCGCTTTATGAGCTGGAGCGATGCTGGGGCCGCACGCCGGAAAGCCCCGCTCCGATCGGGGGCCCGGTCCGCCCGCGGCCGGATCGGGCCATCGTCAGCCTGGAGGATGTGCACGCGGCGATCCGTCATTATGTGACGGCGATTCCCTACGGGCAGGTGCTGGCCACGGCGACGCACATCTCAACCGACATCGAATTTCGCGACGTCCCGGACGACGAGATGGAACGCGCGTTGCAGCGCCGCGCCCTCGCCGGCCCGGCCGAACGCGACACCTATGCCTCGTACGTGCACGAGCGGTTCCTCACCGAACTGGAAAAGCGGGGCGAGGAGCTCGTGTTCCAATTCAGCCTCGGCGCCGAGCCCCTTCCCTTCGAGACGGGCAGCCGGCTGTCACAGCGGACCATTCGGGATCTGGGCGAAATGATCGCGCGGCACCCGCGGTTGCGCTTCCAGTGTTTTCTCGCCAGCCGGCACGCGAACCAGGCGCTCTGCACGCTGGCCCGCGAGCTGCCAAATTTCAGTCTGGCCGGCTGCTGGTGGCACAACTTTTTCCCCGACGCCATCCGGCAAGTCCTGAGCGAGCGGCTCGACATGCTTCCCGTCAACAAACAGGTGGCGTTCTTCAGCGATGCCTACTGTGTGGAGTGGACCTACGCGAAGGCCATCCTGCTGCGCCGGCAGCTCGCCGGCGCGCTCGCCGAACGCGTGACCCGCCGCCAGTATTCCGTCGCCGAGGCGCTGTCGGTCGCGCGGTCCATTCTTTACGAAACGCCAGCCGGACTCCTTGGCTTTCATGGACGCCCCCAAAAAACCTGACAGCGCGGCCCGTTCGCCGAAGTAATCGCGCGCGCATGGCGCCGGCGAACCGAGGCCGACCTTGAGGCCGTCCGGGCCGTCTGGCCGGAAATGGTTTCGCTGGATTTCCCCAGGACCGCCGGCCATTCTTCCGCCATGAAATTTATTTTAACCACGCACAACGTGACCTTGACCAAAGCGATTGAGGACCACGTGCTGGTGCGGATCGACAAGCTGGAGCACTACGATCGCTGGGCCATCGATGCGCGCGTCAGCTTGGAACATGACAATACCAAGGCGCCGGAGCGGCAGTTCAAGTGCGCCATCCGCCTGGGCGTGCGCGGGCCGGATCTTTACGCGGAGGACTACGACGGCGATCTCTACGCGGCCATCGACAAGGTCACCAAAAAGATCGAGCAGCAGATTCGGAAGCGGCACAGCAAGGCCAAGGCCCGTAAACACACCGAGGCCGCGGCGAGCAAACGGCGCCGCCAGGACGCCGAGCTCTGACCGGACAAACGACCCCTTGCCGCGGCGAACGGGCACGCCCCGTTCGCCGCTTTGCTTGACTCATGAACCTCGGATTGCGCGCCCGCTGGGTGCTTCCGATCGCCGGCGCCCCGATCGAAAATGGGGGCCTCTACATCGAGGGCCATCGCATCGCCTGGTGTGGGCCTTGGCCCGACCGGCCGAAGGCCCGCGAGCCACAAAACTGCCTCGACCTCGGGGAGCGCCTCGTCCTGCCCGGCCTGATCAACGCCCACTGCCACCTCGACTACACGTCCATGGCCGGGCACATCCTGCCCCCGCGGGTGTTCACGGACTGGATTAAGGCCATCGTCGCCCTGAAATCCTCCTGGACCACGCAGGACTTCACCCGCTCCTGGCAGGACGGCGCCGCCATGTTGCTGCGCACCGGCACAACCACCGTCGCCGACGTGGAAGCCATGCCCGAGTTGCTGCCGGATATCTGGCGCTGCACGCCGCTCCGCGTGATCTCGTTCCAGGAACTGCTTCACCTCAAGCCCAACCCCGCCGCCCGCGCCGTGGTCGACCAGGCTGTCCGCCGCCTCGAATCCCTCGCGCCCGCTCCCGGCAGCGTCGGCCTGTCGCCGCACGCCCCCTACTCCACCACGATCGATTTGCTCGACGCAGCCGCCGATGCCGCCCGCCCGCGCGGCTGGCGCCTCACCACCCACGTGGCCGAGAGCGAGGATGAGTTCGCGATGTTCATGTACCGGCACGGACCCATGTTCGACTGGCTGAAAAATCAGCGGGACATGTCCGACTGCGGCCTGGGCTCACCCGTCCAGCATCTCGAGCGGAGGGGTTACCTCGACGAGAATCTCCTCGCCGTCCATGTCAATCATCTGTGGCGGATGGACGCCGGCCTGCTCGGTCGCAACGGCGTCAGTGTCGTCCACTGCCCGCGCAGCCATGACTATTTTCGCCATCTCAAGTTTCCCCGGGAGGAACTCGAGTCCGCTGGCGTGAACCTGTGCCTCGGCACAGACAGCCTGGCCAGCGTCCGACGCGCGGGCGCGCAACCGCTGGAGCTCGACCTGTTCGCCGAAATGGCGGCCCTGCAAGCCATCACCCCCACTGCCTCACCGGAAACCATCATCCGCATGGCGACGATCAACGGCGCGCGCGCGCTGGGCCGGGCCGCGGAGCTGGGCTGGCTCGGGCCGGGCGCCCTGGCCGATGTGATCGCGATCCCCTTTAGCGGCACGGACAAGGACAGCGCCGCTGCGGTGGTCCATCACCGCGGGCCCGTGGCCGCCAGCCTGATTAACGGCGAATGGGCGCTCCCGCCGGCGACGCTGGGCTGACATTAGTCCGCCACATTGCCGTCATTAGTATTAATGACAGGCCTGTGCTATGATGGGGCGTCAGTTTGCCGGGTTCTTTAAAATCCTGAGGATGGGAAAACGCCGAAAGGTTTATGAAATCCTTCGCCATGCGCTTGTCGTTTCTAGCCGTGGTCCTGACCGCCACGGGATGTCGTTCGCTGCTGCCCGTCGAGTCCAAAACCTCGCGCACCCCGTGGCACAATTACGAGGAAGCCCAGGCGGCGTTCGACAAAATCACCCCGCACCATACGTCGCTGGACGAGCTGAAGGCCCTTGGGTTCGATCCGGCGACCACGCCCAACGTCAAGGTGCTGACCTACCTCGATCTCATCGAACGTTTCATCCCCAATCAATCGATCCGGCTGCAGGATCTGCAGCCTGACGTGCGCGCGTGCATTGAAGCCAAGGACACCTGCCACGCGTACGAACTCGAGCTGGACATCGTGAACAGCAAACGCTACGGCAACGTGGCCCTCGACGTCTTCGGGTTCAAAAAATACACCCGCGTCACGGGCTGGAGTTTCAAGGCCCTGATTATCGTGAAGGACGATCGGGTGGCCTACAAGATCCGGTCCGGCCAGCCGAACCTCGAACGCTACGAAAAGAAGGTCAAACCGCTCGGGCCGTTCCAGGAGCTCGAAAACCTCGTGACCAAGGTCCCCGGGATGCTTTAGCGGGCTCCCCAATCCACGCGCGGCGCCTCATTCAGATCCGCAGGAATTTTCATTCCGGCGCGCGCGGGCCGGTGGTTTCAGGGCGGACCGGGGCGGCGTGAGCCATGCCCGCCCCCGCCGTCACGCAACGGTTTGCCAAACCGGCCACGCGTCGAATAGTCTCGGGCCGTGGCCGGCTGCGCTGCGAACTGCCTCCGGTCTCATCGATCAGTGCCATGACTACCTCGCCGACCTTGAGCCCATCCAACCCTGACCTTCTCGCGTGGGTCCAACGAATGACCGATCTCTGCCAACCGGATCAGGTGGTCTGGTGTGACGGGACCGAGTCCGAAAAACTGGCGCTGACCGCGCTCGCGGTGAAGACGGGCGTCCTGATCAAGCTCGACCAGCAAAAGTGGCCGGGCTGTTATTATCATCGATCCCATCCCAATGACGTCGCGCGCTCCGAGCACGTCACTTATATCTGCACGCCGACCCAGGATGAGGCCGGCCCGACCAACAACTGGTGCGAGCCGGCGGCGATGTACAAGAAATTATACGATCTCGCCCGCGGCTCGATGCGGGGCCGGACGATGTATGTGATCCCCTACCTGATGGGGCCGCCCGGGTCGCCGTTGGCGCGCGTCGGGGTGGAGTTGACGGACTCCCTCTATGTCGTCCTCAACATGCGCATCATGACGCGGATGGGCCGCGTGGCGCTGGAAGTCCTCGGCGATCGCAGCAACTTCAACCGAGGCCTGCACTGCCTGCTGGATCTCGACCCGGACCGGCGTTGCATCGCCCACTTTCCCTACGACAACACCGTCATCTCCGTCGGCTCCGGCTATGGCGGCAATGCGCTGCTTGGTAAGAAGTGTTTTGCCCTGCGCATCGCCTCCCACCTGGCGCGCCAGGAGGGCTGGCTGGCCGAGCACATGTTGATCCTCGGCGTCGAATCGCCCGCGGGCGAAAAGATGTGGGTGGCCGCCGCGTTTCCCAGCGCCTGTGGAAAAACGAATTTTGCCATGATGGTCCCGCCCGAGCGTTTCCGGGGCTGGAAAATCTGGACGGTCGGCGACGACATCGCCTGGATGAAACCCGGAGCCGACGGCCGCCTCTACGCCATCAATCCCGAGGCCGGCTATTTCGGCGTGGTCCCGGGGACCAACTGGAAGTCGAACCCCACCGCGATGAAAATCATCCAGCGGGACACCATCTTCACCAACGTCGGCCTGACGCCGGATGGAGACGTCTGGTGGGAAGGCAAGGACGGCGATCCGCCGCGCCAATGCCTGGACTGGAAGGGTGATCCCTGGACGCCCGAGTCCGAAGGAAAGTGCGCCCATCCCAACAGCCGCTTCACCTCGCCCATGCGCAACAACCCGTCGTTGGCTCCGGAGGCGGAGTCACCGGAAGGCGTGCCCATCGGGGCCATCGTCTTCGGCGGACGGCGGGCGACCACGCTGCCGCTGATTTTTCAGTCGTTCAACTGGATCCATGGCGTCTACGTGGGGGCCATGATGGGATCCGAAATGACGGCCGCCGCCGTGGGCGGCAAGGGGCAGGTTCGCCGGGACCCGATGGCCATGCTGCCCTTCTGTGGCTACAACCTGGGTGATTATTTTCGCCATTGGATTCGCATGCGGCGCTACCTGCGCCACATCCCCCGCATTTTTTGCGTGAACTGGTTTCGGCGCGACGCGCAGGGCAATTTTCTTTGGCCCGGCTTCGGCGAAAACATGCGGGTGCTCAAGTGGATCTTCGACCGTTGCAACGGGCGCGCGGGCGCCGAGGAGGCGCCGCTTGGCTGGGTGCCCCGTGCCCAGGACTTCGATCTGACTGGCCTTCCCAAATTCACCCCGGCGCACCTGGACGAGGCTCAATCCATCTCCGTCGAGGAATGGAAAAAGGAGATTCTCGAAGAGAACGAACTGCTCTTCAAACTCCACGACAGCATCCCCAAGGAACTCATTTTCCAACGCGAGTTGCTCGTCGCCCGGCTCTAGGACCAATCGGGCGGGCCGCGGGCCCGCCCGTCAAATTCACCGACCACGGAGCGGACCGTCAATCCGCCGACGGGCCCAAACCTTCGGTCCGCAGGATTTGACTCAGATCAAGGCGGCGCCGAGGGTGTTCGGGGCACGCTGACCCACGGTATGAAAGCGCCAGTCAATTCGCGGCGTTGGCATCTCGTCGCCGGCCTCGGCTTATTCTTCCTCGGGATCGGACCGGCCTTCGGAGGCCCGGCTCGCGTCTGGTCAGCCAGCCAGCTTCATCTCAAGACCGACGCACGTGGGCTACACCTGGAATTGCTGCTCAATCCCTCCGAGTTGGCCTTCGCCCGTGAAGTGGATCGGAATGGAGACGGGCGCATTGATCCAGCCGAGTGGCGCGGGCGCGGGCGGGAGATTGGCCGGCGCATCCTGAACGATTTGATTCTTTGCGTGAACGGCCAGCCGGTGGAACCCGGCCTGATCGGCATGTCGCAAAGCTTTGACTCCCCCCGCCTGGCCGTGCGTGCGCACTATGCACCTCTCCCGCCGGGCGCCATCCTTTCCGTGGAGTCACGCTTCTCCGCGCTGGCGGGAGGTCGGCGCACGATTGAAGTTTCCTACGGCCAGCCGGCTGCAGAAAAAGTTGCCCGCCTGGCCGGGACCCTGGATCGCCTGACCTTCGAGCCAACGACTCGCCCCGGCACGCTGAGCCCGCCGGGTGCCGCAAGCCGGCCCGCCTCGGCCGCGTTTCGAGCCAATGACCTGGCGGCCATCGCACTGCTCGGCCTGGTGTGTCTCGCCTGCATCCCTCCCGCGGTTTTCGGCACGCTGGTCATGCGCTTGCTGCGCCAACGCCATCCTGTCCACACGGCCACTTCCAGTCCTGCGACTTAAAGCAAACACGTCGCCACGGACGGAGGCTTCCCGTTTACCGCCCTCGACCCGCCTCGTTCAAACGAGCGCCGGCCTCGTCGATCCAATCCGGTTCCGGCAAGGCGTAAGGCCGGAACGTTTCGAGGTGCCCTTCCTGGGCGTTGAAGAACAAGGCTCGATGCAGTCCCAGGTTGCTGGCTTTGGGGCTGTCGATCAGGCTGGCGCTGTCATTTGCGCTCATCTGGAAGAGCACGCGCAGCTCGAATTCGGCAAGCGCCTTGCGGCTGAGGAACCGGTTCAAGTTGTTAAAGGTGTCGCAGCTGGCGATCACATGGAACCCCAGCCGGGTGCCTTCGGTCAAAATCGTGTTCAACAACACGGCCGGATTCGGCGGCGCGTCCGGATCCGGCGTGCTGAACCCAAAGTCCTCCTCCCACCGCAGCCTGGTAAACCGCTGCAGGCCGTGGATGAACAAAAAGATGGGCGGCCCTTCGGCGCCGGCGGGATCCTCCAGGCGACGCGCCAGCTCGTCCGCCAGATCCTTCATCACCAACGGCAGGTCGCCGGCCTTGGCCACCGTCAGGCCGTGCGGCATCCGCTGTAACACCCGGTCGAGATACTCCCGGGGCGGAGTGCCCGGCGCGCTGCCGTCGCAGACAACAAAGCGCGCGGTGCCCGGCGGAAATTGCGCCGCCAGCGCCAGCAAGCCGACGGCGAACATCGCCAGGGTGGCTTCGTCCCGCTGCCCGACGATGAGCAGGTTGTTTCCGCTCTGGCGCTGGAACACGGCCTCGGTCGGCCCTTTGATGGAGTTCGGCGCGCCGAGCCAGATCCGCGGCAACGGCACCGCCTTGGCGCTGGGCGCCGCCAGCAGGGCCGCGAACAGCGGATTCTCTCGGATCTCGGAGGGCGCGTTGCCCTCGAACACCAGCGGTCCGGGAAAGGTGCGCCCGCTCTGGTTCGCCAGTTGGCGGACGTCCTCCAGCGCGGCGTCGCGCGTGTCATCAGATAACCACACCACCTGAAACGGACTGTTGCCTTCGATCGCTCCGGCTGCGTCGTTGTAGATCCCTTCGCCTGGCCGCGACAACAGGCGCGGCGCCGGATTGCTGTCGTCCATGATGAGGTAGGCGTCCGCCTCGTTGCATTGGAGCGCAATGCGCACGACCATCTGCCCCAGCGTGGTCCGCGCCATCGTGTAGGCGCCGCCCAGCGTCTGGGAGCCGAGCAGCGCGTGAATGCCAAACGCACGACCCTGCCGCACGATGCGGTCCAGCAGCAACGACGCGGTCTGGGCGATCTTGTCGTCCTCCACGAAAAACTCCTGAAACTCGTCGATGAGCAGCAGCGTGCGCGGCATCGGCTCGGTGCCACCGGCCTTTTTGTATCCGGCGACGTCCTGGACTCCGAGCTTGCGGAACAGATCGCCGCGCCGTTTGAGCTCGTCATCCAGTTTCTGGAGCACGCTGAGTCCGAACTCGCGATCGCTCTCAATGGCCACCACCCGCGCCTGCGGCAGGCGGTGGGTAGCGTAGCATTTGAACTCCACCCCCTTCTTGAAGTCGATCAGGTAAAACTCCACCTGATCGGGGCTGCACCACAGGGACAGGTTGGTGATGATCACATGGAACAACGTCGACTTGCCGGAGCCCGTCTTGCCCGCAACCAGGCCATGCTGCCGCGTGCCCTTGCCCAGGGCGAGGTACTGCAGCTTGGTGGCGCCCGTGCGCCCCACCGCGACGCGCAGCTCCTGGGTGGTCTCCAGCGACCACCGCTCGGCCGGCGCCGGGGCCACCTGCTCAAAGGGAACCTCCACGCGATTCGAGTCGCGGCTGCTCACGCCAACTTTGTGGATGAATTCCGTGGCCAGCTCGACCGGCGGCGGCGCATCCAAGATCAGCGCCGCGCCGGGGATGAGATTGTCGGTGAAGGCAAACTCGCGGCCCTTGGTGACACTGACGCTCCCCTGGCGAAGATCCTCGGCCGCGAAATCCTGGGGCAACGGCTGGCGACGGTCCCAGTGAATCAGGGTGTAGACGCCGCAGCGCGCGCCGCTGGTGGCGATGCTCAGCAGGCGTTTGGCCGCAGTTTCGCTGAACGCGCTCGGGAAATCCGCCACCACCACAAAGTGATATTTCTCGGCAATGGTGCCGGCCTGAAGATTGTAGTCGGCAATCGTCGCGTAGTCGCTGCGGAGATACATCTGGATGACCTTTTCCATGTGCTCGTTCAGGTCGGCCAGTTGCTGTTCGATCTGCTGGGTCTGGGTCCAGATGCGGCTGTTGATGACGTGCTCGGCGTAATCCGCCAGGTGCATCACGCCGGAGAAGCTCTGCCCGAGGCCCACCGGGTCAATCACGGTGAAGCTGAGGCGGCCGGGCGGGGCCACCGAGAGCAGGCGCAGCACGACGTTGTTGAGCGCGGCGTGCGCCTCCTCCCGGCCCGAGTTGTTGGTTTCCAGCAACAGGGATCCCTGTTGCGGATAGACCAGCGGCAGCGGCAGCGGAAAACGCCCCGGACCGGGCAGCGCGAGGCGCGAGTCCTTGGGCAGCCCCTCCGCCAGCGTGGCCAGATCGATCTCGAGCCGGGCAAAGCGGGCGGCATGGGCAAAATCCCGCGGCGCCTTCCAGCCGTCGACGAACGCCTTGGTCCAGGGCGGAAACGTTTGGGCGGCCGCGGCATTGGCGGCCTCGACTTGCGCGTAAAGCGGTTCGAGGACGGATTTCCACTCGCTGACCAACGGCTGCCAGCGGGCTTCAAATTCGGCCTTCAGGCGGGAGTCCTTCGTCGCGAGCACGGCCTGCATCTCACCGGTCTGCGCCGCGTGCGCCTGGCGGAGGGAGGCCCGTCCCTCGGCCTGCCGGGCATCCAGAGCGTCCAATTGCAGCCGGTGCAGCCGGTCGTTGGTGGCCGCTGCGCGCCGCGCCTTGGCCTCCAGCGCCGCCGGCAACGTCGCGCGGTCGTGCTCCGCCTCGTCCAGCATCGCCTGCCAGTCCGCCGAAATGCGCTGGCCGGTGGACTGGAACTCCGCCTCGATCCGTTGCAGTTCACGGTCATGACGGCCGCCGCTTTTCTCCACGCACATCGCGTGCACCTGGCGTGCGCGCGCCAGCGTGCGCGCGATGCGCCCCGCGAGCGGCAAGCCCTGCCGGCCGGCCAAAAAATGCAATCCCACACCCAGGGCCAGCAGCCCGGCCGCAATGCCCCCGGCCACGGCGAAGGTAAATTCCGGGTGCGAGCCCTTCAGCAACGGCACCAAGGCCGGCGGGCTCAGCGCCACCAACAGCCAGAGCGGCCACAGGCGGAACACCGCCGGCAGCAAAAGCCGGCGATACGCACGCACGTCGGCGTCCACCTGATCGAGCGCCGCCCGCAACTCGGCGAACAGTTGATGCTCATCCTGGCTGGCATCCGGCGACCGATCCGGTGTGGCGGTGTCGATCAGCCGCGCATACTGGCCAAATCCCTTGAAGGCGGCGCGTGCAGTTTCGTGGGCCGCGGTCAGCGCCTGCTGTTCAACTTCCAAAGCGGCGGTGTATTCCTTGAAGGCCTTCTCATTGGCGGCCAGGCCGGATTCGCGGCCGCGCTGATTCTGCAGCGTTTCGGTTTGGAGCTTGTGCTTGCGCCGGCCTTCCTTGTCCTCGATCCACTGCGCGGCCCGCTTGTTGAGCGTCCGATGGAACCCCTGAATGCGCGCCTTTCGCTGTTCGTGGCGTTGATCGATGCGCCGGCGCTGGTCGTGAAAGGATTGCTCCAGCTCCGCCAGCTCCCCGGGATGCCGGGTATTCAACGTCTCGGTTTCCTGCTCCCGTTGCCGCTGGATCGCGCCCGATTTCTGCGTGAACTCCCGCTGCAAAGCCTCCTCCCGCCTCGCCACGTCCCGAACCGCCGTCCGCAGGCGATCCACCAGCTCCAGCGTCTCGCTCACTCCGATCAAGTCACTCACACTCGCTCCTGATTTTGGTCATCAGCTTGTCCAGTTGTTCCATCACGTGCAGGGATTTATCGACGCTCGACTGCAGTTCGATCAAATAATCCCGCTCAAATTCATCGGCCTTCTCGTCCCGCCAGGACTCCTTCGTCATCCGCCAACGATTGAGCAAATCCTTCGTCAGCGCGCCAATACGTTGTCCGGAGGCGCTCATAAAACTTCCGGCCCGGGCCCGCCACCCGGCGTCCCTTCGCCCGTCCCCGCCGCCGGCGACGCGGTCGCAGCCCCGCTGTCCCCCGGCTCCACCCCGCCGCTGACCGGTGCTCCGGCCGAATTTGCCGGGGCAATCCCGGCGTAGTCGCTGAGCCGCGTGACCACCCGCTGCAGCTGGGCCGCCGCCTTGCCCAGATCGCTGGAAAGCACCGTGTGCAGCTTTTCCAACTGCTTGGCCAGCGGCTCCACCACCGTGGCAAACTCCCGATCCCAGTATTTCAATCGCTTCAGCTTGTGCTCGGCTTCCTCGAGATTCCGCTTGGCGCGACCGACGGCCATTTGTTCGGCGGTGGTCTCGTGCTTGATCACCGCCATGCGCGCGCTCGCCAGCGCAGCCTGCGCCTGTTCCAGTTCCTTCCGCCGGCGACGCACCAGGCCTTCCAGGACGGCGCGCTGGTCGTTTTCCAGCCAGAGCCGCATGCGCAGGACCTCGGACGTGACCTCCTCCAGGGCGGGGCGGGCCTTGCTGACATAGACGATCACGCTCGACCGGAAATCGTCGATGGCTTCAACCGAAGTGACGTGGGCTTTTTCGGGCATGCGACCAGTTGCGGGCGCGGCCTGTCGGGAATCCTCAGCGCTGGTTCAGGTATTCCTCGATCCGCTGGGCCTTGCGCAGGAGATAGGGCGTGTGCTGATTGGACACCTCGGCGAAGCGCTTGAGGGCTTTCAGGGTGTCCCGAAATTCCTCGGAAAATTTGGAGTGTTCCTGGTCCTGCCACGTGTCGCCCAGCGCGGCAAAGCGCGCCTGCAGGGCCGACATGCGGTTCTGCAGATCGGTGTTGAAACGCTTCAGTTCCTCGGCGAACCGTCGCACCTGCTCCGGATCCATGATGGCCTGCGGCATAATCGTCTGTCCTTCGTCCCGGTCAACCCGGGCTCGGTTTGCAGCTTGAAGTTTCCAGTCGCACACGCCCCGCCCACCCACCGCATCCCGCCTCTCAACCTGGCTCCCAGGATTGCTGGCGTCGACCAATGCAGGCGGCCCGGGGCTGACGCGAGCAATGTGGCGGGTTTTTGTCCGCGTGGCAAACGCTGGATTTCACGGCGGGGCCCGGAATTCCCTCACCGAGCCGCTGGAGGTTTACCACCGTTCTGCGGCCGGGACGGCCGCACACCGGGCCAGCTTTACCTTTCTACCGCAAATCCAGAATCAGCGGGGCCGGCTCGCCGGCAGCGGACCCGCCTCCCGGGTCAGCTCCGCAAATCGTTCCAGGTTTCGGTAGTCATCCTCCCACGTGGTGTACATCACGCCGTCCACGCCCGAAACCGTTCGGGCCGCGTCCAGCCAATCGCGAATCTTTTCGGGGGCGCCGTCATAGTAGCCGGCGATGATCTGATGGTGCCCGCGCCTGGCAAAGAACTGAAGGCTCTCCGCCCGCTTCTCGTAATACCACGGCAGAAGGATTACCTCCCGATCAAGCCCTTCCCACGAGCCGGCGAAATTGCCCCGCGCCAGATAGTAATCCTGATGCGCGTTGTGACCGGGATCAAACATGTCGCTCCACACATAGATGCGGCCGCCCGGATTGACCTCGCGCAAAATCCGGACACAGGTGCGGGCGTTGTCCGCCAGCAACGCCCCGGCGTCGAGCCCCCGCCGCTGACAGGCCTCGCACCAGTTCCAAACCCGAATCTCGTCGTGCGACATCATATAACCCCGGGAACTCCAGGCCGCATGCACACGCTGCGCCTGATCGCGCAGGAGCTCCAACGTCCGCGGCTCCGACGGACAAAGGACCGCCTGATCATCCTGAACCGTCACGGCGTGATGGCACGACAAACGCAGCCGCGTCCCGTCCGGCAACGCGGTCTTGATTCGCGGAGGCTCATGCCAGATGTCATAGGTGCCCTTCCAAAGCCGCATGCCCAACTTCGGATCCGTCACCGGCTCGAATTCCCGGCCTTCCTCCAGGACTCGGCCCGCCTCGGTCTTCAACACGAGCGGCGCGCCCGCGCGCCTCACCAGATTGACCAAAGCCACCTCCTCCAGCGTCGCATCATCCCACCACACGGTCCCGGTGGTTCCGCCCCAGGATCCAAGATAAACCTTCACGCTGGTGTTGGTCAGCGAATGAAACACCACGTGGTGCACCGTCCAGTCCTGGGTCGGCTTGACCCCGAGCTCGTTGTAATTGAGCGCATGCCCCCCGGCGAGAACCTTGGCCTCCGGAGTTCCATGGAAGTCGCGCGTCTTGACGCGCACGGACAGATGATACTGGCGATAGGGTTGGACCTGGACGGTCTGGGAAATTCGCAGGTTCCCGCCGTTGGGATCGGTCATGCGCAACGTGCCCTCGTCGTTCGTCACCCGCCGATCCTTCCAGTCCCATAGTTTCAAATCGGAAAAATCGCCTCCCCGCAGCCGGGCTTTGGGATCCGCCTGCACGCGGGCAAATCCCCCGTCCACCACCATCGGCACCTCCCGCACGGGAAGCGCTTCGATCAAATTCGGATCCTGCGACAACAATCCATTCGAGTACCCCACGGGAAACACCGCCGGAATAATTTCGATCTTCTCTTCCGCCGCCACCTGCCGAATCCGGCGGACATTGCGGAAGTAGCGCTCATCCATCTCGCCCAGGCGCGCGAATTTTGCATCGGCCAGCAGGATGTGGGTGTAGCCGGCCGCCGACGCCCGACGCAGCAGCGCCACGAGGCCGTCCACATTCGAATCCACCCAAAGATTTTGGGAGTAATAGAGCCAGCGCTCGAACGCGTGAGCCGGAGGAGCCGACAGAAGAACGAACCCGAGGAGCCAACACGCGCGACTGATGCGTCTCATGGCGCGCATCCTACTGTTCCGCCGCGCCCGTCGCGAGCAGGAATGCGACACCCCGGCGCCCGTTCAACGCTCAACGTTCAACACGATCCGGAGTCCGTCGAGCTCCGCGCGTGGAGTGCCCGGAATCGGGCCGGGAGGAAAAGGGAATCCGCCGCGACATGAAGGCGGGACGAAGTTGGCGTTCGTCCTAACCGACCCGAAGGCCGGCCATGTGGGGTTCGAGTCACAAGACTCCATCTTCATGCGCGGCGGATAAATTTCTACCAACGCGACCAACCCACATTGACGCAAACTTGATGCTCCCACGGTGCACGGAACACAAGTTAGAATGCTCTAATCTCTGTCTAATGAAACGGCGAGCCGGCACCCGCCGGGTCGTCTCGCTTCAGCCGAGCGCGTGCGTCGCGTGGGTCATCGCTCCGCCCGCTCGCAGCGACGCCGCCACGATCGTGGCCTCGGTGAGCTCGGCTTCGGTCGCACCTGCTCCACGCGCGTTGCCGGCGTGGATGGCGATGCAGTATGGGCACTGCGTCGTCACCGCCACAGCCACCGCGATGAGTTCCTTGTATTTCACAGGAATCGCGCCGTCCGCCACGGCGAGTTTGTCGAACGCCCAGAACGCCTTCATCGCCTCCGGCGCCAGTTCGTTCATCGTCTTGAGTTTGGTCAGGCTATCTTTCGTATACATAAATTTGCGGTTGATGACTGGTCATGCTGTCGCTGCGATCGCGGAGCGAGCGGCCCCGGCCGAATCCGTCACCATTTCATTTGTCATCATCAGTTCAATTGGGAGAACCGGATTACGGGTCCAGTTCAACCGGGGATACAATGGGGGAAAGCCGGATCGCCTGCTTTGCTGCGCGGTTCAAAATTTTGACTGGGGAGGCCAGGGAATCCCGGCGGGGCATAGGGCCGGCCAGGCCTCCGCTCAAGGCCGGGACGACGGCGCCCGATCTCGCTCGATCCCGATCCCCGCCCGCTACGGCTATATCAACGAGTCCGCCCGGCCCGCGCTTTGACGATACGCCAGCGGCGCCACGTTGAATCTGTCCTTGAACACACGGCTGAAATGCGACACGTCCTCGAAGCCGCTTTCGAAGGCGATCTCCGTCACGTTCAATTGCGAGCTGCGCAACAGCCCCGCGGAATAGTCGAGCCGTCTGCCCAGCAGCCATTTTCCCGGCGCCTCGGAATATTGCCGCTTAAAGTCGCGCTTGAACGAGGACAGGCTCCGATGACAGAGCTTTGCGTATTCTTCGAGCGACAGGTTATAGCGGTAATTGGTCTCCATGATTTCCGCCACCGACAGCGCATCGCTCTCGGCGAGCGTGCGCAAATAAGCCGCCAGCGCACGATTCCGCCCACCTGTCAGGATGCCGACGATCAACTCCTTCACCTTCAATCGCAGCAACGGTTCGGAGGGCTTTTCCTGGCTGGAGAAATAGGTGCGCATCGACTGGAAGAACGCTTGGAGCGCCACATCATTCTCCACTCGCGCCGCCGTCCTCATCACTGCCGCGCCCGCCGGCCGCGGCTCCAGACTGTCGCCCAACTCCCGCACGGTGCTGCGCACGAGCCCGTCCGGAATAAAAAACGTCAACAGACAGACGTCTTCCTCAAAATGCTGCTCCGCGACGTTGGCCCCCTTCTTGACGAACAACGAGTCCCCTGGATTTGCCCGCCAGACGCCGTCCGCCGCATGCCAGGTCTTTGCGCCCGTGACCACATGCATCAGGTAATCCGCCTCCGACCAGATCGCGAGCTTCTCGTCGCTGACGCCGCAGGTGTATTCCGCGAACAAAAAGTCGCCGATCTCGAGCTTGTTATAGCCCGGGTTCCGGCGAATGGCATCGTAAAGATTCAGCACAATAGGATCGTCCGCCGCCGGGATGGGGCGGGCGCTGACGCACAGGCATGAAAACTAGGACAACTCCTTGAAACCTCAACTCCAACCCTGGCCGAGCCACTGGAACGAAAGGCCCATTGCCACGCCTGCCTACTGACGGCGACAGGGGTCGAGCTGTGATTCAAGGGCCACGCCAAGCGATCGTCGCGGACCGGTTGGCTTGGTGGCTGGAGCTGATTTCACACTCCGGTTCCTCAAACCTCTCACCCCGGATGGGCAGGTATGTGGTTTGTCTACATAAAAAGCGACGAGGTTAAGGGATTATGCGAGCCGAGGGTGGAGGATTGGCTAAGGATCGATAGCGGCGCTTAGCGATGCGGAGCATCGCGACGCCGCCCGTCGCGGCGGCTGGGAGCGACTAGAAGCAACGGTGGCGTGGCGAGGGCCGCGGGGCGAAGGAAGGTCTTCGGTCGTGGCCCCGCCGGTCGCCACTTTCGAAGCAAAACCGGTCGGCTCGGTTGAGGTGCACGGACTGGCATCGGGCCTTGGCGTGGTGGGCGCCGGAGGTTGCCCGGGTGCGAGGGCGGGGTCTTTTGCCTGCATCTTTTTACGGGGATCGAGCACGTAAGTACGTCCGTTTTTGAGCGACTCGTAAACCTTCTCCCGGAGTTGCCGGCGTGTCTGCCCCATCTCCTGGATCGCCTTGGGTCCGATGTGCGTGATCATCTTGGACACTTTCTGAGCGGTCCGCGGATCAATGTCCTGGACCGGGGTTTCTCGCCCCATGAGCAGATACCAAATGGCCACCGTCAGTTTGCGAGCCACGGCCGCCACCACCAGGTTATGCTCGCCCTTCCTGGCCAGCAGTCGTTTGCCCCATTTGGCCAGGGGATGGTTGGTGCGCAAGATGGCCTGGGCGGCCTCGATTAAGGTGGCTCGCACGTCCTTGCGTCCGTGACCGGCAATGCCTCCACTCCAATCGTTCTCACCGCTGTCATCAAACGCCGGATTGAGCCCGAAGTATTTGACCAGCTTCTTGGGCTCGGCAAAGCGATGGATATCGCCAATGACTGCCCCGAGGGTGAAGGCGATGATGTCCCGGATGCCGCACAAGCGCGTGAGGGACAAGAGCACCGGATCATTGAGCACTTCCTGGGCGATCAGGCTAACCCAGTGCACCCGCTGCTGCTCGGCGTGATCCAGCTCCAGCAACATTCCCTCCAGCAACTGCCATTGCCGTGGCGTCCAGGAACGAGCTTGGCGCAGCATCGGACCATCGGTCGGCTCTACGCTGCGCTCCAATCGGACGCCCTGATCGCTCAGATACGACTGCACCCGGTTCTGCACCTGAGTGCAGCGCTTGACCACCTTGCGATGGGCGTGCATCCAATCGCGCCGTTCCTGCGTCAGCGCATCGGGCATCCACACTTCCTTGGCCGTCCCCGCCAGATACGCCTTGCCGATGCGTACCGCACTGATTCGGTCGTTGTTGGCGTGGGCCTCCTTGAGCTTACCCATCTGCACACTCTCCAGCACCTTGGCCTGGCGCGGGATTGCGCGCAGCGTCCGGGCCACGTGAAAGCTGTTGCCCGAGGCTTCCATCACTAGCTGATCGGCGGCCGTGGTGTTTTTGAGCGCCCACTTCTTCAACTGTCCGATCGGCACCCGGTTGCAGATCTTTTCCACGACCGCCTGGGCCGGAGTGGCCCCGCTGATGAGGGCTGCGGTAAACGTGTCGGGGTGGACGTCCAGACCCACCACTCGACCGGCTGGCAGGTCTGATCTCGGATCCTTGTCTGTCTGCTCTGCTTGAGTTTGTGTTGTCTTTTGCATCTGGGGCTTTCAGGGTGATGCAGGCGGACGGAACCGGGTCAGGCGCTTACATGCACTCAGGTATTCGGGGCGTCGCCCATGTAGGTGCTTTGCGCCATTGCTCATTCACAGATGCGGAGAATTACTCCGAGTCCCATCCACGAGCCTATCCGTAAGCCCGCCTGCGGTTAGCATGACCAACAGGCCCTTAGGGTGACCCGGGTTCCGTCCGTCCTGCAATGCTCCTGAGTGTTTCAACAACGCCCATCACAAACTTCATACCGTCACGGACCTCCCGGACGAGGCCCTCTCCTCATCCGTGTCCATCCGGGAAATCCGTGGTCCCTCGTTTGCCCTCGCCACGAGAATCCGAAACACAATCGCGCTGGCAGAGATGTTCAAGACCTCTTGGATCCGGCATCGGCCATCCGTCGAAGCTTCCGAGAAAACAAAAGCGCGCGGAGCAAAAGCCCCGCGCGCTGGGTCAACGCGTCGTTTGACGTGATCGTTCAGCGAAGAATCATCTGGAAGAAATAATTCCCGAAGAACGCGGTCGGCAGATCCGCGACCCGCACGAGCGATCGCCGCTGCCCGCCGATGTTCAGCGAACTCGGCAGCGCAATGTCGTTCCAGAAGTTGTTGTCGAGGTCCTCCGCCCACTGCAGCGTCCAGCCCGTGTCCGGCAACGCCCAGCTCAGCCAGAAGTCCGCATCCGCCGGCACCGGGATGAGGCCGGCCCGATCGCCAGCCGAAACATTCCACGTCGTGCCTGAAAGAACTCCAGGATCCGTGAAGTGCTCGTCGACGGGCGAAGCGATGCCCGTGATTTGAAGGCGCTTGATCGTGACGGACTGGCCAATGTTATTGAGGCGGTTGGGTTGCGCGCCCACATAGACATGGTTCGATCTCGAGAACAAGGCGACAGCTTCCGCGGACAGCGTCGCCGTGGCCGTCGCGCCGCCCGGAGCCGTGAGCGTCACGTCCGTGTCGTTCGCAAACGTAATACTCCACGTGCCGTTGGGAGACGGGCTGCTGACCGACGCGATGGTTCCGACCGGGCCTTTCGTCGGATCGGCGTTGTAGGTCATCGTGTTTCCGTTGGGCAGATTGGTCTTGTACCGAAGGGAGGCAAAGCCGGTGCCATCCGCGCCATTGCCAATGTCCAGGAAAAGGAGATTGGGCTCATTCCAGTCGGGGCTGTTTTCCCAATCAGGCAGGCCGCTGCCAGGAACCAGGAACAAGTGCGACTGAAATCCTTCATTCGCCCCGCTCGGATAATCCGCCAACGTCAGCGCGTAGGTGACCGGCCCGCCGGCGCCCACCCAGGAGTAGCCCGAGCTGTCGCGGGTGTAGACATTCTGCCGCTGATACTGCTGGCCGGGCTGGCTCGCGAAAATTTTCAGGCCCGGATTGGCCTTGGCGATGGCAATCGTGGGCGGCGGCGGCGGCGCCACGTTCGTGTTCGCGTTCAAGGTGACGTTGTCAATCCAGATGACCGATGTGCCCGTCATGCCATTGCCGCCCCCGGACCAGATCTTGAACCAAACGCCGCGCAGGTTATCGAGCTTCGGGGTGGCGGGATCGATTCGAGCCGAGACGTGCGTCCAGCCCGTGTTCGTGCCCGCGATCGCGACCGTGCCGAGTTGAATCTGAGAGAAGTCCGAAGGACTCAATCCATACTCGAGGTTGCCAAATGTGTTGTCCTGAAGCGGCGAGGTCGGGGCGAATTTGATGTCAAAGGTGAAGTTCGTGAACTCCGTGCCGTTGTAGTTGGCGAAATTGAACTGCGCGGCGAATTGGTTGTCACCGCCATAGGCCGCCAGGTCAAAGGCAACCGTGATCTTCTGCGACCCGGAGCCCGCGTTGTTATCGACGTCGACAGCCGGGTCGAACTCGTAGGTTTGCACCGCGCCACCCCACCAGCGACTGAACGTCGCCGACGAGGCGTCAGGGAAGGATTGAACGATGGTGTCCGCGGCGGAAAGCGGACCCGCCAAGGCCGCCAGGGCAAACGGAACGACAATGGCCGGCAGACACCGGCCCAACACAGGCATGCACAGTTGCTTCATATGGACGTATTACGGGTTGACTGGTGTCCCCATATCCTGCCGCGGACCGGCGGTTCCGTCATGTCATTAAAACTGATGACAGGTAACCGTGAATTTTACGAATGACCCGGGCGCCGCATGGAGACGGGGGCGGTTGATTTCCCCCCCAACCTACGCGCGGGGCCCAAAATGGGAGTATTTGGCCACCGCCTGTGCCCGGGAACGCACCTGCAGCTTTTCGTAGATCCGACGAATGTAGGTGTTCACCGTGGGGATGCTGATCGCAAGCGATTCGGCAATTTCCTTATACAAAAACCCGCGAGCCAACAACTCCAAGACCTCCCGCTCTCGTGCGGACAACTCAAATTCCGAACTGCCGCCGGACCCGCCGGCGGCCGGGCCGTCCGCCAAACGCCCGTCGTTCGCCGACTCCGCCTTCTGCCCTTGGAACGCCTGCACGACTTTGCGCGCGATGTTGCTGGTCATGGGCGAGCCGCCGGCATGAACATCCCGCAGCGCCTCCAGCAGCTTCGCCCGTGACGTTTGTTTCAACAGGTAGCCGCTCGCCCCGGCGGTCAGCGCGTTGTAGATGTGGTCGGCGTCCTCGTAAACCGTCAGCATGACAAACTGCGTGGCCGGCAGAGCGGTCTTCAGGTGTTTCACGGCCTCCACGCCGTTCATGCCTGGCAGATTGATGTCGGTGAGAACCACGTCGGGTTTCTCGATCGGCAAGGCAGCCACCGCGCTCTCGGCGCTGCCGTGTTCGCTCACGAAATCGAAGCCGGGCGCCCGCCGCAGCCAATCGGCAAAGATCGCCCGGGTCTGGACGTCATCCTCGATGATGGATACCCGCACACTCACAGGGTCACCTTACCGGTTTTCTCGCCGGACGGGTTGTCGTGTATTTTGACGACAAACCGCACCACCGCTCCGGCGCCGGGCCGGCTCTCGACGATGCACCGTCCGCCGATCTCCTCGAGCCGCCGGGTCATGTTTTGCAGCCCGTTGCCGCCAACTCCGCGGGCGTGCCCGGACGCGGCCGCCTCCGGGCCCTGCCCGCTTGTGGGCTCGAACCCCCGTCCGTCGTCTTCCACCGACAGGGTGAAGCCGTGGGGAGCCATTTGCAGGACGACGTTGACCTGCCGCGCCCCCGCATGACGGACGACATTGTGGAGCGCCTCTTTGAACCCGAGGAAGAGATTGTGGCGAAATTCGGCCGACAGCGGCCAGGGCGGGAGGCGCGTCGGTATGTCGATGCGGCACCGAAGCCCGGCGGCGGAGCTGAGATCCTGGGCGAATCGTCCGAGATACGTGGCCAGGCTGTCCAGCGTGTCGTGCCGCGGATTGATCGCCCAAACAATTTCCTCGAGGGCCTTGGTGATATCCCGGGAGATCGCTCCGATGCGCTGCAGGTGGCCGGCGGTCATGGTCGGATCCCCGAGGTCGTCGCTGGCGCTGTCGCTCAAGAGGGTGATGCGCGTGAGGCTGGCGCCCAAATCATCGTGAATGTCGCGGGCGATCCGCGAACGTTCCCGCTCGATCGCACGCTGACGCTCAATGCGCTCGAGCTTGCGACGATACCGTCGGCGGGTCAGGAATCGCACCCCCAAGCCAACGCCCGCGGCGGCACAAACCACGACACCAATTTGAAACCACCACGCCTGCCAGAAATACGGCAAGACGACGACAGCCAAGGTGGCCCCCTCGGAGTTCCAAATCCCGTCACTGTTGCAGGCCGTCGCCCGGAATACATACCGCCCCGGCGGCACCCGCGTGTAGCCCACCGTGCGCGTCCCGGACAACTCGGTCCACCCCTCCTCCAGGCCTTCGAGCCGATAGCGAAATCTCATGCGCTCCGGGGCAACAAAACTGAGGCCGGTGAAACGAAAATCCACCCGCTGGCTGCCGGGTGGGATCCAAATCGGACCGGCGTTGGTCCCGCCCACCCAGGCGGGAATTCCCCCGATGGAAACGCTTTCGATTAAGACCGGCGGCGCGACGAGGTTCGTGGTAAACCCGCCGGGATCAATCACCGCGAGCCCACGCGTGGTTGGAAACAGCAAGCGCCCGTCGGCCATGCGACCGCCGGATGGCTGGGAGCCGCCTGAACATTCGAGGGTCGCCAGGCCGTCCGCCCGCCCATAAGTGAAAAATGCCGGCATGGCCAACCGCCCGTCCGCACAGTCTGCCAACTCCTGGCGCGAGACCCGGACAATCCCCCCGCGCGTCCCCAGCCAGAACGCGCCGTGTCCGTCATCCAGAATCTGACAAACGACGGAGTTCGGCAGGCCCGCCCGATCGTCGATCGTCGCGAATCGCCCATTTTTCCAGCGGCAAATTCCGCCGCCCACCGTGCCGATCCAAAGTGTGCCGTCCTCCTCAGGGCAGAGCGCCCAAACATCGAGCGCCGGCAACCCATCGCGCTCCGCGAACTGGCGCAACTCACCGGCCCGCCATCGGCCCAGGCCTCCTCCCGCCATGCCAAACCACACTGCGCCATCCACGGTTTCGGCAATGGACCGCACCTCGGGCGAGCGGAATTCCCGGCCGATCCACGTCATCCCTTGGGCGTCCACCCGCACCAGGCCACGCTGCGTCCCCACCCACAGGGGACCGGGCCCGCCCGATTTCCCGCCGCGGCCACGATGCAGCGCAGTCACCACGAAGCCATCGTCGTTCAACCCCGCGATCGAACCCCACCCGCCGTCCCCCTTCCGCACAAACAAACCCCCGCCCCAAGTGCCGGCGTAAACCGGGCCCACTCCGTCGTCCAACACCGCCCAAACATAGGCGTTGGCCAACCCTTGGGCCGGGCCGAATCGCTGCACTTCGGTCCCCACGAACCGATAAAGGCCCGCGCCTTCCGTCCCGACCCAGACATCCTCACTCCGCCCAGGGGAAACGGACAGCAACCCCCGGCCCTGCCATTCATCCGGCGGTGAGAGCATCTGGACCCGGCGCGGGCGCACCGCGCAGAGCCCGCCGCCGCCAGTGCCGATCCAAATCGTGCCCTCGCGATCCTCCGCGAGAGAGCGAATCCAATCGCTGGGCAGCCCATTCGTGCGACTCAGCCGTTCATACTCGCCGTCGCGCCGCCGGACATACAGCCCACGCTCCTGGGTCCCGACCCACAGTTCGCCTCCGGCCGCCTCCAACAACTGGGACACCGGCGTGTCTCCCCACGGCGCCGGACCGAGGTCCACGTCGCTCCCGCCCGGCTTCCACTTTCGCAGGCGGGTTCCCGCCACCACCCAAAGCCACCCGTCCCGGGCCGGCGCCGCGTTCATGACGAAGCCGTTCGTTCGCCCATAATCCAACGCAGAAGCACCGTCGACTCCCGCCGATGAACCCTTCAGCGCGGTGAGCAGGCCGCCTTGGGCCCGCCAAAGCCCGGCCACGCCGCCGCCGATCTTCTCGCCCTGAAAACACAGGACCGGCCACGCCGCCGATTCCACCCCGGCAACCGCCCATCGATCCCGCACCCGCTCGGCCACACCGCTGCGCCGAAGCGCCCAGATATCTCCGGCGGGATCGGATTGCACGGCGATGACCGAACCGCGGGCGCCCGGCGCGTCGCTCAATACGGTTTCAAACGCGCCCGCCCAATGGCGCGAGACCTGGCCGTGCTCGTGCCCAATCCACAATGCACCCTGCGCATCCTCGAACAGGCTGGTCACCCGCGAACTCGGCAACCCGCGATGCTGCACCGCGTGATACGTGACGAAGCGCACCCCATCGAACCGCGCCAAGCCCTCGTAGGTGCCGATCCAGAGATATCCGTCCCGGGTCTGCGCGATGGCCGTGACGTGGTTCTGCGGTAACCCCTGTTCGGTCTGCCAGACGCTGATCAAGCTGGTGGGCGCCGGCGTGGGCCAGCCGGAAGCCCCGGCTCGATCGCAGGTGCCCAACAGCCCTACGACTCCAACGATGAAGCCAGCAAGCGCGAGCGACGGCGGACGACGGTGCCGCCCGGCCGGTTTGGAACTCGCCTGAGGGAGGGACATTTCGCAAAGGACTACAACAAATCCACCCGAAAGCGTCAATCGGGCCGCCGCCAGGTCTCCGCAGGCGGACGGCCCACGCTGCATCCGCAGGTGGTCGGCGACCCTTCGTCCAATGTCCGGACCGCGGGTATTCTGCCTGCAGCGGCTAGAATCGGCGGCCCCTGAGTAACGTGCGAGCCGGGTGGCCGCTTCCGGCCGCTGCAGATCCCGCATTGGCGGGATCCGCGCCCCGGGCCGACAACTTCAAGATGCACTGGACGGCCCATCGGGTCGCACTAAGCAGTTGCCGAATCGGGCGCTTTCCGTTATCGAACATCCATGCGTAATTCAATGGTGTTGGCTGCGATCACGCTGGTGGTCACCGCCGGAGGCGGGCCGGTTTCGGCTCAGGTCGCCCGCGGATCCGATTCAGGCACGTCCTACTCCCTGTCCGAAAAGGCCCGGCGCGACGAGCTCGAGCGCAAGGCGCGCGAGGCGGCGATCGCGGCGGAAAACGCCGTCGACGCAAAAGCGCGGGAAGAAGCGCAGCGCGAGAAACGCATCGCCGAGATCGAGCTCGACGTCCTGCGCGCCGCCGAACGCCGCGGCACCCCGGCGCCCTCGGCCACCGAAAAGGTCATCGCCGAACCTCAGGGCCAGACTCTGGCCCAGACGATTGTCCGCCCCGCCGCGCCCGAGCAACGCGAGCCTCAGACCGACACCGTCCGCGAACCCAGCCGCGCCCAGACCAAAGCCGAAGCCCGCCGCAAAAAAGAGGAGCAACGCCTCGCCGCGGAACGGGAGAAAAGTGCCCGCATCGAGGCCGATCTCGAAAAGACCAAGCAGGACCTGGTCAACCAACTGAAGAACGGCGGGACCGCCGTCACGGTGAAAACGCCCGCCGAGTCGCCCGTCGCCACACCAGCCGCATCGTCCAACCCGGCCGATCCCAAGGCCCGCGTCCGCGCGTTGCTCGACCAGAAGCTCGACGAGCTGAAGTCGCCGAGCGCCTTCGCCCCCCGCAGCGCTTCGGCCACCGCGGCCACCCCGACCACGCCCGCCCCCGTCGCCGCCAGTGCAACTGCCAACCCGGCCGCCCGGACCGAGGTCCCTGCGTCCGACGCCGCGCCGGCCACGGCAGCCGTTTCGACCCCGCCCGCCTCCACGGTGGTGCGGCCCATCGCACTCCCCACCGTCCAGGAGCTCGAAGCCGAGGCTCGCGCCCGCCGGGAACGCGAACGCGAAGCCGCCGACCAGGCACGCCAGCGCGTTCATGAGAGCGAAATCAAACGAGCCAACGCGGCCGCTCTCGAGACGGCCACCGCCATCGCCGCTCCCGCCAATCCGGCGCCGACCCCGGCCCCAGCCCAAATCATCGCCACGCCCGCCGCCGCCGAACGCCCCGTCTCTTCGCCTCCGGCCGTCGCCGTCGCCGCGGCCCAGGCCCAAAGCGCGCCGCCGACGACGCCCACGATCAATCTCGACGACGCCGCCCTTCGCCGCCTCGCGGATGAAGCCGAGGCGGCCGAGATCAAAGCTCGCGCCGCGCGCGAGGCCGCGGAAAAGAACATGCAGCAGGCGCCGTCCAAGCCGTCCGTCTCCCCGGAGCAGCTGGCCAAGGAACGGGCGAAGGAGGAAGCCCGCGTCAAGGCCCAGATGGAGGCCCGGATGAAGGAAGAAGCCCGCCAGCGCGAAAAGGCGGAAAAAGCCCGGGCCAAGGAGCTCAAGCGCGCCGCGGAAAAGGCGCCGGTGGCACCGGCAGCGCCCGCTTCCACCGCGCCGAAGACAATCGTGACGCGACCGGCCTCCCCGGCCCCGGCGGCGCCGACGCCAGCTGTGTCATCCGCCCCCGCCACGCCAGCCACTCCCGCGCCGGCTCCGGCGGCTCCGGCCACGCCTCCCGCGCTCGCAGGTTCCCGCGAAGAGAAATTGAAGCAGCTCCTGGAGGCGTATCGCACCGGAGCCATCAACGCCTCAGATTATCACCGCGAACGCGCCCGCGTGCTCAGCCAATAGCCAAGCCAACCGTCCCACCCGCCGGGCGGGCGACGACCACAACCTGATTTCCAAACAACGGCGCCTCACCGCGCCCGTCGGCTCTGCGCCCGCCTCCCGGCGGACCCGGCCGGATCCGGACCCCGACATTCTGCCCAATTCTTATGCACGATTTTCATTACGTCGGCCGCCGCCTCCACTGCGAGCGCGTCGCCATCGAGTCGCTCATCCGCCAGCACGGCACGCCGCTTTACATCTACTCCCAAAACACGCTGGAGAATCATTTCTCCAAGCTGCACGCGGCGCTCGCGCCTTTGGATCACCTCATCTGCTACGCGATGAAGGCGAACTCGAATGCCGCCGTCATGCGCACGCTCGCCAACCTCGGCAGCGGCTTCGACGTGGTCAGTGAGGGCGAATTGCGCCGCGTCATCGCCGCCGGCGGCAATCCCCGCCAGTGCGTGTTCGCCGGCGTCGGAAAAACCGAGCGGGAAATTGAGTTCGCCCTCCGCAAAGGCATCTACTCATTCAACGTCGAGAGCGAACCCGAGCTCGCCCGCATCAACCGCGTGGCCGCCCGCCTCGGAAAAATCGCGCCGGTCGCGGTCCGCGTGAACCCCAACATCGACGCCGGCACGCACGCCAAAATCACCACCGGCACCTACGAAAACAAATTCGGCATCGCCTACGAAAAGGTGGAGGGCGTCTACGCCCGCGCCAGCCGGCTGAAAAACCTCCGCCTGCGCGGCCTGCAGATGCACATCGGATCCCAGCTCACCCAGGTCAAACCCTTCGAGCTCGCGGTCCGCAAAGTCCTGCCGCTTGTCCAAAAGCTTGCCGCCCGCCACAACTTCGAGTTTTTCAGCATCGGCGGCGGGCTCGGCATCATCTACCAGCCCGCCCTCGATAGCGCCACGCCGCAATGGTGGCAATCCCGGGCCGCCCGCGGAATTCTGACGCCTCAGACCTACGCCGACACCCTCCTTCCCCTGCTCCAACCCCTCGGCCTTCGCATCCTGCTTGAGCCCGGCCGCTTCATCGTCGGCAACGCCGGCATCCTCGTGACCCGCGTCGAGTACGTGAAGCGCACCGGCAAAAAGAACTTCGTCATCGTCGACGCCGCCATGAATGACCTCATCCGCCCGGCGTTCTACGATTCCTACCATGAGATCGTGCCCGTCTCGAAGAAAGGCGGCGCGGTCATCGCCTCGGATGTGGTCGGACCGATCTGCGAATCCGGCGACTATTTCGCGAAGGAACGCCCCCTGCCGAAAGTCGGCGAGGGCGATTGCCTGGCGCTGCTCAGCGCCGGCGCCTACGGGTTCGTCATGGCATCCAATTACAACTCCCGCACTCTCGTGCCCGAGATCCTCGTCCGTGGCAATCGCTCAGCCGTCGTCCGCCCACGCCAGTCGTTCGACGACATCTGGAAGCGCGAATCGATTCCGAGCTGGCTGAAGGCCTGAACGGCCCTCCCCCCGGAGAGCCGGTGACGCTCCATCGCGCATCCGCCGAGACAACTTAAAAGGTCACGACCAGCTCGCGCGGGCGCGCTTCGTTTGGAAAACGGATGCGCACCAATCCATCACCGGCGTCGTGGGCGTAGTTGCTCAACGCATTCCCATCCAGCTCGACGCTGCGTGGGGCGCCGGCCGCCGAGAGCAGCACGATGGCCGACGTTCCTCCCACGCCTTCCACCGTCCAGCTCACACGCGCCGGATTGCGTGAGGAATCGCCCGGGCCCGTCCGGGAACTCGCGACCGCTTTGCACCCCGACGCCAACAACCGTCGCCCTCCGGCCTGACTCCGATCCAGGTCCAGCAGAAACACCCGTTTGCCGGCCGACAATTCAACCTCTCGCTGCACGGCGAGCTCCGGATCAAACAGGTTCACGAATCGCCCGCGCAGAACCTGCGCGTCGCCGGCCTCCGTTTCATCCAGCCCAACCCCGACGACGTAAGGCCCGCGCCGCAAGGAAAGCGAACGCGATTCCCGCCACTGCAGCCCGGCCCGGCCCGCCGCCTGACGGATCACGCCGACCAATCGCCGGGCAGCCTCCGCGCTGAGCGCAAACGGCACCGGGCTTTGCCGAACCCAGGTCACGGCCCCTTGGCCCACCGTCACGGTGGAAGGTGCCAGGAAGTTCGTGGTGAACTGGCCGTCCTCGATCCCCAAAGCCGCAAACAGGTGCTGGCGGGGCAGGCGTTTGGTTTTGCCTTCCTCGTTCCACCACTCCCGCACGCGCTGATACGGATCCCGATCGTCATCAACCACCACCAGCACCCCGCCTTTTCGCACCCAGTCGGCCAGCGGCGGGTGCACGTCGGCGGATTGGGGCTTTTGCCCTTCGTAGGTCAGCAGCAGCACGCGTTGGTCGTCGAGAAACCCGGGCCGCGGAGCGTTTTCCAACTGCACCGGCGTCACCGGCAGCCCGCGCTTTAGCAGCGGCAGGCAAAGGCCGTAAACGTGCGCCATGTTGGGATCGCTCGGCGTCGGCCGCTCCCGCTGGAACATGAGGGAGTCGCTGACCAGCACGCCCACGCCCCGCGTGCCGCAGTCCCACTGCACATTGGTCCGGTGCAAATCGTTCATCGCCTGCATCACCACCTGCAGCTCCGTCGCGTAGGCGGGCGGTATCGGCTGTTGATCCTCCCGGCGGGCGCCATGCGGGTAGCGACCGCCAAATACGCGCTCCGGCCACGGCGCCACTTCGTAACGCCAGACGTCCGGCTGGAGCAGCGACGCCGTCAGGGTCGATTCCCAGTTCACCCGATAGTCCGTCCAGTCATGCCGCGGGTTGTCCTCGACGGGATCGTTCAGATACCAGACGCGCCGGCCGGTGGCCCGCACGAGGTTTTGCATCGCACCGTATTCAAGAAATGCCGTCTCGAAAGTGCGCTCCCGGCGCTCGCCTCGATAGTGGTTGGGCGTGCGCGATGTCCCGGTCCACACCTGCGCGATGTAGCCGTCGCAGCCCTCCAGTTGTGCGAGGCTCGACTGCGGGCTGACAATGCACCAATGCGCATAGTTGAGCAGGCTGTGAGTGGGCACGTAACAGCGCACCGCCCGGCCGGTCCGCCGGTTGAAGTCCTGCACATGGCGGAACACCTGCTGCAGCGCCCGGCGGTAAAGAAAGTATTTCAACTTCGACGCGCGCCACTGGCCGTCGACGGACGCCTGCGGATCCTGCCACGCCTCGTGATAGTAGCTTTGCCACTCGCGCTTGAACCCCTCCGAATAACCGGCCCGCGCCCAGAACTCCGGCTCCTCCAAATGCACCGCGTCCACCCCCGCCTCCAGCGCACGCTGCACGCCCACGCTCAAGAACTCCCCGAAGTTCTCCGCCGGGCACATGTAGTAAACGTCCCCGCCATGGCTGATCTTTTTGCCATTCCGATCCGTCTGCGCGTTGTCCGTATGGTCCTTCCCGTCAAACCGGCCATAGAGATAGTCCTGGTATTGCCCCCACGAAACACCCGTCATCAGGTGCACCCGATAACCGCGGTCGCGCCAGCTTTGGACACGCTCCGGCAGGCGTGCGTCGATTCCATAAACCATGGCGACGTCCGCCGGAAGATTCCCGAGCGGACTCCAGGATTGCCCCGTCTGAAAGCTCGTCCGCTCCTGGGCCTGGGACGGGTCCGCAGGAAACGCCGGAGGGTTGGCCGCATCCAGCCCGCCGTTCAGGCCGAGCTGCGCGGTAAAGGCCAGGACGGCCGCGTGAACGTGGGACAGAGTCTTCATCGAAAATTGTCGTCAGCGCACCTTTAGCAACGAACGCCCCGGCAACCGAGCGAAATCTTCGGGGCACCGGCCCGTCCGCCGCATCCCGAAGTGGTCGGCCCGGGGCGCGAATCCCGCCCTTGCAGAATCGCCAGCCCGTGGACTGGACCACGCGCGTCCGGACCTTCGGGCGTCGTCGCCGACGCCCCGGCCGCTGCGGGCAAAATGCCCGCGGTCCGCCCGGGTCACGGGCCACGTTTTCTGGAATTCGCGCTTCTCATCGAAGGAATCCAATGCTCTAATCCACCCCGTCTTATCGCCCCCAAACCCGAACCAGAGGAAGGAGCAGGAGATTATGGTGAGCGGAATGATCAGCGAAGTGCTCGCAGCCAAGGATGGGCCGCTTTGGACGGTGCCTCCGGAAACCACCGTCTTCGAAGCCATCAAGCTGATGGCGGAACACAACATCGGCGCGGTTCTGGTCATGAACGGCTCGGCGTTGGTCGGGCTGATGACGGAGCGTGACTACACCCGCAATGTCGCCTTGAAGGGCAAATCCTCGAAGGACACCCGGGTTCAGGACATCGTCAATCTCTCCCCCTCCACCGTGGCGCCGCACCACACGGTCGAGCACTGCATGCGCCTCATGACCGAGGGCCGCGTCCGCCATCTGCCGGTTTTGCGGGACGGGCATGTCATCGGGATCGTGTCCATCGGCGACCTGGTCAATTGGATCATCCGGGCCCAGAACGCGACCATCACCCAGCTGGAGGGCTACATCTCGGGGCACTACGCCGTTTAGCCCGACGGAAAAAGTTCGTGACAGCCCAAGCTCCGTGCCTATAGTCGCCGCTCTTTGCGAGACCCTATGGTCTAGCGGTTAGGACACCGCCCTTTCACGGCGGTAGCCCGGGTTCGATTCCCGGTAGGGTCGCCATCGCAAAGTTCAAACTCCAAAGTCCAAAGTCCAAACGTTCGGTGTTCGAACTCGTCCCCCGTCCCTCGCCCCTCGCCACTTCCCCTCACTCCGCAATCCGATCGATCAACGCCGGGATATCGTCGAACGACTCAATCCAGATCGTCTTGACCCCCATCGATTCGAACAGCTCGCGATCATAGGTGTCCGCCTGCTGGAGGGCGGCGTCGACGGCGGCGGAAAGTTGCGGCGGGCTGCTCATTTCGGGCAAGCCGAGGACTTCGCCCCAACGCTGGGCCCGGTTCTGGACGTCGGTCAGCGCGGCGAGCTGTTCCGCGTCGCGCACCTGATGGCGGCGCTGCAGCTGCCAGTGCGGCGGAATGTCGCTGTTCCGACAGGCGTCGAGCAGCCGGCGCAGGCTCGGATCCGACATCGAAAGACCGACAAACAACACGGTGCTCTGTCGCAACTGGCCGACGATTTCCGAGAGGCCCCAATGAAAGACGGTCTCGGTCAGGCGGTGGTAGTCGTCCTCCGTAAACACAAGCTGGCCGCGGATGATCTCGCCCTTTCTCGGCACGAAGCCATGCGGATGAATGATGCGGAAGGCGCCCGAGTGACGTCGTTGGCCGTCGGCGATGGAGATTGCCGGGACCTTGCACGCGGCCAGTTCCTCCTCCAGCAGGCTGTCGAAGTTAAACGAGACGGCGCAGCGGACATGGCCCTTGCTGCGCTGAATCAACTTCGCGACGGCCTGCAAGGCAGTGCGTTTGCCCGGCGGCGTTTTGCAGTGGGCATAGATCTGCCCGCGAAGCTTTTCCAGAAACGCGAGCTCGCCGTCGCCCCGGCCGGCCGCGCCGCGTTTTTTGGAGCGGCGCCGGGTGTCCCGCTCGACCATGCGCGCCAGGACGAGCGGGTTGTACTCGAAATAGTCCGTCATCCACGAAGCCAGGGCGCGCCGGTAGTGGGGCCAAAGGGAACCGAGCCGGCGGGTGTGTTCGGCCTGTTCGAACAGGAGCTCGAGCACGAGATCCTTCCAGCTGGGGACTCCGTAGGGGATCGACACGCCGGCGCCCAGGAACAGGACCAGATGCTTCTGCCGCCACGCGGCCTGCAGGCCGCGCAGGTCGCTCTGATTGATCCGGCTTTGGCCGACGACGACTTTCGCGCCACGCACCATGGTCGTCAGGCAGTCCTGTTTCCCGGTGGACGAATCATGACGCTCGCCGGAATCTCACGGGCGCAGCCCACCCGAACCAGCCCCGGAACGTTGGTGATGAATGGACGCAGCCGCCTCCGCCATGGCCGCCGCCCATCGCGCCGGGGGCACCGGCGCATGCCCAAGCTCGTCCTTGATCCGGGAAAATTCCCCTTCGTCGAGCCAGAGCCCGCCGCATTTCGGGCAACGATCGATCTCCACCCGAATGTGCTCGGAGAACCAGCCGCGCTCGAGGACCTGGCCTTCACACCGCGGACACACCCGCGGCTCCGTCAACTTGACCGGTCGTTGCGGGTCGCGCCAGATCGTGTGCAGGCTGGCGGCGCTCCGATCCCCGACGCGCTCGAGCTCATTGGCGTCAAACCAAATGCCGCCACAGCCTCCGTAGCACGTGTCCACCACCAGGCTGCCGGCACCTTTTTCGCGAAGTGGCCCTTTGCAGGCCGGACATTTTAATCCCATGCCATCCGTTCTCCGCACGCCTCTGCGCAAAGTCAAGGCTGCGGACGAGCAATTCAATTCGGAGTGCTGGGACTGGTCGATGTGTTGATCCGGGGGCCTTGTCCCCGCACGCCGCGCATTTGCCTCCAGATAATCCCAGCTTTCATGGACGCGCTACCGACCATTCCGGGCCCCGGGGCCGTTGCCTCTGGCCGCCCCGGCGCTTTTCCGCGCCTGGAGAAATATCCGTGAGCCGTAGTAAACAGACACGCGGGCATTCGGAATGCCCGCGGCGTCGGCGAGGCGCCGCCACTCCGCCACGCGCCAGCCACGCCGGACGGAGATCACTCCATCCGAAAGAAACTCCGGCGTCACCCGCAGAATTTTCAGGATCAGCCAAATCACACCGGCCGCCCCGATGTTCCGATGCGCATCCGTCAGGAAGAGGACGTCGCGCGTGACGCGCCACGCCTCGGAGAAATGCTGCACAGCCTGGGCCTCGGTCAGGTGATGGGTCATCTGGGAGGCCATGACCACATCAAAGGTGTCATCGGCAAAAGGCAGGGCGCAGACATCGGCGGCGACGCGCCGGGAAGTGGAGCCGAGGCGGAGGGCGCGCACGCTTCCATCCAGGCTGGTGATCCGCCAGTCCCAGCCGCGTCGTTGCGCCCACGGCTCCAGATGGGCGGCCAGCGCGGCATTGCCGGCGCCAAGGTCTAAAAATTTCAGGTGCGTCGCGTGCGATCGACCCACCCACCGCACAAGCAGGCGCTGGAACGGGTCGGCCACATGCACGAGCCGGTTGAAGCGGGTGAGCTGGTCGTAGTTCGCCGCCAGGTCCGCATCCGAGATGTCCGGGCGATCACAATATTCTGCTTGCGTGGCCCGCACGCGCAAAAACATGCTCTGCGTCTACGCAAAGTATGGGCCGAACTCAAGCGAAAGCCCCCACCCCAGGCGGGCCCTCCCGCCGCTGGCCCCTCGTCCAACGCACCCTCATTCGCCTCGGCGTCATCGTGGCGGCCGCGCTCGTCATCGGCACGATCCTCCATCGCGTGGCGGGCCGGGTCGACGGCGACGGGACCGGCGAGGGCAATCGCAACCCGCTCCCGCCCGCGGGCTTCCTGCAAGGCGTGGCCCAGGGCGCGCTCATGCCGCTTGCGCTGCCCAACCTGCTCGTCGGCCGCGATGTGCCCATCTACGCCGCCCGCAATACCGGGCGATCCTACAAACTGGGATACACCGTAGGCGTCAATGGTTGCGGGCTGATTTTCTTCGGCCTGCTCTTCTGGCGCCTCAGCCGGCTGCGGCGCCGGCTCGAAGCCCGCGCCACGAGCGGACCGACAGTCCCGCCGGGGGCGGTGGAGTGAGGGGGTTATGCCGGCAGCGAAGGCAGCCAGAATCACCCTGGATTGCCGCGCTTCGCTGCCGGCTGGAGGGTTAGTGGAGGGGTTCGGAAATGGGCATGAGATCGGCCACGGAACGGAGCCGCGGCCTTGGCGATCCGGAAACGGCGGACGGAGCCGCGGCCAGCGGCCGATAGATGTCACCCCCGCTGCGCTCCCACGCTTCCATCTCCAGGCGGCGCAATTCGCGAAGGTACGCATGGCCACCTTTGAGTTGCAGCGGGGTCGACCGGTCGAGCGTGGGCCGCGCCCACTGGGCTTGCAGCGGGCGCGTCGCCGACAACGGGCCCGTCTGCGGCTTGGCCGCCCGCCGGCTCCGCCGGAAGTAACGTGTCCGAATCAGGGCGAGGCCCGCCTGCTCGCGCCGGCCGGCATCGATCCCGGACCACCGCTCGGAAACCGCCGCTGCCGCGCTCATCGCTTGAAGTTTTGTCATCGTCATGACAACACGGATATCGGGTTTGCGTCGTTCCCACAATGGAACCAAAGGAGTAAGCCGTGAGTGAACCTCCAGGCGGGCCCGCCTCCACCCCGGGTCAATGCACCGAAAGGAGCAATGTGCCGAACGCCCTTTCGAGCGACAGTCCATCCATGTTCCGCCTGCTCTTCGAGCGCAGCGCCGACGCCATCTGGCTTTACGATGCGCGCGACCAGGTTTTCGTCGACTGCAATGACGCGGCCGTGACGCTGATGCGGTGCGGCACGCGCGAGCGGCTGTTGCGCGTGCGTCCCGCCGAACTTTCGCCGGCCCGGCAGCCCGACGGGCGCAGCTCCGAGGAGGCCACGCGGACCATCGCCGCCATCATCGCGGAACGGGGCGCACACCGGTTCGAATGGACCGCCCGCCGGTTCGACGGCACCGAGGTCCCGCTGGAGATCGTGCTGACGGCCGTTCCCTCGGGCGATCGCCCGCTGCACGTGGTTGTCTCCCGCGACATCTCGGAACGCAAAGAGGCGGAGGCCGCCCTCCGCCAAAGTGAACAACTGCTGGGATCCATCGCCAGCAACATTCAGGAGGCGGTCTATCGCACCGGGCCGAACCATGAGCTCGTTTTCGTCAACGAGGCCTACCTCCGCATGTTCGGCTACGAGCGGACCGACGAGGTGCAACAGATTCCACGGGAGCGCCTCTATGCCCGCCCCGAGTCGCGCCAGCACCTGCACGCCAGCCTCGCCCGGGATGGGCGATTCACCGCCGAATTGGAATTCGTCCGCCAGGACGGCTCGCGCTTCTGGGGCCGCATCTCGTCCGTGGCCATCCGGGACGACGCCACGGGCGCCACCCGCTTTCATGTCGGCACGATCAGCGACGTGACGGAGCGCCGCGCGGCCGAGGAGAAAATTCGGCAGTTGAACGCGACCTTGGAACAGCGCGTGGCGGAGCGGACGGCGGAGCTGACGCGCAGCGAAGAGCGGCTGCGCACGCTGATCGAGAATGCGCCTGAGGCCATCGTGGTTCTGGACGGGGCCAGCGGCCGCTTCGTCAGCGCCAACGGCAACGCCGCCCGGCTGTTTGGACTCAGCCGCGACGAACTCGCCCGCATGCATCCGGCCGAGCTCAGCCCGGTCATCCAGCCGGACGGCCGCCTTTCGATCGACGCGTCGCGCGAGCACATCCAGCACGCCATGTCCGGCGAGCCGATCGTCTTCGAATGGACCCACCGGCGCGCCAATGGCCACCTCGTGCCCTGCGAAGTGCGCCTCGTTCGCCTGCCCGGCGAAGGCACCCCCCTCATTCGCGGCAGCATCATCGACAACACGGAGCGCCGCCGCCGCGAACAGGTTCAGCAGGCCACCTTCGACATCCTCGACTCCGTCCACCAATCCGGCGACCTGCCCAGCCTTTTCGGCCGCATCCACCGCATCATCGGCGGCCTGATGCCCGCGCAGAACTTTTACATCGCGCTCTACGATCCGGGCACCCAGCAAATCTCCTTCCCCTACTACGTGGAGGACGATCGTTTCTTTGACCTCGCGCCGCGCGCGATTGGCTCCGGCCTGACCGGATACGTTCTCCGCACCGGTCGGCCGCTCCTGGTCGATGCGGCCATGAATGCCCGCAAACGCACGGTCGGCGACGCCGTCACCTTCGAAGGCTACGATCAGATCACCTACGTCGAGGTCGGGCGCCCGGCCGCCATCTGGCTCGGCGTGCCGCTCGCCATCGAAGGTCGCCCCATCGGGGTGATGGCCGTGCAGGATTATCACGACGAAAAGGCTTACGGCGGGACGGAGAAGCAGATCCTCACCTATGTCGCGCGGCAGACCGCGCTGGCCATCGATCGCAAGCGCTCCGAGCAGGCCCTGCGGGAAAGCGAGCAGAAATTCCGCGCGCTCTTCGAGGCTTCCAGCCAGGGGGTCATGCTCCATGACGAATTCCATTACCTGGAGGTGAACCCGGCCACGGCCCGCATTCTCGGTTACGATCGCCCGGACCAGCTCATCGGCAAAAACCCGGTCGCAACGTCGCCCCCGGTCCAGCCCGGCGGTTTCGCCACGGCGGAACTCGCCCGGCAGCACGTCCACGACTGCCTGGAACACGGCAGCACCCGCTTCGACTGGGTCGCGTCCCGGGCCGACGGCCAGGACGTGCCCCTCGAGGTCATCCTCACCCGGGTCCAGATGGGCGGCCGCCAGATCATCCAGGCCGTGATCAACGACATCACGGATCGGAAAAAGGCCGAGGCGGAGCTGCTGCGCGCCCTCGGTCGTGAGAAGGAGCTCAGCCAGCTCAAGACGGATTTCGTCTCGATGGTCTCGCACGAGTTCCGCACGCCGCTCGGCATCATCATGAGCTCGGCCGAAATCCTCAGCGATTACTTCGAACGGCTCGAGCCGGACGAGCGCGGGCATCATCTCCACTCGATCGTGCGCCACAGCGCGCGCATGTCCGAGATGATGGAGGAGGTGCTCGTGCTCGGGCGCCTGGACTCGGGCCGCATGGAATTCAAGCCGGGCCCGATCGACCTCGGAAACTTTTTCCAGAAGCTGGTGGACGAGGTTGAAGCCGCCACGGAACGGCGCTGCCCCGTGAGGCTGCACTGCGACACCCTGCCCGCCGCCGGCCTGGGCGACGAGCGCCTGCTCCGGCACATCGTGCTCAACCTCCTGACCAACGCCGTCAAATACTCCGACCCGGGTCAACCGGTGGACTTCTCGCTCGAACAACAAGGCCCCCGGTGCGTCGCCCGGATCCAGGACCGCGGCATCGGCATCCCGCCCGCCGATCAGCCCGGGCTTTTCAGCGCGTTCCATCGCGGGCGCAACGTCGGCCTTCGCGCCGGCACCGGCCTCGGCCTGGTCATCGTCCGGCGTTGTGTCGACCTGCACCAGGGCAGCATCCGCCTCGAAAGCGAACCCGGCCGTGGAACGCTCGTCACCCTCGAAGTGCCCATGTTTTAGAAACCGCCTCTCGTCCCCACCCTGTCTCATGAAAAAGATCCTCGTCATCGAAGATGAGCCCGAAATGCGCCGCAACATCACCACCGTGCTGCGCCTGGAAAAATTCGAACCCATCGGCGCCGAAAATGGCCGCGCCGGCATCGAGAGCGCCCGGCGCGACCGGCCCGACCTCATTCTCTGCGACATCATGATGCCCGAGGTGGATGGCCACGCCGTGCTCGCCGCCCTGCGCGCCGAGAAATCGACCGCCAGCATCCCGTTCATCTTCCTCACGGCCAAGGGCGAGAAGGCGGATGTCCGAACCGGGATGAATCTCGGAGCCGATGACTATCTGACCAAGCCGGTGCCCAAGGCGGACTTGCTGGCGGCGATCCGATCGCGCCTCGAGCGGTCGGCGCAGCAGTCCCGGCCCACGTTCCAGCCGGACTTCAGCTCGGCCGGGCCGTTGGAAAAGGCGCTGGGCCTCACGCCGCGCGTCGCCGAAACGCTGCTCTGGCTGGCTCAGGGCAAAACCAACGGCGACATCGCCACCATCCTCGGCATCACCGAGGCCACGGTCAAAAAGCACGTGCTCGAAATCTTTGGAAGCCTCGGCGTCGAAACCCGGACCGCCGCCAGCCTGCGCGCGCTTGAGATCCTCAGCGCACCGGCGGGTGACTGATCCAGATGCCGCCTCTGGAGGAACCCGGCATGTCCAGGGCTTGCGTCGCCCCCGTCGGCCGCTAACCTTTACCGAAATGAAACCAACTGAGCCAACTTTCCCCCGGGCCTGCTCGATCAGTGCAATCGTGGCGCTGTTAGCCCTGGCGGCCGGCTGCGCCGATGTCGGCGGCAAACAGGCCCTGCACGAGGCGAACACCAATATCGTAAAGATCTCCAGCGCCTCGTTCTCCCAACAGGTTCTCGCCTCCACCAAGCCGGTCCTCGTCGACTTCTGGGCCCCCTGGTGCGGACCCTGCCGCCGACTGGCCCCCACCATCTCCGAACTCGCCGACCAGTATCAGGGACGACTCGTCGTCGGAAAGGTCAACATCGATGACGAGCCCGGGCTGGCCGAAAAATATGGCGTCGAAGGAATTCCGGCCGTCATCATTTTCAAGGACGGCAAGGTCGTGCAAAACCTTGTGGGCCTGCGCGACAAGGCTGAATACCAAGCGGTCCTGAACCCGCTGACTGGCTCAGCCCCGGGGCCGGCCGCGTCCGCCCACTGACTCCCCGCCCCACCCCGCGAAGCGCACATCCCGGCGCCGACCGGCGTGCGGGCAGCCGAGCGCGACCGATCGGGAAGCAGCCGTAAACCGGTCAGCGCGCCAGCCACGACTTCAGGCTGCGGTTGACCAACTCCGCCGCGTCCTGCTGCACCCAGTGATCGGCCTCCGGCACCGTCACCAGCGTCAGATCCTTTTCCACGTACCGCCAGTTGCCATTCAAGGCGGCGTCTCCCAACGCCTTGTCCCGCAGACCGTGCATCAGCAGGACCGGACAGCGGACCGGGACGACGGGCGACGTGTCTTCAACGTACGGTTCCCGCGGGTAGTTTCGCTTGTAGTAGTTCAGCATCGCCTCGAAGTCCGAGCGGCCAAATGCCTCAAGGTAACGAGGCCGCGCCGCCGGATCCTTCACCCAAAACGCCAGCCCTTCGGCCGTCAGGTTGGTGTGCGCGCCTTCCTGCTGAAAGCGCCTCGCGTATTCGCTGTTCCTGCGCTGCGCCGGGTTGTGAGCCAGCTCGCGATTCAAGCCGCGCGGATGCGGCAGGTTCAGCACCACGAGCTTCTCGATCATCTCCGGCCGCGTCATGGCGAACGTCCACGCCACCGCCCCGCCCCAGTCGTGGCCAACAATGATGGCCCGCTCCCGTCCCCGCGCGCGCACCACGGCGGCGACGTCCGCCACCAGGTGCCCGATGTCGTACGCCTCCACGCCCCGGGGTTTGTCACTCAGATTGTAGCCGCGCTGATCGAGGGCCACCGTCTCATAACTGCCGGCCAGCGCCTCCATCTGGGAGCGCCAGGTTAACCAGCAGTCCGGAAACCCGTGGATCATCACCACCAGCGGTCCGCTGCCGAGGCGCGCGTAATGAATGCGCACGCCGTCGTTCGTGGCGTAGCCATGGCTGACCCGCTGTTCGATGGCCAGCGGTGGCGCTTCCGCCGCCGCACGCGAAGTCACCCCGCACCACCCGGCCGCCGCCAGCCCGGCGGCCAGCAACTGTGACCAGGCGCTCCCGGCCTGCCTTCGGGGCGAACAGATCTCTTCGCGCCAGAGTGGCGTGACGCGTCGCTCATTACATCGTGGCATGGGTGGATCGATCCGCAGCGCCGCTTCACGGCGCGGTATTCGGCCTGCCGCAGCGCGTCCCTCCGCAGGACGGCAGTTCGTGGAGTGGGTGGTGGAGTTTTGCCGGCGGCTCATGGCAGGACCATTTCAGCCAGGAACCGCGGCGTCAACGCCGGCCAGACCCGGGCCGCGACCGGCTCCGGGCCTAATTGCAGCCGCAGCCGCCGCCGCCCACGCCGCGTCCGCCCGACGCCGCTTCGCGCGAAAACCAGGTGTGCTCAGCGAAGCCCGTCGCCAGAACGTTGCGATCCGGACGCATGGTGTAATCCGCCAGGACACCCCGTTCCCACGGTTTGACATTGGCGCACCCGGAGCCCAAGCCGAGACCGACCAGAGCCAGCGCGAAAAGAATTTTGGCGTTCATCGTCGTGAAGTTCTTAGAACCAAATCCGGAACCCAATGGAAAATGTGTTGGCGTTCGGGTACGCGCTCGCCGCCGTGACATTATCGCGACCGATCATCTCGTAACGTTGGTAGCTTAAGTCCAGCGCGTACCGCTCCTCAATCTTGATCATCGCGCTCAGCCCGTAGGTGAAGGTCTGCAGGGCGGACAGCCGGTAATCCGACGAGTAGTGGTTGGGCACGTGGTGGAGCAGGAACGGATCGTCCGGCGGCAGCGTCGGGTCGCCCGGAAATTGCGTCGCGTAAAATTTCGCGGCGCTCTGGTCCGCGAAACGAAACAGCGGCGACAACACCACGTGCTTGCCAATTTTCTGAAACCAGCTCAGGCCCAGCGTGTGGCTGACGATGCCATACGAATCGTGATATAGCCGGTAGCTCAACTCGGCGCTGGCATCCAGCGGCGTGAAAAATTGCGTGAGCGAGACCAGGCCGATCTCTTTCGTGCGATCATTCGGCCGCTTCTCGGAGAACAAAACCGCCGGCTCCGGATAATCGAAAAAACGGACGCGCTTGTACGGATCGGACAGATAGCCGTGCGCCGTCCCCACCGTCAGGTTGGCGGTCAGCACCGTCTTTGGGCCGAGCAACTGCGTCAGCCCGACGAACGCGTCGCCCCCGTTTTTATAGTCCTTATCGCCCAGCCAGAATTCCGGCATGATCGTGTCGTAGGTGTAGGCGACCCCCAGCGCGAGAGTGGTGTTCTTCTCGTTGAAATCGATGCTGTGGTTCAGGGAAAGGCCCACCGACTCATAATCGTTCTCCAGGCTGTAGGCGAACTGCGGCGTGGTCGTGTTCCGCCCCCAGCGAATGGCCGACTGGATGTTCCCCGCCGTGCGCTCATCCGTCAGGTGCGCCATGGGAACTTTTCTGCTGCCGTCCGGGGGCGGGCCGCCCGTCGGCGTCGCGCCCGAGATCGCATCATAGACGAGCTCCGCATTGAGGAGCACCGAGGAGCCCACCGGCAGCTCAAGCTGCGCCGAGTGCGTCCGCACGTGAATGCGATTGGCTTCCTCCTGATAATTGTCGAATCGATAATCGAAATGGCTCTCGCCCCGCAGGCGCAGAGCGAGAAGCAGGGGCACCGCCAGCGCGATCGGAACGGTCAAAGAACGTCGCCTGCCCCAAGCCCGCCCGGCAACGAGGACACCCTGGTCATACAGTTTCATGATACTTGCATCGAACGAATCCAGATCACTTCAACGAAGGTTCCGCCGCCGGAATTCAGCCCGGTCGCGGGTTCGCACGGGGTCAGCTCCCTCCCCCCCGCCTGCCCTTCGGCGTTTTGGCGTGGCGCGCTCCCGCACGCACGTCCGCGACCCAGCGGCCCACCGGAGCCGGATAAAACGACACCGGCCATCCATGGCCGGTGTCGCCCGGGTCACGCGGGGGCGCCAGTTCGGGAGCAGAACCGAACCGGCCGCTCGCCCGTGTTAAAGGTCATTACGGCCCCGCCGCCGTCCGGCTCGCCCGATAAGAGCGGATGAATCCGGTGGCCGGCAGGGTATCGGTATAACGCCAGTGGGCGGTGGGCACCTGGTTCGTGCCAATCGCCGTCCAGGTCGCGAAATCGCCCGATGCCCAGATCACGATGGGCAGTCCCAGCGGGCCGTCGACATCAAACGACGCCACCCCGTCAATCACGGTCAGGCCGCTAAGCGTAATCGGGCCGCCTCCACTCTCGACCGAAAGATGAGCCACGCTGCTGACAATCGACCCGGCCGGGTTGGAGACCTCGACCGTGTAATCGCCGGCGTCCGCCAGCTGCGCGCTGGGAATCACGAGCGTGGCTGACGTCTGTCCGGAGATCGGCGTGGAGTTCAGTCTCCACTGATAGGTCGGTGCCGGCACCCCCGACGCCACCACCTCAAATGTGGCCGAGCTTCCCACGGTCACCGTCAGGCCCTGTGGCTGCGTCGAAATCGTCGGCGGCACCAACACCGTGACGGTCGCCACCGCGCTGGTGACCGAACCACCCGCGTTCGAGGCGATGACGCGGTAGTCGCCGGCATCACCAACCGCCGCTGACGCGACCGAGAATGTTGCCGCAATTGCGCCCGCAATGTTCTCGCCGTTCTTCTGCCACTGATAGGTCGGCGAACCTGTGGCCTCCACGGTGAGCGCGATGGCCCCGCCGACGGACACAGTTTGCGATTGAGGTTGAGTCACGATGGTGGGAGGCGGCACCAGGACAGTCAATGTGGCCACAACGCTGGTGGCGGATCCGGCGGAGTTTGCGGCGATGACTCGATAGCCAGCGGCGTCGCCGGACGACACCGGTGACAGCGTCAGCGTGGCCGACGTCGCCCCGCCAATATTGGCTCCGTTCTTCTGCCATTGGTAGGTGGGAGTTGGGCTCCCGCTGGCGGCGGCCGTAAATGTAGCCGTCCCGCCGATGGACACCGACTGCGGTTGCGGCTGGGTCGTGAAAGTTGGCGCAGTCCCGGTGCCAGTGGCATTGGTGATGGTGATGAGAATGTTGGTGTAGGCCTCCGTGGGATACAGGAGGTTGCCCGCACTCACCCGGACCGGGAACCAGGTCCCGGCCTGGGTTGGTGTCCCGTAGATATAGTAGTTCGTGGAGGCGCCGCCGACGCTGTTGGTGTTGACGTTGGTATTGATGATCAAGCCTGGAGGGAGCGGGCTGGCGTTGTAATAGTCCAACTGGGGCTGTTGCCCCACGGATCCCCCGAGCACGATGCGCAGGACCATGGGGGTGCCGACCTTGGCCGAGATGTTCGTCTTCACGCCGGGCGACAACGGCAGCAGGCTTTGGACGCCGGCCACGTAGACGGGCACAGACGCGCCCGAGACGGCGTCCACCGTGCCAAGGAGGGCCGCGATGGCGGCCGCGCAGCGGGTGATGATGGCGAACGTGGGGGTGGCAAGGGCGGGGTTCGTCGTCACCACACGACAGACGGGAACCACTTGCAGGATCAGGGCGAGAGCGAGCGATGGAACTTTACGATGATTCATACGGCTTTATTGGGAATTGAGATCAAGGCACACGACGCAACCGGAAGTACTGCTGGTCAGGCAGGATGAATACCTGAACGCTGGTCAGCTGGGAGAACGGATCGATCCACGGCGGATCATAGACCGGGAACCACGAGTACGGGTTGGCCGGGTCGGTCGAAGTCTCCAGCGCCGTCGGAATGTCATCCGTCGGCCACGACAGGTTCATCTGGAAAAACCAGTTCTCAATCGACAGGGTGAGCGGCGGTCCCAGCGTCGAGCTGATGGTAATGACCCCATTCGTGGCGTAGGTCAAATCGCCGGCCGTCACGGTGAGGCTCCACGCGTACTCGCCTTCATTTGCATAGACGTGAGCAGCCAGTCCATTGGTCGAGTGGTCGGACCCATCGCCGAGGTCCCAATCGAACTCGAGTCCCGCCGGGCAGTGCGTCAGCTCGGGATTGGCGTGAAAAGGCACCGTGACCCCGGGGAAAGCCGCCCGCGGCGCGGTCGGCGACGCCGCCAGCACGCAGTCGCCCGGACCGACGCTCACATCGACCCGGCCCAGATTGGAGTCCGTTTGCCCGTCCAAGCCGGAGTAGCCGAAAGAGTCGGCACCCGCGAAACCGCCATCCGGAAAATACGTCGCGACGCCGTTGGAGAAGGCCACCCGGCCGTGGGCCGGTTGGGAGACCAGCCGAAGCGTCACTGGCCGGCCTTCGGGATCTGTCGCGGCAAGCGGAACAGCCACAGACTCGCCGGCGGCCGTGCCTGCCGCGATCACGGAGGCGACCGCAGCGCGATTCGTATTCGAGTTCTCCGAATTAGGACCGTTGTGACACTCATAGCAGCCCGACTGGAAGCCGGGCCAATAACGGTGGGTCCCTCGTCCGGTAAACGTGTTGTCAGTGGCGGCCCGCGAGAGCACGGTCCCACGATAGTTCGAACCGTGACACGTGCGGCATTGCTGGATGGCGCCCGAGTTGTCCTCACCAATCATGTCGTGGTGTCGCTCGACCCAACTCTGGCTGACGGAGTGCATCCCGTGAGGCCCGCCATTGACCGTACTGGGATTGGTCACATGACACGCCGTACAGCGTGATACCGTCCCTGGGCTGCCCTGCAGGCGCTGGCTTTGGGCGTTCTCATTCGGCTCGCGGCTGCTCCATTCGCCGTGCGCCGGACCATGGCAGGCCGCGCATTTCAATCCACCGTGCCCCTCTGAATGACTGAAGGAACTCAGGCCGGACGAGGCGTCCGCAGACTGGGTCGCGAACGTCTGGTTGACGGCCTGGCGCTGACGACCGGCCGCATCAAAGGACGACGTATACCGAATCTGCCCGTTGTTCTGCAGGGCGGTGCCTGTATGGCAGCTCTGGCACTGGGGCTGATCGACCCACCCCTGCCGGCCCGGCTGGCCCACGGCCAACATCTCGCCGTGGCAGCTCTGGCATTGCATCGCGAACGTCCCGTCCGCTTGGACCGTCTGGCGATGAACCCCGCGCAGATATCGATCTTCCGGCCCGGCATGACATGTCAAACAAACGGAGTTGTCGTGGTAAAAGCTCAGCGGAAAGCCTCGCTTCGGATCGTTGACATACGAATGTTTGGCATGCAGGACCTCGGTCAGCGGACGCATTTCGGGCAGGCCGGAGTTCGGGACATCGGATGAGCTGTGGCAACGGACGCAGAGAATGGGCTTGTGCAGCCGGGTGACTGTCGCGTACAGCCCGTCGTTGTCATAGCCTGCCTGGCTCAGCACGTTCGAATATACTTCCGACCCCAGGTGCCGATCGTCGTGCTTCCGCAGCACGTTCAGCTTGTAATCGCGATCGGGATCCGTCTCCCAAACCCAGCCCCCACTGGGCCGCCCCACCGAGGGCGCCCCGGAGGCGTGACAGGCCCGACAGTCCAAGCCCGTGCTGACGGGCAGCGCAACATCGGTGGTGGCCAACACCACCCCCGCACGACTCCTCGCCACCAGGCGCATCATGGGGTAGCCGTTAGTCCGGCCCGCATCATCCACCGGCGTGATCGGTACCCCCTCGGCATAAAACCAATGCTGCACCGGGTCGAACTCCATCGCCTGCCGGGTGTTCGTCCGGCCAGGCATGGCAAATCCGCTCAGGCCCTCATCCGGAGCAAGCGGCCGCCCATAGATCGCCTCGGCATAATCGTAGAAATTGCCTTTGCCGACGGAGGTGGAGTTGATGGAGCCCCGGGCGTCCGCCACCGCCTCATACGTGACCACGACGTTTGTGTCGTCGGAAATCAGCAACCCCCCCTGCATGAACTGCGCCCGGATCGTGGCTCCCGGCGGGCGCAAGGTAAAGACCGAGAAATCACCGCCAGCAGTCTCGTTGACGCCGTGAGCGCTCCAGCCCACTAATGCCGCGCTGGCCGCACGGGCCGACGGCACACCCAACGCCAACACCAACGCCAGCGCCCCGCCCTCCAAAAGCACGGCAAACGGCTTGCGTTGGAAACAGCTTCGCAATGTCTTCATGGTCGTGATGGCGGATTTGTGACACGCGTTCGCCCAAAGGGGTCCCGCGCAGGATTCGTCGCAGGCTACGCAGGCCCAGTTTTGAAAACCGTTAGTCAAACATTAGACTTTGCTAATCGATCCTTAAGGAGCGGTTCTCTGCGAATTCCAATCAACGAATCCCGTCCATCGATGCACTCGTCGCCCGCCACCCGATGTTGGGTCGGAAGCCGACCTGCCGCATGCACTCAACTCGGACCCAACCGCTGATGGGACCTTCACGTCCCGAGGCACCGCCACAGATGACACCCCAGGCGGGGCCTCTCCAGGCAATGCCCCCCCCGACTGGCGCATCCTCGCCCGGGAACTCTGGGTCCCGCGGCCCGAGCGGAGCAGCACGGCTTGTGAATGGGACCGCGCCCACTGCCCCGAGCGGCATCGGGCAACCCCGGCGGAATTTCGCGCCCCCCGAACGCAATCCAGCCTGTGCAAGTTCAAGCAACTCGAGGTATAGTCCCGCCGCGACCCCATCTCGGGCCCTTGGTGGAAAGGATGCTCCCCCCGCGAAGTCGCCTGTATCTGGACCAACGTTCAACGGCTGCGATTGAAACGATTTGTTAAATCACTGCGCTTCCCTCGGTGGGTTGCCTTGCTCGGGTTTCTCGTCCCCGAGTTGCATGCGTCCAATCCGCCAGCGCGGCTTTTCTTCGATGCGGTCCCGATCCCGGCGGAGGTCGCCCGCTGCCGGCCCGCGACCAGCGTCCCGGGCGGCCGGTTCTTGAAGATGAATCCGTCCGCCGTGTCACGCCTCTTGACGGGCACTGACACCCGCCGTGCGCTCACGCTGAACCTTTCAAGCAACGACTCGTTCCAGGCCAGCATCAGCCGACGAGAATTGCTGGGGCCGGGAAGGCTCGTCTGCCGGGGCGGAGTGGACGGCATCCCGGGAAGCTACGTCATCCTGGCGGTGTCGGGCGACGCGATGGCCGGGTCCGTTTTCGTCCCTGGACGTGGGGTCTTTCAAATTCAAAACCTGTGTCGCGGCTGGCAGCGGGTGACGCCGGTGGCCAGCACCAACCTGGCCCCGTGCACTGTCCGGGAGCCGGCCGCGCAACTCGCCTGGCCGCTCGCTGGTCCGGTCGCGACCCCGCCACTCTTCCAGGCCGCCGGGCTGCCCGACAGCCCCACCAACGACGTGATCGACCTGCTCGTCGTCTACACCGCCGCCGCCCGGGACGGCGCCGGCGGAACCAACGGAATGATCGCACTCGTCGACGCCGCGGTGGCGGAAGCCAATCTCGCGCTGGAGAACAGCGAAGTGCGCGCGGAGTTCCGCCTGGTCCATCAGGACGAAATCAACTACCGGGAGTCGGGCGAAATCGAAGACGATCTGGATCGGCTTGAGGACGATGACGTCAGCAGCCCGCTCTATGCGGCGCATTTGCTGCGGGGCCTCTACCGGGCGGATCTGGTCTGCCTCATCACCGAGCGCACCGGCGGGCCGATTGGACTCGCCAACCAGATGCATGATCTGAAACTGGATTTCGCCTCAAAAGCCTTCAGCGTGGTGAAACGCGAATACGCCGTCTCGTACCAGGCGCTCGCTCACGAACTGGGGCACAACCTCGGCTGCCAGCACGATCGCGACACCAGCCCGGGTGGCGGGCTCTACAGTTATTCGCACGCCCTGCGCTTTGAGGTCGACGGAACCCTCTATCATACCGTCATGGCCTATCAGCCCGGCCTGCCCATTCCCTACTACTCCAACCCGGACGTGTCCTACCTCGGGCAGCCCACCGGCATCGCCGAAACCGAGACGAATTCGGCCAACAACGCCAAAACCATCAGCCGGTCCGCCGCCACCGTGGCGCGCTTCGATTCCGTCATGCCCCACGGGATCCCGCCCACCATCCGGCTCGTCTCACCCACCAATGCCGCCGCGTTTACAGTTCCCGCCGTCGTCGACCTGGTCGCCGAAGCAACTGACGAAGACGACCAGATCGTCCTCGTCGACTTCTACGTCAACGGCTCCCGGGTTGAGCGCATAACCACACCACCGTACGCGACGCGCTGGACCAACTCCACGCCGGGCACTTACACGGTGCGGGCGGAGGCCAGGGACGAAGGCGGCTGGCTGGCCACCTCCGCGAGGGCGCGAATCACCCTGAATTTCGCCGTGCCGGTCATCGACTCCGCAACCTCCGGCCTCCTGGGCGATCTGACGTTCAAGATTCGCGTCCTGGGGAAGGTCGGACAGCCATTCCGCCTGGATGTGTCGCCTGACCTCGAACAGTGGACGCTCCTGACGACGGACAGCATCGACCCAGGCGGATTTGAGTTTATCGACACTCAGGCCACCAATTACCCGACCCGCTTCTACCGGGTGTTGCCAATTCCCTGAAAACGCTGAAGGCGCGAGCGACGGGGCGCTCCGCCATGGATTCGTGAGGGCCGAGCGCGGCAGCGCCGGCGAAAACTCCCGGCCGTCCGAAGGGTTGCCCCCGGTGGCACCCGTGCACCCAAATAGGGCGGTGGCGTTCGGTGCGCCTCACCACCTCCAACTAGTCGGAGGAGAGGGAGACGCGATAGAACCGCGACTCGCCGACGGACACGGGATCGCGGAACTGCAGACGCCCGTCGGTCACCCAGTTCGTTGAAAGCGGCGTCCAAACCTGCAAATCCCCGCTCCGCCAAACGACGTAGTTGGTCAGGACCGGGCCCGACACCACCGCATAGAACAACTGGTTGCCAATCGACAGGCCGACGATCTGCAGGCGCAGCTGCAGTGGCTCGCGCAAGGTCAGGAGCGCCACCGAGCTGGTCACACTCCCAAAACTGTTGGTAACCACGACCTGATAGACGCCCGCGTCCGCGAACTGCACGTTCGTGAGCGAGAGCGACGCGCCAGTCTCCCCATCCAAACTCACGCCGTCGCGCCACCACTGGTAGCCAAACGGCGGCGTGCCCGTCACTTCCGTGCGGAAGGTCACATTCGTCCCGGCCAGCACCGACTGGTCCTGCGGCTCAAGGGAAAATACCGGGGGGGCATTGGGGAGATAAATCGCGATCGTCGCCACGGCCATCGCCGGAATTGGGTAATTCAGGTTTCCGGCCACCAGCGTGACGACGTACACACCCGCGGCGAGCGGAGTGCCCGAAATGTAACCGGAGCCGCCAAGGTTCGTGTTGATGGTCAGGCCCGGTGGCAGCGGCCGGCAATCGAAGTAGTTCTTGGTGAAATCCGCTCCGGGATTGCTTACGGTGATGCGGTAGCGAAACGGCGCCCCCATGGGCTCCGCCACATCGAACACCGGCAATCCCACCGGCGTGCTGCCGGAGTACTTCACGAGCCCACTGATCCCCGCCGAGGCCCCCGAGACAGCATCTTCGCTGCCCAGCAGAGCCACCGCCCCAGCCACCCACGTCAGCCCCAGCGCCCACGCCGACGGCGCCGCCTGGCTGACCACCACGCGGCAGACCGGAACGATCTGCAGCAAGGCCGCAAGAAATAGGGAGGCGGATTTCACAGCCGAAACAGGTTATCCCGGGACGACTCGATGTCGAGACCGCATTGCAGGTCGGTTTGACCCGGTGGCGACCATCGACTCCGACCCGGCCGCCGTTCAGTTGCACCCGCAACCGCCCCCGCCAACGCTCCGCCCACCATTGGCGGCTTCCCGGGAAAACCAGCGATGTTCCCGCAGCGCAGGGGTCAAGGGATCCCGGTCCGGACGCATGGAGTACCGCGCCAGATCGTCCCGGTCCCAGGAACGGACGTTGCGGCAGCCGGTGCCCAGCGTGGCCACAACCAGACAGACGCCGAGCAGGATCGACCGAACTCTCATGGCTTCCCCCCGGACGGTTTGGGCGGCGTTTGTTTGCTGAGCAGATCTTCGACGACCTTGATGAAGGCCGCGCGGTTCGCCATGGTTCGCTCCCCTTCCTGGATGGAGACGACCTTGCCCTCGCCATCCAGAATGTAGGAGACCGGCATTTGATCCATGTTCACTTTCGCCGCCAATTTCTTCTTCGCGTCGCGCACCACCGTGAAACTTACGGGATGCATTTTGAGAAACTCGGTCATCCCGACGCGGACTTTGTCCTCGTTCACGGCGATGATGACCAGTCCGCGGCGGCCAAGCCGCCGGTGAAGTTCCTCCATCAGCGGGAACGTGCCGCGGCACGGCCCGCACCAGGAGGCCCAGAAGTCGACAATCACCAGCTTGCCTTTGAGATCCTTCGGCACGTCCCCTTCGAGTTCGAAATCTGCCAGGTTGGGAAAGGCGTCGCCCACTTTCACCGAAGGCTCCTCCGCACCCCCCGCCGTCGGCAGCCACCCGAGGCCAAGGAGCAGCACGGCCGACAGCTTCAGCAGCTGCAAGAGCTTCCCGAGGCCCCGAGGGCCGCAGCGGATTCTGAGTGCGTACAACATGTGGCTCGTTTCAGTTCCAGGCCAGCGACCGGCGTGCCCCGTCAAAAAAACCATCGCAGTCCGAGCGTGTAAACATTGGCTTGTGCATAACTGTTCTGCGGCGTCGCGCCGTCCAGCCCGCGCATCTCATAGCGCTGGTAAGCCGCGTCAACCAACACCCCCCGGCCTAGGCGCAGCGTCAGGCTTAAACCGCAGGTCACTGAATAAAACGACGAGAGCCGGTAATCTGCCGAGTAGAATTGCGGGATCATCGGGTTGGCCGGATTTTCCGGGTCCGACGGATCCGCGTCGAAGCTGCGTCGGTAAAAATCGGCGTCCGACTGATGGTAATAGCGAATCAGGGGCGCCACCGTCAGCCGGCGGCCAATCGATTGAAACCACTCCAACGTCACGGTGTGACCCAGAATCTCCTGCGAGTCATGGTAAAACCGATACGTCAGTTCGCCGCTCCCGTCCAGCACCTCGACAAACTGGGTCAGGGACGTCGAGAAGATCTGCTTCGTGCGATGGCCCGGGCGCCGTTCCGGAAAGAGGGCGTTGGGATCCGGATAGCCCGTGAATCGGAAACCCTTGTAGGGATCGGAGAGGTAGCCGTCGGCGGTCCCCAGCGTCAGCGTGGCGTTGAACAACGTTGTCGGCGTCAGCACCTGGGTCAGCCCGACCAGGAGGTCCGTCGTGTTTTTTCGCTCGGCGTGGCCCCCCAGGTAAAATCCCTTCACGCGGTCGCGGTTGCGCGACAGGCCCAGATTCAGCGTGGTGTTGCGCTGGTTGAAGTCGGCCAGGTAATTGAGCGAAACCCCCAACGACTCGTAGTCCTCCTCGGAGCTGAAGGCCACCTGCGGCGCAAAGGTATGCCGGCCAACCTTGATCCGCGGCTCGAGATAGCCCGCCCGGCGGATGTCGTTGATCCGCGTCATCGGCACGTCCGAGGTGCCCGGAGCCGGCAGCCCTCCCGTGGGCGTGGCCCCGGAAATGCCGTCGTAGACCAAGGCCCCTTTCACCGAAAGCAGCGGAGCGAGCTTTTGCTCAAACAATGCGGTGTGGGTTTGCACGAGAATGCGATCACGGTCTTCGACATACAGCTCGTACTTGTAGTCCACGTGATTTTCCGCCGCCGCGCGCCCCCGCCCCACACCCCACACGACCAGGCCCCAGGCGGCGCCTCGCGCCATCGCGCGCCGCAGCCCGGCCGGAAAGAGCCGCTGGATTAAACGTCCCATGAAACAGTGGACCGTGCGCGCGACGCGCCGGCCGATGTCGCGCCGCCCATCTCCGCGACGGAGGCGAGCGGAAAGGCCAGGCAGCTCGCGTGGCACCGGCGCCCGTGGCGCTGCCGGAACTGCAGCGCCGCCTGCTGCCCCACCAGGGCGCGCACCACCCGCAGGCCAAGCCCCAGGGTCAACTCGGATTGCGTGGGACTCGAGCGCACCTCATTCGCGGTGAAAAAGCAGACGCGGTGGCCCCGGCGAATCAGCCGGACGTGAATGGTCCCGCGACCGTGGATGAGCGCGTTGGTCAGCAGGGCGTGAAGGATTTGTTTGCAGTAGTTCGCGTCGGTCTCCACCACGCAGCCCGGGGTGGCCTTGAGCCGGATGCGCCGCTGTTGGGAGGTGGCCAACAAGTCAAAGTCGCGGACCAGCTCGGTGACCATGGCGGAGAGCTCGACGGCTTCCAGGCGCCAGACCAGGCGGCCCTGGCCGGCCTTGGCCATGAGCAGCGACTGTTCAACCACATGGTTCAAGCGCAGCAGTTCCTCCTGAAAATCCTCGGCCATTTCCGGATCAATCCGGCCCTGCGCCTGCTCGACCTTGTGGCGAAGAATCGTGATCGGCGTCCGGAGCTCGTGGGCCACCTTGGCCGCATACTCGCCCATCTCGAGAAACGAGCGTTCCAGGCGGCCCAGCATCTCGTTGAGATGCCGGGTCAGGCTCCGGAACTGCTCGTCTCCCTCCGGCAGTTCAACCTGCCGGCCCAGCGTGCCGGGATTCACCGACTGCAGCTGCCGGTTCAGATTCTCGATCGGCCGCAACGACTGGCGGGCGATGTAGTAGCCCAGCCCGACGATCAGCAGCACCAGGGGCACGGAGATCGTCAGGGACGAACGCAGCAGCTCGCCCATGATGCCCTCAATCTCCTCCTCCGTGTAACTGCCGTGCAAAATCCAGTTCGGGTTCATCTTGTTCTCCCGCCCAAATGAATCCCGCCGCAGCTCCAGATCCAGCCGCCGGTACGTCAGCGTGATCTGAATGACGGTCACCGCCAAAAACCCCAGCGTGAACCAGAGGGTGAGGCGGGTGCGCAGCGATCTCACGACGCATCCTTCAGCGCAAAACCGATGCCCCGCACGGTGTGGAGCAGCGGCCGCATCCCGGGCTGGTCGATCTTGTTGCGCAGATAGTTCACGTAGACATTGACGACATTGGTCTGGGAATCGAAATGCTGATCCCAGACATGTTCCACAATGGCCATCTTGCTGACCGGCTTGGGCGAGTTGACCAGCAGAAATTCCAGCAGGGCAAACTCGCGATTCGTCAGCACGATGTCCTGCCCCGCCCGGCGGACCTTGCGGGCCAGAAGATCCATCTCGAGATCCGCCACCCGCAACAGGTTCGAGGCCTGCGGCCGCTGCCGACGCAGCATCGCCCGCAGCCGCGCCAACAGCTCCGTCAACGAAAACGGCTTCGTCAGATAATCATCCCCGCCCGCATCCAAGCCGCGCACGCGATCCTCGACCTCCCCGCGCGCCGTCACAAAGATCACCGGCGTGAGCACATTCTTCTTTCGCAGGTGACGGACCACCGTAAAGCCATCCTTCGCCGGCATCATCACGTCGAGCACCAACACGTCATACGGATTGGTCTCTGCCAGCCACACCGCCTCGTCGCCGTCGTGGGCCAGGTCGACCGCATAGCCTTCGGCCTTTAATCCCTGCACCAGCAGGCTGGCCGCTTTCAGGTCATCATCGGCGACAAGAATTCGCATGGGGCAGGTTCAATAACGCTGATTTACCGGGTGGCAAATTCGTAGAAGCGGCGGGTGGTCACCGTCCCGTTCTCACTGATGATGCTCCCCACCGCCTGAAAGGTCGCCTCCAGCAGCTTCAACCCCTCCACCGGGCCCAGCACGAAGGCCGTCGTCGACAGCAGCCCGGCCATCGTGCACGTCGGGGCGATCACGCTGACCGACAGACAGCCGTTGGACACCGGCCGACCCGTCCGCACGTCGAGAATATGTCCATAGCGCTTCCCCGCATGGGTGAAGAACCGGACGTAATCGCCCGATGTCGCCACCGCCTGGTTGTTCACCGCAACCCCGGTCCACGTCTTCCCCGGTTGTTTCGGATCTTCCAGGCCAATGTGCCACGCGGGCTTTTTGTCCGGGGCCGGGCCCAAGGCACAAACGTCGTGCCCGAAATCCACGAGCACGCTCGTGGCCCCTTCCCGCAAGGCCAGCTGGGCCACCTGATCCACGGCGTACTCCTTGCCGATGCCGCCGAAGTCCAGGGCCATGCCCGGCTCCGGCAAAAAAAACTTGCCGGGCGCACGCTGAACCCGGCGCCAGCCCACCTTCTTCTTCGCCTCCTCAATCGCCTTGTCGTCGGGCACGACCGCCGGGGCGGCCTTCCAGTTCCAAAGCTGGATCAACGGCAACGCCGTGGCATCGAAAACCCCACGCGTGATGAAGTGCGCCTCGTGACACATCGACAGCAACGCATCCGTCTCGGGATCTGTCTCGACCCACTCCCGGCCCGCCGCCGCGGTGATCCGGCTGACCAGGCTGTCCGCAATGAATCGCGAATAGCGCCCCTCAAACCGGGCCACCCATTGGAGGATCGAGTCCGGCAGGGCCTTCGCCGAAACCGGCGCGGCCAGGCGGACCCGGCACGGAGACCCCATCGCAGCAAAGGTCAACTCCTGCCAATCCCCGCTCTTTTGGAGCTTGGCGGATTGCCGAATGCGCGGCAGGACGTCTGAGGCAAGCGCAGTCATGAAGCCTAACAGGTGGCAGGAAAGTCGAAAAAAATCGCGGACCACTCAGGTCGAAGATCCGGCGGGCCACCGTCGGAAGGTGCGAGCCAAGGCGCCGCACCACGTCCGATTACCCGCCAACAGGCTCGCCGGATTCGTTCTGCAGGTCATATGGCGCTATCATACCCGCGCGCGTCGTTCTTTCAATGGTCAATTCCCCTCCCTCATGGCCCGCGCAGTCCATCCCGAAGTTGTCGGCCCGGGGCGCGGATCCCGCCATCCCGGGATCCGCGGCCGCGGAATGCGGCCCCGCGGCTCGAACTTTACCAAGGGACCGCCGATTCCAGCCGCTGCGGGCAGAATGCCCGCGGTCCGGGACATCGGACCAAGTTTCGCCGGCAACCCGGCGTCCCCGGGCGCCCGAGCGGCCGAGCGGCCCTCTCACCGGGCTGCGGTGCGGCCGATTGCCAATTCCACCCCGGCCCAATAGCCAAACTCAAAGCTCCACCCGTTGGCGGCATTCTCCAGGCGGATCGCGACCGATCGCCCGGCGTACGGTGTCAGGTCCACCGACACTTCCTTCCACCGCGAACCCGACCGATCAATGGTTTGCCGGTGGACCGCTCGACCGTCCACCAGCACCCGCAATTCCCAGTCCCCCTGATCGTGCGCCGCCGCCGCAAACCGCAACACACCGCCCCCCGCCGGCACCGTCATCGTGCGCTCCAGCGCGCACGGCGTCCGCTCATCGATCGGATGGGTCATCAACACATTGCGCCGGCCGTGATACTCCGTCAGCTTCGCCGGTGCGCCTTCAAAGGGCGGACAGTTCACCTTCCACTCCGGATTCCACAACGCGACGGATTCCAGATCGACGGCCGACGACCCCGCCGCCGTCTTTTTCTGCCCGGCGTTTTCATCCCCGAACAGCTCCCGCCGCAACGCCGGCGTCCACGCCCGGCGATCGCCCGGCGGGTTGAGCAGATACCAAATCAAATCCCGAAAGTCCCGGTCCGGCATCTGTTCCAGGCCCTCAGGCATCAGGGAAAGTTCCGAGGTGCGAATCGCGGGCTGGCCATTGACCTCGGCGATTTCCGATCGAGCCAGCACATGCTCGATCGGCCCTGACGCCACCAGCCGCAGGCGCGACGGCGCGTCTTCCACAATCCGCCCTGTCACGCTCCGGCCGTCTTTCAATTCCACCTCCGTGGTGCCATAGCCATTCCCCACCACTTCGTTCGGATCGATCAAATTGTGCAGCAGCGCCTCGAGCGAACTCCGACCGACACCGCTCAAATCCGGCCCGACGTCCGCTCCTTCGCCATGCAGTTTGTGGCAGACAAAGCACACCCGCTTCGCCACCTCGTGTCCATTCGCCGCGTCGCCTTCCGCCGCCAGCACGACACGACGCTTGTCCGCAATGAGCTTCAGCTTGTCGCTGCCCGTGGCTCGATAACGGCCCAGCAGGCGATTCGCGTGATCCACCACGGTCGCGTCCGCGCTGCCCGCCAACGCCCGCCGCGCCGTGGCCGAGACGTCCTGCGGATCCGCCACCTTCCGCTCCAGCGCCGCCATCAACGCCCGGCTCCACTTGCTCCGGGTGACCAAGACATCCGCCGCCGCCCGCCGCGTCGGCAGGCTGAAATTCTTCCACGCATCCGTCATCGCGTAGCCAATCTCATCGCCACCAAACACCGCCAATGCCTGCACGCCAGCCGCCAGCAACGTCTGGTTGTCCTTCTCGGATTTCAGCAGTTGCAGGAGAGCCAGCCGCGCGGCCTCGTCCTTCGACTCCCGCGCCGCCTGCACGCCCTTCAGTCGATCCGCGACGGTCGCCGAACGGTCATTGACGCGCGCGGCCAACGCCCGGCTCGCTGAAGTGTCCCCCAGCAGTGTCGCCAGCCGCCGCGCCTTGTCGGCCACCGCGGGGTTGGCCGTGAGCTTCGCAAAAATGGGCTCCAGCGGCACGCTCGGCGGCGCCGCCTTGACGCGAAATCCCGCAATCAACCCATCGAGCGCCGCGTTGGCCAGGTTCGTCTCCGCCGCAAGCCCGCCCAACAAAGTCATGGCCTGGTTCAAATGCTTCTCCCGTATCGCCGGGTCCGACAAATCACAGATCCGGCGCATGATGCGCGTCAGGATGTAATTGTTCATCGGCCACTTGGGCAGATCGCTGTCCTTGGCCTTCTCCATGAATCCCAGGGCGTGTCCGGCATCGAACTCCACGATCGGTTCCAGCGCCATCCAATAAACAAACGGCAGGACCGGATCTTCCGGGTGAAACGGACTTTTGTGTAAATCCGAGAGCACCCCGCCGGTGACCACCTCCCGCAACGCCACCGCCGGCGGCGTGTTGACCGTATACGCGCCCGACGTGAACCGCCGCGCCGCCGCGGCCACCGCCAATCGAACCGAGTCATCCGGGTCCAGCGCAAGCCGGGCCAGGGCCTTCATCGAAAAGCCAAACGGATAGCCGCGCTCCCCAATCAGCCGCGCCGTCCAGGCCCGCACCGCCGGCGCCGGATCCTTGACCGTCGTTTCGAGCAGCTCCTCTTCCAACACTCCCGCCGAATGCAGCGTCCACAGCGCCGCCAGGCGCGTGTCGACCGCCGCGCCCTTGCTGGCCAGCGTCTCCAGCCGCGTGTCCGGATGCAGGGTTCGCACCAAGGCCGGATCCCGGCGCTCCGTGATGACCCGCTGCGCCGCCCGACGCTCCCAGCTGTTCCGGCTTTCCATCCGCCCGCTCAACGCGTCCGTCGTCTCGCGGGTCAAATCCAGATCGCGCGCCGTCCGGCTCGCCACCGCCTGCCCCGGCCGATCCCCGGTCCACACCACCCGCCAGATGCGGCCGAGCTCCCGGTCCACCCCTTCCGGATCCGCCTGCGCGTTCTGGTAACACGGATATTTGTCGCTCCAGTCCATCACCCACAGCGCCCCATCCGGACCCGTCTGCAAGCTGACCGGCCGGAACCAGTGATCGTCGCACACCAGAAAATTGCCCGCCCCGACCTCCCACGGACCCCGATCCTCCCCCAGCAGGCGCGTCTCCTTCTCCGCTTTGTAGGTCGAGCCCACCGGCGTCAAGCGATCACAGTTGATCGCGCTTTGATGAATGTTGCCCAACAACACGAGCCCCCGCCATTCCGCCGGCCACTGGTCGCCCTGGTAAATACAGATGCCCGCGTGCGCCGCCCGATAATGCCGCCAATCCACAATCGCCGGCAGCCCCTGGCTGGGCAAATCGCCGGCGTAACCATACGGGTTCGCCCACGTGCCGCCCTGACGGTTGTATTGCCCTCCCGGCGCCAAATGAAAGAGGTGATGGATCACGCACGCGCTCACAAAGGCATCGCCGCGCTCGTTCCAATCCACACCCCACGGGTTGCTCGTCCCATCCGCAAACACCTCGAACTTCTTCGTCCCCGGATCAAACCGCGCCAGCGCGGCGTCCACCTGCACGCCATCGTCCTCCGCATTGTTCGGATCCTTCACCTTCGAATGCGTGAACACCCCATGCGTCATGTAAAGCCACCCGTCCGGCCCCCACGCAAAGCCATTGAGCAGCTCGTGCCGATCTTCCATCCCAAACCCCGTCTTCAACACCGTCGTCCGATCCGCGCGACCGTCGCCATCCGTATCCTCCAGAAACAACAAATGCGGCGCCTGCCCCACATAGACGCCCCCATTGCCCAAAGCCAGACCGGTCGCCAGCGAAAACCCATCGGCAAAGACGCTCACCTTGTCCGCCCGCCCATCGCCATCGACATCTTCAAGAACCTTGATTCGATCCCGGCCCTTTTGCCCTTTGGGCGCCCCTTTGGGATACTCATACAGTTCCAGCACCCACAGCCGGCCGCGCGTGTCCCACGTCATGGCCACCGGATTCACCACCTCCGGCTCGCTCGCAAAAAGTCGGACCTCAAACCCTTTCGGCACCTTGAACTTCTTCTCCGTCTCGAGCGGCGACAGGGGCGGCGTCTCCACCGCCTTATACACGCCCGAGAGCTGCTTGCCCGCCGGGGCGTTCGTATAGATCGGGAAACCGAGATTCCGGCCCACGTCCGGCCGATACGCCGCTGCGCCGACCAAACAAGTCGACAGCCAGACACAGCCAAAAACCACCGACAAAATTCCGCCGCAGACGCCGCCGGACCAAGGGTGCTTCATAGGTGTGGCCGCGACCATAACGCGACCCGCCGCGGCACGACAAGGCCAACGAACACCGCCCAAATCTCCATATCCGGGAGAAAAATCCGGACTTCGTGTTCGCCCGGAACCCACGGCCGCGTCATGAACCACAGGCCGCGTCCTGAACGAAACGCCGCCATCGGTATTATCCAAGCCCTCTGTGGTTGACCTCGCCATTTAGTTTCACGAAGGGATTCGCGGATCCCAGGGCTGCTGATCATGGGATGGCGCGATCGTCGGCCAGCCGAGTGCCGAACGGCTCAGTTTCAGCCACCAGCACAGTCCCGTCGCCGTCTCTTGCGCAGCCCACCGGCGCGCGGTGTCTGCGCCGGGACGTTACTCGCGGACCCACGGCCACTCCTCAGCGATCGAGGGCATCTTCAGACGTAAACGCTCCACGTTTTATGGCCTGCGACATCTTTTTCTGCCAAATCCGGAACTTTTCAGCGCTTCAGCGATGCGCACGCAGACTTTTGCGATTTTTTTGACGCTTTCGGCAGTTTTTCCGACACTTTTTCGATCGTTTCAGAGCTGTTGTTAACTTTTTCGACCCTTTTCCGATCATTTCGATGCCAACGTGATCTTTTTCGACGCTTTCGTGATCTTTTCGACGCTTTTGTGAACTTTTTCTGCCCGATCGAACAGAATTCAGCGCTTTGATGATTCCGGAGCTCCCGATCCGAAGTTTTTCGTGACGATCCCGAGGATTTTTGGACGTTTCGCGAAGCGTCGGGTCGCACTTCGCACTTTGATCGCACTTTCCCCGGGTCCGAAGTCCAAAGTCCAAACTTCAAACTACAAACGACCTTTCGTTCGCACTTCGCACTTTGACATTCGCACTTTCCCCCGGGTCCGAAGTCCAAAGTCCAAACTTCAAACTACAAACGACCTTTCGTTCGCACTTCGCACTTTGACGTTCGCACTTTCCCCCGGGTCCGAAGTCCAAAGTCCGAACTTCAAACTTCAAAGTGCAAACTTCAAAGTCCGAAGTGCTGACTCCGAGGTCCGAACGTTCGACGTTTGAAGTTTGAAGTCCGAACTCATCACTCACCCCTCCTCACTCATCACTTATCTAACGGCGACCTCACCCCCAGGCCGGGCTTTTTCATCACGTGCGTGTAGATCTGCGTGGTCGACACGTCATCGTGACCCAGCAATTCCTGCACCGTGCGCAGATCTTTTCCGTCTTCCAGCAGATGCGTGGCGAAGCTGTGGCGAAGTACGTGGGGCGTGACCCATTTTTGGATGCCGGCCTCGCCGGCCGCATTTTTCACGGCTATTTGCACGCTGACGTCAGTCAAATGATGGCGCCGGCGGGTTCCGCATCGAGGATCTTCACTGATGACCTCGCTCGGCCAGACCCAAAACCAAGGCCACTGCCGTCCGGCGTGCGGGTATTTCCGTTCCAAGGCGTGCGGCAGCCACACTCCGGGTTGGTGGCTTTCCCGGTCCTTCCGCCAGACATCCCGGGACGCCGCCAGTTGCTCACGCAAGGCTGGTTCAAGCGTCTGGGGCAAAACCGTGACTCTGTCCTTGTCGCCCTTCCCCGAGCGCACGGTGATCAGCCCGCGGCCGAAATCGATATCCTTAACCCGGAGCCGCAACCCTTCTGTCAGCCTCAGGCCGCTTCCATAGAGCAATTGCGCTATCCAGCGTGCGGGCGGCTCCATCGCGGCAAACAGACGGGTGCACTCCTCCCGCGTCAGCACCGCGGGCAGGCGCTTCGGCCGCTTGGCTCGGGCAAACTGCCCAAACGTCCCCAGTTCCACCTGCAGGACGTCTCGATAGAGAAAAACCACCGCGTTCAGAGCCTGGTTTTGCGTGCTGGCCGCGACGTTTCGCGACGTCGCCAAATGGCTGAGAAACTCATTGATCTCCGTCTCGCCGCAGTCCCGCGGATGCCGCCAGCCAGGGCTTCCCGGCGCACCTGTTCCACGACAATAGCGGATAAAGCGTTCAATCCAGCCCAGGTAGGTCTGCTCCGTCCGATAGGAGTAGTGCCAGAAACGAAGTGCCTCCCGACATTGATCCAGCAGCTTGAGTCTGGGATTTGGAATGAAGACCGGTCGCGATGGACCTTCTCCCCGTTCAGCATTGCGTCTCCTTGGCATGCGTTCAAAGCACTATCGAGGCTCGTGCCGTCGTGCAACAAAAATTAAGAGCGCCTGCCCAAATTTTGGGCCGCCGTGCTCCTGTCGTGCGCGCCCGGACACCTCCACGTCCTCATCCCTTCCACCCGTTCTCCCTCAAGATGACAAACTTTGCCGCTATCCCGGCCCCCCCCCATTACTAGGACAAGAAAGATTCTTGCCAATCCTCACCGCAGCCTTATTTTACGGGCACCAAATCGTATGAGGAGCAAAAATAAATCGTTTAATAGGACAACCAAGACCGCCGGTCGCTTGTCTCAATAATACTGTTCGCCTGATGTCTCATGACAAAGACTTTCCTAGAGCGTCGTTGGGGTGGAGGTGGCCCGAACCCGAAGGAGGATGATCTCCGAACTGCCTTGGCCGAGCTTGCAAAGCCGGACATCGAGCATCCGGACTGCTGGCTCTCGGATGAGGCAGGTTGGACTATCGCGGCGCACCATTCCGGAACGGTCGTGTTGGAGAATCTAGAGTCTGACGAGGGACCGTGGCACATGAAAGGCATGACCCATGATCAGATCATGGAGTTGTGGCGACTACTCCAGATTGGCGATCTTGCCAACATACGGCAGAGGCCGTGGCTTGTTGGCTACGGCGGCGGCTCATGAAGGCGAACAAGACGCTCGACCGAATGACGAGGAGCGCGGTTGCGCCGTGGATTTATGCTGTTCACCCTTGGCGCGCTCCTCGTCATCGGTCAGCGTGTCGTTCGGAAGAATCCATTACATGCGCTTCCTGAGGTTCATCCTGAGCGTCGTCGCCATCTATGCTGTATCATGGGTCGCCGCATTCGCGATCATCAACGGATTCGGCCAGGGTTTTTGGAGCGCGAGTGGTCGTTATTTTTTGCTCGCGTGGACATTTAACGGTTTCGAACGGGTGGTTTTCACCTGGTTGGTCAGCCTCGGATTCTTCGGAACGGGATTGTGCGGCCTTTTCCTGCTCCGCCGAGGTCGAAAGAAGTTATGAGATTTCCGAACAAGGCGCGGCACGCGAACCCGGCCTCGCGGTTCCGTTCCATGCGCTTTGACACTTTCTGGGTTGCTATTACGCACATTCCGCGTCGTCGGGCCGGGTCGGTGCGCTTCGAGCGTTGGTCCAAACCCGGAGTCGCGTGAGTGCCGGGCGATCTGGTCGCTTGCAGTTGATGAGATTTCGGGCAGGGTTGGGGCGTTCGGTCGGCGGTTCACCATTTACGACATGAGGACGTCATCCAGAGATTCGCAGGCACCCGGTGAGGGCCGGGATTGCTCATCGAGTCGTGACGTCGCGGGCCGGGCCTGGACCAACCAGTCGCGCCAGCCAACGCCGGGATGCCGACCTGGTTTCATGCTCACCCGCTCGGCCCGGCGTGCCTGCGCGTGTCGTTCGGGGAATCGTGGTCGATTTACCAAAGACCGATTCTCGTCCCACGTGGGACAGGGAACGGTACGGTGCGAGTGGCCGGCCCGAGGGCGTTTCCGTTCGTCAGCCCCGGCAACCGATCGAGCCGTTCGATCCCCGAACCAGTCGCGCCAGCCAACGCCGGGATGCCGCCCTGGTTTCATGCTCACCCGCTCGGCCCGGCGTGCCTGCGCGTGGCGATTCGGCATGAATCTGGCATTGGGAGCAAAGCTCAGCATCCTGATTGCGATGGCCGTATCAGGGATTTGGTACCTTTTGTTCTTCGCAGGCGATTCGTTGGGCGGAAAATTTCAAGAGTACGGTGGCGTGCTACTCTACCTGCTGTCTTTTCCGCTGGGCTGGTTGAGCGGGATGTTCTCACACACGGACGCAGGTCCTAATTCTGAAGTTTGGCTATACTTGATTCTGATGATCCCCAATTGCTTTCTCCTCGGATACTCTCTTTCAGGTCTGCGCAGGCTTTTCCACCGCAGCCTCGGACGAAAGGCGAAATCATGAGCCGAACAAGGCGACTCCACACGAATGCCGCGATTACGCTCTTGTTCCAAATCGAACGCGATTGGCGCGGCATCGGTGAGTCGCGACGTTCAGCCAAATCGCCAAACGCCAACGGCGTTGGCTTGAGTTTGGACCTTCATGACAAGTTGGCCTCGGGGAACGAAAGCGGCAGAGGGCTGCCGCACTCCAAGACGCTCGCGCGGCTTCTTGGACCGATTGACCGGCCGCCAGGTTTTGGAGTGCGCCAGCCCTCTGGCGCTTTTCGGGACTGGACGGATTCTGCCATTCGAGAGGGCCTGACTCGACGGAACGCACTCAGCGTCGGCGACGGCAGTTGCCGTATTCCGTGTCCGCCGCTGAACCAGTCGCGCCAGCCAACGCCGGGATGCCGCCCTGATTTCATGCTCACGCGCTCGGCCCGGCGTGCCTGCGCGTGTCGTTCGGCAAAATGAGCGTCACCCGATCCAATCTCAGCCTAGAAAGCGCACGAATCGTGCGCGTGATAGAGGATGTCGATTCACGCAGGATGGCCTTCGACGTGAGTTACCCTATTCCCGAAGGAGGCTCCGATTTCCCTCAGCGTAGGTTCATCTTTCAGTGTTGCCGGCGGTATCTTGTCGAGGAAGAACACCGCGCCGGCGAGCCGGTTATCCAGCGCGTTGAGATTTCGGAGGCAGATCCTGATGTGGTTACCATCCGCATGTACACGGATCTGGGAGTTCGTGAGCTGACCTGCTCGCCCAGCGTATTGGAGGAGACTGCATGAGTACTTTGCCGAACCAGCGCGCTGCAGTGCAACGCCGGTCGCGCCTTCTGGTTCGATTCGAACACCGATGGCCCGGCGTGCCTGAGCGCGGACGTTCGGCCATGTAAACGCACCGTGCTTCCGATGCTCGCTAATGTCATTTTCCCGGCGTTCACGGCTCCGTATTTCTCGCCCATGCTTTTTCCCGTCGCGGGCATCTCGGCCATCGTCACTGAGTTCCTCTGCTACCGCCGCCTTTCAACTCACCCATCCCGACCGAGCTTCGCGGATATTATCGGGGCCAATCTCTTATCTTGGATTGTCGGAGTGGTCATCGGCTTCTTCCTACCGTCAGGGCTTATGCAAAAGGCGGTGCCTAGTGGCTCGGGACACATTCTCACACATGGCCCGCATTTCACCGCTTACGCTATTATTGGGTACTTCGGTGCATGCGTTCTCAGCATCCTCATCGAGGGCTGGTTTCTCCGACGCAGCGCACAGCGGGATCCCGTGCCGGCGACGGGCTGGTTTCGGTTGGCAGCAGTCGCGAATGTCGCCAGCTATATCGTGCTTGGCCTATTGGTTTGGGTATGGATTACTTGGCTATGGTAACTATGAGGTGGCCGAACAATGCGCCTGCACTCGAACGCCGCGATTGCACATCGGTTCCATTCAAGGATCCTTGGCGCGGCGTCGGTGAGGCGTGGCGTTGGACCAAGTAGTACTCAACTGTCGCTGCCATGACCAAAGCCAAGAAAATCAAAACACCAATCATCGAGCGCAGGGGACTTCAGGGTTCGATGCAGTTGCCAGACGCGCTGTGCGCCATGCTTGTTCGCGCGAACGTCGAGCAGGCTGCTGGCGCGCTTGCGCGTGACCTCAAGACCAAGAAATGGCAAAAGAATGTGCCAAGGTCTGAGTTGCCGGATTGCGACCTCTACACCCCCCGATTCTATCCATTTCAGTATCGCGGACACGAGTGGACCACTGTCGTCCATCGTTGCGCTTTCGATGACCTCGTCGCCAAGCGGCTTTCCTCGAGTTTGAAGACGAGAGCCATTGTTATCAGCTACGAGGATACGTCCGGCGCTTACGACTACATCGCTTTTGATTCTGGCAAGCTGGCAGAGGCATTCCATCTCACCGACTGGCAAGAGTTTCACACCCTTACTTCGGCGGAGATCGCCCAGGTCGAGGAGCGGGGTGTTTTCGGCTTTGCAGCCCAGCCTTACTTCTGCGTCTCCAGAGTTCGGAAGCTCGACGTTGCCGATTTCAAGGCGCTCAGCAAAAAGGTGCGCAAGCAATTTGCCGAGCATCTTGACCGCTTGTTTGACGAGTTTCTCCGGAGTCAGGATGCCTTTCTCGGATTCAACATTATGGACGAGCCGGGGAGAGAGTATTTCCCGTTGGCGGAAGCGAGCGACGATGAGATTGCGCGCATTGATGTGATTGAGAAGTGAGGATGACATGAAGAAGGGGTCCAACAAGACAGCGTCAGGCAACAGCGCGGTCGCGTCTCGGTTTCATTCCGCAGCCCACAGGCGCGCTGTGCCTGCGCTGCGACGTTGGTCCAAACCCGGAGTCGCGTGAGTTCCGGGCGATTCGGTCGCTTGCAGTTGGGGAGATTTCGTGCAGGCTTGGGGCGTTCGGTCGACAGTTCACGATTTACGACATGAGGACGTCATCCAGAGATTCGCAGGCACCCGGTGAGGGCCGGGATTACTCATCGAGTCGTGACGTCGCGGGCCGGGCTTGGACCAACCAGTCGCGCCAGCCAACGCCGGGATGCCGCCCTGGTTTCATGCTCACCCGCTCGGCCCGGCGTGCCTGCGCGTGCCGTTCGGCATGGCAAGTCGCATGATCCGGAAACTCAAAGGGTCTCGTGTGATTCGTCGGTCTGCAATCGGGGCGGGCGTCGTCGCGCTTTATCTTTTGAGCGTCGGTCCGTCCGAGGTGCTTTGGAAGCGTGGCCTTATATCTGAGTCCGTCTTGCGTGTAGCATATTTCCCTTTGCTCGCTGTCGCGGACACGCCGTTCGAAAGACCCTTGGATTGGTACTGTGACCTGTGGACCGGAAAGGCCACTCCTTGCTGTCCGGATGATATCGAGAGATGAAGAGCCTTTTGCCGAACCAGGCGGCTTCACTCGAACGCCGCGATTGCGCCACGTTTGGATTCGGACGCCTTTGGCGCGGCGTCGGTGAGCCGGAGCGTTCGGCCAATTAACCGCATGAAGGTATTTCGCCTTTCCGAGCCCGAGCATGGCTGGATCGATGTCACCTTCGGCCATGAGGCTGATTGCTACACGTTGAGGGCTTCAGATGTCCCAAACGACTGCCTTCGTGACCTCGCGGCAGCGACCAGGCGGCTATTAGGAGGGGCGACTGACGAGACGGTTGAGTTCTCGCTTGAGCCGGACTTCGCGACGTGTCAGTTGCATCGCGATTCGGAGTCAGTTTGTGTTGTCATTCGCCATCCCGATCACGATGCGCCCGTTTTCACGGACACGTTCCCGCTTCGGGCGTTCGCGCATCGGATCAGATTTGAGCTCCTCCGGATTCAGTCGCGATATTCAGCTGCGGACGGATGGACGCAGCCGTTTCCCCATCACGAGATCACCAACCTGGTATGAGCACCCGCTGGCCGAACAAGCGCGCTGCAGGGCAACGCCGGTCGAGCCCGTCTTTTCGATTCGGACGCCATTGGCCCGGCGTGCCTGAGCCCGGGCGTTGGGCCATTCCCGGAGTTCGCGTCCAGCCGAGCTGATTTCGCGCCTTGTCGCGACGGGGATTTCGGGCAGTATCACAGCTGTTGGTTCGGTCGGTCATTCACGATTTACGGCATGAGGATGTGGGGCACAGCAGCACGGACTCGCCGCGATGGCGCGGCGGTGGTGTCGTGTCCCGAGGCCGCAGGCCGGGGCTGTCCCAACCAGGCGGCTTCACTCGAACGCCGCGGTTGCGCCACGATTGCATTCGATCGTCACAGGCGCGGCGTCGGTGAGCCGCGACGTTGGTCCAAATCCGCAGTCGCGTGAGATTCGGGCGATTTGGTCGTTTGCGGTTGGGGAGATTTCGGGCAGGGTTGGGGCGTTCGGTCGGCGGTTCACCATTTACGACATGAGGACGTCATCCAGAGATTCGCAGGCACCCGGTGAGGGCCGGCATTACTTATCGAGTCGTGGCGTCACGGGTCGGGCCTGGACCAACCAGTCGCGCCAGCCAACGCCGGGATGCCGCCCTGGTTTCATGCTCGCCCGCTCGGTCCGGCGTGCCTGCGCGTGGCGTTAGGGCCCCGAAGCGCCCATGTCGATGAGCTCACTCAACGAATGCGGAGCACGCCTGCGCATTGTCGGGGCGCTCTTGTTCCTCACTGCATTCTTGGTACCTGAGATCGAGCACGGCGAGAATGGCTTTTCGATGTCACATTGGGGCGCCGGGTTCGGGGCATTTGTGATGACGCCGATCATCGTCGTTCATGCTCTTTCAGCGGGCTCCACGTCGTACGGTTGGTTCGTAGGCCTCGCGCTCGCAGCTGCCTGGCTGAACAACTTTTCGATGCTACTCCGATTTTCTCGGCGTAGCGCGTGGATTCCCATGCTCACACCATGGATCCTCATGTTGCTGGCGACAACGGGATCTTCATTCCTCGGGCGGCTGTGGGCATTTATACCGTTCTACCCTTGGGCGCTGGGCATCGGACTGTATCATCTTGCAAGTCTGCTGGATTCGGACCTTGCGTTTGATACATGGATAAAAGAGTTTTGACTCGAGTGATCGGCCCTAACAAAATCACTTCAGCCAACGCCGGAAGGGCACTTCGGTTCCGCTTTCGCGGTTTACGTCACAGGCCCGGCATGGCTGAGTTCTCGCGTTAGGTCGTTGATGAACATTCGCAGTTCATTTATTCGTCGCTGGATGCTCTACGGAGTGGTTGCTTCGCTGGCGCACTTCTACGTCGTTTGGTCCTTTGGCATCATTGTCGACGAAGGCGTCGTCACCGACCGACTCACCTCGCTTGGTTCATGGCTCACCTTACCCGGCGCTTGGTTGTCGCTTACGTTCCTTAGAAATGGCTGGCTTTACTTGGTCGCACTCTTCGGGAACAGCGTACTGTGGGGTTTCGCCATTTCAGCGGTAGTGATCTATGGTGCTCGGAGATTCGTATCGTTACCCTCACGGCATGAAACCGCGACCTAACCAGCCGCCTCCACCGAACCCGGCGACAGCGCCTCAGTTTCATTTCGCGCACCAGAGGCGCCGGGTCGGTGAGGCGGGTCGTTCGGTCTGATGCCGCTCAGGATGAATGTAGTTGAACCACATGTTCGCTTTCGAGAGGCGCGTGAGCGTTTGGGGCTGTCGCCAGATGAGGTTGCTGCGAAGACCGGCATGCACCCACTAGAGATTTTGGAGATTGAAGGGGTGCCGGCGGATCTCTCATGCCACCATTCGCTGAAAGAGCTCCTTGATCTTTGTCGTGTTCTCGCAATCCATCCTGTCGATCTATTTGGTGACGACATTTCTGGTCCGCCGATGTCCTTGGCCGAGTTTGCGCGTGTCTTCCAAGACGAGTGTCGAAGGCGAGGGACTTCGGTTGAGGCACTCGACGATGGGATGGGTGGATTCTGCGCTGATTCTATTGGGACACCCGAGAGGATGCTCAGTGTGAGACTTTTTGGTTTTCAATATGTTTGCGAAGAGATCGGGCTCGATTGGCGCCGCTTGCTATTGAGTCTACGACCGGAGGACCGAACCATGAGGTCGAGCGAATGAGCACTTCGTCCCGCTTTTGCAGATTCGTTCATCCAGGTTCCAGTGCTCATCGCTCACCTCGGCGTTCGGGGTGCGAGCATTCCATCACGGCCACCGAGTTGGTTGATGTCGACGTTTTCGACGCCGCCACGGGCCGAACGCCGGGTGCGTCGTTGGGTTCCGACGTCATCGTGCGGGCGACCGAGGCCGTCGGAGATTCGAGCGCCGCAGTTTGCTCGATCCCCGAACCATTGGCTCCACCGAACCCGGCGGGAGCGTCACTGTTTCATACTGATCACCATCGACGCCGGGTCGGTGAGCCTGGTCGTTCGCCAAAACTATGATCGCCCTCGAAGTAACCCTGAATGGCAATCGTGTTTGCGTCGCAGGCGCGGAGGACCTTGGTGTCCTGACAACCAGTGTTACCGCGGTGGGCAAGCTCGGTAAAAAAACAGTTCCAGCAAGACCGGATGAGACCAGTGGAGAGATTCACTATTCGGTCGGTGGGCTTACGGCTCGCCCGGATCCGGAGAAGGACGTCCACCTGAGATGGCAGTCGGTCGCCTCTCTGCACGTTGGAGACGTCATTCAGGTGAGGATTCTCGAAACGGAGACAGCGGATCGCGCACGTTCACGGCTAAAGGCGAAGTCCCGCTCAGGCGAACCAACCGGCTTCAGGCAACGCCGGGTTCGCGCCGCTGTTGCAAAAAGGAAGTTAAAGGCCCGGCGTGCCTGAGCCAGACGTTGGTCCAAACCCGGAGTCGCGTGAGTTCCGGGCGATTTGGTCGTTTCCAGTTGGGGAGATTTCGGGCAGGGTTGGGGCGTTCGGTCGATAGTTCACCATTTACGACATGAGGACGTCATCCAAAGATTCGCAGGCACCCGGTGAGGGCCGGGATTGCTCATCGAGTCGTGACGTCGCGGGCCGGGCCTGGACCAACCAGTCGCGCCAGCCAACGCCGGGATGCCGACCTGGTTTCATGCTCACCCGCTCGGCCCGGCGTGCCTGCGCGTGTCGTTGGGAGCAGAATAAAACCGCGCTATGAAGAATCTGGCGTTCAAATGTCTGAGGGTCAGCTCTGGAATTGCATTGCTCTACGTATTGAGCGTCGGTCCGGCTTTTCGCATGCTTGGTTGCGGTGCCATTTCAAAAAGAGCGTTCGTCGTGACGTACTGGCCGGTGATTTATGTCGGGACTTCTATTCCGGTCGCGAATCAAGTTTTTGGATTCTATATGCGTTTCTGGTACGACTACTCTCGCTTGGAGCGGTCAGCAGCATGACGAGGTTATTCCCAACCAGGCGCGACACGCGAACTCGGCCCCGCGTTTTCCGTTCGAAGCATTCAGGATACTTGAGAGGCGAGCTTGCGCTCGACCCCAGGTATCGGGCCGAGTCGGTGCGCTTTGAGCGTTAGCCGCATGAAAGCATTCGTTGCATTTGGCATTTTCTTCGCACTTGTGAGCGGGTGCTCTCATTTACAGCCACGGGAGCGCGGTCTTGCCACACTTGAGTTCGAACGTCAGGAGGACAACGGTTCAGTCAATATTGTTCCGTGCACTCTTGTCCTGAGCGACAGCCAGACAGTTACGTTTCATGGTGGAGAGCGAGCGAGAGTATCGGTTCGATCGGGCACGTTTCATGTCACGGCGTTTTCGATTGATCCCTACTCTCCACACTCCGACAAGAGGGCTTGGCAGTCTCCTCGCACGAGATTTCAGGTTGCGAGCGGTGAGACGCTTCGAGTTCTTGTCGAGCCCGCCTCTTCCGGTTCCACATATACTGGTGGGTGGACCATACACGCGGCTAACAATAAAGGGTGCAATGCTGCGGAGCCCGCGAAGCGGGCGCAGCCAGCAATTGCACCCATGGTTGAACAAGCCCGGAGCGGCGCCGCGCTCGGCTGAGCCTATGGCGCTTGTGTTCCCGAGGTAGGCTTGGGTGTCGGGAGAAAGGAAGGGGTTTGGTCACTCCGCACCGCGGCTGGCCGTAAGCAGGAGTGGCCCGCCCGTGGAGAGCGACCGCTTACGGTGAAGTGACAGGGGAAGTTTTGATCCAACGGCAGGTCGAGCGCCGGTCGAGTGCGCTCCGGCAGGCCGCCCAGGCAAAGGCCGGCGGCAACCGCTCGAAGAAGTTTTGCCGCGGCGTGAGTCATGCCTTGATCTGGACGGAGGTGGGAAGCAGGGCCGGGCCGGGCGGTCCGCGTTGACGCCACGGGGCCACGATGGTCAGCAACAACTGCATCGGTTGCTGGCAGCACGGACAGAGCGGTGCGGAGGGAGATTGGGGCGCAGGCAAGTTCAGCGCCCCCAGTTCCACCGGTCGACCCGAGTGCAGTTGCGCGCGCAGCCGCTTGGCCTTGGCGGCAGGATGACAGAAGCCGTAGTAACGAATCGCACGCAGGCCGCTGGGCAGAACATGGCGCAGGTAGCGCTCGACAAACTCCACGCCCGGGAGCGCGCAAGTTTCCCAGCGCTGGCCGGCGTCACGGTTCTTCCAGCGGAACGTGACGGTTTGCTCGGTGATGCTGACGATGCGCGCGTCGCTGATCACGCTGCGCGCCACGTAGGCGCCCAGATATTTGAGCGCCGCGGCGCCGTTGCCGGCGGGCTGAATATGCACGCCCCAATCTTTGCCCCAGACTTGCGGGTCCACCTGCCAGCCGTGCACGTCGAAGAGCTGGCGCAGATGTTGGCGAAAGGCGCTCTGCAAAAGGGGCTGATGGATTAGGAAGGTGTCTTGTTGGACGCGCACCCAGCGGCCGCGGACGTCGAACCCGGCCCCGGGAACCAGACAATGGAGATGGGGATGAAAGCCCATCCGTTGATTCCAGGTGTGCAGGACGGCGGTAAATCCGCTGACGGCGGCGCGCAGGCCCCTGGCCGTGGCCAACTTTTCCGACAGCGCGTTGGCGACCGCGGTGAAGAACAGGTCGTAGGCCTCTTTGGCAAAGGGACCGAAGAAACACGAGCGCAGCTGCTCTGGCAGCGTGAAGGTGACCAGGAAGTACGGAGCGTCGACGAGCTTGGAGAGCTCGCGTTGCACCCAGCGTTGAGTGGCCGCCCGGCCGCATTGGGGGCAGGCCTTGTGATTGCAGGAATGCCAGGCGAAGTGCACCTGGCCGCAGGGCTTGCAACCAAAGGCCCGCCCGCCCAACGCCGAAGTGCGGCAATGGGAGATGGCCCAAAGGGCGCGACGTTGCTCGGCCGAGAGGGGCGGAGAAGTCCGCAGGAACTCCGGCAGAAACCGACGTAGCGCCCCCATGACGGTGGGGGGGACCACCACGCGCGTCGTGTTTAACGAGGCAAGTCCCGGCAGAGATCTTCCATCAGGCGTAACGCATCGCAAATCGTCTGATGCGTGACATGGAGATAGATCATGGTGGAGGTGATCTGTTTGTGCCCGAGCAGCTGCTGGATCGTATGCAGATGCGCGCCGGCTTCCAGAAGATGCGTCGCGTAGGAATGGCGCAACGAATGGGGCGTCGCCGCGGGAATGTTCAACGCTTTGCGGGCGACGACAAGCAGGCGCTGGAGCGAGTTATGGGGCATGGGCGCCGTCGCCTGGTGCATGCGTCGAGCCAGGGCCTCGGGCGTGTTCTCACCGCGACCCGCGTTGGGAAAGAGCAGGAGCGGATGACGGTGAAACCTCCAGTAGCGTTGCAGTTCGCGCCACAGACAGGTCGGCAACGGCACGACGCGATCTTGCTGACCCTTGCCGCCGCGGATGAACAGCTTGTTGTCCGCCCCTTTGATGTCATGGATGGTCAGTCCCAGGCATTCACTCAGGCGCAGGCCGCACACGTAGATGAGTTTAATCGGGGTGCGATAACGGCGCAGCCGAATGCTGTCGAGCAGAGCGCGCACCTGCGCCCGCGTGAGGACTGCGGGCAGCGTGTCATGATCCTTGGCCCGGACCTGGCTGAAGACCGTCCAGTCGGAATGTCCGAGCAGGTCGACGAAGAATGACTGCAGGGCCGCGCGAGTTTGGCGGATGGATTTGGGCTTCCAGTGCTTCTTGAGTTTAACGAAGAGAAAGTAGTCCCGCACCTGGGCCTCGCTGAGTTGCGCGGGATCGCCGCCAAAGTGTTCGTGGAGCAGACGCAGTTGGCGGTAGTAGGAGTGACGGGTTCGATTGGCGTCGTAGCGCAGGGCCAGCGCTTGCGCAAACCGGGCCATCGAATCGCAGGGATGCTGGTAGTCGACCGGATTGACGTAATCGCGCGAAGTCGTGCGAATCGTCGCAGCTTCCGGCGGCGGTGGCGGTGGCGGCGTCTTGACCGTCTGAGTGGTTCGGGCGCGTCGTCGGGCCTGGATGTTTTTGAGGTGTTTGGGATGAATGGAACATGGATTGGTGCTTTTCATAGCACCGCACATTCTATACAGTCCTCCCATGCCGCCACCCGGCCAATTACGCTCCAAGGCTCACCTTCCGCTTCGCCGCGCAGCGGCTTTGTTCAACCAGGCGCGGCACGCGAACCCGGCCCCGCGCTTCCGTTCCATGCGCTTTGACACTTTCCGAGTTGCTCTTGCGCACGGCCCGCGTCGTCGGACCGGGTCGGTGCGCTTTGAGCGTTAGGCGGATACCACGGCTTATGAGTGATGAGCATTTTACCGTAGCAGAAGCGAAGCGCATTCTTCACGCTAAGAAGATTGAGCACACTGCCGCGACAGTCATCGCCGCTCACTCATTGATGCACGTTTGCGAGCATGATCCAGAAGTTACTTTTGAGGATATGCTGCGCTGCTTGGATTACGGCGGCACGATTGCTACGGTTGGTGCGCGTTGCCTTTATGTTCGCACAGGTCGAGACGGACACGGTTGGACGCCGGGCGCACCGGAGGGCAAGACCTATGTTACAGACCGAGCCGATTGGGAGGCATATTTACATGAGCATTTTCCACAGCCCACCGCCTAACCAGCGCGCTGCAGGGCAACGCCGGATGAGGCCCTCGTTTGGATTCGACTATCGTTGGCCCGGCGTGCCTGAGCGCGGGCGTTGGGCGAATTGAGTGGCCATGAAGGCGATCATTGAAAGGCTCGTCCGGTTCATTGGCATTGGCCTAACCTTGAGTGTGATTGGGTTTGTATTTCTTTTATATCGCTTCAATCAGCCACCTTTTGACATTTCGATTTTGCAGCAGCTTAGAGAAGGTATGACTCAGCATGAGGTTCGTACGATTCTTGGATCTGCTCAGAACGAAGACGACGGGGGCTGGCATTATCACCGGATCGGGGCTTGGCCTATTGTTCATGTCTATTTCGATCAGAGTGATCGATTCAAAAGTTTTGCCTATGATTATTGACGCTCCGTTGCCGATAGGAACGCCCAACCATCCGCTGCACGCGAACCCGGCGATCGCGCTTGGGTTTCACTTCGCATGCCCCGGGCGCCGGGTCGGTGAGCGTCGTCGTTGGGGCGATCCCGGATTGGGCTGCGAGACGGGGCGTTTCGCGACTTGTTGTTCGGGCGATTTCGGGCAGTATTGAGCCGTGTGGTGGGTCGATAGTTTCCGATTTGCGATGAGGACATCATTCACTGATTTGGAGCACTGCAGGAGCGGCCATTCCGGCGCCTCGACTCCTTGCCCCACAGGCCGGGCCGTCCCCAACAAGCCGGCCGCACCGAACCCCGCGATTGCGTCTCCGTTCCATGCTCAACCCGATTGGCGCGGGGTCGGTGGGCCGGGGCGTTCGGGGTGTAAATGAAACGCGCGCGGCGCATTGCCATCGTGATCGGAATTCTCGGGGTTGGCCTCGGGTGGTTTTATCAATCTCGACCCGTTCTCTACGTGACGGAAGATGCGCCGCTCTGGGGCTCCGAGTACGACGCCTCCCGGCAGGGCACCGAGCTTCCAGGCCCGGGCATACCGTTGGGAGATTTATTGGCCGACAGTCGGCTGGTGGTTCTCAGGACGACGTACGGTAAGGATTATCGTGCACGCTACGTGGTCGGCCCGGGCTGGTGCAGGGGATGGATTCTTACAGGGCAGAGGGGTATCGAAATGGACGCGTTGTATGCGGCTCAACCCCGAACCAGACGCTCGACCGAATGACGAGGAGCACGGTCAGGTCTTGGTTTCATGCTGGACGCCGTTGGCGCGCTCCTCATCATCGGTCAGCTTTCCGTTATGTCTGAGGGGCATCACACCGACTACGACGATTCGTACGCGACGTGCGTCGAAACGTATTCAACACTTCGAGTGTTGTCTGACGATGTCGTGCCAGCCGAGGTGACACGAGTTTTACAGGTTGAGCCGACCGACAGTTTCCAAAAAGGCGACACGCATTCCCGCGGCAAGCTGCGGCGCAAGACAAATGGATGGTTTTATTCGACTAAAAAGCTCTGCGACTCGAGGGATACACGACGGCACATTGATATGATCCTCACTGCACTGGAAGGGAAAGAGGAGGCGGTTGCCAGCATGCAGCGACAAGGCTGCGAGTTCGACATCACTTCGTATTGGGTCTCGACTGGACAAGGCGGACCGTGGCTGATGCCACAGCAAATGCTGAAACTTGGGCGACTTGGCTTTGAGGTTTGGTGGGACATTTATTTCTCTGATGAGGGCAAGACATAACAAGCCGCATGCAGTGAACCCCGCGATTGCGGCCCGGTTTACATTCGGGCATCACTGGCGCGGGGTCACTGATGCGGAGCGTTAGCTGCTAAAAAGTCGCACGTGAATACTTCGGACATTTACGTTCATGACGGTCGGTTGCTTCGAGTCATCGAGGAAGCCCAGCGCGGCACGTTGACGATGGAGGTTGAGTTGCCGGTGAGTCCGCACAGCGAGGTCGGTTGCTTCGAGTCATCGAGGAAGCCCAGCGCGGCACGTTGACGATGGAGGTTGAGTTGCCGGTGAGTCCGCACAGCGACGAGCTTGCACCCCGGGTTATCGTTTTTGATGATGTTCACAGCTACCAGGTTTTCGAAGGGCCGTTTCAAGGCTGCCCGTCGATTCTCGACATGCAGGTTGTCGGCGAGCAGGGACGATGGCAGCGGATTCGCCTCGAGACCAACGCCGGATACCGAGAGTTGTTTTGCACAGGCGTGCGAGTGCTTCACCATGACACCAGCAGCTAACAAGACGCTCGACACGAATGCCGACTCCGCTTCGCTGCGTCGGCATCGGTCAGCTTTCCGTTGGACCAGTTGAGCGAGCTATGCGTCTGAGAATAGAAGACCTTTGGAGCCCAGACCTAAATCCGCCGTCGAAAGGTTTGCCGTTCAATACGCAGGACTTTTCTGTGTTCATGCAGGTTGCGCTTGCGCAGCGCTTCAGGCGTGGTCGAGAGGTGTTTCAGTTTTTCGTCTGTTCACCGTCCCGCTCACGTGCTGACACGCGGCCATGCTTGCAGCTCGATCTTTTTGACTGGTCACTCATCAGCCGGAGCATCACGGAGTTGATCGAAGGCTGTCGATCCTGCCGGACATGGGACGACGTGATTGCCAAACTTTCACCATCTTTGGAGTATTCAGACAGATGAGACGGGCGGGGTCCAACAAGCCGACTGCACCGAACTCGGCGACAGCGCATCGGTCACATGCTGGACGCGCTGGGCGCCGAGTCGGTGAGTCGCAGCGTTGGGGCGATCCCGGATTGGGCTGCGAGACGGGGCGATTCGCGACTTGTTGTTCGGGCGATTTCGGGCAGTGTTGAGCCGTGTGGTCGGTCGATAGTTTCCGATTTGCGATGAGGGCATCATTTACAGATTTGGAGTGCTGCAGGAGCGGCCAGTCCCGTGCGTCGACCCCTTGCACCACAGGCCGGGCCGTCCCCAACAAGCCGGCCGCACCGAACCCCGCGATTGCGTCTCCGTTCCATGCTCAACCCAATTGGCGCGGGGTCGGTGGGCCGGGGCGTTCGGCGTTTTCGCCATGAGCAAGCACCCCATCCATCCAGTTATCCGCATTGCGCTACCGCTCATGCGTTGGCCCTTTGTTCTTTACCCAGCGTTGATGTGGATTGGGGGCATCTCTTCCGCTCGGTACGCCGCACCGCTTCAGAAGCAGTTTTATGGTCCGATCTTCGCAGCGCTGTGGGCCGTCCTCGCGATTCTCCCCTTTGTCCTCATTCGAGGTCACGTCGCATTCCGGGTATACGGCGCAGCTTTCTTCATTGTGGGAGGCTGGTTGCTTTACGACAGGATTGTGCCCTTTCAGTACGTAGCGCCAGACTTTGTCGGTCAGATCGAGGATTCGGGCGGCAGTTACAGCATGAGTGTGACTCGGGAGAAGTGCTACTACTGGATCACGCGTTTCGTTCCGTCGAGTTTCGAGAGTTGGCTGGGAGTTGCGTTTCTGATCTGGCCATTTCTGCTCGGTTCGGTTTACCACTTTGCATATGTGCGAGGCCGCCGGAGCGCCGAACAATAAAGGGTGTATTGCTGCGGAGCCCGCGCAGCGGGCGCAGCCAGCAACTAC
>JBGATF010000029.1:0-121439 GCA_044229355.1 Limisphaerales bacterium
CTTGTCGGCGCTTTCCCTCGGGGGACTTGTCCCCCGAGCCAGCCAGCGATGGCGAATATGTCCAGGCTTCGAACGGGCGACGAGTCGCCCGCAGAAAAGCGCCGACAAGTCGGCGCACTCCAGAGCCGGGCGCAGAACGTTGGGAAATTTCCAACGGTAGGGATGCTTCCAGGCCTCTTATCGTCCGGGAGTTTCCGCAGCGCGCCGTTGATTGCAGGCAACCGCACCGTTATCCGCGCCCTTTCGCGATACCAGCCAGCTCCTCGCTCCGGCGGCGGGCGGCGGAGCGCCCGCCCTACCTCGCCGCTCGTCGCAACAGGTAGGGCGCGCTCTCCGCAGCGCGCCGTTGATGCAGGCAACCGCACCGTTATCCGCGCCCTTTCGCGATACCAGCCAGCTCCTCGCTCCGGCGGCGGGCGGCGGAGCGCCCGCCCTACCTCTCCGCAGCGCGCCGCTTACGTCCTACCAACAAAAGTTTTGCCTTCCCTGCTCCGGCCACTCACCATCCGCCGAACATGAACAATCTCATTCGCATCACTGCATTTTCGTCCCTGGTTTCACTCGCCCTGGCGCTCGCGCCGGTGGCCAACGCCGCCGACAGCGAGGAAGGGTTCAAGCCCATCTTCGACGGGCACTCGTTCGACGGCTGGAAGATCGGCGACGAGAAGGCGAAGTCGTGGCGGATTGAAGATGGCTGCATCGTGGCCAATGGAAATCGATCGCACGCCTTCTACGTCGGCGACGCCGAACCCTTCAAGGATTTCGAGCTGAAGGTCGACGTGATGACGGCGCCCGGCTCCAACGGGGGCATTTACTTCCACACCAAGTTTCAGGACAGCGGCTGGCCCCAGGCCGGGTTCGAATGTCAGGTCAACGTGTCGCACACCGACTGGATCAAGACCGGCAGCCTCTATGGCCTGGCCAGCATCGGGGTCACGCCCGCCCAGGATAACAAGTGGTGGACGCAGCACATCATCGTGAAGGGCAGCAAGGTCACGGTGAAGATCGATGGCCGGACCGTTCTCGAATACAACGAGCCGCCCGGCGCGCAGCCCGGCAAGGATTTCAAGCGCAAGCTCGACGAGGGCACGTTCGCGCTGCAGGCGCACGACCCGAAGAGCGTCGTCCGCTACAAAAACATCCGCGTCAAGCGCATCTAACCGGCTCGTTTGTCCCAGCCTCGCATCATCATAGCCGGCGGCGGTGCCGCCGGCTTTTTTGCGGCCATCACCTGCGCGCAAACGAACCCCGCCGCGCACGTGACCCTGCTCGAGAAAAGCCCCAATTTTCTGACCAAGGTGCGGATCTCCGGCGGCGGCCGCTGCAATGTCACCCACGCGTGTTTCGATCCGCGTGAACTCTCGACCCGCTACCCGCGCGGCGCCCAGGCGCTCATCGGCCCGTTCCAGCGCTTTCAGCCCCGCGACACCGTCGAGTGGTTCGAAGCCCGCGGCGTGCGCCTCAAAACCGAGGACGACGGCCGCATGTTCCCGGTCACCGACCAGTCTTCGACGATCATCCACTGCTTTCTCCAGCAGGCGCGACAGGCCGGCGTCCAGCTCCTGGCCAACACCGGTCTCGACGCCGTCACCCGCCGGCCGGCTGGCGGCTTCCGTCTGCAGCTGTCCGATGGCACCACGCCGGAGTGCGATCGCCTGCTCCTCGCCACGGGCGGCTGCCGGACACCGTCTCTTGGGCAGATCGCCGTCAGCCTTGGTCACGCGCTAATCCCACCGGTTCCATCGCTGTTCACCTTCCACGTCGACTTGCCCTGGCTGCGCTCGCTCGCCGGTGTGTCCACTGCGGACGCTGAAGCGTCCATCGCCGGAGAAAAACTGCGCGCCCGCGGCCCGCTCTTGGTTACGCACTGGGGAGTGAGCGGTCCCGTCATCCTGCGCCTGTCCGCCTGGGGCGCCCGGCGCCTGCACGATCTCGATTATCGATTCACCCTTCGCGTGAACTGGCTGCCGGCCGAATCCGCGGAGTCGCTCGCGCGCGCTCTGCAGGCCCGACGTGACTCCGACGGCGCCCGCCTGGTGCTCAACACCCCCCTGCCTCCCCTGCCCGCCCGGCTCTGGGAGCAACTCGCTGCGTCCGCCGGAATCACGCGCGAGACCCGCTGGTCCGGACTCACCCGTCCCGTCAGCCAACGGCTGGCCGAACTGCTGCGCCAGACGGACCTGCCGGTCACGGGCAAAAGCCTGAACAAGGACGAGTTCGTCACCGCCGGCGGGGTCAGCCTTGACACGGTGAATTTCAAAACGATGGAGAGCCGGGTTTGTCCGGGCCTTTATTTTGCCGGCGAAGTGCTCGACATCGACGGCATCACCGGTGGCTTCAACTTCCAGGCGGCCTGGACGACCGGCTGGCTCGCCGGCCAGGCGATGGCGCAGTCGGTTGACGTCGTCACCAACCCGCGACCCTTCTGAAAACCAGAGGCTCGACCGCCCGGATGAATCCGGCGAGGTCGCCGTCTCCGGCGCGGTTGTAAACGATGGCTCCGAACCGTACGCGGAAGGTTTCGCCCTGCCGCACGGTGACCGCGCTTTTCGGGCCTTGCTGCATGGCCTCCCGGCCGAATGGATTCGCCACGAACACGCCGTAATCGCGGTTGTGCCACCAACTCGGCCGAAAATTCCCGGGATCACCCAGCAACACGATGCCGACGTGACGCCCTGCCACCGCCCCGGAATAATCACACCATTCCGCCGGTCGGCCCCAGGTCTCCCGCGCCGAAACCCGCCCCTCGCTGGTCGTGATTCGTCCGCCGTTTTTCTCCGTGATCGCCGTCGCCACCCGCGCGCCAAACCCCATCTCCTCCTGGTCGCCAAACACGATGTCGGCTACGTCCGCGCGGAACACCGCTTCCCAGGTGACCAACCAGCCCGCAGACCCCGCGCGAGCGTCGCCGCGGCCCACCGGCGTCAGGGACCCCAACTCGAGCAGGTTCGTCACGAAACCCACGGTGCGGCCATCCGGTGCGCGCATGACCGCATCCTGGACCCAGCGGACGCGACCATCGCGCACCTCCGGGGCGACGCGAAATCGGAGGTGCTCCACCCGGCCGCGATTGCGCCAAAAATCAACGCCGCTGACATCGCCAAACCCCAGCCAGATTCCCGGATGCATGGTGTCGTGATCCGTCGAGTCGACGCCGCCCACCGGTGGATGATTCCGGGTCACCTTGAAGCCATCCGGCGTATGCACGTTGGCTAAATACGGGCGCAGGATCGCCTGGTCCAAATAATGAAACTCTGCCACGGGCCGGCCCGAGCGCGTGACCGAAACCGACCCCGGCGATTGCGAAACGGAAAGTTCAGCGAGCGCAGCGGGGATCGTTGCCCGCGGCGGTTCAGGCTGCGGGGCCGGGGCTGCGGCGTTTTCGGTCGCCGGCGGACGCTGCGTCATCAAATACGCTGTTAGATCGGCCACGTTTGTCGCCGACAAAGCCAGGTCGAAGGCCGGCATGGCCGACCGCTTTTCCACGGTGCGCCGCACGATATCGCGCTTGGGAATCCGGCGACGACTTCCATCGGCCAGGCCCAACGTTACGGCCAATCCGCTCTCCTCCAGCAAGACCCCGGATTGTTCGCCGTCGGAGGTCTGGATGGTGTGCAGGTTGAACCCTTCGGTGATGACGGCATTGGGATCGAGCATGGACGCCACGATGTGCGGGGGCGTCGCGCGCGCACCCAGCGCGCTCAGGTCCGGCCCGAACGCATTCCCATGGGCGCTCAGCTGGTGACAATTAAAACAGCCGGCGCCGGCGCGGTCGTGAAACAGCCAGGCGCCGCGAGCAGAATTCCCGGCCGGGATCAACGCCATCACCTGGGCTGCCGTGGTGGGGGAGACAGGCGGCGTCAGCGGTAATGGCTCCAGCACCACGATATAATTTCCCTTCCCACCCAATCGCCCGTTCTGGGTGTTGCCGCCGAGGACCACCACGCCGGCTGGAAATTCGCAGGCGTAAAGGTCGAAGCTCCAATGATCGGCCACGATCCGACGCGCATCTTTCGCAAAATTCCGCTGCACCCACTCCGGCGTCTCCCTCTGGCGCGCATCCAACCCGACGAAAACTCGGACCGGCATCACGGTCTCAAAAGAGAGGAACTCGCGGCCGGAAGAGTTGTCATCCTCGTTCGCGGTCTGGATGAACTCCAGCCCGGTCAAGGAGGCGGGCACCTCGCGCAAGGGATAGCTGCGATCGGTGTAACACTTCGCGCCGGCGTGCAATCCTCCGGGCACAGCCACATAACGGCCCGGGCTCAACGCGCGCAGATTCCACACGAGCGACGCCGGACTCGTTCGCCCACCGGCGGCCGGATCCGCTGGCACCGGCGCTCTTGTCTCCTGGGGCGAGCGTCCGGGCTGCAGCGGTCGCCCCCGCACCACCAGTTGCTCGGCGCCGGCGCCGTTGCGCACCATCCACCGCAAGGCGGCCTCCCGCACTCCAATCGCCGGGTCGTGGGACAACGCCTCAACCTCCGCTCCGGAAAGGGCGCTGTCTTCCAACAGGGCCAGTATCGCCGCCCGGCGGGCGCCTGCGCGGACGTCTGCCCCGCTGCCCACCAGCCGGGCGCGCAATTCTGCGGTTCGGACTTTCCGTCGCAACATCTGCCACGCTGCGTAATAGATCGTCCGGTCGAGTTCGACCGCTGTGAGATCCCACAGGGCCGCCACGGCCTCGGCGCCACCCGCCAAGCCGACCGCCTCCACCGCCGCAAAGCGCATCCGCGGCTCAACATGTCCCAGCGCCCCCACCACCGACGCCGGCAGGTTTCTCCCGGCCGCCCGGGCCCGCCGGGCCAGGATCCGCACGCATTGAATTCGCAGGTTCAACGAACCCTCCGGAGCCATCAGCCGTTCGACAAACCACGCGTCGTCCGCCAGCCCGCTCGATGGCATCCGCCCCAGCGCCCACACGGCCCACGTCTCCCGCGCGGTGCTCAGCCCCGGCCCGGTCAGCCGGGACTGCAGGGCGTCCTTCACCGCAGCGCCTCGTCGAACCAGCTCTTCCTGGGCGTCCACCCTCCAAATCGGCAGCGGCCCGTCGAACGCGGCCACCAGATCCTCCACGGTTCGTTGGCCCAGCGCGTTGCCGGGCGGCGCGCTGGATTTCTCCGGGCCCGCCCCATTCCACGTCACCCGGAAGATGCGACCTTCGTTCGCCAACTGGCCCTCCCGGTACTCGGCTCCGTACCCGCTGCCCCAGCCGAGAATCCAGAGGGCCCCATCCGGCCCGAACTCAAGATCGGTCGGGCGAAACAATGCATTGCCTCCGACCACGAACGGCTCCCAGCGCCCGCCCTCCGGACGCTGCAACGCCCCTTCCCAGCGCGGCCGCCAGATGAACGTGGACTTGCCCAGCCAGTCGTTGATGAAAAACACACCGCGATGCGAGAGTGGAAAACGTGGGGAATTGCCGAACACAATGCCCGTTCCCGAACCTTCGAAGAGCGGACCGCTGACCGGGGCGGTCGGGGCCTCCGGCGCATCGGCCCACTGGGCATACCACGGGTGATTCCAGCCAAAATGGGCGCCGTAAAACGGCATGAAGACCCGGTCACCCGACGTCTGATCGTTGTCCGTGCCGAGCCAGTTGAACCCGTCGTCATAGGCGATATCCCACGGGTTGCGAAAACCTCGCGCCACGATCTCGAGATTGCGCCCCCCGGCTTCACAGCGCAGCACGCCGCCTTCGCGTCCCCAGTCATCCGCCGGATCCTGATAGGCGTGGCGATAGTCGGCCGCGCGCACCGTCACCGGCGGCGGAAAATCCGGGGTGCCGGCCGGCGCCTCAACGCCCCAAAGATCGCGAAACGGTTTCGGCGCCATGCGCCCCGGCTCGGTCAACCCCTTCGAGTTGCCCTTGCTCATGTACAACCAACCGTCCGGCCCCCAGGTCAAGCCATGCAAACCATGCTCGAGATTGCCCAGGTCGGTGTAGACGCGGACGTATTCGTCCGCCACGTCGTCGCCATCGACATCCCGCACGACGGTCAAATCCGGCGCGTTCGCCACCCACAAGTCGCGGCCGTGCCAGGCCAGGCCCTGGATCGCATTGAAGCCGGTGGCCAACACCTTCGTTCGATCCGCACGACCGTCCCCGTCGGTATCCAGCACCAGGACCACGCTGTCGCCAGGAGTGTCCGGGGTGGGGTTTCGATATTGCGGCCCCATTCCCACGCACAGGCGCCCCAGCCGATCGAACGCCATCGAACACGGCTGCCGCACGCGAGGTTCGCGGGCATAAAACGAAATCGTGAACCCGGGCGGCACCGATGGCAGCGCGTCCGGATCGGCCCCAGGATCCTGAAAGCCCGCCGCCGCCTGGACGCACCGGCCTGCCGCCAGCACGAGACAACCCGCAACCGCTCCGGCCAGCGTCCACCAAGGTCGACAAATGGTTGGCACCCGATCTAAAATCTGCGTCATAGCGGTCGCCGCCATTCAAACGCCGCGACGCCCATCATGCACGCACGAATCCGTCCACTCCGACCGCGGTCGTTCCCACGCCGGGCGCAACAGGCGCTCCTCGCCGCCGGCCCAAGCCTCGCCGCCCTGGCCGCCGGGGTGGGCTTGTCCACCGCCGCGCCTAACGAACCACCCACCGCAGTCATCCTCGCGCCCGCCCAGGGCGCCGGCCTCCTGACGCCGGCCACTTTTACCCTGCGCGCCACCGGGCTCGACGCGGACGGCGTGGTGACCCGCCTCACTTTCGCTCTCAACGGATCCGCCTTCGGCATCGCCACCACCAACTCCGCCGAGTTCGTCGTCCGCAACCTGTTCGTCGGCAATTATCGCTTTACCGTCACGGCCACCGACGACCAAGGCGCGACCGGCAGCGCGAACCTCGACCTGGTGGTGAAAACCCCGCCCACGGTGTCCATCGCGCAGCCCGCCGCCGGCGCGCGTCTGAACACGGTGACCAACGTGTTGACCGGTGGAGCCGCCGACTCCCGTGGCCTGGACCGCGTCGACTACGCGGTCAATGGCGGCTCGTTCCAGACCGCCGAGGGCACGACGTCATGGTCGGCCCCAATCGTCCTGGCGCCCGGCACGAATTTCGTGCGGGTTCGGGCGATCGATCGGTATGGCAACGCGTCCAGCACGAACGGCCGGACGTTCTTCCTCGTCGTGCCCAGCCCGATCTCGTTGACCACCTCGGGAGAAGGGACCCTTCGCGGCCTGACCGATGGCCAGACACTCGAGGTGAATCGCGGCTATCGCGTCTCCGCCGTGCCCGCAACCGGCCAGGTCTTCTCCAACTGGACCGGCAGCGTCACCAGCTCCAGCGCGGATCTGCAGTTCCTGATGCAGCCGAATTTCAGCCTCACGGCCCACTTCGTGCCCAACCCGTTTCCGTCGGCCAGCGGAACCTATGACGGTCTTTTCCTTGAGAATCCAACACAGTTCGAGAGCACCGGCGACTTCACATTCCGTCTCACGCCCTCAGGTGCGTATAGCGCGTCGCTTCGTCTCGCCGGCCAAAAGCTCCGCGCCGCGGGCCGCCTGAATCTCGAAGGTGACGCCACCAATCTTGTCGCCCGCCCCGGCCACAGCCCGCTCCAGGTTTCCTGGTCGACGGACCTGCACGGTCTGAATTCCGTCACCGGCATCGTCTCCGACGGCGTCTGGCGCGCGGAACTTCGCGGCCACCGCGCCACCTTCCGCGCCGGCCCCAATCCGGCGCCGCTGGCGGGCCGTTACACCGTCGCCATCGAACCCGAGCCGGCCTCAGACGCCCCACCAGGCGCGGGCCCGGCCGTCCTGCAAATCTCCTCCGACAGTATTGCGTCGTATACCGGGTCACTGCCCGATGGCACCCGTCTCACCGGTCGAGCCACCGTCTCCGCCGACGGCGATTGGCCGGTCTACGCCCCGCTTTATCAAAATCAGGGGTTGATCGCCGGCTGGGTGCACGTTGACACCAACGCAACGCTGCAGGATCTCAGTGGAAGCCTCGCCTGGTTTCGACCTGCGCAAGCGGGCGCGCCCCTTTATCCTGCCGGTTTCACGAACCGCTCGCACGTCGTCGGCTCGCGATTCCTTCCACCAACGACTCCGGCAGATCCGCTGCTGAATCTCGTCGATGCCACCGCGACCTTTTTTGGGGACGACCTCAGCCAGACCTGGACCAATCCAATCCAGTTCAGCCCAAACCGGGTGACCAACCTGGGATCAAATCGTCTATCCCTGTCCGTCGTGCGAAACACCGGCCAGTTCCGCGGCTCGTTGATCGACCCGAACCTGAACCGCAGCTTTCCGTTCAACGGAGTTCTGCTTCAGAAATCGACCAACGGAGCCGGCTATTTTCTCGGGCCCACCGCCGGCGGACGGGTGACCATCACAGCCCCGTAGTTCCCGTTCCGCCCAGCCGGTCGACGGCGTTCACCGCGATTGCTTCTGGGGATCGACGCTGGATTCGCGCGCCAGCCACTCGACGTGCTCGGAGCTCAGCTGGTTTCCGGCGGAATCCTTGAACGCAAAGAAAGCGACGAGAGGCCGCTCCAACGGAAGGTCGGCGGACGCCGTCCCAGCGTTCAGCCGGGCCGGGGTTATTCGCCACGACCGTTTTTGCCAGGCGCCGGTGTTGGTCGTGAAACAAAACGTCGCCTCACGCACCTGCTCCGACCGAGTGACACGGACGGACACCTCGCGATCGGCAACGCGCACCGGACCGACGCGCGGCAGTGCGGGCGAGCCGCGCAAGACGGAATCGACGAACGTATCCACTTCCGGAAAGGTCCAGATGTGCCCGTGCGGCCGCCCCACCGCCACCGAGACCTGACGCCATCGTGCCGGCACCAGCCGATAGGTCTTTTGATAACTGCCCAGCGGATAGGCGAAATCGGTGGTTCCATTGACGAACAGGATTGGGATCCGTGTGGCGCCGACATACTGGCTCGGATCAAACCAGCGCAGCCAGCGCGCCCGCGCCTCCGGGCTCATCGCCGCGAGCGATCCCGCCTTCCAAACACTGTCGTCCCCCAGAAAGCCGCACCCATACACGGGCACTGCCACCTTGAACCGCGGATCCACGCCCGCCACGATGCACGCGAGGTAGCCGCCCCAGCTGATGCCCGTCAGGCCGGTCCGGTCCGCGTCGACTTCCGGCAACGACCGCACCAGCGAATGGCCCCGCACCACCGCCGCCACCGCGTGATACGTCCACATCTCCCGCACGTCCGCATCCTCAAAATTTCGGAACTTCACCGGATCGGCCTGTTCGGGGCCGCCATCCGGCAGGCGCCCAGTCGGGCTGTGCCCCGCCAGATCCATGGCGAGCGCCACATACCCGCGCCTGGCCCAATGCTCCGCCCAATCTCTGAACGCGGTCCCTCCGCCGCCATGCACCAGAACCATGGCCGGATATTTCTTCCCGCTGACATCCGCCGCCGCACCCGCAGGCCGTCCGAGATACGCAAACACGCGGGTGGGTTTCCCATCCAGTGGTTCACCTTCGTAATAGAGCGACTGCACCAGACTGGTCGTCGAACCCCACTGCACGGCTGGAGCTCTTGAGAGCGCCCGCAGATCCCAGGGCCCCGCCGACGTCGCGCCCGGCCGCTGAAGCGCGCACCCGGCAAGAAGCGCCGCCGCGACGACAGCCAATGCGAGAACTCTCCAGGCCGCGCCGACCGGGCGCAGCGACCTTCTTATAGCTGAATGGTGTGGCATCATCGTGCCGTCGGGTCGTGGACGAGCTGCGCTTTATCAGGCATCCACGCAACGACGCAAGCGGAGAAATGGAACCGCCGTCAATCAATCACCTTGTCCACGCCCATCGGAAGGCGACGCCACCCGGGGTGCGGGCGTCCTCGCCCGCAGAGACGTAACGACGACTGGAGGGTCGGCAGCATCCCAACCATTAAAAACATCCACTGTCCCGCCCCGCATCGCGGGACACCCCGAACGGGAGGTGAGTTGGAGCCATTAACGGCAAACTGCTCCACCTCATCCGTCCCGCCTGATCGGCGGGATACCTTCTGCCCCGCAGCGCGCGGAGAAGGCTCCTCCCCGGTTGACCGCGGTCAAGTCCGGCGACGTGGCGCTTCGCCAGACTGGACGCCGTGACAAAACGCTGTCTGTTGAAGTCATGACGAAGTCCGCGCCGGGATCCCTCATGCTCGTCACGCTGGTGGCCGCCACCGGCGGTTTTCTTTTCGGGTACGACACGGCCGTCATCAATGGCGCCAACCAGTATTTGAAAGCGCATTTCGCGTTGACCCCGACGCAGGAGGGTTTGGCTGGAGCGAGCGCGATTCTCGGCTGCATTCCGGGCGCGATGGGGGCGGGTTTTCTCAGCGATCGCTTTGGCCGGCGCAAGGTCCTCTTTCTTTGTGCGGCGCTCTACGCCATCTCCGGGCTGATTTCAGCCGTGCCCCGCTCGTTTCCCGAGTTCCTGGCGGCGCGCCTGTTGAGCGGGCTCGGCATCGGCGCCTCGTCCATGGTTTGCCCGGTCTATATCGCCGAGCTGGCTCCGCCCGATCGGCGCGGCCGGCTCGGATCGCTCTTTCAGCTCGGGATTGTGACCGGCATCTTTCTCACGCTCTTCATCAACGCGTGGATTCAAGGCCGCGGCAGCGAGGCGTGGAACATCGACCAGGGCTGGCGTTGGATGCTCGGCGCTGAGGTCGGTCCCGCCCTGTTGTTGCTGGCGCTGCTCTTCGCGGTTCCGGAAAGCCCCCGCTGGCTGCTCCAGACCGGCCGCGAGAGCGAGGCCCGCCGCGTTCTCGCTTCCGTGCTCAACCCGGCCGAAGCCGCCGCCGAGGCGGCGTCCGTCCAGGCATCCTTGGGCCATGACACCGGCCGGCTGGCCGAGTTGTTCGCCCCGCAATTCCGTCGTCCCCTCATCATCGCCATCGCCCTCATGGCGTTCTCCCAGTTATCGGGGATAAACGCGATCATGTATTACTCCACCAAAATTTTCACCACGGCCGGCGTCGGGGTGGAGAACGCGTTTACGTCTTCCGTCGTCGTCGGCCTGGTCAACCTCGTGTTCACGGGTGTCGCCATCGCCTTTGTCGATCGGGCCGGACGCCGCGCGTTGCTGCTGATCGGACTCGCCGTCCAGGTGGTCGCCCTCTCCGCGGTTGGGCTGATGTTCGGGCGCGGCGCGGGCGGGCAACCGCTCCTCATCGCCATCCTGGCGTTCATCGCGGCCTTCGCGATGGCCATGGGCCCAATCCCATGGATCGTCTCTTCCGAAATCTTTCCCACCCGTTTGCGCGGCCGGGCGATGTCGGTGGCCACGTTCGTCATCTGGTCCGCGTGCTACGCCGTGGCCCAGACGTTTCCCATGCTGAACGACAATCCGGCCATCGGTCCGGCCCGCACGTTCTGGATCTACGCCGGCTTCAGCCTGGCCGGTCTCATCGTCGTTTTCATCACCGTGCCCGAGACCAAAGGGCGCTCGCTGGAGGATATTGAACGCCTTTGGATTTCCCCCAACTCCCGGGCAAACCCGGCCCGCGGGATCGGCTGACCGGGTTATGAACACCACCCTGGCGTGCGACGTGGGCGGCACCTGGATCAAGCTGGGGCTGGTCCGCGACGCGAAACTGATCGCCCGGTGCGAGCTCCCCGCGCACGCGCGGCACGGGCTCGCTGCCGCCCTCCCCCGCATCGCCCGCGAGGCCCGCCGCCTCTGTCGCCGGCACGGCCAGGTCGTCGGCCGGCTGGCCGGGTTCGGCCTCGCCTTTCCGGGAATCATTGAGCCGGACACGCAGCGCATCCTGTCGACGCCAGCCGGGAAGTTTGATGACGCGCGCGCGATCAACGTGGCGGCCTGGTCCGCCCGCGAGCTCGGGCTGCCCTGTCACGTGACCAATGACGCCAACGCCGCCATGGCCGGCGAGTGGCGTTACGGCGCGGCCCGCGGCTGCCGCAGCGCGGTCATGATGACGCTCGGCACGGGCGTCGGGACGTCGGCGATCATCGACGGCGTGCCGCTGCGCGGAGCCCACGGGCAGGCAGGTTGCCTGGGCGGGCATTGGACCCTCAATCTGCACGGCGGAAAATGCCTGTGCGGCAACGTTGGCTGCGCCGAGGCGGAGGCGTCCAGCTGGGCTCTGCCCGCGCAAATCCGCGCACACCCACTCCGGGGGACGAGCCCGCTGGCCCGCGCAACCCGTCCGGATTTCGAGATGCTGTTTCGCCTGGCGGCACAGGGCGATCGGCTCGCCCGCGATCTCCGGGAACACGCGCTGCACGTCTGGGCGGCCGCTCTCGTCTCGTTGATCCACGCCTACGATCCCGAGCGCGCGATCGTTGGGGGCGGAGTGATGCAGAGCGCTGCCGCGATCCTCCCGCGGATCCGCCGTCATGTCTCCAGGCACGCCTGGACCCCTTGGGGCCGGGTCCAGGTCCGGGCCGCCGCCCTGGGCAACGATGCCGCCTTGCTGGGGCTCGCCGGCGAACTGGCGTTTGTCTCGGGCCGTCGCCCGGGCCCGGACAGCTGAGACGCAGGCCTGGCAACTTTTATCCCGATGATGAGCGTCTCCAACTACGACCGGTTTCCAGCCCTCGCCATTCCCCAGTGCCATCAGGCCTGCGTGGCTGGGTGGGACGCCATCGCGCATCGGCTGGCCACGGCGATCCAGCAGCGGACCCGCCACAAAACCATTCTCGCCATCGAATGCTACCCGGGCGTCGACGAGGCCGCGATCGTCGCGGAACTCGCGCCCCGCCTGCACGCAACGCGCGTCATCCACATGGCGGACGCCCTCCGCAGCCCCGAGCAAATCGAGGATCTTGTCCGGCCGTACCTCGGCGGTGACGATCCCGTGTTCGGCCGCCTGTGCCCCTTGACCCTTGCGGATTTTTTTCAGGGAGACCGGCTGGAGTCGCTCCGGCGCATCGCGGGCAAGACCCGGACGGGCGTGGTGCTCGTGGTCGGTTGCGGGGCGACGCTGCTGGCCGGGGCGGACATTCTCGTCGTGGCGGATCTGGCGCGGTGGGAAATTCAGCAGCGATTTCGCCGCAACGCGGCGGGCAACCTCGGGATTTCCAACCGGGACGTGTCCGCCTCCGCCAAATACAAGCGCGCGTATTTCGTCGATTGGCGCATCGCCGATCGATGGAAGGCGCCATTGCTGGGGCGCGCCCATTACTTTCTCGACGTCCATCAGCCGGAAAGCCCCAAACTCGCGGAGGGTGATGCGATTCGCCGCGGACTGCGTCACGCCACCACCCGCCCGTTTCGGCTGGTGCCATTCTTCGACCCGGCACCGTGGGGCGGCCAGTGGATGAAGCGCGTCTGCGGCCTCGATCCAGACGCGCCCAACTACGGCTGGTGCTTCGACGGAGTTCCGGAGGAGAACAGCCTGGTCTTCCGCCTGGAAGATCAGCAGGTCGAGCTGCCGGCGATGAATTTGCTCCTCGCTCAGCCCCGGGAACTCCTCGGCGACGCCATCCTGGAACGGTTTGGCGCCGAGTTTCCGATCCGCTTCGATCTGCTCGACACGATGGGCGGCGGCAACCTTTCACTGCAAGTCCACCCACTCAAGGAATACATCCGACAACAGTTCGGGCTCACCTACACCCAGGACGAGAGCTACTACCTCCTGGATGCCGGACCGGACGCAGGGGTGTTTCTGGGCCTTCGTGAGGGGATCGACCGCGCGGCCATGCTTCAGGATTTGCAGGCGGCGCAGGCGGGCGGGCCGCCCTTTCCCGCCGAGCAATACGCCAATCGTTTGCCCGCGCACCGGCACGATCACTTCCTGATCCCGGCCGGCACCGTGCATTGCAGCGGCGCGAACTCCATGGTCCTCGAGATCAGCGCGACGCCATATATCTTCACCTTCAAGCTTTGGGATTGGGCCCGGCTCGGCCTGGATGGCCGCCCCCGCCCGATCCACCTCGACCACGGCGCGGCCAACATCCAATGGGATCGAGACGCCCGTTGGGTCCGGGAAAACCTCGTCAACCGCGTATCGCCCATCGCCGCCGGCCCAGGCTGGCGCGAGGAACGCACCGGGCTGCACGAACTCGAATTCATCGAGACCCGCCGTCACTGGTTCACCGCGCCGGTCCCTCACGACACCCAGGGAACCGTCAACGTGCTCAACCTCGTCCAAGGCCGGGCCGCCGTCGTCGAAAGCCCCTCTCACGCCTTTGAGCCGTTCACCGTCCACTACGCCGAAACCTTCATCGTGCCGGCCGCCGTCGGCCCGTACGTCGTGCGTCCCGTCAGCCCCGACGCCCATTCTTCCCCCTCCGCCACCGGGGCGGCCGCCGAACTCGCCACGATCAAGGCCTTTGTCCGCACCTGAAATTCCGTTGCCTATGAAAACCGCAAATGCCACCCGGACCCCGCGTCTGACCCAAACCGTCGCTCGCCACGTGCATCGGGCCGCAATGCTGGTCGGAGGACTCTTGCTGCTCGCGTCCAGCCCGCCCAGCCGGGCGGCCTTCACCCCGCTGGCGCCGCTGCCAGCGCCCCGCCTCGTCGGGAGCGCGCCGGCCTACCCGGGTGGCGGCTACGAGGCCGGCCGCCTCCTCGACGGCGACGCCAAAACTGAATACGCCTCGGATGGCCGCGGAACCGACACCTACCTGGAGCTCGAGTTCCCCGCGCCCGCCACCATCGGCGCCTTCCGCCACGTGGATCGAAACGACCCCGCCACCATCGCTGCATCGCAACTGACGTTTCAAAATGCCCGCGGTGAAACCGTGGCCGTTGTGCCCGTCACCCATCCCAACCGTCGCGCCGGCGAAACGTTTTTCGTCCTGCCCAGCCCGATCACCGCGCAGCGCGTGAAATGGCAGGTGACGAAGCTCGGCGCGGGCCATCGCACGGTCGGCGGCGCCGAGCTGGCGTTCTACGCCGCGGGCCCCACCGACGCGGGCCCGACGAAGGATACCCTCACGCTCAAGGAAGTGCCGATTGTCACCCAGACCGCCGCCGGCGCGGTGCAGGAGGTGCGCGTTACGGTGGACCATCCCTATGCCGAGGCGGTCGAAGCGCAGCTTCGTTTTTCCGGCCTCGAACCTCGCCGGCTTACCCTGTCGCCCGGACGCCAGACCCTTGTCCTCACCGCGCCGGTGGTGGCCGCCGCCACGACGGCAACCGTTGCGCTCGAGATTGCCGGCCAGCCGGTCGTACAGCTGAAACACGAACGCCAGCCGGTGCGCCCATTGACCGTGTATGTGTTGCCCCATTCCCACACCGACATCGGCTACACGGAAATTCAAACGGAGATCGAAGACAAACAGGTGCGCAATCTGATTGACGGCCTCGCCATCGCCCGGCGCACTGCGGGTTACCCTCCTGGGGCCCGCTTTGTCTGGAACGTGGAAGTCTCCTGGGCCGCCGATCTCTATCTCCGCCGGCTCGATGACACCCATCGGCACGAACTGCTCGAAGCGGTCAAGTCGGGCCAGGTCGCCCTGAATGGAATGTACCTGAACGAGCTGACGGGGCTCTGCCGGCCCGAGGAACTCATCCGGCTGTTCCGGCACGCCACCGAGCTGGGCTCCATCACCGGGGTCCCGGTGGAGTCCGCCATGATCAGCGATGTGCCCGGCTACACCTGGGGCACGGTCGCAGCCATGGCCCAAGCCGGCATCAAATATTTCAGCACCGCACCCAACTACTTTGATCGCATCGGCGACATCCTCGTGCAGTGGGAAAACAAACCGTTCTATTGGGTCGCGCCCGACGGGCGCAGCCAGGTTTTGGTGTGGATTCCCTTCTGGGGCTACGCCATGTCCCATCGCTACCACGAAATGTCGCCCCGCCTGGTCGAGGAGTTCTGCGACGGGCTCGCCCAACGCCAATATCCTTATGACATCGCCTATGTGCGGTGGAGCGGGCACGGCGACAACGCCACCCCCGATCCCGCCATCTGCGATTTCATCCGGGACTGGAATGCCAGCCATGTCTCGCCCCGCTTCGTCATCGCTTCCACCACCGAGGCGTTCCGCGCGTTCGAGCAAAAGCACGGAGCCAGCCTGCCGCGCGTGGCGGGAGACTGGACGCCGTATTGGGAGGATGGCGCAGGCTCGTCCGCGCTCGAGACCGCCCTCAATCGCGCCAGCTCGGATCGCGCCAGCCAGGCGGAGGCGGTCTGGGGCCTGCTCAATCCTCGCGCCTACCCGGCAAAGGCGTTCGCGGACGCCTGGCGCAACGTCCTGCTCTATTCCGAACATACCTGGGGCGCCTGGTGCAGCATCAGCGAGCCGTTCCGACGCGAAACCCGCGAGCAATGGGCGATCAAACAATCCTACGCGGTCGCCGCCGACCTCCAGTCCCGCGACCTGCTCAGCCGCGGGCTCGCCCAGTCCTCCGGACCCACCCGCCCGGACGCAATTGACATTCTCAACTCGACTTCCTGGGCCCGGACCGAGCTGGTCACCGTGCCGAAGTTTCTGTCTGAGGGCCGCGACCAGGTCACCGACGATGCGGGTCATCCGGTTCCCTCGCAACGCCTGCGCACCGGCGAACTGGTGTTGCTGGCTCGCGACGTCCCCCCGTTGGCCCGCCGACGCTACACGCTGCACGCCGGCCCCGCCGCGATCGACCGCAGCACGCCCGCGGCCACCGCCACGGCGACGGCCGACCGCCCAACTCTCGGCAACGGACGGGTTCAACTTCGGGTCGACCCCGCCACCGGCGGCATCATCGGGCTCGAGTTGTCCGGCCTCGACGCAAATTTCGCCGACACCGCGAATGGCCAGGCGCTCGATGAATATCTCTACTTCAACGGCGACAACCCGGCCACGGCGCGCCGCAATGGGCCCGTCAAGATTCGCGTCGGTGAACCCGGCCCGCTCATCGCCTCGTTGCTCGTCGAGTCCAGCGCACCCGGCTGTCATTTTCTCAGCCGCGAATTCCTCCTCGTGGCCGGACAGGATTCGGTTGAGATCGTGAACACGCTCGACAAGGAGCGACTGCTCGCCACCCGCTATCACTCCAACGAGGGCAAGGAGAGCCTGAACTTTGGCTTCCCCTTTGCCGTCCCCGACGGCCAGGTGCGCCTGGAGGTTCCCTTTGGTGTTCTCCGCCCGGACGACGACCAAATTCCCAGCGCATGCAAAAACTGGTTCACCGCCGGACGCTGGGCGGACGTGTCGAATGACCGCTACGGCATCACCTGGGTGACCCTCGACGCGCCTCTCGTCGAAGTGGGAGGTCTCACCGCCAACCTGCTCAACTCCCAATCCAACCCCGCCGTGTGGCGAAAAAAGGTCGGCCGCACCCAAAAGCTGTATTCCTGGGCCATGAACAATCATTGGGGCACGAATTACCGCGCTTACCAGGAAGGCCCGCACGTCTTTCGATTCGTCCTCCAGCCGCACCGGAGCTATGACCCCGCCGCCGCCTCGCGCCTCGCCATCGCCGCCAGCCAACCCCTTCTGGCCACCGGCGCGCGCGGTGCGGAACCCGCCCGCGACTCCCGCCTCCAGATCAACTCTCCCGACGTCCTCGTGACCGGGCTGAAGCCCACCGAAGATGGACGCGGGCTGATCGTGCGCCTTTGGGGCGCCGGCGGCCACGACGCCAAGGCGAATCTCGTCTGGAGCGCGCCGGCCCCAACATCCCTCTGGCTGAGCGACACCAGCGAACGTCCGCTGCGATCGCTGGCTGGCCCCGTGGACGTGCCCGCCTGGGGCATCGTCACCGTGCGCGCCGAGTTTGCCGACGCACCCCGTTGAACCGAACGACATCGATCCGCGCTCACCATCGTCAGAAGGGTCCGAACCACCCACCTCGGCGCGGCGCGCGGGGGAGTGATTGATGGCTGATTTTGGACTGGCGATCGACGCGTCCCACCATCCGCAGTCGTGACTTAAAAATCCAGACTCTCAGCAAGACTTTCCGACTCTCCGCGCGATCCACCTCAGCGCCGTGCTGTTGTCGCGTCGCGCCCCCCCCAGGGCACCCGATTCGTTTGGATCAGCGCGTGACACGCGCCTGACCTCCTGTAACCTTCGCGCAGCTCCCACAAAGGAATTTTATGAAATCCGTCAGACGTCGAATCGTCCATGGCCTCACCCTCTTTGTCCTCCTTGTCGTCATCCCGGCAGTCTCCCGGACCGCCTGGGCGGCCACTGTCGTCTGGACTGGCGCTGGCGGGGACAACTTGTGGAACACGCCGGCCAATTGGAGCGGCGGAAACATTCCCGGTCCCGGGGACGACGTCCTCATCGATGTCTCCGGCGATCCAGTCATTTTCCTTGAATCGGTGGGCGCCACCGTGCGCAGCGTGCAGTGCACGGAATCGTTTCTCCTCGATAACGGCACCCTGTCCCTCACCGGTGGCTCTTCCACCTTCAGCGGGCCGGTGAGCGTGAATCTCGGATCGCTCAACGCCGATGGCGCGACCACCGTCGTGAATTTTTCCGGGCCCACCACCGTGCTGGGCCTGTCCTGCTTCGCCTCCGCCGGGGCCCAGGTCTGGCTGACGAACGCCGCCGCCGTTGACGCCACCAGTGCCGCGATCGCTTTGTCCGCGCATGGCGCCGGGACCGCGATCCACGCGGAACACATCACGACTGTGATCCGCGCAGAAAACTCCCCCAATTATTCCCTCACCTTGTCGGCGATCCAAGGAGGCCTCGTCAATCTGGGAGGCCTGCAGGTTACGCCCGCCCCGCTCAACGTCTACAGTGACGGGCCCGCGAGCGTGGTGGACCTTTCCGGACTGGCCGGAGTGCTGGCCGGCGTGCAGCGGGCGACCCACGAGTTCTCGGCTCAGCAAGGCGGCGTCATCCGGCTGCCGAATGTCACCGGGCTGATTCGGGCCAACCTGTCGATCCAGGGCGACAGCAGGTTCGAGGCGGGCCCCCTGACAACCCTTGAAGACACCTCGATCTTCGCGGGCGCTGGTGCCCAACTGAGTCTGACCAATCTGACAGAGGTGCGGATGGAGAGCCTTCACGTCAGCTTGATGGCGTCCGGCCCGGGCTCGGTTTTGGATCTTTCCGAGGTCACCAACGTCGTCACCGAGACCGGCAATATCCTGTCCATCGCGGCGTTCGACAGCGCACGGGTGGACGTGCGCCGGCTTGCCAAGCCGACCCGCGCCTTCTCGGCCAACGCGTCGTCCGCCGGCAGCGAGGTGGATCTGTCCGCCTTCAGTGGGGACGTCGGGGATCCGGGCGGCGGCAGGTGCAGCTTCTCCGCCGCCGCCGGTGGTGCCATTCTCATGCCGCACGTCACGGGGCTGATCAGCGCTGACGTGAGCGTCGCGCAGGACGGCACGGTCGGCTTTGGCGCCCTGACCCGAATGGAGGGCTGCACTTTCTCGGCTTACGGAGGCGCCACCATTTGGTTGACCAACTTCTCAACCCTCAACGTCACCAACGGAGGCTTGCGGTTCCTGGCGCAGGACGTCGGTTCGGCCATCCATCTTCCGAACGTCACCAACCTGGTCGCATCGGGCGGAGGTGCGCTGACTCTCTCCGCCTTGGACGGCGGCTGGATCGATCTGCAACGCCTGCGCGAACCCGACCCCGCGCTGGACATCACCGTCCGCGGCGACGGCAGCCTGCTGGATCTTTCGAGTGTCGCCGGGACTTTTTCAGGAGCTAATGTCAGCGGGCAGACCATACAAATGCAGGGTGGCACCTTGCGAATGCCTGGCGTGGACGCGTTGGAACGAGCCTACGTTTATTTGTCGGGCGGAGCGATTCTCGAAACGCGGCCCTGGCGGTCGCTGGTGGAGTCCAGCCTCTCGATCGACGGCACCACGAATGACCTCAGCGAACTCAGCATCATCGCCGACAGCGTAATCAATGCGTCCGGCGGGGCGAAGATTTGGCTCACGAATGTCACCACGCTGTACGTCACCAACGGCTCGACCGGGATTAACACCTCCGGCGAGGATACCGCCATTTATCTACCCAATGTTACAAATGTTGTCTACGCGGCCTCCGGGCAGGCGCTTTACCTCAGCGCCAGCTCGGGGGGCGTGGTGGACCTCCACCGTCTGGCCAACCCGACCGGCCGCATGTCGATCTCGTCGACCGCACCCGGCAGCGTCGTGGACCTGTCGTCCTTCCATGGCAAATTCGCGGGCACGTCGCTTGCGCAGCAAACCATCTCCGTCGGCGATCGGGGGACGGTCTTGATTCCAGACGTGACGGCATTGGATTTCGTGAGCCTGTATCTGACCGACGCTGCGGGCCTGTCGCTGGACCAATTTCATTCTGTCACCCGGTCCACCGTCAGCGTCTACGCGTGCTCCAATGATTGCCCATCGCTGACCAACATCTCCGGCTCCTATATCCTGGCCAACAATGGCTCCAAACTCTGGCTCCCTGGCCTGACCACGCTCGAGCTGGCCCAGGATACGGCGTCGCTCCAGGCGTTCTTTTCGGGCTCCGCCATCCACCTGCCCAACGCGACCGACGTCGTGCTCGGCCCCGGCTCCAGCCTATCCCTCCAGGCGCAGAGCGGCGGCCTCGTCGATCTGCACGCCGTGAAGCAGATCACCGGCAGCATGTTCACCGCCTTCGCTCGCTACGAGGACTCGGTCATCGATCTCTCCGGCCTGTCTGCGCTCACGCCCGCCATCGCCGGCTCCAGCCTGCACACCGCGCAAGGCGGGGTCATTCTCCTGAACGACCACGCCATGCTCATCGCCAACGTCAGCCTGGATTTCGAATCCAGCCCCAATGGCATCTTGCCCACGTTCGCCAACCCCGGCACGGATCTGATCCTCTACGCCCCCGCCTGGAGCGCCTATCGGATCGAAGCCCGGGATGTCCGCGCGCCGGAAAACCCGTGGACATTGCACCAGCGCATGGCCATGACCAATGTCGTCCAAGTGGTCAGTCCCCGTCCGTCCACAGATCTCGCCTTCCGCGTGACCCCGCTGCTGGCCGATCCTCCGGAGTTGCGCATCGACAACTCGCCAAGCCACGAGATCGCGGTGACCCTGTTCGGACTGCCTGGCCAGACTTATCGCATCGAATCGAGACCAACGATTGAGACGGGGACATGGCAGGAGGGTCCGGCGGTGACGCTCACGAATGCATTTCACATCGCCCCGCCGGCCGCCGGCGCTGATCCGTCCCGATTTTATCGCGTCCGAAAGCTCTGACGCGGCGCAGCCGGGCGATCCGCTTTTCGACCATCGAACCGCGGATGGTAGGGCTGGCGCTCCGTCGCCAGCCGGAGGTCCGCACGACGGCTCGCACAGGCGGCGCGCTGCGGAGAGCACGCCCTACCATTCGGTTTAAATCAGCGGCAGTGGTCTAACGAGCAACCGGCCCAGCCGCATTGGTGCCGCTTTTTTGCATCACGGCATTCCAGTTCGTGACCAGGGCATTGTGATTACTGGCCAGCTCGTTGTAGGCGACAATCTGCCGGTTTAGACCGGCGGCCAGGCGGTTCACCTCGTCCGTTGCCTTCAGCAGCGAATCGTCGCGAGCGCGCACGGCTGCCATCCAATTGGTGAGGCCGCCCCTTAATTCGTCGCGCTCGGCCCCGACCCGGCGCAGTTCGGAATGGGCCGCGTTCAACGCGTGCTGGGCCTCCCCGGCGGCCGAGGCAGCGCGATCGAGCCGACCCTTCAATTCGGCCAAATCGCTTCGGGTCCCCTGCAGATCCGACTCGCGCTCTTGCAAGCGGGCTGACTGCTGCTGGCTGTGGCGCTCCAGCGCGTTGATCTCCAGATTCAACTCACGGTTCTGACGCCACTGCGCCACGCAAAACGCACCGAGCAGGAGCACGCCGGCAAAGTTGACCCACGGGAGGATTTTCATCTGGGGCGCGCGGATTCGCCGGCTGGCCGAATTTCAAAGGCGACTTTTTCAATGCCGGCGGACCGGACCAAATCGAGCACCCGGACAATGTCGCCGTGCCGGGCATCGGCGTCCCCACTGATGAAGACCTGGGCGCTCTGGTTGGTTCGATGCCAAGCGGAGAGCCGCTGGGTGAGCTCGTGTCCTCCGATCGGAGTGCGGTCCAGGAAGGCGGTGCCCGTCCGATCGACCGAGATGCTCACGAAATCATTCCGGCTGTCGGGCGTCGTGGTAGTTGCAGTGGGCAGGTTCACCTTCACGCTGTTCAGGTTCACCATGCTCAAGCTCACCAGCATGAAGCTGGCGAGAAGGAAGAACATGATGTCGATGAGCGGAATAATCTCAATGCGCGCCTCGGTTTCCGCCGGCAGTTTGGAGCCAAGTTTGACAGGCATAAGTTCAGGGCCGGATTGTTGACGATGACGAAGACCGCCCCGTCGGCTGGCCGGCCCGCGCGCGTTCGCGGGCGAACGCCTCCAGATCATGCTCGTGATGGCGAGCCGCCTCGACGAGCAATTCCGTGTGATTGATGGTCTTCTCCAGACGGGCACGGAACGAAGCGAGCTGGCGGTTGAAAAAGTTGTAAGGCAGCAGGCAAAGAATGGCGACCCCAAGGCCTCCAGCGGTGGCGATGAGCGCCTCGGCGATGCCGCCGCTGACCTTGACCGCGGCGAGCTCTTCGTGCCCGACAAAATGGAACGAGTTCATGATGCCGGTGACGGTACCGAGCAGGCCAAGCAGCGGCGCAAGGGTGATAAACGTTCCCAGCACCCAAAGCCGCTTCTCCGCGCGCTCGAGCTCGTCGGCCGCCCGCAGCTGCATGGCGCCAAGCAACGACGTGTGCGCGTGCAGCAAGCCGGCGCGCACGCAGGCAAGGAACGGGTCGGTGGGATGCGTGTCCGCCTGGGCCACCGCCCGGGCGAACTGGCCTTCACCGATGGCGTCGAAGGCGGCCTCCAGGACTGCCGCCTGCGATCGCCGGCGCAGGGCCCACCACCACAGGGCCCGTTCCAGAACCACGTAGAGCGCGGCGACCAGACAAGAGAGGATCGGCCACATCATCACGCCGCCGCGAAGAATGAAGTCCAGGGCGAGATGGGCCAGAAGTGGGCTGTTCATAAGTTATCGAGTGATTTCAAAACGAATCGGCGCGTCGTAGAGACGACGCGGGCCGGGACGAAACCGCCAGCGTTCCCGCACCACGGTGAGAGCCGCCTCGTTGAGCAGGGGCCATGGCGAGGGAATTTCCAGCCGCGCGGCCATCACTGTCCCGTCAATGCCGACGTCGATGCGCACCACGACGGTGCCCTCCTGCCGCTGCAGCAGGGCCCGTCGCGGATACTCGGGCGCAGCCTGCCGGCCCTCGCCCTCGCCCGGAACCAGGCGCACCGGTCGCGGGTCCTCCGGCGGAGCCGTCGCCACCTCCGGGACCACCGGCTGGGCGGTGGCCGACGCCAGTCGCGCTTCCGCGACGCTGGGCTCGGCCTGGACCGGAATGGGAAACGCCCGGGCGGGATCCGGGCGGGCGACCGCAATCGGCGCCAGCACCGGCGGCGGAGCGAACGGCTCCGCCGGCGGCGGCACCGGCAGCTCGGCGCTCCTCGGCTGTGTCGCCTGCGGGCGCGGAGACGGCTCAACCGGACGCAACTCCGCTTGAACCTCCAGCGCCACCACCGGCAAAGGAGTGGCCTTCACCGCGGGCCGCGCATAAGGCAGACAAAATCCCAGAATCGCCCCGCTGACCCCCAGGAGCCAGAGCACCAGCGTGAGGACTCCGAGGTGGTCCGGCTCCCGGTCCAGCGCGATTCGATTCCGTGTTTGCATGATCCCCGACAAGTCAAAACCTCGCTGTCAACGCCACCCGCGCCTGGATCGGCTCCACCGGATGGAAGTGAACCTCGTCGCGTGAAGCATCGCCCGGGCGGACGCGCGACGTGTAAACGTAGTCAATGTCATGATCGCGCCGATCCAGCAGGTTCAAGATCTCGGCCGTGATGGTCCAAGTCCGGCTGAGGCGCCACCCCACCTGCGCATTGAGAAGAACCGTCTCGCCGGAGCGCACGCTGTCGTCCTCAACCAGCGGCCGCGGGCCGAAGTAGCGGAGACGCACACTGCCGAAGAATCCGAATGGACTGTGATAGGTGACACCGGCCGCGATGACGCTGGCAATGGCTCCGGGGATGTGGTCGCCGGCCGGGTCGCGATCGCGAAATTCCGCGTGGGAAAACGACAGGTCAGCGTCCAGCGTGATCCATTGGTTCAGGTTGTAATAGTTGGCCCATTCGACGCCATAGCGCCGGCTCGGCCGGCTGGCCTCGGTGGCGCCGGCGTCGCCGACAAACAGGAGTTCGGAATCCACGTCCAGCCACCAAAACGAGAGCGAGCTTTGCAACCCTGGCACCAGAGTGGTTCTAAGCCCCGCCTCGGCCCCGTAGCTTTGGACGAGCGGTTCCGCGCGCCGGACGGCGTAGCCCGTGGCCGGGTCGATGCGCGTATTGACGCCACGGCCGTCGTTGCTGTGATGCCCCAGGCCGCCCTGGAGATAAAGCTCGCTCTTTTGCCACGGCCCGAAGCTCAGGCTCAGCTTCGGGTCGGCGATGAAATCCTGGCGGCTCCCATCGTTGGCGCGGAGATCGCTGTTCGCGTCGAAGTTGTAGAGATCGCCGCGCACCCCCGCCACCGTCCGAAATTTTTCCACCCACTGGACCCGGTTTTCATAGTAGACGCCCACGCTGTTTTCGAGCACCGAATCCGCGCGCGTGGTCGACAAACGATTTCGCTCCCGCGTCTTGAAAAGGCCATTGCGAATCACGTCGTTTCGATTCTGCAGGCCGAACGTGTTTTCCATCTCGCGATCACCCAGGCGGCCGAACAGGGTGTGCTCCGCCTTGAGCCCGGCGACCCAGCGTCGATCCTTCTGCTCAAATTGATCGCCGTTGACCGGATCGTCGAGGAAGTAGGTGAAGTTCGAAAACAGGTCCAGGTCGTAGTAAAAACCGTAGGCCATCAGCTTGGTGGCCGACGCGCCGCGCTGGCCATGCCATTCGCCTTGCAGGCTGTAGCGCTGCGAATCCCCGCCCGTCGTGGCGTCCAGCGAATCGTAAAACCCGACCAGCCCACCCCGCACGGCGCTGGCCGCCACCTGATCGCTTGAATCCCACCGGCCGTGATAAGCCCGTGCGGTGAGGCTGGACCCGAGCGTCGCATCACCCACGCTGTAGCTCAGCACGCCGTTGAATTTCTGAAAATCATCCGGGTTGCGCCATGGGCCGTCGCTGTGCGACGCCTCGCCGCCCAGCAACAGATGGCCATCGCCGAGCTTGGGTGACGTCCCAAACACCGCCCGGCCGTAGCCGTCCATTCCGCCTTCCACCGTGAGAAAATTTTCGGGCAGGACGCGAAACGACTCGAGATGCGCGGCCCCCGCGGAGGCGAAATCACCGTTCGCCGCGTAATAAACGCCCTTCTCGTAATTCACCCGTTGAATCAGTTCCGGAATCACGATGTTCAGATCGGTGTACCCCTGCCCATGGCCGTGGGTCGGCAGGTTGACCGGCATGCCGTCCAACTCGGTCAGGAAGTCCGTGCCGTGATCGAGATTGAAGCCGCGCAGAAAATACTGGTTGGCCTTTCCGCCGCCCGCGTGCTGGGTGATGATCACGCCGGGCACGGTCTCGAGAATCTCCCCCGGGCGCAGGAGCGGCCGGTCGGCGAGTTGGGCCCGCCCCACCGTTCCCTGGGTTGCGGAATCCGCCAGGCCCACCAGGCTGTCGCCACGGCCTTGCACCACGACCTCCTGCAACCGAGCCGGGCGATTCGTTTCACCACCTTCGCCCGCGAGACCAGAAGGAGGATTCGACGGAGTCTGGGGCGCGTCAGCGGCGTGGCCAAAAACTCCCGCGAGGCCGAAACCGCCGAGAAGGAGCGTCCACCAGGAGCAGTTTCGTCGACCGGCATTTGCGCGGAAAAGGAAGTTCGCCCCACGTTGGATTGGTCCGGCCACGGGACTGGCAAATTGAGGCGTCGGCTGCGCCGCCAATTCAAGAACGTCAGCGGTCGTTCGGCGCCCTGCGCGATCAGCGCGCCGGGATTTCAAATTCTGGAGCTGCATAAATTCTGCTGACAATTGTTGTGTTTGTCGGAGTTGGCCAGGGTGGCGACGGCGTTCAATGGATTCGGCGCGGCACACGCCAACTCACTTCCCGAAGAAAGGTTCTGTGACCTCTCCTCCTCAACGAAATACCTGAAGGAAACGAAAAAGACGGCAGCTAGACAGGCGGCGCGCGCGGGGCCGCTTGCACGACCAAGGCGCAGGGAGGGAAAACAACGACATCGGCGGGAACGAGAAAGGCGATCGGGGCTAGAACGCAGCCGATGGCAGGAACGTCGAGCCCGCCTTCGACAGTGCCGGCGGCCAGCGTCTGGGCCAGCGAATGGTGGGTGTGTCCCGACTGCCGGCCGGGATCCGGCGCGTGACCGTCCAGCAGGCCGGCCAGCATGCTGCCGATCATCCGAAACACATCGGCGGGCTGAAGTCCGAACAGCGCCGGCGATCGATGCGCCGCGACCAACCGAAGGGCCGGAGAGGCGCGATGCGTCGTGATTCCAGAAGAAGCGACCCAAGCGGGATGCGGATGGCCGTGGCTGACAGCCGCAGAAGATGCGTCACTGCCGTGCCAGTGGGTGTGCGGGGTGCCGTCACCAGCGTGCTCGACCCAGAGGTGCCACTGCGGGCTGAGGCCGACCGCGCCGGCCAGCGCCACGCAGAGCGCCAGAAACGCGCCGACCCACTGTTTCCACGGCTTCATCGTTGCAGGCTTTACGCCGGAATCAATCCTCTGGATGCAGGGCAAAGTCAATTTGTTCCCGCCACCAGCGTGCCCCCCTGACGCCGCCTCACCGTCGATTGCCACCCTCGGGGCCGATGTCGTGAGGTCCGACATCGCGCGCCTTGAGCACGCGGCTGGCGTCCCGGGTGGTGACGGAGTACTGGAAGCCGCGCGCCGAACCGGCCGCGCCGAACCGGCCTTGCTTGTCGAGCGCCACGAAATTCACGGCCACGTCGGCGCCTTTGGGATCCTTGCGCACGATGCGCCGGACCACCTCCACGCAGGCTTCCTCGGGCGACAGCCCTTGCCGCATCAGCTCGACCACGAGAAACGACCCGCAATACCGGAGAATGTTTTCGCCCAGGCCCGTCGCGCCCGCCGCGCCAACGTCGTTGTCGACGTAAAGTCCGCCGCCGATGATGGGCGAGTCGCCCACGCGTCCGGGCAATTTGCCACCCCACCCGCTGGTCGAGCAGCCGCCAGCGATTTCCCCGTTCGGACCGAGCACGAGCAGGGCGATGGTGTCGTGGTTGAGGGGCTTTTGGCCATCCTTCACCGGCTTGGCCGCGGCCGCGGCGGCCGCCTCCATCCGTTTGCGGTGCCAGGCCTGATGGCGCTCGATGGAATTGGACTCGACGGCTTCCAGGCCCTGCTCGAGGGCGAACAAGCGCGCGCCTTCACCGGCCAGGATGACGTGGGGGGTCTTTTCCATCACGCGCCGGGCCGCGGTGATGGGATGTTTAATCCCCTCGATCGCGCAGACACTCCCGGCGCGATGGCCCGAGCCGCCCATGATGCAGGCGTCGAGCTGGACGACTCCCGCGGCGTTCGGAATGCCGGAGAGGCCGACGGAACTGTTGCCGCTGTCTTCGACCAGGCGGATGCCCTGTTCGACCGCGTCCAGTTCCGCGCCGCCTCCGCCGAGAACTTTCAAGGCGAGATCATTGGCAGGGCGGCCGAAGGGCCACGTGGAAACGATGAGCGGCCGCGGCCCGGCCGGGACCACGGCCCCGGCCCCGGGTGCCGCGACGGCTTCCGCAGCGGAAGCGCGCGAGGACCGGATGATTTGGGCGCCGGCGAGAGCGCCGGCCGAGTGCACGAGAAATCGGCGTCGATTGAGAGGCATGAGGGGTTCAGATGAACTTGGTGCGGCCCGGCATGGCCATGGGTTCGGCTTCGAACTTCATGTTCCAGTCCGTGATTTCGGGCACAAGCACCTGCTTTGAGTTGAGCATCATTTCCCACGACAGCTCCTGGCCGGTGTAGGCGGCGTTGCGGCCGAGAATGCCGAGCAGCGTGCTCTTGGCCATGCGTTCGCCATCGTTGATCGGGCGGCCCGAGCGGATGCTGGCGAACAACTCGTTGTGTTCCACCTGATACATGCTGGGTTTCTCGCCGGTGTAGCGCCAGGGTTTGTCGCCGGTGATCGCGGCCCCCCGCGGATCGAAGCGCGCGGTGCCCTTCGAACCGATCACGGTCAGCGTGTTGGCGCTGTGGCATCCCGGAATCTGCCGCTGCGAAAGAAACCCGAGCACGCCGTTCGCCCACGCGAAATTGGCTTCGATGTGATCGTAGATATTGCCACCGTGCGCCGGGATCTGGCGGCCGCCCACCGCAGTACAACTGACTGGGACCACATCGTTCATCGTCCAGCCCAGCCAGTCGCAGGTGTGCACCGCCTGCTCGACAAAGCCATCTCCACCCAGCCAGTTGAAGTTATACCAATTGCGGATCATCCACTCGAGGTCCGACATGCCTTCCTTCCGTGTGTCCGCCGGCGGCATCGGCTTGACCGGCCCGGTCAGGTAAGTGCCGTAAATGGCCCGGACCTCGCCGATCTGCCCATCGTGAATGCGCTGGAACAGCTCGCGCAGCTGCGAGTCGTAGCGCCAGCAAAACCCGGCCACCAACGCCAGGCCCCGCTCCTTGGCCATCTTCGCGGACTCGAAAACGGACCGCACACCCGGCGCATCGGTCGCCATCGGCTTCTCGCAAAAGACGTGCTTGCCCGCTTCGATGGCGGCGCGCAAATGCACCGGACGAAACCCGGGCGGCGTCGCGAGCACGACGACGTCAACCCCCGAGTCCAGCACCTTGCGATACGCGTCGAGACCGACGTATCGGTGGTCGGGCGAAACCTTGACCTTGTCTGGACCGGCCTCGGCGGTGACCGAATTAATCGCGCCGTTGATGGCGGACTCGAAAACGTCGCCGACGGCGTGAAGCTGGATATTGGCGTCCGCCTTCATCGCCTGGGCGGCAGCGCCAGTCCCGCGGCCTCCGCACCCGATCAGGCCGACCTTCAGCGTGTCCCCCGGTGACGCGGCCCGGGCCCGCGACGTCAGCAGGTGGGGCGCGGCCAGCGCGCCGGCCAGCGCGGCGGTGGACGACGTTTTGAGGAACTCGCGGCGCGATCCGGTGGGGGAGACGGGAACGGACAGAGTGGGCTTATGCATGGCGGGAGATTAGGGATTGCCGGCAAAAGAAAAAGCCTTTATCGGAGGACTCATGATTTTCCAAAAACGATCATGAGCCTCACCCTCCGCCAGTGCGTCGTCTCCCGTCGCCCCGCAAAATTTTTTACGGCGTGCATTGGGCTTCTGGCCGGCTTTGGCTCCTGGACCCCAGCCACAGCGGCAGACTCCGAAAACGCCAGTCGCTTCCCCTGCCCTGAGAACGAGGTCGCCCGCTACACCGCCTACCGGGCGACCGGGCCGATCCGGGTGGACGGCCGGCTGGACGAAGCCGCCTGGAGCCGGGCCCCGCAATCGCCCCGGTTCGTCGACATCCTGTCCGGCCAGCGGGTCATCCACGAAACCCACGCCACGGTCGTTTGGGATGACACCAACCTCTACGTCGGATACCGGGTCGAGGAGCCGTTTCTGCATGCGAAGTATACAAATCACAACGACACCATTTATTACGACAACGACGTCGAGTTTTTCATCGCGGGCCGGGATGCCTACTACGAGTTCGAGATCAACGGATACAACACCTGCTACGAAGTGTTTTTCATCTGGGAGGAGGCGTATCGTTCCGGCGGCTTCGCCGACGCGGCGGAGTTCGCCCGCTCCAAGCTGACCCCGTTCAACGGTGTCGGCTTCACGACCCATCCGCGCGGGCGTCGCCTGGGAAATTTCTCCTGGACGTTCCCCGGAAAACAAACCGCGGTGCATCTCGACGGAACGGTCAATCAGGACACCGATCGGGATCGGGGCTGGACCGTCGAGCTGGCGTTTCCCTGGAAGGGACTGGAGTGGCTGGCCAAGGCCGAGCAGCGCCCACTGCCCCCGCGGGAGGGCGACGTGTGGCGCATGGATTTCTCGCGGTTTAACACCTACAAGGAAGCCCCCCCGGCCAGGGATTCCGGCGGCTGGTTCTGGACCCGGCACGGCGTCTGGGACTCGCACATCCCGGAATGCTTCGCCCACATCCGCTTCTCGACCAATGCGCCCCCCTGACGTGAGCGCGCAGGCCTCCCATTCGCCCGCAGGCTCGCCGCCGACGGCGGGACAGGGTCCGCTTCTACCCCCGACGAGCGACGAGTCGATCGATCAATTTATCGAACATCTGCGGGCGGAACGCGGCGTGTCGGACTACACGATTCGCAATTACAGCCAGGCGCTGGCCGAGTTCCATCGCTGGCGGAAGACCGAAGGGCAAGCCCCGCCAGACTGGGCCCGCCTTCAACGCGACGATTTCCGGGCCTACCTCCGGCATCTCGGACGCCAGCAGCTCAGTCGCGCGGCCATCCAGCTCCGCTTCAGCGCGCTCCGCACCTTTTATAAATTTTTGATCCGGCGCGGCACCGTCGAACACAGCCCGATCAAGAATCTCTCCCTGCCCAGGCGCGAGAAACGCCTGCCCCGCTTCCTGACCGTCCCGCAGATGCTTGACCTATTGAACGCGCCGTTGCGATCGGCCGCGGGCCCGGAGGCCCAGGCGGTGCCGCGCCCCACTCAGCCCGCCCAGCCCGCCGCAGCGAAAGGCCGGCCGCTCGACACGACGGTGCCGCGACGCGACGTCGCCATTCTCGAAACGATTTACTCGTGCGGCTTGCGCATCAGCGAGCTGTGTGGCCTGCAGGCGGCGGATCTGCAGGCGTCGGAACAACTCGTCCGCGTTCGGGGCAAAGGAAAAAAGGAACGCCAGGTCCCGATCGGAACCGCCGCGCTCAACGCGATCGAAACCTATTGGCAAGGCCTGCCCTCGCGTCCCGCCCACACCGAGCCGGTTTTCCAGCGCGGCGCCACCGACCCGCGCCCGATGTCCCCGCGCACCCTGCAGCATCGTCTCAAACAGTACCTCGCGATCGCCGGACTCGATCCACATCTGACCCCGCACAAACTCCGGCACAGTTACGCGACTCATCTGCTCGACGCCGGGGCCGATCTGCGCAGCGTCCAGGAACTGCTCGGACACGCCCATCTCGCCACCACCGAGGTCTACACCCACGTGACGACCGAACGACTGAAAAAAGCCTACGACCAGGCGCACCCCCGCGCGTGACCCCAGCGGGCCCCGCCGCGCCCCCTTCACGGCTGTTCCGCACCGCCTCTCTCGACTCCAGCCCGCACTCGGATGTCAGGCGGAGATTGTAACGACCCGTCCTGGCCAGCCCGCGAATTGTGCGGCCAACATTGAGTTTTCTCGCAAAGACGTCCCAACAGGGTCGACCAGATTCAAGGCTTGAGGCTCGCCGAAGCTTGCCGGACGACTCGGGCTCGCTATGGTCCCCCGCCATGAACGAAAACGTTCCGCCCAGCCCTGCGCCGGCCTCCACTCCGGCGCCCAATCCGGCTCCCCAATCTGCACCGCCCACCGCCCGGCGCCGGCCGTGGCTGCTTTACGGCTGCGGCGGCATCGTCGCCCTGCTCCTCATCATCGCCGCCACGGTCGCCATCACGGTCTGGTATATCCAACGCCCGATTAAGCCCGTGGTTCTGTCGCCCGAGGAAAAGTCCCTCGTCGAGGCAAAGCTCAATCGGGTCAGTGACATCCAGCCAGCGACGGACAAGGGCGCCGGCCTGCCGCGCGGCCCGGCCACCGCGACGGCGGAAGGCCAGGTGCTCAAGGTCGCCGCCGACAACCCGAAGCCCGTGGACTCCTCGGCCAAGCCCGCCCCGACCGTCGCCGACCGCATTTACACGCCCGGCTCGAAGGAGCTCCGCCTCACCGAACGCGAGATCAACGGCCTCTTGAACGCCAACACGGATCTCGGCAACACCGTCCGGCTGGAGTTCGCGCGCGATGCGATCAACGCCTACATCGCCGCACCCATCCCGGACGACGTGCCCGTCCTCGGCGGCAAAATGTTCCGCGCCCGCGGTCGCTTTCGCGTCTCGATCGGCAATGACGCGACGCCGTTTGCCGTTTTGGAAGACGTCACGGTGTTCGGGCTGAGCCTGCCCAAGGCGTGGCTGGGCGGGATCAAAGGTGAGAACCTGCTCTCCGACGCGATGGGCAAGCACAACGGCCGGCCCGCGCTCCGCGGAGTGAAACAATTGCGCGTCGAACCGGGCGCGCTCGTGCTCGAAGTCGAGGATTGATCCAACCTTCAGGTAAAGCAGGTATTACTGGCGCTCCCGCCTTCGCTCGGAGCTGCGGCGGGCCGAGGCCGCCGCCCGCCGCCGAAGACAGGTTGCTGAACGATCCGGCGCGCATGTGCCGTTGCCGGCGAAGGCGTCTGCTTCCGCCGGCGCGCTGCGGAGTGCGCGCCCTGCTACCTCTCACCGGCTGCGGACAAAATCCCGAATCACCGCCAACTCCTCTTCGCCGGCGATGGTGTGAACCTTGGCGAACTCGCGCCAGACAATGTTCAACCCGGCGGCGGTCAGGATCTTCACCTGCTCGCGCACCTTGGCGCAGGGGATCATCGGATCCTGCGTGCCGTGGGTGAACAACATGCGCTGCGATTTGGCGCACGGCGCCAGCTCCCGGATTAAGCGGTCCGGATCGTGGACGTAGCCGCTGACACCCACCAGCCCCGCCAGGCGCTCCGGCCAGCGAAAGCCGACGTCAATGGTCATCAGGCAGCCCTGGGAAAAGCCGAACAACGTGGTGCGGTCGGAAGGAAACCCCCGGGCGCGGGTTTGTTCTAGCACACTGAAGAGCAACTTCCGGCTGCGCTCCACGCCGGCCGCCTCGTTTCCGGTGAAGTCGTACCAGGAATATCCGCCGTAGTAGGCATCGGGGGCGTTGACGAGCAGGTAGTTCAACTCCGGCAGCGCGAGAGCCTCGGGCAGCCACTCATAGCCGGCGGTGCTGTCCCCCAGTCCATGGAGCACGATCATCAAATCCTTGGAACCTGCAACGTCGCTTTCGAGAAAAACAGAATCGAGCATAAGAACCTATCTCGCGAAACCGGGTGCGGGACCATCCGCGCGCGGGACGGCGCGGCACCCGTTCCGCCATCGCTGGCCTGTTGGCGCCAGCCTCGGCGTCGATCGATTTGCGACGGGTGTCACCGGTTCAGCACTTTAGCGCGTGGTCGTCCGCAGCCGGAACGCGAGGTAGGCGCTCAGCACCTCGGGCCACGGCTGGGCGGTGTTGACCAACGTATAGTGGCAGTTGTTGCGCTCGCAGCCGTCGCGCAAGCGGCCCAGGAATGATTGCACCTCGCGCTGGTAGCTTTTGCGGATCTCGGCCGGCCGGGTTTGCAGATTGGGGAAGTTTTCCAAACCCACGAACTCGACCTGGCCGGTGAACGGAAATTCCAGCTCCCACGGGTCCATCAGGTGAAAGACCACCACTTCATTGCCTCCAAACCGCAGGTGCTGGATGCCCTCCAGAATTTTCGACTCATTGTCGAAGAGATCGCTGATGAGAATGACGAGGCCTTTGCGCCGGCTTTGCCGGGCCATCTCGTGCAGGACTGCGCCCACGCTGGTTTGCTCGCGTGGATCGAACGCCGCCAGCCGGGCCATCAGGTTGTGAATGGTGCCCAGGTTGTCGGACCGCGGCTGGTAATCGCGCACCACGGTGTCGAACAGCCCCAGCGCCGTGGCGTCGCGCTGGTGCAACACCAGGTAGGCAAGGCACGCCGCCATCACCTTGCCGTACTGAAATTTGGTGAACGGCCCCGAGCCGTAGCGCATGGACTCGCTGCCATCGAGCAGGATGTTCGCGACGTAGTTGGTCTCCTGCTCGTATTGCTTGATGTAGTAGCGGTCGGTGCGCCCGAGGACCTTCCAGTCGAGGTGACGGACGTCGTCCCCCTGGGTGTATTCGCGGTGCTGGGCGAACTCGATGGCAAAGCCGCGGTAGGGCGAGCGATGTTCGCCTGCCATGTAACCTTCCACGATGAACCGCGCGTTCAGACCGAGCGACTCCGCCCGCGAGATGGCCACCGGATCAAGGAGCGTTTTTTCCGGGGAGTCGGCCATGGCGGGATCAGGGCGTGGGCAGGCTGGACCGCAGCTCAGACCGGCTCATCCTTGGGCACGGTTTCGAGGATGCGGCGCGTGATGTCGTCCGGCGTGACGCCCTCGCTTTGCGCCGCGAAATTGGGCATCAGCCGGTGCCGGAAGATCGGCAAGGCCACGGCCCACACGTCATCGCAGCTGACGTAGAACTGGCCGTTGAGCATGGCCCGGGCCTTGGCCGCGAGGATGAGGTTCAGGCCGGCCCGCGGACCGGCGCCCCACGTCAGCCATTTGCGGCAGAAATCGAGGGCCTCGTCGGTCTTGGGCCGGGTGACCCGCACCAGCTTTTCGGCATAACGATAGACGTGCTCGGCCACCGGCATGCGCCGGACGACCTGCTGGAGGTTGAGGATTTCCTGCTCCGTCAGCACCGCGCCCGGCTTTTCGCCTGCGACCCCGGTGGCCATTTTCATGATCTGCAACTCCTCCTCGGCCGTGGGATAGTCGACCTGGATCATGAACATGAACCGGTCGAGCTGCGCCTCCGGCAGCGCGTAGGTGCCCTCCTGCTCGATTGGGTTCTGCGTCGCCAGCACAAAGAACGGCTCGGGCAGCTTGTAGTCCGTGCCGCCCACCGTCACCTTCCGCTCCTGCATGGCCTCGAGCATCGCGGCCTGCGTCTTCGGCGGCGTGCGGTTGATCTCATCCGCCAGAATCATGTTGGCGAAAATCGGCCCCTTCAAAAACCGGAACTCGCGCGCGCCGGTGCTCTGGTCCTGAAAGATGACCTCCGTCCCGGTGATGTCGCTCGGCATCAAGTCCGGCGTGAATTGGATGCGTTTGAACGACAGGTGCAACGTCTGCGAAAGGGTGGAGACCAGCAGCGTCTTGGCCAGGCCCGGCACACCCACAAGCAGCGCGTGGCTCCGCGTGAGAATGGCGATCAGCACCTCCTCGACCACGTCGCTCTGACCGACAATGACCTTGCCGAGCTCGGCCTTGATCCGGGCGCAGGAGGCTTTCAGATTTTCCACGGCCTGCAGGTCGGCGTCGGCGGCGGGTGCCGCCGTGGCAGGGCGATTCGATTCGGCGCGGGTCGTCATCTCACGGATCGTTTAACGGTCTCTGGCAACATGCTGAACAGCCCGCATTGGACCCGAGATCGACCGGCAAGGCGACAGAAAATCGCGCGCCGGGGGAATTTGGCGCAGCCCGCGGCCGGAGCGGAACCCCCGTCGGGAACCCCGGCCCGCGGGCGGAGCGAGCCGCTTGCGGGACGCCCAGGCGGAATGGCCGCACTGCAAATTCACTTGGCACCGCCGGCGCCGGCTCCGCACACTGGCCGAACATGTCGTGGTTGCACACAGTCGACGCCGCCGTCTTCCGCTGGATCAATTTGCGGATGGCGAACCCGCTGTTCGACGCGGTGATGCCCTCGCTCGCCGGCAACCGCTGGTTCATTCCCGTGGCCGTGCTCGGCGTCGCCGGCCTGCTCTGGAAAGGCGGCCTGCGCGCACGCCTGTTTGTCGCGATTCTCCTCACCACGCTCGCGCTCGGCGACGGCCTGGTCATCAACACGCTCAAGGACGCCGTCGGCCGGCTGCGTCCCTTCCACGACATCCCGGAAGCGCGCCTCCTCGTCGGCCGCGGCGGGTCGGGCAGTTTCCCGTCGTCCCACACATCGACCTGGTGCGCCATCACGCTGCTCGCGGGAATCTACTACCCGCGCACGCGCTGGATCCTGGTGCCCTTCGCGGCGCTCATGGGCTTCTCACGGGTCTACCTCGGCGCCCATTACCCCAGCGACGTGCTCGCCGGCGCCGTGCTGGGGGCGGGCTATGCGGCGGCGGGGCTGTGGACTTTTCACTGGCTGTGGCAGACCGCCGGACGCCGATGGTTTCCGCTCTGGTGGGAACGCCTGCCCCGCTTCGTGTGGCCGGCGGGTGAACGCGCGCCGGCGCCCGCGTCGTCGCCGCATCGCACCCCGTCCGATCGCCGTTTCCTCGAGAATCAGCAGTGGTTTCGACTCGCGCACCTTCTCATCTTTGCGGTGCTCGTGGGCCGGCTGCTGTTCCTGCAGAGCAACCGGATCGATCTGAGCGAAGACGAGGCTTATCAATGGATCTGGTCGAAGCACCTCGCCCTTTCGTACTACAGCAAGCCCTTGGGCATCGCCGTGGCGCACTGGCTGGGCACGCACCTGTGGGGCGACACCGAATTCGGCGTGCGCTTCTGGCCGCCGGTCATCGCGACCGTCGTTGCCCTGATGATCCTGCGGTTCATGCGCCGACTGGCGGACGGCCGAACCGCGTTGGTGACCGCCTTGATTTTCCTGGCCACCCCGATGCTCGCGGTGGGCGCGACGCTCATGACCATCGATCCGTTGCTGGTTCTCTTTTGGACCGCGGCGATGGTGGTCGGATGGTCCGCCGTCCAGACCAACGGCACGACCGCCCAGTGGGCATGGGCCGGTCTCTGGACGGGCCTGGCCTTCCTTTCGAAATACACGGCGCTCGCGCTGATCGTTTGCTACGCCCTTTATTTCGCGCTTTGGAAACCCGCACGCGTGCATCTGCGCCGGCCGGGCCCCTGGCTGGCCCTCGGGGTCTTGCTGCTCTGCACGCTGCCCGTGGTCCTGTGGAACTCCCAACACGGTTGGGTCACCGTCCAGCACGTGTCGGAAAACGCCAAACTCGAAAAAGCATGGCGCCCGACCTTGCGGTTCTTCATCGAGTTCGTCGGAGCGGAAGCGGGGCTGTTCAACCCGGTGTTTTTTCTCGGAATGCTGGGCGCCATGTGGGGCCTTTGGCGCACCGCCACGCACCAGGCCGAGCTGCGCTATCTCTTCTGCCTCGGCGCGCCCATCTTTCTCGGCTACTGGGCCTACACCCTGCACTCCCGGGTGCAGCCCAACTGGGTGGCTTCCGGCGTGGTGCCGTTGCTGTGTCTCATGGTCCTCTACTGGCGGGACCGCTGGGAACGCCGCCGCGACCAGCTCAAGCCGTGGCTGATCGCCGGCCTCGCCCTGGGCGTGCTGGCGGCGGTGCTGCTTTGCGACACCGCGCTGATCGGGAAGATCACCGGGGGCAAGCTGCCGGTGGCATACGATCCCACGCGCCGCGTGCGCGGGTTTGAAAAGATGGCTGCGCTCATCGAGCAGGAGCGGACGCAACTTGCCCGGCCGGGCGGGGCGGCGCCCTTCATCATCACCAGCCACTACGGCCTCGCCGGCCAGCTCACGTTTTACATCCCCGCCGCCCAGGCCGGGCTCCCCGATCACCCGGTTGTTTTCCCTCGCTACACCGCGACCCCGAAGAACCAGTTCTATTTCTGGCCGGAGTATCGCTACTGGGAAACCCGGCGCGGGCACGACGCCCTCTACGTGGCGTATGAAGACGGCGAAGGCCAGCGGGAAGTCCCGGTGGAAGTGGCGTCCCAGTTTGAGTCGGCGGAAGATCTCGGCGTGCGCCAGGTGGTGGAACGTGGGCTCGTCCTGCACACCCTGCGGCTCCACCGCCTCCACCAGGTCAAATGACGCCGCCCCGTCCTGTCGTCGGCGCTTCCACCGTGCACCTCGCGGTCCGCGATTACGATCTGGCGGCCACGTTGACCAGCGGGCAGGCGTTTCGTTGGCGCGAGCGGGAGGGCGGCTGGGAAGGCGTCATTGCCGGGCGCTGGGTTCGTCTCATGACCACGCCGGACGGCATTGCTGCAACCCGGGCGGCGGCCCCGGTCAACGCCGCCGGGGAAGGCCGAACGCCGATCGCGGCGGAGGCGGGCGGGCGGGAGTGGGCCTGGCTGACGCATTACCTGCAGACGTCGGTCGATTTCGAGGCGATCCGGCGGACGTTTCCCGCTGACGAGCCCATTCGCGCAAGCCTGGCGGCGTGCCGCGGACTGCGGCTTCTGCGGCAGGATCCTTGGGAGTGCCTCGTGTCGTTCATCTGTTCCTCGACCAAGCAGATCGTGCAGATTGCGCAGATCATCGAGTTGTTGTGCGACCGGTTTGGCGACGAAATCCCGAGCGGAGTCGCCCGGCCGGCTCAAGCCGTGGCCCGGGCGTTTCCGTCGCCCGGCCGCCTGGCAGCGGTGGACGAAGCGGAGTTGCGGGCGTGCAAGATGGGATTTCGGGCGCCGTATGTGAGCGCGGCAGCCCGGGCGGTGGCGGGCGGGGATCTGGATTTGGAGGGGCTTCGGCTCCGGACGTGTGCCGAGGCGCGGGAAGCCCTCATGCGCCTGCCGGGAGTCGGGCCCAAGGTGGCCAACTGCGTCCTGTTGTTCGCCTACGGTTTCCCGGAGGCGTTTCCAGTGGACGTGTGGGTGATGAAGGCGCTGCGGGAGCTTTACTTTCCGCGGCGCCGGCCGAGCGCCGCCCGTTTGCGGCGGTTCGTGGAGACCTATTTTGGGCCTCACGCCGGCTACGCCCAGCAGTATCTGTTTCACTACATGCGCACGCGCGAAGAAAATCCATTGAATCGCCCGGGTTGATCGCTTCCAATGATCCCGGCTGATATGAAACTCGACGACGAGCAACGGAAAAAAGTAACGGGCTGGATCCACGACGGCCTGAAGCTGGCGGACATCCAGAAACGGATCTCCACCGAACTGGGCCTGACGATGACCTACATGGACGTGCGCCTGTTGGTCGACGATCTGAAACTCGTGCCGAAAGATCCCGAGCCGGCGCCCGTGCCTCCCGCCCCCGCCGCGCCGACCGCCAAGCTCCCGGTCGTCGCGGGGCCGGGCGCGAAGCCCGAGACGCCCACGCCCGCCTCCGCGCCCGCGGCCGCTCCCGGCGGCTTGCTTGGCGGCAAGGTCTCCGTCGCGATGGACACCGTGGCGCGCCCCGGCGCCATGGTCAGCGGCAGCGTCACCTTCAGCGACGGCCAGCGCGGTTCGTGGTACATGGATCAATATGGCCGGCTCGGAGTCGCTCCGGAGAAACAGGGCTACAAGCCGAGCGCCACCGACGTGGAAGCCTTCCAGATGGAGTTGGAGAAGGAACTGGCCAAGTTCGGCTACTGACGACGGGCGGGCTTTGTGAACAGGAGCGCCTCCTCCTCATTCATCCGGCCTTTCGCCTGCTCCACGACATTCCGATTGGCGGGCCCACCGGCCAGTCGTCGCCCCCGAGGATGGAGCGAGCCCAGCCGGACTCACCGCGCGCGGCTTGCTGCCACCGGCGGGCGTCTCGCGGTCCTTTTGTTCTGCGGCCTGATCCTCACCGGGTGCAGCACCGCCCGATTCTACGCCCAGGCGATCCGCGGCCAGGCCCAGATGCTGGTGCGACAGACGGCGATCACCAAATTGCTGGCCCGAACCAACACACCGCCGGCGCTGGCCGAACGCCTGCAACGTGCCCTGGCCATCCGTGATTTCGCCAGCCGCGAGCTCGGCCTCCCCGCCAACGGCCATTACCGCACCTACGCCGATCTCGGCCGACCCTTCGCCGTCTGGAATGTCTACGCCGCCCAGGAACTGTCCCTGGAACCGCGCTCGTGGTGGTACCCCGTGGTCGGCCGGCTCGAATACCGTGGCTTCTTCCGCGAGGCGGATGCCCGCCGGCTGGCCGCCCGCCTGGCGCGGCGCGGCGACGACGTGTATGTCGGCGGAGTGCCGGCCTACTCCACCCTCGGCTGGTTCCGGGATCCGGTGCTCAACACCTTTATTTTCGATGACGAGGTGGACCTCGCTGAGCTGCTGTTCCACGAACTGGCTCACCAGCGGCTGTTTCTGCCCGGAGAAACCGATTTCAACGAGGCCTTCGCCACGGCCGTGGCTGAGGAAGGAGTGCGTCGCTGGCTCAAGGCCACGGGCGACGAACGGTCCCTCGCCCGGTTCGAAGCCGCCACGCGCCGCAAAGCCCAGTTCATCGCGCTGTTGTCCCAGACCCGATCGCAACTCGCCGCGTTGTACCAGTCGGCGGCGGCCTCCAACGAGCGGGAGCGGGGTGAAGCGCGTCAGGCCAAGGCCAGGATCCTCGGCCAGCTCAAAGGCAACTACGCGGTGCTGAAACAGTCGTGGGACGGCGCCGAGGAATTCGACCCGTGGTTCAAGGCGCCCCTGAACAACGCGCGGCTCAACACCGTGGAGACCTATTTCGGCCTCGTGCCGGCCTTCCAGGAACATCTGCGGCGCTCGTCCGGCGATCTGCCGGGGTTTTACGCCGAGATGGAACGCCTGTCCCATCTGACGCCAGCGGAGCGACAGGCGGAGCTGCAGCCGGACCTGGCCCCACCCGGGGCCACGCTCACGCCGCGGACTGCAGCCCTCCCTGCAGGCGGCGGGTCTCGAGTAAAATCATCGCCTTCATGGTGAGCTCGATGATCAGGAACGGCCGCCCGATCAAATCGTTGTCGCCAAGAATCTCCGCCTTGGCGTAGTCGGCAAACTGGCCGGCTCCGGTCACATACAGGACCTTCGCCTGGGTGCAGCCCGGCAATGTCTGGAGCTGGCTGCAGGCTTCAAAGCCGGTCATCTCCGGCAATTCCGACGAAGCCACGATCAGATCGATGCACTCCGAACTGCCCAACGTCATCGCCTCCTCGGTGTCCCCGGCCAGGTGCGTGCGGAACCCCGCCTTCTCGAGCGTCAATGCAATGGCCTGCCCGGACATGGGATCGCCATCCAGGACCAGCACGCGCCGGGCAACATCCGCCGGGGCGGACTGCTCCGCGTGTTCGAAAAGCAGGGCCACGAAATCAAGGCCTTGCAGGATCGTCCGGAGAGTCGATCCGTTGACGAAACGCGGCTTCTGTTGGAGCTCCTGGAGGAACGCCTCAAAGGTGCTCGCGTGTTGGGCGATGGCCGGACACCCCGCCACCGCGGCATTGCCGGTCAACGAGTGGACCTTGCGGAAAAGCTCGGAGATTTGCTCCACCGCGCCCACCGTCGGATTCGCGGCCAGGTTCAACGCGATGGCGCGAATCGCCGCGAGCTTGGCTGGCGCGCTGGCCACAAACAGCTGGCGAATCTGCGCCTGGAACTCGGGATCCACCGCGACGGTCGAGGTCGCACCCGGCACCGGCGGTGCTCCGACCTCCGCGGGCGGAGCCGTGGGCGCCCCGGCTGCCACCGCCTCGGTGGAGCCCGCCCCGGAGATCGGATGTATTCCCGGCGCGAGCGGTCCGGACGGCAAAGCCGACGGAGCTGGCGACGGCCCGGCCAGGGGCGGGCGTGCAGCAGGATTTCCCAAAGGCTGGACGGCCGGGACATAGTTGACCGGGAGGCCCGGAGGCGGCTTCGGCGGCGTCGAAACCGGGGCCGAACGACGCAGCTCGACCGGCGGAGTGGACGCCGGCAAGAGGCTGGGCGCCAGAGCGACGCCGGCCGGCGACGGGCTGCCCGGCGACCGGGCCGGCGCTCCGCCACCCTCCATGCGCGCGGCGGCCTTTTGGATCGCCTTCGCAATCGCGTCGAGCAGGCTCTGCGGCGTCGTGCTGGCCTTCATCAGGCATTGGTCCGCGCCGGCCCGCCAGGCGTTCTCGATCAAATTCGTCATGTACGAGTTGGAGAACACCACCACCGGCAGATGCCGCAGATCCGGATGGCTCCGTATGTATTTCAACACTTCGATGCCATCGAGGCGCGGCATGAGCAGGTCCAGCAGCACCACGTCGGGCTTCATCGTCCCCACCGTCTTGATGCCCTCGACCCCGTCGGGTGCCCACTCCACCTCCCAACCGGCGTCCTTGAACCGCTTGCGGTACGCGGTCGCCACCAACTGGTCGTCCTCAACGATCAAAATCTTTTTCATGGCATTGCCGGACCGGTATTTCCGGCCCGCCTTCGTCCGGCGCCGCGAACTTCGCGGCCGACGTCATCGGTCGTCATCATCGTTAATCTCATGTCCCGTCCCACCCAGCCCGCCGGCTCATGCATGCTCAACGGCCGGACCCCGGAACACTTTAGAGCCAGTTTGGGAATTCAGCGGGGGACGGTTCCGGGGAGTCCGTCCGCCGGCGCGGCTGGGCCGCCTGACCTGCCGTCCCCGGGGTCGCGGCGAAAGAATTTTCTAGGGCCGGGCTGGCCGGCCCGTCTAAGCTCGCATTCGTATCTCGACCGCTATGAAACAACGCTTTGTCCCCGCCCTCCTGACCGTTCTCTGGCTCGTGGCCGCCCCGCTCTTGGCCGCGGAACCGCTCCGCGTCTTCCTTCGCGGAGGCCCGAAAACGCACGGGCCGGCCGGAAACGGCCTGCACGACCACGAGGTCTGGATGAACGACTGGAAAAAGCTGCTGGCTGAGCGCGGAGCCCGGGTCGATGCCGCCCTGCAGTTCCCCAGCGCCGAGCAGCTGGAAAACACGGACGTGCTCGTCATGTTCGCGGCCGAGGCCGGCTCGATCGCCGGCGAACAACGTGTGGCCTTTGATAAATTTCTCAAACGTGGCGGCGGCGTCGTCGCCATCCACGACGCCGTCTGCGGCACCAACTCGCAGTGGTTCAAAACCATCATCGGCGGCGCCTGGGAGCACGGATACTCCAAGTGGTTTGAGGGGGAGATCTCCTTGTATTATGTCGACCGCAACAACCCGATCACGGCCGGCGCCGCGAATTTTGACTTCGATGACGAGGTTTACTGGAACCTCCACCTGATGCCCGAGGCCCGCATTCTCGCCACGTCCTGGGAGCCCGACAAGCGGAACACCAAAGGCGGCCGGCCCTACCCGCACGTCTACAATGTCATCCCGCAAATGTGGTCGTACGAGAACAAGCTCGAGGGCGCCACGGAAGGCTATCGGGCGTTTGCCTCCATCCCCGGCCACAAATACAGCTCGTTCAACCTGCCCCACTACCGCGCCACCCTGCTCCGCGGCATCGCCTGGGCCGGCAAACGCCCGAACCTGGACGAGTTCGCCACCCCCGCCGAGCTGGCCGCCGCCCGCTACCCGGAAGGCGGCCCCACCGCCCCGGAAAAATCCGCCGCCAAGCTCGATCTTCACCCCGATTTCAAAATTGACCTCGTCGCCTCGGAACCGCTGATCAACAAACCCATCGCCCTCGACTGGGACCCCGCCGGCCGCCTCTGGATCGCCGAGACCGTCGAATACCCGAACGGTCGCCGCGGCCTCAAGGACCAACAACGCGGCGCCGAGTGGAAGGACCACGGCGGCCTCGTCCCCGAAGTCGGGCTGCAGGACCGCCCCGCCCGCGATCGCATCAGCATCCTCATGGACACCGACGCCGACGGCCGGGCGGATCGCAAGCAGGTCTTTTACGAGGGCCTCGAGCTGGTCACCGGCTTCGTCTTTCATCGCGACGGCGTCATCGTCTGCCAGGCGCCCGACATCCTGTTCCTGCGCGATCGCGACGGCGATGGCCGGGCCGAGACGGTGGAGAAGCTTTACACCGGGCTGGGCACGTTCGACACGCACGCGGTCATCAACAATCTGCGCTGGGGCTACGACGGCTGGATCTACGCCACGCACGGCTACAGCGCGAGCGACCACGTGAAAAGCGGCGACGGCGCGAAGGACTTCGGGCGCATCGGCTCGGGCGTGGTCCGCTTCCAGCCGGACGGCTCCGCGTTCGAACAATACTGCTCGAAGGGCGGCAACACCTGGGGCCTGGACTTCGGCTGGGACAACGAGGTTCTGTTCACCCAGCCCACCAGCGGCGATCTGCTCAATCACGTCGTCATGAGCGAGGCCGCCCTGGCCCGCGGCAAGGCCGGCAACACCCCAAGCTACAAGGCCCTGATCGTCCGCCGGCCGTCCTTTCCCCTGATCAAATACGAGAACCTCGCCTACGTGCAGATTGACCTCGTCGGCTCGTTCACCGCCTCCGCCGGCTCGGCCATCTACGACGGCGGCACCTGGCCCGAGGACTGGAATTACAGCTACTTCACCACCGAGCCCACGATCAACATCGTCCACCACGAGATCGTCCAGCCCCAGGGCACCAGCTACACGTCCGAGAAAACGCGCGAGGCGGAATTCATCGGCGGCCGCGACCCGTGGTTCCGGCCCATCGAGACCCGCATCGGCCCGGATGGCGCCCTCTATGTTCTCGATTTCTATAACCAGGCCGTGGTCCATAACGACACCCGCGGCCCGGCGCACAACGCCGTCAACGCCGCCGTCCGCCCCGACCGCGACCACTACTTCGGCCGCGTGTGGCGCGTCGATCACAAGCAGGCCAAGCCGGCCCGGGTCCCCGACCTCAGCCGCGCCTCGCTCGGCGAACTCGTGGCCGGGCTGCAACACCCAAACCGCCACGTGCGCATGAACGCCCAGCGCCTGCTCGTCGAGCGCAACGAGCCCGGCCTGCCCCAGGCCGTCACCCCCCTCCTCCGCTCCATGAGCTTCCGCGGACTCGAGGCCGCCAAGCTCCAGGCCCTTTGGACCCTGCACCTCACCGGCCACCTCGAACCCGCCCACCTCAAAGCCGCCCTCGCCGCCGACGGCGCGCCGGCCGTGCAGAAAAACGCATTGCGCATCGCCGCCCTGACCAAGGAATCGGACAAGGCCACGCTCGCCGCCGATGTCCTCAAACGCCTGCACGACGCGGACGCCCGCGTGCGTCTCGACGCTCTGCTCGCCCTGGCCACCTTTCCGATCTCTGATGAAGTCACACGAACGGTCCTCGCCATCTACCCGGACCTCAAGGACCGCTGGCTGGAATCGGCCGCCCTCGGCCTCGCTTCGCAGGCCCCCGCCCGCTTCATCAACGCCGCGCTCCCCGCGCGCAACGCGGCCGAGCTCGTACCCCTGGCCAGCCTGCTGACCGCCCAGATCGCCGCCAAGGGCGATGCCCCGGAGATCGGCCGCCTCGTCGAATCCGTCGCCAGCCAGCCGACCGCCCCTGACGCCCTCCGCCAGCGCATCCTGGAAACCCTCGCCACCGAGCTCAAAGGATCCGCCGCCCCCGGCTGGTCCGCCTCGCTCGAAACCGCGCTGCGCAACCTGCTGTCCAAATCCCCGTCCGGTGTCGCCACCGCCGCCCTGCCCCTGGTCGCCCGATTCGATCGCGACGGCCGGCTCAAGGACCAAACCCACGGACTCATTGGGTCCCTCACGGCCCGCCTCAAGGACGCCAAATTGTCTGACGATCAGCGCGCGCGGGTTGTGACCAGCCTCGTCGGCGTGCGCCAGATCGATCCCGATGTGCTGCCAGCCGTGGGCCAGTTGCTGGGCTCATCCGCCTCCAGCGCGCTCCAAAAGCAAACGCTCGACGCCCTCAGCGCCTCCGGCGACGGGAAGGCCGGCCAGCTTGTCGCCGCCGCCTACCCCAAGCTGCCCGCCGATTTGCAGGAGACCGCGTTCAGCCAGCTGCTCCGGCGCCCCGAAGGCGCTCTCGCCTTGCTCGACGCGATCAAAGCCGGTGACATCAAGCTCGCCAGCCTCTCGCCGTCCTCCGTTCATCGCCTGCGCCGCCACAACGACGCGACCGTCGCCCGCCGGGCGAACGAGCTCATCGACGAACTGCGCGGCCCCGAGCTGAAGGAAAAGGCCGCCCTCATCGCCAAGCTCAGCCCCGAGGTCGAGAAGCCCGGCAATGTCGAAAACGGCCACAAGCTCTTCACCCAAAACTGCGCGGTCTGTCATAAGTTCGGAAGCGAAGGCAAGGACGTCGGCCCGGTGCTCACCGGCATGGGCGCTCACGGCCCGGCCGAGCTGCTCGTCGCCGTGCTCGACCCCAACCGCGAGGTCGACCCCAGCTTCGTCGCCTGGAGCATCGAGACCAAGGACGGCGAGATCTACGACGGCTTGATCGCCAGCGAAAATCGCAGCGCGGTCAGCTTGCGCAACAACGCCGGCGAGACCTCCATCCCGACCAAAAACATCGCGACCCGCCGAAACACCGGCCGTTCCCTCATGCCTGAGGGCTTCGAATCGCTCGGCGCCGACAGCCTGCGGGACATCCTGGCGTACGTCTGCGCCGCCGACGCGCGCTTCCGCGTGCTCGATTTGCGCTCCGCCTTCACCGCCGACGGCTCGCGGGGAATCTTCCTCACCCCCACCAACGCCAATGACACGCTCGCGTTCCGCAAGTTCGGCCTCGTCAAAGCCGGAGAGGTCCCCTTCGACATCCTGAACCCGGAGAAGACGCCGAACGGGCGCAATCTCATCGTGCTCAAAGGCGGCCAGGGCATGTCGCGCGAATACCCGCAAAAGGTCGAGATTAACGCCGGCGGCCTCACGGCCACCCGCCTCCACTTCCTCGGCGGCGTCGGCGGCTGGGCCTGGCCATGCTGCGGCGACGACACCCAAAAAATCCCCGTCGCCAAGGTCACCGTCACCCACACCGACGGAGACCCCGAAGAGTTCGTCTTCCAGAATGGCGTCGAGTTCGTCGATCACATCACCGGCGGAGTCGACGTCCCGGGTTCAAAGGAAATCCCCGGCCTCGTTTCCCACGGACAGGTTCGGATGTTCAGCCGCCCGCTGAAAAACCCATCCGCTCTCCGTAAAATCTCGATCGAAAGCTACAACAATCAGGTGGCCCCCGCCTTTGTCGCCATCACGGCCGAGACCACCGGCACCGGCCCTCAATCCGAGCCCGCCGCCGCCGTGCCTGCGGCCACCGCCCCGCCGGCCGCCTCGGCCAAACCGGCGTCTCCATTCAAATGGGGCTCCGGGATCAAGGTGCTCAGCCTCGGCGGCGGCGCATCCCACGATTATCCCCGCTGGTTCGGCGAAGCCGACACCGCCATCCTCCAGGAAAATGGACTCGCCACCGTCCACTACACGGAAGACACCGATCTCGTCGCCACCGCCGGCACCGAGCCCGACGTGCTGGTCATCAGCGCCAACAAACGCTTCAAAAATCCGGCCTCCTACCAGGCCGTCTTCAACCACGTCACTGCCGGCAAAGGGCTCGTGCTCGTTCACCCGGGGCTGTGGTATAACTGGGCGGACTGGCCTGAATTCAATCGCGACCTGGCTGGCGGCGGTGCGCGGGGTCACGACCGGTTCGGCGAATTCGAGGTCAAGCTCACGACGCAAAAACATCCCGTCACCGCCGGCGTGCCTCCCTCGTTCAAGATCACCGACGAATGCTACTGGTTCGAGCCCGACCCCAAAGGCACCCCGATCGACGTGCTCGCCACCGCCCCCTCCGCCCAGAAACAGAAGGAGTTTCCCATGGTGTTCATCGTCAAACACCCGAAGGCCCGCATCGTTGGCATCACCCTGGGTCACGACGGCAAGGCGCACAATCTGGACGCCTACAAAACGCTTCTGCGCAACGCGGTGAAGTGGGTCAACGAACGGTAGGAGACGGCAGCCGGCCGGGCGCATGGCGGTCCGCACCCAGGCGCGCTGCGGAGAGCGCGCCCTACCTCCTGCGACTGCGTCACAGGTAGTGGCGGGCGCTCCGCCGCCCGCCGCCGACGACAGGATCCGGAACCATTCCGCGTGCAGGCGCTGTTGACGAGGTAGGCGTCTGCTTCCGCCGGCGCGCTGCGGAGAGCGCGCCCTACCTCTCACGGCCCACGAACAAAATCTCGAGGCAACCGGCGGTTGGGACTTCCCAAAATGCGCCTGTTGCTTCCGCGGTTTCGGACGCAGGTTGGAGGTGCCAGCCAAATGAGAGGTCTGGCCCGGACGTCGGAACGACCCGCGAAACGAAAGGGTACCTATGAAAGTAAAACCTTCGAAACGTTTGGGGCGGCGCGTTGGAGTGGTGGTGGAACTGGGGGCTCGTGAAAAACAACTGCCGGGCAGCGGGCCGCGAGCCGCGGTCAGCGCCCTGCCGGTCTTCAAGCTGAAACGAATTCTGGTTCCGGTGGATTTCTCGGAGTGCTCCCACAAGGCGCTGCAATACGCGGTGCCCTTCGCCCGCCAGTTCGGGGCCACCCTCAGCCTTCTGTTTGTCATCCAGCCCTACATGCCGGTCTCCGACATGGTCCCCATCGACGTGGAGGCCATCGAGATGCAACTACGCTCCAGCGGCGAAAAGGAGCTGGCTGCCCTCAAGGCCGCGCTCGAGCCGGACGTCAAGGCCGAGACCAGCGTGCGCATCGGCCACCCCCACCTGGAGATCGTCCGCGCTGCCGCCGAGCTGCAGGCGGATCTGATCGTCCTCTCGACCCACGGACGCACGGGGTTGTCACACGTGCTCATGGGCAGCACCACGGAACGGGTGGTTCGCCACGCCAAGTGCCCGGTGCTGGTCCTGCGCGAGCAGGAGCACGAATTCCTGGAGACGTGAACCTGGAGGCCGCCATGAATCATCCGCATTGCCCGGTCGACATCGACCCCTGCAGCTTTCCGTTCCTGAAATCGCTGCCCGCCAGCGCCCAGGTCATCCTCCTCGAACATGCCACCACGGCGTCGTTCCGACCCAACGACGTCATCTTCCGCGAAGGTCAGCCGGCCAATCAGTTCTTTCTCATCGAGGAAGGCCACGTCGAGATCGAGGCGTGCTCACCCCGGCATCCCGACGTCGCGGTGCAAATCATCGGCCCGGGGGATGCGCTCGGCTGGTCGTGGCTCTTCGAGCCGTTCACTTGGAGTTTCCAGGCGCGGGCGGTCGACCCGGTCAAACTCCTCGTCCTCGACGCCGCGCATCTGCTCCGGCTGAGCAACGAGAACCACGAGTTCGGCTACGAGTTGATGAAGCGCCTCGCCCGGCTCGTCATCTGCAACCTCCAGGCCACCCGCCGCCGCCTGGTCGAACTCGCGGTGGACTCCAAACCCACCCAAGCCGCATGAACCCGCCGCCCTCGATCACCCCGCCGCCGGCCGCAGCCCGGTTGCGCAAAATCGTCCTGCCAACCGACTTCTCCGACGCATCGCGCCAGGCCATCCCGCCCGCTGTTGCCCTGGCCCGCCAGTTCGGCGCCAGCCTGACGCTCGTCTACGTCGTGCCCACCACGCTGCCGACCGAGTTCAGCCACCTCGGCCTGACCATCGAAGCCCATCGCCTGACGGCCGACTCCGAGCGCACCCTGGCCGAATTTCGGGCCCGGGAGCTGCCGCACGACCTGCCGGTTCAGACGATCGTTCGCGATGGCGGTGCCGCCGTCCAGATCGGCGAGGTGGCTCGCGCAACGGAGGCCGACCTCATCGTCGTCTCGACCCACGGCTACACCGGCCTCAAGCACGTATGGTTAGGCAGCACGGCGGAGCGCGTGGTGCGCCACGCCCCGTGCCCCGTCCTCGTCATTCGCGCCGCGGATCTGCCCATCCGCTTCCCCGCCGACGGCGAAACCCAGGGTCACTTCAAACACATCCTCGTTCCCACCGACTTCTCGCCGACCAGCGACAAGGCCATGATCTATGCGGCGGCGCTCGGCACGCGCGATGATGCATCCTATCGGCTGCTCCACGTCATCGAACCCCCGCCCTATCCCGAGTTCGGCTACGCGCACGTCCCCTCCCGCGAGGCCGACCTGCGGGCCGAAGCCGAGCAGCGGCTGGCCGCGGAAGGCCAGCGCATGTTCGGTCCCGCCCTGGCGCCGCGAACCCGCCAGCGCGTCCGGGCCGGACGCGCATCCTTCGAAATCGCCGCGGAAGCGCGCGAGGCAGGATGCGACCTCATCGTGGCCGGCACCCACGGCCGATCCGCGCTCAAAACCCTCCTGCTCGGCAGCACCGCCGAGGAGGTCGTCCGGCACGCGCCCGTGCCCGTCCTCATCGTTCGCGATCGCGAACACGAGTTCGTCGAATTGAAACCCTGCCCCACCGGCCCGCCCTGAGCCCCGGAAACTCCCAGCGACCGCAAAAAGCCGTTCGCGCTGACCGTCTCAAGAATGGTCGCTGAACGAACCTCCGGCGCACCCGGACTGCGCCCGGGCCCATCCGTTCTCGAAGAGCGCCCGTTCACCGCCTGCAACATTCCGGCCACGCCCCTTTTACCTTTTTGCCACCCTCCCGTCGGCTGAGAACTGGCAAAGAAACCTTCGGCAAAAAGGCGGTTTGCGCGAACCGCCCAAAACCCTCTTGCATTGCCCCCCGTCCGCCTTAACGTGACCGCTCAATTTCGGTCCCGGCCTGGAGTTAGAGGCCGGCCTGAAGGCAATCGTCGTATTTTTAGCTGCTGAACTGTGAACACCTCGAACAACCCGTCCGCGCCGGCCCCCGCCGTGCCGTGGACCGACCATTTCGTCCACCGTCACATCGGCCCGGGTGCCGCGGAGACGGCGGACATGCTGAAGACCTGTGGATACGCCACGCTCGACGCCTTGATCCGTGACGCGGTGCCGGCGGCAATCCGCAACCCCCAGCCTCTGAACCTCCCACCCGCGCGCAGCGAGTTCGAGGCGCTCTCCGAGTTGCGCGCGGTTGCCGGCCAGAATCGGATCTTTCGCAGCTACCTGGGTCTCGGCTATCACGATTGCATCACCCCGGGTGTCATCCAGCGCAACATCCTGGAAAACCCGGGCTGGTACACCCAATACACGCCGTACCAGGCGGAGATCTCGCAAGGCCGGCTCGAAGCGCTTCTCAATTTCCAGACGCTGATCACGGATCTCACCGGCCTGGAGATCGCCAACGCCTCGCTCCTCGACGAAGGTACGGCGGCCGCCGAGGCGGCCGCCATGGCCCACGGGTTGAAAGGCGGCGACAATCGAAACACGCTCTTCATCTCCGACGCCTGCCACCCGCAGACCATCGAGGTCGTTCGAACCCGCGCGGCCGCAGTGGGCATTCACGTCGTCGTTGGCTCCCATCATGCCCTGGACTTCTCCGCCTCGCCGGGCCTTTTCGCGATTCTGCTGCAATACCCGGCCACGGACGGAACCATTCACGACTACCGCCCCTGCGTCGAACGAGCCCGGGCGGCCAACGTTTTCGTGATCGTCGCCGCCGATCTGCTGGCGCTGACGGTCCTCACGCCGCCGGGTGAGTGGGGCGCGGATGCGGTCGTGGGCAACTCACAGCGGTTCGGCGTGCCGCTGGGCTACGGCGGACCCCACGCCGCCTTTTTCGCCACGCGCGATGCCTACAAGCGCTCGATGCCGGGACGGCTCGTCGGCGTGTCCAAGGATTCCGCCGGACGCCCCGGTCTGCGCCTCACCCTGCAGACCCGCGAGCAACACATCCGCCGCGAAAAGGCCACGTCGAACATTTGCACCGCCCAGGTGCTGCTCGCCGTCATGGCCAGTATGTACGCCGTCTATCACGGGCCGGATGGCCTTCGCCAGATCGCGCGACGCGTCCACCGCCTGACCGCCCTGGCCAGCGCCGCACTCAACCGCCTGGGGGTCGAGGTGGTGACCGAGACGTTTTTCGACACGCTCCGCGTCAATCTGGGGCCGGGCCACGCCCGGGACATCATCCGCCTCGCCGAGGAGCAGCAGATCAATCTCCGGGTTTACGACGCGCAGAGCGTGGGCTTTGCCCTGGACGAAACCACCAGCGTCGCCGACGTCGAGGCGTTGGTGCGCCTGTTCCATGGCGGCAAGCCCTTGCCGTTCCCGCTGGCGGAAGTCGATCCCGGGGCCAACCTCGGCTCCCCGGGAGGGGCCGCGCTGGCTCGCACAAGCCCGTTCCTGACCCACCCGGTGTTTCACCGGCACCAGAGCGAGACCGAGATGCTCCGTTACATCCGGCGGCTGGAGTCGCGCGATCTGTCGCTGACCGCAAGCATGATTCCCCTCGGGTCGTGCACGATGAAGCTCAACGCGACCGCGGAGATGTTCCCGGTGACCTGGCCCGAGCTGGGGCGGATCCATCCGTTCGCACCCAGCTGGCAGGCCGAAGGTTATAAGAGGCTTTTCAAGGACCTCGCGGCCTGGCTCTCGGAAATCACCGGGTTCGCGGCGACCTCCCTCCAGCCGAACGCGGGCAGCGCCGGCGAATATGCCGGACTGCTCGTGATCCGCGCCTGGCACGAGTCGCGCCAGCAGGGCCATCGAAACATCTGTCTGATCCCGGCCAGCGCCCACGGCACAAACCCCGCCAGTGCGGTCATGGCCGGCATGAAGGTCGTGCCGGTTGCCTGTGACACCCGGGGCAACATCGACGTGGCGGATCTCAAAGCGAAGGCCGCCAGCCACCAGGCCGAGCTCTCCTGCCTGATGATCACCTACCCAAGCACGCACGGCGTGTTTGAGGAAACGATCCGGGAGATTTGCCAAATCGTCCATCACCACGGCGGCCAGGTCTACATGGACGGCGCCAATATGAACGCCCAGGTCGGCCTCACCAGCCCCGGGCTCATCGGCGCCGACGTCTGCCATCTCAACCTCCACAAAACCTTCTGCATCCCGCACGGCGGGGGCGGCCCCGGCGTCGGCCCCATCTGCGTCGCACGTCACCTGGCCCCATTCCTCCCGCGTCACCCGCTGGTCACCACCGGGGGCGAAAACGGCGTCGGCCCGATCAGCGCCGCCCCCTGGGGCAGCGCCAGCATCCTCGTCATCTCCTGGATGTACATCCGCATGATGGGCGCCGAAGGCCTCACCCAGGCCACCAAGTTCGCCATTCTCAACGCCAACTACATCGCGCGCCGGCTCGAATCCTTCTTCCCCACCCTCTACCGGGGTCAACAAGGCCTGGTGGCACACGAGTGCATCCTCGACCTGCGCGCCTTTCAAAACACCACCGCCGAGGACGTGGCCAAGCGCCTCATGGACTACTCGTTTCACGCGCCGACCCTCAGCTGGCCCGTCGCCGGAACGCTCATGGTCGAACCCACTGAAAGCGAATCGAAGGCGGAGCTGGACCGCTTCTGCGACGCCATGATCTCCATCCACGGCGAAATGTCCGCGGTGGAATCCGGCGCCGCCGATCGCACCAGCAACGTGCTCAAAAACTCGCCGCACACCGCCGCCGTCGTCACCGCGGACCATTGGGACCGGCCCTACTCCCGCGAACAGGCGGCCTATCCCGTCAAAGGTCTGCGCGAGTGGAAATTCTGGCCCCCGGTCGGCCGCGTCGACAATGTCTTCGGCGACCGCAACCCGGTCTGCTCCTGCGCCGGCATGGAAGCGTACCTCAAGTAGACCCGTCCGAAAAAAAATGACGGGCGATCACACCGTGTCGGCGGATCGCCCGCACTCCGTAGAGATGGAAATGTGAATCGACTGGCGTCGGCCTTCAGCGCGTCGGCGGCGTGTAACGCGCGCCGGTGCTGAACACGCCGTTGTAAACGCGCGGCGAACCGCCGCCCTCCGGCTGATAGCGCAATGTCAACTTGCCGATCATCTTGAACTTCACGATTTCGTCCGAGAGCCCGCGCGTGATTTGCACGGTGCCCACCGCCGTGCCTTCATAGCCGGAATCCGACGGGCACGTAATCGTCCAGTAAACTTCGGACTTCGTTCCGTCCGTCGTCGCCACCGAGGTATCCGGGGCCAACACATACCAGGCCCCGAGGTCCTCGCCGGTCGCCTTGTTGATCACGCGAATCTCACCCGAGATCACGTCGAAAATGAGCGAATGGCCGCGAGCCACGGCGTTGTCCTGCATGATGTCCACCAGCAGGCTCGAGGCCGTCACCTTGGTCGTCAACAGAGTGCCCGTCGTGTTGGTCGACTTATAGGACGCGGTCAAAGTGATGTAATACTGCTGGGCGCGAGCCGAGGGCAGGGCCAGCAGGACGAGGGACGCCAGGACGGCAACGAGGGTCAGTTTCTTACGCATAGTTTCAACGAATGGTTCTCTACGGATTCACCTAGCCCGAACGACGTCTGACCGGCCCAAATTGCCGGTCAATACCCGGGCAACGGCTGTTAAGCAGCCCCGATGCCGAGCGCCAGACCGCGGCCGCACTACCCAGGCCCATGGCAATACCGACCAGGCTCCGATGCCAGGGCGGCAATTTGTTCCGTCCCTTCAAGACCATCGGGATAACGAATGGCTCGGCCTGACCTTGAGCCTGGAGGCCATCCCATTGGCGCCAGGTTTTGGAGTGCGGCGGTCCTCCGCCGCTTTCGAACGCCCGTCGATCTCGAAAGCGTCGCACAGGCGCGGGACGCACACCAAGACGCTGGCGCGCGGTTCATGGCCCGCGAGCACGCCCGCAAGGTAGGGCGCGCTCTCCGCAGCGCGCCGGCGAATCGAGGTGGCAAACCGTTTTCACGGCGGGCGGCGGAGCGCCCGCCCTGCTGCGATGCGCGGTTCATGATCCGTGAGCAGGTCCATCAGGAACAAGAAGCTCTCCATTAACCCGCGGTCCCGCCACCGCGCCACCGCGCCGCGCCGCCGCGCAATCCGCGCAATCCGTCTTGCCTCCCGGCACCCGCGCAAGCCATTCTCCCGGCCCCGTGGATTCCACCTTAAGAATCGTCTTCATGGGCACGGCGCCTCTGGCCGCCACCAGCCTGCGCGAACTGATCACCGTTCCTGAATATCAGATCGTCGGTGTCGTCACGCAGCCGGACAAGCCCAAGGGACGCGACCTCAAGCTGCAATGGTCCGCCGTCAAGGAAGTGGCGATGGCCGCAGGCCTGCCCGTCTGGCAACCCGCGCGCGCCCGCGAGGAATCGTTCCTTCAACAAGTCCGGGATCTGGCACCCGACCTGATTGTCGTCGCCGCCTACGGCCAGATCCTTCCGCAATCGCTGCTCGATCTTCCCCGGCACGGCTGCCTCAACGTCCACGCTTCGCTCCTCCCCAAATACAGGGGCGCGGCTCCGATTCAATGGGCGATCCTCGACGGCGAGTCCCAAACGGGCGTCACCATCATGAAGATGGACGCCGGGCTCGACACCGGCCCGATGGTGTCGAAGCTCGTTGTCCCAATTCAACCGAACGACACCGCCGGAACCCTGCACGACAAGCTGGCCATCGTCGGCGCACGTCTCCTGCATGACACCATTCCGGGCTATCTCTCGGGAAAACTGGCGCCGGAGCCGCAGCCGTCCGAGGGGGCAAGCTACGCGAGAAAGATCACCAAGGACGACGGTCGCATTGATTGGTCGCTGCCCGCCGGGCAACTCGTGGACCGCGTGCGCGGATTGAATCCGTGGCCCTCGGCGTTTACCGAGCTGCCCGGACCGTCGGGTCCGCTCGGGATCAAGATTTGGAAGGCCGAAGCCGATCGCACTCGATCCGGCGAGCCCGGCGTGGTGCTGGCGGGCCCGCCCGGCGAGTTAATCGTCGCCTGCGGCAGCGACGCTGTGCGGATCCTGGACCTCCAGCGCGAAGGCCGACGACACCTGCCGACGGCGGAATTTCTGGCGGGCTGCCCCATCCCGCCGGGAACACACCTCAGGTGAGGCGCCTGGGGTGACGCGGGGCCGGCTTCACGGGCGATTCCCGAGGCGGGTCAGCCGTTCTTGCCGCAGCAGTTCTTGAACTTCTTTCCGCTGTTGCACGGGCATGGATCGTTCCGGCCGACCTTGGGCCCGGTGCGGACCGGCTTCGCCTTGGACAGCGCTTCGTTGGCCTCGCTGACGAGATCGCTGCCGCCGCCACCGGCCGCGGCCGCCGGATCGCCCGCGCCGCCGGTGCTGGAGGTCGTGGTGCCGCCGAAGGACGACCCGCCCGTGTTGTGTTCGGTCCGCTGCGGCAGCTTGCGGAGGAACTGTTCGAACGCCATCAGGCTCGAGGCGCTGCGGAAGATATTATGGCAGATCTCGGTCTTGATATTGACCATGAGATCATTGAAGAGCTTGAACGCCTCGCCCTTGTATTCGAGCAACGGATCCCGCTGACCATACGCGCGCAGCCCGATGCTGCTGCGCAGGCCGTCCATCGCATAAAGATGTTCCTGCCACAGCTTGTCGATCGCGCTGAGAATCGTGTAGCGCTCAACCGATTTGAGGGCGTCCTCCTTCTCGAAGCTCACCTTGAGGAAATACGCGTCGCGAATGGCCTTCGAAATGAAATTGCAAACGCCGAACTGCGCGGCGCTCAGCCCGTCAAAAAGCGAGCCGGACACCGGCTCCTCCGTGGCGGCGCCCGCCACCTTCAGGATCTCCTCCTCGGAAATGCCCAGCGGAAACGTCAGGTTCACCCAATCCGCCAGACCGCGCACATTCCACGCTGAGGGATCCTCGGAAGACGTGAACTCCTGCGTTTTCTGCAGAACCACCTCCTCCATCACGTCCATCAAACGGTCGCGCACGTCGTCGCCGTAAATAATCTCGTTGCGGAAGCCGTAGATGACCTCGCGCTGCTTGTTCATCACGTCGTCGTACTCCAGCGTCCGCTTCCGAATCTGGAAGTTGTGCTGCTCGACGCGCTTCTGGGCCTGCTCGATGGAACGGTTCAAGAGCGGATGCTCCAGCTCCTGACCCTCTTCGAGACCCATCTTTTCCATGTACTTGACGATCTTGTCAGACCCGAACAGCCGCATCAGATCGTCCTCGAGAGAAATGAAAAAGTGCGATGAGCCAGAGTCGCCTTGCCGGGCGCACCGGCCGCGCAGCTGGCGATCAATGCGCCGCGCTTCATGGCGCTCCGTGCCGATCACGTGCAATCCACCCAGATCCTGCACGCCCGCCCCCAGCTTGATGTCCGTGCCGCGCCCCGCCATGTTGGTCGCGATCGTCACCGCTCCCCGCTGGCCGGCCCGCGCGACGATTTCCGCTTCCTGCTGGTGATATTTGGCGTTCAGCACCGAGTGAATGATGCCGACTTTCTTCAACATCCGCGACAGCAGCTCGCTCGACTCGACCGAGACGGTGCCCAGCAGGATGGGGCGCCCCTCGGCGTGCACGGCCTGCACCTCGCGCACGACCGCGTTGAATTTCTCCCGCTTCGTCTTGTAAACCGTGTCGTGGGCGTCCTTGCGCGCAACCGGCCGGTTGGTCGGCACCACCAGCACGCCGAGCTTGTAGATGTCGAAAAACTCGTTCGCCTCCGTCTCCGCCGTGCCCGTCATGCCCGCCAGCTTTGTGTAGAGACGGAAATAATTCTGAATGGTGATCGTCGCGTAGGTTTGCGTCTCGCGCTCGACCTCCACGCCTTCCTTCGCTTCCACCGCCTGGTGCAACCCGTCGCTCCACCGCCGGCCCGACATTTTGCGGCCGGTGTTCTCATCGACGATGACCACTTTGCCCTCCTCGATGATGTACTGGACGTCCCGCAAATACAGGCAGTAGGCCTTGAGCAGCTGCGCGATGGCGTGAATCTGCTGCGCCTTGGCCTCCATCTGCTGCTGGAGCGTCGTCTTCATCTCCAGGCGCTTGTGCGCGTCCTTCTCCGGGCCGACATCGATCTCGTGGAAGGCCGCCGCCAGATCCGGCAGGACGAACGCATCCGGATCCTTCGGGCTGAGGAACTGCCGCCCTTTTTCCGTCAGGTCGGCGTCGTGGTTCTTCTCTTCGATGGCAAAGAACAGCTCCTCCTTCTGCGCGTAAAGGTCCCGCTTGGATTGATCAGCGTGCAGCGTGAGCTCGGCCTTGTTCATCAGGCGCAGGTTTTCCGGATCCTCCAGCACCTGCATCAGCTCCTCGGAACGCGGCGTGCCGAGCTTGACCCGGTAGAGCAACAGGCCGGCCTCGCGCTCCACCTCCTCCGGGCTGGCCGGATTCGAGCCATCCTCCGGGTGCAGCTTTTTCAGCAGACCTTTCGCCTCGTTCAGGTAGCGTTGGCAGAGCCGCTCCTGGGCATGGAAGAGGGACTCAACCTGCGGCTTGAACCGGTCGTAGATGCCATGGTCGCTGTGCATGACCGATGGCCCGCTGATGATCAGCGGCGTGCGCGCCTCGTCGATCAGGATGGAGTCGACTTCGTCGACGATGGCAAAATAGTGCCCTCGCTGAACCTGCTCCTCCGCCCGTGACGCCATGCCGTTGTCGCGCAGGTAATCAAAACCGAACTCGGCATTGGTCCCGTAGGTGATGTCACACGCATACTGGGCCCGCCGCTCCGCCGGCGATTGATCGTGCAGGATGCACCCAACCGTCAGCCCGAGAAACTTGTAAACGGCCCCCATCCACTCGCTGTCGCGCGCCGCCAGGTAATCGTTCACCGTCACCACGTGCACACCCCGTCCGGAGAGCGCGTTCAGATAGACCGGAAGCGTGGCCACCAGCGTTTTGCCTTCACCCGTCGCCATCTCCGCGATGCGCCCGGTATGCAGCCCGTAACCGCCAATCAGCTGCACGTCGAATGGCACCATCTCCCAGCGGATCGGAAACCCCCGCACCTGCACGTCCGTCTTGCGCTCGGTCAGCCGCCGGCACGCGTTCTTCACCAGCGCGAACGCCTCGGGCAATATCTCCAGCAACGCCTTCTGCAGCTCGCCGTTGTCGGTCAGCGCCGAACACCGCGCCTTCCACTCCGCCGTCTTTTCCCGGAGATATTCGTCCGGGCGCGACTGCAGCGAGGCTTCGTGTTCGTTGATCCGGGCGATCACGGGTCGAAGACGTTTTACTTCGCGATCGTTCTTCGAACCAATGATCTTTTTGATGATGAATCCAATCATGCTGGCCTTTTCAAAAAAGCGTGCCGGGAACGCTACGGGATGCCCGCAGGTGCGTCAAAAGCTTTCGCCGCCAGTCAATTGGCTCTATACAGCCCAGCAGCGGTTTGCTAGCGTCGCCCTACTTATGGCACTCGACGACATCCTCCTCGCGGCCGAGGAAAAAATGGAGAAAACCGAACAGGTTGTGATCCATGAATTCGCCACCATCCGCACCGGCAAAGCGTCGCCGGCCCTCGTCGAAAACATCCTCGTCGAGGTCTACGGCTCCCATATGCGCATCCGCGAACTCGCCGGCATCACCACCCCCGAGCCCCGCATGATCCTCATCCAACCCTGGGACGCCGGCTCCGTCATCCCCATCGAAAAAGCCATCCAAAAAGCCAACCTCGGACTCAACCCATCCACCCAGGGCAAAGGCATCCGCATCATCCTGCCCGACCTCAGCGAGGAACGCCGCCACGAACTCGTCAAAGCCGTCAAAAAGCTCGCCGAAGACGGCCGGGTCGCGGTCCGCCACGTCCGCCGCGATGCCATGGAAGCCCTCAAAAAGGAGAAGAAGGCCGGCGACATCGCCGAGGACGACGAGAAACACGCCGAGACCGAGGTTCAAAAGCTAACCGACGGCTACATTAAAAAGATCGACGAGCACCTGGCCCACAAGGAAAAAGAAATCATGACGGTTTGATCGACCCGTCCCCTCCATGGTGGTTGGTTGCCGGTCGTTCCCCCCGCTTTCGCCGGCCAAGCTCGCTCGGAACCGCAGCTCGGCATCGTCACCCGGATTTGCAACTCCAGTTTGCCCTAACTCAGGCGATCAACGTCAACGCCCAACGCCTGGCTGGACCCGTTCTGCCACCGCACTCTGCATCCGCCGCGGGCGCCGGACACGGTGCCTGCGGACGTCTCGCTTACGGGGTGAAATTGCTGAAGTCGCCCACCGGCCGGGTAAAGGTCAGCTGCCCCGGCCCTGTGACCAGGGTCCGCGCAGCTTTCTTCACATTTCCCCCCAACGCGGCAAACGGCAGGGCCAGCACGAAAAAGCCAGTGCCCACAACCGTGGCGGCAAAGCAGGCCGGGCGCGCCACGAGCACGTCCGCCGCGATCGCCTCCGGGCTCCCATCTTCAAAGGCCTTCGCCCCCGGCGCGCTGGCCAGTAACAAGCCGGTTACGCAAATCATGGTCACAAGCTGGGTCTTCATGCCTCCAATGTATCGGCAGAAATCCCCAACCTGTCCAACTAAATCCCGATTCAGACCGCGTTGCTCCCAGCATGCCTGACGCACCCCGCCCTGCCTCAGATCCAGGTGACGCCGGCGTCCCGGCAGAGCTCATCGCGCAGCTCTGCCTACGCTGCGGCCTCTGCTGCAACGGCGTGCTCTTCCGCGACGTCGAACTGCAACGTCTGGACCAATCCGCCGCCTTCCGCGCCGCCGGTCTGACGCTGGTTCGTCGCCGCGGCACGACGGTCCTGCCCCAGCCCTGCGCCGCACTCGGCCCCGACCTGAAATGTCGCGTCTACGCCAGCCGCCCCAACCGCTGCCGCGACTTCGAATGTGCCCTGCTCAAAGATGTGGCCAGCGGCAAACTGGATCTCCCATCCGCCTTGAAAACAGTCAGCCTCGCCCGCCAACGCGCCGCCAAGGTGGTGTCCCTGCTCCGTTTGGCGGGAGACTCCAACGATGACCAACCGCTCACCCGGCGCTTTCAACAAGTCCAGCGCCGCTGCGAAGCCGGCCAATTGCCTGACGCAGCGGTCGATGCGTTCGGCGAGCTCACCCTGGCCGTGCACTCCCTCAATGTGATCCTCAGCACGCGCTTTTACCCGGGGCGTTAGCGCACACCGGCACACTCGGCCACCGGGCACCCTGCCGGGTTAATCGGGACCGTCCTCCCTCACCAGCGGGCATCCCCGGTTGCCCCGCCGAACAACTTGCACAACCCGGTCGGGTCCCGTAGTTTCCGCCGTGTCACAGAGTCGTAACAAATGGCCTAAACTCCGGGCCACGAACCTTCCCGCCATCAGTTTGGTCCTGCTCAGCCTCGGCGTTCTGATCGGGTCCGCGTCCGCCCAATCGTTCAGCTCCGCCACTCGCTACGGCGTGATCGAGTCCCAGGACATCAACGAGGCGTCCGGATTGATCGCCAGCCGTCAAAACCCCGGCGTCCTCTGGACCCATAACGACTCCGCCCCGACCTTATACGCGATCTCGACCAATGGCGCCCTCCTCGGTACTTACCCGATCACCACCGTGTTCTCCGGCGACTTCGAGGACATCGCCATCGGACCAGGACGCCGGCCGGAATATCAATACCTTTACCTCGGGGACATCGGCGACAACGCCCTCGTCCGCGATTACGTCCGCGTCATCCGCATGCCGGAACCCGCTGTGTCCCTCAACCCCGCCATTGTTCCCTGGTACCAACCTGCCATCGATCCCGAAGAAATCTTTCTGCGCTACCCGGACGGGCCGTTCAACGCCGAGGCGCTTCTCATCGATCCTCTGACCGGCGACCTGTTTGTCGCAACGAAGCTGACCAACAGCGCCCGCATCTACCAGGCCACCCGCGCGCAGCTCGATGCCGGTGGCGTCGTCAACCTCAGTTTCGTCCGCGAAATCAGCTTCTTCAAAGTTTCCGGCGGCGATATCTCCCCGGACGGGCGCCTGATCATCCTCCGCCGCGGCGGCACCGCCTGGCTGTGGACGCGTAGCGCCACGCAGACCGTCGGCGATGCGCTGGCCGCCGCCGGGAAAAGCATCCCCGTCGCCAACGAGCCGAATGGCGAAGCCGTCGCGTTCCACGCCACGGGCCTCGGCTACTTCACCCTCAGCGAAGGATTCAACCAAACCAATTACTACTACCGCCGCACCGACACCGCCAACCTGCCCCGACAGCCCGTCGTCCCCATCCCCCCAGACGCCGTCTGGCGCTACCACGACGGCGGCGTCGACCTCGGCTCCAGCTGGCGGAATCGGGACTACGACGACACCGACTGGTCTCAAGGCCCGGCCCCCCTCGGCTATGGTCAGGGCGATGAGGCCACGGTCATCTCCTACGGCGTCGACGACTTCGACAAGAACCCCACGACTTATTTTCGGCGGCTCTTCGTGCTGAGCTCCACCGCCATCACCAATCTCGCGGTCCGGGCCTGTTTCAACGATGGCCTCGCCGTTTACCTCAACGGCACCGAGATCTGGCGTCAACGGCTGGCGCCAAACGCCGCCTACGGCGATCACGCCATCGATGACGGCAGCACGCTCCAAAATATCTGGCAGTCGATCGCCGTCCCGCCTTCGCTGCTGCGCGTTGGCACCAATGTCGTGGCGGCCGAGGTGCACCGTCATCTGGGCTGGGAGCCCGACCTGACGTTTGACCTCCAGCTGACCGAGGGCGTCGTGGAGCCGATGGTGCGCTTCTCCGCGCCCCCGCAGCGCACCAATAGTCTATGGCAGGTCCGCCTGACCGGCCCGGCGGGAGCGCTGGCCCGGGTCGAAGGCTCCACCGACTCGACCAGCTGGACCGTCGTAGGCCAAACCGTCCTCACGAATGGGCTGGGCCTCGTCAATGATCCCACCCCTTTCGACCACCGCGTCTACCGCGTCCGCCGGTAACACCGGCCGGACAGACGAAGCGGAACGTCGATTCAATGCCCCGGTCTAAGCGTTCAAGGTTTCGCGCGGCCATCGCCACAGCGATACAGGGCTCCAGCCGCGATGGGCAACCGGTCGGCTGAAGATGGCAGAGGTGGTCCGGCATCCATGAAATCCAAACTGCTGATCATTGCGGTCACCGCCGTCACGACGTGGATCACCGCCAATGTCGCTCACGGCGTTCGGTCTGGAGTGGAACGCCTGTGGCTCATCAGCGCCATCAAAGTTCCCGGGAGGATGGCGATCGAGGAAATCCAGGCGGATATGGCCGCCGGCCGCTACGAGATGGCCACGGCCAAACTCCAGGCGTTCCTGGATACCTGGCAGCGCTTCAACCACGGGCCGGATTCATTCGGCGGACGCGGCATTGGGGATGTCATGTCGGCCCTTGCACAGGCGGAGATCGGGCCTCATTCCGCCCGTTCTGAGCCAACCAAGCGCGTCGAATCCAACGAAACCACCCCAGCCTCTGGTCACTCACCGCATCCGCCCACCCGGTGACCGCCGACCTTGCCAGGCCGGGCGCCGAAACGGATTGGCAATATTCTCGCGGCCGGCGCGTTGCAGGCATGCGATTCCGGAATCGCTGGTCGTCGGAATTTTTTTTGTAAAGTTTTCGGCTCAAGTGCGCAGTGAAAGGTGGAACACGATCTCCCGAGTGACCCGGAATCGAAGCCCCTTTATGAACGTGACCCGTAATACCGCCGCCACTGCCGCTCTGGCCCTCCTGACGACCGTATCGACGCTGACTGTCAAGACCAGCGCTGCTGACTTTGTCGTCAACGGCGTTCCGCCTGGAAACTGGCCGCAGCCTGACTCGTCCGTCGGCGTAGCCGGCTACTCCATCGAAGACTTTGAGGACAGCAACCTCGTGGCGGGACTGCGGATCGGCTGGGTGTCCGCGGCCGGAACCAATCCGCCTGCCAGCACGCTCCCCACGGTTTTCAATCCGACCCAGGATCCGAACGGGCCCGTCTTCGGTTACGCCTTTACCAACGGCGTCTGGGACGGCTCGCGCTGCCTCGTCAATGGCCGGGGCAACGTGTCGCACCCGTTCAACACTCAGGCACCCTGGGGCGACGTGGTCCTGGAATTCAACCCGCCCGCCCGCGCCGTCGGATTCAGCCTGCAGCAAAGCGAAAACCCCATCCAACTGGTGGTGAACGGAACGGCTCTCGGGGGTCTGCAATCCCTCGGCGGTGTGCCCACCGGCGGCGGCCGCATCGGCTATTTTACCGTCCGCGCCACGGGGGCAACCCCGATCTCGCGGGTGGTTTTGGACAACGGCGGGGGCGACGGATGGGTGATCGATCATCTCGCTTTCCTGCCCGAGACCGACGTCCCGGGCTACGTGGTCACACCCTTTGCCCCGGACAGCTGGCCGCGCAGCGACGCCGATCTTGGGATTACCGGCTTCACCATCGAGGATTTCGAGGACACAAACCTGGCGGCCGGCCTGCGCATCAGCGTCAGCACGCCGGCCGGCTCGTATCTACTGGCGACCAATCTGCCGGCGGTGTTCAACCCGACGAATGACGCCTTTGGCACCGCTTTCCGAAACGGTGTGTGGGACGGCGCGCACGGTTTGCTCAACACGCGCGACAACCAGTCCCACGTCTACACCCAGGAGCCCAACTGGGGCGACGTGACCCTCCACTTTTCACCCCCGGTCCGGAGCGTCGGGTTTAGCATGGAGGACTTGGAATACAGCTCCACGCACGTGACGGTCAACGGCCTCAGCCTCGGCATTCTGGGCGTGAGCATTCCCGCGCCGAACGGACCGTTTCAGCGCCAGGGTTACCTGCGCATCGACGCCCCGCCCGGCCAGGCCATCAGCACAGTCGAGCTGAACAACACGCCCGGCGATGGCTGGCTCATCGACCATCTCGCCTTCTCCACCAATCCGCCGCCGGCCAGCCGGGCGAACTTGTATATCGTGGGACGAAACACCCGTGCGATCTACGGCTACCATGTGACCACAAACTCCGCGGACCTCACCTCCGAGCTGCGAGGCCCGCGCCTGTCGTCTCCATTTGGACTGGCCTTCAGCGCGGCTGGCGAAATGTTCGTCGGCAATCTCGGTGCGCATCCCTACATTTTCGAAGAACGTCCCGGCTACGTGACCCGATACGCGTGGCCCTACGATGCCGCTCATTTCATCGGCGACGAAGGAGTCGGGGCGTTGGTCACGCCACACTTTCTCGCCTTCCGCGGAGACGAACTGCTCGTGGCCGACAGCGGCAACGATCGGGTCATGCGCTATCGTCTCGGCCCCTATGGCGAAGCCGCAACGCTGCCGCCTCTCACGCATTCCGGATTCATCAACGATGCGGTCCGGGGCGTCGTGGCCAGGCCGGACGGAACAGAAGTCTTCGTCAGCCAGTGTCATTGCGGCGGGGTCAACAATGTTCGCCGTTTTCGCGTCGAGCCAAACGGCAGCTTCACCGATTTGGGAGTCTTGCCGGGAACGTTCAATAATCCCCACGGCATGACCTTCAGCCCCTGGGGCGAATTGTTCACGGCCAACGAGGATTTCGTCGCTGGCCCCGCGTCCACCAACTGGTTTATCACTCGCCACGTCTTCAATGCCGACGGCACGGTGCGAGCCAACGGATCCTTCTCCGACCCGCACCTGAAGTTTCCCCACACGCTTGCGTTCAGTCCGTGGGGGGAGCTTTTCGTCACCGGCACTTTCGCGTCGAACGTGACGCGCTTCGTCTTCACCACCAACCACGAGCCGGTTTTCAGCGGTTCCTTTTCCCTGCCGGACGATGGCAGCGGCCTCGCCTTCCCTCCCGCCGGCAACTGCGCACCCGTCGCCAACCTGCGCCTGACGGCCGCCGTTTCGGGAAACAATGTGACGTTACAATTCCCCGCCACGGCCAGTGATTATGCGCTGGATTGGACCACGTCCCTGACTCCCCCCATCGTCTGGCGGCCCAGCTACGCCCCACGGGCCTTCCTCGACGCAAATCTGCAGGTCAGCCTGCCCGTGCCGCACGGCACGAACCGCGCGGAGTTCTTCCGCTTGCGCTGTCCCTCCGGCGCCGTGCGCGCAGGGCGCATCGTGGCGGCCTTCGACGACTGGACGCTGGCCGACATCGGCTTCCGCCCGGGCGATCAACCGGCCCGGTTCGCCACCAATGTCGCCGCCTGGTTCACGGGAAATCACCCGGGACGTTTCCTCGCCTATTCAACCCACCCTGGATACACCGGCAAAAGTCTGGCTGATGCGATGTCCGCCGCCGGCCATAGTTGGCAGGTGACGACGGCCACCACCTTCAACCTTTCGAACCTTCTTACCTACGACGCCGTCTTTGTCGGCGGCGACGTCGTCGACACCAACGTCCTCGCCCAGTATGTGGAAGCCGGCGGAAATGTTTACGTGTTCAGCGGCGGCCTCAGCGCCAACGGGCAATGGAATGGCTTTCTCGGCCGCTTCGGGCTGGGCTTTTCCGGAACAACTTCCGGGGCGTTCGACTATCCCATCACCAGCAGCCACCCCATCCTCGCCGGGGTCGATCATCTCTACGCACTAAACGGCGAAGGAGACGGCAGTAGCGTAGTGAATCTCGCGCCTGGCGACGCCAGGGTCTCCGTGATCGCCAGCTATCAGGGCAGCGGCTTGATCGCGATCTGGGACGGCCGTATGCCGGTTGCTCCGTAAGGCGTCCACGGCGGCCGCACCACGCCGGCAAGGCTCCCGATCCCGGCGCACTTCTGGTTCACGGACGACCTCCGGGCTCGTTCCAAGACCGAAAAATGCACGCAGGCCGGGGTCGTAATGCAATCATGGGCGCGACCGATTTCATGTCCCACGTGGGACATGGAACTGTATCGGTCTGTCCTGGGCGAATTTCGACGTTGTTCCAGGAGATTTGCATTGGTAGCTTCAAGGCGTTCCTAAACCCCGGAGTGCCAAAGACCACAAGTCGACACCCATGCAGCAAGGAAATTTCATGACGGCGCGTTGTTGTTTGGGAGGAACGATCCGATCGAGTCGCCGGCGCCAAACCAGATGGAGTCCGGAAGGGTGGCGACCTTGGTTTTCGGCGAGTCTGGTCGTGGTCGGCGTGTTGACAAACTGTTACCGCTTTTCGCTGGACGCCGCGGAGTTCCTTCACCGATTCGCGGCGGCGGACGAAACGGTCCTGACCACGGTGGCCGTCACCGGGTCGGGCGAGGTTGTCGCCGCGGGGACCACGCTGAAAGCGGCAGCGGTGGCCTCGGCGTTTCCGGGCGTTGTTCGACTTGGGGCGGGTCTCGCGCCGTCGCTGGCGCCCAACGCGGGAAGCAGCACCACGCCGGCGTCGAGCGACGCATTTCTGATCCGGCTGTCGGGCGACGGCCAGATCCGCGGGGCGGTCATTTGGGGTGGGTCAGCACCAGACCAGGCGCAACTTGTCCGGGTCGCGCCATCGGGCGAAGTGATTGTCGTGGGATCGACCCAGTCGGAAGATTTTCCGATGGGAGCGACGCGCGCGAGTTTCGCCACGAATCCACCAGCCGCCGGGCAGCGCTCGATGTTTGTTGCCCGGTTTGATCCATCAGGGACCAACCTGCTAGCCACTCAATTTTTCAAAGCGACCGAGCCCACGGCCCTGGCCGTCGACGGCCACGGCGACGTGGTCTTCGCCGTGCTGACGTCGTCGCCGGAGGATTTCACGCCGGGAGAAGTTGCATTCACCGCGGATGCGTCGGTCTGGTCGGCGGTGGGCAAGCTGGCGGCGGACGGGTCCGGGCTGGCCTATTGGCAGTGGTTGGGTCGAGGGCCGGGAGCGGGTCGCGTGGAGGGGCTTGCCCTGGATGCGTCAGGGGACGCCTACGTGACGGGAGTCACGGCGGGAAACGGCGTGCCCATTACGAACGCGCTGCAGTCCGTCCGGCCGGCGCTGAATCGGGCGGCGGCATTTCTGACTCATATTGACGCGTCAGGCCGGCTGATTTTCTCGACCTATCTGGCCGGGGAACTGGCCGATGACGGCCAAGCGGTGGCGCTGACTTCCGCTGGCGGAGTTTTGGTGGCGGGGCTGACGTGGTCGACCCATTTGCCCGCCGGGCTGCTTGATTGGAGGTCCGGGGGAAGAACGAGCGAACGGATGTTTGTCGCAGAGTTCGACGGCCTCGGCCAGATATTGGTGCGTTCGAATATATTCGTCGACGGGCTGGCCGGGCCGCTCCGCGGTCCGGTGACCCTGGCGGATGGCCGGAAACTGCTGGCCGGTCGCGGGGCCGACCGCTTCACGGGGCCGGTGTTTGCGACAGTGGAGGGCGAACGTGGGAGGACGTTTTTCGATCCGTTGCGCCGTCGCCAGAACATGGAACTGCAGGAGATGGTTGGTGGACCGGGCGACAGCATCTATGCGGTGGGCTCGGAACAGGTGGGAAGCGACCCGAACGGCTCGTTTTTGGCCCGGTATCGCTCAACGGATTTTCCGTCGACGAAACCCGCAGAGGTGCGGCTGGTTCAGCCGCAAGCAGAGCTGCGCTATCCGGTCCACGGAACAATTCCTGTGCAGGCCCAACTCGCGGGGATCACCGGAGAAGTTCGGTCGGTCACATTTCGAGCGGGGCGAAGAATTCTGGGCCTCGTGACGAACGCGCCCTACTGGCTGAACTGGAGCAATGCGACGAGGGGCGTCCATGTGCTGTCGGCCACGGCGGACGTCGACGGCCGACAGGTCAAGTCGCCGTCGGTGGTTGTCACGGTGGCGTCGCCGGTCAACGACAACTTCGCGCGGCGGCTCCGGGTGTCGGGTGCGTCGGTGGATATAGCCGGGGACATGAGCGGGTCCACGGCCGAAGTCGGGGAGCCGTATCCATACCAGTCCTCGGTCTGGTACGCGTGGTCCCCCCCGGCCGATGGCGTCTACGAAATTCGATTGGACACGCCATCGCCGTCGATGCCGTGGCTGCTTCAAGCGGGAATCTATGCGGGCTCGAAACTCGAGAGGCTGACCGCAACCCAGGTGGGGTTGTTGCTTTCGGGTCAAGCGATGGCGTTCCCGGCCAGGCGCGGCGAAAATCTGAACCTCCGGGTGGGCGCAAGCGCTTCAGGTCCGTCGCGCCTCAAGTTTCGGTTGCGCCTGCGCCCGGTGGTCGCGCCGGTGAACGACAATTTGGCCGAAGCCACGGTGGTGATCGGAGCGAACGTGGAGGCGGTGGCGTTCTTACAGAATGCCACGACGGAGGCTTCCGAGCCGTTTACGGCCGGGTCGGTCTGGTATCGGTGGACGGCGCCCAATTCCGGTGAGTATCTGCTGAGCAGCGAGCAGACCGTGAGCATGAATGCGTTCGTCGGGTCGGCGATGTCCGAACTGGTCGCCGTAAGCATGCCGGTCGCGGGGGTGACGAACGGAGCGGTGTTTGCGGCCGAAGAAGGCACGACCTATCGCATCGGCTTGTCGGGTTCGGCTCAGGCGGAGGTCTCGTGGCGGCTGCAACCGGTGCAGGCGCCGGCGAACGATCGCCTGTTTGCGGCCACGCCGATACCGCCAGGAATTCGCTCCGTCCCCGGCTCGCTGCTGGGCGCTCATTATGAAACTGAGATCGGCGGGAACCGGCCGTGGGCGCCGAACGTTTGGTGGACCTGGCGCCCGGAATCCACCGGCCGCTACTTGGTCAATGTGCGACCGGTCACGACCGTGACCGAAACGACGGGCCCGAACCCGGTTCGAACCATCCCGAGTCGATCGGATTTGGTCGCGGTCTATCGGCTCGACGGGCTCGGTGGATTGCAGTCCATCTCCACCAATCAGAACGCCTACGGCCCGGATCTGGTCGACGTGGAAGGGGGAACCGAATACGCCATAGCTGTCAGCGGATATCTCTCCTGGTTTGCGCTGGAGCTGATTCCGGTGCGTGCGCCAACCAACGATCGATGGGACGAAGCCTGGCGAATGGACGGGTTGGTCGCCGATGCGGACGGCCTCCTGGAATGGGCGACGCTCGAGCCCGGCGAGCCAGTCTCCACGTCCCCCTTTCCTTCGCCGCCATTACCGGGCAATGGATCGGCGAGCCGGGAGACCGTGCCTCAACCCGCCGCGCGCGAAGCAAGTTTCCACGCGGCGGTGGGCGTTCCGGGCCCCGGGCCTGGTTATGGAACCACCCGTCGGTCCGTTTGGTATCGTTGGGTTGCACCGACCAACGGCGACTTTGTCCTGACGATCAGCGGCGCATTCGGGCGCGTGTTCACGGGCGATGGCGTCCGATCGCTCACAGCCGTCAGCTCGAACTCGTATGAACCCCGGTTTACCGCCGTGGCCAACGAGCAGTACCATCTTCAAATCTCAGATTCATCGCAGCTCGGCGCGGGCGATTTCACGTTGCGGTTGCGCCCGGCGTTTTCGCCTGCGAACGATGCGTTTGCCGGACGCGAGAGTCTGGCCGGCGTGCCGGTGTCATTCGTGCCCGACGTGCTCGACGCGTCCATCGAACCGGGTGAGCCCTCCGCGTCAGGGACCGGCCGTGGGTCGATCTGGTATTCCTGGACGGCGCCGTCCAGCGGCAGCTGGCGCCTCGAATGGAATTTCACGGTCCCAGGTGTTTATGTGGGAGACGCGCTGACCAACCTGGAGTCTATCCCCGTTTATCGGGGTCCAAGCGGTTATGAATTTGCCGCTGTAACGGGAACGAATTACACCCTGGCGCTCGACGCAGGTGCGTTTGCCGGAATGACGCCGGGTTACGTGCCTGCGGTCAGCCTCCGACCGAACGCGGCGCCGACGAACGACACTTTTGCGACGCGGATCCCTCTGCGGGGCCGAACAGTGGCCGTCATCGGTTCCAATGTGGGCGCGACCCGGGAACCGGACGAACCACAATTCGATCTAAACGCGTCCGGCCGAACCGTCTGGTGGAGCTGGCGGGCTCCGGAGAACGGGTTTGTTGCGATCTCGCCGCCGGCCGCCCTGCCCGGATCGAGTTACTTCGGCGGCACGCTGGGCGTGTTTGCGGGCGATGCGTTGAGCACATTGTCGAACCTCACCAGTATGAGCCTGCATCTGCCGGTGCAAGCCGGGCAGGAATATCAGATCGTCGTCGACAGCCCGACTTACTTTTCGTCCGGTGAGTTCAGCTTGGGGATTGCGTATCACCCGGCGTTGGCCAACGACGATTTCGAAGATCGACGACCGTGCGACGGGTCGGTTGCAGGCACGCTGCTCGGAGCGACGTTTGAGCTCGACGAACCGTCACCAGGCCTGGCGCTCACGCCGTCGGCATGGTGGACGTGGACTCCGAAAAGGTCGGGCGTCTACGAGCTGAGTCTGGCGGCCTGGGACGGACGCGATGGGCCCAGCGTGCTGGTGGCGGCGGACCTGTTTACGGGCGAATTTCTGTCGTCTCTGGAGAGCGTCGCCCGGATCCATCTGGGCAATCCCCTGCTGCCGAATCCGGTGCGGGTTCGCCTGGAGGCCGGGACGGCGTACTCCTTGCGAATCTCCGGCAACCCCATCGACACTCGATTTCGTTTCCGGGCGACGTACCAAACTCCACCGAGGAACGACCGGTTTGAAGATCGCATAGTCCTGCGCGGAACGAACATCGTCGTGGCCGGCTCGGTGGCGACTGCGTCGGCGGGGCAGGATGACTCGGGTGAACCAAACGCATGGTGGACCTGGATCGCACCGTTCACCGGCGCCGCTCACGGCGAGCTGCGGAGATCGTCTCTCTACGACTGCCCGGAACTTCGTGTGTTCACGGGCAGTTCCGCCGAAGAACTTGAACGGATCGTCGATCCGGCGTCTGCCGTGACGTTGCCTGTAACCGCGGGTCAACGCTACGAGATCGCCGTCAGCAGCGGGGCGTGCGGCGGACCCGGCGCACCGTTTGAGCTGGAGTGGACCTTGCACCGACCGCCGGCGAACGACGCATTTACCAATCGCCTTTCCGTGGCCGGAATGAACGTGGTCGTTCCGGATGTCACCTTGTGGGGGGCGACGTTGGAGCCGGGTGATCCGGCGGCGGGCTTTGGCGCCGATGCATCCCTGTGGTGGAAGTGGATTGTCCCGGCCACGGGTCGTTACACGTTCAGCGGGGTCACGGCCCTTTACGGGGTGGACTCGCTCGGTGGGCGGACACTCGTTGCCACCAACCCGCCGAGCCTGGACGCGTTGAATGTATCCCTCGAGGCGGGAACCGAACTCGCCGTGCTCCTGGCCGGGGACATCAGCCTCGCCCCGCGCCGCACAACGTGGAGCCTGCGCGCCGTGGCGTCGCCGGCCAACGACACCTTCGCCAACCGCGCGCCGATCAGCGGGCCGCGCGCCAGTGGAACCCTGGAAGGGGCGACCGCCGATCCAGAAGCGACCGGACCGTTGGGGTCGGCCGACCCGACCATTTGGTGGAGCCTCCGGGTGACCAATAGCGGCTGGCGACGCATCGTGCTCGAGACGCCGAATTCGGCCCGGGCCGCGCTTCGGATCTTCGGTGGCACAAGCCTGGATTCGCTCGAACTGCTCACCCCGATTTATGAGGCCCCGTTCGGAGCCGTTTTTTATCACCTCAGAGCCGAGGTTGATTATGCCCTGGCGGTTTCCGGTCGGGACGGCTGGTTTGGGCCGGTGGAAGTGTCCATCCGGGATGTTGCGACCGCGGCCAACGATTGGTTCGCGAATGCCGTGGAAGTGACCGGCTCGGACGTGACGATGTCGGCAGATAACCGCCTGTGCACGCTGGAGGACGGAGAGCCGCCGCGTCCGCTCACGCGAGGAGTGAACTCGGTCTGGTGGCGCTGGACTCCCTCCAGCAGCGGCGTGTTCTCCATCACCCGCAGCAACAGCCCGGCCTTCGCGCTGGTCGATGTCTATACCGGAACCTCAATCTCGGACCTCACGCGCGTGCCGGAGACGGCCTACGGGCGGGACTTTGGCGAGTATCTGTTCCGGGCGGAGGCCGGCACCACCTATTCGATCTCCGGTACGACCACCGACTTTGGGCACGGGATCATTCGAATGCGCCTGCTCGCGGCCCATCCGCCGGCCAACGACGACTTTGATCAGCGAACGACGCTGGTCGGATCTTCAGCAAGCGTGACGGCTTCCAACCTGGACGCCACCGCCGAGCCTGGCGACCCGGTGGCCGGGGCGCTCGGAGAACAGACGTTGTGGTGGCGCTGGACGGCCCCAGTCTCCGGCCTGGTCACGATCGCAAAGCCCCGCGTCGACTCGGCGATCCGCGTGGGAGTCTTCACCGGGACCACGCTGAACACCCTGACGCCAGTCGCGGCGCCGACTCTGACCTGGCCGGTAATTTTCTCCGCGACGGAGGGAACCGAATACGCCATTGGAGTCACGCCATGGTCGGCCTACAACCTGCCTTTGGACTTCACCATCGACTTGCGGCCAGCGGGGCCAGCCCGCGCGGCGGCGCCGGCGGATGTCACTGGGTCGCGTCCAGAACCAAGTCGAAAATCCCTGATCCTGGGCGCGCCCGATTCGGCACGAAGCTGGGTCATCGAGTCCTCGGCTGATTTGCAGCAGTGGACAGCCGTAACCACCAATGCGGCGGGCACGGCCTCGGTCGCCCTGCCGGTCGCCCCGGGCGATCCGGTTCGTTTCTTCCGGACCCGGGCGCGGTGATGCGCGGTGGGTTCGGAAACGTATTATGGCGGTCAAACGCATGGATAACGTCGGCCTCGTGGTGGAAGATCTCGAGGCGGCGATTGAATTCTTTACTGAACTCGGGCTGGAGCTCGAAGGGCGGGCGCCGATCGAAGGCGACTGGGCCGACGGCGTCACGGGCCTGTGCAGGATGCGCGTCGAGATTGCCATGATGCGCACGCCGGACGGCCACAGCCGGCTGGAGATCTCCCGCTTTCTTGCGCCGGCGGTCGTGGCCGATCACCGGACTGCCCCGGTGAACGCGCTGGGCTATCTTCGCGTCATGTTCGCCGTGGACGATATCGACGAGACCCTCGCCCGGCTGATCCAGCGCGGCGCGACGATCGTCGGCCAGGTGGTTCAGTACGGGGATTCCTACCGGCTGTGCTACGTCCGCGGTCCTGAAGGAATTCTCATCGGGCTGGCTCAGGAACTTTTCCAGCGGTAGTGTGCTGACCTCTAAGTCCGTTACATTATCCGGCCAGAAGTTTTTCGGCTGTGCAAGGCGCGAGCGACGAGCATATCCGGCATGGATCTGTGAGGAGCGAGCAACGCCGCGCAGGCGAAAAAGAAAGGCCGAACGACGGCTTGCCATATCACTTCTGATCGGCACCATCCTTGGTGCACAAGGATGTGGAATTGGACCGAGGACCTCGCTTCTCGGTGTAAGGGTCGCCGCCGGATTGCTTGATTGATAACTGGCAGGGCACATCGACATCCGAATCACCCGCCGCGTGTGAAGGATCCATTGGCTGTGGGAATCACGAGAGGTCATTGGCCTGCCATCGAGCTTAAAACTGGACACACCATGAAACCCGCAACTCTCTCCCATCGGGCCCGGCCGCTCAAATTGCTGGCGACGTCCATCGGGCTGGCCCTTGCCTTCGCGGTGCAGGCTCAACCCGGCCCCGGTTACGCCCTGCGCTTCGACCGCACCAACAGTTACGTCGCCGTGCCACAAGCGGTCGGCTTGAACAGCTTTCCGTTCACCGTGATGGCGTGGGTGCAGACGAGCGCGACCGCTGGACGACAGGGCCTTGTCACCAAATACCTGAGTGGCTCAGGCAATGGCTGGAATCTGTATCTCCTCAATGGACGCGTGCGCGCCTACTACCTCGCCACGGCCAGTCGGTTTGTCTGGGATGGCGGGGACGGCCTGGATGGCGGGCTGATTGCGGACGGGGCGTGGCACCACGTGGCATTCGCCATCGATGGCACCGGCGGCCGGCTTTATGTCGACGGGGTGCTCCGGGCTTCGCGCGCGTGGACCGGCACGTCCGGCCCGCCGTCGTCGACGCAGGAGATGCGGTTTGCCAATTACCTGAGCAGCAGTTTTCCCTTCTTTGGCGCCATCTCGCTCGATGAAATCACGGTGTGGAACGCGGGGTTGAGTCAAAGCCAGGTGCAGGCGAACCTGTTTACTCCGCTCGCGGGCAACGAGGCGAATTTGGTGGCGCTCTACCGCTGCGATGAAGGCGGCGGGTCCGTGGTTGCGGACAGCGCCCCGCTGGGCGGGAGCAACCACGGCAATTGGGTCGGCCCGGCGGCGTTTGTTCCGACGGTGGTCGCCCCGCTGGCGTCGGCCGAAGGCGGCTCTCCGCGGGGTGATTGCTCGTTGAGCCCTGGCGTCACCGAAGTGAATTTGGATTGGCGTGGGCAAAATGTCGCCGGGTGTACGGTGGACCTGGATTGGAGCCGGTCGCGCATTCGCCGCATCGCGCCGGACTGCACGACGATCTACACGGCCGACCTGCCATCGTCGGCCCCGAAACGCTGGACGGTTCTCAGCCAGCCCATCGGAGCTGACATTGATGTGGAAGTCAGCGCCACCGGCGCCCGGCTGCCGCTGCCGGTGCCGGGCGATTACACGGTGCAACTGGAAGTTTGTCCGGGTGATTGTGTGGTTCCCGGACCGGATGGGAACAACTTCCCGATGCGTCCGGCGGTCGCCACCATAACCATTCGCGCCGAGGGGGAGTTGCCGTTGCGCGCCCAGGAGCAACCGGTATTGCCGCCATCGGCGATGGTGCCGACGCCGCGGCTGGCGCTTTCGCCGGCCGAGCGCGCGTGCACCGCCATCGGCGGGGGCGGGTTTGTCAATCCGCAGTGGGTCACAGTCGGACTATGGAACGGGCCGGATGACTACCGGCTCGTGGAAGGCGCCGTGGTCGCGGCCTGGCCCTCGACCCGCGCCTCGCTGCTGAATCACGACGTGGCCATCAGTGGCGCCGGCGATTGGTACGCCATCAACGACGTCACCATGACCATTGCGCCCGACCCATCTCACTTCAACCTCTTGGCGACGCCTTCCATCCCGATCCCTCCGCCCGGTCCCAACCCGGCGATCGCCGACGCGCGCTTGCTCACCTGCGAGGCGCAATACGACACCGTCCCTGACCGTTTCTGCCCGGTCGAAGGCGACCGCATTTCGTTGTGGGGCTTCCACGTGATTGAAGGCGGGAACGACGCGTTCAAGACGGCAATTCACCCCGCCGTCGGCTGGGCGGTGCACCGCAATCGGCCCATCCGCATCCCGGACAACGCGGTGTTCCCATTCGACCTCCACTCAAACACCGTCGTTTCCGCGGCGGGCAGCAATCTGTACGTGCCCGGTGTCTGCAGCGATTTGTGGTTCAACTCCGACGCGGGCGGCGCCCTCCGCTCGGCGGCGGGGCTGGCAACATCGCAGTCCTGCACCTGCCACCACGCCATCGTGACGGCGCCCATCCAACGTTCCTACGACTTCAACGTCTATCTGCCGAAAAATCCCGGTCAGGTCTTCGCCGAAGTGGGCATCAGCAAACCCCGCGCGCCCCTGCACGTGAGCATCTCGAACCCTTACGGCAGCCCCGGACCCGATCCGTCCTATACCCGCGTGACGGAATCGGCAAACGGCGTGACCTACGAGTACCTGCGCGTTCATCTCGACTTGAGCAGCTTCACGCACAGCAACTACTCGCGCCGGATCGAAGCGGCGTGGGTTTATCCCAAGGCGGATAACTGGGGACTGGAGCAGTGGCACGTCAGTCTCGATCGCCTGGACGTCCATGACGACCTCGACTCGAAAGCGCGCTTCCCCGGCTCCGACGGCGATTGGGTCTTGTGGATGATGCTGCCCGGCGCGGATCAATCCTGGACGCGCGTTCGCGACGGGGTCAACAACACCCATGGGACGACGGTGTTCAGTCCGGCCTGGCAGACCGGCGGCGCAGATCCGGTTCTGCGCCGCGCGCCGCTTTCGCTCGATCCGGGGCGCCGGCTCGGCCCGGACGTGCTGACCTTCAATCGCTCCGTGAGATTTTGGATGGGCGGTTTCGAGGCGGACGAAGCCGATGGCGATCCGATAGCGGGCGTGGAGGCGGGAGTTGACCGCAGCGATCCGGGACGGGTGTCCAGTGTCCTTTTCAATTCGGGCCACAGCAACGTGGTGTCCAGCCACAATGATGTGTTCTCCGCCAGCGTGACGGGCACTCGGGTCGCCGTGCACAGCAACGGCGTGGTCAGTGCCGCCGCCGCCGCTCTCGGGCGACTCTACCTGCTGAACTGCGCAGACAAGCTCAACAATCGCACGCCGGTTCGCGACAGCATTGATCCGTTCAACACACCAGGCCTGCGGCAGGAAGGCATCTCCGGCGCGACGCCGTTGAGCCCCGTCGATCCCCAGCAGATTTACGGCGCGGGCGCCGCGTTGCTGGATGACGTCGATGGCGACGGCTTCCAGGACTTTGCGCTGGGTCTGCGCCACTCCAACGCGATCGCGCACGTCTTCCTCGGCGGCCGGAACGGATTTGCGCCCGCGCCGTTCGCCGCGGTGTCAATACCGCTGGTCCACAGCAACATCTTCGGGCCCAATCTGAACCTGGTCGCCCCCCGCGATTTCGACGGCGATCGCATCGGCGACCTGCTGGTCGGTGCGCCGACCTTCGTGCACTCGAACGCCGCGGCCGGGGTGCATTCCAATGCCGGCACCGTCTTCGGGTTCTCCGGCGCGCAACTCCGGGCCGGGGGCATGTTTTCCCACAGCAACGCGCTCTGGACCCTCTCCGCCGGCACGCACTCCAACGCCTTGTTCGGTTTTTCCGTCGCGGCCGGCGATGTGAACGGCGACGGCATCAGTGACGTCGTGGTCGGCGCGCCATTCCACTCGAATTCGGTGGCGGGCCGACTGGGCCGCGTGTTCGTCTATTTCGGCTCGCCGGGAGTTCATTCCAACACGCCGCCAAGTCAGGTCTTGGCTGCGGAAACGGCCATCGCTGGCGCGCACTGGTTTGGCTACTCCGTTTCCACGGCGAGCGATGTGAACCGCGACGGTTTCACCGACGTCCTGGTCGGCGCCCCTCTCTACTCGCGCAGTTTCCAGGACCAGGGCGCGTGCTATCTCTATTATGGTTCGCCTACCGGCCTGCACTCCAACACCGTCCTGCGGTTGGAAGGCCTCGGCGCCAACGCGCAGTTCGGCTTCGCGGTGGCGGGCACGGCTGACGTGGATGGCGACGGATTCTCTGACGTGCTCGTGGGTGCGCCCTTTGCGTCGGGGAGCGAACTGACCCTTGAGAACGGCTACGCGGCGCTGTATCGCGGCTCGGCCAGCGGCCTAATCGCCACGCCAGCCTGGCTGAAATACGGAGAGACGGGCGGCATCCACACCGGTGCCGACGTCGGCCCCGTGGGCGACTTGAACGGAGACGGTCGCGGCGACATCGCCATCGCGACGCGGGATGAAGGCAGTCCGGAGGGTCTGCGCGGGCGCGTAACTTATTTCCTGGGCCACAGCAACACGGCGTCGATCGCGGAGACGTTCCGCACGTGGGGGGTCAACGGGATCGCCAAATCGCGATGCGACAGCACGAACTGCTGCATCAGCAAGAACGATTTCAACCTTGATGGCTTCACGGACGCGCTCACCTTCAGCACTCTGACCCACAGCAGCCGGGTGGACCGAGTCCAGGTGACGCTGGGCCGCGGCCTGAAGACTGTGCAGCCGACGGCGGAACGATTCTTCCGCGCCGGCGACGTGCAGCCCTTTGCGTTTCAGAGCCTGTTCCATTCGAACTTTCTCGCCGACCTTGTCGCCAGCGGCCAGACCAGCGAACTCCAGCACTCGAACATTCTCGGCCAGTTGTTGAACTTGCGGGCCACGATCCAGCAAGCGGGCGGCAATGTCGCTGGCCTCACGCCCATGCTGGCGCGGCTGGGAAACATCCACAGCAATCTGGCCAGCCTTGGTTTCGTTCACAGCAACCTGTTCAACCAGGTCTTCGCCCAGGTCGACCTGGATTACGGCACCGCTTTCTATGTCGATTGCGGGGCGACCAACGAATACACCGACACGCTGGGCCGCCGCTGGCTGCCGGACGCGCCCTACCTGGCGACCAGTTCCGGCGCGGCGCAGATCACCGCCTTTGCCGGCATTGGCCCCGTCACCAACACCTTGCCGGGTGACCGCTACCTGCCCGACGCCATGCTCAACAGCGAACGTTGGTTCAACGGCCACATCCGCTATCAGGTCGGGGTCCCGAACGGCTTTTATACCGTGCTGCTCTATTTTGCCGAAAACTATCCGCCCGCGGTCAGCCCTGCGCTCGGCGGCACGGGCGGCGCAAATGCCGCCCGCCTCTTCGACCTCGAAGTCGAAGGCCAGCGCGTCAACGCCTACAACCAGGCCGATGCCGCGTTGCCGCCCTATGGCGACGGCCAAGGGCGCCTCTACACGGCCACCCAAGTGAAGTTTGACGTGGAAGTCACCGACGGCCTGCTGGACATCGCGGTGCTCGACCGCGGCCCGGGCAACCCGCCGGAGAACGCCGCCATCAAGGGCTTTGCCATCCTCGCCCGCCCGAACCCGGGGGAAAAATGGGCCACGCGGCCCCGAATCGTCAGTACCGCAACCGACGGCGGCCAACTCGGCGTGAGGGTTGATCCCCAAGCAACCCTGGCGCGCTATCTCGCTGGTGAGACGCCCGTGCTGCTCCAGGCCTCTTCCAACCTCGTCCAATGGGTCACGCTGCCGTTCCCGCCGGACGTTGGAGCCGACGGAGCCTTCTTCTCGCTGCCCACGCCCAACAACCAGGCCACGTTTCTCCGCGCTGTGTTCTCGCCGCCGTGACCGGCGACCGGTCCAGAGATCCACGTAGATCGTTTGGGAAGCCTCCCCTCGTCGCTCGGACCGTCGACCACCGGTGGAAGTCCACAAATCAATCCCTCTGCACACGAGCGCTTGTCATGGCGCCGCAGCTGGTTCGCGCACGGTCAGCAGCCCGTTATCCGGCAGGCCATCCCGCACGGATTGCGTCTGCCCCGATGGCCACGTCACCTCGATCCGCTCGGCCGTCGCCTCACCCAGGCCGAAATAGAGCGGGACGGAGCTTTGCGCGAGGTAGCCGGACTTGCCGTCGGCGAACTGCGTTTGTTGGCGGCCCTTGGCGAAGACCTTCACGACGGCGCCGAGGCCGTCGCGGTTCGCGCGGCTGCCGACGAGGCGCACTTTCAGGAAATGGATTTTGCGCCGTTGCGCGAGGTCGCTGATCATCACCAGCGGACGTCCATTCTGTTCGTTGGTCACGAGATCGAGGTCCCCATCGTCGTCGACATCGAGCAGGATCGACGAGCGGGTGCTGAGGGCGCCGTGCACGACGACGGGCGCCGTCTGGCGTCCGCAGAGCTGGTGAGCCCGATCGGCGCCGGCGCAATCGAGCGTGAACATCTCGGCGTCGATTCTCGGCCGCGGCTCCACGCCGACGAGGAACTCCGCGTCGAAGAAGCGGCGCCCTTCGTCATTCAACAAGACGGAATTGATCGCGTAGCGAAACGGGTAGCCCATGCCCGCCGTGACAAACATATCCTCCCAGCCATCGGCATTGAGGTCGCCGACACTGACGCCCCACGGCCAGTAGGTTTCCACCCCGAGGTTCTGCGAGACCTCCTCGAACGGGAGTCGGCCGGGATTGCGGTAAAAGGCGTTGCCAAAAACGTTGTTCGAGGCGCCTTGAAGAAAGGCGTCGGTCCAGAACGCCGAGCACCAGGCGTCGCTCTTGCGTTTCTCGAAGTCGATCCCCAGCGTCGCGCGCCCCTGCCGCGATTGCGTATCAGTCATGTCGGAGTGCATGTCGGTCACGAACAGGTCAAAGCGCCCATCCCGGTCGTAGTCGAAGAACTTGACGCCCATCGCGCCCCACGGCGTGCGCGGGAAGAACGCGGCTGTTCGATCCACCAGGCGGCGGCCCTGATCATTTTCGAAATAATGATCGTCGCCCTGCATGCTCGGCAGATAAACGTCCGGATAGCCGTCGCCATTGAGGTCGGTGAAGGTGACGTCTCCCGCCCAGCCGACCCCGCGGAGGCCGGCCTCGTCGGTCACGTCCTTGAAGCGGAGTCCGCCCAAATTGCGATAAAGCCGGGGGCCTTCGTCCCGTTCGGGATACAGGTGCCCGTGGAAGGCGTTGGTCTGGGCGCGGTAAAAGCCACCTGGCCCGAGGGTATCCTGGGTAAAGACGCCGAGATTGCAGACGACGAGATCGAGTCGTCCGTCGCGGTCGAAGTCGAGGAAGGCGGCGCCGGAGGAATGGCCCGGCCGGTCCACACCCGCTTCCTTGGACACATCGCGGAAGCGGCCGCCGCCGAGGTTTTCGAAGAGGACATTGCCGCCGCGCACGGTGGTGACGAAGAGGTCCGGGTCGCCGTCATTGTCGACGTCGGCGAAGGCCGCGCCGACGTGGATGCGTCCGGCCAGGGCCGTGCCGGATCGCTCGGTGACGTCTTCGAACCGGCCGCCACCGAGGTTTCGCCAGAGCTGGTTGGGGCCGAGCTGATTGACGAAATACAAATCAACGCGGCCGTCGCCGTCGAAATCGGCGGCCGCCAGTCCGGATCCGTGATCGTAGTGGGCCGGCTTCCACCATTTGAGCGCGTCCTCGACGCTATGGTGGAAAAAGGTGATGCCGCTGGCCTCGAGTTGGTTGGTGAACCGAAAATCGAAGGAGACATGCATGGCCCGGGCGGCCTCCATCTGCTGGCGCTGCCGTTCGCCCAACAAGCGGGGCACATCGGCGTTGGCGGGCGGGTAGTAGACCACCCGCGGGCCCTGCGCGCGAGCGGAGGCGCCGGCGAGGATCAGGAGGCTCAGCGCCAATGCGCCGCTCAGGCCGGGGAAGCGCCGCGAAAGGGTCCCGCCGCGTTTGGCCAGGCGGTGCCTTGAATGTTCGTGTCGAGCGCCCGGGCGACGGTGGCCGGGCAGGCGCAGTTCAATCCGATGGATGCAGCAAGGCTGGGCGATCGAATGCATGGTCAGAATCCAGGAGCCTCGCCGAGCCGACCCGCGGCAACGCAGTCCACCGTGGACTGCGCCGGACGGTTCTAAACGGGCGCGACAAAGATATCGGTCCCGTCGAGCTTTTCCACGATCATTTCGACAGTCTTCTCCATGGCGCCGAGGTTTTCCCGCACGACGGCAAGAGCTGCGCGGCCCATGCGTTCGGCGCGGGCCGGGTCGCTGAGGATGGCGCCGAGCTGTTCGGTCAGGTCCTCGACGCCGCGCACCTCGGCGGCACCGCCACTGGCGAGAAACGCGGAGGCAATCGCCGCAAAATTCTGCATGTTCGGCCCGAAGACGATGGGTTTGCCGAGGGCCGCCGGCTCGATGGGATTCTGCCCGCCTTCAGCCGTCAGGCTTTTGCCCACGAAAATGACGTGAGCGCATTCGTAGAAGTATTTCAGCTCGCCGGTGGTGTTGACGAGCAGGCACTCCATCTCGCCGGGAGCCAGGCGGGTCTTGGGGGTGACGTCCTTGCGGTAAAAGAACCGGACGCCTTTGTCGGCAATCTCCCGGCCGGCTTCCTTGCCGCGTTCGAAGTGGCGGGGCACCACCACGAGAAAGAGGCGGGGAAAGCGGGGTCGCAGGCGGAGGAACGCCTCGGCCAGGAGGCCCTCCTCGCCGGCGTGGGTGGAGCCGCCGACGATGATCTGGGCGTCGGCCGGAACGCCGAGCTGCGCCAGCATCTGGCCCACGTCGAGCACGCGGCGCTCGGGGATCGTCGCGGCATCGTATTTCATGCTGCCGACCACGTGGACGGCTTCCGGCCGGCAGCCGATTTGCCGCAACCGTTCGGCGTCGGCTTCATTTTGGCAGCCGATGCCGGCAAAGCCGCCGAAGAGCGGTCGGAAGAGAAAGCCCCATCGGCGGTAGCCGCGAAACGAGCGGTCGGAGAGGCGGGCGTTGACCAGGAAGGTGGGGATGCCCTGACGCTCGGCGGCCCAGAGGAAGTTGGGCCAGATCTCAGCCTCGACGAGGACGATGGCGTCGGGGTGGATGGACAGGAGCGCGTTGCGGACATAGCCGGCGCGGTCGATCGGGTAATAGATTTTGTGAATGTGGGACGGCAGGCGCTTGTTCAGCTCGCCCATCCCGGTGGACGTGGTGGTGGAGACCACGATTTTCATGTTAGGCAGGCGCCGTTCGATCGTGACGATCATCTGGGTGGCGATGTTGACCTCGCCCACGCTGACGGCATGGATCCAGAGCACATGCCGGTTGGTCATCGCCTGCTTGACCTTGGCGTCGAAGCGGCCGAACCGCTGGGAGAAGCCCTCGCGCCAGTTGCCGCGGCGCCGCATCTTCCAAAAATAAAACGGGGCGCTCAGCCAAAAGGCCACCGTGAACAGGATGTTGTAAAGAAGCCGCATTCTGAAATTGCCGGGCGGTGATCTGCCACGGAAACCCCGGGCTGGCAAAGCTAATCTACCCCCGGAGAAAGACCCACCAGACGACGGCCAGCATCGGCACCATGAACGGCAGCGTGAACCGGAAGACGTAGCCCAGGAACGTCGGCGTGCCGACCCTGGCGTGGTCGGCGATGGCCTTGACCATGAAGTTCGGGCCATTGCCGATGTAAGTATTGGCGCCAAAGAACACCGAACCGACGCTGAACGCGGCGAGATATTTCGCCAGGCCGGGGTTGCCGATGAGGAACGCGACCTCGATCTGATCGGTGCTTGGCGAGCCGGGGGCCAGGCCGTGCGCCGTCAAGGCCGCCAGAGCCTGCCGGACGCCCTCGCCCGCCGCCCCGCTGCCCGCCGTCCCGGCGTGGCTCAGCTGCCGCACCTGTTCCACCGCTTCCGGCGAAACGAACGCGCCGATCGCCGCCTCGAGAAAGCTCAGGTAGGTCGGCGCATTGTCCAGGACGCTCGAGAGCACGCCGCTCGCCCAGTAATAGAATCCAGGGCCTGGCGTCCCCATTCGACCCGCATTCAACTCGAGCCAATCCAGCGCCGGCATCATCGTGGCAAAGATCCCGGCGAAGAGGATGGCCACCTCGCGTATGGGGTGGAAGTTGAACTGGTTGGCGGCGTGGACCTGCCTGGGCGTCGTCCAGTAGGAGCCGGCCGCGGCCGCCGCCATGAGCGCCTCGCGCAGGAACCGGGGATGCTCGACGAAGACGCTGCCGAGGATCACGGCGAGGAAGAAGAGGTTACCCAAGCCCGCGAAGCGCCAGTGTTCCTCCACGGTTTTTTGCTCACGGACGTCGCGCGGAGCGCGCCGGTAATTCACCAAATCGACCACGTAAAACATGGCGACGAGCAGGCCAACGCCGAGCATCCACATCGGCCAGCAGTGCCGGGCCACCCACCAGAACGGCACGCCTTTCAAATAGCCGAGGAACAGCGGCGGGTCGCCGATGGGCGTCAGGCCGCCTCCGACGTTGGAGACGATGAAGATAAAGAAGACCACATGATGCGCCGTGACCCGGTATTTGTTCATGCGCAGCCACGGGCGGATCAGCAGCATCGAGGCGCCCGTCGTGCCGAGCACGTTGGCCACCAGCGCGCCCACCAGGAGGAAGGCCACGTTCACCGCCGGCGTGGCCTCGCCCTTCACCGTGATGTGAATGCCGCCCGACACGACGAACAGCGCCCCGATCAGCGCGATGAAGCTCACGTATTCCGCCCCGGTGTGGAACGCCTTTTCGCGGGCGCCGGCCGGCAGCGCAAAGAGATAGTAGGCCAGCGTCAACGCGCCCAAGCCCAGCGCCACGATCGGGTAGCGCCGGCCCCACCATCCGGGAAAAAACAGCGGGGCCAGGGCGATGGCGGCCAGCAACAGGACAAACGGCAGGATCATCCACGAATTGGGCACGTAGGCGGATTCCATCAGGGCCGCAGGCTAAGGACCCGCAGGCAGACCGGTCAAACGCAAAGACATCCCGCCATCCCGGCGTCCCCGCCATGTAAACCGTTGCCAAGCCGCCGGCCCACGCCCTAGGATGGCTGTCTCCGAGTGCCTGTGCGTTCGGGGGTTGCATGACCGACTACAAAGTGAAGTTTGAGGTCTTCGAAGGACCGCTCGATCTGCTCCTTTATCTGATCAAGAAGGAGGAGGTCGACATCTACGAGGTGAACCTCACGCAACTGGCCACGCAGTTCATCGAGTACATCGAGGTCATGCGCCTCCTCGATCTCGACATCGCGGGCGAGTTCCTCGTCATGGCCTCGACGCTGATGTACATCAAAAGTCGCGAGCTGCTGCCGGTGGACCAGCAGGTCACGCCCGAGGGCGAGGAGGACGAGGACGACCCGCGGTGGGAGCTGATCCGTCAGCTGGTCGAGTACAAGAAATTCAAGGACGCCGCAGCGCAGCTGCAAACCCTGGAGACGCTGCAGGAATCCGTCTACCCGCGCCTGCCTGGCAAGCCGGAGTTTGCCGAGGAAACGACGGCGCCGGCGGGACACGCCTCCCTGTTCGACCTGATCAACGCGGTCAGCGCCATTCTCAAGCGCGTCACCGAACGCGAAGACCTGCGCGACATCTTCGAGGATAAGTGGACGGTGTCGGAAAAGATTGAATCCATCCGGGATCGCATCGGCCAGGCCGGGCGCATCCGCTTCTCCTCCCTCTTTGCGGATGCCACCAGCCGCACCGAGGTGGTGGTGACGTTTTTGGCGATGCTGGAGCTGATCCGCCTGAAGATCGTGCACGCGATGCAGGACGCTCCCTTTGGCGAGATCGAGCTTTGCTCCGCCCCGCCGGTCGAGCCGACCGAGGGCATCGCCCCGGCCACGGCCGCGGCCCCCGCCTCGGCCCCGGCGGCGCCCTCCGGTGACGAAGAATCTGCATGAGCATGGAATTGAAATTCATTCTGGAGTCGATCCTGTTTTCGGCCCAGCGGCCGATGAGCCCGAAGGAGCTCCGCGACACGCTAGCCACCGCCGCCCAGGACAATGCCGAAGACGCGACGATCAAGGCGTTCAAGAAGACGCCGGTCGACAACGTGACGACCGCCCTGGAGGAGCTGGCCCGCGACCACGAAGCGGCCGGACGCAGCTATCGTCTGGTGTGCGTGGCCGGTGCCTGGCAGTTCGTGAGCCAGCCGGAATACGCGCCCTGGATCAAGGCCCTGGTCGGCCATAAGAGCCGTCCGCCGCGCCTGTCCCAGCCCGGGCTCGAAACCCTCGCCATCATCGCCTATCGCCAGCCCATTACGCGGGCCGAGATCGAACAGGTGCGGGGCGTGGCCGTGGACGGCGTGATGCAAACGCTGCTCGACCGGGGCCTGGTCGCCCAGGTTGGGCGCGCCGAGGTGGTGGGGCGCCCGATCACCTACGGCACCACGCCGGTGTTCCTCGAATATTTCGGGCTGAAGAACCTCGATGACCTGCCCGCCGCCGATGAGTTGCGCCGCATACCCGTGGCCAAGCCTGAGGCATTGCTGACCGTCGATCCCGGGCTGGCCACGGCCCCGCCGGAACAGTTGGCCATGGCCGACGCGCCGGAAACTCCGGCCGCAACCTCGGCCACGACCACGGCCACGGCGGACGCCGCCGCTGACGACGAGCCGGAGGAGCCTCGCACCGGCAAGAACCGCCTCGCCGCCCATCAATCTTCGTCCGATGCCCCCTAGCACCCACCTCATACCTTGGGAGGGGGCGCCCCGGACGCTGGCGGGATGCTGGCGAATGTTCTCCTTCCTCGCGTCTTCCCGCCGCCAAACATCTCCCGCAACACGCCCGCTCCCTATTTTTGAGATGGGCTCCAGCCCCGCCCGCGGAACCGTCTCCACCCCGACATGAATCTTGCCCAGCACCGCCAGTCGATCGACCGACTGGACGAAAAAATTGTCCGGCTGCTCAACGAGCGGACCCGGCACGTTCTGGCCATCGGCCGAATCAAGCTGCAAAACGGCCATGAGATTTACGCCCCGCATCGCGAGCGGGCTGTGCTCGAGCGCGTGGCCAATCTCAATCCCGGGCCGATCACCGGCGAGTCTCTCAAAGCCATCTATCGCGAGATCATGTCCAGCGCGCTTTCGCTGGAAAAATCCATGACGGTTGCCTACCTCGGTCCGGAGGCGACCTTCACCCATCAGGCCGCGCTGCAACGCTTCGGCTCCAGCCTCGGCTACGCCCCGCAGAAATCGATCGCGGATGTCTTCAGCGAAGTCAGCAAAGGCCGCGCGGACTACGGCGTGGTGCCGGTGGAGAACTCCACCGAGGGCGTCGTCACCCACACGCTCGACATGTTTGTCGACAGCGATCTCAAGATCGTCTCCCAAATCGTCCTGCCCATTCAGCAGTGCCTGATTTCCAAGGGGCCCAAGTCTCGCCTGCGCCGCCTGTATGTGCACCCGCAGACGCTGGCCCAGTGCCGGGTCTGGCTGCACCGCAACCTGCCGCAGGTTGAGCTGATCGAGACCTCCTCCAACGCCCGCTCGGCCGAACTCGCCGCGCACGAGAAAAACGCCGGCGCCATTGCCGGCGTGCTCGCGGCCGAGAAGTACGGGGTGCCCATCCGCGAGTATGATGTGCAGGACAATGCGGCCAACGCGACCCGTTTTCTGGTGCTCGGCCGCAAGGGCCCGCCGCCCACCGGCCAGGATCGCACGTCCGTCATGTTCAGCATCGCCGACAAAGTTGGCGCGCTGCACTCATCCCTGGCCCCGTTCCGCCGTTACAAGATCAACATGACGAAAATCGAATCCCGCCCCAGCAAGCGCAAGGCGTGGGAATATTTCTTCTTCGTCGATTGCGACGGCCATCAGGAAGACCCGAAGGTCGCCCGGGCCATCGCCGAGCTCCAGGCTCACTGCAACTTCGTCAAGGTCCTCGGCTCGTACCCGAACAGCGAGTAACCAGCCCAGCCCGTCCCCGCATGCCGCCGCGCGCCGCCGCCCCCAAAAAGCACCCGAGCCGCACGCCCCCGGCCAAACCCCGAAGCGGCGCCCGGCATCTGGCCCGTGCCCGGGAGGTGTTCGCGATCGAGATCGCCGCGCTCCGCGCCGTTGCCCGATCCCTCGGGCCCTCGTTCGCCGACGCGGTCGAACGGACGGTCGAAACCTTGGGGCGCCGGGGAAAAATTGTCGTCGTGGGCATCGGCAAATCCGGCAACATCGGCCGAAAAATCGCCGCCACCCTTACCAGCACGGGATCCACCAGCGTCGTGCTCGACAGCGTTGACGCCCTCCACGGCGATCTGGGGGTGATCAACGACGGCGATTTGGTCCTGGCGCTGAGCTACTCGGGGGAATCGGAGGAACTGCTGAACCTCCTGCCCGCCTTGAAGCGCGTCCCGGCCACCATCGTCGCGATGACCGGCGGGCCCAAGTCGACGCTGGCTCGCCACAGTGATGTCGTGCTCAACGTGCGCGTTCCACGGGAGGCCTGCCCGTTCAACCTCGCGCCCACGGCGAGCACCACCGCCACGCTCGCCCTCGGCGACGCCTTCGCCATGGCGGTGATGCAGGCCCGCGGATTTCAGAAGCAACACTTTGCCCGCCATCACCCAGCCGGCGCGATCGGGCGGGCCCTGCTCCTGCACGTGCGCGACATCATGCGCACGGGCGAACGCAACGCCGTGGCCGCCGCCACCGTTTCGGTGAAGGACGCCCTGCTCGTCATGACTGCCGCCAAATCCGGCAGCGTGGCGGTGGTCGATCGCGCCGGCCGGCTGCTGGGCGTGTTCACCGACGGGGATTTCCGCCGTCACATCGCGCAGGACGCCGAGGTTCTCTCCCGGCCGCTGGCCCGGGTCATGACGCGCAACCCCATCTGCGTCCTGGAAACTGCGCTCGCCGTCGAGGCGCTGAAAATCTTCAACGAACGCAACATCGACGACCTCATCGTCGTGAACGCCCGCCGTCAACCCGTTGGGCTGGTGGATCTCCAGGATCTGCCCCGGCTCAAGCTGGTGTAACCGCCGCCGGTTTTTGCGCACCACCGGGGTCAGCCGTCCGGGTAAAGAAATCGGCGTCACGTTCCGATGACCAATCAGGGTGGCCTTCCCGGTCACCGGCGTTGTGTTGTCTATGAAGCGATTGATGTCATTCCCGCCCCGCGCCGCGGCGAGCCTGGGCGCCGTGGTGCTGGTGTTGTCGGCTCATCTGGGCTGCGCCGAGGCCTCCCACCCCACTCCGAGCGCCGCTTCCGCGACGCCGGCGTCGACAAGCGCGGCCGGCAAGATGTTGCGGGACGCGGCCCTGATGCTTCTGAAGGAAGGCAACGACCGCTACGTGCTGGGCAAAGTCCAGCACCCGAATCTTGATGCGGAACGCCGCACGGCAACCGCCACCGGCGGCCAGGAACCGTTCGCCACGGTGCTGGCGTGTTCAGATTCACGCGAGCCGGTGGAACTCCTCTTCGATCGCGGCATTGGCGATTTGTTCATCGTCCGCGTGGCCGGGAACATCGCCGGCGAAAGCGAACTGGCCAGCCTCGAATACGGCGTGGGCCACCTGAACACACCCGTCCTCCTCGTGCTGGGCCACTCAAGATGCGGGGCGGTTACCGCCGTGACCAAAGGCGCCGAGTTGCATGGCCATCTCCACGTGCTGGCGGAGCATATCGCGCCGGCCGCACGCAAAGCGCAGGCCGAGGCCACCACGTCCGACGATTTGATCCCGCGCGCCATCCAAGCCAACGTTTGGAACACCCTCGAACGAATCCTGCGGGAGAGCAGCGACATTCGGGAGAAGGCCGCCCAAGGCAGCGTGCATCTGCTGGGCGGCGTCTATGATCTCGACAGCGGACGGGTCACCTGGCTGGGCGCCCACCCGGCGCAGGATACCATCATCGCCCTCGCCAACCAGGCCACCACGGACGCCGCCCTCGCGAGCAGCAAGGAGAGTTTTGTGCCGGGCGCCGCCCACGGCAACAAGGCGGGCGCGGAGTCAAAGCCGGCCGGCACACCCTCGACGGCCGCACGACGCGGCCCTCCGCCTGCGACGGCGGACGAGGCCGCCAAGACCACGCAGGCCACGCGAGGTTCGGCCAAAAGCTCCGGGGCCAGCCACGTTCTCGTTGGGGCTCCGGCGGCGGACGGCACCGAGCCGCCGGCTCACGAACCGGCTCCGCACGGCCACGATCATTAACCCGCCCTTGGACCATGCAAACTCCCACTTCTCCAACGCCGCATCTGGTCTTGATCCCCGGACTGGATGGAACCGGCCAGCTCTTCGAGCCGTTCCTCAGCGCCCTGCCTCCCGGGATCGAAACCACCGTGGTCAGCTTTCCCCACGAGCAGATTCTGAATGAGCACGAGATCTTTGCCTGCATCCGCAACGTGATCCCGTGGAACCGGACCTTTACGCTGCTCGGCGAGTCGACGTCCGGACCGATCGCCCTGCGCTTTGCCGCCGCCCAATTTCAAAACGTGTCCGGCCTCATCCTGGTCTCGTCGTTCGTCAGCGACCCCATCGCGGCCTCAGCCAACTGGGCCACTGCATTCCTTAGCCGGCCGTGGTTCCAAAAACCGGTTACGCCTGTCTCCGTCCGCAAACATTTGCTGGGCCGGCTGGCCACCGACGACCTGGTCGGGAAAGCGGTCCAGGCGCTGCGCACGCCCTGGCCGGAGGTGCTCGGCAGCCGCATCGAATACATGCGCCGGCGGGATGCGCGCGAAACGCTCCAGGCCTGGCCCAAGCCCATTCTCTACCTGCAAGGCGATGAGGACGCCTTCATCAGCCAGGCCTCGGTCGACGAAGTCACCGCGGTGAACCCCGCGGTGGAAGTCGTGACGCTCTCCGGTCCGCACCTTCTCCTGCAGGCCAATCCCTCCGGCGCAGCCCAGGCTGTCGCGAAATTCGTCAACGCCGGTCGCGAATCCAAGCCCCACGCAGCGTGACGGGGCACCGCGATCAGGCCGGCACCCCTCGCCAACACGATTTTCGGTCAGCTCCGCAGGGACGGCTCTGACGCAGTTGAGCGCACGTCTGTGACCACGCCGGCATCATCCACCAGCACCTGGACGGATTCGCTCTGCACCTCTGGTCGACGCTTTGCCGTGCTCCCGGGTTGCATGCCGGGCCGGATTCAGGCTCGATGCAGGGATGAAACGCCTGCGATTGCCCGGCCTGCTGACAGGGTTGGCCACGATAGTTCTTCTCTTGCCGCCAGCGAACAGCGCGGCCCCGCTGCCAGCCGATTTCGATCTGCCGGCCATCGATCGTTCCATCGACTCCTGGGTCACGGAGAAAGGGCTGGTCGGGCTCTCGGTGGCCATCGTCAAGGACGGCCAACTCGTGCACCTCAAGGGTTATGGCCGGACAGGGGCGTCCGGACAAAGCCCGCCCGTAACTCGCGACACGCGCTTCGCCATCGGATCGATCACGAAACAATTCGCGTGTGCCTGCGTGCTGCTTCTCGCGGAAGACGGGCGGTTGTCGGTGGACGACAAGGTGGCAAAGTATTATCCCGGCCTGACCCGCGCAGGCGACATCACGCTGCTCGACCTGATGAACCACACCTCGGGTTATCCGGACTATTACCCGCTGGATTACGTCGATCAACGCATGCAAAAGCCGATCGACCCGGATGAGTTGCTGCGCCAGTACGCCGGCAGCCGTCTCGATTTTGAGCCAGGCAGCCAATATTCCTACAGCAACACGGGCTACATCCTTCTGGGGCGCGTAGTCGAGCGGGTCAGCGGCGAATCATTTGGAGCGTTTCTCGCCCGGCGCATCACGGGTCCGCTGGGCCTGACCAACACTCTATACGAGCCGGCGCCGGGCACACCGGGACTGGCCATCGGCCATTCCAACTTCGCCCTCAGCCCGCCGGAAACCGTCGCCCCGGAGGCGCCAGGCTGGCTCGGCGCGGCGGGCGGCATTTACTCGACGGCGGGGGATCTGGCGCGATGGAACCTGGCCCTGATGGACGGGCGGGTTCTCCGGCCGGCGTCGATGCGCACCATGACGTCGCCGCGGACGCTGACGACGGGAAAGGTTTCGGACTACGGGTGCGGGCTGGGCGTTCGGACGCAATCGGGTCGGCCGGTGCTCTCCCACAACGGAGCCGTGGCCGGATTCAACGCGTGGAACGCGACCGTTCCATCCACGCGATCCGGCGTGACGATGGTGTGCAATCTCGACGGCGGGCTCGGCGCCCTGCCGGGCCAGGTTTTCAATTTGCTGCTGAAGGAATCGTCCGTCGTCCCGGCGGTCCGCGGCAATTCCGCAGTTGAAACCACCCGGCATCTGCTGGCCGCGTACCAGCAGGGGACCATCGAACGCCGGGAGCTCAGCGCGGATTTCAACGCCTATCTGACCTCCGCGCGCCTGGCCGGCGCCGCGCAACGTCTGCGGCCCTACGGCCAACCCACCTCCGTCGACCTGCTGAGCGCCCACGAGAGAGGCGGAATGGAGGTCTCCACCTGCCGTCTGGTTTTCAAAAAGGGGAATCTTCGCACGCTGATGTACCGGCGTCCGGATGGCACGATCGAGCAGTTCTTCGTGTATCCGGATTGACCACGGTTTCTCCTTCCGCCCGCGAGTCGTTTCGGGCAGCGTCGGGCATGCAATATCCCGATCTGGCCGGCCGGCTGGTTCTCCTCACCGGGGGAGCCAACGGCATTGGCGCGGCCACCGTCGAGGCATTTTGTGGCCAGGGGGCCCGGGTGGCTTTCTGCGATATCGACGTCAGCGCCGGGCGGCGACTGGCGCGCCGGCTCAAGTCTCGGGCGGTGTTTTCCGAGGTCAACCTGGAGAGCGAGGCGGAGATCCAGGAATGGATTCGAGAGGCCACCCGCAGGCGCCGGGCGATCGATGTGCTGGTGAACAACGCCGCGTGCGATCCGCGCATTCCGCTGGCGCGCACTTCCGTGGCCGACTGGGACCGTCTGATGGCGATCAACCTGCGGGCTCAGTTCATCACGTGCCGCGAGGCGGCCCCGCACTTGCGCCGGGGATCGGCCATCGTGAATTTCTCCTCGATCACTTTTTACAACTCACCGGCCAACATGACGGCCTACGTGGCGACCAAGGCGGGCATCCTCGGGTTCACCCGCTCGCTGGCGCGGGAACTTGGGCCGCGGGGCATCCGGGCCAACGTGGTCTCGCCGGGCTGGACCATGACCGAGCGCCAGTTGCGCGAACATGTCACGCCGGCCAACCGGCGATTGATCCTCCGCTCCCAGTGCATCCCTGATTTGTTGCAGCCGGAAGAGATCGCGTCCGTGGTGCTTTTCCTGGCGAGCGACGCCAGCCGGGCCCTGACCGGACAGGAGATTCTGGCGGACCGGGGATGGGAACATTCCTGACAGCGCCGGCCGCGGACCTGATTTTCATGCAGATTGTCGACGTCATGCTTCCGCGCATTGGGCCCGGGCCCCACTGTTCACCGCCTTTTTGGAGCACCGCATGGCCAGCCTGATTGACCTTATCACGTCTGGCGATCCCGCGATCCGCAATCGATCCCTTGACGAGTGCCTGGCCGGGGCGTCGGTCCCTGAGTTGCTGAACGCCTGCGCGGAACTGGACCAGTTCCGCCACCGGAGCAGCAACCTTTATGAAAAGGTTCGGGCCCTGTTTTTTCTCTACGCGATTCATCGTTTTCATTTGCCGGCCGCCCTGCTCAAACGGGCGGTGGCCGTGTCGGGCGGCGCCGCGCCCATTCCATTCCGCGGATTTGAGCAACTGCTCCAGCGCCGTTTTGAGGAGGCGGTGGAGTCGTTTCTCTCGGCCCAAGCCAAGAGCGGGCCGAGCGACGCGATCAGCAGCGCGCTGGCGGCGGCGTATCATCGGCTGGCGTTCCAGACGCTGGCGGACCAGGTGCGCCGCTCCGTGCGGAGCGTGCGCGGCAACCAATGGATGTTCCGCCTGGGGCACCCGGCGGATCAGCCGCTGCGGCTGCGACCGGTCCTGGGCCGGCGATCGGGGGACGGCTCCTACCCGATCCTCCGCGAACAAACGCCCGTCCGCATGGATCTCACCCATTGTGGCTGGAGCGACATTTTTTTCCTGGGCATGGACTATCCGGAAGGCGCCCGGGTGTTGAACGTGTCCATCGATTTGGCGGTGCACGGGCGGGATGATCGACCGCGCCCGCCGGTCGAGGCCTACCTGCGCGTCATCGACGAACCGGTGCTGCGTCTGACCAGCGTGGACCTGGGGGCCACGGCGGACCTGACCAGCCTGGCGGACGTTTTTGATTTCGCGAAAGATTACCTCGGGCTGTTGAAGGCGGCCGTCATCGCCAGCGGCCTGGTCCCGCCGGGTGTGGAAGGGTCCGGCCAGAGCCTGGCCGAGTTGCTGGCCCAGGTTGCGGGCCCGGGCCGCGGGATCGAGATCGTCAGCTCGGTCAATCACATTCCCAAAGGGTCGCGTCTCGCGGTTTCGACCAACCTGCTGGCGGCCCTGATCAGCGTCTGCATGCGGGCCACCGGGCAGGCCGCCTCCTTGACGGGGCCATTGCAGGAAAACGAGCGGCGGCTGGTTCTGGCCCGGGCGATCCTGGGCGAATGGCTCGGAGGATCCGGCGGCGGCTGGCAGGATTCCGGGGGCGTGTGGCCGGGCATGAAGCTCATCACCGGCACGATCGCGGGCGAAGACGATCCGGAATTTGGCATCAGCCGCGGTCGCCTGATGCCGCAGCACCACATCCTGAACTCGGCCGACGCTCCGCCCGCGACGCGCCAGGCCCTGCAAGAATCCCTGGTCCTGGTGCACGGCGGCATGGCCCAGAACGTGGGGCCCATTCTCGAAATGGTGACGGAGAAATATCTGCTCCGCTCCGAGCCCGAGTGGAATGCGCGCGGCCGGATGCTCGGCGTTTTGGATGAAGTCATGGCCGCATTGCGCGCCGGGGACATTCCGGCCATCGGGCGCGCCACGACGCGGAATTTCTTCGATTTGATCCAAAAGGTGATTCCGTGGGCCTCGAACCTCTACACCGAGACGCTCATTGAGCAGGCGCGCGCGGAATTGGGCCGGGATTTCTGGGGTTTCTGGATGCTGGGCGGCATGAGCGGCGGCGGCATGGGATTTGTCGTGGCCCCCCATCGGCGCACGGAGGCCCAAGCCCGCCTCCAGATCATCATGTCGGCGGCCAAACGGGATTTGGAACATGCGCTGCCGTTCGCCATGGACCCGGTCGTCTACGATTTCACCATCAACGAGCACGGCACCCGGGCGGAGTTGCTGGAGGGATCGGCCGCGCTCATGCCGTCCGGCTATTACATCATCACCGTCCCGTCGCTCCTGCGCCAGGAACGACACGCCCTGTCCGCGGTGCGCCGCGCCGAGCTCGACAAGTTCGGAGCCGCCTGCCGTCAGCGGCCGGATCTCGGCGGCATGGTCCAGGCCCTGTTCGACGTGATGCTGCCGCGCGGCCGCAGCGAGTCCGGCAGCCAGCACGCGCTCGCGGATCTGCTCGCGCAAAACGGATTCGACCCCGCCCAGCACGAGCAGATTCGCGCCGACCTTCGCGAAGGGCGCATCGGGCTCGCCCAAAACCGGCTGCGCGCCGATACCCGCGTCGAAGACGTCGAGCCGGACGACGTCACTCTGCTGTCGGCGATTCCGAGCGGGGCCCAGGCCCTCGGCGAGAAGGCGCTGCGGGAGGGACAAGTGGCGGTGGTGACCCTCGCGGCGGGCGCCGGCTCGCGATGGACCCAGGGGGCCGGCGTGGTCAAGGCGCTCCACCCGTTCTGCAAGTTTGCCGGGCGGCATCGCACCTTCATCGAAGCTCACCTGGCGAAGTCGCGTCGCACCGGCCGGGCCCACGGCACGCCGATCCCGCATATTTTCACCACCAGCTATCTGACCCACGCCCCGACGGCGGCTTTTTTGGAGCGGGTTCAAAACTATGGCTACGCGGGTCCGCTGCTCCTCTCGCGCGGCCAGGCGGTCGGGCTGCGCATGATTCCCACCGAGCGCGACCTGCGCTTCGTCTGGGAGGAAACCGCGCAGCAACAGCTCGACGAGCAGCAGCAAAAGGTCCGCGACAGCCTGCGCGCCGCCCTGATTCAGTGGGCGCGAACGGCGGGCGAAGCTGCGGACTACACCGACAACGTGCCCCTGCAATGTCTGCACCCGGTGGGCCATTGGTTCGAGATTCCCAATCTCCTGCGCAACGGCACGCTCGGCCGCCTGCTGGAGGATCGGCCCCAGCTCCGTCATTTATTCCTCCACAACATCGACACGCTCGGCGCCAGCCTCGATCCCGGCCTCTTCGGACAACACATCCGGTCCGGCGCCGGCCTGACCTTCGAAGTGATCTCGCGCCGGCTGGAAGATCGCGGGGGCGGCCTGGCGCGCGTCAACGGGTCCGTCCGCCTGGTGGAAGGCCTCGCCCTTCCGCGCGAGGAGGACGAGTTCAAACTGTCGTATTACAACTCCAACTCCTGCTGGATCGACATTGACCGCCTGCTCGGCTGCCTTGGTCTCACCCGCGACGACGTGAGGCAGGCCGCGACCGATCCGGCCATCGCCACCCGCGTCAGCCAGGCCATCCGGGTTCTCGCCGCAACCATGCCGACGTACGTAACCCTGAAGGACGTGAAGAAGCGGTGGGGGCACGGGCAGGAAGACATTTATCCAGTCGCCCAGTTCGAGAAGCTCTGGGTCGACATGACGGCCCTGACCGATTTGACGCCGGGCTACGTGGTGGTGCCCCGGTTGCGCGGGCAACAACTAAAGGATCAGGCGCAGCTCGACGCGTGGGCGCGGGACGGCTCCGCCGGGCACCTCGGCTCGCTTTGTGATTGGGAGTAGCCTTACGGCAACACCAGGTAGATCAGCGCGACCTGCCCGAGGCAAACCGCCGCGAGGCCGATCCAGACCAGCGATTCCACCCAGGCCGAGGAAGATGGCTCCGTCGGGCTGAGCGTGAAGCAAAGGCTGACGGAGCCCAGATCGATGCGGTCGCCATTGCGGAGCCGGACCGATCCCTGAATTCGCTCGCCATTGACAACCGTGAGGGCCTCGTGCCGCGGTGTCAGCAGGCAGCCCTCGCCGGGTCGCAGGTGAAACTCCAGATGGCCCTCCCAGACGCCTTCATCGGGCAGGCAAAGAGCGGCCTGCTTGTCGCGTCCAACCCGCACCGGCCAACGGCGGCTGACCCATCGGGTGCCGGCCTTGGCGCCGTTGAGAATTTCGAGTTGGATCAAAGGAACATGCCCATCCCCGCCTGCTCGCGAGGGTCAGGCGGCCGGCGCTCCTGCGGTCGCTAGAAAATGCGCCGTTTGACCGTGATGTGGTCGTTCGGCATCACGGGAAGGTCGACGGCCTTGCCGTCGCTGACTTTCTTTTCGCTGAGCCACACGCGGGTTCCGTCCTGCCGGCGAAGCTCGATCTTGTTGTGATTGGCGAATTCAGTGAAGCCGCCGGCTGAATCAATCGCGCGGAGGACCGTCATGTCGCCTCGCAACGGAAAGCGGTTGGGCATTTTCACTTCGCCGCCCACGTAAAAGTCGCCGCGCTCGTCGGTGCGGACGATGGCCGTCAGGTTGCGGAAAAGGCGCGGAACGTAAGCCGCCCGGATATCGCGCTCCACTTCGGGAATCGTCAAGCCCGCCGCCTTGACGCGAACACTGTAATGGAGAGTGAGCATGCCATCATCGGGGATTCGCGCCTGGATAAACTGCAGGCCGGGCGCCGGCACGTCGGAGAAGCTGATGGTGACCATGTCACCGACCCGCAATTTGGACGAGGTCATCGGCGCCTTGGTCGGCGCGGAGGTCGGCGCCTGGTCGGAATCCGCGGGCGCGGGGGCTGGCACCGAAGCGGCGTCAGACGGCGCCGCGAGAGTCGGTGGCGGAGTCGGAGTCGGAGCGGCCGCCGGAGAAGCGGTCGCGACCGCGGGTGCCGGCGCTGGCGTGGCCTCCGGGTCGCCCGGGAACCGGTAGCGGGTTTCGTTGGGATTGCCGCTCGAGGCGCAACCGGCCAGGCCGGCGACAGCCGCGCACAACAAGCTCAGAAAGGCCAACTTTTGACTCAATCGACAGATGCGTTCTCTCATGGGAATTCCAATGTCCGTGTGGATTACCGATTGGCTGCGGCCGCCATTAATACTTTGGCTTGGCCTCGACGTCCTCGGCGGTCTCGGGCAGGGACCGACGGCCCTTCTCCTCGATGGCTTCCTCGTCGTCCTTGTAGCCGTCGTGGTAGTAGCCGCTGTAGTAATAATAGTTCTCATCGGAGGCCATGCTGATGTTGTTCAGCACGATGCCCAACAGGTTGCCGCCGACTTTCTCGATCATCTGCTTGGCGCGGATGGTCATCGGCTGGGGATAGCGGCGGTATTGAATCACGTGCAGCACGGCGTCGACTTCGCTGGCCAGGATGGAGGCGTCGCTGACGCCCATGATCGGCGGGGAGTCGAAGAAGACGTAGTCATAACGGCGCTTCAAATCGCGGATCAGATCCTTCATTTGCGCGGAGCTCAGCACGCCCATCGAGCTGCTCGGCAGCTTGCCCGAGGGGAGGAAGTCCAACGTCGGCACCGGCGAGGTCTGGATGACCTCTTCGAGGCTGTTTTGTTTGAGCAGGTAATTGGTCAGGCCGATGGAATTCGAGACCTTGAGAATCTTGTGCAGGCTCGGGCGGCGCAGGTCGGAGTCGACGATGAGCACACGGGATCCGTTTTGGGCGAAGACGGTGGCGAGGTTGAAGATCGTGGTGGACTTGCCTTCGCCGGCTCCGGCGCTGACCACGGTGATCGTGTTCAGCTTTGGATCCTTGAGGGAGAACAGGATGTTCGTGCGCAGCACGCGATAGGCCTCCGCATGAGGACTGTCCGGGCCTTCGTTGAAGAGATACCCGACGTTCTGCGGGATCACGCCGAGGACCGGCGCCTGCAGGGCGCGCTCGACGTCGTCGATCGTCTTCACGCTCGTGTCGAGGTATTCGATGAAGAAGGCGAGACCGATGCCGACGAGCAGGCCGAAGACAATGCCCGCGGCGATGTTGAAGATTTTATTGGGCTTGACCGGGCGCAAGCTGGGCTCGGCGCGGTCGATGATGTCGACAATGCCCTGGCGCGGGATGGAGTCGGCCACCACCTGTTCCCAGATTCGCTCCGACAATTTCTGGCGGTTGAGCTGGAGGCTTTCCAGGTCGCGCTTCGCCTGGAAGTACGGGCGGCGGAGCTTCGTCAGCTGAATGTCGTTGGTCTTCTGCCCGGCCACGAGCGAGTTGAGGCGGTCGACCGCGGCCCGCCGGCCAGCCAGGTTGACGGCCAGACCCTTGATGATGCCGTCGACGTGATCGTCGATTTGGCGGTTCAACGTCGCGATGCTGTCCCGCACGGCCAACACTTCGGGATGTTCCAGGGAGTAGCTGTTGGTCAGCTCAGCCATCCGGGTCTCCTTGGTGACGAGCTGCTCCATCAACTGCGGCACAATGACCTCCGTGGGGAAGACCGTGCGGATGGTGCGGCGCTGCTCGGAGCGCGAGTAGCTCATCAGCTTCTCAAAGATGCTCTCGTTCCGGACCAGATCGGCCTCCTCTTTGATCCGTTCCGCCTCCATCTTGCGCAGGGTGTCCGCCTCCAGCGGCGAGTTCAGCACGGAACGTTCATTGTCGATGTCGCCGCTGATCGCCAGCTCCTCCTTCATGTCGTCGATCGTCTTCTGGAGGCTGCGGATCTCGATGTTGTTGGTCTCGAGCTTTTCCTCCAGCACCTGCAGGCCGCGATGGGAGACGTCCTCCCATTTCTTCAAACGATTCGAGCGGTAAACTTCGGCGATCTCATTGGCGATGACCGCGGCCTCCTCCGGATCATCGCTTTCGACGTTGATCTCGATCAGGCTCGTTCCGCGCGTCTGCGTCACCCGGATGGATCGCTTGAGCAGCGCGAAGGTGACGTCCTTGCGCAGCTCCGGCTCCTTGTATTTCTCGCCCCACTTCTGCGAGAGCTTCAAGTTATCGATGACCTGATACAGGATCTGCTTCGACTCGATTTTTTCGAACTCGGTCTGCACCCAATAAATGTCGATGGAATTGAAGCTATTCCCGTAGCGCACGCCATCGATGCCGGGCACGTCGCCGGCGTCCTTTTGGACGGAGATGCGGACCATGCTGCCGTAGGTGGGGGGCAGGATGAAGGTGACGATCGTGGTCGTGATGGCCACGAGCAGGAACACGGCGATGATGACCGTCTTGCGCACGCGGATGATGCGCCAGTAGTCAAGGAAGTGAAGCTTTGACTCCGTTGTCTCGAATGATTTCGTCGCGTCCATAAAAAAAGAGGAGGCCGGCTCTGCGCCGAGCCCCCCGAAGGTTAATACGTCAAATCCACACCGAACCGGTTAATACATCAAACCCGGCAGCCATCGGAACCACGTCAGTAAGTGGCGGTGATGCCCGCCCAAATCCGGTTGCGATCGAACTCGCGAAACTTGCTCTCGTCGCCGGGCAGGGTCTTGTCATCCGCGTTGCTCGACAGGACGTCGAACGTGTAGGCCAGGGTCGCCGAGAGGTAGTTATTGATGCGATAGTCGAAGCTGAGGCCGAGGTTGAAAAACCCTTCCGTGTCCCCATCGTAGGGCCCGCCGTTGAAGATTGAGTAGAGATACTGGGCGGACAGGTGGCCGGCGATCCGCGGCGTGATGCGATGGGTCCACTCTCCGTAGATGACGCTGGCCAGCTGGTTGCGGGTCACGTCGCCGTCGCTTCCGACGAGATCCGTCGGCTGATGCCCGACCTTGACCCCGAGCTGCACGCTGGAGCCGGGGAGGTAGGCATAGGTCCCGGTCAGGTCGACATACGGGCTGACGTCGGACTGGTGCAACCGATAGCTGTCGGTGGCTTCGATACCCACCTTGGCCCGGCCATTGAGCTGCTGGGAGAATTGGTGGGACGCGCCCACGTAGGCTGCGTGCGATCGCGAGTTGCGGATGGCACCCGTCGGCCCACGGGAGCCGAGCGTCGGCCCGGGAAACAGCTGGTCACTGCTCGTGAAATCCAGCCAGCTGAATTCATAGCCGACAAACGCGATGGTGGTTTCGGTAAAGTACCAGTCTCCATCGACGTGAAAGCTGTTCTCGACGCGATCGAGCAGGGAGGAACGGCTCAGGTAGGGATTCGCGGCCGTGGCATGATCCTCGTAATCCAGGAACGTGTTCCGGTAGCCGACGTTCACGCCAATCAAGGGGCTGATCCGCGCGGTGAAATCGACCGGCACGATGTTGCGCACCGCCGATCCATTGGCCCGGCCGTAGCCGACGGGCACGTTGCCACCGCCGGTGGTCGAGCCGGCAATGACCTGCGGCTCGTTGGAATAAACGAAGGCGTCCTCGACATTCAACGTGTAACGCGGCGTGAAGCGATGGTTCAACCGGAGGTTGAACATATGGTGGTAGTCCGTCGACTCCTGGGGCCGGTCCGCGTAGTAATTGAGGCGGAACACATATTTGGCAGTGAGCAGGGTTCGTTCGCGCGGCAGGTTCACGGAAAAGGACGGCTCAAACTCCATGCCGGGGCTGCTCTCCTTGCTGTAGCTGGCCGAGACGTTGTCGTCATAAAACCCTCTGAGACTGGCAGAAACGCTCCACCACTTTGAGCTTTGCTGCGGAGTCAAGCCCGAGATGTTGGCTGCTTGCATTCCGGCAACGCCCAGCATCAGAACCCCCGCCGAGGCAACGAACCTATTCATAGATAAATCGCTATATTTCAACCAATTCTAACCCGAAACCTGGAAACTTCGGTGGGGCTTCTTAATTACGCCCACTCGGGATGTCAAACAGTAAATCCCGCACTCGTGCCGGCCTGGCCCGACCGGGCTCGAACACCCGCGTTCTCCCGGCCCGCTCCGCGCCAAATCCCGGCCCCACTGCAAACCCGGCGACACCGATTCCAGCGCCGCCATGCTAAATCCGAATCCGTCCCGATCCAAGTTTCCTCGCGGCCGTAAAACCCTTCGAAGCCACCTCAGGGAATCCCCTAGGCCTGGCCCTTCCCGCCATCCTGCCATCCCGCTCACCCGATCCGCCCCGCCACCCGACACCAATCCCCCGAATTCAAATCCAGTGTGGCCGTTAATCCTTGAGCCGTTCCTCGGCCCAGCCTGACCTGCCCTGCGCAACCTGTCCGATGTCCATCCGTCGTTCGGGTTTAATTACCCTCCTTTGATTCGTTTGCCGGTCCAATGTTCAGAATCCGCTGAAAATATTTGGAGCGGCTCCGTCCGCCGTGAACCCCGCCCCGGGGGCCAACGACACATCGACTCCAGCGCCGCGCGCGCCCGCGCTGAGCGCGTCGCGTCCGTTGACCAGCCGCCGGGCGCTCAGGACCGGGGTGCAGGCTTCAGAAAACGGAAGCTCTCCTCCTCCGCTCGCCGGTCAGCCGCCCGGCTCCACCAACCCGCGCCTCACAAGTCTTCCAGCTTATATTCGTGCAGCTTTCGATGCAGCGTCCGGCGGCTGACTCCAATTCGTTGGGCGGCCAGCGTCCGATTGCCGGCCGTCTCCTTCAGCGCCTGGACGATGAGCTGGCGTTCGGCTTCTTGCACGGTTTGCACCGGCCCTCTGGCCGACACCGTCGTGGCCGCGCCCGGCGCAGCGGCGGCCGGTCCCCGCGGGGAGCCAGGCTCACCGAGCTCCGACCGGTTCTCTCGAATATTCTGCGGCAGATCCCGCGGCGTGATCTTTTCGCTACGACACATCACGACGGCGCTCTCAACCGTGGCCTCCAGTTCACGCACGTTGCCCGGCCACGAGTAGTTCACCAGCAGGTCCATCGCATCGCGGGTCAACTCCCGCACGTCCTTCCCGTTCTCCCGGGCGCTGGCCCGGAGGAATGCCTGGGCGAGGAGCGGAACGTCGGTCCTTCGCTCGCGCAGCGGAGGCATGTGAATTTCCAGCACCTTCAATCGGAAGTAGAGATCCTCGCGAAACGTGCCCGCCCGCACCATCTCGGCCAGATTCTTGTTGGTCGCCGCCACCAGGCGGACGTCGGCCTGCAGGGTCCGGCTGGAGCCCAGCCGTTCGAAGGTGCGCTCGCCGAGAAAGCGCAGGAGCTTCACCTGGGTGCTGGCGTCGATCTCGCCGATCTCGTCCAGAAACAGCGTCCCGCCCTGCGCTTGCTCGACCCGTCCGATGCGACGCTCGTGCGCCCCGGTGAAGGCGCCCTTCTCGTGGCCGAAAAGTTCGGCCTCAATCAGCGTGGCCGGCAGCCCGGCGCAATGCACCGAAACCATCGGCTGCTTGGCCCGCGGGCTCAGCTGGTGAATGGCGCGCGCGACCAGCTCCTTGCCGGTCCCGCTCTCACCGAGAATCAGGACGTTCGCCTTCACCGGCGCCGCCATCCGCACCAGATCGAACACCTCCTGCATCGCCGGCGATTCGCCGATGATGTTTTCCAAACCGTATTTTCGATCCAATTGCTGTTTGAGCGCGGTGTTTTCCGCCTCCAAAACCTGCCCCCGCAACGCCCGCGCAATCCGCATCTCCAGCTCGTCAATCTGCAGCCGTCCCTTGGCGATGTAGTCGTCCGCCCCGTTCTTCATGGCCTGCACCGCGATCTCCTCCGACCCGTAGGCCGTCATCAACACGCAAACCGGCGGTCGGCTGAGCGACTTGGCCCTCTTGATCAACTTCAGGCCGTCTTCGTTCGGCAATCGAAAGTCCGTCAGCAGCACGTCGAAATGCTCGCGCTCGAGCAGGTCCATCGCCGTCGCCGCGTCCTCGGCGACATAGACGTCGTATCGCTCCTCCAGCGCCGCGCGCAGGCCTTCGCGCGTGGGCTTCTCATCATCCACAATCAACAGCATCGGCTTTTCGTTCATGCTCAATCGTGCCGCGCCTCAATCAGCCGCGTCGGCCGGTCCACCAACGGCAGCCAGATCCGGAACACGCTCCCCTCCCCCACGTGACTCTCCACGTGCATCTGCCCATGGTGCTCCTGCACGATGCGCCGGACGATCATCAGGCCCAGACCCGACCCCTTCTTCTTCGTCGTGTAGAAGGGCTCGTAAATGCGGCTCAGCTGATCCGCCGGGATGCCCGCCCCGGTGTCCTGCACGCTCAGCACCACGCCGTCCGCCGAGACACCCGTCTCCAGCGTGAGCACGCCACCGCGCGTCATCGCCTGGCTGGCGTTCTTGATCAGGTTCACCAGGACCTGTTTGATTTGGGCCGGATCGATGGGCGACGGCGGGAGCTGGCGCAGCAATTTTTCGCGAATGGCAATGCCGCGATTCTCAACCTCCGGCCGCAACAGCTCCACCGCTTCGCGCACCACATCGTTGACGGAAACCGAGCGGAACTGGGGGACGGACGGGCGGATGGCCTGGAGGAATTGCGTGACGGTGTAGTCGAGGCGGGTGATCTCGCCTTTGCACACTTCAAGATAGCGCTCGAGCCGCTCCACGCGTTCGCCCAGCTCGGCGGGCGCGGGGCCGACATCGGAGGAGACCGCCGGCTTGCGGCGGGCCGCCAGGCGGGTGGGGGCGAGCGAAGGGGCGGCCGGCCGCGCCGCCACGGGCCGGAGCCGGGCGAGTTCCCGCTCCATGAGTTGCAGGTGGATGTGGAGGGCGTTCAGCGGGTTTCCGATCTCGTGCGCCACGCTCGCCGCCAGCAGCGTCAGCGCCTGGATTCGCTCGCTTTCGATGGCCTCGTGGGTGCGCTGGCGCGCCTCCGTGGCGTCGTGAAGGATCAACGCGACACCCGAGCTGCCGATGGCCTCACCGTCCAGCGGCGCAGCGTAGAGGCTGATGAACGATGGCCGCGGATATTGCAGCTCGAATTCGTGGCGCGTCAGGCGCGTGCCTCCGCGGCGATCCACTCCGATCAGCTTTTCCCATTCAAGCTCGGGCAGGATACGGCTGATGGGCTGGCCCTCGGTCGTGGAGGCCGGCAGGCCCAGCAGCCTCCCCGCCGCCTGGTTGAAGTAGATCACCCGCCCGGTCTCATCCACCACCAGCACGCCGTCCTCAATCGTGTTGAACAGCGTCTCGAGGAACGAGCGCTCGCGGGCGAGGCGCTCCACGACAGTTTGCAGGCCTTCCTTGTCCAGCCGCCCGATGCGGCCGAGCACCTTCTCCAGAAAACTCGATTTTGTGCCGTGCGACACAGGCTCAAATCCATTTCTTGCGCCGGAACCACCAGTAGGTCAGCGCCGTCGAGACCACCGTCAGCGCGACGGCCAGCTCATAGCCGAGCTTCCAATGCAGCTCCGGCATGAATTCAAAATTCATCCCATACCACGTGCCCACCACCATGAGCGGAGTCGTGATGATGGTGATCATCGTCAAAAGCTTGACCACCTCGCCGGTCTGGTTCGAGGACATGCTGAGGTAGATGTGCAACAGGCCGGTCAACGAGTCCGTGTAGCTCTGGGCCACCTCCGAGATGTGGTAAAGGCCGTCGTATACGTCGCGATAATACGGAACGAGGTGGGGGCGGATCAGCTTGAATTCGCCCGCGGCAAAACGCGCCAGGACCTCGCGCTGCGGCCCGATGATCTGGCGGAGATGCAGCACCTCCTTCTTTGTCTTGATGATCTGGTTGAGGATCTTCGGCGACGGATCGTCGACCACCTTCTGCTCGAGCTCCGCCAGCTCGAAGGACAGCTCATCCAGCGCCGGCTTGTAGTTCTCGACGATCCCGTCCAGGAGCGTGTGCGCGACGCGATCGGGCGCCCGCGCAATGTGCACCGTGCTCTTCAAACAGCGCTCCTCCGTCATCTGCACGCTGCGCAACGGCACGTCGTGGAACGTCACCAAAAAATTCTTGCCGAGAAAGAAATTGAGCTCGCTCGTGGCGAAGACGCCATCCTTCCGGCTGTAATCCACCGCGTGGATGACGATGAACAGGTAGGTCGAAAACAGATCCTCATCCTTGGGCGAATACTCCTCCACCTTCGGCGACGGGCTGGGCGACACGCAGTCCTCGATGGACAACGGGTGAAAGTGAAAGATGTCCTCCAGGACAAGGCGCGTTTCCTCCGGCGTCGGCTTCTCGAGGTCGACCCACAGAAAGAGATTCGTATCCGCCAGCAGCGTCGGCATGAGGAACGCCTCAATGTCCTTGCTGTGCAGCTTGCCCTGAGTTGTAAACGCAAAGGATCGAATCATGTGCCGCGCTCCATGCCCGGGCGATCCATCGTCCACCGCGCCGTTTCGAACCAGGCCGCCCGCTGAGACCATCACTAAGCCGCGCCAATCTGGCGCTCATCATAGTCAGAAGCACTTTGGTGGCAAGGTCCATCCCGGTTCCACTCCAATCGCCCGCGCCCGCGCCCGCCGTCTCGCGAAACGCCGTCCTGCAAAACCGCGACGCGCTTCTATCGTCCGGCCATCCCATATCACCGCCCGAGATGTTCTTCCTCGTCCGCCACGGCGAATAAAGGTGAAAGCCCGCCATCCAAACCGCGCGGCTGAAGAAGGCGGTCGTGAAGCGTGGTTTTTCCTAGCGGTCACGGATCCGATCGGCGTCCGGCAGCGCCAGAACCGGTGGCAGTTTTGTCGACAGCGGATTCAGCGTGTAACCGCCACCCTCCAGTTCGCTGAGCCATTCGGCCGCCAGGTCGCGGATTCGCAGCACATCCAGCCCCTCGTGCCATGGCGCGTAGGGCTCCAGATATCCCCTGGCTAATCGAAGCAGAGCGGCCGCTGGCCGCAGTCGGGGATGACGCGGAGAATCTTTTTGCAGATGAACAAAGGCCCCGGCGAACTGGATGAACGCCTTGTAAAAGTTGCCGTGGCGGCCGGCCCGGTCTTTCAGCCAAAGCTCTTCGAGGACGTCGTGAGCTTCATAGAACAACTGCCGATTGAAGCATTCGAAGTATCCGAGGTAATGGGCGTCCCAGGCCCGCCCTTCGCAGGACGCGATCAACGCTGCGATCCGGCCGCTCTTTTTGCTCATGCGGTGCGCGGGTGGCCACGCAAACCGCCGGCCCGCCCGGACCCCGGCCAAGGCCCGGCGAACTCCACCCCGACCAACGCCACGTCGTCGGCCAGCGTCGGCGTTCCGGTGAACTCCTGCAGCGAGCGCAGCACTTCGTCGAAGATTTCGTCCACGGGCCGCTGCCAGCGGCTTTGAATCACGCCGCGCAGCCGCTCCAGCCCAAACTCGTCGCCACCCGCTCCTGTCGCCTCGCAAATTCCGTCGGTATACAATATCACCGCGTCGCCCGGCGAAAATTTTGCCCGCGCTTCGGGATACACGGCCTCGGGAAAAAGCCCGAGCGCCGGACCACGTCCCGCCCGCCCCTCCTGCAAATCGCGCGCCACCCCGTGCTGGCGATCGAACATCAGCGGACTCGCATGACCGGCGCTCGCAAACCGCAATTCGCCCGCCGCCACATCTGCCACCAGATAAAAGCCCGTGGCCAGGATCGTCTCGTCCGTCCTGCGCAAAACTGAATGGAAACTCCGGCTGACGTCGGCCAGAAACCGCGGCGGATCCATCGCTCCGCCTTTCAACTCTTCCATCAGCCCACGCAGCACCGCCGTCAACAGCGCAGCCCGCAGCCCGTGCCCCATCACGTCGCAGATAAACACCCCGGCGGCGTGGTCACTGATGGGAATGACCGTGAAAAAATCGCCGCCGACGGCATCGGCCGGGCGATAGCGATGGACGAAGCGCAACGCGCTGTGCTCCGGAGGGCAGTCCGGAGGAAAGGTGGGATACTGTTGCGGCAGGAAGCTCAACTGGAGCTCGCGGGCCATCGCCATGTCCGCCTCCATCTGGGTGTTTTTTCGCCGGAGCTCCTCGGCATATCGCTCCAGCTGGCGGCCGACCTTGGCCCGTTCGATGGCATAATGCATCGCCCGGACGAGCAAATGTCCGTCGCCGAGCCCGACACCTTTGACCAGATAATCCTGGGCCCCTTCGTGCACGGCCTGGACGGCCATGGCCTCGTCGGCCAGGCCGCTGAGCACGATCACCGGCACGTCCGGCGCGGCCCGGTGCAATGCCTGAAACGTCGCCAAGCCCCGGCTGTCGGGCAACGACAGATCGGACAACACGAGCCCGATGTCGCCACGGCGCAGCCGCTCGAGGGCAGCGCCCAGGCGTCCAGCAACATCAAACTCAAATGCGCTCACTCCCGTGTCCCGGATCAACTCCCGGAACAGGCGGACGTCCCCGGGGTTGTCTTCGACCAGCAGGACGCGAATCGGCTCCGACGTCTCCATCTGCGGCGGCGCCGACGACGCCGCCGACGACGACGTGGAAGGAGGCACGTCAGTGCCGCGAGCGTCGTCCCCAGGCTGGAGTTGAATCGGCATGTTTATGTGGCCCAGGACGCCATCCGCCGCCTTACACCTTCGGCAGGGTCACCGTGTTCAGCCAAAACTCCTCGATCGCGCGCACTGCGGCGATGAAGCGATCGAGGTCGACCGGTTTGGAGATATAGCCGTTGGCATTGAGCTGGTAAGCGCACCGGATATCCTCCTGCGCCTGGGATGTGGTCAGAACCAGGACCGGAATCCGGCAAAGCTCCGGATCGCTTTTGACGGCCGCCAGGACTTCCCGGCCGTTCCTCCGCGGAATGTTCAGATCCAAAAGCATCAGGTCCGGCCGGCGTGCGGCGGCATAATCTCCCTGCCGGCGCAGGTAGGCCAAGGCCTCGGCGCCATCCGGCAGCCACGTCAATCGATGGGCGATCCGGGCCTCGCGCAACGCCTCCCGGGCGAGGCGGGCATCGCCGGCGTTGTCCTCCACGAGCAAAATTTCGACCAGGGCGTCGCCGGGCATGGAAGTGACCCCGATCAAACCGTCGTGGCCTTCCGCGGCCGGGATGCGGAGGACGCGGCGCCAGGTTGCGCCCCGGCCATCGTGGTCATCACGCCCGTGCCGCTGGTGGCGGCACCGGCTCTGGCGTCGCGCCGCTCGTCCAATGCTCCCCCATACGTCGTCGCACCCGTTGCCGCCGGGCCAGCGGCAGAACCCGCAGGCGCCTCCACCGCCAACTCCGCCACGGGCAGGGTGAACGAAAATGTCGAACCCCGCCCGGCGATCGACTCGACCCAGATGCGTCCTCCATGCCGTTCCACAATCTTGCGGCAAATGGCCAGCCCAATTCCGGTTCCGGGATATTGGTCGTGCGAGTGCAGCCGCTGGAAGATGACAAAGATCTTGTCGAAATACTGCGGCTCGATCCCGATGCCGTTGTCCTCGACCTGGATGACCCACTCCTCGTCCGGAACGGCGCTTTTGACCCCGGGGCCCGGCCCGGCGTCGATTGGACAGACGGTCGACGGTCTGCGCTCGCATCGAATGACAATGCGGGGCGTCGCCTGGCCGCGGAACTTCAGCGCATTCCCCACCAGGTTCTGCAGCAGCTGCGTCAACTGGACGGGATCTCCCATTACGAGGGGGAGCCGATCCGTCCGCAGCTCGGCTCCGGTCTCCTCGATCACCAGCCGCAGGTTCTCCCGAACCGCGACCAGCACATCGTTGCAGTCCACCAGCTCGAATGGCTGCCCGCGCGTTCCCACCCGCGAGTAGGCCAGCAGATCCTGGATCAACCGCTGCATCCGCAGCGCGCCGTTCACCGCGAACTGCATGAACTCCTTGGCGTCCTGGTCCAGCTTGTCGGCATACCGCCGCGCAATGAGCTGGGTGTAACTCGTGACCATCCGGAGGGGCTCCTGCAAATCGTGCGACGCCACATAGGCGAACTGTTCCAGCTCCTTGTTCGAACGCACCAGATCCGCCGTCGTTTGCTGCAGCGCGTCCTCCGCCCGTTTCCGATCGGTCACGTCCCAGAAGATGACCTGGATGCCGGTCACCTTGCCGCTCGAGTCCCGGACTGGCGCCTTCAGCACATGCACGTAGCTCCGTGCGCCGTCGGCCTGGCGGTGCTCCTCGACATCCTCGAAGATGCGCCCCTGCTGGACCACCTGCTGATCGTCGCGCAGGTATTTCTCGGCCAACTCCTGGGGGAACAGCTCAAAATCGGTGCGGCCCAGCAGCTCGCTCAGCGGCCGGCCCATTTTTTCCACGTAGCCACGGTTGCCAAATGTGACGCGGCCCTGGAGATCCTTGCGAAGAATGTTGATTGGCAGCGTGTCGACGAGCGAATGGTAAAGGGCCTCGGAGTCCCGGAGAGAACGCTCCGCGCGCAGGCGCTCACCCAGCTCGGTGTTCAGCGCGGCGGTCTTCTCATAGACCTGGCTCTCCAGCTCGTCCGTATGCACGATCATCCGCCCGGCCATGGGCCGAAGCAGCACCACCATGCCGGCCGTGCCCGCCAGCAGGAATGCGCACAGGACCAGACCCACGCTGATCAACCGTCGGTTGATCGACGCAAACAGCTCGTCGCGGTCAACCCGGACCGCCACGCCCCACTGGACGCCTTCCACTGGACCGTAGGCGATGACCAGCGGGGTCCCGCCCAAATCCTCAGGGAGCAGCACCCCCGGCTGGCGCTCCCTTTGGGCGGCCTCCAGCGCCTTGCGAATCGCCGACTCCTTCGCGGCGTCGCCGATGACTGAGAATCGACCCGGTCGAAAGCCAAAAAAGATCGGCCGGTCCGGGTTACCCAGGTCACCCACGATGGTCTCGGAGCTCGGCGCAAAATCCGCGCTCGACTTCCCCAACGCATAGTCCGTGACGATGCGCTGGAGCTGGGTCATTCGACGCAGCACAACCACTCCGCCGACGACCTGCTCGGTCGGGGTCACCACCGGAGCTGAGGCCACCAGCATGGGCAGGCCGCCGACGACGATGGGGCCGGCCAGGACCGGTTCGCCATCCGGGTCCAGCGGGAACCGCCGCAAGGCCGTCGGGATCTTTTCGCCGCCCTCGGCGAGCAAGCCGCCCTTGGCGTCCAGAACCACCAACCCGACGGTGTTGCTGGAAAAGGACAATCGATCGGAAATCCAATGCGCACACTGCGCCCGCAACTCATCGAGGCTCAGCTGCCCTTCCGCGTAGGCGGCGAGATCGTCCCGGATGGGAATCCGCGAATTGCGAAGAATTGGCGACTGTTTGGCTGCGGCGACAAACTCATTGACCTTCTGGATCTGCATTCGCAGATCCAACTGCACGCCGCGCGTCTGGGATTCGCGCAATTGCAGCACCAGCGGCATCAGGCCCGCCAGGCCCACCACCACGCCCGTGGCGAGAATGCCCAGCGCGGAATAGAGAATGATCCTTTGCTGCAGCTTCGACGCTAGATTCTGGGCGGGCATGAATCATTTCCCTTCTACTCCTCCCCCCCCGCGCTGACCAGAACGAAAACGGCCCCGGGCCGCTCGACGCGCCAAGCCGCAGAGCGCGGGTCGTCGCAGGCGGGCCAATCGGCCCAGCCCGCCGGCGTCAGGAATTGCGTTCACCAATCCGTCCCTTTGGCGATGGCGACCGGATGCGGGCGAAGTCAGCCCGCTGGCCGGCGGACGCGGACGCGGGCGGACGGGATGAACCATGCGCGGACTCTCCCGAAGCAAGATCGGTGCACGGTAAGGGATTCCCGGATTTGGAATACGGGGCAGCCCGGGAGAGAAACCCCTTGAGCGCCGTCGGAACCAACCCTAACGTATCAGCCTGAATCACCCGGACGAATTTAAGTCGTAATGGCCCGTTTCCAAAGCTTCTGACGTATGAAGACCCTTCTCAATCTTCACCCTCGTTTTGCGCCGTCGCCCGCCCCGCGCGGACCTGTTGTTTCCCCGGCGCTGGCCGGCTTCTGCGGGCTGGCGCTGCTCATCCCGGGAGTGTCCGCCCAGGGCACGGGTCCGCTGACGATCGCGCGCTTTTGGAACGAGCAAAACCTCGCGGCCATCCGCATCGACAACCCGCATCCGCCCGCCCAGGCGCGCAATCTATTCAGCACGGCGTCCTGCATGTACGACGCCTGGGCCGCCTACACCAACGGCCCGGTCGGCTTCGTTTATCACGACAAGCACACGGCGGGGGACATCGAGGCCGCGCGCCGCGAGGCGATCAGCTACGCCGCCTACCGCATGCTGAAGGAGCGCTACTTCTTCTCACGCAGCGCGGACACCACGCTGGCGCTCCTGTCCAACGCCATGGTCTCACTCGGCTACAACCCGGCGAACAACACCCGCGACGTCTCCACCCCGGCCGGCGTCGGCAACTCGGTCTACGACGCCGTCTCCGCTTACTTCATCAACGATGGCTGCCGCCAGACCAATGGCACGCAGGCCGTGCCGTATCCCGACTACCCGGTCGACGAGGGGGGCTACATCTATCTGAACCCACCGCTCCCCACTCAATTCCCCGGCGTGTTTGTCTTTGACATCAATCACTGGCAACGCCTCCAGATCCAAAACGCCCTCGATCAAAACGGATTTCCGGTCGGCCCGGTCCAGCTTTATCAAGGCGCCCAGTGGCTGAAGGTTCGCCCGTTTGCGGCCACCCGGGACGACGCGACCAAGCCCTGGTTCGATCCCGGCCCGCCGCCGTTCCTGGGCGGCGTCGGCGACGCTGCGTTTCGGACCAACATCGTTTACGTCATTCGGGCCGGCAGTGAACTCACCCCGGACGACGGGGTGACGGTGGACATCTCGCCCGGCGCCTACGGCAACAACAGCCTGGGCGCAAACGACGGAACCGGCCATCCGGTCAACCCGGCCACCGGCCTTCCTTACGCGCCGCAGGTGGTCAAGCGCGGCGACTTCGTGCGCATCCTCGCGGAATTTTGGGCGGATGGACCGAACTCCGAAACGCCTCCCGGCCACTGGAACGTTCTCGCCAACCAGGTCGCCGACCACCCCGCCCTGGTCCGGCGCATTGGCGGCACGGGCCCGGTCGTTGACCCGCTCGAGTGGGACGTGAAGGTGTATTTCGCCCTGAACGCCGCCGTCCACGAAGCGGCCTGCACCGCCTGGTCCGTGAAACGCTATTACGACGGCTGGCGGCCGCTTAGCGCCATCCGTTACATGGCTCAACTCGGCCAATCCAGCGATCCGGGCCTGACGTCTTACCATCACGACGGCCTGCCCCTCGTCCCTGGCTTGATTGAGCTGGTCACGTCAGAGACGATCTCGTCCGGCCGCCACGCCGGCTTGTTGAGCGGAAAGATTGCCGTGCTGGGCTGGCCTGGGCAACCGGGCGATCCGCACACCTCCTATCAGGGAGTGCACTGGATGCACGCCGACTCGTGGATCCCCTATCAGCGGACGAATTTCGTCACCCCGCCATTTCCGGGATACATCTCCGGCCACAGCACCTTCAGCCGCTCGGCGGCGGAGGTTATGGCAGCGGTCACCGGGACCCCGTTTTTCCCGGGTGGGATGTTCACCTACTCGTTCGCCACGGACACGGGCCTCGGCTTCGAAAAAGGCCCCAGTGCGCCGCTCCAGCTCCAATGGGCGACCTACTACGACGCCGCCGATCAAGCGGGCATCTCCCGCATCTGGGGCGGCATCCACCCGCCCTGCGACGATCTGCCCGGTCGCCGGGCCGGATCCCGTGCCGGACTGGCCGTCTGGGCGCTGGCGCAACAATACTTTGATGGCTCGATTACGAACTATCCGGTTTATGCCTCCTCAGCCCGCCTGGCCAACAATCGCACGGCCGTGAAATTCAACACCCGCCGCGGCTTTTATTACAAGGTTCAGTCCACCCCGGATCTGAACGCCGCCTTCGCCGATGAACCGGGCGGGGCGAGGCTCGCCTTTGAAGGCTCGATGAGCTACACCAACACCAGCATCAGCCCGGCGCGGTTCTACCGCGTCGTCAGCCAGCCATCGTCGCCTTAGCTCGCCCGAAATCCCCGGTTCCTAAACGGCGACGCCTCGGGCGTCGCCGTTTTTTTTGGCCGTCACTGATTCAAGCCCGCCAGGTACCGCTCCGCGTCAATCGCCGCGGCACACCCCATCCCGGCTGCGGTCACCGCCTGGCGATAGACGTGATCCGAGCAGTCCCCGGCGACGAAGACTCCCTCGATGTTGGTGGCGGAGCCGTTGGTCCGGACGACGTAACCGTTCTCGTCGAGATCGAGGACGCCCTTGAACAATTCAGTGTTCGGCACGTGGCCGATGGCCACAAACAGACCCGAGCAGTCGAGCACGCTTTCCTGGCCCGTCTTCAGGTTTTTCACGCGCACGCCGGTGACGTCGCCCTTGGCCACGTCCAGCACCTCGGTGACCACGCTGTCCCAGACCGGTTTGATTTTCGGATTCGCCAACGTGCGCTCGGCCATGATGCAGGAGGCGCGGAGCGTGTCGCGGCGATGGATGAGATAAACGACCGAGCCAAAGCGGGTCAGGTAGGTCGCCTCTTCGCACGCCGAGTCGCCGCCCCCGACGACCACCAGCGGCTTGTTGCGGAAGCGGGGCAGCGCGCCATCGCACGTCGCGCAATAAGTCACGCCCTTCTTGTCCAGGATATGTTCGCTCTCGAGGCCGAGATGGCGATGGCCCGCCCCGGTGGCCACGATGACGGACTGGGCCTCGATGGGTCCGTCGTCCGTCTCCAGGCTAAAGGGCCGCCGCGACAGATTCACCGCGGTGGCGTTCGCGTAGCGCAACTGGGCGCCAAAACGTTCCGCCTGCTTTTGCAGGCGACTCATCAAGTCGCTCCCGTCCACGCCCTCCGGAAACCCCGGAAAATTTTCGACGATGCTGGTGGTGGTCAGCAAACCGCCCGGCAGGCTCGTGCCCATCAGAACCACCGGTTTCAAATTCGCCCGTGCGGTGTAGATCGCCGCCGTCAACCCCGCGCACCCCGAACCAATGATGACAACTTTTTCCATAACTGGGCCGAGACCGTAGGACGTTGTCCTAACGATGGCAAGGAAACGAACGGCTCAGGCGTGTCGTGGCTTTTACGGCCCCGGGCCCACGGACACGGATGGCCACGCGCCGTCCGGCAGGCCCGTTTTGCAACCGTTTCCCGCTTGCGAACGGAACCTGCCCAGGCACTCTGCTCCCCATGAATCGCCCGACCGCCTTCGCTCCCATCGGCCGCCCGCTTCGCTCGTTCCTGGTCACGGCCGCGTGTCTGCTCGGCTCCCTTCTCCGTCCGGCCGCGCAAACCCCGGACCTGCCGGGCGCGGATCCGCAGCGGTCCTTCCGCCACGAGATCCAGCACGCCGTCGACCGCGGGTTGTCCTGGCTCGAAAATCACCAGAATAGCAACGGATGGTGGTCGACTCCCGATCAGCCCGCCGTCACCGCCCTCGCGCTGACCGCCGCCATGGGCGATCCCGCAGGCCGCTACACGAACGCGCGCCCCGCCTGGGTGCAACACGGCTATGACTTCATCCTCAGCAATGTCCGCCCCGATGGCGGCATTCACCGAAGCAATCTCGTCACCTACAACACCGCCATCGCGCTCGTTGCCCTGACCGTCGCCCAACGTCCGGAGTACGATCCCGTGGCCCGCCGCGCCCGTCAGTTTCTCATCGGGCTGCAGCGCGACTTCGGCGAAAAAGGGCGCGCCGACGATGTGTTTGACGGCGGCATCGGATACGGCTCGCGCTATGAACATTCCGACATGGGCAACACGTTGGCCGCGCTCGAGGCGTTGCATTATTCGCGACGGCTCGCGGTCACCGATCCACCGAAACCGGGCGAACCCGACCTGAACTGGGCTGCGGCCATCCAGTTTTTGCAAAACTGCCAGAACCTGCCGAGCCACAACCGGCAGCCATGGGTCTCGGACGACCCGCGAAACCTGGGAGGATTTGTCTATTACCCCGGCCACAGCATGGCGGGTTCGGAAACGAACGTGATCACCAAACGCGTGGCCCTTCGCTCCTACGGCAGCATCAGTTACGGGGGCATGCTGAGCTACATCTACGCCCAGGTTGACCATAATGATCCTCGCGTCGTCGCCGTGTTCGACTGGCTGCGCCGAAACTACACCCTCGACGAGAACCCCGGCATGGGCCCGCAGGGGCTTTATTTTTATTTGCATACGATGACCAAAGCCCTCAATGCCTACGGCGTCGGAGACCTCAAGCTGGCGGATGGGCGATCCATCCCCTGGCGCCGGGACGTGGCCCTGCGGCTGATGAATCTTCAGCAGCGGGATGGCTCGTGGCAGAACGACAATGCCCGCTGGTGGGAGAAGGATCCGGCCCTGGTCACTGCCTACGCCGTCCTGGCGCTGGAGATGATCCACCGGAGCCTCTGACCGCGGCGCCGCGCACAGCGCCGCGCGCGGGCTGGCGCTCACGCCGGCCGGAGGACCCGTGCCCGGGAGAAAGCTCCAACCAGTCCGAGCGCTCCAAATTCCGAACCGCCGCCAACCACGAGCGCGGCCCGGAAGGCGCGATCGGCGACTCCACTACGGCGCGGCTTCGTCCTCCAGCCCCACATCGATGTACTGCCCGCCGCCGGTTTGCCGGCAACTGACCGCGAGCACGTTGCGGCCAACGATGAGCGCCTGCCGGACCCGTTCGTCCAATGCCACGGGTTCGTAACCCCGCGTGAACCCGGACAACTCGGCAATCAAGCGGCCATTCAAATAAACCCGCGCGTCGTCGTCGTGATGCGCCATCAAGCGGAGGCCAGCGGGCCGGAACCACGGCTTCACTTCAAACACTCGCCGGATCCAAATGTTGGTCGACGCCCATTCGGTCCCGACTTTCGCGCCCGGAGTGGCCGCGGTCCCAAACCCGGCCTGCCCGCGCCGCCAGCTCTTGTCATCAAAATCAAGCGTCGCCCAATTGGTCGCCGGGGCCGCCGTCGCGTAGGCCCACTCCGTCCGGGCATCCAGCGCCGTGGGGCTGAGGGTCAAAATCCGCGGAGGCGCCGGCGGCGGGCCATAAACCTTGCGGTTGACCGCCGCCACCCGCGACGCATCGAGCTTCGTCACCTTGCGGTCGTAGGTGAACAACCCGTTCACCTCCACCTCGACGTCGGTCGTCTGCGTGTAAATCGCCGCGGACAACCCCGCGCTGCCGACCAGCGGATGCAGCTTCGTCAGCAACCCTTCATACGCCGCCGTCACTTCCTCCGGGCTCTTGAACGAACGATAACCCCAGTTCTTGTCCCCCTGCCAGGTATGCCCCTTCACCGGCAACCCCAGCCCGCCAAACTCGCCCAGCACCATCGCGCGATCGGTGACCCGCTTGGGCGCACCCGGCCCCGGGTACTGATGGTGATCGAGGATGTCACCCGCCGGGAAATGGTTGCCTCCGGACGCGCCATCCACCAGACGCGTGGGATCGTAAGCCCGGGTCCAATCGAGAATCCGCACCGTATCAAACTGGCCCCACCCTTCGTTGAATGGCACCCACGTCACGATGCAGGGATGATTGTAGCGCGCGTCGATAATCGCCTTCCACTCGCGCTCGTAGATCGTCCGGGACTCGGCCGTCCGCGTCATCTCCTTCCCGTCCACCCCGCTCGGCCCATGCCACTCGGCGCTCCGATCGCCGCTTGGCATGTCCTGCCAGACGAGAAGACCCAGGCGGTCGCACCAGTAATACCACCGCTCCGGCTCCACCTTCACATGCTTGCGCGCCAGGTTGAACCCGAGCTTTTTCGTCATCTCAATGTCCCACTTCAACGCCTCGTCCGTCGGCGCAGTATATAAGCCGTCCGGCCAGAATCCCTGATCGAGCGGGCCGAGCATGAATTGGGTCCGGTTGTTCAACTGAATGCGCAGTTCCCCCGCTTCGTTCCGCACCTTCGCGATCTTTCGCAGGCCGAAATAGGAGGTCACCTCGTCCGTCACCTGGCCATCCTTCGTCACCGTCACCCGCAGGTTGTAGAGATGAGGCGAATCAGGGCTCCAGGCCTTCGCCTCCGGGACGAGGATTCGCACCACGGGCCCTGCCGCCCCTTCCGCGCCGTCCACCTGCACGGTGCCCTCTTGAACCACGCGGCGGCCCTCGAGCACCTCCGTCTTCACCGCCAGCCGCCCGCCCGCCCCGCGCACAAACGTCTGCACCGACACCGCCGCGGCATCAAAGTCCGTCGTGATCTTAAGCCGCTCCACCGACGCGGGGTTGACCGGCTCGAGCCAGGGCGTCTGCCAGATACCCGTGGTCGGCGTGTACCAAATTCCACCCGGCTTGTTCACCTGCTTGCCCCGCGGCTGGGGACCATCGTCGCTGGGGTCCCACACGGCCACGATCAACTCCTGCTGCGCGCCCGGCACCAGCGCGTCGGTGATGTCGAAGCTGAACGGATCGTAGCCCCCCTGATGCACGCCCACCCGACGGCCGTTGACCCGCACGGTTGCCTCCCAATCCACCGCGCCAAAGTTCAGCCGAATGCGCTTACCCTGCCACTCGCGGGGAGCCGAAAACGTCCGGCGATACCAAAGGCGATTCGCCGAGCCCACCGGCCGGGCCACGCCGGACAGCGCGGACTCAATCGGAAACGGCACCAGGATCCGGCGGTTGAATTGCAGCGCCAACGGCACGTTGGTGGGCAGGATCGAAAATTCCCAAAGCCCGTTCAACGACTGCCACGCCTCGCGCACCAGCGTCGGCCGCGGATATTCCGGGTGCACCTTGTTCGGGCGGACGTCGTCCGCCCATTTGGTCATGATGTGCCCCTCCACCGGCTTCCACGCCGCCGACCAACCCGCCGGCGCCAGGCTCGTGAGAGCAAGCCCAACCACGCCTGTCGCCGCCAGCCAACACCGTTTCATTTTCATGGCGCGAGTGTAGTGAACCCACCGGGAGGAGCAATCGCAGGTTGTAGAAGAAGTGACGAGGGACGAGGGACGAGTGATGCGTTGGTCTGACCCGCTCATCAGTCGTCACCCGTCACTTTCTTGCTGCCCCGCGTGCGAAACCTGTGTCAGAACAGGGGTCGCGTATGATGGCCCGAGCTGTTCGCCATTTCCGGAGCGCGCCGCCCCGGGCGCGCTGGCATCGCGCCCTGACGACCTTCGGGCGGCTCGCGGGTCTGGCAATTGCGTTGGGGTTCGCGGTGACGTCCGCGCGCGCGGCGACGCCGGATGCGGCGAACCCGGTGCGGGCCGCATCCCGCCCGAATCTGTTGATCATTCTGGCCGATGATCTCGGTTTCTCGGATCTGGGCTGTTACGGCGGCGAGATCCCGACGCCCAACCTGGATCGGCTGGCGACCAATGGCCTGCGTTTCACCCAGTTTTACAACACGGCTCGCTGCTGGCCCTCCCGGGCCGCGCTCCTGACCGGGCACTACCCCCAGCAAATCCGCATGGACCCGCCGCAAGGTCGACTGCCGGCCTGGACGCGGCTCCTGCCTCACTACCTCAAGCCCCTGGGTTACCGGTCCTACCACAGCGGCAAGTGGCACGTGAACGGAGCGCCGCGTTCGCTGGCGGACGGCGGGTTCGATCGTTCCTACCGACTGGAAGATCACGATCATAATTTCCATCCGAGCCACCATCTGGTCGACGATGTCCGCCAACCTCCCGTGCCCCGCGGCTCCAACTACTACACAACCGTCGCCTTCACCGACTTCCTCCTCGCCTGCCTGGGTCATCACCGGGAAAATTTTCCCACCCAACCTTTCTTCGCCTACCTGGCCTACACGGTGCCGCACTTCCCGCTTCAGGCGCCGCCCGAGGATATCGCCCGGCATCGCGACCGCTACCTGGCGGGCTGGGACGTTCTCCGGCGCGAACGGCACACCCGCCAGCTCCAGCTCGGCCTCGTCACCGGCGCGCTGGGTCCGCTGGAACCGGACATCGTGCCTCACTGGAACCTCACGGACGCCGAGCTGAAATCCCAGATCGATCCCGGCGAGGTGGGCCATGCCGTGCCGTGGGACTCTCTGACCGTCGACGAAAAGCGTTTTCAGGCGACCAAGATGGCGATCCACGCCGCCATGGTGGACCGCATGGATCGAGAGATCGGACGCGTGCTGACAGCGCTGAGCGCAATGGGGGTGCTGGATCAGACCTTGATTCTTTTCGCGTCGGACAACGGCGCCAGCGCCGAATTCCTGAATCGCGGCGATCGCCACAATCCCGCGGCGGCGGCGGGTTCCGGCGAAAGCTTCCTCTGCCTCGGCCCGGGCTGGTCCAGCGCCGCCAACACGCCTTTCCGCCTGCACAAATCATGGGTGCACGAAGGCGGCATCGCCACGCCGTTCATCGTGCATTGGCCGCAGGGACTCGCCGCCCGCGGCGAACTGCGCCACACGCCGGCCCATCTCATCGACATCGTTCCCACCGTCCTTGACCTGTTGGGCACCCCACGCGCGCCGGACTGGCACGGCACAGCCGCCCCTGCGCTGCCGGGCCGAAGCCTCGTCCCGGCCTTGGCCCGGGATGTCGACGTCCCCCGCGATTACCTGTTCTTCCACCACGAACACAATCGCGCGCTGCGCATCGGCGACTGGAAGCTGGTCTCGAAACGGCCCGAGACCAACACCTACGCGCTTTACCGGCTCGATCGGGATCGGAGCGAGCAAATCGATCTGGCGTCATCCGAACCGGCGCGCGTCGCGGCGATGGCCCGAAAATGGCAGGCGATCGAAATGGAATTTCGCCAGCTCGCGAGCGATACGAATTCACCATCCATGCGATGAGCAAGGCTTTCACGCGCGAGTCCGATGACCTGCCCGAGCGGCCGACGCCAGCGCGTCCCCGGACCGCGTTACCCCCGGGCGCCCGTAATTACCTGACGCCCGACGGGGCGCAGCAATTCCGTGATGAGCTGGAGCGTTTGGAATCGGGTGGCGAGGAGGCCAATTCCGCCCGACGGCAATTCCTCCAGCGCACCCTGCAGTCGGCCGAGGTCGTGACACCACCGCCGCCACCGCACGATACGGTTCGCTTTGGCGCCAGCGTCACGGTCCGCGACCCGCATGGCGTGGAGGAAACCTTTCGCATCGTGGGTGCAGACGAGGTCGATTCGGCCCGCGACTGGATCAGCTGGGTGTCTCCGCTCGCCCGGGCGCTGCTCAACGCCCGCTTGGGACAACGGGTCGTCCTGCAGCTTCCGGGCGGCCGCCGCGACCTCGAAATTCGCGCCATCACCTACCACACGGCGGGTTGAGCCGCCGGCTACTGCTCACCCTTCGGCGAGCGCTGGTGGCCGGCGCCCGCCTGCATCCGGCGCAACTCGGCCGCCAACGATTCGAGATTGGCCTGCGCCGGATCCAGTTCCGCCGCCAGATTTACCAGCTGCAGCGCATCGTTGATCCGCTGCTCGACCACGAGAAGGTTTACCAACCGAAAGATTGCCTCCGGGTTGGTCGGGCAAACCGCGAACGACTGCAGGAACGCGGACTCGGCCGCCCGCGCCATCCGTTGCCGGAAAGCGCCCTCCTTGGATTCACCGTGGCGCCAAGCGTAGACTCCGCCAATGGCGGCACGCAGTTTCGCGTAAATCTTTCGGATTCCTTCCAACTGCAGATATGCCGGGTCCCCAGCAAATCCTTTAAGATTGTGCTCCACATGAACCTTGCGGACGAACGCGCAGACATTGGACATGGTGACCTCCGCCTTCAGCCAGTCGCCAAACACCGGCCGAAGCACCTTCGCCCAATACGCGTAGTCCTTCTCCACTTCAGCAGCGGAGATCTCCGCGCGCGGCTTCCGCTCCACCTTCAAAATCAACCCCGCCGGTGCCAGATGCGGATACATCCAATCGAGAGGAAAGCTCTCTTCCACGTAGAACTCACGACCGTCGTTCCGATCGAAAATTGTCCGGGCCAGACGGGCGTTGATCGCCATGACAGCCACCTGCCCGGAGACCTGCAGGCGGCCTTCGGTCTGGCTCACGTTTTCGCCGGGCTTGATTTGGCGCGGCTCCTCCGGGTGAGCTCGATCGTGATCCATCCGGCGCTGCAAGTCGCTCAAGTAATCCTTGAAGGCCAGATCGGAGTCCTCCCGCGTCGGCACCGCGATCTTCCCCCCGTAGATTCGGCGCAGGTAGGCAAGATACAACGTATCCGCCAGGGCATTCTGAGTGAGGGTGAAAAACGGGTCGCCACGCTCGTGAGACGTGCTCAAGGCCGTCGGCAGGCCCCGGCCCGGATCGGTCCCTCCAAAGTAGATCGCGCCCGCCGGCACGCAGGCCATCAGCTGCTCCCCTAGTTTGAGCGCCAGGGAGGGATTGCCGTCCATCACCTGTTCCAACGCCAGCTGCACCTCGAGCAATACCGCTCGCTGCACGGCCGCAGCCGCAAAGTTGTCGGGCTCCGCTTCCGCGTCCGGCATCGCGATGGATCCGCGCGCCTCCGCATAGCGCCCCATGGCCCCCTGCCAGTCGCCCGCCAGGGCCGCCTTGAAATAGTCGGTCACCTCCGGGCTCACTTCGCTCCCGAGGGCCTTGGCAGAACGCCCGGCTTGGCGCTCCTTCTCCGCCACAAACCGCCGGAGAACCCCCGGCAAGGCCGGGTCAGCTCCGTCCGTCGCCCCGAGGGCCGGCTTTGCCTCCTCCGCTCCACCAACCAGCCCGGGCCAGAGCACGCCCAGGAGCCCGGCGGCCAAAAATGCCCGTCGCGGCATGCCGTCCCTCAAGCCCATTGTCGCGATCCGTTCGAACCGTGTGCAGTTGTTCATACACCCGGATAGACACCGCTCGCCGCAGATCTGTATGGGTGATTTTGGATTTACGATTTTTGATTTGCGACTGCTGATGGTCGGACTCCTGGATCGCCAACCGAAAATCGCCTCTGGGGTTTCTGGCCCCGACTCCCATGCATCCAAGCAGACTAAAACTCTCTCCCCATGAACCGCCCCCCCGGGGTGCGCCCGTCCTCGGGCGCAGAAAGCCGGGAAATTTTAAACGGTTGGGATTGTTCCAGCTCGTTGGTAGTCCGAGAGCTTCTGCGGGCGAGGACGCCCGCACCCCAGTTTCATGGCCCGTGAGCAGGTCCGAAAGGAACAAGCAACTCCCCATGAACCGAACGGTAGGGCGCGCTCTCCGCAGCGCGCCGGCAGTGCGGACC